>JBFXCU010000054.1:0-2517 GCA_050181835.1 Steroidobacteraceae bacterium | reverse complement strand
GGCGGACATCCGGGAAGGCAACACCGTCACGCTGGCTGAAGCAAAGAAAATGCTTGGCGCAGATAAGTGAAGATAAATATTGCCCGGTCTGCCCTGAGCGACCTTCAGGACATCAAGAATTACTATCAGGAGCAGGGCGTGCCGGACATCGGCCAGAAGTTTGTAAGTGCCATATTGCAAAATGTGGAAAGACTTCGTGGCCATCCAGACTCAGGCAGAATGGTTCCCGAGTTTGATCAAGAGCACATTCGGGAGATTATTCATCCGCCGTTTCGCGTGGTTTACTTGCGGGATGCAGCGTCGGCGAATCTGATTCGGGTCTGGCGAAGTGAAAGGCTGCTATCGCTTCCTGATGAAGAAACATTGAACCTGGCCCGTGAAAGAAAGACACTGAAGCGCATCGAACCGCTGGAGTAGTGCCATGCTGCCAAAACTGAGAGAAGCAAAGTATCGACGCGACTACTGCATCTGGCTGAAATTTGCGGATGGGGTCGAAGGCGAGGTTGATCTTGAAGGCGAGCTGTGGGGAGACGTGTTCGAGCCCCTGAACGATGACATCCGCTTTGCGGAATTCGTGCTGGACGGAGAACTTGACACCGTCGTCTGGCCGGGCGGTGCGAATTTCGCGCCAGAATTCCTTTACCAAAAGTTGCGCCCCGATTATGTGCTCAGGTCGACGCCAAAAAGTGGTGCGGCTTAGCCGCGGCGAAATGGCGCGAAGTCTTTGCACCACCAACCATAGGCCGTTGACGGTGATGCTACAATGCGAGAACTGACCCCGATCCCCCTCAACGTTATCTCAATGAGAGCACGATGAAAGCACTGACCTTACTAACCATCCTTTCCCTACTCTCGGCCTCGGCTATAGCAAAAGATATTAGCGAAATATCCGAACTATCTGGGTACACACTGGGTGAGAAAATTTATCCAAACTCAGATGGTATAAATCAGTGCGCAGAGAACAACATGACCTGCTGGGGAGTAAATCGAGACTTGAGCCCAGCCAGCTACAACGTACAAGTCAACATCAACAGCAGAAGAGAAATATTTAGAATTTACGCAACTCAAGCCATAGAAAATCCAAACACATTGGAACAGTGCCTCTCCAGAGCCAATAGGGTGGTTAAAGGCTTCAAAAGAACCTATGGCGTTGAGTTTGATAGTAAAGAATGGAATGACACAATGACCACCAGCTTTAGCTGGCAGAATAAAAATATAGAGGCATCTCCTATGAAAATATCTATTTCATGCAAGCGCATCTCAATACCTGGCATGCCAGCAGTCAACTCCGTCTACGTTTTAGGTGTTTCAATCGCGCATACTGGAATAATGGACGCCTCGTAGTACCTACTCATAAGTAGTAAATTAGGGAACAAAAGCTTACCTGATTACCAAGATTGCTAAGCCCCAATATATGTAAGGTGAGCGGAGTCAGTTCTCGCCTTATAGCATCCACCCCCAAGCCTTCCACCTCCAAGAAACAGGACTTCGGGCGCGGCCAGGGTGCGGTGCCGGTTTCCTGTTACCGGGCCCGCGGTTCACAAGCCGCGATAAATTCACATCTGCAACGACTTGGTCTGCAAGTATTCGTCCAGCGCGTAAGGCCCGTGTTCGCGCCCGTGGCCGGACTGCTTGTAACCGCCGAAGGGCGCCATCATGTTGAAGCTGCCACCGTTGATGACCACCTGGCCGGCACGGATACGCCCGGCTACGCGGCGGGCGTGATTCTCAGTATCGTGCAGAAGCCTGGGGTCAGGTCGTGTATCGTGCATGACCCGCTTTTCTCTGATAGGCTCGACACATGGTCTGTCCGCTGCGCATCGAATTTGAAGGTGCTTTCTACCATGTGATGGCGCGAGGAAATGCGCATCAGCGCATTTTCCTGGACGAAGAAGAAATCCGGGGGCAGGTTGTGCGTCGCAACGGCCAGCCGGATCGCCCACCGATGAGAAGGCGCTTTTCCCTTTTTCAAGTCCAACGCACGTTACACGACCTGACCCCAATGATTCCCCAATGATTCCCCCGTCGATCTCTTCCAGCCCGGAGTTATGGATGACCTTGCTTCCTGATCTGTCTCTGATGATCGTGGCTGAGGATAATCGAGTTACAAACCGCGCACCCGGCAGCGGGCCGGCCGGCGAAGAGAGAGTTCCGCGCACGCCAGCGCGGTCGTTGACGACATTCGGCTATTGGTCAGACTCGAGAATGCTTTTAACTTGCTTTTCCGCACCGGACGCTTTGAACCAGACGCGCTCCGAAAGCAGGTAGGCGATGACCCCAAGCGACACCAGCAACGCGGACCCAAAAATGGCGAATAAAGCCCACAATCGCGTGCGGGGGTCTTCCGTGGCCAGCAGAACAATGATCACACTGCTGCCAAAAAAACCAATAACCAACGCATGCAGAAAAAACAGGGCCAGGAGGTAGCCAGCCGATCCCTTCCGCATGGCCCGCAGAAATCTGATATAGGCGAGTACCCTTTCGTGTTTACACTGCGCCCACGCGGCTCGGAGAGCC
>JBFXCU010000053.1:0-2669 GCA_050181835.1 Steroidobacteraceae bacterium | reverse complement strand
TTGTGCTGTCCAGGCTCACGGCTTCTATCTTGATGCGGATCAACTGTTCTTCCTGCAGCTTCTCAAATAACTTGTCCAGCACACCCGCCTTGGCCCAGCGATTCATGCGAGTGTAGATCGTATGCCACGTACCAAAGCGCTTGGGCAATGCGCGCCACTTACAGCCGTTCTCTGCGACATACAAAATCGCGTTGATGACGGCCAAGTTTTTATGCGACACATTGCCACGCTGACGCGGCAGGTATTGCTCAATGCGGCTGAATTGTTCGGCAGTGATTTCCATGCCAACATCATATCAGTTAGTGTTAACAGGCCCTAGAATATTTGCGAGGTGTCGGAAAAGAAGCTACCAACATTGTTAGAAATATTGAGGATAAACCGGATTTGTTTTTCCAACTTGGTTCGGTAAAGATCGGTTGCGAATGCGTCCAAATACTGCCGGGTAGAATATATAAGTACGTACACAGCCGATTTAAACAACTCGTAAAATCCAAAGCTAGTGCTGTACGAATAGTGTGGCCACAAGAGCAACATTTCTGGGTAATGGATGCAATTGAATCTAAGAATTCGAAAATAAAGACCTACAATAATGCGACTGGTGCAAGTTTAATTTGGCTATTAATTCACTCTCCGATTAGTGGAAAAGACACAACGGTTAATTATCAAAACCCAGAGATAATGAACCTAATGAAATATGCTGCAAATAAAGCCTCTCACCAATTTCATGAAATATATTTCTGGGATCCTTTGCATGGGATAACTAAGTTATTCCCGCTAAAAAATGTTTGGAGACAGATTAAAATTAACTTCGATGGCGGGTATCCTACCAATGAATTTATCCTGTCAACAGGGCAATTCAAAACGACTAAAATCGGGGAGGAGCCTGTTGAATTAGACTATGTCGTGACCCCCGAAGTAATCATAGTGCCGCCTCAGGATCCAAAATATAAAAAGCACTCACCAAGATTTAAAAATAGTAAATTACGTGTGAGAATTATCGTGGGAGCCACAGACGCGCGTATATCAACAGAACAAGTTGACGACTAGCAATCCAGAGCCTCTGTAGCGCAGTAGGCTGGGATGAAATCCCAGCTTTCTTTAGCATGAAAGTTAAGGAACCTCTGATTAACGTCATTCCCGCGCATGCGGGAATGACGGATAAGCGATTATTCAGTGCCTACTTAACGCTGGATTTTCGCTACGCTGCAACGCCAGCCTACGATTCACGCAAAACGGCAGCACAGATGAATTCTCGACTCTTAAGGTTTACGCTACCCCCCCGATCAACGAGAAATAGCCATGTTGCTGGACGAACTACGCGCCCGAAAATCAGTTATTGCCGCCCTGTGCACCCAGTACGGCGCGCGGCGTATGCGCGTGTTCGGCTCCGTTGCTCGCGGTGAAGAGCGGCCAGACAGCGACGTAGATTTCCTGGTGGATTTTCCACATGGCTATAACCTGTTCGCTCAGCGTCTGCCACTGACGGAAAAGCTGGCGGCACTGCTCAATCGGCATGTGGAGCTGATTCCCGAGCATGAACTGAATCAGCACATTCGCGAGCAGGCGCTGAACGAGGCCGTTGAGCTATGAGCAAGCCCTAGCGACCTTATGCACTGCACATCCTTGATGCGATTGCCAGGATTTGCCGCATCCAGGCGCGCGGTGACCTGACGCAGGACGAAGTGCTTTATGACGCCGCGTTGCGCAATCTGCAAACCTTCTCTGAAGCCACCCAATCATTGCCTGACGAGATCAAAGCTTCGTATCCAGATATCCCGTGGCGACAAATCAGTGGCTTTCGCAACATCCTTGTGCACAACTATCTGGGCAATATCGACCCGCTGACCGTAGCAACGGTAGTCGAGAAACAGCTGCATCCACTCGAAGAATGCATTCGCACGTTGCCGGCGTCGGACACTACTGTCTGATTGAGTCCGCGAAGCCCAACATTTCCATCAATGCACACCGAGCGTTGGGTATCACGGACTCAACCCAACCTACGAACCCAACTATATCTACTTCTTCGCCACCGGACAGGTCTTGATGCCCAGCACGGTATACAGCGGACACCAGCTCATGGCGACGGTGAACAATGGAATCAGGCCAATCAGGCCAAACCAGCGCGAGCTGTCCTGACGCAGGAATAGCAGACTGAGCAGCGCCAGCCCGATGATGACCCGAACCACTTTATCTGCATAACCAACATTCTTTTCCATCACACACCTCACCTGTTTAGGAAGTTCACTGTAGTCGCAAATCTGACCCACTGCGGTACGCAGAGTTACTGAAGTCATAGCGGTTGCTACTAGGTCGTGTTAACACTAAATGATATGATGGAGAGATGGAAATCACTGCTGAACAATTCAAACGCATTGAGCAATACCTGCCGCGTCAGCGTGGCAATGTGTCGCACGATAATCTGGCCGTGATCAACGCGATTTTGTATGTCGCGGAGAATGGCTGTAAGTGGCGAGCTGCCAAAACGCTTTGGAACATGGCATACGATCTACACTCGCATGAATCGCTGGGCCAAGGCGGGTGTGCTGGACAAGTTATTTGAGAAGCTGCAGGAAGAACAGTTGATCCGCATCAAGATAGAAGCCGTGAGCCTGGACAGCACAATCACCAAAGTGCATCCCGATGGCACGGGTGCGCTAAAAAAAACGGGC
>JBFXCU010000052.1:0-2827 GCA_050181835.1 Steroidobacteraceae bacterium | reverse complement strand
CCATTGGCCGCAACATCGATGAAATCTTGCGCACCATCGACGCCCTGCAGCATCATGAACAAACCGGCTATGTCTGCCCCGCCAATTGGAGCAAAGGCAAAGAAGCGGTCAAACCCGATGTCGATGGCCTGGCGCAATTCATGAACAAGAATGCGGGGAGTTTGTAGGGGTTAGCGTTCCAAAGAATGGTAATGCTTTATGCCATGATGCCCATGCCCGGCGCTGCTGCATTGATGGGTATAGCCCAGCATGTGGCACAACCGGTGATCGATATAGGGAAACCCTTCTTCAGGTATAAAGCAAACCGGTTTTTCGATTAAATGTTTAGGGTCGGTGTTTTGCTCATCAACTGGTTTCCAGCCCATGCCAAAAAATCTTTCCATGCCATCTTTCACAAAAAGCAATTTAGGCTGAGGATGTTTTTTCAAGACATCGGCCATGATAAGTACGCTTGGCTGGCCTTGATGATAAAATACCCGGCATAAACCGTAAGGCGGATTGGTATCGGGATTGTTTTCATCGGGCGGGATGCGCGCAATCAAAATAGTATTTTGCACGAAAGCTTTATATTTCGCCCAGCCTTCGGAATCTTCAGTTTCGCTTTTATGCGGACGTTTGACTTCCGGATAATCGGGATGCGCCCATAATTCGCCGCTGCCCTTTAAGCCCATGACATCATCGATATGGGGAAAAGGCTTATCCACTAATTTATATTGCGCGTTCTGATTGGTATCCCATAAAGCGCTTAATTCATTCACCGGAAAACCGCGTGGCATAATGTCGCGCATGGCGGCTTGAATTTCAGGCGTCATTAAAATCGGCGCCCAGCTTTGATTGATAGGCGTCCGGTTCACCGTTAGCGAAATCACCGATGTTTTTGTCATTCCCGTCTCCTTTATTATTATAAAAACTTTTTAGCGTCCTTTATTGCTGCGGCCGATTCCAACCGAAGACATATTTTTTTCCTGGGGTTCAGTAAATTTTCCTTTGTTGTCATCAATTCCAAGCGCGGTGCTGCAACCGGCGCAAGTTCCACGGGTGCAATTGCCGCATGGCCCGGTTTGTTTGGGCCGCGCCGCAGCCGCGCCTATATCGTTGAAAGGGTCATAATCCCTTGCCGCAGCCGGCTTGCTAGGCGGTGTATAGGTTCGGTTTGCTAAAAATGGATTGCAAATCGGGCAGGGATGGCCGGTGCATTTGTGATCGGCGGGTTTTTCCGGGCCAATGTTAATTATCTTTACCGCTTCTTCGCTGAAAGCGACAGGTTTGCGCGGCGGTTCAACGCCTTCGGGAATAACGCGCGGTTTATTTCTTTCTTCTTCGGCTTTAACGCGCGCGGTTTCTTTTGCCGTTTCCCGCGCAATCTCATCGGCGCTTACGACATGCAGCTGAGCGCTAATGTGCGCCGGTTTTGAAGGCAGGACGCGTTCAGGGGAAGAGGGAGTAAAAGTAACCGGCGTTCCTTCAGGGCCGCGCCAAGGAGACCCTTCCGGCACATATTGCTGCCGTATTGGTGGACGCTGGCCGGTTCCCCCAGTTGGGCCGATGCCCTCGCCCAAGCCTGTCGGCGTTACCGGCACGGTTGGCCCGCCATTATGGGGAATAGGCGGTTTTTCAGGAGGCGCTGGCGGCGGGGCGCCTAAATCTGGCGGTTTTGGAGGATCATACAGTCTCGGCGGCTGAACCGGCGGTTTTAAGTCTGGAAGAATAGGCGGTGCTGGATCACGCGGCGGTAGTGGCGGTTGAGGGGCGATATCAGGCAACTGTCTTGGCGGCGCATCGCGCAGTATATCACGCGGCGGCAAAGCGCCGATTGGCGGGCGGTCTTGATCTTTAGGAATATCCAGAGGGCGTACGGTAGTGGATGGTCCAGGTGGATTGGGCAAGCCTTCCAGTTGCCGTGTAATATTTTGCGCAATTGAATTCCGGCTATTATCCATTGATAAAGTAAGCGGCAAAGTTTCGCGGGTGGCGGTTAAAGGCGCTAAGGGAATAACGTTATTTTCGGCTTGCAGAGCGGGGCGTTCCATCAGCGGATTGCGCTCAACCGCTTGTGGGCGTGTGGGCGCTTCTTGAATTTTGGTTTCAAGCGTACGCAGCAGATTTTCATTGCGTGCCGGTAAATCATTCACGCGGATATTCTCAACCGGTGTTATTTCAGCATTATTCTTTTTCACGGTTTGCAACACCGCATCCTGCTGCATCTCAACCCGCAACAACTCCGCCGCCGTTTTAGGCCTGGCCACCTCATTTTCCACCACCGCTTGAACAGGACGCCGCCCGCGGCGCAGGCGCAAGGTTTCGTTGCGTTGCTGCTGCAATTGAATGGCGCGGCTGCGTCTAGCGCGGATCAGGCGCGCCATTTGGCGGGCTTGCTGGTTGAATTGCTGGCGGTCAACGGTGCGCAAAGCGCGCATGCTGGTGTCAAGGGTGCGGCGCAGTTCGGGCAAATTCTTTTGGAATTGGGTTTGGAAAGTTTTGACATCAACGCCTAAAGTTTGCGCCAAGCGTTCAGCCATTTGATTCAGGCGCATCATATTCATTTGATTATTTTGCTGCTGCGAGAGCATCATCACATATAAAAACGCCGTCCATTCCAGCGCCCGCACGGCTTGTTGCGCTTGATAGGGGCGGCGGTTGATGAAAGTATCCATATCGCGCGTAAGCAATTGATCAAGCGCAATGCCTTCGCGTTCGGCTTGTTCAAGCAATGCCAAAATATCTTTGACATCCAGCCCTACCAAAGCCTGGCTGCCCAAAGTTTCTTCCAAGAGCGCCATCATTTGCTGCAGGCGCGGGTCTTTTAACAATTCTTCGAATTTCTTTT
>JBFXCU010000051.1:375-3508 GCA_050181835.1 Steroidobacteraceae bacterium | reverse complement strand
TCCCCTGCTCGCGTAGGATATCCCGGGCGGCCTGGACAAAGGCAATATTGGCAATACGGGAAAAATCATAAGTCGACAGACCGTGACGAAGCATGATCCGCGCCAGTGGTCGGAGGAGGGTGAGGCAAGCCAAGAGCAGCGAAGATTGTGCTCCGGGCCTTTGTTCAACTGGACGCCGAATAGATCGAATGTTCATAAATCGAGGGATCCGCTGAGAAATCAGATTGCAACTGTTTCTTTAGGCACGAGCTTAGCCACTAAGTCCAATCTATAGCATTATGATCGGCCAACAATGAATCGCCGGTATTTGGGTTTGCATAGGGGCAAACCATCGGGGTATCGCATGTCTACCATGATGTCCGAGTCCTTCGCGCCAAATAGGCAAGGTCAGGAACTGCTCAATGATGTCGTACGGCTTTTTGTAGATTTGCTTGTTGCTGGCGGAGGGACATCGTCAATGATAAATCTCGCTATGGCCAAAGCGATGGCTGGTGCAGTGGCCAGAGATGCGCGAACTGTCTTTACGGAGTTGGGTGCATTGCAGCGAGATTGCATGGAGGTGATGTGCAGATGGAGGCGAGACATTTCGTTAGTAGATGCAGATGGTGAACCACTCCCTCTTGAGCTGTGGAACGGCCAACAGTCCTTTGATGAGCTCTGCAAGAAAGTGCCATGCAAGAATGACGCATCAGTTGTTCTTAAAGCACTGCTCGATTTCGGAGCCGTTTCAACGCGGTCTGACGGCCGAATCTGTTCGGAGACTCCAACTTTCTTGCTTGGTCGAGCTTCTGGCGGATTGTTGGCCACAGACGGGCTGCTCAAACAATTGGAAGGCTACCTACGCGTCGTACATCGAAACGTTCGAAGCGTTGCAGGTCCGGAAAAGCCGAAATTTGAACGAGCGTGCACAGTATCAATTGCAAGCGAGCTTGAGCCTGTATTCGATCGCTTGGTACGCAAACGGGGTCAGGAGTTTGTTGACTCCGTGGATGAATGGCTTGAGCGCAATGCGCGCAATGAAAGCGCGTCAGGGCAGTACCTAGAGCTTGGCGTCGGCGCTTACTACATCGATCTTGGCGTCCGCTCAGACATGAGTCGCCGCCGATAGCTTATGGGAAAGCTTTTACATTTAGTACGTTAAGCGAATTACCAACTTTAAATCTAATAAAAATCTCGTATCTCTTTGATTTATTGGAACTAAGTTAGTTCCAAGTCTGAATTCCCGCAGGTGAACGTAGCGGCCAATTGGCTGATGACGGCGTCAGCTGGCCGACGCTGCAAAAGTTATGTTTACTCCCAATAAGTCTAAGGCTACATTAAGTCATGTCAGCGGGTTACACCGTTAACTTAAGGCTACTCGCTGCATTTCGGTTTTTGCTTGTGCCACTAGTGCGGATTCTTTTGAGGAACGGCATTTCGTTTAACGAGATTTCCGAAGTCATCAAAGGAGCGTACGCAAGAGTCGCAGCAACTGATTTCGCGGTTCCTGGGCGCCCAATGTCGTATTCGCGGCTATCGATTACGACGGGCATTGCACGGAGAGATTTCGATCGTGTCCTCGGCGAAGAAGATCGTCTTCGACGAGCTCTTGAAAGCAATGCGGGCCGGATAGCGAACGTACTGCAGGGTTGGCACAACGATCCGGAGTACATGGGGCCATATGGGTTCCCGCGCGATCTGGCATTTACAAGAGAAGTAGGGGGCGGTCCATCGTTCGAGGATTTGGTTGCCAGATACGCATCTGATGTCCAAGCCGAGTTAATGCTTGAAGAGTTGATGCGTGTTGGAGCCGCAACCATAGCAGAAGAAAGCGGGATGATTCGAGTACTGAAACGTACGTTCATCCCGGAGCAAATGGCACCGGAATTAATTGAGGTATTTGCACGAGGAGTACGGAGGTACGTCGAAACAATTGATCACAACTTGGGTGAGCAAGAGGCGAGCAGGCGCCGGTTCGAACGCTGGGTTTTCCCAGATTACGGAATCCGCGAAGAAGACTGGGTGCCATTTAGTGACATGGTTCGTGATCGATTGCAGGAAGTGATCGAGGATCTTGAAACCCAATTTGTGTTGTTTCGCAGGCCTCGCGCGGGAATTGATCGGATCTTGAGTGTTGGAGTTGGGCTGTATCTCTATAAAGACGATTTGGCTGACGACAAGAAGTTTCAGGAGATGCTTGCAACTTTGTTGGATGACGAACAGGGCTCCGAGCCAAAGCAAGGGAAGTAAAACGTGAGAAACAAGATTTCAGCTTCGATGCACTCTGTGAGTGTCTTGGGTATTGCCATTACAAACCTACTCTTGGTTGCCAGCAATGCTGAGGCGCAATCGGTCTGCGCGGGACCCGTCGCTGATCATGGATCGCGCAACGAAGTTAATGTCGCTCTCTCTGCATTCGGATCGCGCCTGGTCGCAGTGGGACGAGTTGATGCCGTGTCTAAAGAATTTGGGATCGACGTATTGGGCTATCGAACTCAACCAACTTTTGGCGATGAGTTTCAGATTGGCGACTATGCGGCGGTGATTGATTGGTCACCACGTGGTGCGCAGGAGCGAATTCTGGAAGTGCGGCGTTTGGCAAGCCAATATGTTCCCGGCTCGAGTGAGGTCTTTGTTAAAGCCGCGCTCGCCAGTACGGACTTGCTACGCGGCCACCTTCGGTTGGGCCCCGTCGTTATTGATTATTCGACATCACTTTCCGCACTAAGCGGCGTTCCGACTTCACGGGGTTCCATGCTTGCAGTAAGAGGCACACAGCCTGGTCCCAATGGCGTGATTTTGGGGAGCTGCATTTCGGCGTCACTTGAGGAATTGATTGCCGCGCGACGTGCCCGATCCGATGGCTCGCTGGGTACGGGTAGACCTGATGGCTCACTCGGCACCGGGCGTCCTGACGGTTCGCTAGGAACTGGGCGACCGGACGGTTCACTGGGCACCGGAAAGCCGGATGGCTCATTGGGGACTGGCAAGCCTGATGGCTCGTTGGGCACGGGACGTGCTGACGGATCGCTGGGTACGGGTAGACCTGATGGCTCACTCGGCACCGGGCGTCCTGACGGTTCGCTAGGAACTGGGCGACCGGACGGTTCACTGGGCACCGGAAAGCCGGATGGCTCATTGGGGACTGGCAAGC
>JBFXCU010000051.1:0-365 GCA_050181835.1 Steroidobacteraceae bacterium | reverse complement strand
TCGCTGGGTACGGGTAGACCTGATGGCTCACTCGGCACCGGGCGTCCTGACGGTTCGCTAGGAACTGGGCGACCGGACGGTTCACTGGGCACCGGAAAGCCGGATGGCTCATTGGGGACTGGCAAGCCTGATGGCTCGTTGGGCACGGGACGTGCTGACGGATCGCTGGGTACGGGTAGACCTGATGGCTCACTCGGCACCGGGCGCGCCACCGACTGATCCAATTGCCTTCCTGATTCTGCGGGGCACCTTGTGCCTTGCAGTTCATGTCGTGGGTCCCTGCGCCAGCACAACCCGCTCCCGATTTCCGCTGCGCTCGATAGCGTAAGCTTGCTCCCACACCATTGTTGGCGTGTGGGGCTCAA
>JBFXCU010000050.1:0-4530 GCA_050181835.1 Steroidobacteraceae bacterium | reverse complement strand
CGTCCACCAAGAGTCGCCAGCGCTCGATCTTGCCCTTGACTCTGTACAAATTGAGCACCACTCGGCGCCGAACGTCGAGTCGACGCACTGGCAACGTAGGGTCGGGGTTCTGGGGGATCAGGTGCAATGAAGCCAGGGGATACCAGACCATCATCGGAGTGTTGAGCAGCACCTTTTTGTTGGCTGGTTGCAGGGGCAGTTTCAGGTGTTGCATCATGATGCTGTGAGCGTGCAGTTGGACATACAATCGAGTCTTGCCCCGAACTCCAGTCGAGTGCAAAGTCAGCAACTTGTCGATGATCCAGTCGGCCTTGGGGTTCAAGTTGTAGTAGTACTCGAGACTCTGGTCATGAGGCACCTTGCGTTCGTACAGTAAATAGTCTACCGTCTGGGGCTGATTGCCTACAATGGCCGCCTCCAGAACCGAATCGGGCAACTCGGGGATTTGCTTCAGGGCGTGGATGGCCCCTGAGCGAGCCAGTTCGCGTGCTCGACGGTTTGCTGACATGTAACTGACTCATGGACGCTTTCTGCAGTGTGTACATAGCTTTCGGGTTACAGGGAGAGGGGTTTATCACCACTATCGTTATAGATTGTAAGGGGATTCCTCGTTGGGGTGGGCCGACGATAAGCAGATAGAAAACCATTTGGAAAGTGACTCGGGGTCTGCAGTGCGCAGCATCAGGTGCCAGTACGAGATCAGGGCGACCGAGACAAACGCCCCACCCAGAGTAACCACTGCTTGCACTCGGTACCACTGTATCATCGGCTGGTCGAAACAAACTTGAGCGTCACAAGATGTGTGGAAGCAGCCAGATACCACATACTGGCACACGAGATGCGTGGCTCCATTGGTGGACAGCCAGATCAGCACATAAATGATCACTGCCGCCGCAAGGAGGAGACCTGACACTAGTAGTAGTAGCAGTATTGTTCTTGTAACTTTGAAGAGCTTGCGAAGCATGAGTGTATTTTTTGAATTGTGACTTTTGTTGTCACTCAACATGGTCTTTTACCCTGCTCGCTCTCAAGTGCCAACACGCTAGCAGAAACAAAGTGACAAGCAATAGCACGAAGAAGATGGCATTATACAAAGTGTACTGTTCGTACGACGGCTGTTCGAAGCACACGCCTTGTTTGTCACACAACTTGTCGTAGCAGTCGTTGAGCACGAATTGACACAAGAGATAAGTGGCTCCAAGGGAGAAACATTCGATCGTCGCCAATAGTAACACAAAAACCAAAACGGCGATTACTGCCGTTGCAGCCAAGGCTATCACCGTTGCAGCAACGCATAGAATGATTCGTACACCCATTTCTAGTACTCGGAGTAACATCATGCGTGTTTTATGGGTTTGAATTGTGGTTTACAGTCGTAGCTTGTACAGGATTCCGTCTCGACTGGGGACCATCATCAGACGGCTTTCCTTGTCCAGCATTCCCAGAGCATGATGGAGCTGGTGACGAGTCATTTGGTCCGACATGAAGAGCGCCAGCTGGTCAAACATCCACCAGCGTTTGGCTAGAAAGGATATGAGTCGGTTGGGGTTGGTGGGCCAGCGTTTCCGTTGAATTGACACTGCATCTTCAAGCGGTACATCCATTTCGTGTAAAGCGTTTTGAACTTTGGCCAGCAAAAAAAAATGCCCAAGCCTTTTGATTGGAAAGCCTATCTGCGCCACTATCGGCCCGAGGACTATTCTGAAGATGAAGAGGAGGAAGAAGGAGACGACGCCGACAATGAAGATGACGACGTAGAAGAAGGGGATGAAGACGTTACGCCACAAGTCAAATAGCAAATGTGCGATGTAGAGGGGTGGGTGAGTGTCACGCCCCACAATTGTGTATGTAAACTGCACACTACGCGACCTTTATCAGGAGCCCGAGTAGCCACCGTGCTGCCGGGCTTGTTCACCACCGAATGTCATGCGAGTCCAGCCACAGTCAAGTTGCGAGGCGGGCCCGTGTGTGCCTCGTGGCGCATGTTCAGCCAGTGCAAGACCAATGTAGCTGGAGTACACAATTACGAGGGCAACTGTATCATGGTATGGCTGACCATGTTGCGCTTGTCTCGCCAAATGCAGAAAACCTGTTTCCCGGTGGACATTCAGTGGACCAACATTCAGGCCACTGCTTATTTGAACTTTACGGTAGACTTGACCAAACTGCACCAAGACCCAGAGTGTGCCTTGGCAGTCTATGACAATACCATCTCCTGCTTCCGCATGTACCTGGTCAATGACCGCAAGATCCACATGTCTTTGTACCCCAGCGGCTCTGTGGTGATTACGGGAGCGCCGTCGGTGAAGATTGCCGAGGAGTGTTTGAACAGGTGGATGCCCATCATTCGCAAGTACAAGATCAAGGACGTGGACCCGGTCCAGCGCAAGGCCGAGCAGGTCAAGAAAGCCAGGACCGTGAATCCCGCCCAGCGCAAGCGCAAGCGAGCCCTGTTGGTGGACTTTGTCGGCTAAACGTTGCTTTATCTTACACCTGAGTAAATGTCGAGTACACTTGTTTGATCTTGGTCACCACTTGCAAGGGCGTGCCCTCGATGCCGTACGACAATTTGGGGTCAATGCCGGTTCCTTTGAGAGACAGCAGGTTGTTGTCGCAAAAGTGTCCGCCGTCACGGACCCAATAGCTATAGGGTCTCCCCAGGGGCACTATCTCAAACTCAAAGTCGCTGATCCGCACGCAAATGGCCCACGAGTACGACCTCGTTGAGTTCAGCAAGGCCGTGGTGTCGCCGATGGACCAGTTCAGTTTAGCGGTGGGAAGCTCCTTGGCCAGCATCTCGAGTGTCTGCAGAATCGTCTTGCGTCGGGACTCGTGCTGCTGGTAAATCAGGTGGTCGGCTTCTTTCAGGAACGCAGACACGTCGACTGCAATCGGCGTGCAACCAATCACCAGTCGAAACTCGTCGCCCTCGATCACAAACTGGTTCTGTTCGTTCACCACTTGGCCTTTAAACTGGCCCATCACATGCTTGTGGCGGAACAAGAGGTCCACTTGGAACTCGGTCGAATCAGATAGGCCAGGGTGGATGCGTAAGCGCCGGTACTCGAATCGATAGCCTAGACAGAGCGCCCGTTCGCTGTGCAGGTACCACACATCAGTGGGCGGCTTCTGTGTGGGCAACTTGTACTTGTCATTATTGGCCTTGAATTCAAGTATTCGCAATGTGCGAGTGGTCAATATCGGGGGCATGACGTCTTCCTCAATCCGTGCCCTCTTTGAAGCCTCTTCTTCTTCGACTGTGGCACGCTTTACTTCTTCAGCAGACATGCTCATTTATCAATCACCAAAAAAGCGACACTTGATTTGTGTTACAAACGTCTAAAGTGTCTCTGCCGACGTCTCTTGCGTCGGCGCTGATTCTTGCTGTGGGTCCTATTCTTGCTGCAGGTTCGGGGCATTCGCTCTCGAGCATACGCCACGGCTGCTTCCGCCAGAAGATACTGGACCGTGGCGACATAGGATGCGGCTGCTTGTGTCAGCTGCTGGTACCACAGCTCTGCTCCCGAACGTGGTGGGAGAAATTGCTCGGGATCAGTGAATGGGCGCATGGGGAAGGGGAACATTGGGTTTGAATTGTGTCTGGTTATTTTTAAGCAAAGTAAGAAGAGTAAAAGTCCGCCAAACACATGGTGGCTTGCTCCTTGATAACCGCAGCCGTCTCCTCCAAGCTGGCCTCGATCAGGTCTCCGTCGAAACACTGGGAGCGGTACTTGAACCCGACCTTGCCCTGACCCGTTATGCTCACATCCACGAATCCCCACGAAGCCATGTGCGCCAATTCGTCCCAATAGTAGTAGCTGTAGTAAGTGGATTCGGTAGGCGGATGGCCCACCAACTCGGCCAATTGACGCAAAGTCTCCAGCGCCAAGTCGTACTGATCCAATGGCACCTCCACCTTGTCGTAATTGAGAATCACAGTTTCATCAGAACGTCGCGGTGGGCGAAGAGGAAAAGTCCCATCCTTTTGCTCCCTGTCTTCCTCATCACGTCGCGCCCGATCCAGCATTGGGATCAGGTCTACCACTGGCTTGCAATAGTAGTTTTGGAGCAGTTCAGACAGACTCTTTGTCGGCTTTTGTTTCAGGGGCATGGGCTCGTCTTCGTCGCTCTTACAATCGCTCTCCGCCAAATCCAAATACACTTCGGTTCGTGGCTGAAGGTGCTTGGTGTCGTGATTGTGCTTGTCCAACAGACGAACTTCAGCGTATCCGGGTAAATTGAACCAAAAGTCCCAGCGATTCTTGGTGTCTTTGCAGAAACGGATTGGTGGCTCGGGTCTGTCAATGGCTTTGAATGCTTCCCTGATCGCCGAGACGACACGAACGACTTTCTCATAGGGAATAAACAACTGAGCTCGTTGGCACAAACCAGGGTACGCCGTGTACAAGTCGAGTGGTTGAGACAAGTCAATCGTCCCGTTGTGGTCACAACTGTACTCGCTGCAGGGTCTAGCCATTTGAAGTTTGAAACAAATCACTCTTGTTTACTACACAGCCACTCCTTAATCTG
>JBFXCU010000049.1:0-4633 GCA_050181835.1 Steroidobacteraceae bacterium | reverse complement strand
CCGGGACGAATTACTTGGTCAAGATCAATTTGCCCTTGCTTGTGATCCGCAAACGGTACTCCGCACCCGCATGCTCGATGATCAGCTCGGGCCTGCCGTCGAGCAGGACATCGATGGAAAGGCGATGTGGCGCGGAACTCGCCCCCGGCCGCCGCGCACCCGCGGGTCGTGTTGTCAGGTCTTGTGGCCCTTCGCCCATTCGCGTCATCCGAAATGCATGTGCCCTACTCAATCGCGGCGGGGCCGGGCGGGGCACATCGTCCCCGACCGGCGCGAACTCTCCGCACCGCGCATACCTATGGCGAATGATAATTATTATTATTCTAATGTCAACAGGAATGGTTGTTATTTAACGAGACGCCCATGCGTGACCCGCCAGACGCGGGGCTGCGCAGCGAAGCGCCCGCTGCCGGGGCGCCGGGAACCGGCCTCGAGCGTCATATATAGGGAATACCGGATCGGAATGTCCGGCCCTGCGCACCGCCCCGCGTGACGCGTGCGATAACCAGGTGAAAAAAACCCGCTCTCGCGGGTTCTCTACGCTTGCCGGACTGAATGAAACCACCATGATGGTGTGCCGTGCCGGGATCGAACCAACGACCCGCTGATTAAAAGTACTTGTACCGCTTCCCGCGACACTAACAGGAATTAGCTTTTCCAACGGTATTATTCAGCAAAATTATGTCGTGACTGCGTGATTGATATGGAATTCGTTTGAGCATACGATTCTTCCTCGGTTCAGAGCACTTTACTATCGAGCAAATGGAGAAACTGGCCAACGAATAATTCCAACTCAACTTCGAGGGGTAACTATGAAAATGGATATTCGACTTCTCTGTATTGTTGCGTTATCGAGCGCTTTATTCCCCATCACTACTTTTGCTACAACGATAGCTACAGGATATTACGACAATATCCATGTAGTGTGCGGTAGCGGTTCCGTCTATGAAAAGTGGGAAGGCGACGGGGCATTGGGGGAAGTGAGCAGCTTTTCGAATGTAAAGGCAGTGGCGGCAGGAAATGAGTTTGTCGTTGCGCTCAAAAATGATGGGACTATCTGGAAATGGGACAGCGGTAGTTCTCCAGCGCAGGTCAGCGGTCATACCGGGGTCGTAGCTATCGCGGCAAATAGCTCAGACACTAATTATCTTGTATTAAAAAGCGATGGTACTGTTTGGTCTGGATCGAGCACGCTTACACAGGTTAGCGGCCTGAGTGGGATTATAGCTATTGCTCGCGGCTATTTGTTTTCACTTGTCTTGAAGGGCGATGGCACGGTATGGGGTTGGGGTGAAAACTCACTTGGGCAATTAGGCGATGGTTCTAACACCGACAGAGGCAGCCCAGTACAGGCAAGCAGTATCAGCGGTGTTACTGACATTGCAGCGGGTAATGTACATTCCATTGCCCTCAAGAGCGATGGCACCGTTTGGGCGTGGGGTAGCAATGGAAGTGGGCGCTTGGGTGACGGTACCACGACCAATCGAAATACGCCGGTACAGGCGAGTAGTGTTAGTGGAATCTCTGCCGTGTCGGCAGGATACAATCACTCACTGGCGCTGAAGAACGATGGTACTGCGTTGTCATGGGGCGAAAATGGAGAAGGGCAATTAGGCGACGGTACCAGTACTGACAGACATACGGCAGTCCAGGTGAGTAGCATTACAGGTATCACGGCTGTTGCAGCAGGGGACGCCGATCAATCACTTGCGGTTAAAAGTGACGGAACTGTCTACCGGTGGGGGTACGATTACGATCTCGGAATAGCTTATTCTCCGACTGCGATTGGCAGCATATGCTCAGGGTCAACATGTAACTAGGGCTACAGATCCAGCACGTTGAGATGAGATAAAGGGGGCAGACCTATAAGCGGTCTGCCCCCATTTTTTATAGTTACCGTATTCTTCAACCCGTTGCTACTCCCAAAATTTATTCGATTAGATTAAGTAGTGGTAACAGCGTTTCCTTGTCAGATATGCCCAAATCGAGCCATCTATTATAATCCTTGGGGCTGACTATTACGGGCATGCGGTCATGGACGTGCTCGATTTCTGGTGCGTTAGAGGTTCTGCGCCACTTGGCCCGCCCCGATAAAAAAATGCCCCGCCTAGGGGATAGGCAGGGCAGCAATGGCGTCCGTAGTGGGAGGGGTATGTGAATGAACGCCATCTGCCATCTGGCAGTGGTTTAGATATGGGGTTCAGTCTGCCAGATTCAAGGGCGAGTCAACCTGCAGAATTTACCCTACTGTAACGATTGATCATTTCGCTTGTCGTTCGAGCTGGACGGCGTGAATGCTTGACGCCCCACCATCCTTCTCAAACTTCGAGCTGTAGATGGTGACGGTCATGTCATGAAGGTAGGCCTCCAGCAAGGTCTCTGCGATGCGACTATTGATAACTGGCTCCTCATGTAGCGGGAGGGTGTAGATCTTAGGTCCAGTGGTATCTAGGGTTACAAACAATTCATTTTTTGTAATGTCATCATTTTTGCCAAATTTATAGTCCTTGATCTGGGTCCGATAGAGGGAAATCTTTCCAGAGTTTTTATCCGAATGCGTATCGGGTAAGTGCAATGTCGGCGGTGCATCAGCGAATGCTGTCAATCCAAAACAAAGTCCCGCAGCAATCAAGATGGTTTTTGAAAATATATTCATGACTAGGCTCCTCCATTAGAGTCTGCAAATGTGTGACGAAATATACTATACAATTCTTAATTGTTCCTTATTTCACCCAGGTAGAAATGAAAGAGTCACGTCAATTGTTTGTCATGCCCGCTGTAGTAATGCAGCTCTTTGACTTGCCTTGCACTGTTAACCACATAGTGCGGCTAGACTGCAAGGAATGATGAGCGCTGAAGATCAAGTAACAGGTCAGGGTGTTCGATGATCTCGAAGGTGTCTATCAGCGTGGAGCCGGGGACGTTGAGGACGTAGCGACCGCACATGGCGCATAAAATTATGACTTTACCTAATCACCCACGCTGGAACCATCACTAATGAGTTTGGATTGGAATATTGCGTCTTCACCGCCCTTGTATTTAGGGATACGTATCGCCGATTTATACTCATCCTTATCATTAAGAAACGTGACTACAATATTTCGATTCGGTGCGTCAGACTCCTTGAAGATATTTTTAGCCGTGCCATGGGCTATATCTTTATCCAAGTATCTTCCCGTCGAGACGCGAATAGGAGTGCATTCAATATCAACGCCAATTACCAATCTGGATACTTTTAGCAAGTAAATTTTGCCCGCATCTCCCGTGATTGTTGTGCCATCAAGAGGGGTAAAACTTACAATCACGTCAAAGCTATTACTACGATTATCTTTCGGCGTTTTCAGCCATCCATTCATAACCTGTTCGGCCAGATCACCGCGTCGAACTACGCCGTGTAGATAGTCATCTAATGAAGTCTGATAATCTTTCTGAGCAATGTGTACAGTCAAATTATGGCGTAGAACCAAGTCTGGATCATCTAAATCTACTTTTCTATAATCAACAGTATAATTTTTTATATTTAATGAAAAAGCGCCTAGCATTAGGCTTTTGAGATCGCCAAGCATGTCTTTCCAAGCATAATTACCAGCCTCAGAAATTGTGAGCGCTAGAATATTATGCGAACGAGCTGTAGCTATTGCGGGCTTATAGTAACCTGATTTTGAGACAAGGACAGTTTTTGAGATAGGCAAGTCTGCATGCTTTCCTATCATCTGCTCTACCCAAGTTGAACTGACTTTTTTATTTGTGGCCGTACACTCAATACCAATTACTACATTAATCCCAGCGGCCTTCGACTCAATTACAATATCGACTTCTCTTTCTTCTCCTGTTCTAACGTTAGTAAGCATCTTAGATTCAGTAACAACCGCATCGCCTGCGAGCTGATGCTGAATCATATGGATGACCTGTTGGAATTCATTTGTTCTAGCAGGCATATCGGGGCTGCATTATTTGAATGCTGAATTCTGTAATCAATGATACCGCGGCTAATAGGGCATGGGGGAGGCAACCCGTTCTTAACAATCAACAGTCACCATGTCATCACACGACCTCAGTCCATCGAAATCCTACCACTCCATTCCGGGTAACACACGTCTGCGCAGATTCCTGAAGAACTAACCCCCATTTCCCCTCCACCCCCGTTATGCTCCCCAAACTATTCTCAAACCGCATGGAGGCGTTATGCTGGTACTGTCACGGGACGACACGGCGGGGAAATCCTGATCTACCCATCTGAAGGCGTCAGCCACGCCCTGACGACCAAGGAACTGTTTCAGGAAGGTCCGATTCGGATCGTACGTAGTCAATATCGAGGGCAAACGGGCGTGGGTCAGCGTCCAGGCTCCTGACGCCTTGACCATCATTCGGGGGGAGCTGGCTGCCGGTTCTAGGCCGGATTCCGCGCCAGTCTTACAAAAAACTATTAAAACGGGCTAGGCTGGAAATCTTTGTAGGTATCGCATCCGGGGTAACCAACTAAGATATTGATTTTCATATCATAATTGGTGGGCCGTGTTGGGATCGAACCAACGACCCGCTGATTAAGAGTCAGCTGCTCTACCAACTGAGCTAACGGCCCTGATGCAACAACAAGCAGAAACTTTACGGCTTCCCGCGCGCCACTGTCTCG
>JBFXCU010000048.1:0-4970 GCA_050181835.1 Steroidobacteraceae bacterium | reverse complement strand
TGGCGGACAGCGGCCAACAGCACAGCGTCTGGCTGCAAGCGGTTCGGGACTGCGCGACGCGCTCGCCATCCTCGCCCACGAGATCAACACCCCGCTATCGCTCATTCAGGGCTATTCCGATGCGCTTGTTCAGCGCTCGGGCATGCTCACCGGCATGGCAGCACCGACAGGTGCGGAACAAAAGGCGCTGGAAGCAATCGGCCGCAATGCCAAACATTGCCTGCGCCTCATGACCCAGACAGCGCAGGCCGCACTGGGTGCGTTTCCCCATCGACAGCCGCTCAGCTGCGCAGCATCCGGATTGGTGGCGGTATTGATGGACGCCTATCCGTTCACCGCAAAGGAACGTGCCCGGGTCTCGATCCGTTTAGTACGGGATTTCCATGTTCCGTCTGGCGGCGAACTCGCCCTGCTGGTGATGTACCTTGCAACACGCGTTGCCCTGGATGCACCGCGAGGCATCGCACAGGCGCGCCTTTGCATCAGCGTGGATGTTCGTGACGGCGCCCGCCTCCTCCAATTCGATGCGAGCGCCGAGCCGTCGGCAGAAACACTGGAGACGCCAGGCAGTCGAAGCATTTCTGACAACATGAGTGCAATTGAGCACCTTTGTCAGCGGATGATGCACGCCCAGGGCGGAGATTTCAGGCTTGATCCATCGACAGGCGGAGGCCCTTTGATGGTGCTTCGCTTAGGCCCACTTGCAAATGATGCCCAAGAAAAAAGGACTCAGCCTTTCGACTGAGTCCTTGGCTCCCTGGTAGGACGTGGCAGGCTCGAACTGCCGACCAACGGATTAAAAGGGCCTTGAAAAGCCCAAGTTTTTCAACAACTTAGCCCGTCTTCGCTCACCAATGAATGCCAACACTCGTTAAATCTGTCACGCCCCGTTGCAGCGTTTCTTCGACAAGTCGCGGTTGTAGTTCCAACGCAAATTGGACGAAGCGATAACATGCGGTAACAGACTAAAGGGGGGCGAATATGGAGACAAGCAAGTCGTCTGGAGACGAAATAGGCGCGGCTGCACAAGCGGAAGCGTCGGCTACAGCTGCCACAAGGGCTCGCGAACAAGCCGATTCAGCTGCCGTAGCTGCCTTAGATGCGCAAAATAGGGCTGACACGGCAGCCTCAAGTGCGGGAATTGCTCAATCCAAAGCGGCGGCAGCGGCGGCAGCCGCTTTAGTTTCACAAGAAGCAGCGAACCCTGCAGCGTCTTCCGCCGTTGAAGCTAGTGGGAAAGCCGAAGCGGCAGCAACCGCAGCCACGACACATCAGACAAGAGCAGAAGCTGCCGGCAACGCAGCTGTCGCGGCACAGGCTCAAGCAGAGCCAGCAGCTGTCGCAGCGCACGCCTCCCAGGCAAAGGCAGACGCTGCCGCGACAGCCGCGCTAACGGCACAAGGAAAGGCAGAAGAAGCAGCGTCTGCCTCTACTGTCGCCAAAGGGCAAGCAGAGCCTGCCGCAGTCGCCGCGCTCGCCGCACAAGCGAATGCAGAAGTAGCAGCGACAGCGATTGCAACAGCTCTTTCAGGGGCTGAGAAGGCGTCTTCCGCCACCTTGGCTGCGCAGAAGCTTGCAGAACCAGCCGCGTCTGCTGCATTGGCTGCTCAAGGGAAGGCGGACAAAGCGTCCGAGGAGGCGGAGGCGCAGCTGCAGACCCTTCGTCGAACTCTCGAGAATTCGATTACGGCCTCTTTAGGGGGTGCATTTCAAAAGAAGGCTGACAATGCCAAAAAACTTGATCTCATTTGGCTAGGTGTACTTGCCGCGGGCATTGGTTTAATCCTCTACATAGGATTTCTCAGGTATCCCGCCATGCTAGAGCTAATCAAAGACAAGGCAGCAATTGAATACATGCTATTTCAAATAGTATTGAATGGAATTGCACTGGCCGGGCCAATATGGCTATCATGGGTGGCTACAAAGCGGCTATCCAATATCTTTGCGATCAGTGAAGATTACGCATATAAAGCAGCCATTGCGCAAGCCTACCAAGGCTATCGTGACTCGATGAAAGACGCTGATCTACTCATGCAGCACCGATTGTTCGCTACTGTTGTTACACAGCTCGACGCAAATCCGGCACGCTTTGTCAGTGAACGACATCCAGGAAGCCCATTGCAGGACTTGCTCCAGCAACCCTGGATGGAAGAGGCACTTAGGAACGAAGGATTCCGCGAACAATTTGTCGCTTGGTTCAAATACAAATACAGCCGCGTATTTGAAGTGCCAAAATCTTGAATGTTGCATCACGACTTCAACGACTCACTCATCTGACTCCCATTAATCACCATCAAAGTTGAGCGCAAGGGGAAATAATGGCGGACTACATAAACAAAAATATACTCTGCCAGGCATACATTCATGTAGAGCCGGACGATATTTCAGACGAAATCGCGCAGGCATTAAAAATTCATCTAACTGAATTTGTGAAATCGCGTGGAGATTTTTTTCTTTATCCGAACCCAGATGTCGAGATAGAAGTCAAAGAAGGATCGCTGAAAGTATATGCAACGATCGTTGGCACGGTGGCTGCAGCGCTATACACAGGTGTGGCAAACTACCCAACCTTTCGCGAGGGTGCAATTGTGCTTTATGAAGACGCAAAGCGTCTTTCAGAATACATTGCGGCTGAAGGGCTTTTTGCCACGAGAGCACGGCATACTCAGGTAATCCGTGTAGAGGCCCGAACAGGTGTTATTGGATCAATTAAAAAAATTGTTGCCGCATTCGACGCATTAAAGGCCATGGATGGCACTGTGACAGCCGACAAGCAGCTTGCAAAACTGAAGGAAATTGACGAAGACATCGACAAGCTGATGGACAATTTAAAATCGCAAGAAGATATTGAATTGGTGAAGAATGGCTTATTGGAAATCGCTGGCGATGCCCCTCAAAAGCCTTCCGATCCGCCACGCAAAAGAAGCCATCCGATGGACGTTATTCGCTACAGGAATCTCCTGAAAGCAGTTAAATCAAAGCTATCCTAGCTTCATTCGAATATTGCCAAACCCTCGACATATCTCGCTTGAATATCTTCGATACATATTTCGCCATTTAACAAGCAGCTAATTTGCACATGGAAAAGGAATATGGGAAGCTTTCCGCAGAGCAACTCAAGCAATTTGTAGATAAATTGCCTGATCTCTTTGCGATGCTCGCAGACATAGATGAGCGCCTTTCCCATACGCCAGCTGCGAAGTTCGATGTGGAGTTGACCCGGTCCAGTGGACGGTTTCCGGTTTGATTCTCAAACCATCTGGGGTGCTCCATCAGCATGCTGTGGGTCATGCTCGCGGGCATTGAATCGGGACTGCTGGCTCCTTTCAAAGTTCAGGGGTGAGTGGTAGCCCAGGCCGCTGTGGCGGCGCCTGGGGTTGTACCAACCTTCAATTCAGGTGAAGACGGCCATGCGGGCCTGGGCCTTGGACTCGAAGCTGTGGCGCTCGATGAGTTCGGCCTCCAGGCTGGCGAAGAAGCTCTCGGCCATCGCGTTGTCGTAGGCATCGCCCACCGTTCCCATGGAGGGGCGAACGCCCATCTGACGGCAGCGCTCGCCGAAGGCCAGGCTGGTGTACAGGGCGGATTCAACTGGTCGCTGTGGTGAATGACGTCTTGCGGCTTGCGCTGGGTCAACGCCATGTTGAGCGCCGAGAGAACCAGGTCGGCCGTCATGCGCTCGCCCATGGACCAACCCACCACACGACGACTCCACACATCGATGACCACCGCCAGGTACAGGAACCCTGTCCAGGTGGGCAGGTAGGTCATGTCGGCCACCCAGAGCTGATTGGGGCCGCTGGCCCGGAACTGACGCTTGACCAGGTCATTGGCCGGAGAGTTGCGTTTGTCGCGGCGCGTGGTCACCGTGAAGCCACGGCGGCGGCTAATGCCCCGGATGTGGGCCAAACGCATGAGACGCGCCACGCGCTGGCGGCTGATGCACACACCTTGCTCGATGAGCTCGGCCCTCACGCGCGGCATACCGTAGGACTCGTAGGAGTCCTTGTGAATCTGGCGTATCCGCTCGGTCATCACCGCGTTGGTGATGCTGCGCTGGGAGGGCGCGCGCTCTCGCCAGGCATAGAAGCCGCTGGCGGACACACCCAGGACGCGGCACATGGTGCGCACGGGGAAGTCGGCCTGGTTCGCCATCACGAGTCTGAAGACTTCGTTGAAGTCGCATCGCTGCGACCGGCAAACCAGGCCGTAGCCTTTGCCAGGATGTCGCGCTCCTGCTGAACCTGGCGCAGTTGGCGGCGCAGCCTTACCAACTCCTCGCGCTCGGCGGTGGTCAGCCCTTCCTTGCCGCTGTCAATGGCGGCTTGGCCGACCCAGTTGGTGATGGACTGCGCGGTGACATTGACTTCGCGCGAGAGTTCGGCCGGCGTGCGTCCGGCACGCACCAGCTCGACAATCTGCTGACGGAACTCCGCCGGGTACGGGGGTCTGACTTTGGACATTTGCGACTCCTTGAACACAAAGAATGATGTGTCCACGGAACCGAGTCAACTCCAACTCCAACTCCAAACTGACCAATTCAGCGTGGCATACCGCGCTGGCGGCTGCTGGCATCAAGGATTTTCGGTTCCATGACCTGCGCCATACGTGGGCTTCATGGCATCGCCAGGCGGGAACGTCTTGCGATGAGCTCAAGGACTTGGGCGGCTGGAAGTCCAGGGTGATGGTGGACCGCTACGCAAAGTACGCCACGGAGCACCTCTCGTTGGCAGCGGCTCGGATCGAGCGCGTCCGTGCCGAAGATGTAGCCAGCAATGTCACGTTTTTGGCATGTTGAGACAAAGTAAAAGGGGCCTAACCTTGCGGCTAGACCCCTAAATACTTGGTAGGACGTGGCAGGCTCGAACTGCCGACCAACGGATTAAAAGTCCGCTGCTCTACCAACTGAGCTAACGTCCCATCAAAACAGGTTGCTGCCCGGCAGCAACCACTAAAAACGGTGGTGGGGC
>JBFXCU010000047.1:0-5265 GCA_050181835.1 Steroidobacteraceae bacterium | reverse complement strand
GTCAGGCGAATAGTCACATCGATAACCACTAGTGCAGGTTTGCGGAGGTATGGACTGTCATGAAAATTAAATTGTTGTCTTTGGCTTGTGTGGCAATGGTTTGCACCGGCACCTCGTTTGCGCTGGACGCATCCGGTCAGCGGTACACCAAAATGTTGGCCAGCGGCGGTCCCGGTACCATTAGTTCGGCCGCTCAGGATATCTACAATACTGGCGTGTCCGATCAGGAAGTGCTGGACGTTGCCGCGCAAGTGCTCAGCGAGTTCCACCTGAAATCCCCTGATACGCGTGATTACGCCGATGCCACTGCCTGGCTTTGCAAGGCGCTAGGCAATTCAGGTAATGCGCGCTATCGCTCGCTGCTGGAGCAAGTTACTAACGCTAAAATCCATCGTAAAACTCGCAGCCATTGTAATAAGGCCATGGATGCACTGGCGAAGGATGCCGCAGCACAGTTCGTAGTAGGTAGCGTGGATGTGGCCGCTTATCGTGACGGTGGTGCCAAACAGGTCGCTGGTAAACCAGCTACCGTGGTTAAACCAGCGGCCGTAGCTGCACCTATTGCAGGGCCCAATCGCGTGGTGGATTTTGCTGCAGTCAAGGAAGGCATGAGCATGCAGGAAGTGGACGAGTTGCTGGGCCCCCCTACCAATCAAACCACTTACATGACCGGCAAGCAGTTTCAGCCTTTCAACTTCGGTGCACGCGACGTGCAGCGCACCAAGTATTTATACAAGGGAGTGGGCCACATCGTGTTTTCACTCAAGAGCGCTTACAACGGCCAGTATCGAGTTATCGAAATAGTGCCGGATCCGGCTGAGTCGGGCTATCCATAGGCAGGGGTTGTGGGCTATTGAATGCGTGCGGTTAGTTAAACCGTAACCGGTTGATTGGCGGGGCGGCCTAGACTAGGTCTTTGCCGCCGGGTTGCAGCGCGATAATCAAGTCGCCACTCATGATGACTGTCGATTGATGTTCAATGCGAACGCGGTAAGCGCGGCCGCCGGTTGTTACCGCAGTGCGTCGTGCGTGGATGTGCAGCTGGTCCGGTAGGGTGTCGAGTCTTTGCACTGACCAGTGCAGATTGCTGATGACCGCCAAATAGCCCATTTGCGCTGCCGCATTGGGATGTAGCTCGCGGTTAAGCAAGCCACCGTGTACGCCTGCAGCTTGCGCTGCGTATTCAATGGCGGCTTGTGCAGGCAGCATGCCTTGGTGACGCAGTGGGTTGTCGTGATCCCGATGACTGCTGGCGATACACTCGATTTCATTACGGTCAAAATTCCTGACCTGATCGAGCAGAAACATGGTGCCTTGATGCGGCAATAGAGGTTTTATGTCGTTTTTTTCTAGCATGAGTGCCGAGGCTGAGCCGTTTGCATGATGTCTGTGTGAGCCGTGTAGGTTAAACGTGGATTGTACTCGGCGCGACTCTTATACTGCTCACTGTGATTTTCTCACGGATGTTTCATGTCGGTAGTCACTACTCATCCCCTGTGCGTTGATAGCTTGCACCCCGCATTGCCGGGGCATTTCCCTGACATGCCGGTAGTGCCGGGGGTGGTGATGCTCAGTGAGGTGATAGTCGTATTTCACCAGCAATTCACTGCGTGGCAGGTGACCGGTATCAAGAAAATGAAATTTCTAAAAATGTTGTTTCCTGGGCAGGTATTTACGGTGGATTTCGCACAGCCAGAGCTGCATTCAGTGCGCTTCAAGTGTTGGCACCAAGGTGAGCTTCTCGCTGAAGGCAATTTGGTACTGCAGGCTGAGCAAGCAGTATGAAGCGCGTATTGGTGGTGTATTACTCGCAGACGGGCCAGTTGGGCGAGATTGTGAGCTCCATGATAGCGCCACTGTGCGCATCGACCGATTTCGAGGTTACGGTGGCGCAACTCAAGCCGTGCGCGCCATATCCCTTTCCTTGGTCATTCTGGGGCTTTTTTAACACCTTCCCTGAATGTGTTTATGATGATCCAGAGCCGATTGAACCGCTGGCGATCGCAGCTGATGCTGAGTTTGATCTGGTGATACTGGCCTACCAAGTGTGGTTTATTTCGCCGTCATTGCCGACCACGGCTTTCCTGCAAAGTGCTCAGGCGCAACGTCTGTTGCGTGGTCGTCCGGTGATTACCGTGATTGGATGTCGCAATATGTGGTTAATGGCGCAGGAGCGCATCAAGGCAAAACTGACTGCATTGGGGGCGCGTTTGATCGACAATATCGCCCTCACTGATCGCACGCATGGTGCCAAGACAGTGGTGACTACGCCCTGGTGGCTGTTGAGCGGTGATAAAGGGCCCTATCTGCGTGGACTGCTGCCGCGTGCTGGCATATGGCAAAGCGATATTGATGCTACTGCCCGATTCGGCAGAGTAATTGTTGAAGAATTTCCGCAGCGTGAAGCCAACGATGACCGGCCGTTATTCTGGGGTATGAAGGCGGTCGTGATTCACCCCGGTTTAATCAGTTCCGAGCAAATTGTGCAACGTAGTTTCCGCCTGTGGGGTGCACTGCTGCGCGCTAGCGGCAGGATCTCGTTTGCATTGCGGCGCATAGTGCTGGCGCTATATGTAGTGTTCTTGGTGGCGATGTTGTTAACCGTGGTGCCCGTGGTGTTTATACTGAAAACACTACTGTCACCGCTGACGCGTCGCCGGGTTGCGGAACAGAGGCGCTATTTTGCTGCGCCTTCTGGTGAATGACTGTTGAATTGATATTGAGTCGAGTGTAGTCAGGCATGAGTGAATCGGTATACATCACGGGCACGTCTTCGTTCCTACCTAATGCACCCGTTACCAATGATCAGATGGAGCGCATTCTCGGGCAGCTGGGAGACAAGCCGTCACGTGCGCGGCCTACGGTATTGCGTAGCAATGGCATTCAAACCCGTCACTACTGTATTGATCCTGACACATTAGAACCGACACACAACAACGCCGCGTTAACTGCGGCAGCTGTCCGGTTGCTGGCACAAGATGGTTTTGATCTGAATCAACTTGAATGTCTGGCATGCGGTACGTCCATTGCCGATCAATTGATGCCTAATCACGCATCCATGGTACACGGTGAGTTGGGCCTGCCGCCGCTGGAAGTTGTTGCAACTACTGGCGTGTGTTTAAGCGGGTTGGCCTCGGTAAAATATGCATACATGGCGGTGGCCTCGGGTGTGCACCGCAATGCCATTGCTACCGGTTCAGAGTTGTCGTCAGCCATGATGAGTGTGCGTAACTTGCAAGTGGAGTCAGATACCAGCAGGCTCGACGTCAACCCGGAGCTGGCTTTTGATCGCGACTTTTTACGCTGGATGCTGTCTGATGGTGCGGGAGCACTGTTGATGGAGCCACAACCACGCGCAGGCCAACTGAATCTGCGCATAGACTGGATTGAAATGTTTTCCTACGCCGGCACCATGGAAACCTGCATGTACGCCGGTGCGGTTAAGGTGCCTGATGGCAAGGTTACCGGTTGGGCGCGCTTTACGCCCGCTGAGCGTGAGCGTCACACCATCATGGCAGTGCGTCAGGACGTGAAGCTACTGAACGAGCATGTGATGTACTACACCGTGCAAAAGCCGCTGGAGACGCTGGTACAGAAGCGTGGTTTACAGGCTTCTAAAATAGATTGGTTCCTGCCACATTACTCATCCAAATTTTTTCGCGACAAGGTGTTGGCGCACATGGTTAATGCTGGCGTGGCAGTGCCGCAGGAGCGCTGGTTTACCAACCTACCCACCAAGGGCAATACCGGTTCGGCTTCCATGTATATCATCATCGACGAATTGCTGCGCTCGGGCCGCCTCGCAAAAGGTCAGCGGTTAATGACCTACGTGCCGGAGAGTGGTCGCTTTGCTACCGGATTCATGCACATGACGGTAGTGTAAGTATGGAAAAGGATGCAGTGCCACAAGATACATCGCCTACCTATGGCGGCTTGCGCAAGCTACTGTATGCGGTGGATGAAAGTGGCAAATATACTGGCGTGCAATCCAGTGGCTGGGAGGCGGAAAGTTTTTCTACCGAGCTGGCTGTGTCTGAAATGAATCGGCGGCGTGATGAAGCCTGGCAGCGTGCAACGGATGGCAAGACTGCGGCGCTGGAATATCACATGTACCGCAATCGCATGGACTTCGACACCTTGGTGATGGTCAGTGGTCTATGGCGCTGGCGGGTGCGTCGCCACTTCAAACCAGCCGTGTATGCGCAGTTGTCTGACAAAGTGTTAGCTCGTTATGCCGAAGCCATGGGTGTCAGCATTGCCGAGTTGCGGCAGTTACCCAATCAGCCGTGACGCATAACAGTCCTGAAAGTAAAGATTGAGTCGCGCCTTGTGACTCATGCCAATGAGAGTGGCAATACACTCACCAAGATCAACAATGAATAGTCCGCAAGCTAATTCCTTTGAACACAAACAATCCGCGCACTGTGAAAGTGGTGTGGTGTCGTCATTGGTGTCGCACTATGGTATACCGCTCAGCGAACCTATGGCATTTGGGCTGGCATCGGCGCTGGCGTTTGCTTATATCCCGATTATTAAAATGGCAGGCATGCCACTGATCTCGTACCGCATGTGGCCGGGCGCGATTGTCAAAGTCATGCACAAACGGCTAGGTATCAGTACTTCTCGCCAGACTTTCAGCTCACAAGCGGAAGGCGTGCGGGCATTGGATGAGCAACTGGATCAAGGCCGTGTGGTAGGCCTGCAAACGTGTATCTACTGGCTGCCGTATGTGCCGGATCAATTTCGTTTTCATTTCAATATGCACAATCTCATTGTGTATGGCCGAGATGGTGATGATTATCTGGTTAGTGACCCGTTGTTTGAGATGGTGACGCGTTGCCCGCGTGATGCCATGACTAAAGCGCGATTTGCCAAGGGTGCGCTGCAAGCCAAAGGCTTGATGTACTACCCTACCGCAATGCCCCGCGAGATAGATCTGCCTCGCGTTATTCCTATTGCGATTCGCGCCAACTACAAATACATGATGCAGCCGCTATTCCCTATGATTGGTATCAAAGGTATTCGCTATCTGGGGCGCAAAATTGTCGCGCTTGATAAGCGTAAAGATCGCGATCATTACCTGCCGTTGTACCTCACGCATATTGTGCGAATGCAGGAAGAAATTGGCAGTGGCGGAGCGGGTTTTCGTTTCCTATATGCTTCTTTTTTGCAGGAAGCAGCTCACTTGATGGCTGATGAACGCCTAGCACAAGCTTCCAAGCAGCTTACCGACGCGGGTGATGAATGGCGTCGCTTCGCTCTGCG
>JBFXCU010000046.1:0-5287 GCA_050181835.1 Steroidobacteraceae bacterium | reverse complement strand
CCGTCACGCGGCCGAGCGACTGTTCGAGCGCGCAGCTCTCGCTGCCCAGGCGGCGGAAGGGGACGACAGCGCTGAATTTCTGTTGTGCCTCGGTGAGTGGGGATGGCTCGCTCATGATGGGCCCTTTTTTCGGCTGAATTTTGGAAAGGTTTTGAGTCTCTGCAGTATACGCGGACTGTCCAGGCGGGGGAAGATTGGGTTGTGGTTATATGCAATTTATGTCTGTAATGGGTGCTGTGTGATTGGTGAATAAAGCTGTGATGCAATGCCGATCTGTTAGCGCGATCATCAATATGGTCTCTGGTTGAATTGAGTGAAGGATGAGTTGTGCACCAATCGCAATGGTGTAGCCTATGGCGAGGTGCGCTTGGTTACCTATCTCGGGGGTGATAAAGTTTAGAATTTCTTCAGAATGGTGAATTGTCCACTTGAGTAGTGACCATCAAAGCTTTCCAAGGTGATCGCTTAGCTGAAAGATAGACAAGGCGCCTTCGAGGTAGCCAGTTGTTGCTGTGGTAGATTGCAATGGTCTCTGGCTCTGTTTCGTCGGCTAAGCTTGGGATCTAGGATTAATTTGCTTCAGCATTTTTCTGTGCCAGACATTGTCCATATGTCACGCTTCATAATCCATTTGGGTTATAACAATCCCAAATAATATGAGCGTCTTATCCTTAAATATACGATTGGAACAACGCGGTGACCCTGCGAGCGCTTACCTGATATCCAGTGGATTTCACAACTCTCCCATATTATGCTCCTTTGTATCAGCAGCAACCTCGAGCTAATCGTATAGGGGTGTTTAAGCGCCTTGGTATCTGTAAATTAAGACTATTCTGTCTCAATGAAGCAAGTATTAAGAGGCATGATAAGTTACAGCCTCATCAGAATGTGGGGGCAGGGTTAGCTTAGATCAGCTTGATTGTAGTTAGTAATAGACCTTTTATTCTCAATGATAGGGCAGTCAATTTAACGTACGCCATATCCAAGGAATATTTTGCGCATGTTATAGGGAGGGATACCTACGAATCGAGTATATATTCTTGTTTGAATCTGCCATGAATGATGCTCATCTAATCATTGCCTCGATCTTCGGGGTTAAGCTGAATATGTCATCCTTTAATGACGCATTAGAAGAGTTAGCAAGTGCTTGGCATGCCGTATATGACAATCAGGGCGTCAGTGCTGCAACAGCTGCATTTCTCAATGCGAATAATTCCAATATCTCTGCGTCGGATCCTAAGCTGCGCGACGCATTAAATGGATTTACTTGGGTGTTTCCAGATGGTATCGGAATACGCTTGGTAGCGTCGCTTCGTGGTATTTGGCGCGGAGATAATATTCCCGGATCCGATTTGGTCCCCTCCCTGCTTCGACATCCGGGCGTGGCTGGAGCACGAGTATTCATGCTGGGGCATACCGCAGGTGGTTTGGATAAAGCGGCGCGTAATTTCTCAGTTCTTTTCCCTGCCGTTACACTGGTCGGATATTATCACGGATATTTTGATGCTAGAGAAGATGCTGATGTTTTACTTAAGATTAATGAAAGCGAGGCTGACATATTACTAGTTGGCATGGGTACACCTAGGCAGGAGAAGTGGCTTATTCAGCATGCCAGCATGCTGCGTCCGAGATTGCGGATTGCTGTCGGGGGGCTATTTCAGTACTGGAGTGTCGAGTTGAGACGAGCGCCAGTTTGGGTCCGGCGGGCCTGGCTGGAATGGTTCTGGATTATGAGCCATCAACCTTTTAAATGGCGTCGCTATCTGCTAGGTGGGCCACGTTTTTTCTTTCGTTTAATGAAGTTACTCTAAATGGCCTCAAGTATTGCGCCCAACTACCAGATTGGTCCATTGCGTTGGTTTGCAAAGAAAGCCGCGCGCCGGGTGGCCTCTTGGGTCGGCGGCTTGCTAGTGATTGCACGTAACCTATACGGCCGAGAGCCCGTCGTGCGAGTGCTGACTTATCATCGCTTCACGTCAGAACTGTTTGATCCGGTATCTATCCATCCGGCAGAGTTTGCACGCCAACTCGATTGGTTAACCGCCAACGTCGAGTTGCTCGACGCAAAATCGTTCGATGCCGTGATGGCTGGTGGTCGATCACTGAGCCGCGATGCCGTTTTGATCACCGTGGATGATGCTCACTCTTCATTCTACGAAAAGGCTTATCCATTACTGTGCGCGCGAGCAGTGCCAGTTCTTCTATTCATTTGCCCGGCTCTGATTGGAGAGGAAGCCTCGTCAGGTTCCAGCGAATTCATGAGCTGGAGGCAACTAGCCGAGGTTTCGCTCAGTTATGTAACAATCGCCTCGCACGGATTCAGGCACCATTCGCTTGGGCGGATGGAAGCGCAGACGGCAGAGCGAGATATCACACAGGCGAAAACCACCATCGAGAAGAGGCTGAGTATAAGCAACGCGTATTTTGCCTTCCCATTCGGCACGGCACAAGATTTCTCGGAAGACCTTGTCATTGTTTTGCGCCGTCACGGTTACCGATATGCCTTCACTTCATGTCACGGCGCCTGTGCGCCACGCAGCGCCCGTACGCTGTTGCCGCGGATCAAGATTGAATCCGGTGAATCAATCCATTTTTTTCGTAACCTCGTTAGAGGCCATCTGGATATCTGGTCCATAGTGGACACATTGGCTTGGCGCCTTCAGCAGAGAGGTCGTCTGTGAGTGTGTCGCACAGAGGTCGACCGGTCGAGGCTATCATTTCTTTGACAAATCGCTGCGATGCGCGCTGCCGTATGTGCAATATATGGCGTATACCACGCGATGAGTTTCTGTGTGCTGAGGATTATCGCAATCTTCCGGCATCGCTGAAAAATGTGAATATTACCGGTGGTGAAGCTTTATTGCGGCCTGATGCTATTGAGATTATTCAGACGATTTATGAAAGCACGGGCCGGCCACGCATGATCGTGGCTACTAACGGTTTTCGTCCCGAAAAAACGATCGAGCAGATGCTCACAATCCGAGCCTTCGCTCATGATGTCGGTGTCGCCGTGTCGCTTGATGGAATTGAGTCGCGACATGACTATATCCGTGGCGTGCCTCATGCGTATAGCCGCGTGCTTCAGACGATTAAGAGCTTGGTTGCGGAGGGTATCACTGATATTCGAATTGGCTACACTGCGACAGCTGAGAACATTGATCAGTTACCTCTTGTATATCATCTTGCAGATGAACTCGGCGTCGAGTTATCGGCCACTGTGGCCCAGAATTCGGAAACATATTACGCGATCGCCAACTTGGAGAAGATCGATCCGGATCTTGTCGAGCGATATTTCGGAATGCTTATCGACTGTCACCTCAAGTCCTTCGTTATGAAGGACTGGTTTCGTGCTTATTTTGCGCACGGCGTAATTCACTTCGTAAAGCACGGCCGGAGAATGACGGCGTGTTCGGCGGCGACAGACTTCTTCTATCTGTCTCCGCAAGGCGATGTCTATCCTTGCCTGACGCTTCCGGATAAGATTGGCAATCTCCGCGATGCTCCATTCGACACACTTTGGTTCAGTGAGCGGGCCATGGCGGTAGCAAAACAGGCGCAACGCTGTCAGGCTTGCTGGATGGTATGTACAGCGCGCGTTGAGCTGAAGAAGGCGCCAATAAAGGCGGTTGCCTGGGTGCTACGCGAAAAGCTCGCGCGCCACCTTGTGCATACGGTCGATACAGGCAGAGATCCGCAGACTTGAGCGCATTGATGCACGTTGGCGAGATAGGAATCCTGCATGTGCTCAACGGCGAACAGTACTCGGGGCTCGAGCGTGTCGTTGATCACTTGGCTGAGTTTGCCCCGAGATATGGTTTTCGTCTCCATCTAGTTTGTCTGAAACCCGGCGATCTTCCTGATCGGATTTCAACCCGCGAGGCCCGATTTCACCACGTGAGAATGCGTGGCCGTCTGGATCTGAGCGGGTTGCTGGCCATACGGCGAATCGCCATTGATCAGCGCTGCCGTCTTATCCATTCGCATACTGTACGAAGTGCCGTTGTAGTGCGCGCCCTCCGTATCCTGATCCAGATGCCATGGGTGCATCAAGTTCATAGCCCAGCGCTACATGAATCTGAGAACAATCTGCTCAATCGTATCAACTATCTCGTAGAGAGAACCGTGCTGCCGAAGGCCGATGTTTTGCTGCCTGTATCACACGCGCTGAGAACGTACGTGGAAATGCGCTACCACATAGATAGAAGTCGCAGCACTGTCATTCCAAACGGGGTTGAGTCAGTCGAAGTCAGCTTGGCGCCGCGCAGACCGCGTACAGGCGCGGGATGTATTGGTATGGTTGGTTTGTTCAGGCCGCGCAAGGGTGTTGAGGTGCTGCTGGATGCGTTAGTATATCTGCGGAACCGAGGCGTCACGCCGCGGCTCAAGCTTGTCGGAGGCTTCGTTTCTGATCACTACGCGCGCAGTGTGATGTTACGTATCACCTCATTAAGTCTAGAATGTCAGGTTGAGCTCACTGGTTATCGATACGATATCAGGCCACATATTGCTGGTCTGGATGTCTTCGTTATGCCCAGCTTATTCGGTGAGGGTATGCCAATGGCCCTTCTCGAAGCGATGGCCATGGGCAGATTGATTGTGGCATCGCGCGTGGATGGAATCGTTGAGCCATTGGCGGGAGGCGCTTGCGGAATTCTAGTGGAGCCAGGTAATGCAGCTGCGCTGGCAGATGCTATTTATGAAGCTATGGGGTTCGGTGTGACAGGCGTTGCGGCCAGCGACACTGGAAAATACGAGATGGACGTGCAGCACGCGGCCTTAGCCGAAGCTGCGCGTGAGCGGCAGCGTAGCCTCTATTCGGTAGATATGATGGCGCGCGGTATATTCGGCGTGTATATGCAGCAGCTCGGTCTGAGTGGAACCTTTGTTGAGCGCAGCGGAACATTCATAAAGAGGCAATCAATGTAAGGAAAATTCACTCCTTCACCACAAGTAATATTCTTAAAGACGGTACGCCTACTGAGCGTTTTCCATCGCATTAAAAATCTCATTTCGCTCGGACTCCTTGCCCTTTCGCCAATTAGTTTGGCACAATTGCCATGCCTTGAATGCTGCAAGCTTTTGATGTCTGATAGATATGAAAGTTTATCACTGTCACCCATCACTGCAGTATATCCAGAACCCCGCGATCCAGCAGCAGATTGAGCGTGAAGCGCACGCCGAAGCCGGTGACGTCGGTCGGGATGTGCGCGAGGCCGCCCTTGCTGTTGCCGGCGGACAGGTCGATGTGCAGCCACGGCCGGTCGGCGACGAAGCGCTTCAGGAAGCG
>JBFXCU010000045.1:0-5408 GCA_050181835.1 Steroidobacteraceae bacterium | reverse complement strand
CTCATTCGTCTGGCTGAAGAAGTGTCGGCGGCTGTGGAAGAACTGCGAGCGCAAGCTCAACACCAGCTTGCAGTTCATTCACTTCGCCTTCCTGGCGTTGTTGCTCAGAAGACTTTGAACAGGCTCTAAGTAGCAGGGTTCCCATTGCTGCTTTCTCGCGATGGGCGCATGCCTTGATAGGTATGCCGACTCCGGGAATCTGCACATAGGCAGGCGGAATACTGTACAGACGCTCATCTCACTACACTGCGCAGTAGTTAAAGCCAGTGGATAGCGTATGGCCGCCGCCCGCCAGTACCTCAAGCTCGATAAACCCTTCCCCATGCACCGGGGTGGGGAGCTGCATGGTGCGCAACTGGCGTATGAAACCTGGGGCACGCTGAACGCAGCGCGCGACAATGCTATTCTGATTGTGACCGGCTTGTCGCCCTCGGCGCATGCGGCTTGCTCGCCGCTCGATAGCTCGCCCGGTTGGTGGGAAGACATGGTTGGCCCAGGTCGGCCAATTGATACGCATCGCTTCTTTGTGGTGTGCGTGAATTCACTGGGCAGTGTGTTTGGTTCGACCTCGCCTGCGTCGATCAATCCGCAAACCGGACAGCCTTATCGCCTGAGCTTTCCGCTACTCAGCGTTGAAGATATTGCGCGTGGTGCCTACGAAGTCATTCGTAGCCTGCATATCGATCAATTGCGCTGTGTGATCGGTCCCTCGCTGGGCGGTATGACGGTGCTGGCGTTTGCGGCGATGTTTCCCGATGCTGCACGCAGTATGATTTCCATTTCTGGCGCGGCACGCTCCACACCCTTCACCATTGCCTTACGTTCGTTGCAGCGTGAAATGATTCGCAAGGATGAGGACTGGCAAGGTGGCAATTACACTTCTGACAAAATCCCCGTCGATGGCATGCGCCTAGCACGCAAACTAGGCATGATCACCTATCGTTCTGCCAAAGAATGGTTGCTGCGTTTTGGTCGTGAACGCGCGTCGTCCGAACACAAGCCTGACGATCCCTTCGGTATTGATTTTGAAATCGAAGCTTACTTGGAAAGCCATGCCGCCAAGTTCGTTGGTCAGTTTGATCCCAATGCGTATCTGTACTTGTCGCGCGCCATGGATTTGTTCGATCTGACTGACCATGGTGAAGGCTCGCTGGCTGAAGCATTCAAACGCTTCAAAGTCGAGAAGTCACTGATTGTTGGCGTCGAAACTGACTTATTGTTTCCCATCGAACAACAACAGGAATTGGCTGATGGATTGAAAGCAGTCGGTCACGACATAAAGTTTGCGCGTTTGAACTCGCTGCAAGGACATGACTCCTTTCTGGTGGATATGGATCAGTTCCGACCATTGATTGGCGATTTTTTGCGCGGGTTGTAAGTCGGTGTCGCGGCCCCTGTCCGTAAATGCACAATCCGCATAAATTCCTGCAGCTCATCCTGACTGGCTACTCGCCAGCTTCCAGGTTGTAATCCTTCGAGTGACCAAGGCCCCAGTGACCAGCGGATCAGACGCAGGGTAGGGTGGCCGACTGCGGCAGTCATTCTCCTTACTTGTCGATTGCGGCCCTCCTTAATGCTGAGCTTGATCCACGCAGTAGCAATGTTCTTGCGAAAGCGAATGGGTGGGGTACGCGGCCACAGCCAATCAGGTTCGTCGATCAACTCTGCTTCCGCTGGCAATGTCATCCCATCATTTAGCATTATGCCTTGTCGTAGCTGTTGCAGAGCGCTGGCATCCGGCGTGTTTTCAACTTGCACCAAGTAAGTCTTGGCGACTTTCCATTTGGGGTTGCTTAGCTGGGCCTGCAAGGATCCATGGTCGGTTAGTAGGAGTAGCCCCTCACTGTCGTAATCGAGACGGCCAGCGGCATAAAACCCCGGTGCGCTGATGTAATCGGCTAGCGTGGCGCGCTTCTTGTTACTGGCAACGTCGTCGCTGGTGAAGCGGGTCAGTACTTGAAACGGTTTGTTCAACAGCAGTAGAGGCAAGGCAAGATCCAATAGTTATTTAGTTCAAGAGTGCCACAGCACGACGGCGATTGTTATGCTTGTCGCATGCCTACACACACTTCTACCGTTTTTGATCCCGACTGTACTCGCTGTCCGCGTCTGGCCCAGTTTCTAGCCGATAGGAAGCGTGACTATCCTGACTATCATTGCCGTCCGGTGGCACCGTTTGGTGATGCCAAGGCCCGTTTGATTATTGTTGGCCTGGCACCGGGGTTCCATGGTGCCAATGCCAGTGGCCGACCTTTTACCGGCGACTATGCTGGAATTTTGTTGTATGAAACGCTGCATCGTTATGGGTTTTCTACTGCCGCAATTTCCACATCGGTAGGCGATGGTTTACAGCTATTGAATGCGCGCATCAGTAACGCGGTAAAGTGTGTACCGCCGGGGAACAAACCCACGCCTGCCGAGATCAAGCAATGTAACGGCTTTTTACAGGCCGAGTTACAAGCATTGCCTATACCATCAGTGCTGTTGTCGTTGGGTACCATTGCGCATGGCGCGGTGCTGAAAGCATTTTCGTTACGAGCGGCTGATTACAAGTTTATACATGGCGCTGAACACGTGCTTCCCAATCAGCATGTGTTGCTCAATAGCTATCATTGCAGTCGCTACAACACCAATACTCGACGCCTGACGGAGGCCATGTTCCATCAGGTGTTTGCACAGGCGAAAGCCTTGCTAATGCAGTTGGTATGAGTGCCTAGCTGGGATGAGCGACTTTGACAGCAAAGCGTTTCTGGCGACGCTGACCACACGCCCCGGCGTGTATCGCATGCTGGATGCGGCAGGGAAAATGCTTTACGTTGGTAAGGCGCGCAATCTCAAAAAGCGTGTGGCGAGTTATTTTTCTGCCAAGCCACACACCGCAAAAATCATGACCATGGTAGCGCAGATTGCCGCTATGGAAGTCACGGTTACTGCTTCAGAAATCGAAGCGCTGTTACTGGAATGTAATCTCATCAAGAAACATCGGCCACGTTACAACGTGATGCTGCGCGATGATAAAAGTTTTCCCTACATTCATGTCTCCACGCAGCATGCGTTTCCACGCTTCAGCTTTTATCGCGGCTCACGCAAATTGCCAGGCAAGTTGTTTGGGCCGTACCCTAATGCACATGCGGTACGTGAAACCTTGCTGGCATTGCAAAAGCTGTTTCGTATTCGGCCCTGCGAAGATACCTATTTTGCCAATCGTTCACGGCCTTGTTTGCAGTTTCAGATACAGCGCTGCTCAGCCCCCTGTGTGCAAGAAATTACCGCGACCGCCTATGCGCAGGATGTGGCCGATGCCATGCAAGTGCTGGAAGGGCGTGATCAGGAGTTAGTGTCCGATTTAGTACGACGTATGGAGCAGGCGGCCAAAGAGCTGGAGTTTGAGCGCGCGGCACGCCTGCGTGATCGCATTCAGGCTGTTAAAGGTATTCAGTCGTTGCAATCGATGAACAGTCGTGGTGAAGGTGATCTGGACATCGTCGCCTGTGCAGAAAACGCCGGACAGTTTTGTGTGTCGCTGGTATTTGTGCGTGGTGGCCGCAATTTAGGCAGCGTCAATTTCTTTCCACGGGCAGGGCTTGCAGAGCGCGATGAGCTGCTAAGTAGCTTTGTTACGCAGTACTATCTGAGCCACGAGGCACCCAGCGAAGTCGTGGTTGATGCGGAGCTGGAAGATCGTGACTTAATAGCTACGTCGTTGGCTGACTATGCCAAGCATCCTGTTGACGTGCGACACAAGGTGCGCGGCCAACGTAGTAGCTGGTTAGTCATGGCGCGTAGCAATGCTGAGCTGGGCCTGAAGATGAAGCAAACCAGCGAAGCCAGTATGGCGGTGCAGCTAAAAACGTTGACCCAGGCATTGGGCTTACTGAGTCCGCCTGCGCGCATGGAATGCTTCGATATTAGTCATACCATGGGTGAGGCAACCGTCGCGTCCTGCGTGGTATTTGGCAGTGAAGGGCCACTTAAGGCGGACTATCGTCGTTTCAATATTGAAGGTGTGGTGCCCGGCGATGACTACGGTGCGCTACGTCAGGCCATTACGCGCCGTTACGCACGCATTAAACGTGGTGAGGTGGCACTGCCTGATGTGTTGTTCATTGACGGTGGTGAAAATCAACTGGCCGTCGCGCAGCAAGTGTTGCAAGAGATAGAAATCACGGAGGTAATGCTAGTCGGCGTCGCCAAGGGGCCAGATCGTCGCCCCGGTCAGGAACGCTTATTTGTGGTGGCTGATGCGGCTGCGTTGACCTTGCCGACTGATTCTGCTGCTTTACATCTGGTGCAGCGTATTCGCGATGAGGCACATCGATTTGCTATCACTGGCCATCGGCAACGGCGTAGCAAGGCGCGGCAGCAGTCAGTATTGGAGACGATTGTCGGCTTGGGGCCGACCAAGCGTCGCGAACTGTTGCGGCAATTTGGTGGTATGCATGGATTAAAACGTGCCGTTGTTGCTGACATCGAAAAAGTGCGCGGTATTGGACACTCGCTGGCGGAGCTGATTTTTGCTAGCCTGCATCCGACGCAATAACCCGTCAGTTCAACAAGCAGCCATAGTGAAATTTCCGATCGCCAATACCCTCACTCTTGCCCGCATCGTCATGATTCCGCTGGTAGTGATCTGCTTTTATTTGCCTTATAGCTGGGGCAAGTCGCTGGCAGCTTTGTTGTTTATTGCCGCGGGACTGACCGACTCGCTGGATGGCTATCTGGCACGCAAGCTTAATCAGACGAGTGCGTTGGGAGCGTTTCTCGACCCAGTGGCAGATAAGTTGATGGTGGCGATCGCGCTGATATTACTGGTTAGCGATGAGCCATTGCTGTTGCGACCCTTCGCGTTTGATCCGCATATTCTGATTACCATTACTGCCACGGTGATTGTGGGACGTGAAATCGCCATTTCTGCCTTGCGTGAATGGATGGCAGAACTGGGTGCGCGTGCCAAGATTGCGGTGTCGTCGCTGGGTAAACTGAAAACCATTTTCCAGATGACCGGTTTGTCGATGATGCTGTATCGCGATGATTTGTTCAGTTTGCCGGTGTTTGAGTTGGGCGTGGGCCTACTGGTCGCCGCTGCAGCGTTAACGCTATGGTCGATGCTGGCATATTTGCGTGCCGCGTGGCCGGAATTAAGTAAGTAGTCGGGTGTCGATTTCTGTGTTGACACATGAATTTGAGTCACTACAATACCCGGCCTCTTCGAAGCGATGCGGGAATAGCTCAGTTGGTAGAGCGCAACCTTGCCAAGGTTGAGGTCGAGGGTTCGAGCCCCTTTTCCCGCTCCAATATATGATCTACAGACTTCCACTGGCGTCTGTAAGTCGTTGAAAAAAGGAGCTTCGGCTCCTTTTTTCATTCCAGCGAGTGCCACGGAAATCCACTCACAGCCAGCATTTTTG
>JBFXCU010000044.1:0-5666 GCA_050181835.1 Steroidobacteraceae bacterium | reverse complement strand
CACGAAATCCTAAATACTTAAGTTACACTCCATCCTAAATCCACGTCCCGTCTCACACTGGCCGTCATGCATGAAACGACCGGCCGCCTTGGCGTGAAATCAGTGGCCGCTTTGAGTGAAATACGCAACCCGGCGCATTTATTCCCTAGTGTTGACACTATCGGCTGGGTTGGGGAACAGGGCAACGCAAGCCACCAGAAATCGTCCATAGGTGCGATTGTTGGGTGGAGGCATGTGGACTGGGTAACTCACTGACATCTGGGTATACGCCACCAGAAACACGAACCCAATGGATTACGTGTGGGGGAAGTGGGAGAGGTGCTGCGATGATCACAGGACGAAGTCACAGTGATCGGAGTCAGGACATCCGCAGGATGCCGACAGGATGGAACATACCATCCCTCAAGAAATTGGTGGGCCCGGCAGGACTCGAACCTGCAACCAAGAGATTATGAGTCTCCTGCACTAACCATTGTGCTACAGGCCCACGCAATTAAACCGTTACAACATGCTAATTAGTGGAACGAGGCATCATTCCACAGCAAATGAGCAGCGGGACATTCTAGGTAGTTATCACCAGCCTGTCATGCGTTTCGTGCTGGAAGCAGGTCTATTTTCTGAATAAACCCAATGGAGAGCGCAACGAGTTTGCCAATGTATTGCTGCGCTTGTCGATGAAATCAGACGTTATCAATTTATAGGCTGGCACGAAACGCCAGTTGTGCGCCGCTGTAATTCAGCCGTATAGCGCCAGGATGGCTACCAGAGTAGGAATCCATCTGAATGCCGAAGTGACGATAGTGCAGACCCACTCCCAAATGCTGACTGAACTGCCATTGCACACCGGCGCGCCAATCAAGAAAACGGCCACTCACGTCACCACCACTACCACCCAACCAGCGATAACGCGCCTGCAGCTGCCACTTCGGCAACACTTCCCAGCGAGACTCTACGTCGAGCAATGGAATTGGCGCTACGCCAGCATCCGACTCACGCACCCCTCGCAACGGCACAAAGACATTGGCCTCTACGGAAGCAATCTGGATATCCACACCGACGTCCATCTCAAAACGCGGCTTCTTGAACAGTCGATAGGCATAACCCACGCCCACCATATCCAGATTCAAGGTGCTTTTAGCCAAATCGCCGATCTGATAGGCATTGCCATCGAATTCAACATCGCGGGTCAGCACCGCCGAGCCATTACGATGCGAGCTAAGTCCATTGAGGCGAAATAGTTGGCGCTCACCTGGCAACAGCACCAATTCGATATCCGGCATTAAACGCGAATCCGGTAAACCGACATCCGCTTCAGCATCTAGTGTAGTGCCCGGCTGCTGGTTAGTTTCATCAGCGCGGATAACCGTATCGATAGCAGTATTCCATAAACCCACCTCCACACGCACTCGATCTTCCAGCAAACGCGGCGGCGGACTATTTTCCCACGGCATTTGCTTTACTTCAGCCTGCGCGACGCCAAATACACTCAGCGAACACAGCAGACCGGTACAAGCTTGGGAAAATAAATTAGGCATGGTCAGATTCCGCTGCAAACAACTTTGGTAATTCTGCCACGTGGCTTGAGCCACACTGGCTTGTCGGTAGCCAAAGACGGCACAGCACGTGACGCAGCGCACATGGATCACTAAACTGGTCACATTAATCACTATCTGAAACGAATTGAGATTCACATGACCGCTCAGATCATCGATGGCGCCGCCGTTGCCGCCCGCCTGCGTCAGACCATTCAGCAAAAAGTTGCGAGCCTCATTGCCAAGTATGGTCGTGCTCCCGGCTTGGCAGTCGTACTGGTGGGCGCAGACCCGGCCAGTCAGGTATATGTTCGCAATAAAGGCAAGGCCACGCTTGAAGTCGGCATGCACTCCATCGAACACAAGCTTGATACCGACACCACGGAAGCTGAGTTACTAGGCTTGGTGGCGCGACTGAACAACGATCCGGCAATTGATGGCATCCTGGTACAACTGCCGCTGCCTAAGCACATCAATGCCAACCGAGTGCTGCTGGCCATTGACCCCGATAAGGATGTGGATGGCTTTCATCCTCTCAACGCTGGTCGACTGATGACCGGCCAAGTTGGCTTGGTGCCCTGCACACCCAGCGGATGCATGTTGCTACTCAAGGAAGTATTGCCATCAATGGCGGGGCTACACGCGGTGGTGGTGGGTCGCTCCAATATTGTCGGCAAACCGATTGCACAGTTGCTGCTACAAGCTGATTGCACAGTGACTATTGCACATTCGCGCACTCGCGATTTGCCAGCCGTGTGTCGTAGTGCAGATATTGTCATTGCAGCGGTCGGCAAGCCCGAAATGGTTCGTGGCGACTGGCTCAAAGCTGGCGCAGTGGTTATTGATGTGGGCATCAATCGCATTGCCGCTGCAGAAGGCAAAACCAGATTGGTAGGCGATGTCGCTACACAGGAAGCCGTACCGCATGTTTTGGCAATTACCCCCGTACCGGGTGGCGTCGGCCCGATGACCATTGCCTGCTTATTGAATAACACCCTCAGCGCATTTGAACGCAGACAGCAGAGTTAACCATGATCACTGCAACAAAGAATTCAACCAGCGGCTTTGACCTTACCCCTCTGACTCAGGTTGAGCGCGAACAACTGGCGACCTCTCTGGATGCCGAAGAACGCCGAGTACTGCTGAACCAAGGTACAGAACCACCTTTCTGTGGCGGGCTGTTACAGAACAAGAACTCTGGTGCGTATTGCTGCAAGCTATGCGGCTTGCCGTTATTTAAATCCACCGCGAAATTTGATTCGGGCACCGGCTGGCCAAGTTTTTATGAACCGTATGATCCACAACATATTCGCGAATTGAAAGATTTTAGTCATGGCAGTGTACGCACCGAAATTCGCTGTCAGCGTTGCGACGGCCATCTCGGCCATGTATTCGAAGATGGTCCTGCGCCTACTGGCTTGCGTTACTGCCTGAACTCAGCCTCCATGGAATTTGTTGTGGATGGTCAACCGCTGCAATTGAAACACCCAAAGCGCTAAAACGCTGCAGACATCGCATCAACCTTGACTGACGCGAGCGGAAAAGCGGAACTTCACATCACCTACTGACAGTTGGTCACCATCCTTCAGTAACTGCTTTTTGACACGCTTGCCATTGACATAACAACCGTTGGTACTGCCCAAATCCTCAATAATCACCACATCGCGCGCAACGCGCAAACACGCATGACGACGACTGATCGAGTCGGTTTTTATGCAGATATCCGCATCATACGATCTACCCAGCACCATCGCAGGTTTGTTCAACAGATGCACCACGGCGGGGTCATCTGTACGCACTAAGGTACGCACCAGCACATCTGGTTCCCGATAACGAGATTGTTGCGCAACTTGGTGGATATCACGACGAATTGCATTTAACGCATCGACATGCTGGTGTAACTCCTGCTGCAAGGCTTCCACCTGCTTGGCGCTAGCGCCTTGCTCAAGCCGCCTTTCCGCCAATTCCTGCTGTGCTTGCGACAATTGCAACAGGTGCTGATCATGCTCTGCTTGCAACGAGGCCAGTTCCGCGCTGACAGTCAATGCCTGCATCCTCTGCTCTTGGTGCAACGTTTCCGCACGTTCGGATTGCGACTCTGATTCGGCTACCGCGTGCTGCAATTGCTCCAACTCAGCCGCCTGATCAAGAATGAATTGATCACGCTGACGTAGTTGCGTTTCCAATAGGTGCATCTGTTGCTGCGTCGCCTCCAGCTGAGCTTGTGCCTGCTGGCTTGCCTGATGCTCCTCAGCCTGCCGCTGCTCTACCTCTTGTAGCGACTTATCGCGCGCATGTAGCGCAGAGTGAGACTCTAGCAATTCTTCGCGCAACAGATTTAACGTATCCGTCAATGTTGATTCACGCAATGCTGACGCCGCTTGAATCTCTTCGGCATGCTTTAACGCCTGTTGATTCGTAACCAGCAAATCATCGCGCTGTCGTAACTCTAATTGCCGTTCAGCCAACCGCGCTTCTAGTACTGACAGCTTGGCTTCAGAATCCACAACCGTCTGCTGTAATACATTTATCTCACTCAGACGCGCTGAGAGCTGCTCGCGAGTACCTTCATATGAATCGCGCGTCGTGTTTGCTAGCTCTGTCAGGCGCGCATTATCCAGTTCAGCCGAGCGCAAATTGTCATACTCGGCTTTGAGTTGTTCACCGAGTTGACCAATACGCTCCTCGGCCAACTTCAAGCTTTGTTGCAGATCAATATTCTGCAGTTTCTCCGTTTGTAGCTTCTCCTGCAATGCAGCCGCAGTCACCAGTGCCTCATCATAGCGGTCACCGGCGTCAGCCAGCTGCACCGTCAATTGCTGCTGCGTCAATTCAAGCGCGTGCATACGCTGCTCACGCAACGCCAATACCGACTGTACAGCCTGCTTTTCTAACAACTCATGGGACAAATTACGTGCCAGCACTGCCGCCGCTGCTTCCTGATCGGCGTGAGCTCGCGTCGCAGCTTGCAAGCTGGATTCAAGCGAACCAACACGTTCTTGCTCAGTTGACAGATTAGCAGACAGCTGCCGCAGTGCCGACTGGTGCTGTGCCGACTCGGCTAACCGCAGTTCACGATAGTCAGCGTGCTGAGCGCGCTCAGCAGCAAGCTGTTGCTGTAGCTGATCCAGCTGCTGCTGTAGTGCCGCCACGCTGGCAGCGGCATCAATTTGGAAAGACTCAAGCTGTTGAGTGAGCTGTTGTCGACTTTCCAACAGCAACGCGCGCTCTGCATCAATACGCTCATGATCCCTCGTTATTTCCGTGCTGTGAACGCTCAGCTCAACATGACGAGCCTGTAATTCCTTATGCTGAGAATCGAGCTTAGTCAGCCGGTGCTGTGCATCCAGCAACTCCGCCTCCAGATCCACAATCCGGTCGCGAACCGTCAGCAGTTCATCAACCAGTGGCCAATCTTCTCCCGAATGTGAAATGGATTGCATAACATCGGTGGCTAGCCACGCACCGGTTTTGGACAAGTCTGAATCTGACTCGGTAACACCTTCGTGCCCCGGATTGGGTGCATCAACACCACTCACGGCATAACGCGCATGTGCTTCTTGCAAGTTCAGCTGCGGCAACTCTGCAGTAATGTCCAGATCATCATCTGGCTCGGTGTTCATAGTCCTAACGCCTCGCTGCGTAAATAACGTTCACTTACATCCTTGTGCCAAACACTAGCCGTAACGAGCTATCGAAGGCAAGCACCATGCAATACCTTTCAACCATGGCATTAACATATTCAATTGTCAGCGCTACGGCGACCAAAGATAGGACATTCACTGCACGCTAAATTGCTTGGTTGCACCGGCAGGATACACAAACTGCGTTGCACCCAACTCCTGTCGCGAAATTTTATTCCTGCACCTACTGGCTTGCGTTACCACCTAAACTCAGCGTCCATGGAGTTTGTTGTGGATGGTCAACCGCTGCAATTGAAACACCCAAAGCGCTAAACAACCGCTAGCAGTGCATCAAGATAGGCGCAAGAATTTATGTACGAGGAAGTGAGGTGGTCCCAACAAACCGAACAGATGGATAAGTGACGGCGTTGCTCTGTGAGGCGAAGATATCGCCTTGAATCAGGAGCAATCATGAGCAAGAGATCCAGACGTAATCATTCACCGGGGTTCA
>JBFXCU010000043.1:0-6084 GCA_050181835.1 Steroidobacteraceae bacterium | reverse complement strand
GCACCGCCTCACGCTTAGCCAGTGTCCAGGTACTACGTTCGGCGCGGCGTGCAATGGTACGCGCCAAGTGGCAGGCCGCTGCGGCAGGGCCGCCGCCGGGTAGAATGAATTCTTTCAATGGCGGCAGAGGGTCGTTGAAGCCATCGAGTTCCTGCTCCAGTCGATCAATGTGTTTCTGTTCGATGGCGCGATAACCGGGCGTGGCCAGTTCGCCACCCAGATCAAACAACTCATGCTGCACTTCCACCAGGCAGCGGCGCACTTCGTCCGGAATATCGCGCACCGCCAGCACCATGCCGATGGCACTGTTGGCTTCGTCGGTATCGCCAAATGCGGCGACGCGCAGATCATCTTTATCGACGCGGCTGCCATCACCCAGGCCTGTGGTGCCCTGATCGCCGGTGCGGGTGTAGATTTTGCTTAAGCGGTTGCCCATTATGGCTGCCTGTAAAGGTGAGTTATCGCTTGGTGCGTGCGGGTTGCCATTGTTTTGCGAGACGGCACCCTGTGCGCGATTAGGTAGATCGTCAAGCCGCCGGTTACATACATAGCAGTAGTTTGCAGGTAACGCGGCCAATAGCGAAGCACCGCCTGTGTGTACTCAGTGATAGTCATCTGCGCGAAGTGGCCAGAGGCAGCATAAAAGCCGATGTTAGAAATAGCAAAGCAGGCGGTGGTGCCAAGCAATATCGACAGGCTCAAGTTCAATACTGAGCGAGCATCAAGCTGTAGCTGCGTACTTGACCAGCGCCCCATGGCCCACAAAGATAAATAGGCCGGAAGCAGAAACGGATACGCGGGCGTGAAACAGTAAGCGCTCACGCCACCGGCAATCACGAAGTAATCCACGGTCACACAGGCCAGCATCAGCAGTGCTGGCCACCAGCGCTTGAGCGTGAGCGCGCCTGTTAGCCAGAACACGGCCCATGAAGCATCGGGCAGTTTGATATCAGTGCCAAAGTGCGAGCGGATAATGCCGGAGCGGGTGATGAGGAGAGCGAGTAGCAGCATGCAGCCGATGAGTAATTCGTTGCGTGATGTATTTTCGCGGGTGTTGTCAAACATGTTGAAGCTCCTGGTAGGTCAGGCTTCAGCCTGACTTTGATGAGGTCAGGCTGAAGCCTGACCTACAGTCGAACTCATGGTCACGTAAGTTGCCGAGTTCGCGAATCCCAGCATCCGATAAAGATGCTGGGATTTTATCCCAGCCTACTTAGGCTGGTAACGTAGCGTCAGGTAGATGCTGCGGCCTTCCTGACTGTAGTAGCGCGCAGTTTCATACTGACGGTCGAAGAAGTTACCCAGCTTCACTTGCAGGGCAAAGTCCTTGCTCAGATCAACACTGGCTTTGAAATCGACAGTCGTATAACCGCCCATGACCTGCGTATTGGCCAGATCATCAAAGCGTTTGCCGGTCACATTGATGCTGCTGCCGATCTGCGCTGCGCCGAAGTCATAGCCCAGATCAATACGACCTGATTGGCGTGCGCGGCGTGCCAGCAGATGGTCATGGTTGACGCCGGTTTCACGACTGCGCGGGTCTTGCGCCGTGTAATTCAGGCCCGCAGTTAACTTGTCCCATTGACCATTCAGGCTCAGCTCTGCGCCTTGCAGGCGCGCTGCACTGACATTGTTGGGCGAATAGAAGAAGCTGGCATCAGGTATCCAGTCGATCAAGTCCGAGATGCGGGTGCTGAATCCCTGCAATGACCAGGACAGCCAGCTCAGGTTGCCAGAGACGCCGAGTTCATAGCTCTGCGAACGTTCCGGTTTCAGGTTCGGGTTGCCTGCACTGAAAGCATCAGCCGGGTAGTACAGGTCATTGAATGAAGGCGCATGGAACGCCTTGCCCCAACCCGCGTTGATAGCCAGCGCACGTTCCATCACAAACCATTTCCAGCCTGCATTGCCGGTGTTGTGGTTGCCGAACTGTTGGTTGTCATCACGACGTGCCGAGGCGCTCAGCTCATGTGTGCCCAGCTTGCCGAGGTACTGCACAAACACGCCGGTGTTGTCGCGTTCGGTGCTGGTAAAGTCGGTGTCGCTATCGACGATGTCATTCAAATAATCCGCGCCGATGCTGAATTGTTGTTGACCCAGTCGCCAGTCAATTTGTGCGCCTGCATTGCGCTTCTCGGTGTTGAAGCGGCTTTTGAATATGCCATCTTTAAAGTTGTCGGACTTGTCCTGAGTGATACCGCCCAGCAACGTGATGCTCAGCGAGTCAGTAGGGATTAAATGCAGTTTCAAACTAGGTGCGCTATTGCGAAAGCGACTTTCATTGACGGAATCGCCATCAAATTCTGTGTAGCCCTGCGCATACAGGGTGCTCAGTTCCAGGTCTGCAAGTTTTCCAAAGGCATAGCCAAGTCGTGCACTGGCAGAGCTGTTGCGATAACCGTCTTTATCGGGTTCGATGGTGTAGCACCCGCCACTAAACGTACCTTTGCAGGAGTCAAAGCCTTCTGTTTGCGTGTAATTGCCATTGACGCTGAAACGTAGTGCTTCACCTTGCATGCCGAAGCCTGTCGAGTAATTTTGCGTACTGTAAGAGCCGGTACCGATGCTGGCGTTGAAGCCATCACTGCTGCGCGTGAAAATTTGTATTACGCCTCCCATGGCATCCGAGCCATACAGGCTGGAGCGCGGGCCGCGCACGATCTCGATGCGTTCAATTTGCTCAATGGGAATGAGTTCAAAGCTGGTGATGCCAGCAGTGGCAGAGCCTAGGCGAATACCATCCACTAGAATCAATGTCTGAGATGAGTTGGCACCGCGTAGAAACAATGAACTGAGCTTACCCGCGCCACCGCTATTGGTAATGTCGATACCCAGCTCACCACGCAACAGGTCTTGCAGCGATTGCGCTTGGCGCTGTTCGATCTGTTCGCGCGTGATGACAGTGACTGAACCAATCACTTCGCTAATAGGTTGGGCAGTACGAGTCGCGGTGACGACGACGGATTCTAGTTTGGCTTCAAGTTCATCGGCTGCCAAAACTTGAGTAGCAGACAGACAAGACAAAGCGGCGGCTGCCGCAGAAATACGGAATACGAAAGACATGTAACTACACTCCCCACGCTCGCCCGCATGGAATAGGGTCAAAAAATATCGCAGGGGAGTGGGCGGACAGGTCGGGTGAGCGGAGTGCGCAGTCAGACCAGCCCAGCTCATCGCCCGCCGCGATGCTGAGTGAAATCTTTTGGAAAAGATTTCGGCTCCAGGGCCGGTCTCCGGGCTTACGAGCAGTTGGCCCTGATATTTATCAGAGACCAGCTGGCTACATCGTCTTCCCACATACTTGATTGAAAACCAAGGATTGCAGTGACTGGTCAGGACATTCCCGACCGTGATGTAGATTGACTCGATTACCGTTGCGGGGGCAGCGTCGGAATTGTCACGTGGTAAGTGACGCACCGTCTTCCCGTTCTCACTCACGTTTGCACATGGGTGATCACCTTGAAGGTGCGCGCACGTTAGGGCAGCGCCCCGGCAGTGTCAAGACAGATGATGGATCGGTTATGCTGCGAGGCCCGATTGGTTGCGTTAACTCTTAACTCGTATGAAGTCACCTTTTCTCACCACGGCTTTGGATGCTGCCAATGCGGCGGCAGTTGTCATTCGTCGTTACTACCAACAGAACCTTGCCATTACCATCAAGGCGGACAAGTCGCCGGTGACGCAGGCAGATGTGGAAACCGAGCAGGTGATTCGCAAAATCATCAATGAGCGTTTTCCAGAACATGGGTTTTATGGCGAAGAAACGGGTAGCCAAGGCTTGGACAAAGAGTATCTATGGCTGGTTGATCCCATTGATGGCACCAAAGCATTCGTGCGCGAATACCCCATGTTCTCGACGCAAATTGCCCTGATGTATCAGGGTAGATTGATAGTCGGCGTTTCCTCTGCGCCGCAATATGGTGGTGCGGGTGAACTGGCTTATGCCGAAATTGCTGCCGATGGCAGCAAGGCTGCATGGTTGAATGATCAGCCGATCAAAGTCAGTGATATAAACACTATTGAAGGCTGTGCCATTTCCGGCGGCAACTTGAAGACATTGGCGTTGAGCCCACACTGGAATAGCTATGGTCAACTGATCGCGCGTGCTAGCCGTATTCGCGGTTATGGTGATTTTCTGCACTACCATTTACTGGCTGCAGGCAAGCTGGATGTGGTGATCGAATCTGATGTGAATATTCTGGATATTGCCGCGTTAGCGGTGATCGTTGAGGCTGCCGGTGGTCGCTTCACGCAACTGGATGGTCAGCCGGTGGGATTGAATACCACCACGGTGCTGGCGAGTAATGGCAAGTTGCATGAGGTGGTGCGTAAAGCGCTGCCGTACTAGTTTGCAGTGCAGAGAGTGCATGGCAAAGCAGGCGCGTGATTGAGGGCCGCTGAAGCAGTAAAAGTGAATGATATGAACGCTAGTCGCAAGGTCACTAGCTTGTATGCACCGCAGAGCCGTGCCATCGGTAGTCATATCCTGCTGGAAGAGCTGGGTGCCGAATATGACTTGGCAGTACTAAACCTGAAGGCAGGTGACAATCTCAAACCCGAGTATCTGGCAATCAATCCCTTCGCAAGGTGCCTGCCATTCAACACGATGGTGCGCTGGTTACCGAACAAGCGGCGACAGATTCACTGCTGCCGATGTGCTTTGGGCCACGATGTTCAAGCTGTTGGATTACGCTTTAATGCCCGACCCGCAGTGGCGAAAGCCAGAGCGGCAGAGGTGGAGTGGGTGGCAAAATTTACTAGCTGAGGGGTCGTTCCGAAGCTCAAGGCACTGGTCGATGAAGCTGGGGGTGGCTAGTATTCGGTTCTGGATGAAGTTCGGCACAACTAACAGGGGAGTAGTCAATATGTTCGAATATCAAGTGAAACGCTGCCTGATCACTGTTGCCTCGGCAGCTACGTTGGTGGTTGGTGTAACCGCGAATGCGGCTGACAAGAAGGAACCGCAGATCCCTACCTGCGACAAGCGTTATGGCACGCTCTCGGTAGTAGAGCCGGAAGATTCACCTAACCGTTACTGGTACCGTGAGGTGCAGCTGGAATCGCCGGTAGCACTGATCAAAGTGTTCGTCTCGCAATCCAAGTGCTTTACCTTGGTTGATCGTGGCAAAGGTCTCGACGCGGCTCAGGCCGAACGGGCGCTCGCGGGTGGCGGCGAGCTGCGTGGTGGTTCCAACGTTGGTAAAGGCCAGATGAAGGCGGCCGACTATGTGCTGGTTCCCGACTTGGTTAATCAGAATGCTAATGCCGGTGGCAATCGCATTGGTGGTTTGCTAGGTGGGGTGATCGGCGGTGTTGCTGGCGCAATTATTGGTGGCGTAGACCTGAAGAAAAAATCGGCGTCAGTGGTGCTGACGCTTACCGATGTCCGTTCCACCGAACAAATTTCCCTGCAGCAGGGTGAGGCCAAGAAAACGGATATTGGCTGGGCAGGTGGTGGTGGTGCATTCTTTGGAGGCTTTGCAGCGGGCGGCGCTAGCGGCTATGCCAATACCGAAATTGGTCAAGTTGTCACCAAGGCCTACCTCGACGCTTACATCAAGATGGTTGATGACGTGAAGGCGCTTGCGCCGGACGCCAAGGCCAACAACGTGCAGCAGTCTGTAACCATGGCCAAGGCGGGCATCATGTACAGCGAAGCAGACAACAAGAGCGCCCATGTGCGTGATCTTGAGCCGGGTATAACTCTGTACCCCACAGGTGAAAAGAGTGGCATCTGGTGGCAGGTGCAGGATGAACTGGGTAATGAAGGCTGGGTCACTTCGCCGTCATTTGGGCTGGCCAAGTAAGTACCGATTTACTCGGATATTGCTTTATGAATCCGCTGTAGCGTCGTTGCAGCGGATTTTTATGTTATGAGCAATGCAGTACGCTGGTTGTGTTCCGCACTGCGCTACACTTGTAGGCCTGCTTGTTTACAGCTGAGCTCTCGCTGCGGCTACCGAGTCTTAATATGTCTGGCTACAGCTCTACACTGATATGACCTTTATTAACCTGCAACTGCAATCCGAGCTCATCGCAGCACTCGACAAGCAACAGATTACCGCGCCCACACCCATTCAGGCT
>JBFXCU010000042.1:0-6915 GCA_050181835.1 Steroidobacteraceae bacterium | reverse complement strand
CTCAGCCTGTTTCAATATGCCAATGATCTGGCTGTCCGAAAATCGTGATTTCTTCAGGGGAATCTCCTGCGTAAACAGTACGAGAAAATTCCACTTATGACTTCAGCTAATTTATGGGGGATTACCACCCCACCCAGATGACTGTATCGTCGAATGCGATTGTAAAAGGCTTCGATGTAATCGAACACATCGGCCCTGGCGAGATTTCGCGTTTTGTAGATGCGTTTGCGGATACGCTCTTTCTCCAAGCTGCTTAAAGAAGGATTCAGCCACGGCGTTATCCCAGCAGTTACCCCGTCGGCTCATGCTAGGTTCAAGAAGGTTGGCACGACAGAAGCGCAGCCAGTCATCGCTACCGTATGTGAGCCTTGGTCTGAGTGCACCAGAACTTGCTGTGATGGCTTACGTCGCCATACTGCCATGATCAGAGCATCGAGCACGATCTCTCGCGACAAGCTGGGCTTCTCATCGACCAGCCGACGATACTGCGTGCATACAGATCCATCACCACCGCCAGATACAACCAGCCCTGCCACGTGCAGATATACGTAATGTCTGTCACCCATACTCGGTCGGGCTGATCTACCGTGAACTCACGCTGCAGCTTGTTCGGTGCAATGATCGATGAGCGCCCAGCGATACGTCGCGGGACCTTGTAACCACGCAGTGCGCGAATACCATGGGTTCTCATGATTCGCGCCACTCAATATCTGCCGCAGGTCTCTCCCACTTCTCGAAGATCCAGGAACACACGCGGTGAACCACAGATGCCATCACTCGCCGCGTAAGAAGCACGGATCAAGGGCAGCAGGCGTAGATCTTCCCGCGCCCGTGCTGACAGTGGACACTGCAGCCACGCATAGAAGCCACTACGCGTGACCCGTAGCACACGACACATCGTTATAACCCGATACTGATGTCGATGTTCATTGATAAACTGGTACTTCACTCGGACTGGCCAGCAAAGTACCGCGCGGCCTTTTTTAGAATGTCACGCTCCTCTTCGATCCGTCGTAGTTGTGATCGAAGCTTGAGTATCTCGCTCTTGGCCTCAAGCAAATCGGCAGCATGCTGCTCCTGCTTGTCCGGCTGTACCGCCTTGACCCATTTGTAAAGACTGTGACTGGATACGCCAAGTCGTTCCGACACTTCGGCTACTGAATAACTCCGTTCAATAATCTGCTGGACGGCTTCGTCCTTAAATTCCGGTGAAAAACACTGACTCCTCCTATGCCTGAATCATAGCTCGGAGATGTCCCCTAGACCGGGGGAGGTTCACGTTTAGTGTGCCGAAGTATTCAATGTGTCACTATGCCACACTTAACTACCGTGGATCTGAGATTGAATCCTAGTACCGCGCCGCGCACAATCCACTTGCCTCCGGATCGTCGGTTCTGGAAAGCGATACCGTCCTTCCTTGCCATCACCCCGAACAACTCTGCCTGCATCTAATGGCCACGCATCCTTGCTGGCCATTTTCCCAAACTTCGTCTGCCTATTTTTTGACAGGCTCTGTATCACTAACAATGATATTGCTACGGTTCTGCAGTAGCAGTTTCTCGCCAATACCGCTTACTTTGAGCAACTCATCAGCAGATTTAAACGCGCCGTTTTTGGTGCGATAGTCAACAATGGCCTTGGCTTTCGCAGCACCGACACCCTTAAGCTCTTTTGCAATGGTAACGGCATCTGCCTTGTTGATATCCACCGCAGCTATACAAGGCACAGCGAGCATCGTTAGGCAGATAATCAACAAATATTTGAAACCACGAAATAGATCATTCATGTGCGTTCTCCCTTTCATTTCCTTAGCGTTGGATGGTGCATTGCTGCGTCAGCAATACTGACAGTCGCTGCACCAGACGCACTCGTGCATTTCTGGGCACGAGCACCAGAAATGTCCACCTAGTTGGAAAACCCCACAGAAATTAGCCGCGACGGCTGACTGGTGCCAGCTCCAAACGACTGACCGGTGCCAAGGTATCCCAGCTGTGACAGCCAGGACATTGCCAGAAATGCGACCCCGTATTTACCCCGCAGTTCACACAGCGATAGCGTTGTGTACGACGGAAAATTTTAGCCAAGGCAGCAGCAACACTATGTAGCTGCTCTGCGGTGAGCGCCGCAGGCTCGCCTACTAATGCCTGCACCATTTCGCCGAGAGTGGCATCTTGGCGCAGAAAATCCGGCAAGCATTGCAACAAATACGGCTCATCGAGCACGTTTGCCACAATTGCTGCATAAGCCAATGCAGCGCGCTGTGTCGTACCCACATTTGACAGACTAAGCTCCGCATCGGTGTTGTCCACCTGCAAATCCAACGCGCGCAACGCACGGATAAAACGTGGTAATGCAATTGGCAGTAAATGCGGATGCAATTCCATCACACGCTTGCACAAGCTCGCCGCAACGCGTGCATCTGCATCCGCTTGAGCAAAGTCAGCACTAACCAAGGTGCCGCGTGGAAAGTTGCGTTGCGCAGCGAATGCTTTGTCCAACCATTCCCGGGCCTGCTGTGGTGCGCTATCACGCTGTGCCTGCTCAGCCAACTCACAGTAGTAGTGCGCCAGTGCCGTCGGATGCTCAGGTGACGTAACGGCGGCCAATTGCTGATAGGTAGTGATGGCCTGCTGCCAGTCACCCTGCTGCTCATAGATACTGAGCAAGTTACGTAGTGCCGCCCCACGATGCGCAGGTCGCTCAATCAATTGCTGAAAGCAATCTTCGGCGCGATCCAGTAGCCCAGCTTTGAGATAGTCCTCACCTAGTGCAAACCCGGACTGTTCACGTAGCAGCGTCGGCAAATCAGTGCGCTGCATGATGTTTTCATGGATATGGATGGCGCGATCCACCTCTCCGCGTCGTCGATACAAATGCCCCAATGCCAGCTGAGTTTCGACCGTATCGGCATCGGCTTCGGCCAAGCCGCGTAACACCTCCAGCGCCTTGTCCTGCTGCTCATTAAGCAAGTGATTCAGCCCAGTAAAATACTGAATATTAAATGGCTCGGTTCGCGGCCTAGCCTTTTGCTTGCCGAGACTGCGCCAAGCTTGTTGGGCAAACCAGCCAGCAGCAACTGCCAGCAGCAATGCCAACAAAAAGTCGACAGGAAACTCACTAGCCATCAGCGATCTGATTCCGTATTGGCCATCGCACGCGCCTTGGACTCAGCGACTCTCAGGGCGCGTCGCAACCGACCACGCTCACGGAGTAGTTCAGCAACCCACAGAACCCGCAGCAACACACCGATAATCAACCCCAGTGCCAAAGCGATGATCAGTACTACGCCCAGACGCAGCTGCACTTGCACCACTGCAAATTCTGTCACCACCATCTGCGGATTCAAGGCAACAAACCCCATGGCGAGCAACAGCACCAGTATTAATAATAAAAAGAATTTTGTGCGACTCATGGCACGTGAGTTTACGTTGCCGGATGGCAAACAAACAGTCAGATTAAATATGGATCCAGCAGATACTCTGAATACTCTGCAGAATCAGCGCAACGGTCACGCTCAATCCCTGATCGGCACCCCAGCACTAGCATCAACCCGTTCACGCAACTCCTTGCCGGGTTTGAAGTGCGGTACATACTTTCCTGATAGCGCCACGGCATCACCAGTCTTGGGATTGCGCCCTTGACGTGCTGGCCGATAATGCAGCGAGAAACTACCGAAACCACGAATTTCAATGCGCTCACCTTGAGCTAAAGCATCGCCCATGATGTCCAGCACCTGCTTGACGGCCAGTTCTACATCCTTGGTAGGCAAATGTTTCTGCTTGGCAGCAAGCAATTCAATGAGTTCTGACTTGGTCATGGGATGACTCGTATTATTCGCACCATCTGCATAGCTAAAGCCGTGTGACTGGCTCTGACCACCGAGCGCAAGCGTCGATGGTCAGATTACCTGATCACTACGGGTTAGTTGTCTTGACCCGAAATGTGTTCCTTCAACAAATCACCCAAGCTGGTGCCGCTGGAGGCATCGGTGCGATAACTCTGCATCGCCTCGGCTTCCTCGTGCATGTCTTTGGCCTTGATCGACAGAGCAATAGTACGCGTCTTGCGATCTACACCCGTGAACTTGGCTTCAACTTCGTCATCCACCTTCAGCAACAGACGCGCATCTTCGACGCGGTCGCGTGACAGCTCGGAAGCGCGCAGATGCCCATCAACACCGCCACCTAGATCAATGATCGCACCCTTGGCATCCACTTCACGCACCTTGCCGGTGATGATGGTGCCCTTCGGATGCTCAGCAATCCACGCGGAGAATGGATCCTTCGCCAACTGCTTGATGCCTAACGAAATACGCTCACGTTCCGGGTCGATAGCCAGCACCATTGCTTCCACCGTCTGACCCTTCTGATAATTACGCACGGCTTCTTCACCAGGAATATCCCAAGAAATATCTGAGAGGTGAATCAGACCATCAATACCGCCATTCAAGCCAATGAAAATACCGAAATCGGTAATCGACTTGATTTGACCGCTGACATTATCGCCACGGTTACAGGCATCGCTGAAATCTTTCCATGGATTGGTCTGGCACTGCTTGAGGCCCAACGAAATACGCCGGCGCTCCTCGTCGATGTCCAACACCATAACTTCCACTTCCTGACCCACATGCACCACCTTTGCAGGGGCAACATTCTTGTTGGTCCAGTCCATTTCCGAGACATGCACCAAGCCTTCTACGCCTTCTTCAATTTCGACGAAGCAGCCATAGTCTGCAATGTTGGTGACCTTACCGAAAATACGGGTGCTGGCTGGATAACGACGCGCAATGTTCTGCCACGGATCGCTACCCAATTGCTTGATACCCAAGCTGACGCGCTGACGTTCACGATCGAACTTGAGGATGCGCACGTCAATTTCCTGACCCACTTCCACCACTTCAGAAGGATGCTTGACGCGCTTCCACGCCATGTCGGTTATGTGCAGCAAACCATCTATGCCGCCCAAATCCACGAAAGCGCCATAGTCGGTGAGGTTCTTGATCGTGCCACGCACCATCGCACCTTCCTGCAGCTTCTCCAGCAACTCCGAACGCTCGGCGCTGTATTCCTGTTCAACCACCGCACGCCGCGACACCACCACGTTATTACGTTTCTGGTCGAGCTTGATGATCTTGAACTCATGTACCTTGCCTTCCAGGTAACTTGGGTCACGCACTGGGCGCACGTCCACCAACGAACCCGGCAAGAAGGCACGCACGAAATCGATTTCCACCGTAAAGCCGCCTTTGACGCGACCATTGATCAGGCCGGTGATGACCTCTTCCTTCGCGAAGGCTTCTTCCAGACGAGTCCAAGTACGAGCACGCTTGGCTTTTTCACGCGACAAGCGAGTTTCGCCCGAACCGTCTTCGACGCTTTCCAGTGCGACTTCGACTTCGTCGCCAACCTGCACTTCTAGTTCGCCAGCTTCATTCTTGAACTGAGCGACGTCGATGACGGCTTCACTTTTCAGACCAGCGTGAATAATGACCACGGCGTCGCTGATCGAGACAACTACACCGGTAAGAATTGCGCCCGGCTTAATCGCCTGGGTGGCAAAACTCTCTTCCAACATTTGGGCAAAACTTTCTGACATGTGTACTCTTGGGCCAACAAGCCCGACATTTTCCCAAGTCCGCGTCCGGTTGAACCAGGGGTAACTAATAATCGTCATGCTTCCTGCACAACGTCTCTAAATCGGGCTACTTCGAGGCTACCGGCGCGAATGCGCTCTTCACTCAAATCTCGTGCGAGAGAGTAGGCAGGGATCAGCGAAGCAGCTGACGAGCTTTCGCCAAATCTAGCACCGCTTGCTCAACCTGCTCGATGCTTAAACCGGTGCTGTCGAGCAACTCGGCGTCATCGGCGGGCTTGAGTGGTGACACCGCGCGATTTGCATCACGAAAGTCACGCTCGGCCAGCTCCTGCGAAAGGGCGGCAAGGCTAACATCGAAACCCTTGTCCTTCAACTGCTTGTAACGGCGCGCGGCCCGTTCTTCGGCACTGGCGGTCAAAAATACCTTCAGCGGTGCGTCAGGAAAAATCACCGTCCCCATGTCGCGACCATCGGCCACCAATCCTGGCTCCTGAGCAAACTGTCGCTGCCGCTCAGTCAGAGCCGCCCGCACAGCGGGCATAGCCGCCACCCGTGACGCCCCCTCGCCCGCCGCCTCGGTACGAATTTCCCGACTGACTTCCGACTGACCCAGCCAGATTTGCTCCTCGCCCGACGCATCGCCTGAAAAGCGGATGTTCATGGTGCCGGCCAGCGCTGCGTGGCCAGCCGCGTCATTTGGTTCCAGCCCATAACGGGCACCCGCCAACGCCAGCAGACGATACAACGCGCCGCTATCAAGCAAGTTCCAGCCCAGCTTGTCGGCCACACGCCGCGCCAGCGTGCCCTTGCCGGAGCCGCTGGGACCATCGATTGTCAGAACGGGGACGGAGCTCATGAAACCTGCCAAATCAATTCAGTAATGCAGTCAGTGTAAGGGAAGGTGCGGCGGGCTGTCGTCATTCCGATGCCCACCCTACAGCCATAGTCTGCATGCTAGGCCCCTCAATTCATTTCCTACGGTGTAGACGATTTCGAATGAACCTATCAGATTGTGAGCTTCTTGCGTAGATGCGAACACGCGCCTGCGCAAGTGAAGACTCATTCATTCTCATTGCAAGATGGCTCGGACTCTGTTGCCGCATTATCTTTCCGACGTGGTCACTTTGTGTCGCCATGAAAGCTTTTTTGGGGTAACTGGCAGAGCGATTACATTATCTAGATCACTCATTCCTCTAGGGCCTGTTAACACTAACTGATATGATGTTGGCATGGAAATCACTGCCGAACAATTCAGCCGCATCGAGAAGTATCTGCCGCGCCAGCGTGGCAATGTGTCGCATAAAAACTTGGCCGTCATCA
>JBFXCU010000041.1:0-7942 GCA_050181835.1 Steroidobacteraceae bacterium | reverse complement strand
CTCATTCGTCTGGCTGAAGAAGTGTCGGCGGCTGTGGAAGAACTGCGAGCGCAAGCTCAACACCAGCTTGCAGTTCATTCACTTCGCCTTCCTGGCGTTGTTGCTCAGAAGACTTTGAACAGGCTCTTAGACCTTTCGCAAAATAATTACACCACGGTGGACCAACTGCAATCGGTTCTTGACGTCTGCCAAAGCGCCACAATCGATTTAATACTATTTCTTGGTACGCTGCTCCGTATCCAGCTCGGTTACATGGTCGTCCCACATCGATTCATTGCAGCCGTAGGCGTTCAGTACGCCGCCAGGTGGCCCGGGGGCGAACAGTTGATAGCCGTGCGCGGCTTTGCTATAGATCACCGGGTCAACCACGGTCAGATCGACCTCAAGCGCGCGCCCGTATATCGGATGCTGAATCAGCCGCCAGCGTTCGGTGACCAGCATTTGGTCGCTTCGTTGTTTTGGACCCACTTCATTAGTCGGACGGAGTGCAGAGGTCTCGATGACTAACGTCGAGCCTTCCCAGTGTCCTAGCGAATAGCCATTGGTACTAGGTAATACATTGTCGGGCACAGCAGTCTGATCCAAGTGGATCAGCCGATGGATGTCATAGCCTTCGAATAGCATCGTGACGCGATCCGGGGTCTGGTAGATGTCAATCAGATATTCGCGTGCACGGGGAACCATTATCCACGGCATACCGTGCGCCATGCAGAATAGCTCCGGACTTTCTATCTGGGTATTGTAATTGCTAGTGTAAGCATTGAAACGACGCTTCGCTTCATCCGTCAGAATCGCCGCATCTTTATCCTGGAGATAAAAGGCCAATTCTGGGGGTTTAACGGTCAGTTCCGGGTCGGCAACTTTCCATAGCCCGGTAAAGTCAGGGTGCATAATAGCCGCAACCGGCTTTGACGCTTGTTTTGCGTAAACAGGAGAGATGCCCAACGCCAAGACACACAGCAACACAGCAAAAAAAACATGGGTACTGCGGAATAATGATGATACGAGCAGATATCCGGTTATCGAAGCACCAGCCCCCGGATCAGTAGGGTTCGAATTGTTTTTTATTGTCAACATAATGGCATCTGCTGATCAAACAACTCGTTCAACGTATGGCGTCCGCTTCTACCCCTGATGTACTGGCCATGACCACATCAACAACATCGACTTGAATTTCATTTCGTTGCTGTTGATGGGATGGTTTGTTCCCGATCACGATTGTTCGTGCATATGTACTCAGCGATTTCATGGAACTTGTCCGGGCTGCGCATCCACGTAAGTTTATATTCATATGGCTTGGTAAACGCCTTCGGATCCTCCAGTCGGTAGCGTATTTCCAGATAGCCAGGTTTGTATTCGCGGAACCATTCCGTGACATGCAGCTGATCGCTGTGGGGACTGAGAATACCGTTCAACTGGGTGTTCTCAACAATCCCCACCGTATCGACAACCAGTGTGTTGCCTACCCATTTACCAATGGAATGACCTTGCCGGGAAGGATCAAAATCCTCGGGGTGACCCCGTCCATCAGTATAAATGCGGCGTGTGTCCCCAGCAAATTCAGTGATGATCGTGACCTGACCAGGCCGCATTTCAATCTCGCCACTATAGGGAATCGTCATGTTATAGGGCACGCCCCAAGATAGGCAGTGCGCCCCCGGATCATATTCCAGCGAGCCAGCCTGAAAAGATTCCCAAATGACTTTCCATTTCTCAGCATATTCAGGCGTGTAAGCAGGCACATCCTTCGGATCCATTCGCGAACTTATATTTGAAGCGGGATTGTCCGGATCTGTCGCCCTAACCCAATAGCCTCTCCAGTCTGGCGTCGCCCATACTGTTACCGGAACAACCACCAAAAGAGAGAGGGCAATTTTACTAAAAGTCGTCTGTAGTATCCGGTTCATAAGATTTTCCCACTGGATTCAGTTTTTCGCTTCAACGCCCATAGACCGCGTTCTAATACCATGTAATGCATTGAATCTATTGCTGTATCTTATGGTCTGCCTAAAGGAAATTCGACACCATCGCCTCGAATCACCTTCAAGAGCTGTCCACCTTTTCTGCCATCCTTGAACGGACTGAATTCCACGGTCACTTTGACGCCTGGTTTGAAAGTGTCTCTGCTCCATCCAGCTCTTTTCAAGACGCTCATGCCAAATGCCTCAAAGCTGTGCTCCTCCTGAGCACCATCCTTGTCAACAACGATGACCTCCAGCCAGACATGTGGATTTGCCCATTGCAACTCCTTGACTGTGCCCTCTACCGAAAGTCGCTGACTGGTATCGAATGCAGCAAATGAATGGTGGGCACTCGCCTGGCCTGCAGCGATGCACGCACATACAGCCACACAAATAAGTCGCCATAATTTAATGTCGTATACTCTCACTGCCTGAATCCTCTCTAGTTAATTTCATTTTGAAATGGGCTTCAGAATTTTTGAAGGCCATCCCTAAGACCTCCTGAGCCTCTGAGGGTTCCATGCCGCTGTACACCCTACTTCGCCAACTTTAATACTCTTGTTTTCGATACCCACACACTCAACCAACCCTGCCTAGCTCCGTGGCGGGCTTGGTCTACCCAGCTCAGGCTGCTTCAAAAGCCGAGTGACCCACCTCAACGAAAAACGCTACCCCTCCATGACATAACGACAAAACTTCCGTCCTCTCAGACTTGGTTTTGTCACTAACATCCCCAGCTAATTTAGCCCTATTTCCGGGGGTGGCGGCAGAGCGCGTAGTCAGTTACCCTCAGTTCCCTTGTTGTACGTAGCAGACCCTGCGCTCACCACCGTGCCATCGGCGAGCGTGACGGTCTTAGCACTCAACAGGTTCGAACCGTCACGACCAAGGTACCCATCGACGGTTACCTTGTCGCCAACATTTAAGGTGTCACGCTTCCAGTGGTAACGCAGAAGTGTTGCGGGACTTCCCATCTCAACGCGCCAGTTGCTCACATTGCCGCTTGCATCTGTCACATTGACAAAAAAAGACGCGTGCGGATTGGCCCATTTGACTGCGGAAACAGTTCCCGCAATCGTCGCTGGCTTATCGACATCAAACTGACCCGAAAACGAATGATGAGCAAATGCCGCTACGGAAACTCCGGCAAGCAGCAACACTGCCATTGCGCGACGTATAACAATCATGATTAAACTCCTATTCATGGCCTACCTTTCCAGGCGCTGTTGGTGAATTCGTTGCCCTCTTGACAGACCCACTCCTCGATATCCACGTCGGGGAGAAGCCCGGCCGCAAAGGCGAATTTGAATTCGCCGGTCCAAGCATCTGGATCTGTGGCGGTAATCTCTATCTCGAGCCTGCCACGATCGGGTCTGCGAATGCGCTCAATGACATGCAGCTTTTCGCTGTGAACGCCAAATCCCGGCGTGATTTCGTTAAAACCGACCGAGTCGATGACGAGCGTATCGCCGTCCCATGTACCGACAGAGTGGCCAAACCAAGCGGGATTCCAACTATCTGCGGGTGGGTGCGGACGGCCATCAAGGAACACCTGCCGATGACCCGGCGTCATTCCCTCAATCAGCTGAACGAGCAAATCCTTGGTCTGCACGTATTTGTTGAGATACAACATTGACGTCGGAACGGCGTTCTGTGGCAGACAATAAGCAGCCGGGCCATACTTATTAATGGCCTTGAGCTGCTTCCACATTTCGGCGGCCCATGGCTTCATTGGGGGTAAAGGCGGATTTCCGGGAGGCAAAATGTTTGCCCATACACCAGTCAAATCGGGCTTACCGTCCGGCATTCGGGGCGTAGGACCACTGACGTCGCCAGCATTTGCTCGCATATCAGCGAGAAGCGAACCAGGGTCGTCGCCGATGGCGCCCAAGTTGTGAGACCAGTCAACATGAATATCAAGCTTCAGCGTCTTCCCAGCGACGATGGCCACACCGCGCTGCTCGTAGCTCTGGTACATGCAGCAGCCTATAGGAACAGTAAGGTCATATTTCCCCGGAGCCAAGCCTTTGAGTTGAAAATGAGAGTTCTTGTCAAGCGGTACTGTTTTGGTCTCACCAGTCACCTGATTTTTCATCATCAATTCAACTTCAGCATACCTGATTCGTGCACCATCTGGATCCAACACAGTGCCCGAAATACCACCTGTAGCAACCCCAGCCAACGCTAAGCCAACAAGGGCAGAACAACAAGCCAGGCCAAGTAGCACCTTCGCGATTACGGATCTCACAATCTCCACCCCTTTATATAATGACCTTGCTATCAACTAATCCTAATCTATACGTTCTGTACGCAACGTCGCGATCATGATCATCTAGATAAGTCCGCCGATTTTCAGATATCACTACAGTGCTAGTGACCAACGTTATCGGTGGAATTCTATCCCTCCACCATACGCCGCGCAACTCACCGTATCGCTCTGATGCGAATCAGTCAATACTATTTCCGTCAACATTCGTCAACATCATGGACATGTTTGGTGTACTTTAAATTGTGTATACTTGCTGTACTTTTTAGGACTACTCGCAAAGGGGGAAATCGTTGTGGCTATATTTCAATTTCCGGGCTATACACGCCGCCAAGTGATGCAGATGGGTTTGGCAACAGGTGTCGCCGCGACTCTCACCAGTGAGACACTTTTAGCTAGCTCGATAACGAAAACCATCACCAAAGCGCTCCCCGGCTCACACGAAAAACTGCCGGTCATCGGTATTGGCACCAACTCATTTCAGCTCAAGAATCTAGCCGCAGTGCGCGATGTGCTAAAGCGTTTTCACGAGCTCGGTGCGCGCGTAATCGACACCTCGGCCAGATACGGAGAAAGCGAAGCAACCATTGGCCAGGCGCTGGCGGATTTGAAGTTGCGTAAGCAATTGTTCATTGTCAGCAAAGTAATGGGGCATGAGCCACCTACTGGTGGCAACAACCGGCCCTCGCCTCCGGGCTCACTGTATGCCGAGGCAAGTTTCGAACACTCGTTGCAGGCACTCAAGACAGACTATCTGGACGTGCTGCTGGTACACGGCATGATTGGCGTCGAAGACATGATTCCACGCATGCTCAAATGGAAGAAGGAAGGAAAGATCCGCTACATTGGCGTTTCAGGATGGCAAACCGAAGATCACGCCCAGTTAGTTGATTGCATGAAGACCTACCCACTTGACATGGTGGAGATCAATTACTCGATTGCCAACCGGGACGCAGCCGAAACCGTGTTTCCCGTAGCGCTTGAACGTAAGGTTGGCGTGATCACAAATGTTCCACTAGGGGGGCGGGGCGACAACAACATGGTTGGCAGTCGCAAGGCAGCGCTACCGCCATGGGCCGCCGAGCTGGGCATTACGAGCTGGGCTCAATATATGTTGAAGTATGGAGTGTCACATCCTGCGGTAACCTGCGCCATACCCGGAAGCAGTAATATCAAGCATCTGGAGGATAACCAGCATGCAGGCATTGGGAAGCTGCCAGATCAAGCGATGCGCCAGAAAATGGAAGAGTATTGGGATCAGGCAGGCTGATTCGGATTGCACAATTGCATTGTGGAGGTGGTTCCATCAATGAAACCACCTCCATGAGTCTGACGTTGATGAAAGTGGGCGGATCCACTTGACAGGATTTGAAGCAGGTATGAGCGCAACAGAACTGTGTCGAAAGCATGGGTATGGTGCTTCTGAACGCTTCACAGTTACGGCTGTTGGAAGAGACCTACATAATCAAAGAAGCATGCCGAGCTGTAGCCGGTAAGCGCGCCCGTCAGGGATGCTGTTGAAAAAAGCACTGGCGACCAAGCAAACAGATGGACCTGGTCACCCACATAAGCAACCTACCATCCTGTATCGATCCAACTAGCCTGTCGTGCGATCCATCCGGCGCGACCCGCCTTTGCTATGTACCGAAATTCAAGGACAAAGCAGCGATGATGACCGGATCGGCGGATATCGCCTTCTTCGGCAGGAATGGTTAACGCACTCATTGGGCCACGTCCGGTAGCGATCTCAGTAGCTGATACTCGGAACGGCACGACAGCAATACATCGGCTTGCGCTTCCAGCGCCTGCCTGACTTTGCATAGCTGTAGATAGCGCCCCAGCTGTAACCTAAACGTAGCAATAGCTGGAGAGTCATCAGCCATGGGCGGTGCAATGCTCTTGCATATCAACCCATAGATATCTTGACTCTTGGCCTGCTTATGAACTCGTCGGCCAATCATTGGTTCAACTACCTAAGTGCATACATACAGAGACAGTGTCGCCACGATTTATGGAGTCGGAAAACGCTGTAAGAAACAGATCAGTCCCTTATTACGCTGTGGCAGCCAGAAGCACTCAATCTCGGGCAATACAGCGTAAAACGTTGTGTGATCAGAATACGCAGTAACTGTGTGCGGCACTGTACAACGTGATAGTAGGCATTGGAAAGTTCCTGCAGGTCATGGCTCTTCACCAACATGAGGGAACAATAGCGTTGCGTCCGCATTTACTACTTCAACCCGGCAAGCTGCAGTAGAATGCCCATGTGGAGCACTGCAACCATACGGTGAGGTACGACTGACTGAGCCATGCACTGATCTCATCCATCAGCGAAGCCTAAGACTCAGCGACACACAGGATCCGGACATACAACCATGAACGTCCGTATGAGTCACTCGGCAATACTTGATGGCACAATACATTGAATTCCTTTACTTTTACTTGGCCCAAAATGATTAGGGAGGGTACACTGGATCGAGCTACGCAACATATCGAACAACTTCAGGAATCGAGATAATGGTTTCGACTAACCGCGGCATAGAGCGCATACGTCATCAAGCCCGCACGCGCGTGCTCACCGTCAAGCGCGTGAAACAAATCACCCCACACATGGTGTGCGTCACGCTCACTGGTGACCTACAAGGATTCATCAGCGCGTCATATGATGATCACGTCAAATTATTCTTCCCGGCACCCGGCAGCGTTGATCCCATCCTACCCCAACAGCAATCCGGCTCGCACGCAGCCATACCAAGCCCAACACCTATCGGGCGAGACTACACACCCCGTCGCTATGACGTCACCGCCAATGAACTGGATATCGAATTCGTATTGCACAGCGAAGGCCCAGCAACCAGCTGGGCGGCACAAGTACAAGTCGGCCAGCACCTCGGTGTCGGTGGTCCGCGTGGCTCCTTCGTAGTGACTGGTGATTTCGATTGGTACCTGCTGGTCGCAGATGAAGTCGGCCTACCCGCGCTTGCGCGACGCTTGCAGGAACTGCCCGCCCATGCACAGGCATTTGTTATTGTTGAAGTTGAGGATGCCAACGATGAACAAATATTGACCACAACAGCTCAAGTCAAGATCACGTGGGTACATCGTCAAGGACGAGCTGCTGGTACGGCGGATCTGCTACAGGGCGCACTCAGCAAACTACCACTGCTTGTAGGTGAAGGCTACACGTGGATCGCATGCGAATCGAATGTTGCACGCAGTGTGCGCAACTATCTGATCGACGAACGCGGCTTGAACAAAAAATGGATCAAGGCAGCTGGCTATTGGAAACAAGGCGCAAGTGCTGCTCATGAGAAACATGAGGATTGATAGAGGCTCATTCCTCTATTGGTAAGTTTTCATGTGCTCCATTAGCGGCTACGGGCTTTTGCAGCACTACGCCATACCAGCCGAGACCGTGATAAGTTTCGTAACCTGGCGTCAGAACATGGGCGATTAATGTGCCGTCATTGGCAATATGAAAGCCCCGCTTGGCATCTTTGATAAGCAGCTCAAACTGTTATTGCAAAAGTCCGCTGTTATCGAACGCCGCCAAGACGCAATGATTAGAATCAACCAACAGGCGACCTATGGTAATCCCCCATAAATTAGCTGAAGTCATAAGTGGAATTTTCTCGTACTGTTTACGCAGGAGATTCCCCTGAAGAAATCACGATTTTCGGACAGCCAGATCATTGGCATATTGAAACAGGCTGAG
>JBFXCU010000040.1:0-9907 GCA_050181835.1 Steroidobacteraceae bacterium | reverse complement strand
GGAGGCGCGGAAGGATGTCTAGAAAAAAAACTCCAGTTACTAAAAGCAGCCCTTACCTTAAACTATGCCAAATTGTTATTGATGAGGGCTCACGCGAAGCTGCTGCTAAAAGGCTAGGAATACATAAAAGCTACCTTAACTATATTTTAGCAGGGCAGCGCAAAATGTCTGAAAAACTCGCCAATAAATTAGGTTTTAAAAAGGTTATTACCTGGGAGCCAAAGGATGACCGATAATTTACGGAGGTTGCTTGAATTGAGGAGGCGCGCCATGAAAACTAAAACCAAGCTGCCCAGGTTGCCGAAAGGTTGGGTTAAACCTAAACACTATCCGCTTAGCCTTATGACTACGACGGATGAGCATTATTATATACAAGCCGGAACGGCGGGAAAATTAGGTGTTTTTATTACCGTATGCAATACGGTGATTCATATGCCCCCGTCTGTTGCTCGTCATTTTCACGCCATGCTAGGCGAAGCGATCAGGAAGGCTGAAGATAATGGTTAAAACTGTGTTCAAAAATCCACCACAATGTCTAAAATTTTGGCGAACGCAACCCGGTTTTGTGGAGCCGGAAGTAGCCATGGAAGAATTTGCAAAAAAGGGGCCAAGATTAAGAGACCTAATTTGCAAAAAAAGTGAAGCACATAGGAAGGCGGAAGGTGAGTGATGATACCAAAGTCAAAACAAAAATGTGAAGAATGCGGGGAAGAAGATTTTTCACCCAACGTCGAAGTTTTTGAAACCACAGGAGGTTTAGTGTGTGCTGATTGTGCGGGAGATGTTTTGTCTGAAGAACAGATTTTTGATTAACCTAGATTACCCGCTGACTGGGGAAACAGAAAGGCAGGCCACGACTAGCAGGGCTTTAAGCTTAGGGGAATTGCAGCAGCGCAGCCCCTCCGGCTAGCGGGTTTTGCCTTTCTAAATTTTTGTGGGAGATAAAAACATGAGCTTTCTAAACACTCTAACTGCCAAAGACCGCGAGCGGCTAAGAGCTATCATCAAGAGAGTGCATTTGCGCCATTACCCTAAAGATATGATAACAAACTATGAGGCCGACCGGCTGATAGAAGCTATCGGGCCCGAAGTGGCAGCCAAGCTAATCAAGGAAGCGGTTGATCGTCGCCAAATCAACTAAGGACGGGATAGATGAATAATGTTATTAATATGGGAGAGGCCTGTAATGATAATACTTTTATTTCCCCTGCGAAGGCTTTACAAGATGCTTTGAACGATTTATGCGGAGAAACCGACCCTTGTGACAGGATATTGATTCTTGCGCTAAACGATAAGGACGATGAATACCGGATACGCTACTACGCGGCAAATATCAGCGGCATTCGCATGTTGGCTTTAATAGCAAGGTTTAATCATATCATGAACTCATACATGGACGGAAAGTAACAATGGCACGTCCGCGCATTTTTGAAGATAGAGCCGAGATTCGCCTGTATTTAGAGCGGCGCGATTGGCGGGCGCTTTCAAAGCTGGCTCATAAGGGCAATAAGAGCATATCCGCCGTGGTGCGTGATATGGTGGAAAGGGAGCTTTGTGAGCAAGAAGGGCGAGTTTAAATACACGCCGCCAGGAGAAACCTTGCGGCAATTTATGCTTTCAGATTCTTTCTTTCGTGGCATTCGCGGGCCGGTTGGATCCGGCAAGTCTGTAGCCTGTTGCGCCGAGATTCTTCATCGCGCCGTCCAGCAAAAACCTGGGCCAGATGGCAAGAGGCGCACCCGCTGGGCCGTGGTGCGCAATACAAATCCGCAGCTTCGAACGACAACAATCAAAACTTGGCTCGATTGGTTCCCCGAAAGCATATGGGGAAATTTCAATTGGTCGGTGCCTTATACCCATCGCATTCAAGTTGGCGAGCTGGATATCGAGGTTATCTTTCTTGCTCTTGACCGCCCGGAGGATGTGAAAAAACTTCTATCGCTCGAGCTCACCGGGGCATGGATCAATGAGGCGCGCGAAGTGCCGAAGTCCATTGTCGATGCCTGCACCATGCGCGTTGGCCGCTTTCCCTCGATGAAAGATGGCGGGCCTACCTGGTACGGAGTATGGGCCGATACAAACGCACCCGAGGATGATCATTGGTGGCCGATTATGGCGGGCGAATCGCCGATACCTGATTACATGACCAGGGAAGAAACTATGACCTTAATCCGCCCCGATGATTGGGCTTTCTTCATTCAGCCGCCCGCGATGGTCGAAGCGCGCGATGGCGAGGGAAATATCCGGGGTTATCAGCTTAATCCCGAGCGTGAAAACGCACCGAACGTCACCATCGATTATTACAAGAAAATCATCACAGGAAAAAGCCGGGGCTGGATCGATGTTTATGTGCTTAACCGGCTGGGCCACGTCGAAGATGGCAAGCCAGTCTACAACCAATACATCGATGAGCGGCACACGTCGAAAGAGGATTTGCGCCCCAACCCGCAATTGCCCCTCTACATGGGAATGGATTTCGGCCTTACCCCAGCCGCAACGATTGGCCAGCGCTTACCCACGGGCCGCTGGATGGTGCTGAAAGAGATCGTGGCGACCGATATGGGCATTTCGCGCTTTGCCGAGCTAGTGCGGGTTGAGCTCAACCGGCTCCTACCCGGGCACAAGGAAATCAAGATCTATGGCGATCCGGCTGGCGACATTCGGGCCCAAACCGATGAACGCACTCCCTTTGACATTCTAAGGGCCAAGGGGATCATAGCGCACCCGGCCCCATCCAATGACGTGGCCCTTCGGATAGAGGCCGTGGAAGCCACTCTAACGCGGTTTATCGATGGGATGCCGGGCTTGCTCTTAAATCCCGATTGCCGCGTGCTGCGTAAAGGGTTCCGGGGTGGCTATCATTACAAGCGCATGCAGGTTTCCGGGGAAGCGCGTTACGACGACAAGCCCAACAAAAACAAATTCAGCCACGTTCACGATGCCCTGCAATACATGATGCTGGGAGCCGGAGAAGGCCGCGCGCTTACAGTCGGCAAGAGCTCGATGAAGCCAACAGTTGTGCAGCGGAGTTTCAACGTATGGGAGCGGGCAGGTCTCAAGAAGTCAAAACGTGAAAGTGTTTGGAAGCGGCGTGATGGGTTTAAATGAAAGAGCCTGTATTTAGAACCGGCAGATGGATTATCGCCTTCTATGATGAAGGCCCGCGCAATTGGTGGGATTACTTTACCCGGCCTGGTTTCCGGCATTGCTTAGCGATCCGATACCTGGAAGATATCGATGCCTGGGTTACAGTCGATTCCAGCAATCATGGCCTGTTTGTTGAGTTTGTGCCAAAGCGTTTCATAGACGCCATTATCGTGGCGGTGAATGACCGAGGCGGGCGCTTTGTTGAAATCGACGCGAGAGCCCAAGGCCGAAGGTTATGGCCGCCGTTGTTTCTTTATTGCGTGAGCGCCATGAAGGAGCTTGTGGGTATCCGGGATTGGCGCGTTATTACGCCTTGGCAGCTTTATTGTGCATTGATGAAGATGGGTGGCAAGCGGATGTTCGACTTGAGCAATTTCAAGGAGAATGCCGATGGGCAATCCATTTTCAAAACCCAAGAAGCCACAACCTGATCCAGAATTAGAACGGCAACGCGCAGCCGAAGCTGCCCGTGTAGCTAAAGAAAAAGCCGATTCGGAACAACGTGCAGCCGATGAAGAAGCAGCCCGTATGCGCCGTTTGCGTGGGCAACGCTCGCTTTTAGGCGGCGGCTATACCGGCTTTGGTCTCGGCGGTAATGGAACGCTAGGTTAATCCATGAATTATTCCGGCGATCAAATCGCGCCAGGCGCAAAAATAATTAACCCTAATTCAGATCCTAAGATCAAAAATCTATTAGAGCGTTTTGGTAAGGCCGTGACGCGGCGGCGGAATTGGGAAGATCGCTGGCAGGATTGCTATGATTATTCCCTTTTACAGCGGGAAGGTTTTTATGGCGAAACCGAAGGCGAAGATCGGACAGATCGAATATTTGATGAAACGGCTGTTGTTGGCGTCCAAGAATTTGCCAGCCGGATGCAATCCGGGTTTTGCCCTGCCTTCATGCGTTGGGTGAAGTTTGATGCCGGGCCTGGAGTTCCCATCGATCAAAGAGAAAACATTGCAAAAGGATTAGAGGAAATCGAGGCTGATTTTTTTGATGTTATCAATCACAGCAATTTTAATCAGGAAATATATGAAGCCCTTTTAGAAATCGCTGTTGGCACGGCAGCTATTTTAGTTGAGGAAAACGATGAGCCAGATCGGCCCGCACGTTTTACGGCTGTTCCGCTTACGCAGATTTGGCTTGAAAAAGATCCTTTCGATGGAATTGGCGCGGTGTTTTATGCTCCCAAAATGCGCGCAGGCGATCTTCTAATAAAATGGCCCAAGGCTAAAATCAATAATAGTGAGCTTTCGCAGGCAATTGATAGAGAGCCAGAAAAAGAAGTCGAAGTAGTTTGCGTTACATATCGGGATTGGTCGATCCGCAGCGAAGAAGTAAACCGGCTTTGCGTGATCGTGAAGCAATATGAGGATTTGATCTACGAGGAAGAATTTAGGGGCGAAGGTTCCAACCCCTGGATCGTAGGACGCTGGTCGAAATCGGCGGGCGAAGTCTATGGCCGTGGCCCTTTGCTGAATGCGATGCCCGCTATCAAGACGCTGAATCTCACCCACCAGTTAATCTTGGAAAATGCCGAGCTCGCCATCTCGGGCATGTGGCAGGGAGATGATGACGGGGTTTTGAATCCCGATACTGTCCGCCTAGTGCCCGGCACTGTCATTCCAAAGGCTCCTGGAAGCTCCGGTTTACAGCCGCTTGAAACGCCAGGGCGCTTTGATGTCGGTGATATGATTATTGAGAAGATGCAGCATAATGTGCGTAAGGCTCTTTACAACGAAACACTAGGCCCGCGCGAGGGCACGCCACCGAGCGCTACCGAAGTTTCCGAACGCATGGCAGATTTAGCTAGGCAGATTGGTTCACCTTTTGGCCGCATCATGTCTGAAATCATTGAGCCTATGGTGCGCCGTGTTCTTTACATCCGCCGGAAACAAGGTGCAATCAAGATCCCCCGAATCGGTGGCCGTTACATCACTATCCGCCCCACGGCTGCCTTGGCGAAAGCGCAGCGCTTTGATGATATCAACAATGAGCGGTATTTTTACCAAACCATCGGCGAGCTTTATGGCCCCGAAATGGTGGCGCTGGTTTCAAAGCCGGAGGAAGTGGCAGCACGCTTCGCCGAGCTTTATCAAGTATCAAAAAACCCATTGCGTTCAAAAATAGAAATCAAGCAGATCATGCAGAAATTGCAACAGGCAGCGCAGCAGATGGCGGGCACTGAACAAAAACCTACTTGATTTGCTGCAAAGTTGCAGTATATTAGCGCCCATGCAAGAGAAAAAACCGATTGAATTTTGTGTGGGAATTGACGGCTATAACCGGTCTATAGACGCGGAAAATGAATTAAATTCTATGTTTGCTGGCGTGTTTACCCTGGCCGCTGGCATAAAAATCTTGGATTATCTTCGAGGAATAACGCTTAATACCGTGGTTCCGCATAGCGCTTCCAATGAAGTGCTTCGCCACCAGGAAGGTATGCGTAATTTATTTCGGATAATTCAGGAAAGGACTAACAAGGGAAAGGAAGGTACGAATGCCACCCGAAGCAGCAACAGCCCCGAGCGGCCAAGCCGGATCCGCAGCCGCAGCAGAAGCAAAGCCAGCGCAGCCGACGATTCAGCCAAGCCATGATGAGAGCACCCCCGGCGATAAGGGCGAGGTAAAGCCAGCGGGCCCCGAGCGGCCTGAATGGTTGCCTGAAAACTTTTGGAATAAAGAAAAAGGCGAGCCTCTTGTGGAGGAAATGGCTAAATCATGGTCTGATACCCGCAAAAAGCTTTCCATGCGCACCGATGACCTTGAAAAGAAGGTTAAAGAGGATTTTGAAAAAACCCGCTTCGCCAAGCGTCCCGAGGCACCGGACAAGTATGAGCTTCGTTTGCCTGAAAAAGTGCCAGCCGAAGCATGGGAGTGGAACGAAAAAGATCCCCTGCTTTCCTACGCACGTAACCTAGCTTTTGAAACCGGCATGGGCCAAGATGATTTTGATAAGCTGGTTGGCACTTATATAGAAAGCGAGCTTTCCAAGCTTCCCGATATCGAAGCCGAAACCAAACGTTTAGGCGAAAAAGGCAAAGAACGCTTAGAGCGAGTTGACCAATGGCTGAAAGCTAATATCAGCCGGGGCGGTTATGCCGCTCTCTCGGAAATATCGACCAAAGCCGAGGTAGTGATCGCTATCGAGGAATTGATGCAAAAGGCGGGTGCGCCTGCTTTCGTTGTTGATGGATCAGGCCCAACCGGTCAAGACGTTTTGACCGATGCGGTGGTAAGAAGCTGGATGTCGGATCCGAAATATTGGGATCCGCAGCGCCGCGATCCGAAGCACATTGAAAAGGTCGATCAGGCCTGGAAGAAGCTTTACCCCAACAAGAAATAACCTATGGCTGGACGCCGCTACCCGTAAGGGCGCGGGGGTTCCCAATAGCCGCCTCAGTAGTCCAGCCGCCAATTTCCCCGTTGTGCATTGAGGAAGCCCCCTAAGTGGGGCTTTCTTTTTGCATGCACGGCCCGAAATTGCATAAACCCGGCCCATAAGGCTTACCGGGATTCGCAATGGAGGCTTACCGGCGAATAGCTGTTAACCCCCATTGTGAGGATTATTTTCCATGTCTACAACTATTGATGTTGCTTTTACTAAGCAATTTGAGAGCGAGGTTCATGTCGCGTATCAGCGCATGGGCACCATGCTACGGAATACCGTTCGCATTAAGAATGGCATCCAAGGCAAAGATACTACCTTCCAGAAAGTCGGCAAAGGCGTAGCCGGGCAGAAAACCCGTCACGGCAAAGTGCCGACCATGAACGTCGAACACACCAACGCGCTCTGCACCTTGCAGGATTGGTACGCTGGTGATTGGTGCGATAAGCTGGACGAGCTCAAGACTAACATCGATGAGCGGCGCATCCTTGCCGAAGCCGGGGCTTTTGCTCTTGGCCGCAAGACCGATGATCTGATCATTACGGCTGCCGAAACCACAACCAACACCTCGGTTACGGGCGGCACCTTCAATGATGGTTTGGATCTGACTGACTGTACCGCGATCATGCAGGCCTTCGGCAATGCCGATATCCCGGATGACGGCAACCGCTTTGCGATTGTCGGTTGGGCGCAGTGGAATCACTTGCTGCAAATGAAGGAATTTGCCAGCCAGGATTATGTGCCAACAAGCGAAATGCCTTATACGCGCGGCACACAAGCCAAGCGTTGGCTCTCGTTTATTTGGATCCCCATGTCCACCACGGACGGCGGTTTAGCCAACGATGGTACGAGCACCACCTGCTTGTTCTATCACCGCTCGGCAATTGGCCATGCTATCGGCGCGGAAGTGAGCTCCGATATTACCTGGCACGGTGATTATGCAGCCCATTTTATCAACAATATGATGTCGCAAGGCTCCTGTTTGATTGATAATAATGGCGTCTACAAAATCGCCACCGCTGACGTTCTATCCTAAAGGAGATTGAACTATGACTTTTGATATAACTGGCTTTAGAACTCTCGAACACGGCGGCGCGCTTGGATCGGGCGATGGAAGCGTAAAAGGCATCCATCACTACGTCACCAACGACACCCTGGCGACCGTTGCTGCATCTGGGTATTTCAACTCTGTCACCAACCTTCTCACGAAGGGCGATGTTATCTTTGTGAGCGGTGATATTGATGGAACGCCTGCGATTAATGCCTATGTGGTAAATTCCGCAACTGGCGCTGCAACCGTAACCACCGTGGGTTTCTCAACCGTCACGCAAACTTATGTCAATGAGTATGTGATGACCGATGAGCTCTCGCTAACGGACGGTACCTATCAGCTCTTCCCGTTTCCGAAAGCTGGCACCATCACCAAGATCTACACGGTCTTGCGCGCTGGTGCGGTTACGACCAATGATGCTGTTTGCACCTTCCGTATCAACACCACGAATATTACCAACGGTGTAGTTACGGTTACTGCTTCCGGCTCGGCGGCGGGCGATATCGATAGCGCGTCTCCCTCGGCAGCCAACGTGGTTGCGGCTGGGCAGTATTTGTCGTGCGTTGTTTCCGGTACTCCGGGCGGCTCTCGTGTCGCTGGCGTTTCGGTTCTAGTAGCTGCTTAAAGCTAAACGGGCGGGGGCTTCATTGCTCCCGCCCTTATTCTATCTTGGGATGTTAGATGGCCCTGACCAAAGAACAGGTTGCAAATCGCGCGCTGGCTCTTATCGGGGCCGATCCCATCACATCCTTCACCGACGATGATTCTCAAGAAGCGTTGTTTTGCACGCAAATTTATGATGGTTTAGTTGAGGCTCTTTTAACAGATAAGCCATGGCGCTTTGCTATGAAGCAAGCCGAGCTTGACCGTTTAGTAGCCGAGCCGGTGGGGAGATGGACAGCGGCCTATGAGCTTCCGGCTGATCTTTTACGCTTGCAAGCCGTCACTTGCAACGACGTTCCCATTAACTACGACAGATATGATGGAAAAATTTTCTCCGATTCTGATGTGAATGATGTGATCGTTGCCGATTATATTTATAAGGCGAATCCTACGGAATGGTTGCCTTATTTCACGCAAGCCTTTGTTTTTTACTTTGCCGGAATGCTTGGCGGGGCTTTAGCGCGTGATGCTGATTTAGTGGAAAAATATGAAAAACTTGGGGAAAAGTGGATGCAAAAGGCGGCGACTATTGATTCGCAATCACAAACCACGCGCCGGATTCGCTTAACCCGTTTTGCAAAAGTAAGAGGCAGTGATCGTACCAATGGCGGATTCCGCGATGATGGGTACTGATCATGCGCAAGCTACGCATCGCGCAAAATAGTTTCAACGGCGGCGAGATTGATCCGCTATTGCTCACACGCGAGGATACGAAAATTTATAATAAGTCGGTTGCCCGGCTTCGGAATTTCACTCAACTTGATTCCGGTGCGATCCGCCGCCGCCCTGGGTCAAAATATCTTGATCTCTTGCAGCCCGATACTATCCTAAAGCCCTTTTCATTCGGCCAAGACCAAGATTATGTCTTTGGGTTTTCTAATACCCGGGTCGATATTTTTACGGATGATGGTGTTTTAGCAACCACTCTAACAAGCACTCCTTGGTCAACTTCGCAGCTTTCTAGGCTTTATACCGCGCAATCGGCAGATACGATGGTTGTCTGCCACCCCGATATGGTGATGCAAAGAATCTTGCGAACGGGAGCCACTACGTTCACCCTTTCAAATTTTGCTTTCGAGGAAAACAGTGCGGGCACGATTAAATTCCAGCCCTATTATAAATTTGTCGATGATCCAATTACAATAACCCCAAGCGCTTTAAGCGGCAGCATTACCCTTACGGCCTCGGCTCCGGCGTTTGAAAGCGGCCATAATGGCACCATATTCCGTTGGAAGCGCAAGGAAATCCTGATCACTGCCTTTACCGATAGCACGCATTTGACGGGAACTGTAAGAAGCACACTGCCGGGGGAAATTTCTGCGGTAGATACCACAACCGAGATTTTGACGGTGACGGATCATGGTTATGTGACGGGGCAAGCTGTTGTTTACACCAGCGGCGGCAGCTTGATTGGCGGCCTTACCAGCACGAATACCTATTATATTATCAAGGTAGATGCCAATAGCGTGAAGCTGGCAAGCTCTGCCGCCAATGCCACGGCGGGCACGGCGATCAATATAACAGGAACGGGCAACGGAACGCTGATCGGAGCGGATACCAATTGGGATGAACAGGTTTTTTCCAGCGTGCGCGGTTATGCGAACACGGCGATTTTTCATGAAGGCCGCTTGTGGTTTTGCGGCACCAAAAGCCTTCC
>JBFXCU010000039.1:0-10576 GCA_050181835.1 Steroidobacteraceae bacterium | reverse complement strand
CAAGAAGCTGCAAAAAAGCAGGTTAAAGATGCGCAAGCGGTTTGGTGGGCTGGTGAGAATTATGCGATGGAGGATGATCAAGTCCTACGGATTGCCCAAGCTACCGGCGATGCTAGCTTGATTTCAGATACCCAAGCGGCTTTAGCCGCTCGCACCACCATGAGGCAGTTTTCGCTTTTGTCTCCCCAGGAGCAAGAAGCGGCTTTGGCCGAGACCATGGCGGCTCCCAACCAAACAGGGGACACGCTAAGGCTTCGGGAAAAGATGGATGCGATCTACAAGCAAACGATCTCGGCTGTAGATAGCGGCGACACTTTGCAAGTGGCTCAAAAGCGGGGCTTGATAACCTTTGATGCGATTGATCCTGCCAATCCGGCAACGCTGCAAAAGCGGGCCCAGGATGTGGCGAAGATTGACAATCTGATGAGCGCGCAATCCAACCCCCTTGTTCCAGCCGAGAAAGACCGATTGATCCGGCTTTTCGATGGGATGGATTCGGAAGGCAAGATCGCACTCTACGGCAGTCTCAAAGAAGGCCTTGGCCATGATCTTGCTTTGCGTGCCATGCGACAACTCGGGCAAGAGCGTCCTGCGATGGCCCTGGCAATGGCAATATCAGACGACGCGCCGGAAGTTGCGCGCCAAGTCTTGCTGGGGGACCTCGCTATACAGGCCGATAAGAATATTTTGGGCAGCGGGGAATTCTACCCGGATACCTTCCGCGATCATGTGGGGACGGCTCTACAGGGCGATGACACGCTGCGCAACGCGGTATATCAGGCCTCTCTTGCTATCCATGCTGATATTGCCAAGCGCGATCCCCGTATCACCAGCAAATCGATGGCCGAGCAAAACGACGTTTTCAAGCGCTCAATCGATATGGTGACGGGCGGGGTGGTAGAATTCAACGGCATCAAAACCATTGTGCCAAGGCGCGGGATGAGTGAGGGCGACTTTAGCAGCCTAGTCGAATCTATGGATTATGACGCATTCCGGGCGGCAGCGGGAGGGTATCGCTTGGTGCATTTAAATGGCAAGGAAGTCACGGCTGACCTTATTCACAATCGCGGGATCATGGAATGGGCTGGCGATGGTCGGTATATTTTGAAAATCGACATTGGTGATACCCTTAATGGACAGACTGTTTTTCTTGCTGATCAAAACGGGCAGATCCGCAAGGATAAATGGGGCCGCCCGATCCCGGCAGAGCTCAACCTAAAGACCTTCGCCGGGGCCAACTGATGTTCACCTATAAGAACCAAGATCAGCTTGGTAACGCCCTTCGGACACCATCGGAGCGGCCACCTACGGAAACGGGCGAAGCCTTCTCCTTGGCCTATGATGAAACGATGCGCACTCGTAATGTAGGCGCACTAGAGAACGCCATCCGAGATGAGTACGAGCTTGTGCTGAAAGATATTGAAGAGCGCACCGGCAAGCGTTTTGCTAACCCGGTTTACTTTGACAGCATGAAATATCACGGCCCGAATATGGGCAACTCTTCTACCCAAGTGGCCATGATCAATGAGTTTCTTGACCGAAACAAGAATGAGTTTCCTGGTTTCACGCCCATCAACCCCGAAGAGATCAAGAAGCGGGCTTATGATAAGGCAAGGGCAGCTCAGCAGGATTGGGCCCTAGCAAGTGACTACAACACCCTATCGGCGAGCCTGGCTGGATTTGCTGGGAGTTTGGTCGCTGGCGCGCAAGATCCTGTCAACGTGGCCGTGACAGTTGGATCGCTACTACTTGGCCCTGAATCGGGCGGGCTTTCTTTCGTCGCCCGTGAAGCCGCATTGAATTCCGCCGTTGAGATCTTATCCGAGCCATACAAGCGAACTGTCGCAAGCGAGCTTGGATTTAAGCGGGATGTGGGTGATTTTATCACGGACGTTACTGGCGCTGCTGTTTTTGGCGCTGGTGTTGCTGGCGGCACTATTGGCGTAAAAAAGGGATTCAACTACCTACGCACCCTTCGCAACACGGGGACGCCAGCCGAGCGCACCACGGCAATAGTGCATGAACGTGCGCATGAAACCATAAACGAAGATAATCCCAGCTCCTATGCTTCCCGTGTGGCCCAAGCAGAAAGCGGCGGAAATATAGCGGCCAAAGCAGCCACATCCAGCGCTACCGGCAAATACCAATTCATCGATAGCACATGGAATGACCTGGCTAAAGAGACCGGGGTTCCACCTATCATCGAAGGCCAGCCTGATCCACGGCTTAATGAGGCCTACCAAGAGACGCAATTCAAGGCTTATACAAAGCGCAGCCAAAACGCATTAGAAGCCGCTGGGATAGCCGTTGATGATACTAGCCTATACATTGCCCACTTCCTGGGCCCAAGGGGCGCTGTTAACGTTCTAAACGCGATTAACGCAGATTCCAGGGCCCCAATTACAAGCTTCATTGGCCCAGGCGCTCTTGAAGCCAATAGAAGTGTGTTTTTTAAAAGCAACGGTGATGCAAAAACGATACAGGAATTTTATAAATGGGCAAAGAAAAAGGTAGCACCGGCTAACCCGACTGGACTACCGGAGCAGCATATTAAAAACTATGATCAAGCGATGAAGGCTTTGAATGAAGATGGGCCAATTCCTGAACCAGGTATAATCCTAGATAAGACCAGACCTCCTTATGTCGAAGGCCTTGAGCGTGTCGATCCAGCAACGGTTGAGGTTGACGCCAAAACATTCCAGTTTAAGCAGGGCGGGGATGAACTTGGCGTTACCGACCGGCTCAAGGGTGTCGATCAATGGCAGCAAGATTTTTCAGGGATCGCTTTAGTCTATGAGCGCGCTGATGGTAAAAGATTCATTGCCGATGGTCATCAACGCCTAGCTTTAGCCAAAAGATTTCCTGATGCCTATCTTAATGCAAGAGTGTTGCGCGAGGCTGATGGCTGGACGCCGGAGATGGTGCGCCGCCATGCCGCTTTAAAGAACATCGCGGAAGGCACCGGCACCCCAATCGACGCTGCCAAAATCTTACGCTCGGCCCGGGATGCCAATCTGCCTCCCTTGCCCCCTACCAGCGCCTTGGTGCGGCAGGGAAGGGCTTTGGCCGAGCTCGCCGATGAACCATTCTCGATGGTGGTCAATGGCCTGGTGCCGGAAAATTATGGGGCTATTGTAGGCCGCATCGTTTCTGATCCTAAGTTTCAAGAAGCAGCAATCCGGGTATTGAATAAAGTCAAACCGGATAACGCTGTTCAGGCGGAAACAATCGTGCGCCAAGTGGCCGATACCGAAGTCACTAGCACAAAGCAAAGCACGCTTTTTGGCGATGAGGTTATTTCGGAAAGCCTGTTTGCCGAGCGGGCCAAAGTAATGGATGCTTCCCTTAAAGCCCTGAAAAAGGATAAACAGGTTTTTTCCACCCTGGTGAATCAGGCAGATCGTATTGAAGGGGCGGGCAATGTGCTCTCCCGCGAATCGAATTTAGAAAGGATGACCGAAGATGCCAAAGTCGCAAATCTCGTCCAAAAGCTCGCTAGCCGAAAAGGGCCAATCTCCGACGCCCTCACCGACGCTGCCCGAAAGCTCAAAGACGGAGCCAGGCCCGGTGACGCCACTAGAGAATTTCTCCGGGCTGTCCGAGAATCAATTGATGACCGTATGGAGCGAATCAATACGCCTCGCGACAGCGGATCGCTGGTTGACAACCCACGCTCTCTTGAACCTGCGGAAATAAGGGCCGAGCACGAATTATTAGAAAATCAGCCGCCGGAAAAGCTTGATCAATTGATTGCCGATGTGAAGGAGATTGCCGAAGATGGCCGATTGCCGAAGGATACGACCGTGCCGGTCGATGATATGGGCACGAAGAAAAGCTTGGGCAAGATTATGGAGGAATTGGAAGCCGATAAAAACTTGGTGGCGGAACTAACTGATTGTGTAGAAGGAACCTTGTTATGAGCGTAATCAAGTGTATCAGGGGCAAGGTGGAAACAGGCAAGCTTAGCAAAGAGCAAGCGGCAGAAATTGAAGAACGGGTGCGGCGCTACGAAGAAAAAAACCGGCGCGGCATGAACCCGGAGCAAGCGGAAGAGATAGCCGCTAAGCAAGCTTTGCAAGCAATCAGCGCTGATAAGTCCCGGAAAGCCAAGCAAACCAAAATTGCGCTTAACCGTCAAGCCGAGCTTATGGCTAATAAGACGCAATACAAAGGAGATGGAAATCGTTGGCTTTTATCAGAAATGGATATGGATCCTTGGGGTGGCAATAGTAGATCCGCACCCGTATCAAATCTGCAAGAAATCCATCAAAATCGCGCTTTTAAAATGATGAATGATCTTTTAAGCACATACCGGCCCAGGATTGCCGGGATTCGCCGTCCGCGCGCTGGCATGGATGATGTGGTGCGGGAGTTGCATGGGCAGAATACCGGCATAGAAACGGCAAAAGAAATGGCCGAAGGATTCCGGGCGGCGGCTAAATATCTTTGGACAGAATTTAATCGCTACTCGGGAGACGCCATTAAATGGAAGGACGATTGGGCAATGCCCCATATCCATGATCCAGTGAAGATTGGCAGTGTGGCGCCGGATCAATGGATCGATGATATTATGCCGCTGCTTAACCGGGATAAGATGCTTGACTTCGATACCGGCCAGCCGCTTTCGGATGTCGAGCTGCGCACGCTCTTGCGCGATACCTATCAAACGATCCGCACACATGGCATGATTGATAAAACGCCTGGCGCTCTCGGTGGCCGGTCGGTTGGTAACAGGCGGTCGGATGCAAGAATGTTGCAATTCAAGGATGGCGATGCTTGGATTGCTTATAATCAGAAATTCGGAGTGGCAGATCCATTAAATGTAATGATTGGATATGTCCATAGCATGAGCCGGGATATTGGTCTTATGCAGAAATTCGGGCCAAATCCGAAGGCAATGGTGCGTTACTTCAAAGATTTTATCGCCATTGAAAACGCTAAAAAGCCTGTTCCGAAAAACTGGCGCGGCTATATATCTTCCGAATACCAAAAAACGCTTGGGCATACAATAGATACTACCTATGGAACTCTCTCCGGCTCTAATTCTATTCCGGTCAATAGCTTTGGCGCTGGATTGCTGGCCGGTAGCCGAAACTTGCTCTCCGGGGCATTGCTGCAAAGAGCGTTTCTTTCCGCTATCACAGATCTCAATGGACAGCGAATTGCGCGCCGCATGGTTGGCCTGCCTGAAACTAAAGTCCTAGGTAATTTAGTGCTTAATCTTAAAGGGGCTATGAAACAAGATCAGCAGCTTGCCTTACATTTAGGGCTCGGTGCGGATAGCTGGACACAGACTGCCAGCGGCCTGGCCCGCTTTGTTGGTGATGTGACAGGGCCGGAATGGACGCGGCGTGTGGCCGATACCACCATGCGCGCTACCCTTCTTACCCCATGGACGCAAGGCGGGAAAAATGTTTTTGGTATGGATTTCTATAGCTTTCTGCACCGTCAATCAGCAAACAGCTTTGATAAGCTTCCTGCCGAGCTAAAATCGGAGCTCTCCCGTTTTGGTATTGAATCCAATTATTGGGATGTTATTAGGAAAGCCGAGCCGCTTGTTGCACACAACGGTGCAAAATACGTGGATCCATTTAAAGTCATGACCGATGAAAAACTTGGGATGGAAGCTGCCACCCGGCTGCAAAACATGGAGCTTAGCCTTCAAAGAATTGCCGTGATTGAATCAAGCCCGAGGGTTAGAGCAGCAATTCTAGGCGAAGGCAAACCAGGAACAATTTCTGGCGAAGCTTTACGCAGCTTCGGCTTATTCAAGAATTTTCCATTAACTTTAATGCATATGCAGCTTTTTAACGCTGTCAATTCACGGGTAGGCGGGTTTAATAAAGCAAAAATGTTTACCAACGTTGTGATCGGATCCGCCATTTTTGGCGGCCTCGCCTTTCAAGCGAAGGAAATCCAAAGCGGGCGTGATCCCATGGATATGTCGGATCAAAGATTTTGGGGCAATGCGTTCCTACAGGGCGGCGGGCTTTCTCTTTTCGGTGATTTTATTTTTTCAGATCAAAACCGATTTGGTAAAGGATTCTGGGCTTCTCTTGCTGGGCCGGTTGTTGATTTTCTTGATGATGTTAGCAAATTAACTGTGGGCAATGTTCAAGAGCTAGTGAAGGGAAAAGATACAAATTTCTCACAAGAAGCATTTCGTTTTGCCGGAAAATATATGCCAGGAGGAAAATTCTGGTATTGGGGATTAGCATTCCAGCGCATGGTTTTGGATCAGCTTGATATGCGCCTTGACCCCAAAGCCTACCAGCGCCTTCGCCAGCAAGAGAAAAAGGCTATGAAAGAACGCAAGCAACGCTATTGGTGGAGGCCGGGTAAGACAGAGCCGGATAGAGCGCCTGATGTTGGCGCTGCGGTAGGGCAATGATGTGCATTGAGAAATAGGAAATAGGCGGTGATTCTCCCATGCTAGGAGGCTCGCCGGATGCCCGATCCGCATGTCATAATTCCTGATGAAGATCCTATTGTCCAATACGCTGTCGGCGGTACTCCCGATGACACGTTCGTCATTCCTTTTACATTTTTTTCTTCGACCGATATCAAAGTTTATAACGGCGCTCTGCTTATAAGCTCCGAAGATTACATCATAACAGGGAACGCTGGAACGACTGGTGGTTTTGCTGGCGGGCAGGTGGTTTTAGATTCTAGCGTCACCAACACGACGATCACGATTTTACGGGATGTTCCAAGCGAACGAAGCGACGATTTTCCTATCAGCGGCCCATTCAATATCACATCGCTGAACACCGATCTCGATAAAATATTTGCAATTTTACAACAGCAAGAACGGAGGATGGCGCGCGCGCTTACCGTGCCCGATACCGATCCAAGCACTATCATTACTACTTTACCTGCCGCCGCCACTAGGGCCAATAAAATCCTAGCGTTTGATGCCGATGGCGACATGACTATTACGACCCTAACTGTTTCACAGATTGAAAGCGCAGTTACTTCTTCAACATCTTCGGCTGCCGCTGCCGCTGCTTCGGCTGCCGCTGCCGCTATTTCAGAGAGTTCGGCTGCTGCTTCGGCTGCTGCCGCCACATCGGCTGCCAATGACGTGCTTGCTGCTGTTGATGGCCTGGCGATTGAGCCGACAATCAACCGCTTTAGCGGCACAGGATCACAAACAGACTTCACTCTTACCATTGATCCCGGCAATGAAAACAATACCAGGGTTTATGTTGATGGCGAATATCAGCAAAAAAACACCTACAGCGTAACCGGCACTACGCTCGCTTTCGCAAGCGCGCCGAATTCTGGCACCGATAATATTGAGGTTGAAATCGGGGGAACATTGCCAATTGGCACACCCTCCGACAATACAGTTACCACGGTCAAGATTGCTAATAATGCCGTCACCACGGCGAAGATCAATGATGGCGCGGTAACGGCTGGTAAAATTGGCGATAATGCCGTCACCACGGCGAAGATCCTGGATGCAAATGTCACTACGGCGAAAATCAATGACGGCGCGGTAACGGCGGATAAGCTGGGAGCCAACGCAGTTACGACCGCTAAGATCCTGGATGCGAACGTTACCGATGCCAAACTGGCGAGCGGCGTTGGCACTTCGGCTGGCAACCTGGTGAAGCTTGACGGCAGCGCAAAGCTTCCGGCTGTTGATGGCAGCCAGCTAACTAATCTTCCAGGCGGCTCCTATGTGCGCTTGGGGAAGGTTTCCGTCACCAATCAAGCCACTCTCGATATCACGGCTGGTTTTACTTCGGCCTATGAAACCATAAAGATTTTCTTGAGAGGGGTTAGATCGCCTGCTGGCGCTGGCACCGGACTTTATATGCGATTCAGCGCAAACAATGGCTCTAGCTATGTTTCAAACGCCAATTATTACTTCGTGCGGCGCACGGCGGATTATCAAACAATACCTACAGTTACCGAGACAGGCTTTCCTAATCAAACCACCATTGAATTATTTGTTGGCGTTGAAAATAGCGCCACGAATGTGGTAGATCTAGAAATCACGTTACACGACGTTAGATCAACTTCAAGGCATAAAAGCTTTACTTTCGTTGGCTCATTGAATGGCCCGAATGGCAAATCTATTTCCGGTGCAGGGAGCTATTCGATTGCAGCAAACATTATCGACGCGGTTAGATTTTACCTCAACCCTGGAAATATAACAGGCGAAGCGGAATATTACGGTCTGAAAAACAGCTAATGAAGGAGGTTGATGTGCATAGAATATTTGCATCAAAATCGGCAGCATTCGTGCGGACGAGGGAATCTATGAAACAGCAAACCATTGACAGCGCAACCAGCTATACAATTGGCGGGACAGGCCTGCTAATTTCACAGCTTACTGATGTGGCTACTTTCGCCCAGGCAATTACGGTTATATTGGCTTGCGTGGTAGTGGCAATCCGGCTTGTCCATGACGCTGTAAAACTTTATCGATTCTGGCGGAATCGTGAGTAAAGATTTAGATATTCTGGCCCGCACTATTTACGGCGAAGCCCGGGGTGAAAACATCGAGGGCAAAGTTGCCGTGGCCAATGTGATTCTCAATCGTTTTCGGAAAGTCCAGGCGATTAAAAAGGAACGCCCGGCCCATCAATTTTCACACCTATTTGGCAATGGGATAACGCTGGAAGCAACTTGTTTGCGGCCATGGCAGTTTTCTTGCTGGAATAATAATGATCCGAACCGGGAGAAAATCCTGGCCGTTAAGGGCACCGATCTATTTTTCAATGAGTGCATTGCTGTCGCTAAGGTTGCAATTGCAGGATTGCTTGTCGATAACACCAAAGGCTCGACCCATTACCATGTGTTGAGCGATGGTTTTCCGCCTTCCTGGAAAAAACCTGGGGAGGCAGATCACGAGCCTGCGGTGATCATTGGCAAACACGCTTTCTATAACACCGTAAAGTGAGGGCACTATGAATTGGTTATTTGAGCACTATACCGAAGTATTGGCTGCTATCGGAGCCGTTATTACGGCTGCCTCGATGATTGTGGTTTTGACCCCTTCGACCAAGGACGACGAAATCCTTGGCAAGGTGATCCGCTTCCTGGAAATGTTTTCGATTTTCAATAAGCGCACACCCTCCTAAAGCCAATGGCCTGGCTTGGCCTTATTACGGCTGTTTTGAAGGCGGTTGCTGAATTAGCAATGTTTCTTGGCAACCGTCAACTTATCGAGCTCGGCAAAGCTAAGACTATCGCGGACGGCCTAGCTCTCACTCTAGCGAATGTGGAGAAGGCCCATGAAGTGGATCGAGCTCTTAGCGCTGACCCTAATTCTGACTATGCTAACCGCTTGCGCAAGCGTTTCGAGCGGCAAGACGACGAGTGATTTTTGCCTTATTGCCTTACCGATCTTTGATAGTTCCATGGATACAGCGAAAACCCGTGCGCAAATTCTAGCTCACAATGGCCGGTATCTTTGCCTCTGCCAAAATATTTGCCCCAACGATGACGGGGGCAGGGAGCATCAACCGCTCGATGGTGCCGGAGATAGCGTTAACAGATTCGCTTCTCTTGTGATCCATTAAATGGGTATATCTTTCGGTGCAGGAAGAATCACGGTGCCCTAAGATTTGACCAATTTGCATGAGATCAATACCATAAGATAAGGCTATGCTGGCAAAGCTGTGGCGCAGATCGTGAATCCTGAAATCCTTAATACCCGATTCCTTCATGATGGCCTTCCAGGTATTCCAATCATTTTTTATTGGCGCATAAGGATGGCGGCCCGGGCATAACCATTCGCTTTTTGGGCATTCTTCGATCATTACCCGGATTCTTGCGAGTGCTGGCATAGAAAGCGGTATTTCTTTCTTACCGGTTTTGCTATCCGGCAAACGCAATAAACGATTTTCAAAATCTATCCACTCCCGTTTCGCCGTGGCAATCTCATTCTTTCGAGCGCCGGTTAAGAGCAAGAGCCGATAGAAGGCGCTGGCGCGCCGCTGCCAATCGTTTCCATTATCCCAAGCCGTTAGGACTGCGCCAAAGCGTTGCAGTTCGTCGAGGCTTAGGTGGCGCTGCCGTTTGCTTTCCTTTCTCCGGGGAATAGTGCTGCATGGGTTTGATTTGGGTGGCCGCATCTCCCAGCTTTCAGCCAGTGACAGGGCTTTGCTTAATAAGGCCTGAACGCGGTTGGCGGTGGTAGGGCGAGTCTCCGCAATTTTCTCAAGCATTTCAGCGATGGGCCGCCGTTCAATGGTTGAAACCCTATGCTTGCCGAGCACTGGCAGAATGTTCCTTTGCCAGTATCCTTCCATAGCCATTTGGGATCCCCGCTTTAGTTTAGGTTTGTGTTCTTTTTGCCATTTTTCATGCAGATCAGCCAATGTCAATTTATCGGCGGATGTTACCCCTGGCTTAACGGATAGGCCCTGTGAGTTCATTAGAAGCCATTTGCGAGCGATCTCCCTTGCTTGTGGTAGGGTGATAACCCCGTGATCTCCCACCTTTGGGCGGCGCTCTAAACGCGATTGCGTGCGGAAATATAGATAGTAGGAAATTCTCTTGCCGGTACGGCGGGCATGCAGGCCTGTTACCTGGTCATCATAGAGGGTATCTCCGACTT
>JBFXCU010000038.1:0-12504 GCA_050181835.1 Steroidobacteraceae bacterium | reverse complement strand
CCGCCCTTGACCGGCGCACGCCCGATGACGTGTACTTCACCTTACTGCCGCTCGCGCAGGCGGCCTAAATCGCAACGCCACACTTAATCCTGCGCGTCTAACTGTTCAGTTTTGTGGAACCACCTCACAGATATATCGCTTGGTTTTCACTGATGGAGTGATTGTGCTCAATGATATCGGTGGGATGCTATTACACAGGTCGGAACGGTGACGATTGCATTTCGGGCCGTGGCTGTGTTGCCTGAATAATAGCAACCATACAAAGGCCAAGTAATACAAAACAAATTCTGCGCATACACGTCATCGAAAACCAAAAGAACATATTCGGGTTGAATTAGAAAAAAGAATTGCCATTGACCGACACAACATCAGGCACTTCCTGTTTCACGTTCCAGTGTTCAACCACCTTGCTGTTTGCGACACGAAAGATTTCTATGACAGCCAAGGTTGGGCCACCTGGTTTTGGCTTGGACATGATATGCAACACCACCAAATCATTTTCAGCAATGGCGCGCTTGATCTCATACTTAGACTCTGTATTGTGCTCCTTCATCATAGTGACGAACTCAAAAAACGCCCGCGAGCCATTCTTGATGTTCGGAATATGCTGAATATAGTCATCACTCAAATAGGATCGCGCCGTATCCAGATCCTTATCAATGAAGGCCGCAGTAAAAAATTTAACCGCGATCTCCTTATTGCTAGCGGCACTCATCGTGTCCGTAGCGTAGAGCGGCGATGACAACAGTAACAGCAGCGTAACTTTTAAAAGTATTTTCATAAAGCCCTCATTTGCTTATACACAAGCAAATATTTACCCGCCAGAAAACTAAACTGCTTCAGTCACGGCTAATCCCTTACCACTTGCAATGACTTATCCGCCGCAATCTCTAATCGTCCCGAACGCAGATGCAGATCTCGTTGTGGAAAGGGTACTTCGATACCGCGCTCACGCAGCGCATCATCAATTGCCCAAAGGTAGTCTGACAACACCGAACCCGGGCGGTTCACCGCACCAGGTCCAATCCAGACAACTAACTCAAATTCCAACGCACTATCACCGAATTTCGTGAACCATAATTTTGACTTGCGTCCTTCATGCTCAACAGTGTGCGTAATTGCGTTAGCGGCTGATAATGCCGCCTCAAGCACCAACTGCTTGTCTGACCCGTAAGCAACACTGAATGGCACATTGATACGGCGATATTGATTGTCAAGTGTCCAGTTGGTCACACGCGCATTGGTGAATTCAGAATTCGGTACAATCACATCGACATTTGAATTGGTGGTAACCCGGGTAAAGCGCACACCAATCTCCGTAATCGTGCCACGTACCCCGGAAGCCAGATCTACAAAGTCGCCAACCTTAAGGCTACGCTCAACCAATAGAATAATGCCGGAAACAAAGTTGCCGACTATATTCTGCAAACCAAAACCGATACCAATACCCAACGCACCACCGATGATCGCAAGGTTTGACAGATTAAAACCAACCAATTGCAAGCCAATGAATCCACCGACAATCCAAGTTGCATAACGCGATAACCTGCCAATGGCATAACCGGCTGATTGATCGCCAGGCATGGCAAACCGATGAGTCAATACTCGAACGATGGCATGTTCCACCAGGCTGGCCCCCAACCAGCAACTGAGTACCACTACCAAGAAGCCGACAACATGAGAAACACTGATACTGACGGTGCCAATCTGGAAAGCAGCTGTGGTAAAAAAGCCCCAGAACTGACCCAACCATTGATTCAACTCATCCATATACGGGCCCCTTTAACAATCATGTAGTTCATACAACTTGATACGCAAGCCAGCGAGGCTTTCAGCAGGTGGCAATTTCAGGAAAAAAACACCCGCAAGCTTGTGCTTACAACAAATAGCAACCTGAGCAAGACACTTAATACCAACTTGGGTGAGTTTGACCCTAGCCGCTGTTATGATAACTCCTGTACTGTTGGGTTTGGTAATGTATAGACGGCACATTATCAGTACCGCACAAACGGAAGAAAGTGACAATGAGCACTAAAAAAGTAGCGTCTGGTAAAATCAGTCGCAAACGTACGTCAGCATCGCCACCCAATAGCGACCGGCTGACTTTCTTTTTTGACCAAGGAAGCGCTCGCATCCGCGAACAAGACGCACCCAAACTGACCAGCTTGGCGCAAGTATTGCGGCGCAATCCTGATGCCTTATTATGGATTCGCGGCTTTACTGTTGGTAGCGGTAGTGATGACCACAACAAACGACTAGGTAGCAAGCGTGCCCGTGCCGTTGCCAATGAGCTGATCAGGCTTGGCATTGCGGATGAGCGCATCATCACCGCATCAGGTGCCCGCAAGCGGCCGGTCGATAAGTTGTTATCAATTGATCGTCGACGCCGACGCCGCGCTGAAACCTCGCTGATGGATGGCACAACAGTAACAGCGCCAACACCAAAAATCTTAACTGAAGTGTGGCTGCGTCAACGACCCACACGGGTGCCAGCTACAGCCTGAAATAAATTGACTAAATTGACAATTAACCACCTATTTCGGGAATCTTCATGCGTACCCTATTCGTTCTGACTCTGATCGTACTGGCCACGGTGTTCGCCGTACAGAACGCCAACATAGTTACCATTGTAATTTACTTGTGGCGAGTGGAAGCTTCGCTGGCGGTGGTGATTGCCGTGTGCTTTGCAGCTGGCGGCATTGTTGCTGCCATCGTGCTGGTGCCTAGCATGGTTCGCCGCCATGTCGAGGCGAAGCGGCTACGCACACAGATTGCGTCACTCAATACGCAATCTGACATACCTATCACCATGCACACCAATTACGACAAAGTCAGCGACACTGTCATAGATAACGACCTGCGCTAGTCGCTAGAAGTACCTAGCCGACAGCGTATAAGACAGAATCCCTGCCAGCATGATCGCTAGCGGCAACCCGACCCTGATGTAATCACTGAAACGATAGTTTGCCGCAGCCATGATCAATATATTGGTCTGGTAGCCCATTGGCGTAGCAAACGACAAATTGCAACCGAACAGCACTGCCAGAACGAATGGTTCAGCTGACAAACCAAGTTGCTGCGCCACATACACAGACAACGGCGTACCCACAGCTGCAGCAGCATTATTGGAAACGAAATTGGTCAAAAGCGCCATCACCACCATCAGCACTGCCAAGGTGACACTGGGCGGCAGCGCCGCAGCATGCGTCGCGATAAAGGTACCGAGTGCTTTGGCAATACCCGTATCGGTCACCGCCTTGCCCAATGCGAGGCTGGCAGCAATCAGCAGGATCACATCGGTTTTGAGAGCGCGCCCGAGATTCTTAACCAGCAAGGTGCGAGTAAACAACAACGCTATTACACCAATTAGCGCACCCACATAAATTGGAATAATACCAGTACCCGCTGCTACCACTACCAGCAGCATTATCAGCAAGGCATGCGGCGCCTTCTGAGTATGTGGGAGATCGGCGCGTCCATCGAGCACCAACATGGAAGGATCAGATTTGAGTTCTGCAACCTTGGGTTGCGGACCCTGCACCAGCAGGACGTCACCACTCATCAATGGCACATCAATCAAATCACGATCCAGTATTTCACCGACTGACTGTCGATGCAGGGCCACCACCGCGACGCCGTAGTGATCGGAAAAGCGGGCATCACGCAAGGTTCGACCGGCTAGACTGGAGTGGTCGGATACAACCACCTCAGCCAGTTGTTCGCGATCCTGTTCGGACTCTCGATCAATTTTACCGGTAACTCGATCTGCGACTTGCGTAGTGTGCAGCTTGACGCCTAGGACCTGCTCAAACTCTTTAATATTTTCACGGGTGTCCTGCACAAACAAGCCATCTCCCGCTTGCAACTTTAACGTGGGAAACCGCAGCACGAAGTCACCGGAACTGCGTTGAACGCGCTCGACATGCATGCGACCGCCAGCCCGAGCAAGTACCTCGGGTAACAATTTCCCATCGGCGAAACTCCCCGCTTCGATATGCAACACCGCTTGATAAACACGCTGGGCGGTTGATTCCATTGGTGGGCGTCGATCCGGCAACAGTCGCGGCGCCACCAACCACAAATACAGAATCGCAGGTACCGCAGCCGTCAGCGCGATGGATGTAAAATCAAACATGCCAAATGGCTTGACACCCAAATCAGTGGCAATCGACACCACCAGCAGGTTGGTCGAGGTACCGATGCTGGTGGCCATGCCACCAGTCAATACTGCAAAGTTCATTGGCATCAGGGTCTTGGAAGGCGCAGTACCGGTACGCAAAGCAACGCTTAACAGTACGGGCATCATCAATATCACTACGGGCGTGTCATTCAGCACGCCACTTAACGCCATACTCACAATCAGCACCGCCAACAGTGCGATAGGTGCATTCCATCTCCACAACCGGCCTAGTGCGCGAGCTACCGGCTCCAGCGCACCGGTAGCCACCATGGCATGACCAAGAATCATCAGGCAACAAATAGCGATCAGTGCCTCATGACCGAAGCCAGAGAAAAAATCGGTGCCATGCACCGCGTGCCCGTCGGCGGTAATAAATGGGAATGCCTGAAACATCAGTGCCAGCCCACCCAAGATGGCCAAGCTCGCCATTTCAACTGACAAAATGTCACGCGCCAATAAATAGAATGCGATTGCCGCCAGCAGTATCACCGCAATGCCATGCAAATTAATGAACTCAAATGCCATGCAAAAATCCCATTTATCGTTATTGAATGCTCGCCCATCAACTACGTTGCTGCGGTCGGGCTTAAACCCGCATCGGCCCTACCGACGACATTGGCGAGACAGCAGCATATTCGCACACTAAGCATGGTTTCACACAAATCGATGCGCCGCTCGACAAGACTCCGGCCAACAGTGTCAGTGAGCTGCTCAAGCTGCGACTGCTTGAGGATAAACATAGCCGTCTGAAGCGTGTAGTTACTGACCTAACCCTGGATAAACGTATCCTGCAGGAAGTCACCGCAAAAAGCTGTGAAGCCGTCACGCCGTAAAGAAGTTGCACACTGGATTCAAGCCAAGTTAGGTAGCAGTTGTGAGCAAGGGTGTCGGCAACGCATTCACATCCTGTTGCGACGCGAGCACTGGAGCATGGATTTTGTCGATCACCAGTTAGCCGATGGGCTGGGCTTTTCCGGCTCTCAGCGTGGTTGATAACTGGAGTCGCGAGCGGGGTATGGCTGGAGGTGGGATTACGGCTCACCAGTGAGCATGTTGTGCAGGCGCTATCGACAGTCGCTGAGCAACGGTCACTACCGCGTACTATTACGGTAGAGCGGTACGGAATTTACTTCAAATGCGGTGAACCAATGGGCATATCCGTCCACACTGCGACCAATGAATTTGAAACTACCGTATGTGCTTAAGAACGCATCCGATCGTCCGCCTTGAAAAATTTTCGAGCAAGTGCCACCAAAACACCATCGCTTGGATGATCAAGCGGCTCAACGGCAGATATTCGCTTGGCAAGTTGTGGATTGTGTTCATCAATGTAATGTTTCAACTCCGTACGCGCATTGCCGGGGCCAGTAATAAGCAACACGCCGGTGCGCGTGAGTGCGTTGAGGATGCGAGCAAAAAACTCCTTATCCACCCCCAAATGACCGCTGCCTCTAGTGTTCGCCTTATGATGGAGGTGATGACCGCTTGCGTGCGTATGAACCACGAGCTTATCGAATTCGGTCGCGTCCAAATGAAATATTTTGGCTTCGAGATGATCGACCCAAACGATGGCATGAAAGTGCTCGGTCACAACAATCCTCAACCAATTAAATCGACTTCCATTCTATGCCCATAGTTTAGGTGGGTCTGTACGGAGGAGTACCTAGCGAAAATAACGTAACCGGTACCAAATAAGGGTTTACACAGTGCGGCGGGCAACGTTTATCACATTACCAAAGCCACTATCGAAATCAACCATGATGAACATACTGACTCGACCGCAGATTTTATCCAAGGCAACGGCCACGTCATGCAGCGCCACCAATCCTGCATTCGGTCGACCCAGTTGTGCATAGCTAACCGTAAATCCAGACATGAATTCAAAGGAAAACCAGCCCACTCTGCGAGTAGTGCCGATAGGCCATCAAATATGCCAAGTGCGATCAGGGTATTACCCGTCTGCAATTGACTTCGTAATGGCATTACCACCATCAATATCCAAGTTTTTGCTGCTCACCTTGATACGCCCATTTAAGCTTCGAAATAATTTGCCGCTAAGCGCGATACGGCTGCCAATTCAATCCTAGTGCTTGCGCGACAGCGGCATGGGCCATCTTTCCATCATAGACGTTCACACCATTTGCCAGATGCGGATTGTTGGACAAGGCTCGGTCAATACCAAGACTCGCTAATTGCTTAATATAGGGGAGCGCGGCGTTAGTCAGTGCTAATGTCGCTGTACGCGGCACAGCGCTGGGGATGTTAGTCACACAGTAATGCACAATACCCTCCATCACGAAGGTGGGATCAGAGTGCGTAGTCGGTTTACTGGTTTCAAAACAACCACCTTGATCAATGGAGATATCTACCAGCACTGCTCCCCATTGCATGGTTTTTAACATGGCGCGCGTCACCAGCTTTGGTGCTGCCGCGCCCGGCACCAAGACTGCACCAATCACTAAATCAGCTTCGGCAACCAGTGATTCAATTGTGGCAGCAGTGGCATATGCCGTTTTGAGCGATACACCAAACAGTGCGGACAACTCTCTCAAGCGTTTGATGGAACGATCTACCACGGTCACATCGGCACGCATGCCAATCGCCATTTCGGTGGCATGAGTACCAGCGACGCCACCACCCAGGATAACTATTTTTCCGGGGGCAACACCTGGCACGCCACCAAGCAGCACGCCTCGCCCACCATTGGCTTTTTGCAAAGCTGTCGCACCCACCTGCACAGACATGCGTCCCGCCACTTCACTCATAGGTGTTAACAATGGCAAAGAGCCATCAACAGCAGTCACGGTTTCGTAGGCAATGGCAGTTAATCCTGTCGCCATCAACGCCTGTGCTTGAGGTGGATCGGCGGCGAGGTGCAAGTAAGTGAATAACGTCTGATCAGCCCGCAGTAGCGCATATTCTGCCGCCTGCGGCTCTTTGACCTTGACCACCAACTCCGACTCAACAAACACCGCAGTCGCAGTCGGTGCAATGCGAGCACCAGCGATAATATAGGCAGAATCATCAAAGCCAATGCCCGCGCCGGCATTGCTTTCAACGAGCACTGTATGCCCCGCAGCACATAACTCACGCACACCCGCCGGAGTCAGGCCGACACGGTACTCATAATCTTTGGTTTCTTTTGGCACCCCAATACGCATTACAATCGCTCCCGATCTGGATGCTACCGCTATATCGACTAAAGCAACATCATTAGCCCAACAGCAGTCGGTGAGCCTCGATATCTGATGGACTGGCAATACCCTTGCCAAGTCGTCGCAGGATGCCGTCGTGTAGTCCGTACACTAATGCATGTACAGAGATCTGCTGATCACGCGCCCAAGCATCTTGTAACAAAGTGGTTTGCGCCACATTGATGGCCTGCTCCAGTGCATTGAGCTCACACAACCGATTTAGTCGCATCTTATCGTCCTGCAAAGCAAGCATGCCGCTCTGATTGCGCTTGTAAACATCCTGCACATGCCGCAACCAGTTGTCGATAAGCCCCAGCTTCTGGCCAAGCAAGGCAGCTTTGACACCACCACACCCATAGTGCCCGCAAACAATAATATGCTCGACTTTAAGCACCTCGACAGCGAATTGAATGACCGACAGACAGTTAAGGTCACTATGTACGACTACATTGGCAACATTACGATGAACGAAAATCTCTCCCGGCAATAGACCGAGAATCTGGTTAGCGGGCACCCGGCTATCCGAACAGCCAATCCACAAAAACCGGGGTGACTGCTGACCCTCGAGTTTGGTGAAAAAATCCGGTTGAGCTTCGGCGGTCAGACGGGCCCAGCGGCGATTTTGTTGCAGTAATTGCTCCAGTTCATCTGGAGCCGGATCAGCAGCATCGCGGGTCATTGATTCGATTCCTCAAGCAGCTCAGGACGAGAACAGCGTGGACAATTGTACTTGAAGTTTTATTAAGTGAACGTCTTAGTAGTCAGAGTAGTCGGATAAACTGCACAATCTTGTAACTCAAACCCTCCACTGCATTTTGATCAAATACCGCGCGAATGATTTTCTCGCCAAGGATTCGCATGTTAATTAGAGCGATGCTCTTACTACTGGCTAGCCCGTTGGTTACTGCCTGCGGCCAATCAAACCAGCCACCTGGCGCTGCGGGCGCTACAGCTGGCACCGCGATGGGTGCTGGCATGGCGCCCGGTGGACAACAGGCAGCACTAACAGTGGCGCTTACCCAGCCCAGCAATGACAGTAGTGCACAAACTCTGGATACGGCGGGAGGAATTTTTGCTTGGCAGGAAGTCGCAATTGGTGCCGAAGTATCCGGCTATCGAGTACGCGAGGTATTGGTAGATGTGGGTAGCACGGTAGCCGCCGGTGCGGTGCTGGCTCGACTGGATGAGACGCTATTGCACGAAACCTTTAACCAAGCGCAAGCGAGCGTTACTGTCGCCAAAGCCGCGTTGGAACAAGCCACCGCCAATGCACAACGTGGTAACACCTTACGCGAATCCGGCGTGATCAGTAAACAAGACGCTGAAGTACTCAACACTACGGCGGCCACCGCGCGAGCCCAGTTACTTAGTGCTGAATCGCAGCTGCAAGCTGCCAAGCAAAGATTGGACTATGCGGTGATCCGGGCACCTGACGCAGGGGTTATCTCGGCACGCAATGTCGTCCCCGGACAGATCGCCAATACAGGCTCGACTTTATTCAGCCTGATCCGTCAGAGCCGTGTCGAATGGCGTGCCGAAATCCCTGCCAGCGCTATCGTTAGCATACGTAATGGTTTGAGTGCAGCGGTAAAACGTGCCGATGGCAGTTTAGCTAAAGGGACTGTACGCACGGTATCGCCAGGTATTGATGCCAACACCCAGCGCGGCATTGCTTATATTGATTTGAAGCTGGAACCCCAAATACGTCCCGGCATGTATGTCACTGGCAGCATCAACCTCGGCACCAGCAACGCACTGACAGTGCCGCTGGCAGCTGTCAGTGTGCGTGATGGATTTTCGTATGTATTTGTCTACCAGACAAATAGCACAGTAAAGCAGCAACGCATCGAGACCGGGCGGCTACTTAAAGACCGCATTGAGATCACCTCGGGATTAAATATCGATCAACAGGTAGTCAGTAGTGCCGTAGGCTTCCTGCGCGACGGTGACTTGGTGCGATTGGCCAGTAACCCGGCAGACAAAGGCACTGCGGCAATCACGCCATGATAAATTTCTCCGCTTGGTCGATTCATCGACCGCTGCCTGCGATTCTCGGCTTCGTGTTGTTGATGTATGCCGGCTTCTATGCATTTGAAAAACTGCCTATTGCCGATTTTGCAATCAGCGATAACTCCACCATTACAGTACAAGTTGACTATAGCGGTGCTACGCCCAGCCAGATGGAAGTGGAGATTACCCGCAAGGTTGAGGATGCGGTGGCCAACATCACCGGGATTGAACATGTCACTTCCAATATTTCAACCGGAACCTCCACTACCCTCATTGAATTTGAAGAAAACACCGACATTCAAGTGGCCATGGATGATGTACGTGATGCAATCAGCCGCGTCCGCACTGCCCTGCCTCAAGATGTCAATGAACCGAGGGTAAGTCGTACCACGCTGGCAAATGTGCCTGTTGCAACCTATGCCGTGCAATCCAACAGCCTCGGCCAGGAAGAACTGAGCTGGCTGGTGGATGACAGTATTGCGAAACAGCTACGTGCCATTCCCGGCGTCGGCGCGGTAACGCGTCAGGGCGGTGTCGATCGGGAAGTTCGCATTGATCTGCTACCGAACCGCATGCTGGCATTCAACATCACTGCCGGTCAGATTTCACAGCAACTGCGTAGCTCACAAGGCGAACAAGCAGGAGGACGCAGCTATTTTGGCGACGGTGAACAAAATATTCGTATTCTGGCCACGGTTGACAGTGTTGAAGCACTACGCTCATTCCCCATCGCATTAAATGATGGTCGTTCAATTCGACTTGATGAGGTTGCCAGAGTCGAAGACCGTTATGCAGAGATTCGCTCACTAACATTGCTGAATGACAAGCCGGTGATCGCCATTCAAATTCAACGCTCATTGGACACCAATGAAGTTGAAATAGCCACCGCCGTAGCTGCAGCGATAGAGCAATTACAAGACAGCAACACCACCCTTAAATTCACGATGGTGTCATCCAATTTGCCACGTGTGCTGGGCGCGTATGAATCATCAATGGAGAAACTACTCGAAGGCGCAGTATTAGCCATTATCGTGGTGTTTTTGTTCCTGCGTGATTGGCGGGCCACCTGGATCGCCGCTGTAGCGCTGCCTCTGTCCGTGGTGCCTACGTTCTATGTCATGTGGCTGATGGATATTGGCCTCAATACCATCACACTACTGGCTATTTCGTTAGTAGTCGGATTACTGGTTGATGATGCCATTGTCGAAGTAGAAAACATTGTCCGGCACTTACGCGAAGGCAAGTCTCCCAAACAGGCGGCACTGGATGCTGCACAGGAGATAGGGCTGGCAGTTATTGGTACCTCACTGACCCTGGTAGCCATTTTTCTACCGGTGGCCTTTATGCCCGGCTTTGCTGGGCGTTTATTCAAACAATTCGCGATTACCTGCGTCGTATCTGTGGTGTTTTCTCTGATTGTGGCACGACTCATCACACCGATGATGGCTGCATACCAGCTCAAACTCACCCCTGAACCGAAAGGGCAAAGCAAGTTTCTCAATAAGTATCTGACGTTAGTACGCTGGACTTTACACAATCGCAGCAAGACGTTACTCATTGCTGTGTGCATTTTCGCCGCCTCGATTTTGGCGTACTACATCTTGCCCGGTGGCTTTATCAATGCTGATGATCGCAGCGAGATATCGGTTAACGTACTCTTGCCACCTGGTGGCGATCTGGAAGCCACGTTTACGGCGGCACAACATGTGGCGAAATTGATGCAAGCCATGCCGGAAGTCACACAGGTCTATACCAACGTCAGTGTTGGCAGCGCCTCAGTGGAGGCAACTCTGAAACCTGCGGGCGATCGTGAGCGCTCTCAACAACAAGTTCAGCAGGCACTAACGCCTCAGTTAACGCAAGTGGTTGGCGCACGTGTCAGCCTGCGTGGCCGCGGTTTTGGTCAGAACATGAACATTGTATTAGTAGGCGATGATGCCGACCTATTGAATGAAACCGCAGCGCGGGTGGAACAGCAAATTCGCGGCATCGGTATCGGTGGTATCAGCTCTAGCGCGGCACTGGTGACACCAGAAATCGCCATCAAGCCAGACTTCGATAAAGCTGCCAAATTAGGCATTACCAGCTCTGCGTTAAGTGACGTCATCCGTATCAGCACTTCCGGTGACATTGATATCCGGCTAGCAAAACTCAGCTTGCCCACTCGTCAGATTCCAATTCGCATTCAATTGGCACCTGAAGCCTTACAGTCTATCGATATGCTACGCATGATGCGTATTCCCGCCCGCAACGGCAGCGTGGCATTAGAAAACATTGCCAGCATTGAGCTGTCCAGCGGCCCCGCACAGATTTCGCGCTATGACCGACATCGTAACGTCACTATCGGAGTGCCACTCAATGGTCAGGAACTGGATATCATGCTTGCGAAGGTACAAGCCTTGCCTGCAATGCAACAACTACCAGCCGGCATTCAATTACAAGAGAGTGGCGACCTAGAGCGCCAAACCCAGTTAAAGGGTGGTTTCAAACTGGCAATGATTGCTGGCGTGTTCTGCGTTTATGCGGTACTGGCCTTGTTGTTCAACGATTTGTTACAGCCCATTACAATTCTACTGGCGTTGCCATTAGCCCTTGGTGGCGCCGTACTTGCGCTGGCGTTGAGTGGCTACGGCCTAACCGTACCTTCATACATCGGCATTTTGCTATTGATGGGAATTGCAGTTAAGAACTCCATTTTGTTGGTGGACTACGCCGTAATGGGTGAAGATCAGGGCCTACGTCGCGATGATGCCTTAATAAATGCTTGCGCCAAGCGTGCGCGACCCATCATCATGACCTCGATTGCCATGGGCATTGGTATGGTGCCTACAGCATTTGATTTTTCCGGCACCAATTCCTTCCGTGCACCGATGGGCATGGTGGTACTAGGTGGCTTGATTACTTCCACCATTCTGAGTCTATTAGTTATTCCCGCTGCCTATACCTATATCAGTGACTTCGAGTCATGGCTTAGACGAATTCGCCATCGTTTTAACTAGGGCCTGTTAACACTAACTGATATGATGTTGGCATGGAAATCACTGCCGAACAATTCAGCCGCATCGAGAAGTATCTGCCGCGCCAGCGTGGCAATGTGTCGCATAAAAACTTGGCCGTCAT
>JBFXCU010000037.1:0-12842 GCA_050181835.1 Steroidobacteraceae bacterium | reverse complement strand
GCGTGTCGGCCTACCCCACTACCCAATAGGGGGTGGCCGCCATGCGTGAAATCGGTGGCCGTCTTGCCGTGAAATGCCTGGCCGCCATGACGTGAAACCGGTGGCCGCCTTGCCGTGAAATACGCAGTGCACCAGACAATGCAGATAATGTTGCAATTACACATATCATCAGTCTGGCAAATCTCAATGGAATCTACTATGGGCAGATTCCAGGGTTTATCGAAGTTATCGGTGATAACAACCTATATAACCCCGTAGTAATGTGGATCAACAGTAAGTCATGGGATGGTGTGGATCGTCTTCAGCCGATGTACGAAACGCTCACAATTCGGGAGGGCTTTCCCAATGATCTGAAAGAAAAGTTGATTTACCGCTGGCTGCTGAGCTGCGTTGTAGCGGCATTCATGCCTTCTGGCTTTCAGTGCCGTGGTGTATTGACCATTCAGGGGTCGCAAGGACTAGGGAAAACACGATGGATCGCATCACTGGTTGATGATGAGCTGCGATCTGACTTCATCAAGTTTGGTCACCACATGGATGCGCGAAATAAGGACGACATCATTTCAGCGGTAAGTCATTGGATCGTGGAAATAGGAGAGCTAGATAGCACATTCAAGAAAGACGTTGCTGCATTGAAGGGGTTTCTCACAAACACTAGCGACAAAATTCGTCGTCCATACGGAAGAATTGATTCTGAATACCCGAGAAGGACGGTCTTTGCCGCTACGGTCAACGACCATAACTTCCTTGTCGATACCACTGGGAATACCCGATTCTGGGTGCTTCCTGTCGTAAAGATCAATTACACCTATGATATTGATATGCAGCAACTGTTTGCGCAGCTGCGGCACGACTATGAGAAAGGCGAGAAGTGGTGGTTAACTTCTGCAGAGCAGGATCTTCTTGAAAAATGTAACGCTGATCATCGGTCTGTAAGCGTAGTTCGCGAAACCCTTGAGGCCCGACTGGATGTGAGCCGAAAAGACAATCCTAAGATCAAGCCAGTCACTACGACTGAAGTACTTATAGAAATCGGATTCAAAAACCCAACGAACCCTCAATGTAAAGAATGTGCTGGCGTTCTCCGTGAATTACTCGGTGAGCCGAAGCGTATTAATGGTTCGTACCGATGGCGCGTTCCATTCGCTGAGTCCGGAATCGTAATTTAGGTTGTCCCGGTTCGTCACCCTTCCCCCCCCCTCTTAGCTAAACCGATGAGCCGCAAGGCACGCCGGTACCGGGGGGAGGAGGGGAGGCAGATTTAGGACTCTAGGAATGACAATCGATGTGCTCTCGGTTGTCACTTCCCGGGAGTTCCGGCGGCGCTGCTACCCCCGCCCCCGCTGCCCGGGTGAAAACACTATTCGAATTCTTTATCCGTTAACTACATCTGGAGGCCTTACCGTGCCTGTTATCAAATTGACTCAAAGCTTTATCACCACGGCCTGTTGCCCGGCAGGCAAGTCTCGCATCGAGTACTGTGATGTCGAGGTTCCGGGGTTGTATGTGTTGTGCAGGCCCAATGGTGCGACCTCAACTTTTTATCTTCGATACAAGGATGCCTCGGGTAAAACCTGCCATGAAAAAATTGGACGGACAGCGGAATTGGATTTGGCCACTGCACGCAAGCAAACCAAGGAGCTCAAGGCACGTATTTCGCTTGGAGCCGATCCACGTGGGGTAGCCAATGCCAGGAAGGCAGTAATTACATTGGTTGAGTTCTTTGATGATCACTATCTACCGTATGTGAAGCCTCGAAAGCGCTCATGGTACAAAGATGAGGAGGTGTTTAATTTGCGACTCCGAAAGTCTTTTGGTAACAAGCGCCTCAATCAGCTCACCCGTGCAGAAGTCCAGTCAACGCATACCGGCTGGAAGGCAGAGGGGTTTGCGGCAGCAACTTGCAACCATCCAGTGAAGTTACTGCGCCATGCCCTTAACTTGGCGGTGGAGTGGGGCATGTTGGACCAGAACCCCATAGCACGATTCACTCTGTTTCCAGAGCACAACCAAGTGGAGAACATACTTAAAGATGACCAATTGAAGTGCCTAGTTGAAGTATTGCAGACAGACCCGAATCGACCGATTTGTCTGATTGCTTTGTTTCTACTCAGTACGGGTGCACGACTCAATGAGGTATTGAAGGCCAAGTGGAAGCAAATAGATAAGGCCAATACGGCGTGGGTAATACCTGCTGAAAACTCAAAGTCCAAGCGTGTGCGTTCAGTGCCCCTGAACCCGAGTGCATTGGCTGTGCTCGACCAACTGAAAACGGAGGATGACTATGAGCATTTGTTCATCAACACACGGACGCAGTTGCCCTACGCAAATATTCATAAAGTGTGGGAACGATTGAGGAAAACGGCGGGTGTGCCGCACCTGCGGTTACATGACTTGCGCCATGGATTTGCATCGTTCCTCATTAATAGCAATCGAACGCTATATGAGGTACAGCACATCCTTGGGCACAGTGATCCATCAGTGACTCAGCGTTACGCACATCTATCCACGAAGACCATGCAGGAAGCATCCAATAGCGCTTCGTTGATTATTCAGGGGGCAATGTCCCTGCCGGTGGCCAAGGCTGGGTGACGGGGCGGGGCCAAGGGTGCCCGAGTGGGTACGGAGTGGTCGCGTCTGGGGCAGTTGGGGGAGGGCGATCACTTCCCCCATCGTCACGGTGCGAGTTGCTCCTCGGGGCCACGCTGGGGCGGCTGCGTATGGGGCTGCTCTGGGTGCCCGCGCTTGGAGGCAACTCTTGAACGCTATTTGTAATTTGGCTGTATCGGAATACCTCTGGTTAACGGTAAATTTCAGGCGTTTTAATATGTGAACGCTGCATCAATTGTAATCGCGTGTTTGTGCTACATTCGATCAGCTATTAGGGAAACAGGGATATTGTCGCAATCGTAGCGCTATTAAGAATGAAGAATTGCTGGCGGCGCTTGATTGTTGGGATTCCCCTTTCCTTTAGTGAAATATCTTTTCACGCTACAACAGACTAATGACTCGATAGGGAGTGGTGTCAAACTATGAATTCCAGAATTGAAGAGCCCGGCAGAATCATCCGTACTGGGAAAATCCTCTCGTTTCTTGCGGTAGGTTTGGTTATTGCAGGCTGTGCAACGACTGCTCCAAAGCAGCGGCAAGTGGCAGTGCCAAGTTCGCAAGAGATACAGGTTGCTGCACAGAAGCAAGCAACCGCAGTTACAGTAAAAACGCTAAAACGAAAGGTGGCTATTGGACGCTTCACCAACGAAACGCGTTACGGCAAAACTTTCCAGGTCGATGGGGCAAATGATCCACTTGGAAAACAAGCGTCTGACATGCTGGCCACTAGGTTAGTTGCTTCGCAGAAATTTCTTGTATTTGAACGGCCTGATCTTGAGAAGTTGAAAGCAGAGCAAGCAATTCTCAAAGATTCAAATTTGATTGGTGTGGATGCGTTGATCATGGGGTCGGTTACGGAGTTTGGCAGGAGCACAACAGGAAAATCGGGATTTCTGAGTGCAACAAAAATTCAGACAGCACGAGCCAAAGTTGAGATTCGGCTGGTTGATGCACGAACTGGATATGTTTTTTTTACAACCACTGGTACTGGTGAGGCAAATACGGAGTCCGGAGAGATTGCGGGGTTTGGGAGTAAGGCTGACTATGATGGGACACTTAACGACAGGGCTATTGCTGCCGCAATTTCGGACGTTCAGAACGGCTTGATCAATAAGCTGGAAGAGCGTGAGTGGCGTACCGATATTCTGAAAATTGATGGGCAAGTTGTTTACGTATCAGGCGGCTCTCGGCAGGGTCTGAAAGTAGGCGACAAGCTTACGATTATGCAGAAGGGTGAGATTGTTAAAAGTTCTCAGACAGGATTTGACATTTCCTTGCCCGGCAAAGCGGTGGCACAAATTAAAATTACTAGCCTATTTGGCGATAGCGAAAGCAACGAAGGCTCCATGGCTCAGTTGGTTTCGGGAGTAGTAATCGACTCCCAAAAGAACGGCCTCTACGTTAGTGAAATCAAGGAGTAATTGCAGTGAAGCATTTTTTTGTTTTTTTGACTGTTGTTCTAATGTCTGCTTGTACTTTACCGCAGACCACTGTCCAGTCTGGTTCTTCATCTCCCGGTCTAACTGTTAGCGGCGCGCCATCAGGTTCGTTGTTATTTATCGACGGTTTGCAGGTCGGTTTAGCGACTGAATTCAACGGTAGACCTAAGGTTCTGGCAGTTTTGGATGGTGTTCACCAAATTGAGATTCGACAAGGATCGGCGGTAATTTACAGCGAGAAAGCATTTTTTAGTAATGGCGAAACCCATGCTGTAAAAGTTACTAGTGGTGCTAAATGAGAGTCGCTACTGTACTAATTGTTATTCTTGGTTCTGGGTCTCTGCTTTCAGGTTGTGCTACCTCAGCCACTAAATACAATTGGGGAGGGTACGAATCTTCGCTATATACCTACTACAAAGATCCAACGAAAGAACCTGAATTGATGGGTTCTCTATTAAGCATCATTAACAGTGGTGCTGCGGGAAAGACTGTGGTTGGGCCGGGAATATATGCGGAATACGGCTATTTGCTTTTGCAGCAAGGGAAGCTTAACGAAGCGGTTAGTTCGTTCAATGAAGAAGCTAGGCGATGGCCTGAGTCCAAGGTTTTTATGGATCGAATGATAGGGTTGGCAACTCAACAGACGAGTGTTGCCATAACTCAAGGGGCTCAAAATAATGCAAAGTAGATTGTTTGGAATCATGAGTGTGATGCTTATGATGATCGGGTGTGTGTCTGCTCCGGATAGGTACGACTATTCAAGATTTCGTGCGGAGAATCCACGATCAATTTTGGTTGTCCCTGTTGTAAGTAAGAGCGTAGACGTGAACGCTCCGGACTATTTTCTGGCCACGATCAGTCTTCCGCTGGCAGAAAGGGGTTTCTATGTGTTCCCAGTGAATATGGTTAGATCTGTGCTCGCAGATGATGGCCTCAGTGATGCAAATATGGTTCACGCTGGCGATCCAAATCGGCTCGGCGAGCTTTTTGGTGCTGATTCGGTAATGTATATATCTATTGAGCGTTGGGATGCAAAATATGTGGTTTTTAGTACTTCGGTTACTGTAGAGCTGAACTACAGTCTAAAAAGTGTACGTACTGGAGAAGTGCTCTGGAAAAATCATCAAGTACTTGTTTACCAGCCAAAATCAAATGCGGGAAGTGGTCTTGCTGGATTAATCGCAGATGCAATCACTGCAGCTGTTACTAAGGCGGCACCTAACTACATGCCACTCGCTCATCAGGCGAATAATCAAGCAATATATGTAAAAGGTGTTGGTTTGCCAGCTGGGCCATACGATGGATTGTTTCTTAAGGACAGTGATGCGTTCTAAATTGTGTTCGACGACAAAGTAGACTAAATCTGACGCTCTTGGAGAAATCCTTGAGCGTTTTATATTTGAAGGCCACAGCAGATCTTTTAGCGCTGCAATGATCCCGATCCACCTAGGTTCGGCTTAGGTTCGGCGAAATAAAAGTGCAACTTGTTGGACAGCTTAGATTTTTGGAACCTTATTGGTAAAAATCGGGAGAAGCAGTTCGGCATAGGTTCAGCTGGGTCGGTTCAACGGAGCGACTCAGAAAAAATCACTTCCGAATCTTCAACTTTGAAGGCAACATGGCAAAGGTGTGTGGTGCTCATAATCTCTTGGTTGCAGGTTCGAGTCCTGCCGGGCCCACCATTTTTCCGCGATGGTTGTTTTTCCATCCAATCGGCATCCTGCGGATGCCCAGCTGCCGATCACGAGGATTGCATCCCGTGATCATTCGCAGCGCCTCTACCCCTTCCCCCACACGTAATCCATTGGGTTCGTGTTTCTGGTGGCGTATACCCAGATGTCAGTGAGTTACCCAGTCCACCTGCATCCATATCCAATACACCACCTATGGACGATTTCTGGTGGCTTGCGTTGCCCTGTTCCCCAACCCAGCCGATAGTGTCAACACTAGGGAATAAATGTGACGGCAAAACCATCGGGTTGGTATTGAGTCGATCAACTGGGTTCATTCAACCCAACACAACTGTCCAGCCGAAGTAACGATCCTGTTGTGATGATCATTCCACTAGGGAATCGTCATCGACTCTGCCTGAAACTCTACCCAGTGATGAATGCTTGCCGTACCCACTGCGGGACTGGTGATGTACTCAACCCTATTGCGGAGATCGGTAAGATTCGAGGGTGGGTTATTTTGCAAGATGAGCCAGATTGAGGTGATTGATAACATCCCTTGCTTTGGAATGTACCTGCCGTTTTTCAAGATGGGCATATCGCATTGTCGTTTTAATGTCGGAATGGCCTAGTACTTCCTTAACCTCGTAGACGCTCATGCCATTCTGAATTAGCCGGGAAGCATGAGTGTGTCGCAAGGTATGGATTGAGCAACCAGTAATACCAGCACGCTTCAGTGCCTTGCGAATGGGTTGACTGGTATAGCCACGCCTTCCACCAGCTTTATTCTGGAACAAATATGGGCTTGTGTTAGTGCTCCGGGTTCGACGATTCAACACCTCGAAAACCCTGTCTGTCATATACAGAACTGATTCATTCTGAACCTTGGTTCTCCACAAATGAATTTCGCGGGATTCCAAGATCACTTGCCGCCACTCTAATCCCGCAATTTCTGAATACCGAGCACCGGTATCTAGCAGCAGAATCACTAGGTCATGTGCATCCCACATCTGAGATACCATTTCGGGAAGACGGTTTTCATAGGCTGGCAAACACTTAATGACACGCCGTGGGTTCAACTCTGCTACCAGCCTGTTTTCTTCATCACCGGTGAGATAACGCAATCGATGTTTGCCTGCTTTAACAGCCGGAAATTCGAACTGACTGACTTGATAGCCAAGTCTGCGAGCATGCTTCCATGCTCCTCGAATGAGATTGAACAGGTGACGAATGGTGGCAGGCTGGACACCTTCAGCCTCCCGATCCCGCTTTACTTTTTCCAAGTCGATACTGGTGATTTCATCAAGGAATCGGTTGACTCGAAACAGTCGAAAGAGGGCCACCGAATTCACTGACAACGGATGATGGCCGGGTGTACCCATTCTAGATGCGAGAAATTGCTCAACCGCAGCTTTGATGGTGATTCTGTCTTTCTGACCGAGATAGGTTCGAGCATGTAACTCACGTTTCCATTCGCGTTCCATCTGTTCGGCCACTCGCTTTTCAGTAGTCTTTGCGGAACGGATGTAGGTATGCCCCTGAAACTGGAACTGAATGTACCAATACTGGCTATTCCCACGCTTAACGATACCCATAATGTCCTCGGAACTCACTTGATTCCTTGGGACAATCCAACCAACACTCCTAATGATCAACACGCATAGGTATCAATTCGTGTGAGTGAATTCAGGTGTGAGGGCTCCAAGTCTTTTGTTGCCACCCACCGCCGCAGGCCTCCCAGTATTTTGTGTATTTTCTGCACTAGGGACGTATTTCCACAGCGATATAGGTACTTCACTAATCCCAGTATTTTGTGGTGATAGGGGGCCAATCAATAAATCTCGCCACCTGTGTCGTTGTTCAAGCGGGTGGGATAGGGGATTGTGGAGGGTTAACCCGTGGCTTCTTAGGTTTCCGAGATATTAACGAGGATTTGGTCGTTGTCCGCTTGCCGTTCTTGGCGGAAGGTGGCGACGGTGAAGAATCTTCCGTGTGTACAAATCGCACGTCCATCAGTTCACGGAGCGTTCCCATTGGACCGGATAGCCTCGCGGGAGTCACTGGCTTCACTGGTGGTTTTGCATGGAGATCACGAGGTGACTTAGGTGGAGCTTCCGGGGCATAAACACCCGGTTTCACTTTGATTCGGTATTCCAACACGAAGACATGCTCACCAGTTCGTTGGTCGTACGACTGCCACTTCTTTTTCACATCAGACCGAATCTTGTTCGGAAATCCGAGCGTTATATCCAATAGATTCAGTAATCGATTCCAACCATCCATACGAGTGCCTCCATAGGGAGTATTTATTCAATGGATGCGGTGTTGTCCTCCCCTTATCGATTGGGGAAGGTGCAGTCATGGTCTCTCGAAAACAAACCCGCTGCACCACGCTGACAGCCGATCAGATCAACACTCTGCTTGTGATCATTGCGGAGAATTACGGATCGATGCTTTCTCAACAACCGTTCAATCAGGTTGTATTGATGATGTGTGAAGACATCGCCGGTCTTGAAGTGATGAACAACTCCAAACGCACTCAACTATTAAAAATTCTGTGGTCGCAGTACCGGCGTACTAAAAACTGACGTAAATCCGATTCACGGTGATTCCATGCTGTTGTCTTCATGGTAGTTCATCGGGAAAGTGTACTCGACTCAATAGAAAATCCTTACTTGAATACACAACCGAGGTTCCGAAATGAATGCAATATCTGAAGCGAAGAAGCTGGAAGTAACGAATGAATCAACTACCGCCGTTAAGCCAGCCAATACGGTAAACGTGCGGAAGGCAGTTACGCTTGGCAAGGAATTGAGTAAACAACTAGATACATCGAAGGCCGATGTTGCACGGAAAATGTACGAATCCATTTCCGATGAACCCCGTGAGGTCATCGTGCAAGCCTTCGTTGATGGTGCTGGACTAACGCCGAAGGGTGCTCAAACTTATTTTTATAATTGTCGTCGTCGGAAGATCAAGACCGCCAGCTGATTGGAAACACAGTCAATTCTACCAAGGGTGATGGCTTCGACTATCACCCTTTTTTATTTCCAACAAAATGCATACTTGTAAGCTCAAGGAATCCATTTTTGCGATCACTACGGGATGAGATAAGCGCCGCAGGCTCTGCTCGCCGGGAATATAGTTGCATAGGCTGGACTAATCGCCCTTCTGATATGAGTTGTCTTCGTATTCGGCATATTCTTCGAGCTATAGATCAACTCCGAACTTCTCACCGGACTGACAACACGACGTACGTCAACGAACTGATGCGCTCAGCCGGTGTTCCTCACTCGGTCCACACGCTCCGCCATACATTCGCCACAAAGATGCTCAAGGCTGGTACGGCATTGAATGACGTGCGAGTACTGCTCGTCTATTCATCGATTCAAACAACCCTGAGGTATGGCCACTTAGAGGCATCCGATGCTTCACGCAAGGCGGTTGCAATTTTGAACAGCCAGAATGTCGAGCGGAATAGGGCGAATTTGCAGGTGGTCTAAGGATTCGAGGTAAAACAAGAGCCCAGGTTCGCAGCCTGAGCTCTTGTTCGTGAGATACCGCTAACGGTCAGATGAGTCCTAACCTACACCCTCAGCTGTGTCCCACATCGGTTCACAGTTCACAATGTCACTTGGAACTCTCCAGTTACGGTTCTTGGCATGCTTATCGATGAATTCAATCAGCTTCTTGCCCTTTAGCCGTGCTGCTTTGTCCAAGTCCTTAGTTGTGAGTTGTGCTTCGATGTAGAAGTATGCTGGTCGTTCAATACTGACGATTAAATTCCTCATGATAGCTGAACACTTTGTACTCATATGACGCTCCTAAAATGCACTAGCGAGAGTGCTAGCAGGGAGTGTTATACGGATTGGCGCGTTGACTGCAACTCGTCTTACTGAGCGGATATACAGCCCTGATTATGTAAGACTTTGGCCTCGTAGTAGCGCCCTTGCGTCATGGATCATCTTCCTGCCGACATGTAGGTGGGAATGACCCTGAATGACGTTCGGCTATTACTGCGTCATGCATCGATTCAAACCACATTGAGCTATAGCTACTTGGAAGCTTCCGATCCCTCACCAACAAGCAATGGCGCTTTTGAACAGCCAGAATGTCGAGCGGAATCGGGCCAAGATCAAAGTGGTGCGACATACGGGAACTGGGCCTGCTACTCCTATTTTGGGAGCACATGGGCTTGGCGGGAACCACCTGCTCGCCTGAACAAGTCATCATGCCCAGTGGATGACGGAGCCAGCATCAAAGTCCATCAGGTCGAATCCATCATCCTATTAGAAATTACTTTATTTAGGGTGATGAACGGGGAGTCATTATCAACCCATGCGGACAAGTAGTGTCGTTTGTGCTCATGTAACTAACGGAATCCAGATGGCTGGGTGCCCGCCGTAGGTTGAGTACCAATGGATTCCCAAGAAATGCCGATCTGGCTTGGAGCAGCGGACGAGGCTTTGCGAGTTTGATGCGATAAGCCAGATACCTGCGAAGGAGGAACCTCAATGGTGATGCAGCAGAACCATATGAGGCACGCGCGCTGCAAGCGTCATGCGCCCGCCGCAGGCGCATTCAATTAAGATGTTTAAGACCTTTAAGATATTTAAGAGGACGCATTTCATCACCCTAATTCATGCTGATTCCATTGGGGGCTGAGCTGCATGATCACCCGTCATGCTACATCTGTTACTCCATTCACCCTGACATGCCGCATACACGGCTAACTGGTCTGGGCTCTTGCTGTCCCCGCAAGTTGTCAACGTAACACAGTAGGTCGGATCATTTACTTCGAGTAGTAGCCGGACGAGTTCAGCCATTTTTTCGTAACAAGCCGGTTTGTGGTAGTTCCGCCGAGTCAGAGTATGTTTGATGACGTTGTCTCTCACTGCATTTTCATATCCACGGGCGGTATCCGCTGACTTGATAACCTTGTCTACCGCACTCTTGAAGTTCTTGTTCTTGTGGTGGATGTGAATATAGAGGTGAAGTGTCCGGCCTTCCAGTTTTGGATGAATGTACTGGATACGTTCGATCAACAACTCAAGGAGACCATTTAGGTAGTCTCCCGCTGGCTTGTGTGTGAAATAGGGCCGCTTCACATCGCCATCAGTAAGAACGATGCCGCAAACAGCCGGTTGGTCTTTCTCAAGGTAAAAGGAAGTAAAGCACTGGATATCGATGGCCATAGTTATTCACTCACTGAAATTTTTAGTAACGAAATGCACATTGAGGCTACGCTCTCCTCAATGGGCACTGATTTTTGGTGACTACCGACGCGTTCGCGCAAGGTATTCGTCATCCATGGCTTTTAGTACCTTCCTGTACTCATTGAGAGCTGGATCGTCGATCTCTACTAACGGCTTCTCGAACTCCCACCTTCCAACGAGATCGTCAATAGATTTAATCGGGCTATCATCGCGATTCAGAAATGACTCGACGTGCCTCACAATGTTGGTGAAGTTGTGAAAATTAAACTGTTCTTGGATGTGGAGTAGATCGAGATACTCTGCTGAATTGATCATGAAGGTTCGCGGATCATCAAGTTGAGTGATCGTGAATTTGATATCGCGCTTTCCGAAGAAGATATTTAGGTCCATTGAGGTCTCCAAGAACGTTAGCGATATTGCTAACAGAGACCGTTATACGGATCGGCGTGTTCACTACAACTCGTCTTACTGACTATTTATACAGTCTATTTTTATGTAAAAAATCCGCCCCATCTAGCTAAAAACCATCTTTGGACACTTTGTGGCGATCCAACAATTAACCGGAGGCCATAACAGCCTCCGGCTTATTTCATTTACACCTTAAGAGGTCTTGCATCTAAGGCGGCCCTTATAGTGTCTTCTCGCGTCCAGGTGGTTCTCGAGTCCCACTTGGATGTAAAAATACGCTCAAGTTTTTGATGCTGTTTACTGATAATCAAGTCAAGGTGAACTCTAAGAATTGAATTATCTTCTTGGCGCGTTTGGTAACGGAGATTATTAGCGGCTTGTAAGGTTTGGATTGCTTCCCATTCATCCCAAGTAACAGTCATTTTTTTTGTGTGGTTGGAAATACCTTGCCATGCAAGGTCTCCTTCCACAGCGAAAATCGGAATGTTATTGGTTATGTCATTCTTATAAATGATGTCGCTGTGATTAGGCTTCCTCATTCTGATACTCCTTTTTTGACCTTGGTTAATAATGCTTTGTGGCATTGGTCTTGAGGTTCAACTAATTCAAGGTTCTGCATCAGGTCTTGCCAACCACCATATCGTCGCTTGAATCCATTCTCCTTAACAGCTTCTTCTAAATCAGCTTCAGTTATAATTCGATACCCACTCGGGTTGTGTTCTATGGCATCACGAGCATCACTCAGTGTTTTGAAATAAGCACGTAAACGTGTGTGTTCATGAGTTATGAAGTACCTATAGCCACTCGATTTTGGATTGCTATGCTTAAGTTCGGCAATCTTTAAATGAGTTATTGGCATATCCTCATTTCTAATTATATGACTCATATCAATCTCCAAAAACCACAGGCAAGCCGATACCCTCTGGTTTTAGCCAGATAAAAAAGGTGATCGGACATCGCTATGGTTTCGCAGACTTACTGATTTCTAATAGGTCTGCGAAACCACGGCTGTAAACCGTGATTGCCATAAATTATGTGTTGTGAAAGAGCAGTGCTGCCACCAGGTAACAGCTGGGCAGACTGCATACTGACACAAAGTAGTTGCGTTGTCAAGTATTTTGTGATAGGCAACTAACTGCGTAGGCAGGGAAATCGGCAGCTGATCAGTCTGTTGGCTTCGTGCATCTACAATGATGGTGGTTAGGTGTCTCTCAAAAGATCGTCCAGCTCTGCATACCGAGTCATTTTTAACGATTTTTCTTCATCGGATAAACAGTAACTTTCTTCAAGACTTGTTCTGATCTCATCAGTCCAAGAAAAATTGACGAATTCAAAATGGTTATCTGCATTCCAAGCATTTTGTTCTGATGTATGCGTATTTCACGGCAAGGCGGCCACCGGTTTCACGTCATGGCGGCCAGGCATTTCACGGCAAGACGGCCACCGATTTCACGCATGGCGGCCACCCCCTATTGGGTAGTGGGGTAGGCCGACACGCC
>JBFXCU010000036.1:0-14052 GCA_050181835.1 Steroidobacteraceae bacterium | reverse complement strand
GTCATCATGGTTTGAATGTTGGGCCTCTGCGCGTTATTGCCTTTCATCATTGAACGAATCATCACTCGCGCTTGGTCTATTGTCCAAACGTATGCAACGCCTTCAGCGTAGTAGATACGAAATGTTCCGCTTGGGCCTTTAACAACATCTTCAGTCATTCGTATAAGTCCTCCAATGTAACAAGTCTTTTTGTTACCTTCACAATTAACATAGCTGTTCTAGAACTAGGTTTTCTTGTGCCGTTTAGATAGCGACTCACCGCTAGACGCTTAACCCCAATGCGGCGGCCAAACTCTTCTTGCGTGATTGAGTGGTCTTTTAAGTATTTTTTAAGCTTCATAACCTACCTATACACAAAGGATACATTACAGTCAATTACTATTGTATCCTATCTGGAAAAGAAAGCAATAATATTACCCTTGACATGTGTGTCCTATTAGGATACAGTGCTTTCATCAACGAACCGGAGTAACCCCAATGAAAATAGTTCACGAAGTAAACGGTGGTTTTGTTAGTAAGGTTAAAGAGGGCCACTACGAGGTTTATATGAACAATGGAAATCACAGCATAAGGAAGGGCATCTATCATTTTTCGAATAAGCCTGATTATGCTTTTGGATTGGCTGTTAAAAGGCTTGAAGTTCTATCTGGAACATTTGAGGTTTAACAATGATAAACATCGACTTCACCACAGTACAAAGGCAGCAGCGTGTTTTAAAAGAATTGGAAAAGGAACTGTATCAGTCAGTCATGACGGGTAATAGGTTTCAGCTTGAACGGGTGGCAGAACAATTAAGCAAGATGAATGAGGTTCCAAATGAACAATGATGAAATCCTAGAAGCATTGCGAATGCTGTATGCAGCATTTTTTGACATGCCAAAAAAGACGCAAGAGCAGTTTGAAGCTATCGACAACGCAGCCAAGTTTATGAGGCAGAATCATGATTGAGAAAATGAGGGAACTAAATCAGGACATCCTAGACCGTAAAATGGTTGACCTGAAATCCGAAGGCAAAGCGTTTTGTTCTAGGTGTGAGAATGATGATTTCTCACCAAACATTGAATGTTTTGAGGTAACGGGCGAGATTGTCTGTGATGATTGTGCCGAAGAAGTTTTCGAGGAACATTCACAATTTGGGGTGGGCGCATGAGCAACCGTGATTTAGCAGACCATATCGTTTATAGTATGATTATGGTGTTTCTAACCCTAGTGCTTGTTTATACGAGGTAAGCAATGAAATGGAATCCTATCAATACAGCCCCACCGCTGAAGTATAAAACCATAAAAAGTGGAAAAGGTACTATCAAAGTACTTGTTCCGCAGAAGCTATTGGTTTTCCTAAACGGTGATTATTATTACACATGGCAGCTTGCTGATGGTCGTTGGAACGGGTTTACAAAAGAACAGACGCCAACACACTGGCTTGAATTGGAGCAACCTAACGTGGATGGTGACTCATGAAATACGTATCCATAACGCTTAATCTTATCTTGGTAGCTTTCTTAGTCATGGCCGCAATCAAGTGGCAGGGAATGGAACGGGCTGCGATACACAATCGCTGCGCCACATACGACGAATCAAATCAGTTCAAATGGCTCGACGATAACCAAGGAATGGTTTTGTTGACTGATCCCGTACTCCCACCAAGAAAGCCAAAACAATGAGCGATGAACCCAAAGTAGTAAACTTTAACGAGTATTCCATGAAGGCTAACCCCAAATGGGTAAAGGCTGAAGATACGGATCTGATGATTGCCGGATCAATTACAGCATGTGGGATGCATCTTAATCTTATAGCCCAGTATCTAAACAATACCGGCAGGCTTACCCAGTCAAAGGCTTTCCATGAGGTTGCTAAGTTTATTGATAACGAAGCACAGAATCTAATCAAGAGGTTAACATGAACTACAATCAACCCATTAACTGGCAACTTATTGTTCTTTCTGGGCAAATTAGATATTGCCTACCATTCAAATGGTGGCGGTTATGATGAGGTGGACTGCTAATAAAAAGGCTGTTCTTGTTCATGCGGTTATGAATGGGAATTTAACCAGAGAAGAGGTTGTTAACGATTATTGCATCTCGCTGGAAGAATTAGACTTATGGATCAATAAGTTAGAAAATTATGGCATTCAGGGACTAAAAACAACCAAAACACAATGGTATCCCCTATGACCCAGATAACGATATTTGACCGTCTGAAGGCCTTGGAGCTACGCGACAAAGGCATGGATCAAGCGGCATACAGTTTAAACGCTCAAGGTTGGCTACAGAGCGCCCAAGCTGTTGCCCGTCACTTGGCAGCCAAAAACGGTGAAACAACGATAGACGAGGTATTGGCGGTCTGTCCTAGGCCTCCAAATGTATCAGTCAATGCTACTGGGTCTATTTTTAGGGGTAAGGACTGGAAGTTGATAGGAAACACCCAGTCATCAAAGGTGGCCAGCAGGGCTAGGCGTGTAGGGATTTGGGCGCTTAATGATTAACCAGCAGACAAGTATTTTCCAAGCTCGTTAGCTAATGTTTTCTGCCTGCACTTCTCAAAAGACCGCATAACCCCTCTTCGCATTGCGACAATGCTTTCCATCTCCCTAATTAGCTCTGAAACTAATGGGAACCATTTTTTAGTTTCAATTACCTCACTGACCACATAGGACACAACATCGGGCGGATACTTGCTTATATGTGCCGTATAAACCCCCAAGGTTAGCTCCACATCGTCGCTAGACTGTGCTGCCCTAGCCATGACAGCCCTAAGCTCGGCCATCTTACCAGCGACGAAATTTGGGGATGCTGGCCTATTCAGAAAATCTACCGCGTCAAATAGTTTCATCTCGCAGTCTTCCAGATTCGTTAACGATATGTTCCAGCCAGTAGTGACAGGATCATAACCGCCATCCTTCAGATAACGATGGTCAACTGTTTGTTTGATAGCGAGCCGCGACCCGAAGTGCTGCTTCAACAACGCTTGCAGGGCCTTGTCGTCCATTAGCCTGCCTTTGCTTACGTTCTGCGCTATATTCCGCAGATCTGCCAATCCAGTTTCGGAAGGTGGCGTCCCAGTCTGCTTTGCTATCGCCGCGCCCAAGCCAGTAGTTGATGAACTTCCTTCGCTCTGCTTCAAGGTCGATTCCAAGTTCGGCGGCAAGTGCGATTGATTTGAAGTCAGGTTTGTAATCAGGGTTGATAAAGGTTTGAGGCTTCCGTTTTCTTGTTCTTGCATTTTTGATCTCCGGTTTTTCAGATAAGGGGGTAGGGGGTTCTTCTAACTTAAGGTTCATTGATGGTTCACTTGATGGTTCTGGGTGCACGACGTGCGCAGGTGGGGGCGCACCAGGTGCGCAGGTGGGGTGCACGACGTGCGCAGGTGGGCATCCTGTTGCTATGATGCTAAGCATGTAATTTGTTGACCTACCATTTCTAAAAACCCTACTCAGAAAACCTTCTTTCTGAAGTCTGGCGACAGAGGCTTGAACCCCTCGTCTGCTAAGATTGGTTTTTCTGGCTATAGTTGCCACAGAAGGCCAACAAAAACCCTCATCAGAGGCATTATCAGCCAATGCTATCAATACAAGCTTATCTGTCGAGTTTGTTTTAACAGACCAAGCAGCGTTCATTAATTTTATAGACATTGAAACCTCGAAAGATAAGGTCACTGGCGCGGGCGGCCCCTCTTTCGAGGAGTAGGGGCAAACGGGGATCAGTCCGTGTAACCCGCAGTCCAGTGATGGACGAACAAATTTACCAAAACCTTAGTTTATAGTCAACAACCTAGCGAAGCTCGCAATATCTCTTAATATCACGAACAGCAAATTCATAATCAATCTGGCTTAGTTTAAGCATTAAGAAATCTTGTGAACAATCACGCTTGCCTCTGCTGTTATTTAAACACTGGGTATAAAAGTTGAGCGTTTGCTCAATAGAATTAACAGCTAGTTTGTATTGCCTAATAGCACCCTGGCAATCATTGGCGTAAGCAAAAGCTTTCCCATGCAAGCTAATCAGCACTATGGCAGCAGTTATAATTCTCTTCATGACTTCACCTCTTCTGGTTAAACAAACCCTTTACGCCTCAATTTGTACAACTTCCCACAGATGGCGTTACGGGTGTATTTAACCTTGGTTTCACGCTCTATCATCTCTGCTATTTCACTGGCTGAATAACCACGCTTCTTGAAGGCTATAAGCATAACTGTATGATCTTCAGGCCATTCGTTTTTCATGATTCCACCCATTGTTTCTTGATCTTCTTTACCACACGCCAATCAACTGAAGGGTAACAGGCTTTAACAAGCTTTCGCTTTAGTCTGCTTATGGCTGTGTCTGCGCCCTTCACATCAATCGCTATAAACTTACCGTTTTCGATATAGTCAAAATCCGCAAGCACGTTGCAGATAGCTTGTCCATTGATCTCAATTGGAAACTTTGTGTGTATGTTAAGGTCGGTGATTTCATTACTTTGAACCCGTGACAACAGGAACAAATAGTAATCGTACTCTAGTTGGCTGTCGAACTTCAGGCCTGCGAATGTAACCCTTCTTGCCCCGTACTTGTTCATAACATTGATTCCTGTTTAGGTTTTGTTGGTGGTTCAACAAAGAAATCAGGCTGTTTATAAGCTTCCTCAATACGTTTGCATGCAATGTCGAAATACTTAGACTCTAGTTCAATACCAATGAATTTACGGCCTAGCTTGACGCAAGCAACGCCTGTTGTTCCGCTGCCCATGAAGGGGTCTGCGATTAATTTATGATTGCCAAGCCACTCTATGCACCACCGCATAAGCTCTAATGGCTTTGTTGTTGGGTGATGTTTTTCAAAGCTTACAACATGCCTACGAAATAACTTTGCTGGCTTGGACTGGTTAGTCCAAGCATATTCAACTTGAGCAGAGGAAAAATCAGCTGGCTGGACTTTATCCCAAATAAGAAACCCTTGAGTTGGCGGCAAATCAAAATAATTACCGCCCCATATTATGGTTGCTGAATCGGAAGGCAGAAAAGATAAGTCGGGCGTGAAATCATCCCAATCTTTCTTTTCATACTTCTGACGAAAGGGGTTAGATGAAATCCCTATACCATACGGCGGATCAGTCACCACAGCATCAACATTGCCAAGCATAGGAAGAATATCTCGGCAATCACCTAGGTATAGTTCGCAGTCGCCTATTACTTCCTTTTTCATGTACAACCTTGAAGTGTTTGGGACACCAGCTAGAACCCAGAACGGATTCCTTGCCGCAACATAGTAACTCTTTAGGCTCTCCCTTGATAAACCTACATTGCATAGGCCCAGCTTGGGAGAGAGCAATCATTTCTTGATCCGTTGCCACGTTATGACTTTTTCCCACCCAACAAGCTTGGCAATGTTTGGCGTCACATCGAAGTCACCCCTGCAAACCTTGGAAATCATTGATGGTGATATACCAGTAAGCCGTGACGTGGCTCTAATGCCGCCATTGTTGGCAACAAACTGTTTGAAATCATTAAGAATGTTTTTTTTCATTTCTGTAAACTTTGTTGTTGACACCATGGCTATAACGTATATTATACGCTCCACACTGTCAAGGAGGAAATCAAATGCCGTGGACAACAGTACAAGGCCCAGATCAGAAATTCGGTGTTGATTACACCGAGGAGTTTTTTGAAGGGAAGCTTGATAGCTACGACATTGACAAAGTTTATGTTGGCGAAGAGGAAATCTCTATTGAAGGTCTTTATGTGAAAGACGGCGCTAAATACGTATGTCTATACGACTATCTTTATGACCGTCTTGGTGAGGAACTCCATGGCTAACATGTACGCACAAGGCCCGCGCAGGGTAGCTGCAAAGATAGAACTACATCCGGCTGAAATCGTAGGTCTGGTACTTCAGCCAGCAATCTATCAATGCTTTAATGACGCTGAACTAGAAAAGCTAGTTTTCGAATTATCAACAGAACTACAGGGAAGGAAAGAAAATGCTAACACTACCCCCACAGAATAACGCTGATTTTGAACTAACACCCGCTGGATCACATGTAGCTGTATGTTACAGAGCTATTGATCTCGGCACGCAGTTGATTGAGTGGAAGGGAACCAAGAAAAAGCAGCGTAAAATCATGCTTTCTTGGGAACTTTGTGATGAATTTATGAAGGAAGGAAAGAATGAAGGTCTGCCTTTCTCTATTCACAAGCGCTACACATTCTCAAGCAGCGAAAAATCAACCTTGATTAAAGACCTTGAAGGCTGGCGCGGTCGTGCTTTCACAAAGGAAGAATACGGCAAATTCAGCATACAGGTGCTTATGGGTATCGGTTGCATGTTAAGCGTTGTTCATGTTGAACGTGACGGAAAAACATACGCCAATATTGGCAGCATTATGAAGCTTCCGAAGGGTGTTACTTCTAAAGCACCCATTAATCCTATTGTATGCTTTGACCTGACTAAATTCGATCAAAAAACCTACGATGAATTGTCAGATAGCTTGAAAGCTACAATTGCCCTGTCGCCGGAATATCAGGAACTTAAGGGAATGAACAATCACTCTCCGAATGTAACTGATGACGCACATGACCCAGCGCCGACATTGGATGACTCAGAGATACCATTTTAGAAAGGAACTATTGACTATACCTTTCTAATTAAGTAGAACTTAGTTATGGATAAAGCTTGTTTCAAATGTGGCGTCAGGAAATCACTGTCTGGTTTTTACAAACACCAAATGATGGGTGATGGTTATCTTAATAAATGCAAGGAATGCACCAAATCAGATGCGCGCAAAAACAGGGAAAATAACCTTGAGTATTACCAAGAATACGACAGGAAAAGGAGTGATTTTCCACACAGGAAAAAATTAAGAAAGATTGTAGCAAAAAGATGGGCAACTAATCCAAAGCTTAAAAAGAGGATGGTAGAGCTACGTAAAAAGTGGTGTGTCAACAATACCATAAAAAGAGCCGCCCATCATATTGTATCTAACTCGATAAGAGACAATAAGTTAGTCAAAAAACCATGTGAAGTTTGTGGCTTAAAGAAAGTACATGCCCACCACGACGACTATACCAGACCGTTAGATGTTAGGTGGCTTTGTATAAAACATCATGCAGAGCATCATAAAATGGAAAGAAAGAAAGCAAGGTTAGATAAATAATGGCTCTTGATCTGTTATTAATGAGGGATGGTGACCGTTTAGTTGCATGCGATCCAATAAGTCATGAATCAATTTGTTCGATTAAAAAAGGCGAGCAGCTTTTTGTTACAATAAAAAGGGCTAGAAATTTAAAACATTTAAGAAAACTGTTTGCTTTGCTGAAGGTAGTATTTGAGGCCCAAGACACGTACGCGACTACGCCTGAACTATTAAACGCTCTCAAGCTTGCAACAGGTTTGTTCGATTATGGGAAGACTGTTGATGGAATACCGTTCTGCGTACCTAAATCAATCAACTTTGCCAGCATGGATCAGGCTAGTTTTGAACAATGGTATGAAAAAGTAGTCGCTGTAATCATTAACAAGATACTACCGAATGTTAACAAGTATGATCTTGAAGAACAGGTAATGGATATATTGAATGGTAATGCTGGAAAAGACACGATCTAGGAATAGGAGCAAGAAATCAAAAACTAAAACCAAGGAAGAGCGTGATCATTTAGCAAAGGTGAAGGCGCTTCCGTGCGTAATCTGTGGATCAATGCCATGTGACGCTCACCATATCAGGGAGGGTTATGGTATGAGCCAGCGGGCTAATGATTTTGAAACCATTCCTTTGTGCAAAGCGCATCATCAATACGGGCCTGAAGCAATACACTCAATGGGAACCAAGGCTTGGCGTGCTAAATACGGATCAGAACTAGAACTGCTGGCGAGGACAAATGAAGCTATCAAGAGAAGAACTGGTGATTAACGTACTGTCCGCAATTGTGATACTGGTGATATTGTTTTTTCTGGCACCGTATCTAATGATTATTATAGCTTCTTAGTCCCCAGACTAACCCTGTAAATACAGGTATGCGAACGATAGATTTTGAATCAAAATCAAATTCACCCTGAAACTCTATAAACCTATGGATACGTTTATGTAGCTTAGGATGAACTAGGGCCAGATTTTCTTCTGGGATGTTACTGCCACCAAATGAGATGGGAACGATATGATGTATCTCAAAGCCCATCATTTGCTCTAGGGCGTCTTGTCTGTCTATGGGGTGGTTGGCGAACCTCTGGCAGATTTCCATCGCCCCCATGGCCCACAGTTTGTTTTTAACGCGCTTTGTGAGACCATTGCGTAATATTCTAGTTTCGCGGGGAGGAAGCTTATAAACTTCTACCTCAATATATTTCATTGGTTTAGGTCTCGGATGGTGTTTACCCATTTCTGGCAGCTTATTAGTTGGAGTCGGTATTTTTCGGCATCGGCAAAGTACTCAAGCCAAGCATCATAGCGCCTCTGTCCAGCATATTCTCCGAAGCTGGGGCTATCATCATTTCCGCCGGCGGCGTTGGCAGCTGGCACGGGCTGGGATTTGAGGCGCAACTTATAAGCATTAAGCTTGGCAGTAAGATCAGAAGTCTTTTTAAGCAAGTCATTGGCGGAATCCTCCGTTAGTTTCTGGGCTTTCTTACATTGACCAACCAATTCCTCTTTCTGTGTTTGCATCTGGTTTTGATGTTTAATTTCTAGATAAGAAACATCCAGCGAATGAAGAAAATAAGCTAAAACAAAGGTTAGGCCAGATGTTAGAATATAACGCCAGTTTGTAAGTAAAAATAACCACATGCTAATCTTTCATTTCGAAGTGTGGCCTATCCACTGACTTGAAATTTCCACCCCAGACCTGACCCATCTTAACCCAAATATCTCCCATTTTCTGCCAAGCCCCACCCCTGCCAAACCAGTCAAGCGATCCGTTAACTGTGGGGACACAATCAAAAGCCTTTGACATAGGCGTACCATCAGGGGCGGTAAAGTTATGTTTGGACTGCCCCCCCTTGGCATTGGTTACAATCTTCCCGGCAATGGTTCTTCCCTGCTTATACAGGTAATCCTGTTCTTCGTTGGATCTATAGGTGCAGTAGATAATTACATAAATACCCATTGTAACGCACTCAGATAAAAATTTTCTGGCCAATACCTGCATGTCGGGGTGGAGGTCCGCTAACGATCTACTTGCCATACAGCACCATTTGACGCATAATTAAAGGGTTTATGTAACTTGATGGGAAATTCATGCATGCCTTTATACAGAGAATTATCAGGACAAACGTTCGGAAGATTAACCGCCTTAAATAATACCACAGAAATAGGTAAGCACCCAAAGCTGTGGAACTGTTTATGTGAGTGCGGCCGTTACGTTTTAGTGCGCAATTTCCACTTGTTAAGCGGACACACAAAATCCTGTGGCTGTATAAGAAAAGAAAAAGGTAATGCATTAAGGCATGGTATGTCTCAAACAAGAACTTATAGAATCTGGGTACATATGATTCAAAGGTGTCATAACAAAAATAGGCCAAGATACAAAGATTACGGCGGAAGAGGAATAAAGGTTTGCGATAAATGGAGAGAATCATTTGATTGTTTTTTTGCTGATATGGGAGAGTGTCCTGAAAATCAAACAATTGATAGAATTAACAATAATGGAGATTATTGCAAAAAAAACTGCAAATGGTCTACATATAAAGAACAGATGACCAACAAAAGAAAAAGAAGATCGTAGCGTTAAAAAGCTAGCCATCTTTTCCACTCATATTTGAAATGATTTTGTCTTTGTCGGAACTGCCCTTACTTGATCCAAAATAATATCCTACAGCCATCATGGCGAGGCCGTTCATGTAGTTCAAAGTTGTATTGATTAGCATGAGCTGATTTGGATCGGTGGAAGTTACCTTGCCGGATAGTATAACATAAGCGCCGGTATAAAATCCAACAACGATAACAATCGCCAGGAAAGCGACTGTGACGCTTTTATTCATTTTGGCAGTCTGCCGATGATGGTTTTTAGGTCTGTCTGTATTGAATTAAAGTTGCCTTGCGTCATTTCAATATGGTCATCAAGCCTGTCGTGTATGCGCGAGAGACTTGCTTGCACAGAGTCCTTTGTTTCGAATCTCTTTTCAGCATCCAATTCAAAGCGAGATAAATCGTCGCGTTGCTTCACGTTTGTGTCCTCAATGCCTTTGATGCGTTCATGATGACCCTTAACAAACCATCCAACTACACCCATTACAGCGGTTCCAATTAAACCCAGAACAGTGCTTTCATCAGACATACTAACCCACCAATATTAACCCGTCGATGACAAGTAGGCCAAGCCACAATTCACCTACCGTGGTATAACCGTCTAGGAAATAGTTAGGTTGTGTTTCACCAGGGACACCCTCTTTAGGGCTGTCACCAAAGCGTCCCAAAGTAGGGCCACCATTAGGCCAGATACGCGAAGCAATAAAATAACCAAAAGGAACAAAAAAGCCAACAGGCGCATACAACCAAGGGTTAGGCAGTACATAACTTAATAACCATGCTGTGAGTAATGTCACAAGACCGTAACGGGCACCCATACCCAATACACATTGGATTGTAGAGGGGCCGGAGGATCCCATACGCTGGCCGTAGGCGTGCCTTAGCCAGTCGAAGCCGTAGCCCTTGGGCGCAACGTCAAATAACAGCCCACAACCGACCATAAGACCGCCTAGTAGGCTTGCTTGCCAGTTCAGGGTTGTTGCCAGGATAATGAGAGCCGGAACGGTAAAGCCAAGGATAAGCTTGACCGTATGGCCCCACGCCATAAAACCGCCCATTACTCTACGGGTTACAGCGCCTATCATTGCGAGATAGACGGCGGGTACTGCTGGATAATCATCGAGTGACGGCCCCAGTCAATCGTTGCGCCACCTACCCCTGCCCCTGTGATTTTCAGGCGCGTCTTTAAGCTGGTCACACCATCTGCTGGAATGACAAGCGGCGGTGTCCGCAGGATGAAGTTGCTATTCGCGGTTAGCTGACCTGAAGCCCCTGAACCAATAGCCGCTGGCTGTGAGTAGGTTGTGCCGCCGTTACCCCATTCGAAAGCCAATGAGATGTTTGATATATTGGTGATGCTCGTTATCGCCAGGTTGCACTCCGCCACTACAACGTCACCCGCCGCGACGCGCCCATGTAGCGATGATGTCTGCACGATGTCCACGGCGTCGTTGGCATCCGCCGAAACAAACACAATGTGATGATCGTTGCCGAAGCCATCCGAACGCGACACTAGAGAGTTAACCGCGTTACCTGTTGATGTCCTGGTTAGCGTACAGGTGTAGCCAGTTGGGACGTTGCCAGTATTGGTTCCGGTATGAGAACCATCAGCCGCTGGTGATACGGCTTTTGTCCCTGCCGTTCCGATGTTCAGCGGGTTCGGGTCTATCTGCTTGTTCGAGCTATCCGTGTCATAGGTGTCAATTGCTGTTCCAACCCACTGCGTCCGTGGGTAGCGCAACGAAGGAAGTATGAGCGCCAGCTTGGTCGCCATTGCTTCTGTGGCCTGTGCTGTCGGATGGATACCGTCCGAGCTGTAGTTCGTTTTGAAGTCGCCAGTCGTCGCATCTACAACTGCGGCCCAGGCATCGAATACGATGATGCGGCTATCGTAGTAGTCGGCCAGCTCTCTAATGTACTTGTTCAGCGCCAGCACCATCTGCCCACGCGCTGCGGTGTAGGTCGCTGCCGTTGTTGACAGAGGCAAACAGGTGCAAAGGATCATCGACGCGCCAGAGGCCAGCGTCATGTTCACCATCTGAAGAATATTGCTCTTGATGGTTGCGAGGACAGTTGCTTCCTGCCCAGCCGTCGTGCCCTGAATGTCGTTGATGCCGCAAAGCAGTTGAACCAGTTCGGGGCTGTAAGCCAGACAGTCACGATAGAAGCGAGCCAGTATTTGTGTTGATGTCTGGCCACTAACACCCGCATTTACCACTATGTTGAGAGGGTGCCCGACTGTGGCATTTGCCATTTCCAGCCAGTTACGATCTGACATACGCTCGTTTGCGACGGCTGTACCAGCACTACCGCTAAATGTAGCTGTTGCAATCGCATCGGCTGGGCAAGCAAAGGTGAAGGTATTAGACGCTGTTCTGGCAATAACTGTTTTCAGGCCGTTGAAATATTCCTGATCGCAGTTGCCCATCATCACGGTAGCGCCTGGATATAGCGCGTGTGCTGTTGCTGTTCCTGTGGCGACCCCAGCGGCTGCGGTAATACCTGTTAGCGTTACGCCGTAGTGACCGCGTGCTGTAATGCTGTCGCCGATAATGACTGTCTTGCGGCCAGAGGTTTTCTTATCTCTCAGGCTCGCCTTGACGTTAGAAGTGGTCTTTGTCCCTACCGTGTATTGAAATGTTCCGCCTAGCTCGTTGCTGGCGTTTATCATCGTTACGAAAATGGTGTCGCCGGTCTGAAGGAACTGGCGGACGGGATTGAAATAACCAGACGCTACGATGGTTCCATGTGCGTCGGTGGTCAGATATGAGTGAACCGACGGGGCGCGTGGAGAGGTCGCATCAGTCAGTATGTTATTATTAGAACGATCTGTGCCGCCAATCGTCTGGAAGAAGTCTGGATTACATGTCATTAGTCCCTCACCAGTTTGTCATAATGGAGCCTGCTGTAACCGCATCAACACCACCATAATTCAGATGGTTCCTGCGGTACATTTGCGATGTTCCTGTTAGCGCACTGCAAGCGAAAGCACCTACTGCTGTCCCTGGTGACGCGATTGTGCGATCCATCCATAACTTGGCTGTGTCTGCAACAATGAACTCAGATGGTGAGATACCTACGCCGTCGCCCTGTGACCTAAGGCATTGTGTCTTTACCGCCCAGCCGTGAGAGGTTCCTATGTTGTGCAAGCTTCCGCCATAGTTATAGTCATAGTATCCGTTGTAATCGAAGATGCTGGCGTTCTCGTGCGCAGTCAGCCCATTGTTAGACGTGGATACGCCGCGACCATTGTTAAGACCACGGCAGTTAATGGTCATCATGTAGGTCTTGTACTTTCCGCTGTTGTTAGTGTTGTGAATATTAAAGCCGTCTTTGTAGTTGCTGTTCGACTCACAATCGATGAAGCAAGCAAGGCCATTAAGATTATCGATACGCGCACCATCACCTAGCGTTGTGCTAATGATGCCGCCACCATATTTAAATGTGCAGTTACGGGCACCGACGATGACAGGATTAGGAGCTGGCACGTCGTAAGATACGTTAAGTACGCCTTGCGACGCCCCCTCGAAATCGAAGCCATTGAAATAAACATTACGCGGTGTCACTGAGGAAAACGCGACGTTACCCGCCTGTAACATAGCCCTTGTGTTGCTATCACTAACGACCGCCCCGTCACTCAAGTGGACGTAAAGCGTCGTGCTTACTTGCGCCCAACTACCAGGCGTTGCTGTGCAAGCCGATAAATCGGCCACGTTAGTTAATTCCGTATAACTGCCAAACTCATCAGTCGTGCGAATATCGAATACGCGGTTAACGGCTGATCGTGTTACCGAATACACGCCTGACCCGACCGATGAATAGCTAAGGTTATCCGCTACACTTACAACGGCACGTCCGCCATGCGCGATAAAAGCGATATCGACGCCGATGTTCACAGAAGCAGGGTTGAACCCGTTATTTCTTATGAAGTGACCGGCGGCACAGTAAATGCGACAAGGAACACCACCCGCATTGGCGAGCGTGATAGCCGATGATATCGACAGCTTCGGCGTGGCGGCTGAAAGACCGTCATTGCCAGAGCTACCGGAAGGCGAGCAGTAGTAGGCTGGCCCAGAAAGACAGGATGCAAAATAATCCTCTAACGGAAAGAACGGTACGCCGTCAGGCCCGAACGTAATCGGGTAGTTAATGTAATCCCAGTCAAAGCCAGGTGGGCGCTCAGGTACGGAACCCGTGATATTCGGATTTAGTGTATTGCTGAACCTGTTAGCTAGAACCATTGGGCCCTCATATCAAAAAGTTGCTTCCGTTCGCCGTCACAGCCAGCGTCCCATCCGCCAACCTGTTAACAAGCGTCACCTGTCCGTTAACCAGATA
>JBFXCU010000035.1:0-17120 GCA_050181835.1 Steroidobacteraceae bacterium | reverse complement strand
ACAAGAGCGCGATCCTGTGGTTCACAGGACTGTCCGGTTCGGGAAAATCCACGCTGGCGCATGCAGTGGAGGAAAAGCTCCACGAACAGAAGTGCCGCACCTTCGTGCTCGACGGTGACAACATCCGACATGGCCTGTGCGGCGACCTCGGTTTCTCGGACGAGGACCGAGTGGAAAACATCCGCCGCATCGGCGAAGTCTCCAAGCTGTTCATAGAGGCCGGCGTGATCGCCATGACCGCCTTCATCTCGCCGTTCCGTGCCGACCGCGAGCGCGTTCGCGGCCTGGTCATGCATGGCGACTTCATCGAGATCTACTGCAAGGCCTCACTCGAAGTGTGCGAGCAGCGCGACGTGAAGGGTCTGTACAAGAAGGCGAGGGCAGGGGAGATCAAGGCCTTTACCGGCATCTCCTCGCCGTATGAGGCGCCCGACAAGCCCGAGATCATCGTCGAGACCGGAGCCGACTCGCTGGACAAGTGCGCCGACCAGGTGCTCGATCTGCTGCGCGAGCGCGGCATTCTGAAGGGCTGACACAGGATTGGGGGACAGATTTTTATCTGTTCCCCGATATCGCAGTGATGCCAGTACGCCTCACACCTAACGCCTCACACCTCACGCTCGCGCCATGAGCCTTGAAGCCTGGTTTACCATTGCCGTCATCGGCCTCTGCCTCGGGCTGCTGATACACGGGCGCACGGCGCCGGATATCGTCATGATGGCCGGCCTGACCCTGTTGCTGGTGACCGGAATCCTCACCCCGACCGAGGCGCTGTCCGGTCTGTCGAATGAGGGCATGGTCACGGTAGGCATCATGTTCGTCATCGTGACCGGCCTGCGCGACACCGGCGCCATCGCCTGGATCGTGCAGCACCTGCTCGGGGTGCCGCGCTCGACCGCCCATGCCCAGGTACGCCTGATGACACCGGTCGCCGTCATGAGCGCCTTCCTCAACAATACCCCGGTGGTGGCAATGATGATCCCGGCGGTGCAGGACTGGGCGCGCCGCCACCGGATCTCCGTCTCCAAGCTGATGATCCCGCTCAGCTACGCCACCATTGCCGGCGGCACCTGCACCCTGATCGGCACCAGCACCAACCTGGTGGTGAACGGCATGCTGATCAAGGAGACCGGCCAGGGTCTCAAGATGTTCGAGCTCGCCTGGGTGGGCATTCCGCTGGTGGTGGTAGTGTTCCTCGGCATCATCCTGCTGAGCCGCTGGCTGCTGCCCGAGCGCAAGCCGGCCATCAGCCAGTTCGAGGAATCGCGCGGATACACCGTGGAGATGATGGTCGATTCCGGCGGACCGCTGGTCGGCAAGACGGTAGAGCAGGCCGGCCTGCGCCACCTGCCGGGCCTGTACCTGATCGAGATTGATCGCGGCGAACAGGTGCTGCCGGCCGTCTCACCGCTCGAGCGGCTGCAGGCGAACGACCGATTGATCTTCGCCGGCGCGGTGGAGTCGGTCATCGACCTGCAGAAGATCCACGGCCTCAACCCGGCCACCGACCAGATCTTCAAACTTGGAATGCCGCGGCCGGAACGCTGCCTGATCGAGGCGGTGATCTCCAGCAGCGCCCCGCTGGTGGGCAAGAGCATACGCGAGGGGCGTTTTCGCACCCTTTACAATGCGGCGGTCATCGCCGTCTCGCGCAGCGGCGAGCAGATCAAGGGCAAGATCGGCGACATTGTGCTGCGCCCGGGCGACACCCTGCTGCTGGAAGGGCACCCGTCCTTCGTCGAGCAACAGCGCAATTCGCGCGACTTCTATCTGGTCAGCCGCCTGGAGGGCTCGAACCCGCTGAATCACGACAAGGCGCCGATCGCGCTTGCGATCATGACCGCCATGGTGGCCGCCGCCGCCTTCGGCTGGCTCAGCATGCTGCAGGCGGCGCTGCTGGCCGCCGGGGCCATGCTGGTCACCCGCTGCACGCGCGGCAGCAACGCGCGGGCCGCGGTGGACTGGCAGATCCTGATCGTGATCGCCGCCTCGCTCGGCATCGGCAAGGCGCTGGAGACCACCGGTGCGGCGCAGGCAATGGCTGACGGTTTCCTCTCCATCACCGGGGCAGGTCCCCTGATGGCGCTCTTCGTGGTGTACGTCATGACCGTACTGTTCACCGAGATCGTGACCAACAACACCGCCGCCGCGCTGATGTTTCCCATCGCAATCGCGCTTAGTAAATCACTGGCTGTCAGCTACATGCCGTTTATCATCACCATCACAGTGGCGGCTTCGATGAGCTTCGCCACCCCGATCGGCTACCAGACTAACCTGATGGTGCTGGGGCCTGGCGGGTATCGATTCACGGATTACATGAGAATGGGTATCCCACTGACTATCATAGTCGGTGTTCTAGTTATGATTATTGTTCCGTGGGAATGGAAGTTCTGAAATCACAGAGTCATCACTGATTATCAACCGATATTTTGAAACACAAATTTATTACGATGATGACCGATTATGAGCTTGAGCGAGGTTACCGTTGCGTCAATCTCATTTGATTATATCGAATGCCGTGGTCATATGGATGGCCAGGCTATTATCATTAGTTCCACAATTTATCCTGGTTCCTTACCTCATCAGGACGATAGGGGAAGTGGGCTATGGAATCTATGCCTTGATCTGGTCTCTGATGATGTCCATAGATCAACTGGAAAGGTCGTTGCAGTCTGGTGTCGTCAAATATTGCGCAGGATTTTTGGCGCTAGGTCGGACAAGTGAGATTAACAGCACGGTTAGCTCCAGCCTCATTTACTCAATATTGTTGGCTGTACTGGGTTGTGGTGGGGTACTTATCGCCTCGGTACTGTATGACGATCAAACTGGACAAGTTACCTCAGCGCTAATTCTTGTTGGATTACTGCTTCTGTTTACCATTCCACTTACGCCATACATCGCCATAATTCAGTCGCGTCAGCGATATTATTTATCTGCTATCGTTGACGTCATTTCGAAATATATCGGACTTGCTGCCATTTTTCTCTGGTTTAGGCTGGTATCTCCCTCGGTCTATGCCTTGATTGCAATCATGATGGTAATGTTACTCTTGTCCAGATTCGTTCAGGTCCCGATGGCCTATAAATTAGTTCCTGGTTTACATATTAATCCTAGATTGTTTGAGATGAAGAATTTTCGTCTGATTGCCCTGTTTGGAGCCTCAACCGTCCTTGCATCCGCCTGTCTTGCTCTTAACTCGACTGGCATAAGATGGTTGATGAATTATTTGGAATCAACCGCCTTTGTTACGCATCTCGCTATAACACTCATGCCGGGATTGTTATTGTCCTATCTTATCGGGGCCATGGTTATTACTGTTATGCCGGCTACGAGCGCTTACAGCACCACGAATAATCAGATTATGCTGCAAGAGCTCATGGTTCGCGGCATGCGTTACATAAGCGTATTTGCTCTATCTGTATTGCTGGCATTTGGCTTGACGATTGAATCGCTTTTTAGCTTCTGGGTTGGCCGAGAATATAAATTTCTTATTCCATATACATTGTCGATTCTCACCAGCGTAGCATTTCTGGAAATAACATCTGTTTCTCATCATATGCTTAAGGGTATGGATCGATTAAAAGTCGTCATATATATTTACTTTATCGGCCTAGTAGTTGTTCCCTTCGCCTCTATTTTTGCTATCTTCTGGAAATCAGGAAATGCTTACCTTTCTGTATGTTTGGGTTTAGTCGCAGGAAACCTTACCACAGGAATTCTTCAAACAATATTTTGTGCCAAATTAGTCAAAATTAATCTAATAAAGCTAATTCTCCAGGTTTTTATTTATCCTTTCAGTATTGCTATCGTTGTAGCCTTAATTGCGTACCAAGTCGAATTACTAGGTGCCTTCAATCACATGGTTAGTCAGATTCTAGTTTCTCTACTAGCCATAATCTTGTTTTTAGGTGGATGCTACATATTGATTACCTCATCTTTGGAAAAACGATGGATTGGCAATACTCTAGAAATGTTCAGCAGAAAAATGCTTTCATTTTTAGCATCCAAGACTGACTAACTGAGTTGCGATGCGGCATAGTCTCGTAAAAATCAATAAGGATACAGTGGAGAAAACTGCTGCTCCTGAATTAATGCGAGTAGAGGTTGAAAAAACTCATCGCGCCTGTCAAATTGGGAAAGACAGCGGTTTATTTACTGCCCCCGAAGTGCTTGACTACGATGATCAAAAAGGGCTGGCCGTATTTCAGCGACTACCCATCAAACCGATGTCGGGTGCTTTCACATGGGGAAAAGAGAAAATCAGCGCCGCAGCTTGTTTAGGTAGAGCCTTGGCGGTCATCCATAGAGAACTAGTACTTCCGGACAACATGAAAACGCCTCTTCCAGAGGTGCTATCATTCCCTCGTGATGAGGTTTTTTTCCATGGTGATTTGTCAGTTAGCAACGTATGCGTGGGGGAAAGAAAGACTCAGATAATAATTATCGACTGGCAAATGACTCCTCTTCATGGTGGAAGATCAACCTACGGAACGCGGTATTTTGACATCATGTGGTTTATATCCAACTTGATACTACGCCCTGATATGAGATTTCTGTACAGCAATCCAGTGGATCCAGTTATCCGGGCCTTTTTAAACGCGTATTTAAACGCAGCAGAGTTTGCTTATAATCCAGATACTGCCGCTACCTATGCGGCCATGTTCTTTGCCAATGAAATGCCGAGAAGTCGGAATGAAATACTTCAGTACTCGATAGTAAAATCTAGGTTATTGCTGCCTTTTAGCGAGGCTATTCTAAAGTCATTCTTGAAATCTCTCAAGATGATGTAAGCGTTTCAAAAAGCGTTGTAATCAGAAATGACGATGAAACCCAACAATACAAACAATGCATCGATTGATTATCGAGAATCTCATATTGGAAAAGATAAAGGTCAGTCTTACCACGCAATGTTCCTCAATGACCCTTACCGAAATATGGTATGGAATTTTGAAAAGCAGATTCTTGATAGAATCTTAGATTTATTTTATCGAGACGTGGAAATTCGGCATCTAGATTTCGCTTGCGGTACGGGAAGAATTTTGCATTATCTGTCAGCTCGGACAAATGAAAGTGTTGGGGTTGATCTCTCTCCGAGTATGCTTGATGTCGCGCGCTCCACCAACACAGCATCTGAAATCATCGAAGCCGATCTAACAAATAATGATGTGCTTGGTACCCGAAAGTTTAATCTCATAACAGCATTTCGCTTCTTTCCTAATGCCCAGCCCATGCTAAGAAGGCAGGTAATTCAAATATTGGTAAAACATTTATCCGACGATGGATATCTGATAATCAATAATCACCGTAATACAGGAAGCTTGCGTAACAAATTAGCAAAACTTCTTGGACGCCATAATAATGATGGAATGAGCCTATCCGAGGTTGATTCTCTAATTGGCGAAAATAATCTACTCGTTAAAGAAATATATCCCCTATGTCTATTCCCATCATCAGAGAATCGCCTGTTGATGCCTATATTCTTGTTGCGACCCACTGAAGCTATCCTAAGTAGATTTCGCCCGCTGAGATATTTTGGCGATAATTTAATCTTTGTCTGTAAGCGTTCATGACGCTAAATGGCATGGCGACGATCTGAATAATATGGATGATATTCCAACAGCACCTATCTGTTATTTGATGATCTTCGGCAATGACCGGATATCAAAGAGAATTCCATGGTTGGAGAGAATCAGCCGATGATCAACCAGATTCATTCATTGTTATATCGTCCTGAAAGAGGATGGGATCCGGTTCCGCCTAATCATGCGGAAAAATATGCATGTAACGCCTGGTCTACTGAGGTTCGCAGTGATCTTATCGATGAACTGGAAACATGGATGAATGGGTTCGACGGAAAACAAGTGCTGGATCTTGGTGGAGGAGCAGGCCAGTATTCTATTGCATTCGCCAAACTTGGTGCGGATGTTACGTGGCATGATGTTTCTACCATTTATCGCGGATATACCCAATCCAAGGCACAGGAAAATCATGTTCATATAAATCTCTCGCTCGGGTATATGGATGAAGCACCAGAAATCCTGAAAAAGCAATATGACTTGGTATTCAATAGAATCTGCTGGAATTACTGCTTTGATGACCGCTCGTTTGGAAAAATACTATTTTCACTGATAAAGCCTGGTGGAATTGGTTATGTTGATACCACCCACTCTGACTGGAATAGAGATTCTCTCTCAGCCTTCGTCCGTGCTCGCACGTGGTTGAATGATAGATTTGCGTTCAAGGTCGGACACCCATTCCCTCCGCATGGCCGTCTAGCCAAATTGTTTTTCAGCATGCCTATAGAGAAACTCCTACTCGATTACAGCACAAAAACAAATGACAGGATATTATTCCGTCGATTGAGCGATTCCTGATGGCTGGCGCCCGTTATCTCGTTCGATTTGACGATATATGCCCCACGATGGACTGGTCGATATGGGACCGCATCGAACCGCTGTTATTTGATTTTAATGTTAAACCCATCGTAGCAATCGTCCCAAACAATAAGGATGAAAAGCTCAAGGTGATGGATGCGAGACTCGATTTTTGGGAAAGAGCTAGGTACTGGCAAAAAAACAACTGGTGTATCGCGCTGCATGGCTATGAACACCTATATGAAACGAATGACAGCGGTTTAGTCGGCATTAACAGAGTCAGCGAATTTGCAGGACTTTCATATGATGTTCAGCAGAGAAAGCTGCAAGCAGCATTACGTATTTTCAAGGACAATAATATAAATCCAGACGCATGGGTTGCGCCTGCCCACTCATTCGATCAGGATACCGTACGTATATTAATTGAGAATGGGTTGAATATTATCAGCGACGGTTACTTTATACGTCCAATTCGATATATGAATGCGATATGGTTACCCCAGCAGATGTGGAAATTCAGACCCATGCCAATGGGTATATGGACAATATGTTACCACTCTAATTCGTTCTCACAGTACGATCTCGATCTACTAGAGAATGATCTTAAGCGCTACCAAAAATTAATCATAAGCGTGCACGATTTGCAACTTACAGCGTGCACTTCCACTAGAACTACCTTCGATTGGTTATTCAATCTACTTTGGCTGTCTGCGGTCAAAACAAAGCGTCGCTTTCACTTATGATGATGGAGGATAAGAAGACACGAATCCTGTTTTTGATACCCACGTTAACTGGCGGTGGATCAGAGCGAGTTATTATTACCCTGCTCAGGCATCTAGATCGCAGAAGATTTGAACTGTCAATCGCTGTAGTAGATATGCGAAATTCGGTTTATCGTGAAGATATTCCCGATGATGTCAAATTTATCGATTTAAAATGCTCACGAGTACGTTATTCATTGCCAAAAATAATCTCGCTTATTTGGCTCAATAAGCCAGATATAGTTTTATCAACATTGGGGCATTTAAACCTTGCATTGGCAATATTGCGCAATCTATTGCCGAATAGAGTTCGCTATATCGCTCGAGAATCAAGCATCGTATCCAAAACGATCCGTGGTTACTCTAGTCCTTGGTTATGGAAATGGGCCTATCGTCGATTTTATAAATGCTTTGATATGGTCGTGTGTCAGTCCAAACATATGCAAAGCGACCTCGTGGATAACCATTACGTTCCACCTGAAAAAACAATCATCATTCATAACCCCGTGGACGTTGATCAAATTAACAAAATGGCATCGGAAGATATTGATATAGGGGTGCAACCAGTAATTTCTAATGACAATTCTACTGCCATTAATTTTGTCGCAGCAGGTCGTTTGGTTCCAGTTAAGGGATTCGACATCCTAATCGAGTCACTTGCGCTCTGTAACAACCCAAATCTTTATCTCACCATCCTTGGCGAAGGACCTATGTTAAAAACATTGGAGTTGTTGACGGAATCCAAGGGTTTAAAAGACAAAATTCGATTTGCAGGATTTCAAAAAAATCCATACGCTTTTTTTATAAAGGCAGATGCACTTATCTTGAGCTCGCATTATGAGGGATTTCCAAATGTATTGTTGGAAGCACTAGCATGCAATACTCCTATAATCTCAACTCCAGAATTAGGTGAGGCAAGCAATATCGTTAGAGGCCTTCACGGTTGCGAAGTCGCAGATGCTACCGATAGTTTTGAGTTGGCCCAAGCTATAAATAGATGGATAAAGCAGGGCAAGCAACATTTCAGTGGATCCTCAGCAATAACGCCGTTCACGATACAAAACACTGTGAAGTTGTATGAGAAAACCTTCGGAACTGCGCTGAATGATCCTGCGTGATTCAACAGTCTAATTGTTGGCGTATAAAAATGAACGCATGGATATATCCCACTAGTCAGGTATTGACAAAATTAATGTTTGGAATACTTGTTCTGGGATTGGCGACAGGATTCTATACCCTTAAGCCAATAATTGCGTATATTTTTGTCTTATGCGCAATGGGAGTTCTTCTTTCCGATCATAAGTTTTTCAGAAGTCCACTTTTGTATGTAGATTTAAAGATGTTTGTCGGATTCCTAATCTACAACATATTTTTCTTCATTCATTCATTATTTTTCCTAGTGGAAGCGCGAATATATTTTGTGCATATAGTTTCCTTGGGTATTTTTCTTCTCATGTATGTCTACACAAGATTAGTCATCCTAGATCAGGATCCGAAAAAACTAAACAGGGCGAAAATGTTAATATTTGTGTATGTTTTGTGCTCTCTAGTGATATTGCTATGTGGGCAGCTGGCAGAAATGCTTGGGTATATCAATCCCAGAATGCTTGATCTTGACGATGGGATTCGCACATATTTGATTAGGCCAGGTGGCTTTCTGAACCCCAACGTAACCGCGGCAATTTCGCTTATACTCTTATTTATTTCAGAGCGCTGTAATAGCACAAAAAAAATATACATATTTCTGATCCCGCTCGTTCTGACACTGATAATAATATTCTTATCGCAATCACGTGCTGGAATTCTAGCGTTGTTATTCTATCTAGCATATCTGACTTTTATAAGAAGGTCCTTCCCATTTCTTGTGTTATCTATAACAGTTGTTGTTTTAATATCCTTAGGACTTATCTTTTCCCAGATTGAAGTTCTTAATTTATTTGATAGAGTGGTAACCAGATTTAGTGGAGACGAGAGTTCCAGTACGCGGTGGTTTCTTCTAAGGTATGGCGCGGAAAAATTTCTTGAAGCACCCCTCCTTGGTAATGGATACAGATACATGACTGGAGCTGTCGGTTGGTCTGCTCATAATGAGATAATCGAGAATCTCGTAAACTTTGGCATTTTAGGGGCGGTCATTATTGTATTTGCGATATACCTGCTTTATTGGCCCACATCCTCACCATTTATATTTTTCTGCATTATGCCCATGTTTATGTTCACGCATAATTTTTTCGAGACAACATCATTCCAGGCATCGCTTGGTGTGGCCTTAGCGATAGATAGAATAGACAAATATGTCAAATTTCGGTAGGAACCCAAGTTTTGTCGAACAAAAAAAAACTATTAAAATAGTTTTTATTATTACCGGACTTTCCGCTGGCGGTGCTGAAATCATGTTGCTAAGGCTCCTTGAAAGACTGGATGCCCGATTCAGCAAGCATGTCATCTCACTCACTAATATAGGAGAAATAGGTACTAAAATACGTTCGCTAGGGATTGCAGTCGAAGCCCTTGGCATGAAGCCGGGTCTCCTAATTCCATTAGACTTTGTTCGGTTGATACAAATAATACGGATGTTGAAACCAGACATAGTTCACACGTGGATGTATCACTCAGATTTAATTGGTGGACTCGCTGCGCGAGCTGCAGGAGTTTCTGCTATCGCATGGTCATTACGCCATAGCAATCTTTCTCCGGATCTTAATAAGCAAAGCACACTGTTGGTGATGCGTGCCTGTGCAAGGCTTTCCTCATGGCTTCCGCGGCGTATTCTTTCCTGCTCCGAAAAGGCACGAACTATTCACATCGCCGCCGGTTACGCAGCTAATAAAATTACAGTGATTCCGAATGGCTTCGATCTTTCCTCATTCAGACCTGATCCAATAGCACGCAACCTAATACGAACTGGTTTCAATCTTCCATTAACTACTCCACTAGTGGGTTTGATAGCGCGCTATGATCCGCAAAAGAATCATATTGGATTCATTAGTGCAGCTGCACACATTCATCGTTCAAGACCCGATGTACATTATTTGCTAGCAGGGAAAGGTATAAACAGAGAGAACAAGGAATTGATGGATATGATTAATCACGCTGGCTTATCGTCATGCATCCATCTCCTGGGGCATCGCGAAGATATTCCGCGCCTAATGGCGGCATTGGATGTCCTGGCCTCAGCATCTAATGGTGAGGCATTTCCAAATGTTCTTGGCGAGGCCATGGCATGCGGAATACCATGCGCCGTTACGAATGCGGGCGATTCATCATATATAGTCGGCGATACCGGTCGTATTACTCGAATAGATGACATGATAGAACTGGGAGATGCAATTAAAGCTCTTCTGGACCTGCCGCCTAATGAGCGAAAATTATTAGGTATTAATGCTAGGGCTAGAGTTTCTAATAATTTTGAAATCAATAGGGTAGTGAAACTCTATGAAGTATTTTATGATGATCTTGTAGCTTTGCCATAATTCTTTAGATAGATCGTATTGATTCGTAAACATATGGGCGTGCTTAGACAAGCGATTCCATGGTGGCTTCGCATTAGCGCAAAGATTGTTCTGTCTCGACTACCAGTTCCGTACGCATTCTGGAAACGTCTGCATTTATTTGAGCACGGAGACATGAATAATCCAGAGCGATCGATTGAGAGTTTTGTAGCGCATGCGCATGCGGCTGGTGTACTTGATGCGACATCTCAGACTCTGTGTTTCCTTAGAAAGAATTATGATTACAACGTTCTTGAATTAGGTCCTGGCGATTCATTATTTACCGCAATTATCGCGAAGGCTTTAGGTGCATCACATACTTGGCTGGTTGACGCAGGAGTGTTCGCGACAAACGAAATTGCTGCCTATTCAAAGCTGGTTGATTATATGCAAAAAAAAGAATTTTTAATTCCATACATAGAGGGAATTAAAACACATCAAGATATTCTCCAAACATACTGTGCGACGTATTTAACCAATGGTGTAGCATCGTTGACTCAGATACCGTCTCATTCTGTAGATTTCTGCTTCTCTAACGCGGTACTTGAGCATATACCCAAGTATGACTTTAAAAAGCTTGCCGATGAAATGTTCAGAATCATGAAACCAAATGGAGTTTCCTTCCATAGAGTAGACCTGAAGGATCATCTTGGTGGAAAACTGAACAATCTCCGGTTCTCCGAGGTTATATGGGAGGGTAAATTGTTCAAGAATTCTGGATTTTATACCAACCGCATGAGATTCGGAGAAATAATAACATTATTTGAGCAGGCTGGTTTTCTCTGCAACATGACTAGGATCACCCGCTGGAGTAATCTTCCGACGCGACGCGAGAAACTGGATGCGGCTTTTCAAGTAATTCAGGATGATGATCTTCTGATAAATGGGTTTGATATAGTTTTACGGCGCAAGAGCTACAGCTAGATGTGTGGATTTGCTGGATTCATCCATGCTAACGCAGAAACACCGTTATCGGAGACTGAGGCGGTGCTTCAGAATATGGGCAGGCAAATCCAGCATCGTGGTCCGGATGATTCTGGTGTGTGGGCTGACATTGATGCCGGTATTGGCTTAGCTCATCGCCGCCTATCTATTCTTGATCTGACCTCGGCTGGTCATCAGCCGATGGTATCTCGAAGCGGTCGTTATGTAATTGCCTTCAACGGCGAAATATACAACCACCTCGATCTTCGGAAAATCTTGGAGTCGAAAATATCCTCAGATTCGACTCCAAGCAATCACTATCATGAAACAAATATTTGGCGAGGATCCTCGGATACTGAAACACTGTTGGCTGGCTTTGATGTTTGGGGCATCAGCGAAACGATCGACCGAAGTGTTGGGATGTTTGCTCTTGCAATATGGGACAGGAATGCCCGCACATTGAGTCTTGCGCGTGACCGTTTAGGCGAGAAACCTCTCTACTACGGTTGGCAGAGAAACGCTTTCCTATTTGGTTCTGAACTTAAGGCGCTTAAGGTTCATCCAGAATTTTGTGCTGATGTGGATAGATCTGCGCTGACATTATTGTTGCGCCACAACTGCATCCCTGCACCATATTCCATCTACAACGGAATTAAAAAACTACCACCAGGCACAGTCCTGACCGTGTCTCTACGGCAGCGTAATAATCAGCCAATTCGCTATTGGGACGTCCGCAAGATTGCTGCAAGAGGATATCTCGATCCTTTCACAGGATCTCCTTCCGAAGCAATAGACACATTAGATGTTACGTTGCGGGAAGCGATATCCCAGCAGATGCTCTCTGATGTGGCCCTAGGAGCATTTCTTTCTGGAGGCGTGGATTCATCGACAGTTGTCGCTCTTATGCAAGCCCAATCTTCCAGGCCGGTCAGAACGTTTACTATTGGCTTTCATGAGAGTGGATATAATGAAGCGGAACACGCAAAAGCCGTATCAAGGTATTTGGGTACTGAACATACGGAGTTATACGTTTCCCCACAACAAGCGCTCGATATTATTCCGCGACTACCCTTGCTTTATGATGAGCCGTTTTCAGATTCTTCTCAGATACCAACATTCCTTTTATCTGAAATGACTCGCCAGACTGTGACAGTTTGTTTATCTGGTGACGCAGGAGATGAGCTGTTCGGAGGCTATGGACGCTATACGAAAGCATTACAACTGCGTAAACGTATACCGCAGGCATTGAAACCAGTAAGAAGTCTGTTGAGCAAACTAGCATCAATTATGGCAGGAATGGACGCAGTCCGGGACGACAACTGGTGGCAGTTGAGTGATCTGCTGGCTTCAAGGAATATGACCGAATTTTATCGCCCAAGAGTAAGTCATTGGAAACGTCCAGAGCGAGTCGTAATAAATGGAATTATTCCGCCTACTGTCTTTGATGAGATGTCGACTGAGGTTGAATCATATAATGATTTTGTCGCAGTAATGATGGTACTAGATACCATGACATATCTGCCCGATGACATTCTGGTTAAGTTAGATCGCGCAGCTATGGGTGTTAGTTTAGAAACACGCATCCCGTACCTGGATCATAGAGTGGTGGAATTTGCATGGACCCTACCTATGTCAATGAAGATCAGAGGAGATCAGACAAAATGGATACTTCGTCAACTTCTTTACAGATATGTCCCGAAGGAATTAGTAGAGCGGCCAAAAAAAGGATTTAGTATACCTATTGATGTCTGGTTAAGAGGACCTTTGCGTGAATGGGCAGAGTCGCTACTAAGCGAGCCACGCCTGCGTAACGAAGGATATTTTGATCCTAAGCCAATCCGGCGTAAATGGGCAGAACATCTCTCTGGGCAACACAATTGGCAATATCATCTATGGGATATATTAATGTTTCAGTCTTGGCTGGAGCATGTACGGTGAATTCTCCCAAGTTGCTATTTCTAGTCACCGAAGACTGGTATTTTTGTTCGCACCGCTTGCCGCTTGCAATCGCGGCCAAGGAAGCCGGATATGACGTATCTGTAATAACACGTGTCCGCAATGATGGGGATAGAATTCGCAGTGCTCACATTCGGCTAATCCCATATGAGAATAATAGACACAGCCTGAATCCGCTTTCATTAATCAGAGATATCGTTCGCTTGGTGACTATATACCGGAAGGAACAGCCAGATATTGTCCATCATGTTGCCTTGAAGCCAGTTATCATCGGCTCTGTGGCGGCAAGATTGGCGGGCGTGAAACTGACGGTTAACGCCTTGGCTGGTCTTGGGTGGATGTACAGTTCTAATAATCGTAGGGCAGCATGGCTCGGTGTGGCTGTGCGACATCTGCTGGCCTCAGTATTAGCCCGCAGCCGAATTATTGTGCAAAACCCGGATGATCGGACGTGGCTACTTGATTTAGGCATTTCAGATGAATCCATTACTCTAATCCGCGGCAGTGGTGTTGATATTCGGCAGTTCTATCCGAAGGCGGCTATGCCGGTTGTTCCTGTGGTAATTCTCGCCTCTCGTATGCTTTGGGAGAAGGGCGTGGGAGAATTTGTTGAAGCTGCAGCGGAGGTCAAGCGGCGGGGAACCACAGCGCGGTTTGTTCTGGTCGGAGCACCAGATCTGGGAAATCCAGGCTCCGTACCCGATAAACAACTACGTGATTGGGCTGCTGATGGAGTTGTGGAATGGTGGGGCAAGCGAGATGATATGACAGATGTGCTGGCGCAGGCACAAATCGCCTGCCTTCCGTCTTATTATGGCGAAGGCGTGCCGAAATTTTTGTTGGAGGCTGCTGCGGCTGGGCTTCCGATCGTGACAACGGATTCACCAGGTTGCAGGGAAACAGTCGTCCAGAACGTCAATGGTCTCGCAGTGCCACCACGTGATCCCAGCGCATTGGCAGATGCCTTGAATGCCTTGCTTCATGATTCCGGACGTAGAGCCGAAATGGGGCGCAATAGTCGAAAACTTGCAGAAACCGAATTTTCTATTGACAGAGTCACTTCGGAGACATTGGCGTTGTATCGGAAAAGCTTCTTGTGAAACGCATACTTCTAACTGGTTCAACTGGTTTTCTTGGCAGCGCCCTTATTAGGCGATTTTGTTTTGATGGATTATTTGCGCTCCGAGCGGCATACCGAAATGAATTTCGGAACTGCCCTGATAATATTGAAGCTGTTCGTATCGGAGACCTAGGGCCAGATACTGACTGGAATAACGCAACCGAAAAAATTGACATAGTTATTCATACTGCAGGTCGTGCTCACATACCTCAAGCTGATACAGCTGATCGGTTAAATGAGTACCGAAAAGTAAATGTTGATGGATCACTAAGCCTAGCACGTCAGGCAGCCGCTGATGGTGTGAAACGTTTTATATACATAAGCACTATAAAGGTCAACGGTGAATCAACGCTGCCGGATTGTCCATATACCCCAGATTCCACTCCTGCACCAATCGATCCTTACGGTATTTCAAAATACGAAGCGGAAGAAGGTTTGTTGCGTTTGTCTCGAAATACGGGCATGGAACTTACAATTATTCGTCCGCCGCTGATCTATGGTCCCGGCGTGAGGGCGAATTTTTTGCAATTGCTATACGCGATCGCTAAAGGAATACCACTACCGCTGAATAGCATTCGGAATCGGCGCAGCATGATCGCCCTCGATAATCTGGTTGACCTGATAGTCACTTGCGCTGATCACCCGGCGGCGGCTAATCAAATCATTTTGGTTAGCGACGGCGAAGATCTGTCAACACCTGACCTAATTCGTCGTATAGCGCGGCCTATGGGACGTCCGGTACGACTATACCCGGTTCCACCATCGTTTTTGTATGCTGGAGCCTACCTGCTCGGAAAACGAAACGTGGCCCAGAGATTATGCGGTTCTTTGCAGGTGGATATCCGCAAAACTCGTGAATTGATGGCATGGAAACCGCCAATAAGCGTCGATGATGGACTAGCCTCTGTTGTACACTGGTTCATTGATCGCAAAGACTTGAAAAGTCCATCATGACCATCCTCTGGACAATACTTTTGGCTACATTGGGGCTTGGAATAGCAGCGACCTTGATGCTGATCTCGGCAAAAGGCCACCTTCGCATCCTCGACCATCCTAATGAGCGCTCTTTGCACAGCCAGCCAATTCCGCGCACTGGGGGGCTTTCGATCTGTATCGGCATAATTGGTGGCGTCATAGCCATCGTAGTTTCTTTTGGCTTGCGCACCGAAGTCACCTGGATTATGTGCGCTATGCTCATAGTCGCGGCGATTTCATTCATCGATGATCGTGTAAACGTGCCAGTTCGAATTCGCTTATTCGTCCACCTACTCGCGGGAAGCCTACTACTCGCGAGTGGAATCTCAAACCCATCCTTGTGGCCAGGCGCGGAAATTACGCTTTCAGTAGGGCTGATCTGGCTGTTTGGACTTTCCTATATGGTCTGGATGACCAACCTCTACAATTTCATGGACGGCATGGACGGTTTTGCCGGTGGTATGGCGGTCTTCGGCTTCGGTACGCTCGGCCTGCTCGGCCATCTTGCGGGGGACGACTATTACGCCGCTGTGTGCTGGGTAATCGCATCGGCCTCCGCCGGATTTCTGGTGTGGAATTTCCCGCCGGCGCGCATCTTCATGGGCGATACCGGCTCGTCGGCCCTCGGGCTGCTGGCCGCGGCCCTGTCCCTGTGGGCGGATAGGGACGGGCTGTTTCCGCTGTGGCTGGCATTACTGGTCTTCGCACCTTTTGTGGTCGATGCCACGCTGACACTGGCGCGCCGCACCCTGAAGGGGGAGCGCATCTGGGAGGCACACCGCAGTCATTACTATCAGCGATTGGTCCAGGCTGGCTGGAGCCACCGGCGTACAGTGCTGTGGGAGTATGGCCTGATGCTCCTGTGCAGCCTTGGGGCACTGCTCGCCTTCAATTCCTCTACAGGGCGGCAATGGTTCATCGTGAGTGGTGTGCTCGGAGTCTGCCTCGTGGCCATTGTCGGGGTGCGCTGGGTCGAACAACGCATGGCTTTAAGTCAGGCCTCGGAAGCCAGCATATTGGATACTTCTCCACATCCGGACCGGAACCCTCACCAGTCCATTCAGCGTGTCAAACATTAGTACTAAGCCAAAGATCTACTATCTATCGGTGGCATATTCAAATTAACATCCCGCGGATATTGCAGTACAATACGCCGCACTTACGCCATAACAATAAAAAACCTGTCGAATCAGTGGGTACCGCTGGCATACAGGTCAATTCTGAAGGAGGATGCTTTGGCAGCAAAACGCCGGATCGCGATCGTTGTGCATGATGTCTGTATGGTTGCGGCTGCCTGGTTTCTCGCGTACCTGACCCGCTATAACTTCCAACTTCCCGCAGTAGTCTGGTCGGTATTGTGGCAAACCCTGCCATTGGTATTGGCAATACAGAGTCTGATCCTGTGGCGTTTTGGCCTCTACCGCGGGGTGTGGCGCTTCGCCAGCATCCCCGACCTGTGGAACATCATCCGGGCCGTGGCGATCGGCGTATTCATGGTCGCCCTGCTGGAATTCCTGAT
>JBFXCU010000034.1:0-17154 GCA_050181835.1 Steroidobacteraceae bacterium | reverse complement strand
TCCGTCGACTCAAGGGCTTTCGCCGCATCTTCAGTCGCTTCGACAAGCTCGATCTGGTGTTCATTGCCTTCATCTACTTCGCCCTCATCGTCGAAGGTCTGCGCTAGTGTTAACAGGCCCTAGGAAATCAATTATGAGCATTCGCACCGTCAATCAAATCATCAACAGTATCAACACCTCTGATGGCGCGGGTGTGAAGCTGCTGCGCAGCCTTGGTCAGCGCCAGAATGCGCGACTGGATCCATTTCTGATGCTAGATGAATTCTGCAGCTTTGATGCCAATGACTACATTGCCGGATTTCCACCGCACCCACATCGTGGTTTTGAGACCGTGACCTATATGCTGGAGGGTCACATGCTGCATGAAGACCACATGGGCAACAAAGGCCACCTACGCAGTGGTGATGTACAGTGGATGACCGCAGCACACGGCATCATTCACTCGGAAATGCCCCAGCAACAGGAAGGCCGCATGCATGGCTTTCAGTTATGGATCAATCTACCTGCACGCGAAAAAATGAAGCCAGCCAGCTATCGCGACATTCCTGCAGCGAAGATCCCTCAACTAACACTTAGTAATGGTGCAGTAGTAAAAATCATTGCTGGCCAATTTATCGATGGCGAACGGCATACTGAAGGCTCGGTACAAGGCTTGGCAACACAAACTCTGTACCTGGATGTACATCTACCCACCGGGCAACGCTTCGCACAACCAACTCCACTTACTCATAACGCATTCGTCTACGTCTATGAAGGCGAAGTCAGCATCGGCGACGGTTCAGCCGACACTATTGTCAACAGCCACACCGCAGCCATACTCACTACAGGTGACAGCATCGTAGTTACCGCCAACCACAATGCACGCTTTCTGCTGCTAGCCGCAAAGCCACTGAATGAACCGGTAGTCCAGTATGGTCCGTTTGTGATGAACACCCGTGAAGAAATCGAGCAGGCAGTACGTGACTATCAAAACGGTACGCTAGTGCAGACTAAAGCCCAGGCATTTTCTGAGTAGGCTAACCAAATAGCTCGTTACGCGCGGTCGCTGTCAATGAGGTCACACAGGGATGTGTAATACGGCGCTCGACTGATATGGCGAAAAAAGACTCTTTGACTGCTGTAGTGCGCCCCAAGGTTTTCAGAGTGTACTCTGCCTTGATTTCGGATTCCAAAACAGATGGTGCGGCGAATACACCGACACCTGCGCGACCAAATGCTTTCATCAAGGCGCCATCGTCAAATTCACCAACAATTCTGGGTCGCACGCCCTGCGACTGAAACCATTGTTCGATGGGCAGACGCACCGCTGAATCCATACCGGGCATCAACATCGGCATATCGTTAAGACAGGCTGGAAACTTGCTCTTAACACGCGCCGCAAGTGCCGCACTGGTAAAAAAACTCAAGCCAGATTCACCCAAGCGATGATTGAATGCCTTGATACTCATGCCACTCGGTATTGGCGAATCAGCAATAATCAAGTCCAGCCGATGCAATGCCAGCTTGGATAACAAATCCTGAAGCTTGCCTTCCTGACACACCAATCTTACTGGCTCAGGAATACCTAAGGCGGGTTGCAACAAGCGACAGGCGATAGACTTAGGTACAGAGTCCGCGACGCCGACGCGAAATTCGATCATATTCAAGCGTCCATCGTGATCCCGCAGCGTATTGGCCAGCTCGTCGCTCAGTGCAAAGATTTCATCCGCATAACCAAGCGCCCAACGACCCGCATCGGTGAGTTCCAAGCGTCGACCTCGCTTACCAAATAGCTTTTTTCCCAAGCTTTGCTCTAACAGCTTGATCTGTCCACTCAACGTTTGCTGAGTAATGTGTAGCTGCTCGCTGGCCCGTGCAATACCACCGGCCCTAGCAACCACCCAGAAGTAACGTAAATGTTTCAGATTCATGATCCGCTCTCAATAAATACTTCTATTTTAACGAAGTATTTAACAATTAAATAAGAATTTACGATAATTATATTTGACTAGATGATGAGTCACACCCAACCAACCGGAGTCACATCATGCACGTCAAAGTTCGCAGCACGTTAAGAACCAGTAACGATCAGGAGCTGCAAGAGCATATTCAACGTAGGCTAGGCTTTTCGCTATCCCAGCTGGATGATCATGTCCGATCCATCCATGTACTAGTACACGATATCAATGGATCTCGCGGGGGTATGGACAAAAGCTGCACTGTGCAAATTCAACTGATGCAAGCGCCCACCGTGGTGATCAAAGACATGGACAATGACTTTATCAACTTGATTGATCGGGTTGCTGACCGAGCAGGTCGGGTCGCCTTGCGCAGCCTACAGCGTAGGCAACTCAGTTATCGGACACCATCCCACTCCTACATGAACGCAAAGGAAGTCAGCATATGAAATCGCTGCAGCTCACCAACTCTCGGTTGTAGCCTCTGGCGTGGTGGTGGCGCTGATGGCGGGCATGATCCTGTTTGAAACCAAACGCATCATCCATGGTGGCGAGAACAACTACATATTGGCAACAGTGCATCTGTATGTGTCTCTCTTCAATATGTTCACCAGTCTGCTGCACCTACTAGGCATGACAGGCGATCAGGACTAAGTATGTTCTTACTCATTGAGTCGTTCACACAGCCCACTCAGGTAGCTATGCCACCTCTTCCTTACACTTCTCACCTAGGGAATGGGCTTGATCATCCTGCCATCGACTGTATCAACATACGTTCCATGAGGGGAATAACATGAATGTAGGATCACCGCTACTATGGACACTGTTTGCGGTATTTGTTGTGGTCGCGCTGCTGATCGACTTCTTCGCCATGCGGCAACAAGGCGCCCATCGCGTCAGTATGAAAGAAGCCGGAGTATGGTCGTTGATCTGGGTCATGGTGTCGCTGCTATTCTGTGGCTGGCTATGGTGGTATCTGGGCGGTGCCAGCGAACCCACGGCAAACGCCAAGGCGCTGGAGTTCATCACTGGCTACTTGGTAGAAAAGGCATTGGCCGTTGATAACGTGTTCGTGTTTCTGATGGTGTTCACCTATTTCGCGGTACCTGCCGAACATCAGAAACGTGTACTTATGTTCGGCATTCTCGGCGCAATTGTCTTGCGCGCGATGCTGATTCTAGTAGGCGCATGGCTGTTGGAGCAGTTCCACTGGTTGCTATATCTGTTTGGCGCCTTCCTGATTCTCACCGGCATCAAGATGTGGTGGGCCGCCGGTCAGGAGCCGGATCTGGGCAATAATCCGGCGCTTAAATGGATCAATCGTCACCTAAAGATTTCAGACAGCTTTGATGGTGAAAAATTCTTCACCATGCAGAACGGGAAACGTATAGCGACGCCATTATTGGTGGTGATTCTGATGATCGGTATTGTCGATGTGATTTTCGCAGTGGACTCCATCCCGGCGATTTTCGCGATTACCACCGATCCTTTTATCGTACTCACTTCGAATGTATTCGCTATTCTCGGTCTGCGCGCGATGTACTTTCTGCTAGCCAATATGCATGAGAAATTTCACCTGCTTTCCTATGGCTTGGCCATCGTCTTGGGTTTCATTGGCTCAAAAATGATGCTGATTGATATCTACAAGATTCCAGTTAGCTGGTCACTCGGATTCACTATCGTGACATTGATGTTGACCATGTTGTTGTCACTGAAAATCCCGCCTGCGGAAAAACCTGCGCGCGTCGGCACCAGCAACTTGGCAGGCGCACCGTCAGCGCGGCTCAGATCCGCTACCGCAGCTGCCCAACGGCGTGAAGATCATCGCACCAAATAAATGCAACTTAGATCGAGTTGCATCGTAGATTGTGCAGTGCATGGTCAATCTGGTAACGCAGCAGCAAGACGCGAGACTTGCAAGCATCGACTACGATACATACAGTCGCCCGGATGAATCCTGACGAGCCAGATACTGATCCATTTGTTGACTATCCAGCTCGTTCTCCCGCTTCGATACCACCACCGTAGCCATGCCGTTGCCGATCAGGTCGGTAAGGGCGCGCTTCGAATATAAAAGAGATCTATCGCGAACAACACCCAAGCATACAACGACACGTGAATAGGTTTAGTCATGATGAGCGTGACGGCTGCCAGCCAGCCACAGCCATTCATTCATTATTGAATTTTTATTGCTTGAAAGGCTGGAGCGGGTGGCGAGAATCGAACTCGCACGAAAACCTTGGGAAGGTTCCAGGCTACCACTACATCACACCCGCGAGAAGTCGCTATTCTAGTGACGCCACCGCACGCTTGGCAACGACCACGTTCCAACTCTTTACAATAAAACAAATTCAAGCGACGCTTACGGGAGCTTGCCGTAACGGACAGCAGTTTTGGCACGCAACAACCCATCAATCTAACCGGGAGCGTTCATGAAATCCTATTTGGCTGAGTTTTTTGGCGCCCTCTGACTGGTGCGGGGCGGTAGCGATTGTTGGTGCAGTGATTGTCGCAGCCATATGTCGCTTTATCTGCGATAACATCGACTGACCAACCGAAGATTGATAACAACATGAAAAAACTCATCCTCCTGTTACTAGCACTAAGTGCCGCCTATGTAGGGTATCAGCAGCAACCATCGAGTGACACGGAGGGTGGGGCTAGTATTAGTCCATCTAGTATCACCGCAACTAGCAATAGTGACGACGCCCTAATCGCTGCGGCCTTTCGTGACCAGCGCAGTAATGTACTTGTCACGGCACATGGCACCGTCAGCAAAATATTGAACGACGACAATGATGACTCACGACATCAGCGTTTCATCGTACAACTGGCTTCAGAACAGACTTTATTCGTGGCGCACAACATCGATCTGGCTGATCGCGTCGAAAACCTACGTACAGGCGATGCCATTAGCCTGCGTGGCGAGTACGAATGGAATAATAAGGGCGGCGTGCTGCACTGGACGCATCATGATCCCAACCGGCGTCATGCCGCAGGCTGGATCAAGCATCAGGGGCGCACTTATCAATAGTTCTATTAAAACAATGACCGCACAGCGTCGCAAACAGCAATGCAAGCATAACGATTGCCTCTTGTTAGGCGCTACTGACGACGTGAGTATGCGCCACCTACTGGGTAATAGATTTGAATTATCACAGCAACCCATCATTCACCCACGATGATGACTCGCACGCCCCACAGAAAATCAAGCAGCCACACTCTCCTGAGTGCGGGGCTGCTATTCATATAGCACCGTGGAATTCAGAGTCACTTCATTGAAGATACTTAGCATCGCGACTGCATGCTGAGCGTAATGACAATCAACGACCAGCATAGAAGGCTTGCTGACTGAGCATACGAATAGGCTAGCGATCTTTTGATCAAACCTCCAACCATGTCGCCACTCCCACCGCACACCGTTCGCCATATTCATCAAACAAGGCGGTACCTACTTTGTGTTTCCTACCTTCAATCAATATTTGCCAACCGATGATGACGCAATGAGAATCGGTATACACGCTACGATCAATATGCACTGTCAATTCGCCCAACAAAGCAGCACGACCAGTGGTTATTGAGGCGAAATAGCCAGGACAGTCTAATGCCGCCCAAATAAACTCTGGTCGCACCTTGCCCTGCCCATCATCCAAGCCTATGTCCGGCAACCAGGGTGCGGCAACCATACGCGAACCGGTAACCGGCCCCGCAAAAATACGTAGCCCGTTCTCCGGTCGGCGCGCGGTACCGCATACAAAGCAGCTTGGATAGGCGTGCTGAGTGTGCCCACTGCAATGCAACGACGCTGCTAGCGCCTGCTCATAGTCAGGCGCCTTAGGCACATGGGTATGCAAATGGACATGTTCATGGGCAACGTGCGCTGCTGCAATCAGCAGTTCGTCACGCAGCAGATGCCACTTGCCAGAAGCACTGTCGAAATTCAGTGACAAATCGACATCGAGAGGCGTCGGCTGGTGCAGACGCACAGTGAGTGGCTGATCAATGGTTGCTGCCATCAGGCCGCACACATACCCACCATTAGCCGAGTGTGGCGGACCATTGAAACGGGAGTCTATGCGTATGCAAGCATACTTCATGGCAACCTCGTAACAACATTACTATCCGCCTGATAATTCAAAAGCGGATTTAGCGTGATTCTCGATCTGATTGCAACGCAGCCCACAGCAACGGCAGCAGTGACACGATGATAATGACGATGGTAACTACACCAAAGTTATTCTTGATCACGGGCACGTTGCCAAACAAATACCCACCCCAGATAAAGGCCGTTACCCAACCGATACCACCCAGCAAGTTGAACTTGAGAAACTGCAATGGGTGCATTCTTCCCACCCCTGCCACAAACGGGGCAAAGGTACGAATAATAGGCAGGAAGCGTGACAACACAATCGCCATGCCACCGTGTTTATCATAGAAGGCCTGAGTCTTAAGCAGGTATTCCTGCTTCAACCAGCGGAACTGGCCACTGAAGGCGCGTGGACCGACAAAGCCACCAACCCGGAAATTCAGTTCGTTACCCATCACCGCCGCGACCATTAGTAATACCCAGATCAACGGCGCATTCAAGGTACCGGTTTGATCCACTGCCGCCAGTGCACCCACAGCAAACAACAACGAGTCCCCGGGCAGGAAGGGGGTTACCACCAACCCCGTTTCCGCAAAAATAATCAGAAACAGGATGCCGTATACCCAATACTGATAGGCAGCCACCAGTTCGGTTAGGTGCTTGTCTAAATGCAGCACCAAATCAATGAACCAAGTAACTAATTCCACTGCGTTACTCCCGCTCAGGCCGCGTGGGCACGTTTGATATGTGCGATGTGATTACCGGCATCGAGTAACACGATGGTTGGCTGGTACGCCGATAACTCAGCTTCGCTATAAGTAGAGTAAGCACAAATAATCAATAAGTCACCGATGGCGGCCTTACGCGCGGCAGCACCATTCAAAGAAATATCGCCTGAACCTCGGGCTGCTTTGATGATGTAAGTGGTGAAGCGCTCGCCATTGTTAATATTGTACAGCTCGATGTACTGAAACTCGCGCAGCCCAGCAACCTCCAGCAACGCCTCATCAATACCGCAGGAACCCTCGTATTGAAGGTCGGCATGGGTCACCGTGGCACGGTGCAGCTTGGCCTGAAGCATGGTGCGGAGCATAAGTGTCAAGTGGCTCGGAATTGGGGGCGTCACGTTGCAGTGCAGCGCCCGCAGTGTCAAGTGGCTGATTTGCTGCCGCAGCGATCCCGGCCATTATTTGCCGCTTATCGGTCAAGTTTTGCCGCTGCAGGCCGACAATGTTGCAACACCCGCTCTAGGACTGGCTCCGTGATGCAAGCAACCCACCTAACTGACGTTGTTCCCAGTGATATGACCCGGAACACCATGCGTCTTGCCGCTTACTGGTTTTGCTCCCTCTGCCTGCTCTGGTCGCGCGAATCCGCTGCCCTAAAACTGAGTTTGTTTCCCGTTATCGGCCTATTAGTAGGTAGTTCGCTGGCCATCTGCTGTTTAGCGTACGTCGCAACTGTTACCCGAAATTACCTTGATAGGGCGCGAATATGGAGCAGCCCAAGCAACCGTTCTGAATTGCCGCTCAACAAAATCCTCCTAACTGGCCTTATGGCGATCGAAATCCTTATCGTGCTATCGGTCACGACGGCGCTACAGCGACTGATTTTTTGATTTCCACACTCCGAACAGGGAACCAACTATCAAAGGCGTGACTAGCGTCACAATGACAGCACTCCCAACGACTTGTTTGGCTTGACTATTTATCCATATACTGCAACGCAACATAATACGATAGAAATCAGTTGCCGTCTGAGCAGTTGTTTTTGCTGGTATGGCGTCCCTCTCTTCCCAATTAGAGAATTGGTTGTCGGGCGCTACTGAGAAAAGGCCCACAAAAGTGCAAGGAAGTTTTGCGATGCCCTCCGCCGTCAAACAAGTATCACGAAACACGCCAACACCGCCACGCTTACCGACAGCCGATAGGCTTCGACAGCACCGTGTACGTATTGGTAGCGCACACTCACCGCTAGCAGCGGTTTTACATCAGGCATTTAGACCAGCAATCGCCTCGCTGAGCCTGCTAATTTCACTATGGCTATGCGGTGCCCCATTCAGTTATACCTACCCAGCGCTGGCAATTATCGTATTTACCACCAGCTACCAGCTACTCACCGAAGCGCCTCACCTCGGCAACACGCCACCGCTCAAATGGCTGGTTCAAACAATACCGCGTCTGGTGCTGGAATGGCTGTGCGTCGTGATACTTATTTTGTTTATCGGTTTCGCGATGAAGATTCCTGAATTGCACTCCCGCAAGTTAATCCTTTGCTGGAGCGTGGCGGGACCGACATTGATACTGGCTATGGAGCTCGCTAAAGCACGCCTCACACGCCTACTTGCGTCCGGCCAACAACGACATATCGTCGTCGGTGCAAATGAGCTTGGACTGGAATTAAACAGACGCATCACAAACATTGGCAACAGCAGCTTTGTTGGTTACTTCGATGACCGCAAAGCCGAGCGCCTACCAAAAGAATGTCGCCAGCATCTACTGGGCAATACCAATGAGTTAGTCAGTTTTGTCCAGCGACACGCCATCGACGCTGTCTATATTTCATTACCGGTTACTGGCAACGAACGTACCAATAAGTTAATCAATGCACTGCGTGATACCACTGCATCCATTTATCTACTGTCAGATATTTTGTCATTCGACACCATACAGTCCCGGTTCGTGGAAATTGATGGCCTGCCGGTGGTCTCTATTTACGACACTCCCTTTGACGGCAGTCGTGCGCTAATAAAGCGTGGCATGGACATCGTGATGTCATCCATCGCGCTACTAATGCTCTGGCCGATCATGGTTTTGATCGCCATTGGCGTAAAGCTGACTTCAGCTGGACCGATCCTATTCAAACAAAAGCGTTATGGCATGCATGGCGAAGAAATTAAAGTGTACAAATTTCGCTCAATGACGGTGTGCGAAAACGATAGCAAGGTTACTCAAGCCACGCGTGGCGACACACGCATCACTTGGCTAGGAAAGTTTCTGCGCAAATCATCGCTCGATGAGTTACCGCAAATCATCAACGTACTGGAAGGCAAAATGAGCCTGGTCGGTCCACGACCGCATGCGATCGCCCATAATGAGCACTACCGTAAACTGATCAATGGCTACATGTTTCGACACAAGGTTCGCCCTGGTATTACTGGCTGGGCTCAGGTCAACGGACTACGAGGCGAGACCGCGACCATTGACAAAATGCGCCAGCGCGTAGAACACGACCTAGATTATCTACGACACTGGTCATTGTGGATGGATCTAAAAATCGTACTCAAGACAGTGCGTCTAGTATTTGGCGACTCAACAGCCTACTAGCAACAACGGATCGAGTTTCCAGCGCACATCCAATTACCTCTTCCCGTCATGATAATGCACGCTCGGAGAGGCAGCATCACCACCCTCAGTTCGCAGTGAAGCAATAAAAACAGCCCTCACCGCCCTTACCACGACTGATCGCAGCAAATTTCAAGCTCGCAATGATTGCAAAAATGCCACCGGATCTTCACCGCGCTCCAGCACCTCCACCAATGCGGAACCTACAACCACACCATGAACATGACCTGCCATCAACCGCACCTGTTCGGCACTGCGAATACCGAACCCAGCACATACTGGTACGGGCGAGACCTGCTTCACTCTGTCCATGTAACTCAATACCTCGTCGGGTACTGCAACGCTTTTTCCAGTAGTGCCAGTCATTGTTACTGCGTAAACAAAGCCTGCAGCAGATTCGCACAGTTTTGCCAATCGTTCTTGAGGTGTCACCGGCGTGACCATTTGTACCAGCGCCAACCCTTGCGTATCCAGCGCTGCGCGAATATCGGTACTTTCTTCATACGGTAAATCGGGAACGATAAATCCCGACACACCAGCCTCACGCGCAGCTTGCGGCAACCACTCAAAGCCATAGGCCAGTAATGGATTCAAATAACTCATCAGCAAAATCGGCGCTTTCGGTTTTTGCGGTGCGCTCTGCAACATACCCAGTATCCATTGCAGCGACACGCCCTGCGCCAAGGCAGCGCGACTCGAGCGTTGAATAGTGAGCCCATCCGCCATCGGATCGGAAAACGGCACGCCGATTTCAACCACATCCGCAACCGCCGCGACCTTGCACAGCAACTCATGAAAATGATCTGGCATAGGAAAGCCGCCAGTTAAAAATGCCACGATTGCCGGGCGCCCGGTTGCTTGCGCCGCGTTGATAGCGGCTGCTATGTGTTCACGTGGCAGCATCAGATTTTTCCCAACAGAATAGTGCGTTGCAATGTCGGCATGTCTTTGTCGCCACGACCGGATAGGCCAATCAGGATTTTTTTGCCGGGGTTTTGTTTTGCCCAGCGACGCGCCCCTGCAAGGGCATGCGCTGACTCAATGGCCGGTAAAATACCTTCGCTGGCGCAGCATTCTTCCAGTGCGTTTAGTGCGTCATCATCCTCAACACCGGCATAACTGACACGACCCGCCGCTTGCAGCAAGGCATGCTCAGGCCCAACACCCGGATAGTCGAGCCCCGCCGATACCGAGTGCGTTTCCTGTATCTGCCCATGCTCGTCTTGTAACAACATCGAATAACAACCTTGCAGCACACCAGGCGTGCCATAAGCGAGCGACGCGGCGTTTTGTCCGAGCCCAGTTCCTGACCCACCCGCTTCGATACCCAGCAATTGCACCTGCGTATCCTTGATCAAGGGATGAAACAGGCCGATGGCATTCGAACCACCCCCGACACAGGCGATGGCAATATCCGGTAAGCCACCTGCCATGGCGAGCATCTGTTCACGCGCCTCGCGGCCAATAATTGCTTGAAACTCACGCACCAAGTACGGATAAGGATGTGGCCCAATGGCACTGCCCAAACAATAGTAAGTACCATTCGGATCGGTGACCCAATCACGCAGTGCTTCATCAACAGCGGCACGCAAGGTTTTATCGCCGCTGGTCACTGGCGTAACAGTGGCGCCCAACAACTTCATACGACCAACATTGGGGGCTTGCCGCTCCATGTCCACCGCGCCCATATACACGGTGCATGGCAGCCCCACACGCGCACAAGCAGCAGCGGATGCCACACCATGCTGACCAGCACCAGTTTCCGCTATAACGCGCTTGGCACCCAGCTTTTTAGCGAGCAACACTTGGCCTATAGAGTTATTAATCTTATGTGCGCCGGTATGCGCCAGATCTTCACGCTTCAACCATACCTCAGCGCCCCAGCGTTTTGACAAGGTGCGTGCGTAAGTAAGCGCGGTAGGTCGGCCAACCCAGTCGCGCAATTCAGCCAAGTACTCGACTTGAAACTCAGGATCGTGCAGGTAACGTTTCACCCCCGCTTCCAGACGATCAAGCGCCGGCACCAGCGTTTCCGGAATGTAACGCCCACCAAATGGCCCGAATCGGCCATGCGCATCGGGGTAGACATCATTCATGACGTTAGTCAGCAATGCCTGCTGGTCTAATGTGGCGGTAAGGTTTTTCATCAAGCTGATCTCATCCCATCATTATGTCGTCTGTGGGTCGTCGGTATAAATGCCGACCTACAACGCTGCGCGTGCCGTATGCACGAATACAAAAATCTTGGCGGAATCCTTGACGCCGGGCATGCTTTCTACGCCACTGCTCACATCGACGCCGAACGGTCGCACCGCCTTGATCGCTTGATCAACATTGGCAGAATTCAATCCACCCGCCAGAATCAGCTCACTCTTTTTCGCCAACTCAGCCGCCTGCGTCCAGTCTGCCGTTTCACCCGTGCCACTTGCCGCGCCCTCAAACAAAAACCGTCGTGGTAACTCCATCGGTAACTCACCCCCTGCGCGCAACACTGGCAGTAAGGTCAATTCCTTCGGCAGTTGTAGCGCCGACAAGTCCTGCCAATCACATTGCAATACATCGGGCTTGAATACGCGCAACACCTCATCCACTTCGCCCTGAGCAGGATGCAGCATCACGGCAAGACGCTGGATACGCGCTGGTATACCACTCGCAAAACGCAGCGCCTGCAGGGGCGTCACTCGTCGCTGCGAAGGAGCAAACACAAATCCGATGGCATCAACGCCCGCGATAACCGCCGCGCTCACTGCCGATTCAGATGTCATGCCGCAGACTTTGACCCACATGCTCAAAACTTGGGCCTCAAGACTTTGGCAAGTCAGGGGCAAAAAACTCTACCGTCTGCGTGCGTGTTGCCAACGCCGTCTCGCGCCCCGCACTCAGCAGCTCACCGGCCAGCTTGCGGGGATTATCACTTTTCATCAGCGTGGTGCCCACTAATGCCAATTGAAAACCCATCTGCGCCACCCGCCTCACATCATCAACAGTAGCCACACCGCTCTCTGCCACCTTGGGATAACCAACTGGCAGCAGATCCGCCAATTCGGCAAAACGTTCTATATTCACTTTCAGCGTTTGTAAATCGCGGCAATTAATCCCTACCAATATCTGCTCTGTATGCTGCTTGCGTAGTGCCAGCACGTCGTTAATGAGTTTGATGTCATCGGCATCGAAGGCTTCAATCAGCACGAACATGCGTAGCATCGCCGCGCAATCCAGCAGCGCAGTCATCCGAGTTTGATCCAACATGCGTGCGATCACCAACACACCACTGGCACCCGCAACCCGCGCCTCCATCACTTGATACGGCTCAACCAGGAAGTCCTTACGCATGGTCAGCACTTGCAGCGGGACCAACACTTGCGTGGCTTGAGTGAGATGTGACAGCTCACCACCAAAACGAGTCGGCTCGGTTAACACCGACACAATGGCGGCACCCCCCAAGCCATAAGCCATCACTCGACTTTGCACATCGCTGGTATGCGCAGATAGATCGCCTGCTGAGGGCGAGTGCAGCTTGCATTCGGCAATCAGATCGAAGCCTTCAACAGACAGCTTCAATGCAGGCGCGGGAGGTAACGCACTGGCGCGCGCCCATAACTCCGCTTCAGGTAAGTGCGCTTTGGCCTGCTCATAGCGCTCGAAACTAGTTCGAGCCATTTCGGTGAGTAATCCTGACATCTGCTATTTCCCGGCACTCATTTCAGTCAACTTCATGCGGTGGCAAACACGGCCAGTTTTTTCAACACGTCAGTCGCACGACCAGAATCAATCGCCGCCGCTGCCTGTTGCATAGCAATCAGTGGTGTGGCGGCGCGCCCGGTTAATTCCAGCACCAATGCCGCATTCAACAATATCGCATGTCGATGCGCGCCATGATCCAGACCCGCAAACACTGCACGCAACTGCTGCGCATTGTAGACCGCGTCACCACCTTGCAGCTCAGCAGGTGTGCAGCGCGGCACACCAAACTCAGAGGGATCACGTTTGCGGTGTGTGACCTGACCTGGCCGAACATCAAAGCATTCAAACGATCCGCAGGGCGTAGCTTCATCCCAACCCGGTTCACCATGCACCACGTAGGCTCGCTCAATAGGTAGACCGGCTAGCGTCTCGGCCATCAACTCTGCCGTCTCCACATTAAACGCGCCTATCAAATGAAAGGGCGGTTCAGCCGGATTACACAACGGCCCCAGAATATTGAATACCGTGCGTACTCCCAACGCCTGACGAATCGGTGCCACTGCCTTGGTAGCAGAGTGGTAGTACGGCGCGAATAAAAACGTGAAGCCGCAGGCATCAAGACACTGACCCGCCGCCTGCTCGTCCAACGGTAACTTCATTCCCAGCTGCTCTAATGTGTCGGCACTGCCACTACGGCTGGATACGGCGCGATTGCCATGTTTGACCACGCGCAAACCCAGTGCCGCTAGTAACAATCCGGCAGCTGTCGACAAATTAAAACTACCTGATGAATCACCGCCAGTACCCACGATGTCCACCAGTGGGGCTCCCGGTGAAATCACCGGGCGCTTTGCCAACCCGCGCATAGCCTTGGCAAAGCCACGCACTTCATCAGGGGTCACTCCCTTGCTACGCAGTGCGGCAAGCAAGGCTCCGGCCATAGCGGGTTCAATTGCTGCATCAGTCATTGCTATCAATAGCTGCGATGCCTGGGCTTCGCTCAACGAGCGATGCTCCAGCAATTGCTCTAGCGTAGTACGCAAGAAACTCATCTTCATGCCTCACGCAATGCGGACTGCAGTTTAAGAAAGTTACCCATCAGAATAGGCCCCTCCGGCGTCAAGATGCTTTCCGGATGAAACTGTACGCCTTCGATGGCGTAGTGTTTATGCCGTACGCCCATGATCTCACCTTCAGCAGTGGTCGCAGTAACTTCTAGTACGCTCGGCATAGCCTCCGGCGCGGCAATCAATGAGTGATAGCGCCCGGCTTCGAATGGATTCGGCATACCGGCAAGAATGCCCTGCCCGTCATGGTTAACTGGCGATACCTTACCGTGCATCAAGCGACTGGCGCGCACCACCTTGCCACCAAACACTTCCACCAGTGATTGATGCCCGAGGCACACACCAAAGATCGGTAACTTACCCGTAAAGTGTTCGATCATCTGCATGGACATGCCGGCATCGTGGGGCGTACCTGGTCCCGGCGAAATACATAGGTGCGTGGGTTGCAGTGCTTCCGCCTGCGCCAGCGTGAGCTGATCATTGCGATACACCAGCACCTCCGCACCGAGCACCATGAACGCCTGCACCAAGTTGTAGGTGAAGGAGTCGTAGTTATCGATCAACAATAATTTAGCCATGGGCTTGTTGGAACCAGTCATCACAAACCCTCCTGAGCCATGGCAAGGGCGCGGCGCAGAATGGCGCTTTTGGCCAGCACTTCCTCGTACTCCATTTTAGGAACGCTGTCAGCAACAATACCTGCACCAGCCTGGAAGCTATAGGTATCGCCGCTGAACTCAAGAGTACGAATGGTGATGGCTTGATCCATATCACCACCACTACCGAAGTAGCCCACGGTACCACCATAAAAACCACGCCGACAGGGTTCAAGTTCGTCAATGATCTGCATGGCGCGCACTTTGGGCGAGCCCACCAGCGTGCCAGCAGGAAACGCGGCGGCAAATAAATCGAAGGCATCTTTGCCCGGCGCCATCTCGCCCTGCACACCACTGACAATGTGCATCACGTGACTGTAACGCTCAATTGAACGATATGGAGCAACGTTTACGCTACCTGCCTTGGCGACCCGGCCCAGATCATTACGTGCCAGATCCACCAACATCACATGCTCGGCATTTTCCTTTGGATCAGCCAGCAACTCCTGCGCCAATGCCAGATCATGCGCGTCATCCTGACCACGTGGACGCGTACCGGCAATCGGCCGCAGTTGTGCATGGCGATTATTGTGTTTATCACGCGTCAAGCGCACCAGCGCTTCCGGTGATGAACCGGCGATGACGTGATCACCCAGATCACAGTAGTACATGTAGGGTGAAGGATTGAGTAGCCGCAGCGCACGATAGGTTTCAAATGGATCGAGATCACAGCGACCGGAAAAGCGCGATGCCAGCACCAGTTGATACACATCTCCCGCTGCAATGTGTTCCTTGACACGATGCACGCGCTGGATATATTCCGCCTCACCCAACGAGGCCACGGGTTCTGAATAGCGAGCCGTCTTGCCGCTACTGGCGATGCCACCCCGCAACGCCCGCATTACTTCCTTACGCAATGATTGACGTTCCGCCTCGGAGCCCGCATGCAACAAGGCCATGCTGCGCGTCAGGTGATCAAACACCAAGATCGACTGAGGCGCCAAGTAATGCGCATCCGGCATTTTCTCAGTATTTTTATGCCGCGATGGCAGACGTTCGAAATGCCGCACCAGATCGAATCCAGCCACGCCCACCAAGCCACCCAGCAATGGCACACCGGGAATGTCCGGGGTTGGCAGAGGCGCCTGCTTTAAGGCGGCGCGCAACGCGTCCAACAATTCCTGCTGGGTACCCGGCACCGCGAATAATTGCTTACCTACTTTTAGTCCGGCAGCATCCAGACGCACTTCCAGACACTCACCAAAACCGATGAAGGAGTAACGTGCCAGCCGCTCACCGCCCTCCACACTTTCCAGTAGAAAGCGTGGCCGAAACGGCTTCAGCTTCAAATAGGCCGATACCGGCGTGTCCAAGTCGGCAGCAATATCAAATGGCGGTTTCAAATGAAACTCCTGTTGTTTGTGCGTCGGTCAATCTCATCACCTAAAGGCATCGCCGAAAAGGACCGATCAGCAGGCAACAAAAAACCCACCCCCGGCGCTTCGCGGAGATGGGTTCTGGTGTCGTCAAAAATCGTTAGATCACGCTAAATCACGGGCCCAGCGCCCCGCTCCGTTACAAGCGGCGCCACCAGCGGCGGTTCGGGAATGAAGTTAGGCGTGTATTCATGGGCAGTGAGTATTACCGGGCCAAGCGGGAGCGTCAAGCCAGCTGTGCGGTCTGGCTTACGAGTAAATCGCGACTGGGAATTAACGCGCATGATGTGGACAATTCCAACACACTCAAACCAGTGCCACGCACCATGACCACCGCCACACTCCCACCTGCCAGATTTGCCAGTCCCAGCAACGCAGCAATCTACGCCGGGCCATCATCGTGCGGCCCGCCGTTGCACAACTCATTCACGCGAAACAGGCCATTGGGATGAAAACCAGTGGATCTGCCTGGATGATCTGCAACGCTTTCAACAACAATACGTGCAATCGCTGCTGACCGATGAGCAAGGCAAACTCAGCGCGCTGGACAAGGAAGTGGTGCAGGATTTGTGGGAGCAGGAAATCCTGTCGCGCAATCCGGAGATAGAGATTGATGCCCAACTGACCACGGGTCAGCGCATGGCCGACCGCATCGCCACCTTTGGCGGCAGCTGGTCGTTCATCATCGCCTTCGCGGTGGTGTTGTTTGGCTGGATGGCCATGAATTCGTGGGTGTTGCTAGCCAAACCCTTCGATCCTTATCCCTATATCCTGCTGAACCTGGTGTTATCCGCACTCGCCGCCATTCAAGCGCCGCTGATCATGATGAGCCAGAACCGTCAGGAAGCCCGCGACCGAGTGCGTGCTCAACACGACTGTTGAGGACCATCCAAAATTGACCCACTTAGGGGTGTAATTTCCATCGAAAACTGACCCAGGTATCAGCACTACTCTGCTCATTATTTGAGCAGAGGAAAGTCGGAGTGATGACCATGGGTATGTT
>JBFXCU010000033.1:0-18319 GCA_050181835.1 Steroidobacteraceae bacterium | reverse complement strand
AACATACCCATGGTCATCACTCCGACTTTCCTCTGCTCAAATAATGAGCAGAGTAGTGCTGATACCTGGGTCAGTTTTCGATGGAAATTACACCCCTAAGTGGGTCAATTTTGGATGGTCCTCAACACACTTTGAACCTTAGTGTAAGTAAGAATCCGTATTTTGAAGTGACTCCGATTCAGCGATACTCACTCAACGTCTTGGGTGGCCGACGAGAAGTCATGGAACAGCACCAGCGGCATCCACACCACGCTGTCCTTGAGGCGTAGTATCCCGGGCTATCCAGTCGAGCAGCACATCATGCACGCATCGCTCGCTAATCTTTAGCTATCGCAACGATAGGAAGCACGAATCGTTGTAACAACTATTGGGGTATAGACTGAACACGTGATCCGGAAAGCCGTGTGCGCTGTTTTGCAGATTGAGTTGTTGCTCGACCGGGCTTAACGGACTGGGCTTTATATTTTCAAACCTCAGATAACACGGCAATGAATGGAGATAGTTTATGAATACCAAGAATCTGGATGCGGTCGGCAAATGCCCAGTGATGCATGGCGGTGCCACGTCGGCCAGCATGGCGAATATGGAGTGGTGGCCGAAGGCGTTGAACCTCGACATCCTGCATCAGCACGACACCAAGACCAATCCTTTGGGCGAAGGTTTTAACTATCGTAACGAGGTCAAAAAGCTTGACGTAAAGGGACTCAAGAAAGACTTGCATGCCCTGATGACTGATAGTCAGGACTGGTGGCCGGCGGACTGGGGTCACTACGGCGGTCTAATGATCCGCATGGCCTGGCACTCTGCGGGCACTTATCGCATTGCTGATGGCCGTGGCGGTGGCGGCAAGGCCAATCAGCGTTTCGCGCCCATCAACTCTTGGCCCGACAACGTGAACTTGGATAAGGCGCGGCGTCTGCTGTGGCCGATCAAGAAGAAATACGGCAACAAGATCAGTTGGGCCGATCTGATCCTCCTCGCTGGCACCATTGCCTATGAGTCGATGGGCCTGAAGACCTTCGGTTTCGCCTTTGGCCGCGAGGACATCTGGCATCCCGAGAAAGACACCTACTGGGGTGCCGAGAAAGAATGGCTGGCTCCCAGCGGCAGTGCTAACAGCCGCTACTCCGGCGAGCGCGATCTGGAAAACCCGCTGGCTGCGGTGATGATGGGGCTGATCTACGTCAATCCTGAAGGCGTGGACGGCAAACCTGACCCGCTTAAGACGGCTCATGACGTGCGCGTGACCTTCGAGCGTATGGCCATGAACGACGAGGAAACCGTGGCGCTGACCGCCGGTGGCCACACGGTGGGCAAATGCCATGGCAATGGCGATGCCAAGCTGCTGGGCCCGGATCCCGAAGCTGCCAATGTCGAGGATCAAGCTTTGGGCTGGATCAACAAGACCCAGCGTGGCATTGGCCGCGATACCGTGACCAGCGGCATCGAAGGAGCTTGGACCACCCACCCCACCAAGTGGGACGGCGGCTACTTCGACATGCTGCTCAACCATGACTGGGAGCTGAAAAAGAGCCCGGCTGGTGCTTGGCAGTGGGAGCCCATCAACATCAAGGAAGAAGACAAACCGGTCGATGTCGAGGATCCCTCGATCCACTACAACCCGATCATGACCGATGCCGACATGGCCATGAAGATGGATCCGGCGTACCGGAAGATCTCGGAACGCTTCCACAAAGACCCAGCTTACCTCTCAGAAGTGTTTGCCCGTGCTTGGTTCAAACTGACGCACCGCGACATGGGGCCAAAGGCGCGTTATCTCGGCCCGGATGTGCCCAAAGAAGACCTGATCTGGCAGGATCCGGTGCCCGCAGGCCGCACTGACTATGATGTTGCCGCCGTAAAAGCAAAGATCGCAGCCAGCGGTCTGAGCGTCAGCGAAATGGTTGCTACCGCGTGGGACAGCGCTCGCACTTTCCGTGGTTCGGACAAGCGCGGCGGTGCCAACGGTGCGCGCATCCGCCTCGCCCCACAAAAGGACTGGGAAGGCAATGAACCAGCCCGTTTGGCCAAGGTGCTGGCCGTGCTGGAGAAGATTGCCGCCGAGACCAGTATCAGCGTGGCCGATGCGATCGTGCTGGCGGGTAACGTTGGCGTCGAGCAAGCCGCCAAGACAGCAGGCTTCAGTGTGACCATTCCCTTCGCGCCAGGTCGGGGCGATGCCACCGAGGCGATGACGGATGCCGAGTCTTTTGACGTACTGGAACCCGTGGCTGATGGCTACCGCAACTGGCTCAAAAAGGACTATCTCGTCACTGCCGAAGAACTGTTGCTCGACCGTACGCAGTTGTTGGGTCTGACCGCGTATGAGATGACGGCTCTCGTTGGCGGTATGCGTGTTATCGGCACCAACCATGCCGACAGCAAGCATGGGGTGTTCACTGATCGGATAGGTGCCCTGAGCAATGACTTCTTCGTCAACCTGACGGACATGGCGTACACGTGGACGCCATCCGGCAACAACTTATATGAAATTCGTGACCGCAAGACTGGTGTAGTCAAGTGGACGGCAACCCGGGTTGATCTCGTGTTCGGGTCAAACTCCATCCTACGGGCCTATGCCGAAGTCTATGCGCAGGATGACAACAAGGAAAAATTCGTGCAGGACTTCGTCGCTGCATGGACAAAGGTCATGAACGCTGATCGCTTTGATCTGACTTGACGCTTAGCACGCATTCCTGCGCCGCGAGTAAACGCGGCACAGGAATAATTGAAATCCCTCGGAATTTGAGGCCTGAGTTTCTTCAGCCTGCCGGTTAATTCTCAGAGAGGAGCAATCGCACTTCCATTGGAGCTTTGATAGCGAATCAAAAAAGATGAACGAGTAAGAAATGCTTGGCCAGTGCCACGCAACACGCTTTATTCAAGGCGATGCCCGAACACGACCGCTTAATACCGCCCTACCGTGCCAATACCTCTTTCACAAACGGCACAGTCAGTTTGCGTTGCGCAGTCAGGGATGCCAGATCAAGCTCATCAAGAAAGCCGCATAAGCTATGCATGTCGCGTGGCAGACGACGCAGCAAATAGCTCACGACATCACTGGGCAATATCAGACCGCGCTGATTGGCGTGCAATTGCAAAGCTTCGATTTGTGCAGTGTCATCCAGTGGCTGTAAGCGCAAGATTGTGCCGGCCATAATGCGTGATGCCAAATCAGGCAAAGCAATGGTTAATGCGGCGGGAGCTTGCGCATCTGCAAGCAGCAATTTGCCACCTTGTTCTTCCAGATCGCGATGCAGATTAAATAACGCGCGCGACCAATCCGGCTGATACAAAACCTCGCTGACATCATCAAGGCACACCAAGTGCGTATGCTCTGCACCTTGCAATAGTTCCGGGCCATATTGATGCAACTCCCGCAACGGTAGATAGCTGGCTTGTTGTTGTGTTTCGCTGGCGCGCACACACGCTGCCTGCAATAAATGCGTCTTGCCTGTACCGCTCACACCGTACAAAAACACCACCGGACTTGGCCCTGTGCTACGCAGATTTTGCAGCGCACTCAACGCTTCGTGATTGGCACCCATGCAGTAACTGGTAAATACCGAACTGGCACGTAATTGAATAGGCAGGGGAATTTGTTGCGACACGTCGCGACGACTGGTCATAAAAATTTAGTCACCTCGGTTGCGCAGCTGATGCCGCATCTGGACTGCACGGTGGCTGTAAGTCCATACGTAATCCGCACCGCTGCTGACCGTGGTCAGCACCACACCCCAAGCTGCCGCATCAACCAGCCACATTGGTGGCCAGTTGAAACCAAATTTATGCAACGCCGCCGTCGCTATTACTGCGCAGACAAACAGTATCTGCACCAAGGTATTGAGCTTACTCAGTAAGGTGGGTGCAGCACCAACGATGCGGCCATATAAACAACGATAGGTCAAAGCACCGCCGGTAATCAGTACATCACGTAACACAACCAGTGCAGCCAACCATACGGGCACCAACTGTATCCAGGCCAAGGTAATGAACACTGTAATCAGCAACAGCTTGTCTGCCAACGGATCGATCATCTTGCCCAGTTCCGATTCCCAATGAAACCGCTTGGCCAAATAGCCGTCCGCTGCATCGGTAACGGCAGCAAAGAAAAACAGCACCAGCGTCCAGACAAATTCACTGCGCACCAACAGCCATGCTATTGGTAGCGTCAATAGCATCCGCAACACACACAGACCATTAGGTAACCAGCGTAAACTCATAGGGATCGTGATCGATGGATCGGTATAGCTTATTGATTGTAACGATAGCTCAACATGCCGCTGGCATTCGCCAGGGCCGAAGCCTGCGCACTCAGGCGCTGGTCAACGGCTAAAACACGCCGCAGCGATTCTTCACTGGCACGCAATTCCAGCCGCAAACGCATCACCTGACCGTGCAGGGATTGCATCGACACTCCGCGCACGATCAACAATCCATTCAAATAGTTCATCGTACTGGCATAAGCTTTGATGCTGTCCACACCGGACACTTCCATCAGCAACGTCGTCGAGTCTTTGCCACTCACGGCATAGTAGCGACTGATCTGCTCGGCGGCGAAGTCAGGGCCATCTTCCAATCCGCCGCTGGATTCCTGACTGGCACCACGAAACACCAATTGCCAGCGCAGATTACTCAAATCGGAGTCGTCAGCGGACATGCGCGCCAACAGCACCGCATCGGCTTGGTAGCGCTGCGCCAGCGCCTGAATTTGCGACAGGCTGTTGCTGGCAAACTGTTCACTGGTTTCAGCAAGCGCCCACACCAGCGGTAACCCACGGTTTTTGGCTACCAGTTCGGTGGCGTCACGAGCTTCACGCATGCCTTGCAATGTCGCCGGATACACTACCAACGTAGTCGGTCGTTCTCGATCCCATAGCGGCAGGCTGGATTGATCCAGCAAGGCATTGATCGACGTGCTGTCGAATCCCACTTCCAGTTGTCCACCTGCCACATACCCAACCCGCTGCACATAACGGCTTGCGTTGGTCGACATCGCCAAGCGAGTGCTTGCCTCGCGCCGCCCACTGATTTTGGTCAGCACCATTGCCAACGCATCGACAATCGCCTCATTGCGAGCGATTTCGCTGCGGTCAGCAACCCGCACGGTTGCCATATACAGATCGTCGATGGTGACTGCCGCTGCCCACCCAGGCAGCAATACCACCAGTAGCAGCACAAACTTGGTTAACTGGTTGCGCATGGCCACCGAGCGGCTCAACTTTGCTTGCATTTGCGTCATTGTTCTGTTGCTAATCCTGAATAGATTGCATGATTGAAGACAGGCGTGTGATTTGCACTCTGTAGTCGAGTCCGGCTGTGTAAAATAGCACACCCACCGCCGATTGCGCCCGCTACAGGGCGCGTCATTCACCCACCCGCTTGTCACAAGCACTGAGCGAGATCGAGCTTTTTCATGTCTGACCAATCATCCCTGACCTATCGCGATGCCGGAGTTGATATTGATGCAGGCGAGGCGCTGATTGAGCGCATCAAACCTCATGTTAAGCGCTCAATGCGACGCGAAGTCATGGGCGGACTGGGCGGCTTCGGTGCATTGTTTGAAGTCCCTATTGATCGATATCGCAAACCCGTGCTGGTGTCCGGTACCGATGGCGTAGGCACCAAACTGCGCCTCGCTATTGAAACAGGTCGGCACGACACGATCGGTATTGATCTGGTCGGCATGTGTGTCAACGATGTGGTGGTACAAGGCGCAGAGCCTCTGTATTTCCTGGATTACTACGCCACCGGCAAGCTGAGCGTTCCGGTGGCCGAGTCAGTCATTAAAGGAATCGTCGATGGCTGTGTACTGGCGGGTTGTGCGCTGATTGGCGGCGAGACCGCCGAAATGCCCGGCATGTACGCCGCCGGTGATTACGACTTGGCCGGGTTCTGCGTCGGTATTGTCGAAAAAGACAACATCATTGATGGCAGCAAAACCCAGGCTGGTGATGTATTGATCGCCCTGCCCTCATCCGGCCCACACTCCAATGGCTATTCACTCATCCGCAAATTGCTGGAACGGGCGCAGGCCACCCCAGCGACCCAGCTCGGCGACGGTCTGCTGTATGACGCATTACTGGCACCGACACGCATTTATGTCAAAAATATACTGGCATTAATGCAGCAGGTACCAGTGCATGGCGTCGCTCACATTACCGGTGGCGGTTTGCTGGAAAACATCCCCCGAGTAGTACCCGAAGGCTTGGAAGTGGCGCTTGATCGCAAGAGCTGGACCTTGCCGCCAGTCTTTCAGTGGTTACAACAAGTCGGCAATATTGATGAGCATGAAATGCTGCGTACCTTTAATTGCGGTGTAGGCATGACTATTTGCGTTGCACCACAGAATTTGGACAAAGCATTGCAAACGCTAGCCGACTTGCAAGAGCCTGCATTCGTTATCGGTAAGGTACGTGTCGGCAACGATGGCGTAGTGGTCCAGCGTTAATGGCGGAATCGGCTGTGCAGACACTGTCGGTGGTGATCCTGATATCGGGTACGGGCAGCAACATGCGCCGCCTTGCCGAGTTGATGCAAGCAGGCGAGCTGCCCATTGAGATAAAAGCGGTGATTAGTGATCGCACCGATGCCAAGGGGCTGAGCGCTGCCGCCAGCATGGGCATTGTTACCGAGTCACTGAATCCAAAGCTGTTTGCCAACCGCAGCGAGTTTGATATGGCGCTAGCACAACGAGTCGCCAGTTATGAACCGCAACTGGTTATCCTTGCGGGCTTCATGCGCATTTTAGGCAATGACTTCGTTGCACGCTTTACTGACCGCATGTTGAACATCCACCCCTCGCTGCTACCCAAGTATCGCGGCTTGCATACTCACCAGCGAGCCTTGGATGCCGGTGACCACGAACATGGTGCCAGCGTGCATTTTGTAACGGCCGAACTGGATGGCGGCCCCGTAGTGCTGCAAGCGCACGTTCCAGTATTAACTGGCGATACTGCAGCAACACTGGCTGCACGCGTATTGCAACAAGAGCATGACATCTACCCGCAAGCAGTGCAGCTATTCGCTTCGGGCCGTTTACAATCACTGGCAGGCAAGGCTTGGTTAGACGGTAAGGAACTTGCCTCGCCATTGCAGATCTTGAGTAATAGCGTCTAAAAGAATCTCCAGACATTCAGAGTCAAGTTTGCGAATCAAATTCATCATGCCCCTATTGATCGCACTGCTCATCATGCAGACTGCTAACGGGCAGGCTGCTATCGGACAAAGTGCCAGCGCTCAAAACACTCCGACGCTTACGCCTTATACCGCGCTTTACAACGTCAAATATCGCGGTTTGAGCGGCGGCGATATTGAATTCACCCTGCAGCGACAAGGCACAGATCGCTACCTGTTCAGTTCGCACTTATTACCCAATTTTCTCGGTAACTTTTTCTCCAGCGATCAAGCCAAAGACACCAGCCTGATGCTGGTGCAAGGCGGCAACATCAAACCACTGCAATTCCGTTCCGAAGATGGCAGCAAGAAAACCGAAAAGGACATTCGTTACGATTTTGATTGGTCAACCAACAGTGTCAGCGGTCGCTACAAAGACCAGGATTTCACATTGATGCTTCCACCTGGCGTACAAGACCGCCTGAGTATTCAGCTCATGGCATCGTTAGCACTGCAAGCTGGCAGGGAACCCGGCAAGCTGCACATGCTAGAGAGAAACGAAGTACAGGAATACACCATTACTAAACAAGGCGCTGAACGCATTAGTACTCACGCAGGTGAATTCGACACCGTAGTACTGCAAAGCAATCGCACCGATAGTGATCGCAGCACCCGCTATTGGTACGCCGCTAAACTAGGCTACATACCAGTACGCGCCGAACGAACCACCAAGGGAAAGGTGGATATAGTGATGGAACTGAAATCAGTACAGGTTGAATAGTCTCTATTCACAGGGCTCACTCCGCTAACGCCTGCACCACGCGTGTCCATGCCCGAGCCAGATTGCGGCGGTTATAACCGCCGCCCCCCATTGCCAACACCCGACCATGCCCCAAGTCATCAGCCAATCGGCATAGCCGCTGCGCTGCATGCGCATGTGCCGCTTCAGTCAAGCACATGTGCGCAATCGGATCACCATCTAAACTATCAGCGCCACATTGAAACAAAATAAATTCCGGTTTACCTGCTCGCAAATAGCTTTCTACCTGCTCCCAGGCTACAAAAAACTCCGCATCACCGGATTGCGCAGGCAATGGAATATTCAACTTGGTATTTAGTGCAGCACCCTCGCCCGTTTCGCTAGCTGCGCCCGTACCAGGATAGAGACTGCCACCTTCTTGATGAATATCGGCGTACAACAAATCAACATCATCAATAAAACCATAAAACACACCATCGCCATGGTGTGCGTCGATATCCATATAGGCCACTCGCCGTATACCATATACCTGTCGCAACACTTCAATAGCAACGCCGCAGTCATTCAATGCGCAAAATCCCGCCGCGCCAGCACGAGTCGCATGATGCAACCCGGCAATGGGAATGAATGCACGGCGCGCCGTCCCCTTCATCAAGGCTTCCACCGCCAGCAACGTGCTGCCCACCACATGTGCTGCTGCTTCGTATACCCCCTTAAATGCGGGTGTATCACCTTTATCAAGCAAGCCATTTCCTGATGATGAACACTCAATTAATAAATCGATATAGTCAGCCCGGTGAAACAGCTCCAATTCGGCACGCGTTGCCATGCGTGGATCGGCATGCAACAGACGTGACTCCAACCCGGCACTCTTTAATTCGGCCATGAATACTTCATGTCTATCCGTACCAAAAGGGTGTCCACCCGGGAAACCATAGCGGGCAATGGCTTCACCTGCGACGAGCAGGACGGGTTGTTTCGAATTTGTCATTGAGTATTAGTAACAATCAGTGGTTAGACACAGGCTGTATAGACAACCTATTGCTGTACGGCCGTTTATCAAGCTAAGCATTATCCAGCGGCTGTGGCGATGAACGTTATTCATGGTTTGGTCATGTTTGCGAGGCATAGTAAGCAGAATAGTGTCTTTGTTGGGCAGCAGTGGCACGCTCTGCTGCCCAAATACATTTTGAAAGGGGCTTCATCAGCAGTCAACTCGGCTGGTTGACCATTTAGTTGGCAATTGAACGCATCAAGGCGCGAGTCTTGATGCAGCGACAAGCACTTCGGTCTACCTATGTAGATCATACGAGCCATTCAGGATGCAATAACATCGACTCCAAGCAACGTATTAACTATTCGGGGTAAATCTCTTACCCTCGACCTGCTTTCTTTGACTGGAAATCCCGCTTGACCTACCCTGTTCAACTGTACTAATGTGCTAGCGCGTTAGGACAAATTACCAGTTTGGTTTATGAAAGAACACCGAGCCTTGAGCCCCCGACAGGAAGCGCTTTCTGAGCGCGCCCTGTGTGGTGCCATTCTTACCCTGCAATCCGTTGAGGAATGCCGGGCGTTCTTTCGTGATTTGTGCACCCCCGCCGAATTGCAGGCACTAAGTGACCGCTGGGCAGTGGTGGGCTTGCTAAAATCCGGCCTGCCCTATCGCGAGATTTCAAAACAAACCGGCGTCAGCCTGACCACCATCGGTCGAGTGGCGCGCTGCCTGCTGACAGGTGATGGCGGCTACCGCATTGCTGCCGACCGCTTGAATCATCACAAGGCCAAGACACAGCAAGTCTGACCTAATCTGCTAATGACTGCGATTAGCAGTCGCAGCGGTCGCCCATTCACGAATTCACAGGTAGCACACGTCCATGGATAAGAAAACCCGGTTGAGAATTGCGATTCAGAAGTCAGGCCGACTTACTGAGCATTCATTTGATCTACTGACTCGCAGTGGACTGAAATTCAGTCGCGGCAAGGATCAATTAATTTGCCATGGCGAAAATATGCCACTGGACATTCTGCTGGTACGTGATGATGACATTCCGGATCTGGTGCAGCAGGATGTGGCTGACCTTGGTATCGTCGGCATCAACGTTATTGAAGAAAAGCGACTGGCGTTTGCCGCGCGCGGTATTCAACCCATGTTTGAAATACTGATGCCCCTGGATCAGGGACACTGCCGTCTATCCATTGCGGTTCCCGATGACTTCAAGTACACCGGCGCGCAATCGTTGCAAGGCAAACGCATTGCGACTACCTATCCCAACATTCTGGGTCGCTTCCTTGCTGAAAATAGCGTAAAGGCCGACATTGTTACGCTCTCTGGCGCAGTGGAAATTGCGCCACGTTTGGGTCGTGCGGATGTGATCTGCGATCTGGTGTCGAGCGGCGCAACGCTGACAGCCAATCACCTCACCGAAGCCGATACCATTCTGGAAAGCCAAGCGGCGATCATTCGTACGCCAGTTGCGGTGAGTCCGGAAAAACAGGATTGGATACATCGCTTGATGTTGCGCATCGATGGCGTTCAGCAGGTAAAAGAGAGCAAGTACATTCTGTTGCATGCACCGCGCGCCAAGCTGGAGCAAATCAAGAAGCTACTTCCCGGCAGCGAGTCACCCACCATTATTCCGCTGGAAGGCCACCCCGACAAAGTGGTGATCCACGCGGTATGCCGAGAAAACGTGTTCTGGGAAACACTAGAAAGCTTGAAGGCCGAAGGGGCCAGCTCCATGTTGGTACTGCCCGTGGAAAAGATGCTGAATTGAGTTGAACTGATAACGATGAATACGACGCAACTGACAGTCCAGCGCATTGATTGGTCAAGCTTGACCGCTGCGCAACAAGCGGCAGCACTGGCTCGCCCAGCACAAGACAATGCCGCCGAACTGATGCAACAAACTCAGGCAATCATTGCTGAAGTACGCGCGGGTGGCGATGCCGCACTGCGCGCCATCACGAGGCGCTTCGATGACACCACGTTGACGCAACTACAAGTCAGTGATGCAGAGTTCGCGGCGGCCGAGCAAGCACTCAACACTACCCAACTGACCGCACTCAAACGTGCCATCGCCAATGTGCGTCGCTTTCATGAAGCGCAGTTAAGCGAGCCATTACGAGTAGAAACTTCGCCGGGTGTCGTTTGCGAGCGTCATTATCGCGCCATTGACGCGGTGGGTTTGTATGCGCCAGCAGGTACGGCACCACTACCCTCCACCGTCATCATGCTGGCCGTACCGGCCAGCGTTGCCGACTGCCCTACGCGTATCTTATGCACACCACCACGACGTGATGGCAGCGCTGATCCGGCCATATTAGTGACGGCCAAACTATGCGGCATCGATACAGTATTCAAGCTGGGTGGCGCGCAAGCGATTGCAGCAATGGCCTTTGGCACTGAGTCCGTACCCAAGACTGACAAAGTATTTGGTCCCGGTAATCGCTGGGTCACGGCAGCCAAACTGTTGGTCGCCAATGATCCCAATGGTGCAGCGCTCGATCTGCCTGCCGGGCCTTCTGAAGTACTGGTGATTGCCGACGCGCAGGCGAACCCGGCGTTCGTCGCAGCGGACTTATTGGCACAGGCTGAACACAGCGCCGATGCGCAATCCATTCTGATCACCACATCAGCCACTCTGGTCGATCAAGTACTGCTTGAGCTGGAGCGTCAAACTGGCTTGCTATCACGTGAGAGCACCCTGCGCAAAGCATTACAGCATGCTCGCTTGATTGTGGTGAACGACCTGCACACCGCCTTTGTAGTCAGTAATAGTTACGCGCCGGAGCACTTGATAGTGCAAGTCGACAACGCACGCAACTGGTTGCCGCAGATTCGCAATGCCGGTTCGGTATTTCTTGGCCCATGGACGCCCGAGACCATGGGTGACTATTGCAGTGGCACCAATCACGTTTTACCGACATATGGTTTTGCACGCGCCTATAGTGGCCTATCACTGGCAGACTTTATGAAACGCATTACGGTTCAGGAATTGACCAGCGCAGGGCTGCAAGATCTCGGCCCTACTGCAGTAACCATTGCTGAACTGGAAGGTTTGGATGCACATGCCAACGCCGTACAGATTCGCATGAAAACCATCGATGGTGCCGCGTGAATCCTAACCTCGCTTTAGCACGTCCAGAAATTCTCACTCTGCAGCCCTACGTTCACGCAGTGTGGGATACAGCATTCGAACGCCTGCATGCCAATGAAAACCCTTGGCGTGCCGCAGGTGATAACTCGATCGCTGGCCTGAATGTCTATCCAGAATCACCGGCGGTAGCATTACATACGCGACTGGCCGAACTATACGGCGTCAAGGTGGAACAAGTACTCGCCGGACGCGGCAGCGATGAAGGCATTGATCTACTGATTCGCAGCTTCTGTCGCGCCGGGCAAGACAGCATCATTATCTGTCCACCCACTTTCGGTTTTTATAAAGTCGCCGCTGATGTACAAGGCGCGGGCGTCATTGAAGTGCCGTTGATTCGTAGTGCCAAGGGCTTTGCACTAGATCACGAAAACGTACTGGCCGCCTGCACCGCCAACACCAAGCTGGTATTTCTATGCACACCGGGCAATCCTCCCGGCAAGGCGCTGGATACAGATGCCATGCTATCGCTTTGCCGCGCACTGAATGGTCGCGCACTGGTGGTGGTAGATGAAGCCTATGTTGAATTCGCACAGCGTCCCAGCCTGACTACACAGTTAGCACAACATCCTAATCTGGTCGTGCTGCGTACTTTGTCAAAAGCGTACTCACTGGCCGGTGCACGCTGTGGCACTACAATCGCCGATGCCGCAATCATCAGCCTGTTGTCGCGCGTCATCCCTCCCTACGCTATTCCCAGCTCCACCGTTGAGACAGTGCTGGCCGCTACCGCAATAGAACATCGAGCCATGATTCAACAGCGCATTGATCTATTGATCACGGAGCGAGAACGCATGAGTGAACAACTTAAACAATCGACACTCATTCGCCAGGTGTTCCCTAGCGATGCTAATTTTCTGCTAGTGGAATGCGTTGACTCAGAAGTGGTGTTCTCTGCGACCAAATCAGTCGGCTTGATTGTGCGCTACCAGAACAAGCAACCACAGTGCAGCAATTGCTTGCGCATCTCGGTAGGCACACCCGAACAAAACACCCGATTACTACGAGCCCTGATATGAGCCGCCCCGCAAAACGCATCTTGTTCATTGATCGCGATGGCACGCTGATCGAAGAACCTGCCGATCAGCAAGTAGACCGCATCGACAAGATCAGGCTATTGCCCGATGTAATTCCTGCCCTGCTAAAACTTCAGGCAGCAGGCTATGAATTAGTAGTGGTCAGCAATCAAGATGGCTTAGGTACCAATAGCTTTCCCGAAGCGGATTTTCTGTCCGCGCAAAACTTTATGCGCGAACTATTCACCTCACAGGGTATTCACTTTGCCGCAGAGTTTTTCTGCCCACATTTTAGCAAGGATGAATGCGAGTGCCGCAAACCCAAGACGGGTCTGCTAACTCAATACATGCAGCAGAATATTGATCTCCAAAATAGTTATGTCATTGGTGATCGCGATACCGACCTGCAACTGGCGGCCAACCTGGGTTTACAGGGAATTCGCATTGCAACTACAAGCCATACCGGTGCGACGTGGTATGAGATTGCGGAACGCCTAAGCAAGCACCAACGTGTTGCTGAAATCATGCGTAAGACCAAGGAAACTGATATCAAGGTCATCGTGAATTTGGATCAGGAAATGCCGATACACATTGATACTGGTCTTGGCTTTTTTGATCACATGCTGGAACAGATTGCGCGTCACGGTGGTTTCTCATTACAGCTTACTTGCAAGGGTGACTTGCACATCGATGAACACCACACCATCGAAGACTGCGCACTGGCACTAGGTCAGGCGTTGCGCACCGCGTTGGGTGACAAGAAAGGCATTGGTCGTTATGGCTTTCTGCTGGCCATGGATGAATCGCTGGCACAGGTTGCCATCGATTTATCTGGCCGAGCCTATTTTACTTGGGAAGGTGAGTTTGGTCGCGATCAGATCGGGCAACTTCCGACTGAGCTGGTACCGCATTTTTTCCGCTCCTTATCCGACACGCTGGCAGCCGCAATCAACATCAAGGTGACGGGAGACAATACACATCACATGATTGAAGCCTGCTTCAAAGGAATGGGTCGCGCGCTACGTCAGGCCTTTCGTATTGAAGGCACCGAACTACCTTCCAGCAAGGGCGTACTGTAATGACTCGCTTGGCCATCATTGATAGTGGCGGTGCCAACATCGCCTCACTACGCTACGCGGTCGAGCGGCTTGGCTATACCTCGCAGCTAACTACCGATACGCATATTATCCTCGACGCGACGCACGTCATTCTGCCGGGCGTCGGTGCAGCAGCAGATTGCATGGGGCGGTTGGAGCAAGCAGGGTTGGTCGATACTATTCTGAATTTGCAACAACCCTTTCTCGGCATTTGTGTTGGTATGCAATTGCTGTTTGAATCATCCGAAGAAGGCGATGTGGATTGCCTTGGCCTGTTGCCGGGCCGGGTACGACGCTTCCCTGACAGAGCTGGCTTGCCAGTACCACACATGGGCTGGAACAATCTGGAAATACACCGTCCATCGCGACTGTTAAACGGCTTCAGTGAACAAGACTACGTTTACTACGTGCATAGTTACTGCGCCCCGGTTGGCGATGACACTATTGCCGCCACCACGTATGGCGAACAATTCAGCGCCATCGTCGAGCGCGACAATGTATTCGGCGTGCAATGCCATCCAGAACGTTCCGCCAAAGCGGGTGCGTTACTACTAAATAACTTTCTGTCTATTGATTAACCAATTTATTCGTCACCATGCAATTAATTCCCGCTATTGATCTAAAAGATGGTCGCTGTGTACGCTTGTTTCAAGGCAACTTCGCCGCCGAAACCCAGTACAGCACCAACCCAGTTGAGATTCTGGATCGGTATGTGGCGTTGGGTGCAGAACGCATCCATGTAGTAGACTTGGATGGAGCCAAAGATGGCTCACAAGCCAACCATGCATTGATCACAAGTTTTGCTGCCAAACAAGTAGCACAGCTGCAAGTGGGTGGCGGTCTGCGCACCCTCAAGCGCGTACAAACATTGTTATCACAAGGCGTACAGCGTGCAGTGATAGGCAGCATTGCGGTATCAAACCCTGATGAAGTTATCCGTTGGAGTCAGGCGGTGAGCACTGAGCAATTAGTGCTGGCATTTGACGTGCGTATTGATAATCACAACACACCGTTTCTCACCACCCACGGCTGGGTGAATACCTCCACAGTGAGCTTATGGTCATCACTGGAACGCTATGTAGATGCGGGTTTCACCCAAGTTCTGTGTACCGACATTGCTCGCGACGGTGCCCTCACCGGCCCCAACATCGCTTTGTACACAGAAGCCGTGCGCCGTTTCCCAAGCATTCGCTGGCAGGCCTCCGGTGGCGTTGCCTCGGCGCGCGACTTACATGAATTACGCGACTGCGGCGTCGCCGCTGTCATCAGCGGCAAAGCATTGCTGGAAAACAAAATTTCTGCTGAGGAGTTACAGCCATTCTTGCGAAACGCATAATCCCCTGCCTCGACGTGCGCGATGGACAGGTAGTGAAAGGGGTGCGCTTCCGCGATCACGTTGTCGTGGGCGACATCATTGAACTCGCCACGCGCTATCGAGATGAAGGTGCCGACGAGCTGGTGTTTTACGACATCACCGCCAGTCCGCATGGTCGCACCGTGGATCGTAGCTGGATCACCCGTATTGCACGCCTCCTCGACATTCCCTTTTGCGTAGCCGGTGGTATTCGCTCGGTGGCAGACGCCGAACAGGTGTTGGGTGAAGGGGCAGAAAAAATCTCCATCAACTCACCGGCGCTGAGTGACCCTGATTTGATCAATCGTTTAAGTGCACGCTTTGGTGCACAGTGTGTGGTTGTCGGTATAGATAGCCAGACAATTGAAAATGATTTTCGCGTTTATCAGTTCACTGGTGATCCAACTCGCAGCCGTGACAGCGCACGAAGCACTATTGATTGGGTTCGCGAAGTGCAGGAACGTGGCGCAGGCGAAGTCGTCTTGAACTGCATGGCCAGTGACGGCGTGCGCACTGGTTATGATCTGCAACAACTACAAGTGATACGTGGCATTTGCAAAGTTCCGCTGATTGCCTCTGGTGGTGCCGGAGCACCCGAACATTTCCGTGATGTATTCACTCAGGCGCAAGTTGATGGTGCACTGGCCGCCAGCGTATTCCATAGCGGTAACATCACCATTCCGGATTTGAAGCATTACCTACACAACGAACACATCGCAGTTCGACCCTGACCGAGGCGATAACCACTATGAACACCCACGCACTGAATCAACTTGATTGGTACAAAGACGAGTCGGGTCTGTTACCCGCCATCGTGCAGGACTACCACACCGGCCGGGTGCTGATGCTGGGTTACATGAATCAAGCGGCACTGGATAAAACGCTGGACACGCAGCACGTCACCTTTTTCAGTCGCAGTCGGCAACGCCTGTGGACCAAGGGCGAAATCTCCGAAAACGTTTTGCAGCTGGTCGATATTCACGTCGATTGTGATAACGACACGCTGCTAGTCACAGCCAACCCGGCTGGCCCCGCTTGCCACAATGGCACCATCACCTGCTTTGGCGACAACCCACTGACCGCCGCCGAACAACTCTCATTCCTGGGTAAGCTGGAAGCCGTTATTGCTCAACGCATCACCGACAAACCCGAAGGCAGCTATACCGCCCGCATCTGGTCGCAAGGCAAGACGCGTATGGCGCAAAAAGTCGGTGAAGAAGGCGTAGAAGTCGCACTGGCCGCCGTTACCCAGGAAGACGATCGATTGATTTCCGAATCCGCTGATTTGCTGTATCACCTGGCACTACTACTTAAGAGTCGCAACCTGTCACTCGGCGATGCCGTGCGAGAACTCGAGCAACGGCACGCAGCGAAGCCGTAAGCCCCCACATAACACTGGCAACAAAAAACCGTCTCTTAAAGATGGATGGTTCAGCGGGCGCATAAATATCTGCGCAAGCACATGACCCATTAGTAGGCGCGACGATCAACAACAGCCGCCATTTGGCCTATTTCTGATGACCAAATTCACTACTTTCACAACCGGCCGACTGCCGGGACGCCAGTTTCAATGTAGAATTAGCGTCGGACTTCAGGGATACCCCACCCATAACCACGGCTGAGGAAAATAACAGTGAGCAGATTCCAAACGCAAAAACACAAAATCAAGACCGAGTCCGGCTTCATTGCCGCACTGGATCAAAGTGGTGGCAGTACGCCCAAGGCACTGGGCTTGTATGGCGTCAAACCGGATGCTTGGACCGACGACGAAGGCATGTACACCGTGGTACACGCCATGCGCACTCGCATCATCACCAGCCCTGCCTTCACTGGTAAACGCCTGATCGGTGCCATCTTGTTTGAAAACACCATGGATCGCGAGATCAATGGCAAGCCAACCGCAGATTACCTGTGGGAAGACAAGAACGTAGTACCCTTCCTGAAAATCGACAAAGGTATGGAAGCGGAAAAAGATGGTGTGCAACTGATGAAGCCCATCTCTGGTCTTGATGCGCTGCTGAAAAAAGCCGTATCGAAAAACATCTTCGGTACCAAAATGCGCTCTGTGGTATCGCAAGCCAATGCCACTGGCGTAACTGCGCTTGTCAAGCAACAGTTCGAAGTAGGTAAGCAGATTATTGCCGCTGGCCTGATGCCCATCATCGAACCTGAAGTGGACATCAAGTGCCCGCAAAAAGCCGCAGCAGAAAAGTTACTCAAAGCCGCTATTCTCGATGAGCTGAATAAATTAACTAGCGAGCAGATGGTCATGCTCAAGCTCACTTTGCCGGAGCAAGATAACTTCTACCGCGAACTGATTGACCATCCACGTGTACTCAAAGTGGTGGCGCTGTCCGGTGGTTATTCACAAGTGGAGTCCAACTCCCGTCTGTCGCGTAACAACGGCATGGTGGCCAGCTTCTCACGTGCACTGGCAGAAGGCCTATTGGCACAACAAAGCGATGCCGAGTTCAATGCAAAACTGGATGCAACCATCGAAGGAATTTATCAGGCTTCCAAAACCTGATCGTAATTGAGTCGATAAACTGATCATTACTGGTCAGTAAAAAAGCCCCGCAATGCGGGGCTTTTTATTTTCAAGATCAGCTAGCACCACTGGCAGAAATGACCCTAACCGGCCGGTCAAACTTTTACAAAGTCGTCATTCAGAAGTGCGGAAGCAGACCTTAACTGAGGTGGTCCCAACAAACCGAACAGATGGATAAGTGACGGCGTTGCTCTGTGAGGCGAAGATATCGCCTTGAATCAGGAGCAATCATGAGCAAGAGATCCAGACGTAATCATTCACCGGGGTTCAA
>JBFXCU010000032.1:0-20148 GCA_050181835.1 Steroidobacteraceae bacterium | reverse complement strand
CTTGATGGTGTTTTATGAAACCTGACTTCACAAAAGAGGCGGAGGCTCTGAGATGGCAATTAGAAGGCTATGAGAGGTTGAACAATTATGCCGCGCCCAATTTAGTGCTTGAGTGTTAAGAGATGCTGAAGTAAGTGTTAGCGCATGATTGACAGCACTACCATTTACAAAGGATTTCTTAAGGAAGTTGAACGGTTCCTTGTTGAATACAAGGTGCCGCATACCATGTTCGGCCTCGCAGTATTAAACGACCCGCATTTTGTGAACGACCTCCGCGAGGGCAGAAAGCCAGCACTGACCACGATCGAACGTGTGCAGAAGTGGATTGGTAACTTCAAGAAGTCGCGGGGATGAATGCCTATCGAGGTTATCCCGCCAACACTGATTAGCTGGAAACTCGCAAAGCACGACATTGACAGAAAGAACCTAGAGCGGTGGTTTACCCAGCGCTGGGACAACGAGGCACAGTTTCAGGTGCGCCTGGTTCCCGTCCTCTACGCCGTCTCCGATCCTTCCTTCATTCTCAACTTCGACATTGGCGGCAGCCGTTCCCGCATATTCGGAGCCCACCACAAGGCAATGGGCCACCAGGCCGGCTGGCCTGATCTCTTCTGCGGCTGGGCTGGACGGATGCCTAACTTCGGCTTCATGGAGCTGAAAGCCTCCAAGGGCTACCCAGAGACTAAGCAGAAAGCTATGGCGTCAAGACTGCGGGGCCTAGGCTGGAACCATGCCTATATTCGGACGATGGCGGAGGCGATTGCAGCGCTGGCCGCTTGGGGATGCCCTATCAGGGAAGAATACAAACCACTAGCGGAGCTGGGATGAAGGAATACTACTGGAAGGGTAAGGCGATCAGCGACATGGACAATCCAACGTTGGTTTTATGTTGCAACGGAATTAGCCATTGGGTCAATCAAATGGGGGGACAGTTATCGGCTCTACCAGACTTTAGCAATCGCACTGACGCGGTACGGTGGATCTTGGTTCAAGCAGACTACTTGCAGTGGCTTAGTAGTCCGGCCCAGAGTGAGTTCCGTGTGCAAAATCATTTGAGTCGTTTTGGCGAGGAATGCAGGCAAGACAATAGTAAGCGCAGCTGGTGGAGAAGGGTGTTGGGCAAATGACGAATGAACTGGGACTGATGCTCGAACAGAGAGAGCAGACACACGGATGCTTCAGTGATACGGCGGTAGCCAGTCAGGCTATCAAGGAGGTGTTCTTCCGGTACTCGAACGGTCGCCTGACCCCCGTCATGTGCGAGGCGCTGGACATGATTGCGTCCAAGCTGTCCCGCGTTATCTGCGGTGATCCTGATACAGCCGACCACTGGGCCGACATTGGCGGCTACGCGATGCTCGTTTACGAAGACCTACGCGACGAATAAACGCAATTTTCTTTCTCACTTTCCTGTTGCCAACTGTTGGGAACCGTCCTAATTAGGGAGTACTCCAGGGCTGGAGTGGTGGGCGGTGGATAGACACGCCGCCCACCTTACTCGCGAGGGACGCAGCATGACCGACAAAGAGCCTGAACCACCTTTCCGCGTAGGCAACTACAACGGCAAGCCAGCAATCATTCACCGTGGGCCGATCCTGACCACATGCCACGACGAGAAGCTGCTGAAGAACATCGTTGCTGCCTTGAACAAACGCTATGCCAAGGAGGCTAAGCCATGAAGATAGTCGCAGGGAAAAAGCTACCGCACCAGAGACGGACGCCGCGCAGATGTAGCTGCGGTTGATGAGACTCGAAAGACTTTTGATCAGGTAATTGGTTGGATAGACGGCTATTCCAGTAGCTGGGATATCGACGGAAAGGCCGCTTGTCATGAGCACCCTAATGACCTCATAGCCGAATGGGAAGAACCAAAGAAGCGCATTCAGGGGTGGGTGAATATTTACGATTACACAGAAATAAGTAACCGCATTGCAGGACTACACGAAACAAAAGAAGGAGCAATTCAAGCAGGCCCAAAAGCAATAGCCCGCAAATATATCGACGTAGAGGAAGGGGAGGGGTTGTGAGAAACTTTATACCAAAAAAGAAGTTGCCATTCCGGCAAGGAACATTCCACGGAAAATGGCATAAGTTCATGTGTTGGCTGCGTTGGTGGCGACGATGACCCAACCTGATTTCAGCAAGGAAGCGGAAGCGCTGGCATTTGAGGTCGGTAATTGCGCTAGCTCTACCGAAGAATGCGGCAGCTACTTTGAGTACGAACCGGCTAAGGGAATGCTACAACACGCCCTAATCGCCGCGTACAACAAAGGCTTGGTAGATGCTGTTAAGTGGCACCCGATTGCAACAATGCCAGACGATCAGCCTTGTCTCGTGACAAATGGTAGTCGCGTAGCACCATATAGCAATGGGTATATGCCATGGAATGAGGGGAGAAGCTTTGTATTTCTTACGGCCCCAACACTCTGGATGAAATTTCCGCTACCACCAGCCAAACACCAAACCACGGAGGGGTGAAGATGGAAAAGAAGCTTTGTAGATGCCCATGCCATGTATTGGTGTTTATGCATATGCAACCTTGTTGTGGTCAGGATACTGAGTTTGATACGCCTAACGAACAGGACTTGAAGGAAATGGCTAATGATGAAGAGTTATTCAGGCCGTTTAGAAAACCAACAACGGATGGTAAATGACCGCCGTTGAAATCATCGCAGCCTTTGACGACGCGGTAGGCGCTATCTGGGGCGAGAACATGCGCCGTATGTGGCCGCACCCGAAGGACAAGATGATGGCGGATCGCTGGCTGGAAGCTGGCCTGACAGTCGCGCAGGCCAAGCGTGTTTTCACCGAGTTCCTTGAAAAGCGTAAGGGCCGCCAGCAGTCAATCCCGAGCTGCCTCAGCTACTTTGACAACATGATGCGGGACGCTATTGCTACCGAGAAGGCACCCGTAGAGGAAGATGCGGAAACGGTTCGCTGGCGCAGCAGAGTGCAGGGCTGGAAAAAGAACCCGAAGCTGTGGCTGGCCGACCAGTGGGGTGAAGCGCCGGATAGCCCGATGACGAGAGTGCCTAGAAGAGTTCTTGCCGGAATAGCTGATTTGTGATCTAAGAATTGCTGGGGGCTAGGTTCGCTACCGAAAGCCCGCTCTTTTCCCTAGCCGGATTTGGGTTGCCTCCGCTCTCTCTGCGGCTGGGGGTTGGCTAGGGGATCATGTCGATCAAACTGATGTCTGCCGCTTGGGCAGTGAAGACTAATCACACAGATAAACTTGTTCTTATGGCGCTAGCTGATGGTGCTAACGACGATGGCGTATGCTGGCCGTCTGTTAGTACAATTGCCGAGAAATCATGTCTTAGTGTTCGAGGGGTGCAAGCGGCAGTAGCACGGCTTAACAACGCTGGCATTCTCCGCAAGGTAATGAGCAACGGTCATTCGAATACCTATCTGATAACAATTCTGGGAACGATGATCTCAGATAAGAGGGCGCAACAGATCAGGGAAGATATAGTTAACGACTACAAAAAACGGAAGCGTAGACCCCCGCAAACTGTGCACCCCACCCCCGCACCGTGTGCACCCCCACCCCCGCAGGATATGCACCCCCACCCCCGCACGCCGTGCACCCATAACCTTAATAGTAACCGTAAAGTTAAACATTCACTTAACCCGAGTGAAAATGAAATCGAACGAACAGAGGAAGAAAAGAAGGCAGTCGAGGAGATGTTTCGGCAGCTACAGAGTGCAGTGGTGACCGATACGAATTAGCTTGCTTTTGGGATGCATCCTAGGCTACTGATTAACTATGACAGCCACGCGACGCTTCAAGCCAATACTGCTGACCGACGACACGATTACCAGCCTCGTCAGTCACAATGGCCGCCTCTTCGCTTCTGCTGGCCAGTACGTCTATGAATTAACAGATGCCTTTATTTCCCCCGAGGATGCCCCAGGAGTAGGGGAACCTGTCACCGCTACATATGAGGCCGCAGATGGAATTGCAGTCACCACGGACGAACGTAAAGCGATTAAAGAGCAAGCCGACAAAGAAGAGGGAAAAGACAGAGGCGGAGTGGGAAGCGGAACTGTCGAAATTCGGGTCTGACACGATCCGCCAGGGTCGCAAGAGTTATTCGTTTACCCTTGCCGAGAAGCACAAGGCCTATGCCGAGAGCAAGGCGTGGGCGCTGTACGGTGCTAGGGACAGGACGATGGAGCAGGCAATAGGCTACTGGCTTGAGAGCCTCATCCGGCACGACTTTCACAACAACCCCGAGAAGGTAGCGTTTGCTAACAGCCGCACGATCAGCGGGGAGCTGCGCTAGTGGCCAAAACACCTGGCATCGAGTGGAAAGACGAGACGGCAGAGGTTATCGACCAGCCGCTGTTCACGCCTAACCAGAACATTGATGTCATTGAGAAATACGGCCTGACGGTTGAGGAAGCTGTTACCTGCGCCGAGATATGGTGGAACGGTACGGTTAGCAAGCTAATGAAGCGGGCAATGGTTGACCGGAAGGCCAACATAGACCCTCTTCGTGAGGATTGCGTGGTCAAGTCCGGCATTCTCTTGGGCGAGCCATTCGAGCGTCTGACCAAGGAGGAGGCTACCCGTGTGGTCTTGCGTTGGTTCAAGGACAAGTGGCTTCCGTTTCACGGAAATGTTTCACGCGATAAGCCAATTATAACAACTAACTAGAGTTGGTCATTCAGGGATGACATGGGTAAAGGGGCAATCAGGTAATCCTGCCGGTGGGCCCAAGGGCGTGAAGATGGTTAAGCCAGCAATTATTCGAGCCCTGAAGCGGATGTATGACGGCGATGAGTTTCTTGCGCTTGAGAAGATCAGCGAGCGCCTGGTGCAGGAAGCATTACATGGTGAGCACTCCCTCGAAGCTATCAAGATTATCTACGACCGCCTTGAAGGCAAGGCCATGCAGCAGGTATCAGCCGAGCTTGACGTGACCGTATCTATTGGAAGCCTGATCAAGCAGGCGGTTGAGCTGGCCGCACCCACGTTAGACCACAAACCAGTCAAGAGGCTGGATGACAAATGAGACGGAGCCTCTAGCCAGACTGTGGCTCAAATGGCGCAAGGATGCGCTCTCATTCGTTCGTGAGTGCGTAGGTGTATCCGAGCTGGCCGAATGGCAGGTAACTGCTCTCAAGGCAATTTCCGAGAATGACCGTGTAGCTATCCGCTCTGGTCACGGCGTCGGCAAGACCATGTTTGACGCGCTTGTCATCCTGTGGTTTGGCAGCACCCGCGAAGACGCAAAGATACCTGTCACAGCCCCTGTAAGCGATCAGATCGACGTTAACCTCTTTGGTGAGCTTCGCAAGTGGCACGCTCACATGCGGGACCATTCAGCCATTGGCAACTGGCTTGCCGAGCAGATAGAGGTCAAGGATGGTCGTGTTGACTGGGCCAACGGCAATATGTGCGTCGCCCGTACAGCACGCAGGGACAACCCCGAAGCTCTTGCAGGCTTCCACGCTACCAACCTCCTGTTCCTGATTGACGAAGCCTCAGGTGTCGCAGAGATCATCTTCGAGACGGCCTTAGGCGCTCTTAGTACACCAGGCGCTAAGCAGCTCATGACGGGCAACCCAACGCAGCCACAGGGGTATTTCTATAATGCATTCAATAAGAATAGAGCCCACTGGTTCACTCTACGTGTTTCTTCGGAGGACGTGCCAAGAGCGCGGGGTCATATTGATGACGTTATCCGTACTTACGGGCGGGAGAGTAACGCCTATCGCGTTCGTGTGCTTGGGGAGTTTCCCGTCGCCGCGGAAGAGCAGGTGGTTCCGCTCGACACTGTGGAGGCGGCTATTGGACGTGTTGTGGCTCCTGTTCCTGTTCTGCCTCTTTGGGGTGTGGATGTTGGCTTCAGGGTGGATCGCTCTGCCTTAAGCAAGCGTGTTGGCAACGTCATGCCAGCTCCGCCGAAGTACTGGCACAACTACGACACGATGCAGCTAACGGGGGTAATCAAGCAGGAATATGACCGGACAGATGTTGATCAAAGGCCTAGCGAAATTCTTGTGGACAGTATTGGCATTGGGGCTGGTGTTGTTCACCGTTTACGCGAGTTGGACCTTCCAGCACGCGGCGTGGCGGTATCTGAAGCAGCAACTAACCCAAGGTATCACCGATTGCGGGATGAAATCTGGTGGAAAGCCCGTGAGTGGTTCGGCGGGCGAGATGTAACGATACCCAGCTACCGCGATGAGACGATGGAGCAATTCATCGCCGAGGTGACAGCGCCACTCTTGAGGCCTCCACAGTCCAGCGGCAAGATCACCATTGAGAGCAAGGACGAGACCAAGAAGCGATTGTCACTGTCTCCTGACCTGGCTGACAGCTTTGTGCTCACCTTTGCTGGCTGGCCTGTTTCACGTGAAGGCGCAGCAAGGCGTGGTGTGCGTCAGGCAATCATAGAATTCGACCCGATGGAGGTTTAGTGATTAGACGGGAGTGCCCCAAGCGTCGTCTCTTCTGGGTTGTATTCGAAGACAGGATGCACCAGAGCTGGAACTTCTGGCATGTATTCCTTCGGCCAGGCTTCTATCACTGCTGGCTGATGACCCACTGTCTCACAGGCTCTGTCATGGTTCACCCGCTGCGTAACACATGGGCGCTAGAGCACTCACTGAAGGAGCCACACGAGATAGCACAGGAGCTTGTCGAGCATCCGGAGCACCGCTATCGCGTTTTAGTTATCGACAGATCAACACGTTTCGCCTATAGTCTGCGCGGGGTGATCACTTGCGTTAGTGTTGTCAAGGCTGCATTAGGCCTTCGTGGCTTATCTTTAACGCCTTACCAGCTCTATCAGCAACTACTGCGGCAGGGAGCCGTAGAAGTCGGGGAAGGATGACCAGCCTATTCAGCTCGCCAAAAGCACCAGATAACTCTGCAGCTATCGCAGCGCAGAACGAAAGCCTGAAACTTCAGCAACAGTCACAGAAATCAGCCGATGACAGGCAGGCATCGCTAGACGCTCAACTGGCAGCCCGTCGCCGCTCCATATCAGCCTCTGGTGGTGGACGCAGGGCATTGCTTACCGGAACAGAGCAGGGTGTAACCTCGACCAAACAGGCGACACTTGGCTGATATAGAGCAACTAATCAAACGCAAGACCGCTGCAGACACTCACAGGGATGCCATGCGCTCCCTGTATCAGGACGCACAAGACTTCACGATGCCAGATCGGCAGGTGTGGTCAAAGCCAGGCGCAGGCTCAAAGCGCAATACCCGCATTTACGACAGTACCGCTCAGGCAAGCGTATTCTCCGCCTGCAATCGCTTTATCACCGATCTGTTCCCGACTGGCCAGCAATGGTCAAAGCTTACCGTTAGCCCATTTGTTGACAAAGGCGAGCGGCGCGAACTGGAAACCGAATACGAGATAGCCGACAACATGACGTTTGCGCTACTCAACAGCTCGAACTTCGATACGGCAGTACACGAATTCCTGCTTGACTGGATGATTGGCACGGCTGTGCTGATGCCGGAACAGGTAGGGATAGACAAGCCGCTGATGTTTACCAACGTCCCGCCTTCCAAGATGTCGATAGAGGAGGGGGCCTTTGGTGTTGTTACTGCTGTGTTTTACGAGATGGATGTTGCCAACCGTGACATTAAGGACACCTGGCCGGATGCACAGATAGATGAGACGCTGGCCAAGGCTATCAAGGACAAGCCGAATGAGAAAACCAAGTTCGTCTGTTGCGCTTACCGCGATGAGGGTAAGTGGTACTACGTGGTATATGCTGAACAACGGCGTTACCAGCTCGTGGAACGGCCTACCAAGTACAATCGTAATCCCTTCATTGTTAGCCGCTTCATGCGAGCCAGCGGCGAAGTCTGGGGACGTGGACCAGTAATCACAGCCCTGCCAGACATCAAGACGCTGAACAAGATAACCGAGTTCACCATGCGCTTTGGAGCGCTGAAGCTGGCCGGTGTCTGGGCTGTCTCGAATGACGGTGCGATCAATACCAACAACGTGCGGATCACACCAGGCGCTCAAATCACAGTAGCCAGAGCCTCTGGCCCTAATGCCTCGATTGCCAACATTGCCCCAGACGGGGATATGCAACTGGCGGTTATCGAGCGTGACCCGCTGATATTCCGCATTAAGCAGATGCTGTTTGACCAGACCCTGCCGGATATGAAAGACCCTGTTCGCTCGGCGACAGAAATCGTGGAACGTGTGAAACAACTTACTAAGGATGGCGCGGCACCTGTAGGACGGCTCTATCATGAGCTGGTGGTGCCATTGCGGCAGTATATCCTTGATCTGCTCTTCGACCTGGCACTGATCAAGCGGCCAATCGTTATCGACGGTCTCAAGACCAAGGTTCAACTCCTTGGCCCTCTGGCCCAGCAGCAGAACATTGTGGATGTTGAAAACCTTGTCCGCTCGATGCAGATCCTGAATGCCTTCGGCAACCAGTACGTCATGCTCGGGATCAATATGGAAGAGGCTGTTGACTACATCCCAGAGAAGCTGGGCGTGGTCACAAAGCTACGCACGAACAAGGAACAGAAGAAGGTTATGCAGCAGGCAGCGGCACAGTTGGCCGCGGCACAGGTAGCGCCAGCGGGTGGCGGCATATCTCAAGGAACATCAATACCGGTAGCCTGATGACTGATGAAATGGATAACCTAAATCCGGACGTGATCCGCGCTGAATACCAGGCGAGAGCACAGGAAGCTGCGTACAGGCTGGCAGTCAAGATAGCGCCTGCCTTCATGTCTGCCGTTGGCTCGACAGCACTGGATGCCTTGCGCGAGCAGACAACAGCCGTTTCGGTACTTGGGCAGAACGCGATCAACATACCGGTTACGACAATATCACCAGAACACTGGGCCTTCCTGCGCGAGGGCCAGAATAGCGTCATCCGCTTTATCGAGGGATGCGTTGCAATAGCGCAACAGGGACCACCAAAGGAGGAAACAGACAATGGCTAATGGATACAAGATCAGCATTGACTTAGGCCAGCCTAAGCACAGCTTCACAATCGCGGACAGCGCACCAGGCTCTGCCGGTATCGAGATACTGGTGGATCACACCAAGTTTCTCACCACCGGCGACATTTCCAAGGCTCTTGAGCAGGCGGCGGAGCTTGTTCTCGAAAAAGATCAACCGATGGCCTAACTGAACTGAAGGGGTGAAAACATGGATGGTTTGAATGGACAAGAAGGTACGCCAACCGATACCGCTAACCAGGGAGGAGCTAACCTGGGTGCTGACGGACAGGCAGGGGCAGCTAATACTGGTGCCAATGGTGCCGCAGCCAAACCGGACGGACAAGAAACATCAAGGCAAGCAACACCATCCGCAAAACCAGAATGGCTAACTGATGAGGCATTCTGGGACAAGGATAAGGGCGAACTAAAGGCGGAGGCTCTCTTCAAGTCCCGTCAGGACTTACGCTCGCAGGTTAGCCGTGGTCTCAAGGAGGCTGCACCAGCCGCCGCAGAGAACTACACAGTTGCGTTGCCTGATGGCCTGCAAACGAAAGCAGACGATCCAGCCGTAGAACTGTTCAAGCAGTCCGCCCACAAGGTAGGTATCAGCCAGAAAGACTTCGGTGTTCTGATGGCCGACTTTGTGCCCAAGCTTGAGAAGATGGTGGCCGATAAGGCCGCGGCTTCGCAGGTCAAGCTGACGCCAGAGCAGGAACAACAGCAGTTTGAGCAGAACGTGCTGGCCAAGGTGAACCCTGATATTGAAGCCGCCAAGAAGCAAATCCTCGCTATGGACCAATTCTTCCTCGGCAAGCACAAGCAGGGCGTTATCTCAAAGGAGCTGATGGCCGACTATCAGGAAGTGACGAGTTCGCTTGCTGGCGTGCGCTTCGCTTCCAACCTGGTGCAGATCATCTGGCGTGGTGAGAAGCTGCCGATCATCGAGGCAACCAACCCGAATGTGATGACGAAAGACCAGTTCGCAGCGGAGGTGCAGACAGATCGTTACAAGAATGATCCGGCGTACCGTGCTGACGTGAAAGCCAGGTTCGAGCGCTCGCTATCTAATTATTGACAGCTTACTGCATTTAGTGTAGGGCTATCTCTCAAGCTTGATCGACCCATAGAGCGCGGGGCATCTCCTTAAACGGACCCTCTCTAGCCGGTGGCATCTCGAAAGCGGAAACGATGTTTCAACAGCTTTTGAGGATGACACCAAATGTCAACACAACTTTCAGCAGTAGCCAATACAGAGTTTGACAGCCAAGTCAAACATGCCTACCAGGCAAGCGGAAAGCTGCGCGATGCAGCAACCGTACGCGAAGGTGTTACAGGCGACACCTACAAGTTCCGTAAAATGGGACAGGGTATCGCAACACAGCGCAGCGTAACCCAGTCAGACGTTACACCGATGGGCGTTGCACATGCGACGATCTCGGCCACGCTGACCAACTGGGAAGCTCCCGAATACACCGACATCTTTGACGCGGCTGAAGTCAACTTCAGCGAACAGTCAGAACTGGCTATGACGATTGGCAACGCTCTTGCCCGTCGCTACGACCAGCTCCTGATCGACGCTCTGGATGCGGCCAGCACAACCTACACCGTAGCCAACTCAATCGGTGGCACCAACACCGGCGTTAACCTCGCCAAGCTGCGCAAAGCGAAGCGCCTGCTTGACGACAACGGCGTCCCATCCGGCAACCGCTTCTATGCTCTGTCCGCAATCGGTCTGAACGACCAGTTGCTGGCAACCACGGAAGCCACAAGCTCTGACTTCAACTCGGTCAAAGCTCTGGTGCAGGGCGAAGTCAATACCTACATGGGCTTCTCGTTCAAGATGATCGAAAGCCGCACTGAAGGTGGTTTGACCCTCGCAACCAACGCCCGTCAAAACTTCGCATGGCACAAGGATGCCTTGGGTATTGCCGTTGGTCTTGGCCCTCGTACAGAAGTCAACTACATCCCGCACAAGCTGTCATGGCTGGCCTGCGGCGTGTTGAAGGCCGGTGCTACCTACCGCGACTTGCTCGGTATCGTAGAACTCGACTGCTACGAATAATAGGGAGTAATGACACATGGCGTTTAATGCAGACTTCTTCGGACTGAATGTGAATGCAAGGTCCAACACAACGGTACTCGCTAATGCGACAACCCCGCGTGCCCCTTCCATTCACACCTACCAAACAACTGACACACTGGCGACCTGTGATGGTGCTGGTTACTTCAGCTCGATCCGTAACAACCTTCAGGTTGGCGACGCGATCCTGGTGAGTGTAATCAACTCCTCGGGCGTCTATGTGGATCAAGGTTGGCTGTACGTGAAGGACAAGTCGGCGACGGCGGTTGACACAACCGACGAGACCACGACTGTCTCGACCGACAGCGACTAATTTCTGCCTTAGTCTCGTTCACCCCGGACTAGGCCGAAAGAGTGGTGGGAGGTGCCTAAAAAGCACCCCCACCTACTCGCTTTGCTAGGGGTATGGACGTGAGGATGGATGCCTGTTACAGACCTTGATTTAGTCAACCAAGCCCTCCTGATACTCGGCGAAGATACAGTAGCCGCACTGACTGATGAGCCCGTAGGCGTTACCTGCGACGCGCTCTACGACACACACACAAACTTCTGGCTGGCCACTTACCCGTGGAGCTTCTGCAAAGCCAAGGTAAAGCTGGTTGTTACGACAGCACCGCTAACCGTCTGGACTTACGCCCACACACTGCCTGCCAACCGCCTGACTGGTAGCTGGGCCGTTTACAACACCGACAGCGTAGGGGCCTCACCTATCCGCGATTACGACATTCAGGGGCAAACCCTGTTGTCAAACGAGCCAGAGATATGGGTGGACTACACCGCAAGGCCGGATGAGGACAACTGGCCAGCTTACTTCCAGGGCTTTGTCGTTTACGCGCTTGCCTCTGTATTCGCTAACCCGATCACGCAGGACAGCGGCCTAGCGCAGGAGATGCGCGGTATTGCCTTTGGCTCACCGGCTGACAATGGCCGCGGTGGCATGTTCGGCATGGCGATGGCGACGGACAGCCAGCTCAAGCCCTCCAGCGTTATCGTTGACAGTCCAATCATTGAAGCGCGGTTCTCATGAGCCGCAAGCTAAGGCTGGCACAGGTCAACTTTACGGGTGGGGAAGTCGATCAGAAGGTCATCGACCGCAACGACGTACAGTTCTACCAGAAGTCTGTAGCCTATGGGCGCAACGTCTTCTTCATCCCGCAGGGAGGCTTTCGCCGCCGCTTCGGGCTCCGCTATGTTGACTATGTCCGCCCTTACGTCAGCGTTCTGATTAGCGGAATAACAGCTACAGCCCCCAACGGTGGGACGGCTAACAACGGCTATGACTTCGACCGAACGACGCTGGTAACAACAACAGTCAACATCTCAACGACAAACCCTTACGTCGTGCTGCACTACGACCTTGGCAGCGCCAAGAAGATAGTCTTTGCTGACGTGATGGACCCGACACTGACGGCCGGGAGCTCGGCAGACTTCCGCGTCCAGTACTCGACCGACAATGTTAGTTGGTCAAACTTCGGTGATCCAGCATTCAGCCAGACGATCACGACCAGCAGCACGTCTGTTAACCAGTCACGGCGCTGGAGCTACAACAACCCGTATTCAGTGACAGCCCGCTACTGGCGTCTTGCCAAGTTAACAGTTACCGACCTTGGCACAGCCAAGATATCTATCAGCGCTCTCTGGCTCTGGGAGGATACCACCAGCACCAATGGCCTAAGTCAGGCCCGCTTCATTCCGTTCCAGTTCTCGACCACGCAGAAGTATCTGCTGGTGTACACCCGCAACAACGTGGCTGTTTACAAGGATGGTGTCTGGCAATGCGACGTTTACTCGGACTTCGCGCAAACAGAGCTTGCCGAGGCTAACTGGGTGCAGAGCCTTGACACGCTGATAAATGTTTATGAGACAAAGGCCCCATGGAAGCTGACCCGGCAGGGTGCCCATAACCAGTGGGAATCGCAGACGATCAGCTTTGTTCGCACAGCAACCAATCAGTTCGATAACGCCACGACGACAGGAACCGGCACGCCAGCAGCTACCAGTGGCACAGGTATCAACTTCACCAGCTCGACCAGCTTTTTCACGGCTGGCATGGTGGGCAAGTACATTCGGGGTGGTGGCGGGTTCGCCAGAATAGCAGGCTTCACCAGCGCTACGGTTGTGACCATCGACGTTGTAGAACCTTACCGCTTTACCAATACCAACCCGATTGGGCCTGGTGACTGGACGATTGAAGAGGACGCCTGGAGCAGCACGCGAGGTTATCCCCGCACTGCAACATTCCACGACGGCAGGCTCTGGTTCGGAGGCAGCCAATCCCTGCCCAGCACAATCTGGGGCAGCAAGTCAGGCAGCTATTTCGACTTCGGCTATGGCTCCGGCCTTGCTGACGAGGGCATCGACGTAACGCTGGATACCGACCAGGTGAACGCTATTCGGCAGCTCTACTCTGGCCGCCATCTGGGCGTCTTCACCGACGAAGCCGAGTTCTATTTCCCTGACAGCTCGACAGAGCCGATTACCCCCGAGAACGTGCGTGTCAAGCGCAGCTCGGACAACGGCATCAAGGCTGGTGTGCGCGTTGTCGGCCTCTCTGGCGCTGTGCTTATCCCCCACCGGTCTGGTCGCTCAATCAACGAATTCCTCTGGAACGAGCTGGAAACCAGCTACACTGCTGACCCGATCAGCGTTCTTGCGAGCCACCTGATACGCGATCCGTCCGACATGTTCGTCAGGAAGCGTAGCTCAACAGACGACACAGACTTCGTGATGATGCCTAACAGTGACGATGGAACGCTGACAGTTCTAACGACACTTCGCTCGGAGAATGTTACAGCCTTTAGTCTCGTCGAGACAGATGGTGAATTCTCTGCAGGGGCGGCAGTGGATAATGACATGTATGTAGCGGTCACGCGCAACATCAACGGAACCGACACTATGTTTATCGAGGTGTTCGACGAGGACTACATGCTTGATTGCGCTGTAAAACAGTCAGGAACAGGCACCAGCACGGTATCAGGTCTTAGCCACCTCAACGGCGAGACAGCGCTTGTAATCGATCCTGACGGCGAGCAAAGGACTGGGGCCACGGTATCCGGAGGGTCTGTCACTGTCTCCGGCGGCAACTGGACTGGTGAAGCGGAAGCTGGCCTTAGCTGGCCGGTGGTCGATGGTGCCAGCGCCATTCTCTGGGTCAAGACACTGCCGCCGCAACCACAGTTGCCGGAAGGTCATCCGAAGGGCGTGAAGCGCCGTGTTATCGAAACCGTTCTAAGCCTCTATGAGAGCAGTGAAGCGTACGTTAATAACTATCCAGTGGTGTTTGACGCGGCAGAGGTGCCTTTCACAGGCGACAAGCGCGTGCAGGGAATGCGCGGCTGGGATGAATACGGCCAGATCGACATTACGCAGAGGAAGCATAAGCCGCTCACCGTATTGAGCGCAACCAAGAAGGTAGCAATCTGATGGTAGAGACAGCAGCAACCATAATCGGGTCAGCGGCCCTTGAGGCGGGAGCAGTAGAAACCGCCGGATCACTATTTGCCTTCGCTGGCAGCACAGGAGCAGCGGCCACCTCCGTTATAGGAACAGGCCTTAGCGTCCTCGGCGGCATATCGGACTACATGAACCAGAAGGCGATGGGGAAGATACAGGCTGGCAACTACGAGCTGCAGGCAAGGGCGGCAGAGATACAGTCAGGGCAAGAGGCCTTGCGAGGTCAGCAGGAGGGTAACGCTATCAAGGAGAAGCTGTTAGCGACGCTGGCCCACAACAGGGCGGCAGCCGCGGGTGCTGGTATCAGTCTAGACAGCGGCTCATTCCAGAACGTGCAGGACGCCAGCCAGGCGGAAGCCGACAGGGCGCTTGATGTTAGCCGCCTCGATAGCCGCATGGCAATACTCTCGAAGCAATCTGCTGCCTATGAAGCAAGAAGCAAGGCCGCTGGAGCGATAACAGCCGGTAACAACGCGGCACGGTCTGCGCTCTTTGACACGGCCGGCACCCTATACAACCGTGGGGTATTCGACAGCAAAGGTAGTAACCGCTATGGCTAATAGACAGCTCCTAGATATGACACCAGCTATTGCCAAGCCAGCGCCTGAAATCACGTTTGCCAGTCCTGGTGCTGAAATGGAAGCCGCGTCACAAATAAAGACGCTGGGCGAGATCAACCGGTCAATCAACGAGTTTGCCGACAAGGATGCCATCCAGGCTGGTACGCAGGCAGGGCTCGAGGCTGGCATGCGTTCAGACTTCCGGCCCATGCGCTCAACCAGTCTCTACGGTCAGGCGTTCGACAGGGTAGGTGTGCAGATTGCGTCAAACCAGCTTGAGCTGCAGGTAGCGAAAGACACACAGGAAATCTACAACAAATGGGGCAGCCAGCCAGCCGCGCTCAAGCAGGCGCTTGCCGACTACGGGCAGGGCCAGGCCTCGAAACTGCCGCTAGAGCTGCAGCCGGCTTTCAACAAGACCTATCAGGCGCGAACACTCCAGTACACGGAAGCTGCACGGCAGGCCTATGAAAGCAACCTGTTGAGCAACCTCAAGGCTACCAATGACGCCTCGCTGGACAACCTGGCTAACACGGCCGCAGCTACTGCCCGCACGGTTTCCGACGACAAGACATTCGGTGCAGCCATGTTGCAGCAGCGTGAGCAATTCGTATCAAAGTTGCTGGAACACGCACCCAAGGAAGGCGGCACGTTTGAAGGCCGCACGGTGCCTGCAGACGGAACGAGGGCAGGGCTCTACACCTGGCAGCAGATCGGTAATGCAGTCGAGGCATTCGACAAGCAGACGGCACAGCAGCGCGTGCTTGGGCAGTTCGAACGGGTATCTGACAAAGAGGGGTTTATCTCGCACTGGGAAGAGACAGCCAGAGCCAGCGGCAAGCTAAGCCCAGAACTGATCGACAGCACCAGCAACAAGATGCAATCGGAGCTGGGCCGGATCAAGGCCAAGGAAGCGGAGGGGAGGGCGCTAAACGCTGTTAACCTCAAGCTCGCTGTTGACCAGGCTACAGACAGCTACGACGAGAGCAAACTTCCGACAGCCGACAACATTAAGGCCATGCTGGATAGCAAGCAGATTACGCCAGCGGTAGCCTATGAGGTTTCGCAGTCTGTTGAACGGGCAAAGGTCGAGATCGGCAACTATAACGTGGCACGCACGCAGGTAGGCGAGGCGCTGAATGGTGGTGCAGCTATTGACCCAAAAGACAAGTACCAGATGGCGGCGCTTGATAATGCCTACGTGCAGAGCTACGCCAATGCAGACCCGCAGGCCAAGGCATACTTTGCCGGAAGGACAGGCGTAATACCATCCGCCCTTGATAAGGAAATCAAGATGGGTATCAGGTCTAGCGACCCCAATATTGTTGCGGGAACAGTCGCAACTATCAGTGCCATGAAATCCGCTAACCCTCGCGTTGTCGAGCAGTTGGATGGGAAAGATAGTGCCTACTTCAACAGCATTAACGCCAAGCTGCAGGCGGGATATACGCCTACGGACGCGGTCACGAAGGCACGCGAGGAAATGAATGTAGAGCCTTCCCAGAAGGAAGCACGCGGCGAGGAATACAAGAAGATTGTGAAGGATAATCCATCGGCCAGCGCAGACTGGATCGGCAAGCAGGTCAATAGCTGGTTCTCTGTTGACCCTGATGTGCAACTGCAGATGTCAAGCGAGTTCGACCAGGCAGCCGCCAGTTCCTATGCCATTACGGGCGACCTAGAAGGGGCGCGGCACGAAGCATGGCAGCGCATTCAATCGGTCTGGGGTAAGACAGAAGTCGGCGCAACAAAGGGCTGGGCTAAGTACGCGCCGGAGCGCATGTACGGCATACCAGGCCTATCTGACAGCCAGAACAGCGAATGGATTAGAAAGCAGCTCGAAGCGGACGTGAACGAGGTTGCCAACCTTAGCGGCAAAAAGTACAGCGCTGATGACATGCTGGTTATTCCTCAGCCAGACAAGAGAACAGCGGACGGCAAGACGCTCTACCAGATCATTATTAGGAACGAGGATGGTGAGCTAATACGGCAGCCTAAGCTGTGGTCGCCGCAGTGGAAAGGCGGCAAATAGTGCCGTTCTTCGATCCAGAAAACACAACATTCTCGACAGGGCCGCAGCGAGTAGAGCCAGAGTTGCAAACCTCTGGTAGCTCAAGCAGCCTGCAGGCTTTCAAAACCAGTATTGAAAGTATCCCGATTGTACGGGCACCAGCCGAGTATCTGACAGACCAGATATTCATGCCAGACCCTACGCCAGACGCCAATTTCAACCCGCTCGACCCGCAGCTTATTGCAGGCCGAGAGCAGTTCAAGGACAGCTACGCGACCGCCAACAACAAGGCCCAGTGGGATTATATCGACCGTAAGATAACCCAGCGCCTACGGGAAGAGGACATTATGTCAGCTTCGCCTTATGCGGCTTTCGCTGGGCAGATGCTCGATCCGGTGTTCTTTGTGCCTTTCGCTGGGGCTGGTGCAAAAGTGGCTACCTCGGCCCTCGGCAAGGTTGCGGAAAGTGTTGGACGGACTGCGGCAACGGGTTTTGCAGCGTCCGCAGTCAATGAAGGCCTGCGAGTGGCGACAGATCCGACGCGGACCAGGGAACAGAGCCTTGAGGCGGTCGGCACTACGACGTTCATCTCCGGACTGCTGGGCGGTGCTTACGGTGGTTACCTAGCGGCCAAGGGTGGCGAAGCCGGCTTTTCCAGAGTTGCTAATAAGGCCATGGAGGAAAGCGCTGTATTCGCGCACGCGGTGGAAGCTGTGCAGGGCGGGTCGGTTGGCGCTGCGGCTGTTCCGAAGCTGACACTCGCGCAGGAAGCTCTGAAGAATTCGCTCGGTGCCGAGAAAGTCTTCTCGTTCCAGGACCCTGTATTGCGGACGGCTGTATCGTCGTCTGTTGTCACGCGCCGGATAGCCCAAGACCTTGCGGAGCAACCCCTAGCACGCGCCAAGAACGCTGAAGGCATTGCAAGCCCTATTGCGGCGGAGACCCTTATTCGTAACTGGCAAGGGCCTCTGATTACGGCTAACGAGCAGCTAGAGGATTTGTTTGTCCAGTACCGTCTGGGCCGTGAACGGCAGGCTGGCGATATGGCACGTCTTTCTGTTAGCGACGTGCTGAAACGTGGGCCAGCGCTGACAGAGGAACAGTTTGCCGAGGAAGTGGGGCGGGCAATGCGCCGCGGTGACAAGCACGATATTCCAGAGGTCGCCAATGCCGCCAAGGTAATGCGCCGTGAGATATTCGACCCGCTCAAGAACGACGCTACTACGCTGGGGCTGTTCGATGAGGGGATGAAAACCAGGTTCGCCGAGAGCTACACGCCCCGCAAGTACGACGTTCCAAAGATAATCGCAGAGCGGCCAGCATTCGAGAAAGCTGTTGCTGATTTCATCCGCCAGAACGCCGACGAGCTACACAGCATCCTTTCAAAGAAAGATGGCGCGGCTGCATCGGAAACGGCCAGCAAGGCGGCCCCAAAGAGGCTGGAAGGGGCCGATCTAGAGGACTTTATCAAGCAAACTGTGAACGATGTTACCGACCAGATTACAGGCAACCCACTGACGCGCACAGAGTATAGAGGAACTGTGCTAACCCGTGGGCCGTTCAAGGAGCGCACCCTTGCTGTTCCTGATTACGTTCTAGAGCCATGGCTCGAAAGCGACATTCGGAAGCTGGCCCACATGCACGTCAAGACAATGGGCACCGACATCGAGCTAACCCGCAAGTTCGGGTCTGCTGATATGGCTGACCAGATCGCCGAGATTAAGGCAGACTACCAGAAGCTCCGGAATGGCATCACCGACGCCAAGAAACTGGAGAAGCTCGACAAGCAGATGAAGGCGGATATCAGGGACGTAGAAGGTATGCGCGACAGGCTGCGCGGCACCTACAACCTGCCATCCGATCCTGTCCAGCTAGCAAGACGCACAGGGGCGGCTGTTCGCAACCTCAATTACATATCGATGCTGGGCGGAATGACGCTCACGGCGATCTCAGACCTGGCGCGTTCCCCAATGGTCTTGGGCTTCACCAACACATTCCGTGATGGTATTGTCCCATTGGTAAGCAATTTCAAAGGCTTCCGGCTGGCGGCTAACGAGGTGAAGTTGGCAGGCAACGCGGCGGATATGGTCCTGAATGACCGCATTATGTCGATCCTGGACATAGGCGAGGAGTTCGCCAAGACCACCAAGTTTGAGCGCGGGTTGGAGTATGCCGCCAACAAGATGGGTCTGGTATCGCTGATGGCCCCATGGAACGCCTCAATGAAGCAATTTGCAGGGGTGGTTATCCAGTCGAAGATGCTGCGGGCGATTAACAAAGTCCCCAGCGCCAAGGAAGCGGAACACCTGGCCTTCCTAGGCATTGATGCACGTATGGCAAAGCGGATCGGTGCAGAGTTCGCCAAGCACGGCAAGGAAGATGGTGGCGTCCACTGGGCCAATACGGATGCGTGGACAGACAAGGGGGCGGTCACTGCCTACAGGTCGGCGCTATCGAAGGAAGTTAACATCGTCATCGTGACGCCAGGCCAGGATAGACCGCTGTTCATGTCGAAGCCGCTCGGCCAGACGCTGATGCAGTTCAAGAGCTTCGGTATCTCGGCCAACCAGCGGATACTGATGTCAGGGCTGCAGCAGCGCGATCTGTCCGCCCTTAGCGGGGTGGCGCTATCAGTATCGCTCGGGATGCTCGCCTACAAGCTGAAGACACCCGAAGAGAAGCTGGCTAAAGAACCGGCTCAATGGGTCGCCGAGGGTATCGATAGGTCAGGCGTTACCGGCAGTCTGTTCGACGTTAACAACCTGATGGAGAAGGCGACCCAAGGAAAGATTGGTGTTGCACGGCTAACAGGTAAGGAAATGAGCCGTTATGCGTCTCGGGACGTGGCAGGGGCTCTTATGGGGCCTTCCTATTCCACTGCACAGAATACGGCCAGCGTCATAGGGCACGCTCTGCAGGGCAAATGGAGCCAGTCGGACACACACGCGCTTAGGCGTATGTTGCCGTTTCAAAACCTGTTCTACATACGGTATTTGCTTGACGAGGCCGAGAAGGGCGTTAACCGTGCCTTCGGTGTCCCTAAAAAGTCTGGACAGTGATAAGGCCTATCGCTATAAGTAACTAGTCTGGGGTGAACGGG
>JBFXCU010000031.1:0-22373 GCA_050181835.1 Steroidobacteraceae bacterium | reverse complement strand
CTATTCCGTCGACTCAAGGGCTTTCGCCGCATCTTCAGTCGCTTCGACAAGCTCGATCTGGTGTTCATTGCCTTCATCTACTTCGCCCTCATCGTCGAAGGTCTGCGCTAGTGTTAACAGGCCCTAGTAGTGCTTCCAGAAAGCACCTTGCACAGCGTTCCGGCATTGTGGGTCAGGCTGAAGTCTGACCCACAGCAGATATAACACTTTTTGCGGAACACCACACCAGAAAATCCGGCCAGTTACACTCTGCGCGCTACTTGTCCAACAGGCTACGCAGCATCCATGCCGTTTTTTCATGCAATTGAATGCGCTGTGTTAGCAGATCGGCCGTCGCCTCATCAGTGGCGCTGTCTGCCGCCGGGAAAATGGAACGAGCAGTTCTGACTACCGCTTCCTGACCCTCCACCAACAACCGAATCATCTCCTCAGCCTTGGGCACACCCGCGGTTTCCTTGATTGAACTCAGCTTGGCGTATTCACTATAAGTACCTGGCGCTGGGAACCCCAGAGCACGAATACGTTCGGCAACCAAGTCCACCGCCAGCGCCAACTCGTTGTACTGAGTCTCGAACATCAGGTGCAGTGTCTGAAACATCGGCCCCGTGACATTCCAGTGAAAATTGTGCGTCTTGAGGTACAGGCTGTAAGTATCAGCCAATAATTTACTCAAACCTTGGGCGATCTTTTCCCGATCTGCCTCGCTGATACCAATATTGATTGGGCTGCTCATGACTCATTCCTCAGAATACGACGGAATGTCACTATGCCCCATAGCACCAACGATGGGAAATAGACAAAGCCAATCGCACCCATTTAGTACACACACTGAAATGGCGCTTTGTGCCAAACTCGCGTCATCGAACTTTAGCCAATAGTCGCCATGAAATTACAACAGCTTCGCTACCTAGCGGCCGTGGCCCAGAATGGCCTGAACATCACCGCTGCTGCGGAAAAACTGCACACCTCGCAACCCGCCGTGAGCAAACAACTGAAACTGCTGGAAGACGAACTGGGTTTCAATATCTTTGTTCGTAGTGGCCGCACGCTAACCAAGATCACTCCAGCCGGACAGAAAGTAATTGATCGCGCCCTGCATATTCTGCGTGAAGTACAAAACATCAAGAGCATTTCAGCCGACCTGAAGGACGAAGACCGTGGCTCACTGTCGATTGGCACCACCCACACGCAGGCGCGGTACGTATTGCCCATGGTGATTCAGCAGTTTCGCGCCAAGTATCCAAATGTAGATTTGCATTTGCATCAGGGCACCTCGGAACAGATCGCTGAAATGGCCGCGCTGGATCGCATTGATTTTGCCATCGCCACAGGTTCGCATGAGCAGTTTCGCAAGCACGTGCTGCTGCCCTGCTATCAATGGCATCGCCGCTTGGTGGTACCAGTCGGTCACCCACTGGCGAAAATCAAAAAACCAACCCTCAAGCAACTGGCGCAATACCCAATCGTCACCTATGTATTCAGCTTTACCGGTCCATCGTCACTGGAACAGCTTTTTTCCAAGGCGGGCCTGACGCTTAATGTGGCATTGACCGCACGTGATGCCGATGTCATCAAAACTTATGTGCGACTGGGTTTTGGCGTTGGCATTGTGGCTGATGTTGCCGTGGATCCGAAGGAGGATCGCGACCTAGTCGCGATTGACGCCGCGCACCTATTTCCAATTCACACCACTTGGATTGGCTTCTCACGTAATGGCGTATTGCGACGCTATATGTATGATTTCATGCAACTACTTGCGCCGCATCTCAATAAGCGCTTGATTGATCGCGCTGGCAATACGCAGTCACAGGAAGAAGTGGACGCGCTATTTGCAGAAATTGAACTGCCAATACGTTAGGCAATGCTTACTTGTCACGCTGAAACAGCGTCTTGATTTTTTGCAACAAACCCGGTGGATTGGCAGCAATTTTTTGTTTGCCAGCGTTGGCATACTTGCTAGCCAACGACAAGTTGTCAGCGTGGGGTTTGGCGGATTGCTTATGCGCTAGCGCCGGATGAGTCTGCACCGACACACGACTAGATCTCAAACCACCGAAGTCATAGGGGTTCACTCCGCCACCCGACAGACCACCGTGTTCCTTTATCGACAATTCCTTAGGTTTTTTCAGCGCCTGCGTGTCTTCTAACTTCAAATCCTGAGCTTCCAATTTCTTCAAGCGCTGAGTGCTGACATTGCGATCAAACACGCCGGTAGATGTTTTCCATTCCCACACGGGATTGCCTCGCGCATCAAACGCAACCCGCCCCGATTCCTTGGCTTCGCCATGGCGGGACTTGTTGGGCGGATCTTGAGGGGCATCATTCATGTGGTTTGCAATGGCAGCTAATTACTGTCGTCTGTAAGCAGAGCATGACAATATAATGACTTACATAATATTGTGTAAATCGACTTTTTACTGAACGGCTGCACCCAACTGTGACAGTCGACACACTCGGCCTCCATTTTTCAAGGCAATTCACCATCCATGGTCGTTCATTCACGCGCACCCGCCATGCAGGAGCAACAACTAACACGCGGCATGCTCGGCGTATTCGCTTATAGCCGTCGCGCCTTGGAGCTAGTCTGGAGCACTAATCCAACACTGACATGGGCTTTAGGCAGCCTGACACTGATAGCCGGATTACTACCCGCAGGCATTGCCTATGTCGGCGCCACCATTGTCGATGCTGTACTTGCCGCCATACAGCTGAACGGCAGCGATGCCTCGCGCTTGGCGGTGTTGCAGCGCGTGTTGTTAGAAGCACTGCTAGTAGCCCTGCTGGCTGGCACGCAACGTGGGTTGTCACTGTGTCAATCATTGCTACGGGCGCAATTAGGACAGCGAGTCAATGTCATGATTCTTGAAAAAGCACTAACACTGGAACTAACACAGTTCGAGGACAGTGAGCTTTACGACAAGATGACGCGGGCGCGCCGCGAAGCGTCACAACGACCCTTGTCGCTGGTGATGCGGAGCTTTGGCCTGCTGCAAAACCTAATTTCCTTGTTGAGCTATGCCGTACTCCTCGTGCAATTCTCGACGTGGGCCTTGGTACTCTTGCTTGGCGCGGGCCTACCGGCTTTTATGGCAGAAGCCAAATTCTCGGGCGATGCGTTTCGGCTGTTTCGCTGGCGTTCACCTGAAACCCGCATGCAGACCTATCTGGAGACCGTAATCGCGCGTGAAGATTACGCCAAGGAAGTGAAACTATTTGGTCTGGGTTCGTTGCTGCTGGATCGCTACCAGCAAATTTTTCGCAAACTGTATAAAGAAGATCGCGACCTCACCGTACGTCGCGACACATGGGGATTCTTTTTGGGCCTGATCGGCACAGCAACGCTGTATGGCGCGTATGCGTGGATCGCACTTAGCACCATCGCCATGCGCATCACGTTAGGCCAGATGACGATGTATCTGATGTTGTTCCGTCAAGGCCAGTCCGCCGTATCTGCCAGCCTGTCAGCAGTGAGCGGTTTGTACGAAGACAATCTATATCTGTCGACGCTGTACGAGTTTTTGGAAACGCCCGTCAAACCTGCGACGGGTGAACACAAAGGTAGCGACGTAAATCACGATGGTATTCGCTTTGAAAATGTGAACTTTACCTATCCCGGCGCCGTACAGGCGGCATTGATAGACATCAATTTGCATATTCGTCCGGGTGAATCGTTGGCGTTGGTAGGCGAAAACGGTTCCGGCAAAACCACACTCATCAAATTACTGACTCGATTGTATACACCGAGCAGTGGTCGCATTTTGCTGGACGGCGTGGATTTGCAGGACTGGGATAACAACATCTTGCTGCAACGTATTGGGGTCATATTCCAGGACTTTGCCCGCTATCAATTACTACTGGGTGAAAACATTGGTGCGGGCGATGTCAGGCATTTCGATGATGAAGCTGAATGGCGCAAAGCGGCCGAACAAGGCATGGCGAATACCTTGATTGAATCGTTACCGGCAGGCTATCAAACTCAACTCGGCAAGTGGTTCAAAGCAGGTCGAGAATTGTCCGGTGGACAATGGCAGAAAATAGCACTGTCACGCGCGTTCATGCGCTCGCAAGCCGATATTTTGGTGCTTGATGAACCCACCGCCGCCATGGATGCTGCGGCTGAAGCGCAGATATTTGAACACTTCCAAACACTCACTCGACAGCGCATTGCGATCCTGATCTCACATCGTTTTTCTACGGTGCGTATGGCCGACCAAATTGTGGTCATTAAAAATGGCCGGATCATTGAGCATGGCAATCACACCGAATTAATGCAGCTAGATGGTCACTACGCGCATCTATTCTCGTTACAGGCGCGTGGTTATCAATAACTCGCAGGCAACATGCCGACCAATCCCGTATGCACACTAGTTCTGCGCACGTCGCAGCGCATGACCAACATAGGGAAGGATACGGCAGCTACGCCGACGCGGCTTCAATTGCACACCCTGTTCTGTGTCGAGCAGATGCTGCTGCTCATCCGGTGATGGTGCGCCCCTTGCCAGCTGCAGCCTGCGGTTTCGTACCGCCTCTGCCAAGTGAATTTCATCGATCAAATCAACTCCTGCACCCAGCAGTTCTATCATGGAAATCACGCCATGGCAGGCGTAGTACAGCTCTGCCAGCTCGCTCATACCCTCGTCCATTTCGGTTCGGGTCGCCACCGCACCTAGAACACCGCGCTTGCTGAGTAAATAAAATCGCACCTGTTGCTCCACTGGCAAGGGATACTGGTCAACTGGCTCACAATAAGGAGACATTCGTGATGCCATCTGCATCATCTTGCGCGCAGCCTGTCGCACGTCAGGATGCTGACCACAGCCAATCACACCGTCACCATCGCTGAGATACACACTCACCGAGCCATCCAACAGCGTCACTAATGACACCACCACTTCGGGATTACACAGCTCCAGCATTACACCCAATACATCAGGGCAATTTTCAAGCTGATACCCCATGTCAGCAGGCTGAATCGCCAGCACACCCGCCCGCAACAATGCGGTCATCTTGATGGGGTCAAGTGGTGCGGAATGTTTGCTCATGCGGTTCATGTTAGTTGTTATTTCCAGTCGCCAGTCTGGCGATATAACTCTGTGGCGACAAGAGCTGACGCTAATAGCAGACGACTATTTGCCCCGCTCAGGCAAGATTCACCATCGTCACCTATCTGGCTCGCCAGCAACCAATCTTCCCCGAAGCACACGTGTCACGGGAAATCTCAACCACCAGCAAGCAAACGGCTAATATAGCGCCCTCGCACCACTCTGCCGACCCCGCCCACCACCCCATGCATTCAAGCACCAGCGCCGCATTCTCTGTCGGGCAAGCACCCCCTCCTCAGTCAAATTCACCCCAGCATGGTCACTACAGCAATAGCCGTGCCCTGATGCTGGGAGCCCTTGGCGTAGTGTTCGGTGATATTGGCACCAGCCCGTTATACGCATTGCGCGAATGCTTTTCAGAACGGCACTCACTGCCTGTCAACACGAATACTGTGCTGGGCATTCTGTCGCTAATACTCTGGGCACAGATTCTGATAATTTCCGTCAAATACCTAGTCATCGTCATGCGCGCCAGCAATAAGGGTGAGGGCGGTATTCTTGCACTGAGTGCTTTGCTGGTTACCACTTCACACAACTGGCGCCTGTGGACGCCAGTCGCTGCCATCGGTGTATTCGGTGCCGCGTTATTTCTTGGTGATGGCTTCATCACCCCAGCCATTTCAGTCCTAAGTGCGATGGAAGGACTGGGCGTCGCCTCACCCAAGCTGGAACGGCTCATTGTGCCCGGTGCTGTATTGATTCTTACTCTGTTATTCATGGTGCAGAAACGCGGCACTGGCGCTATCGGCCGCGCGTTTGGACCCATCATGATGGCGTGGTTTAGCATGTTGGCAACGCTGGGACTACTGGCGATCATCAAGGCACCGCAGGTACTGCAGGCTATCAATCCAATCCATGCTGTGCGCTTTCTAGCTAACAACGGCTGGGCTGGATTTATCACCCTATCGTCGGTATTTCTGGCAATTACCGGCGGCGAAGCGCTATATGCCGATATGGGGCATTTTGGGCGCGAACCAATCCGTAACGTATGGTTCATGGCCGTGCTACCAGCATTGACCTTGAATTACTTTGGCCAAGGCGCGCTAGTACTCACTGACGCCAGCGCGATCAGTAACCCGTTCTACTTGCTCGCACCCACTTGGGCGCTGCCGTTTATGATCATGATGGCGACAGCCGCGACGGTGATCGCATCGCAAGCCGTCATATCCGGGGTATTTTCCATTGCCCGCCAGGCAATCAATCTTGGCTATCTGCCGCGCTTGAAAGTACAGCACTCATCAGAACAAGAAATTGGCCAAGTGTATCTACCCACCATGAACTGGCTGCTGTTTGTGGGAACGGTCTTGCTGGTAGTGGGGTTTCGCTCTTCCAGCAGCTTGGCCGGTGCCTATGGCATAGCGGTTGCCAGTGACATGGTTATGGCCAGCATCATGGTGATTCTGCTGATGCGCTCAGTCAATTGGCGCTACCGCCGCCTGGTGACGATTGCGCTGAGTTTCATTGTGCTGATCGAACTAGGCTTTTTCTGTTCAAACCTGCTGAAATTTTTCGATGGCGGCTGGCTACCGCTACTTATCGCCGGCATTGCATTTTTGCTGATGAGCACCTGGCATCAAGGCCGCAAGAATCTCAACTGGATACTTACCACCGAACAAACCAAAACGCGCGATTTTCTCAGCGCGCTGGAAACCGATCCGCCACGCCGCGCGCCGGGAACAGCGGTTTATCTGGTCGGTGAGGCCAGCGGTATCCCGCGCGCACTAACCCAGAACCTGCGCTTCAATGGGGTACTGCACGAACGCGATATGCTGTTCACCTTTACCAGTGCCGATATACCCAGTGTTGCCGCAGAGGATCGAGTTACAGTGCAAACGCTGGCACCGGGCTTGTACCGGGTAATTGCCCGCTATGGTTTCATGGAAACCCCCAATATCGTCAGCGCGTTGCGCGCGGCGGCAGACAAAGGACTGGAATACAAGCCAGAAGAAACCACTTACATAGTAGGTCGCGAAAATCCACTCATCACCAGCAGCCCCGGCATGCCAGTGTGGCGCAAGCGATTGTTCGCCATCATGGGCCGCAATGCACAACTGGCCGCCGTGCATTATGGCGTACCACCGCATCGGGTGATCGAAATCGGTAGTCAGATTCGATTGTAAGTTACTGTCTTGTGTAGAATGTCTAGCACTCGCGCACCTCGCGGAGCATTACTGTAGTTTGATTTTTGGAGTACTTGCCAATGGGTCTGGATCTGGTCATGCCGGGCAAAAATGCCCCGGATATTTTTAATGTCATCATCGAAATTCCGATGAACGCCGATCCGATCAAGTACGAAGTGGACAAAGCGTCAGGTGCCTTGTTTGTGGATCGATTCATGGGCACCGCCATGCACTACCCTTGCAACTACGGCTATGTGCCGCACACCATCGCCGATGACGGCGATCCGGTTGATGTGCTGGTTATCACCCCCTTCCCGCTGGTTCATGGCGTGGTAGTGCGCTGCCGACCGCTAGGCGTGCTCAAAATGTCTGATGAAGCCGGTGGTGATGCCAAAGTGCTGGCAGTGCCGGACGACAAGGTGCTACCAATCTACAGTCACTGGAAGTCTTATGAAGACATCAATGCACATCGCCTGCATCAGATTCAGCACTTTTTTGAACACTACAAGGATCTGGAAAAAGGCAAGTGGGTCGAGGTAGAAGGCTGGGGCGGCATTGACGATGCCAAAAAAGAAATCGTTGATGGCATCAAGCGTTGCTCACCATAATCTGACAGCAACGATTGCTTAATGGGTTCATGCATGTGATTCAATGCGTGAACCAGGTGCAGTGAATGACTGCACCAATCCCACAAAAGCCGGCTGCGCAGTGTGAATAACATACACCGGCACCGGTGCTAGAAATTCAACATAGCGACCCTTGCCGTTAAACCGCTGGCGAAACACTGAATGCGCAAAATACTCGCCAAATCGCGGCACGATGCCACCGCCGATATAGAGTGCATGGGTTGCCCCCAACGTCAGCACCAAATTACCTGCCACGCTGCCCAGCAAGCCACAGAACATTTGCAAAGTTTCGGCACAGACGCGACAGCTTCCATTTAACCCACGTTCGGTAATATCCGCCGCCCGGTACGTATGAATAGTCAGATTGTCCAGCTCACACAGTGCGGTGTACAGATTCTCTATTCCCGGCCCAGACAGCACCCGCTCAGCCGACACATGCTCAAAGCGTCGCCATAGCTGTTGCAGCACGGCCACTTCGCGTGCATTACCCGGCGCCAGCGTGACGTGTCCGCCCTCTCCCTGCAGCGGCAACCATTCCTTGCCTGAGGGAATCAATCCCGACACACCGAGACCGGTGCCGGCACCCAACAACGCAATGGGTGTGGTAAGGGCATTCGCCACGCCACCCACTTGCTGTAATTCCGCTTGCGGCAAATGCCGAATTGCTAACGCCAGCGCCGTGAAGTCATTCATCACAATCAAGCGTTGCAATCCGAGAGCCTGCCGCAACTGGCTGATACTGAAGCGCCAGTTGTGATTAGTCATGCTGACCTGATCTCCAGACAGAGGCGCAGCAATGGCAAACGACGCCTGTTGCACAGGCCGCGCTTCGCCAACTACCTGTAGGTAGTGGACAACCGCCAGCTCAATGGTCCGATAGTCGGCGCAACGTAATTGCAATTCATTACGCACTGACACGCCATCGCTCAATGCGAAGCGAGCATTGGTACCGCCAATATCAGCGAGTAAGTACATCTTATTATTCATGGTGACCAAAAGACTTCGACCGGAACCGTTTGTTGATGTAACACCGCACGTATCGGCAACTGCGTTACTGGACCATGCTCTTTGGCAGCTTGATACAGCGCCCACTTTGCTTCGCTTTGAATGTGCAAAATGATACGACGTGTATCTAGTAGTGCATTCAAATTCAAACTAAGACGTGCCTGTGGCGATACTGGCGCCTGCATCGCCACACAGGTTGGCGGCAGCGAAGTGTCTAATGCCATTGTCAGATTTGGTGAATCGGGAAACAGCGACGCTGTATGGCCATCATCGCCCATGCCCAGTAACACCATGTCAAAAGGCCTGGCAATACGTGCTAAAGATCGCCACGCCCAGTCAACGCCCTCTGCGGGCGTCGTTGCCGCGTTCTTCAACCCAATAAATTGGGCCGTGGCGGCGCGGCCGCGCAACAACTCGGTGCGAACTAGTCGTTCATTGCTAGTGACCTCGTTGGCATCCACCCAGCGTTCGTCGGCCAGGCTAACCCACACCTTGCCCCAGTCCACCTTTTCAGTAGCTAACTGATTAAACAGCGCAATCGGTGTGCGCCCACCGGAAACAATCAAACTCGCCCTACCGCGCGCAGCAATGGCTTCCTGTAACTCAACCTGAACCTCACCCGCCAGAGCGTGAGCAAGGCCATGCGTATCTGGGAAGCGATGTTCAATAGGATGATGCATAACCAGCACTCACGTAAGCTGCCAAGTGACACTAGCCATCATAGAGACTGGTTGCCGATATGCAAATGCGCACAACGGCGTGTACTCGCGCTGACCAATTTCGAATTGATTTCAATCATGTGTGCCATTACGACGCACAACTGCCAATTGGCAAGCCAATTCAGTGCATTTTTTTACACTGCCAACTAGTGCAAAAACGCGTTACCCTGCAAATACAATTATGGCTCTAGAATGCCTGCGTACCCGACCAAGCTCACTCTACTGTTATTGTCGAGGACACCGTGACTGCAAGCTCGCACATTACATTGCATACCCGTATCGCAGCGGTAACCACCCGCATTACAGAACGTAGCAAGGAGTCTCGCACTGCGTATCTGGAACGCATGCAGGCCGCGCGCAACCAAGGTCCATCACGAGCGCAGCTGGCCTGTACTAATCTGGCGCATGGCTTTGCAGCGGCAGATACCAGCGACAAACAGCAACTAAAATCGGGCCGTTGGCCCAACATCGCGATTGTCTCAGCGTACAACGACATGTTGTCGGCTCATCGCCCACTGGAACGTTATCCGCAACTCATCAAGTTGGCTGCCCGCGAAGCGAGTGCGGTAGCGCAATTTGCCGGCGGCGTACCCGCCATGTGCGACGGCGTCACACAGGGTCAACCGGGCATGGAGCTGTCATTATTCAGCCGCGATGTCATTGCCATGAGCACCGCTATTGCACTGTCGCACAACATGTTTGATGCAGCGTTGTGTCTGGGCGTGTGCGACAAGATTGTGCCGGGATTGTTTATCGGCGCACTGACGTTCGGTCATCTGCCGGTGATTTTCGTACCGGCCGGCCCCATGCCCTCCGGGCTACCCAATAAGGAAAAAGCAAAAACTCGCCAACTGTTTGCCGAGGGCAAAGTGGGTCGTGATGCCTTGCTGGAATCCGAAGCACAGAGTTATCACACCGAAGGCACTTGCACTTTTTACGGTACTGCCAATAGCAATCAGATGTTGATGGAAATCATGGGGCTGCACTTACCCGGCAGTGCTTTCATTCAGCCCAACACACCACTGCGTGATGCACTAACTGCGGCGGCGGCCAAACACGCTGCGCAGATGACCGCACTGGGTGAGCATTACTTACCAATGGCACAGATCATTGATGAACGCACTATCGTCAATGCGATTGTTGGCTTGCTAGCTACTGGTGGTTCAACTAATCACACCTTGCACTTGGTAGCGATGGCCAAAGCAGCCGGGGTATTAATCAACTGGGATGATTTCAGTGAACTGTCCGAAGTCATCCCGCTATTATCACGCATATATCCCAATGGCAGCGCTGACGTAAATCATTTTCATGCGGCAGGTGGCATGGGGTTCCTGATTCGTGAACTGCTGCAAGCAGGTCTGCTACATGCAGATGTCAATACAATCATGGGGCAGGGACTGCATCACTATGCACAAGAGCCGTTCCTGAGTGATAACGGTTTGGTATGGCGCGATGCGCCAACCACAAGCGGTGATGAATCCGTATTGCGCCCAGCAAGTAATCCATTCAGCAGTGATGGTGGGTTGAAACTATTACACGGCAATCTAGGTCGATCGGTCATCAAAACCTCTTCGGTCAAGGATGAGCATCGCGTCGTCACTGCACCGGCACTGGTGTTCGATGATCAGCTAGATGTCGTCAAAGCATTCAAAGCTGGCAAGCTGGCCCGAGATTTTGTGGCAGTGATTCGTTATCAAGGGCCGCGTGCGAATGGCATGCCTGAACTGCATCAACTCACACCAGCGTTGATTTCACTACAAGATAAAGGCTTTCATGTCGCGTTAGTCACTGATGGCCGTATGTCAGGTGCTTCCGGCACAGTTCCTGCCGCGATTCACGTGACGCCGGAATGCTTGAACAATGGTCCACTACGTCACGTTCGCGATGGCGATATCATTCATCTGGACAGTCATCACGGCATACTGGAGGCGCGCGTACCAGCAGCCGAATGGAACGCACGCCAATCCACCACGCCAGATTTATCGCACAATGCATTTGGCATGGGCCGCGAATTGTTTGGCGGCTTTCGCGGTATTGCCTGCGATGCCGAAGCGGGCGCCAGCTCCTTTTCTGTTTAAATCAGCACCACGTTACCATCACCGTAAACATCACTATGAACAGCATGAACATTCGCGACGTCATGAACATCGCACCGGTGATTCCAGTGTTGATATTAGACAAGCTGGAATATGCCGTACCGTTGGCACAAGCCCTGTGTGCTGGTGGCCTGCGAGTATTGGAAGTGACGATGCGCACCCCAGTTGCGCTGGCAGCAGTTGAAGCCATGCGCAAAGCCGTACCCGATGCCATCGTCGGTGTGGGCACCTTGACCAAGCCTGTCGACTTTTCAGCAGCGGAAAATGCCGGTGCACAATTTGGTGTATCACCGGGACTCACTGTCGAATTGGCACAGGCAGCAGGCAAGGTTAGCTTTCCATTACTGCCCGGCGTAATGACACCTGCTGAAGTAATTGCGGCAAGACTACAAGGCTTTACCGCATTGAAGTTATTTCCCGCCATGCAAGCTGGTGGCATCGGTATGTTGAAGGCATTAGCTTCGCCCTTCAGCGATGTCATCTTTTGTCCAACCGGCGGCATCACTCGTGAATCCGCTCCAGAATTTCTCGCCTTATCCAATGTCGCCTGCGTGGGTGGTTCATGGGTCGTACCAAGCAAGATGCTGGCTGAGGGAAACTGGAAAGGTATTGAAGCCCTAGCGCGTGAGGCGTGTACCTTACAACGCTAAACGTTTCACGAAATATCTCGCCTAGTCAGTCAACGCATCGGGCGCGCTACCGTTATTACCTCCATCGACAACAATGCCCTTGGAGACCAAGCGATGAAAAACCTACGCCACTCTGTCCGTACCGTGCTATCCGTTACCGCCCTGTCCATGCCGCTGTTACTGGGCATGGTGGGCCACGAGGCTGCCGCTGCTGAACGTAAAATGGTACGCAGCGCTACGGCTGGCAACATGATTGAACGTAATGCACTGCGTAATCATAACAGCGGCACCACGATCTCAAATACCACTCGTACAGGTATCAATGGCAATGTCAGCACGCGCAGCAGTACCGGCGTGCTTGATAAGGAAGCAGGTACATGGAGCCGTGATAGCAACATTACGCACGCTAATGGAAAAACCGCCAGCTCCAGCGCCGAGGTGGTTAGAACGGACACAGGTTACAGCCGTGATGCGTCACGCACTGGCGTGAATGGCAACACCCGCACTCGCGCCACAGACGTGGTGCGCACCGACACTGGCAGTGAACGTAATGCCGTATTGACTGGTGCCAACGGCCAAACCGCAACCGCCAACACGGTTGTAACACGTACTGATGCAGGAAGAACCAGCAGCACGGTAGTTACAGGACCAAACGGAAACACACTCACTCGCCAAGGCGAATCCAGTTACGACCCTGAGACCAAGACACTGAGCCGCAGCGCGACCACAACTGGCCCGCAAGGCAAGACTGCCACCTTCGATAGCTCAGTGACACGTACTGAAGCTGGTTATGTGCGTGAGGCCACGCGCACTGGGCCAAATGGCAAAACACTAACCAGCAACGCCACTGGCAGCTATGACAAGGATAGCCGAACCGCTACCCGGACCAATACTGTGACCGGGCCCAATGGTCATAGTGGCAGCGCGACAACCACCACAACCTTCACCCCTGCGCCGTAAAATACTTACTTCGCACCATGCCGGAAGCCCTCAGAAATGGGGGTCTCCGGTTGTATTGATTAGCGCGTAGTCACGACAATTCATATTCATCAATGATCCGGGATCAGCCATGCACAATTTGATCGCCACCACCGCTCGCATCTGCGTTGCTGCTTCACTGCTCGGCTTTGCATTGCAGGCTACTGCCACCGAGGACGGTAATCATGTCTCCGCTATGCGCTACCTATCACTAGAGGCACAGGGCGACGATGCATCACGTCAGTACTCCGGCACCGCAAGCTTTGCGCTGGGAAGTTATGCATGGCTTCAGGGTACCGTGGGTAAGATAACCACCGATAGCACCAGCGGCTTAGGCGATGTGCAACAATTTGGGGTTGGCACTGGCTTCAGCAATGGAACGGTGCGACTACGCATTAACTTTGACCAATACAAGGATGATGACAGCTACCAACAACGCAACCTGCTGGCTGCGCTGGACTGGATGGGTGAGCGCCTGAACGTAGGGCTGGATATCTCGCGACGTAGCACCAACAACAGCCTTGATACAGTGCGTGATTTTCCCAATCTTGGCTTGAGCTCGATTGCACTACATGTGGATGAAAAACTGACCGGCAATGGTATTGGCCTGCATGCTGACTTCAGCATTACTGATGCACTCAGCATTTCGTTAGGTGGCATGAGCTACCATTACGACAGTAATTATGAACTGAGCTCCAGCACCAATCCGCTACTGATCCGTCGCGTGTTGACAAAGTATCCAACGCTTTCAGAACTGGTGTATTTGAACAACTCCAACGTGACCCGTTCGCTAGCCCTGCTCGACAACAGCTACAACCTCGGCCTGACCTACCAATTCAGCAACGTAGCATTATCGGCACTGTATCTGCGCGACCAAGCTTTGAATGATGAGACTCTTACCGACACCGGCATAATCAGTGCCGCCGTGTTTATTGGTGACCGCTGGATGCTATCGCCTGCTTTAGGGCGGTCACACAATAGCCAAGTAAAAGGCATCACCTTTGGCGGCATATCACTGAGCTATAACTGGTAAATAGACATGTTGCGACAGATCGACCCCAAGAAATTATTGCTTAGCAAATGGACGGCAGTCACGCCAATAAACAAACAAAAGCACTTCTTGGTCAGCAAGCTGGTGACCCCCGACCCACCCGCGACCAAAATCGTGCTGGTTGAGCTGGAAGCGGTACAGTCCCGGCACATCACCACCCTGCCCTGGCGCGAACTCAGCGACACCAGCCACTGGCATCAAGGCTGGATTTAAACCAAGTAATTCACTGCGTGAAAATCCAGCCTTAGCTACGTAAGATAGCGGCCTTACTTTCCACGGGATTGAGGTCGTCATGAGTCTGTCATTGCGCGAGCAATTGCTGCAAGCCGGTCTGGTTAGCAGCAAACAGGTCAAGCAAGCGGAGCACAAAAAGCGGCCGCAAGGAAAATTCGACCCCAATGCGAAAACTGCGCAACAACTTGCCGTGCAAAAAGCGCAGGCAGAAAAAGCAGCTCGCGATCAGGAGCTGAATCGTCAACGCCAGGAAAAAGCGGAACGCAAAGCGCGTATGACGCAGATCTGGCAATTGGTGGATCAGAATCGCATTCCACGTGTGGACAGCGAAGAACACTTTAACTTTGTACACATGAACAGAGTGCACCGCATTGCCGTCGATGCCGCGTTACGTGAACGTCTCACCAAGGGCGAGGTGGTGATCGTTCGCTATGGCAAGTTCTACGCACCTGTACTTCCTGCCATTGCTGAACGAGTCCGCGAACGAGATGCAAGCGCCATCGTCGACTTGAATGCCCTGCAGACATCATCCGCAGAGCCAGCTGCTGACGATCCTTACAAGGACTTTGCTGTGCCTGATGATTTGATGTGGTAATCCGATTGCGCCGCCATGTCATCAAGCATGGCGTAGCTGTAGTACGGCAGCTGAGTGCCGGGCAGATCTCTTTGTGAAGTCCGCAGCAACAAAACATGGTCTCGCCCGCGTCATTTCCAAGCTGGGCATTTGTTCACGCACCCAAGCAACGGCGATGGTTATTGCAGGGCGCGTCAGCGTCAATGGCAAGATACAATTCAGTCCAGAGCGACCCACTGATGCCAGTCGCGAACAACTCAGTGTTGATGGCATCGCGGTACAAGCTGTATCGCGTATCCACATCGCCGTGAATAAGCCGCGTGGTTTGATTGTCAGCACTGCCGATGAACGTGGTCGAGATACGGTGTATTCATTGCTTGATGACAGCGATCTTCCGTGGCTCGCACCAGTAGGCCGCCTTGATAAGGCCAGCGAAGGATTATTACTGCTAACCAATGATTCAGTGTGGGCCGCAGGCATTACCGATCCTGCCAGTCAATTGCATAAAACCTATCACGTGCAGGTCAGCGGCATTCCAGATCACGCTGTGCTTGATTGCATGCTGCGCGGCATAGACGATAAAGGCGAGCATCTCGCCGCAATCAATGTACGCCTGTTACGTATTGGTGAAAAAAACGCTTGGCTGGAAATAGTGCTGGATGAAGGCCGCAATCGCCACATCAGACGAATGCTGATTGCACTGGGTTATGAAGTACTACGGCTGGTACGCACCGCTATCGGACCAATCACACTGGGTGAAGTGGCCAAGGGTGGCTGGCGGCATCTATCAGCAGCGGAAGTACAGAGCCTGAGCAAGCACAAGTAGCCTCGACCTCTGATAGTTAGTTCATTCTGATTGTTTCTGGATCACTCGCTCTATACGCAAGTCGGGTACCAGCCAGATCAACGCCACCGCAACAAACACTGCGCATGCCAACGCCACATGTACGAAGGTAAGCGGTATCGCCACTATATACAGAACCAACGATATTTTTCCTTTTCTGTCCTTGCCCAAGGCAGCAGCCAGAGCAGAGTCATGGCCATGACGCGCGACCAAGGTGTTGGCAAGCATGGTGTACGCAATCGCTGCGCCAAGCAGCACGACGCCGTAACAGACCACTGGCCATGTAGCGAAATGGTTCTCGCCCATCCAACCAGTGACAAATGGCACCAGTGACAACCAGAACAGCAGGTGCATATTGGCCCACAAGATGCGGCCATTTATATGCTTGACCAAGTGCAGCATGTGGTGATGGTTGTTCCAGTAAATGGCAACAAATACGAAGCTAAGTACATAGCTGGTAATGACCGGTAATAGTTGCGCTAAAGCAGTCAGCTCCGTGCTGTGCGGCACCTTCAGCTCAAGCACCATGATGGTAATGATGATGGCAATTACACCATCGCTGAAGGCTTCAAGCCGACCTTTACCCACTACCTGATCCCGCCTTCATTAGCTGCGCCAGTCTCTTTGGATTTACCAATCGCCAATTTTCCACGCAGCGTGTCAATCAAGTATGAAATGTGTTCTGGAGAGCGTGTATTGCGTGCCATCAGCATGTACGCCGCAGGTACGACATACAGCGTGAGCACCAACGACAACATAACACCGAACACAATCACCGCACCAATTGGTCGGCGGCTTTCAGCACCCGGGCCGGTAGCAAGCAACAATGGAATAGCACCAAACACCGTACACAGACTGGTCATTAACACCGGCCGTAAGCGCGTGGTCGCGCCTTGAACGATTGCATCCACAAACTCAACGCCACGATCACGTAGCTGATTGGTGAATTCAACAATCAGAATACCGTTCTTGGCTGCCAGACCAATCAACATTACCGCGCCAATCTGACTGAAAACATTAATTGAACTACCCTGCCACCATAAACCAAACACGGCACCGGTAATGGCCAGTGGCACAGTGGTAATGATAATGGCTGAATGCCGAAAATTTTCGAACTGCGCCGCCAACACCAGGAACACGATGCCAATGGCTAGCAAAAAGGTACCATATAACGCACCGCCTGCTTTCTTGAACTCACGCGATTGGCCGTCATAGCCAATAGTCGCATCGGCAGGTAACTCGGTACGCACTACGTTCTCCAAATAGTCGAGTGCTTGACCTAGTGAGTAACCATCAGCAAGGCCAGCGGAAATCTCGATCGCGCGCTGGCGATCAAAGCGATTCAACTCGCCGGAACCAGCTACTTCGGTAAGCACCACCAGATTCGACAACGGGATGAGCGTTGATGATTTGTCAGAGCGCACATAGATATTGTCCAGATCGCTAGGCGTAGCGCGATCTTCGGTACGCGCCTGCAACATCACATTGTACTCCTCACCACGATCCACATAGGTAGTCACTTGGCGTGAACCAAGCATGGTTTCCAACGTACTGCCAATAGTCGTTAATGATACGCCGAGATCTGCTGCACGGCTGCGATCAATTTCGATTTTCATCTGTGGCTTACGCTCATCGTAATCAGAATCTGGATTAAGCAGGCCAGGATTTTGTTTGGCGTGTGTCAGCATGATATCGCGCCACTTCACCAACTCTTCATAACTAGGGCCACCGAGCACAAACTGTACCGGCTGACCACCGCCTCGCCCGCCCAAGCCACTGGATATTTGCACGCTGGTGCGAACACCCGGCAAGGCATTCAACTTGGTACGCACACGATTAGCAACATCCTGCACCGAATCAGTACGCTCATTCCACTCCACCAGCTTTACAATGACTCGAGCATCTCCACCGCCACCGCCACCGCCGCCGCCGCCGCCACCACTACCGTAGCGCACGATCATGGTTTGTATCGTGCCTCGCTTTGCCTCATCGTTCAGCACTTTCTCAACTTCATGTAAGTAGCGATCAATGTATTGAATGCTAGCCCCTTCAGGCGAAGTCAGTCTGACTTGAAACTGACCGCGATCTTCTGCCGGTGTGTACTCACTAGGCAAGGTACGAAAGATGGTATAGCCCAGTACGCTGACACCCACCGCCACAATGACGACTATCCATGCACGTTGAAGCACCCACGACAGACTGCGATGATATGCGCCGGACAACCAATGGAATACTGCATCTACCACATGTGTAACTCGCCCGCGTTTGATGCCCTTGGAAAACAGCACTGAGGCCATCATCGGCGTCAGCGTCAACGCAATCAATGCAGAGAACAGGATGGATGCTGCCACCGTAATACCGAATTCACCAAATAGCCGACCAATATTGCCCGGAATAAAAGAGATAGGCAGAAATACAGCGGTCAATGCCAAAGTGGTGGCAATCACTGCAAAGCCAATTTCCTTACTGCCATCAATGGCGGCAATCAATGCCGGTTCGCCTTGCTCCATGCGTCGCACAATATTTTCCAGTACGACGATGGCATCATCCACTACCAGACCAATAGCGAGCACGGCACCTAACAAGGTAAGCACATTGATGGAAAAACCCAATGCCGACATGACAATACATGCGGAGATAATCGATACGGGAATCGTCACCGCCGGAATTAATGTCGCGCGCACCGTACCAAGGAACGCATAAATCACCACCAGTACCAGCACCATGGCAATCGCCAGCGTTATGATTACCTCCTTGATTGACTCCGATATGTAGGTGGTATTGTCAGTGGTGATAGCCAAATGAATCGTATTTGGCAAATCATGTTGAATATTGGCAACTACATTGCGTACTCCTTGTGCCACGTCTAGCACGTTAGCTGTCGAGGTTGGCGTGATCCCCATGGCCACATCAGCCCTACCAGAACGACGCGAGATAGTACGCAAATCTTCAGGGCCCACCTCAACGGTAGCCACCTCACCCAGCCGCACCAGATAACCATTCGTGCCGCGACCCACTACCAGTTGCTGGAAATCATCGACAGTACGCATGTTGGTGTCAGTACGCAGCGTAAACTCTCGTTGCTGTGATTCGAGACGTCCGGCGGGCAATTCAACATTTTCCTTACGCAACGCACTCTCGATATCCTGTACCGTTAACTGCCGTGCGGCCATAGCGCGCCGATCCAACCAGATACGCATGGAAAACTTTTGCCCGCCAAATGTCTGTACAGCAGCAACACCCGACACCACGGTAAGTCGATCAATAATGTAGCGATTTGCATAGTCAGTAAGTTCACCAGAGCTCAGCGTATCGCTGGTCAAACTGATGGTCATGATGTTTTCATTTTGGGTGTCGACCTTACTGATGCGCGGTGTGTCAGCTTCATCAGGCAAGCTGTTCTGGATTCGTGCAATACGATCACGCACATCGTTCGCGGCAGCTTCAATATCAGTCTCAACAGTAAACTCTAGCGAGATACGCGAACGCTCGTCCTGACTTGACGACTCCAACTTGTCGAGACCCTCAATGCCTGCCAACTGATTTTCAATCGTGCGGGTTATTTTAGTTTCGATTACTTCGGCGGAGGCACCACGATAAGTGACGGAAACACTAACCTGCGGCGATTCCACCTTGGGATACTCGCGAACCGACAGACGGCTTGCTGCCATGGCACCCAGAATGATCAGCAGCAGGCTGACTACCACAGCGAATATTGGGCGTTTTACCGAAATATCGGAAAGAACCATGGTCAAGACTCCACAGATTGATCGCTGTTAACGATGGTGATCAACGCCCCATCAGTCAGTTTTTCGCCCCCTTCAATTACGACGACATCACCCACATTAAGGCCTTGTCGCACTTCGACCAGCCCCGGTTTGCGACGACCAATCTCGACCACCACCTTGCTAGCTTTATCGCCCTTCACGACATAAACAAATTGCCTTTCAGCATCAGGCAACAACGCCTGCTCAGGAATCATCAATGACTTACCCTGTGATCGCGTCAGGTGCACACTCATAAACATGCCCGGCTTGAGTTTTTGTTCGTGGTTATCGATCAAGGCGCGCACCATTGCTGAACGACTGACCGGATCAACGCGGGTCGCGATGCTGCCCACACGTCCCTTGAATACTTCACTCGCATAGGCGGTGGTAATCGCTTCCACTTGTTGACCTTCCTTCACCGTCGCCAGATAACTTTCCGGCACGGTGAAGTCCAGCTTGATAATACTGATGTCATCCAGCGTAGTAATAACCTGGCCCGGCGTGACCAGACTGCCAACGCTAACGTTACGTAAGCCAACACGACCAGAAAAAGGTGCACGAATCACTGTATCGTCAACTCTGGATTGCGCCGCCGCTACCTGCGCCTTGCTGCTGAGCATGTTCGCTTCCAGCTTGATAATGTCGGACTCCGACAGCACCTTAGTTTCATACAACTCACGGCTGCGCTGATACTGGCTTTCACTATCGCGCAGACTAGCCTGTGCCTGTGCCAGATTAGCGCGCGCTTCAACACCATCCAATTCGACAATCACCTCACCTTTCTTAACGTATTCACCTTCACGAAAGGGAACCGCTACCACTCTGTTGGTTGATTTGGCAGTGATATCCACCGCTTCATTAGACTTGGCCGTGCCCAATGCTTCCGTTTCATCAACCAATTCCGATAAGGCCACGTTAGCCGTAATCACTGCCGTAACGCGCGCACCTGCGCCCATGCCCCGGGGCACACCACCGCTGGCGCTGGCTACCGGCTCCTCCTTGCTGCAAGCACTCATCATCGACAAGACGAGCAACGCACAAGCCACACCGCCGTACATTTTCAACAACCTACTATTCACTCAAAGCTCCGCGTCTGCGCCTTCATTAATGCCTTCAAACAAGGCGGTGCTCATATAGCGTTCAGCGGTGTCCGGCAGCATTGCAAGGATCACCGACCCTTGCGGTGCCGTCGCCGCCACCTTCAAGGCAGCAGCAAACGTGCCTCCTGATGAAATGCCACAAAAAATACCTTCCTGTGTTGCCAGCGCTCGTGCGCTCTGAATAGCCTCCTCATCAGTGACCGGCACAATGTCATCCATTACGCTGCGATCCAGCACTGATGGCACAAAATCCGGCGTCCAGCCCTGAATCTTGTGTGGCTTGAATTCCGCCCCTTTGAGTAGCGACGCCCCCGCCGGTTCAGTGGCAATGATTTTTACATCGGGGCGGGCTTGCTTGAGCATCTGCCCTGCGCCGGTGAGCGTGCCGCCCGTACCCCAACCAGATACCCAGAAGTCCAGACGCTTGGCGGCAAAGTCGAGGAGAATTTCTGGCCCAGTAGTGTTGCGGTGATATTCAGGATTGGCGGGATTCTCAAACTGACTGGCCCAGAACCAGCCGTGCTTTTCAGCAAGCTCTTTGGCCTTACGCACCATTCCAGTGCCACGCTCTGCGGCAGGCGTGAGCACCACCTTGGCCCCCAGCGCCCGCATGATCTTGCGGCGCTCAACAGAAAATGATTCCGCCATCGTTGCGACAAACGGATACCCTTTGACCGCACACACCATGGCCAGCGCGATGCCCGTATTACCCGAGGTCGCCTCCACCACCGTCTGACCCGGCTTGAGCACACCACGCTTTTCCGCATCCTCGATCATGGCCAGCGCCAGACGATCCTTCACCGAAGACAACGGATTGAAAAACTCGCATTTCACATACACGGTGACGTGTGGCGGTGCCAATCGATTGATACGCACAATCGGCGTACGACCAATGGTGCCGAGAATGTTGTCGTAAATCATGGGGACTCCCGGTTAGTTAGGGTCAGTCAAGCCAACCCAAGATGGCCAAGCTCAGTCGAGCAATAGGAAGATCGAGTATCGCCGGTTCAGGTTACAGAGGCGAGCGCCTTAACGTGTATTGACACAGTTAGCATATCCAAGGGAATGGTGTCCCCGCTGCTGAGGAACTCGGTACATATGTACAGCTCACGGTGGTGCTGACATCGGTGTAGCCAAGTGAGGCCGGATGCAATAACAACTTGCGCCCGAATTAGCTCCGGTGTTATCTACCACTCATGGTTTTATCTTGCAAAAGCGCGTTAGCGAAAATACGTTAGGTCGCTATGACGAACATGTGGGCATGCCCAAAGTACAATCGCAAGTTTACGCAGAAAAATCAGCACCACGCTTGCGGCACAGGCGACCGAGCCGACATCTTGCGTAATAGGCCGCCGGAAGTTGTCAGACTCTATGCAGCACTGGAAAAATTCGCAAAGTCTCTAGCAGGCTGTTGAAAATCTCCCTTACAAAACCCGACTGAAATAAACTGCATGGGACGATAGTTTTTCGAGTGAAGGGGTCCTTGATGCGCGGTTCAGATGTGATGCAAGAGGCGTTGTTTACCACG
>JBFXCU010000030.1:0-23125 GCA_050181835.1 Steroidobacteraceae bacterium | reverse complement strand
TGGCGGATGAAAAACTGACGGCCGAGCAAAAAGAGCGCAAGCATATTATTTTCGAACTTCTCATGTCGCTGTTCGAGCGCGCTTTCATTTTGGTGCATGAAGACAATATGAACAAGCAAACCCAGCGCCTATGGCAATCGTGGGACGATTACATCCGCTTTTGGTTAAAGCGCGACGATTTCCGGCAGAATCTGACAACCTTGCTGTCGGGCGAGGACCCTGATTTTGTGAATTACATGCAGCGCCTGGCGAATAATTTTAAGACGGCAGCCTAGGCGTAACGCTTGAGCGAATAAGGCTGTCCTTTATAAATATGAATAAATCTATCCGGCCGCTTGCCCGGCGTTGCGGTGGCAGTGAAACCGTTTTTTTCCAGCACGCGCTGCGAGGCCTGGTTGCTGGGCGAACATTCGGCGTAAATGGCTTTATCTGTGCCGGTCTTAAATAGGGCGTCGATGATAAGCGATAAAGAAGCCGAGGCCAGCCCCCGCCCCTTAAAATCGCTGCCGATCCAATAACCGACTTCGATTTCATCGCCTTCATTCAGATGCACGCCAACCTGTCCCATTAACACGCCGTCTTTGGAAAAAATACCGTAAACCCGCGCCGTTGACCCATTATTTTTTTCAATCCATTCATCGGTTATTTTCTTTGCAACCGGATAGGATAGAAAGGGAATAACGGTGGCGATTTTGGGATCGTTGGTGAGGGTGTGGAAGGCTTTCCCATCCGCCGGCGTTAACAACCGTAAATCAAAGTTCAAGCCGGCTATGAGGGCAGGCAACTTATCCATGGCTTATATAATGTGCAACTTACCGGGGGATAACAAGAGGGTAAATTTGAGCCTTAGGAAAATAGCAGGTTTTTTCAATTTTTTTGTTTAGTGATTGATCGATTGCCCGGCTTCTATTTCGCCAGATTTGCGCAGGCTGTATTCGGTGGCGAACGGGCCGATAACCTCTAGAACCGCCACCACCGCGAACACATAGGGCACATAGGCGCTCATTAATTCGGGGTACAAATTATTCAGCATTAAAGATAGGCCCATCGCCAAACCCGCCATCGGCGTTAACGACAATCCCAGCAAAAACGTGTCCTTGGCGTTGATCGCCTTATCGGGGCGCACGATATAAAGCCCCGCGATTTTGGAAACTCCGCGCAAGAAAACAAACAATAAAGTAAAGCCGATCAATGCCGAGAAATTGCCCAATTCCAGCTTGGCGCCGGCGATCACGAATAAAATCATGATCGACAATTCGCTGATATCGCCCGGCTCGTCCAAAGGCGTCACTTGATCGGAATGGTATTTGGGAGCGTTAAAGCTGAACAGCCCGACCGTCAGCATAGTCAGCAAATGCGATAAATGCAGCATTTGCGCCAGGCCCAGCCCCAAAGCGACAAAGCCCAGCAATATGCCGATATGATTATGGCGGCTGTCGGTGACCTTGGCGTTCAGCATCGCCTTCAGCATCGCCAGCACCCAGCCCAGCGCAAACGAGCCGAACAGCATCACCGGCGTGAAGCTTATGACTTTCCACAGCGGCTGGTCTTGGTGGTAATGCACGAAGGGGATCATCAGCATGAAAAACAGGAAGGAAAATAAATTATTCAGCGCCACCAAATTCAAAATTCTTTTGGTGAAAACGCCTTTCACCCCATATTCTTTAATGGTCGCCAAAATCACCGCCGGCGAGGAGGAAATTGCAATCGCCCCGAACAAAAACGACATCAAAACCGATACGCCATATAAATGCAGCCCCACCGCCACCACGCCGAAAGTAAGCAGGCTTTCGATGAAGCTGCTGGAGATCAAATGCGCATCGCTGATGATTTCCCGCAAATTCAAATAAGCGCCGATTTGATACAAAATCAGCGCCAGCGCCAAATCGATGAATATTTGCACCTCTTTGATGGAATCGCCGCCGATCCAGCCCAGCACATGCGGGCCGACGATGAAGCCCATCAGCATATAGCCCAAAATCCGCGGCACTTTTTTCGAGCGCCGCGCCAAATCGCCCCCGATCACGCCCGCCACCAGCAGCAGGCCGAACAGGATGAAAATATTGAGATTCAATTCAAGATAGGAATGGCTGAACAAAGAAATACCCGGAATAAGGGATAAAGACGCCTACAAGTTTCTAGCCGGATTGAAGGAAAATGCAAGCGGGGAAAATCAGCCCGCCAGGCGGGCTAAACTTTCCACCCGGTTTTTCGATAATTGATCGGCCAGCCTGGTGGGTTCGGGCAGACGGTAGTTTGTAAGATATTTTAAGGTGAGCGCCAAAGTTTGCTCCTGATCCAGGCGGTGGCCGGGTGAAATGAAAAGGGGCAGGCAATTTTCTTTGCTGCGCAAAACGGCGCCGATTTGCTCCTCGCCCGCCATAAGGGGGGTGAAAGCGCCCTTTTTTAAACCGGGTTCTTTATATTTGCCAGTTAAGCGTTTTTTCGCAACGCCGATGGCGGGCAAATCCGTCACCACGCCCAAATGCGCTGCAATGCCAAGACGGCGCGGATGGGCAATGCCATGGCCATCGACCATCAATAAATCGGGCGTGCTTGAAAGCTTCGCCAGCGCCTCTAAAATCACCGGAATTTCACGGAACGATAAAAGGCCCGGAATATAGGGAAAGCGCGTGGGTGAGGAGAGCTTAACCGATTCAAGCGGCTTTAAAGTTTCAGCATCGAGCAATACAATGGCGGCATGGCTGATATCGCTTTTGTCATGGCTGACATCGACGCCGGCGATGGTTTTGAAAGCGGCCGGATTTTTCGCGATAACGACTTGCGCGCGCAGTTTTTGTTGTAAGGCAATCGCCTCGGCGGGGGAGATGGGCCAATCTTTATTGATCATAAACCGCCGAAGAGTTCAAATTTCTGAGCGCGCTCGCGGGTGAAGAGGTATTTTTGGGTCATGGGTTTTTCCTGATAAATCTGGCCCTCCTACGCTCTGCGAGCTTCGGAGGACATAACATTTTCTAAGCTCGCTTTGTTCGCTAAGAAAATCTAATGGCGGTGTGAAACCCACCCAAATCAAACTTCAGAACTGAGAAACATAATCTGGCTTGTTCTGCCGCTAGCACCAAGGATTTCGAGGAATCCATGGCAAAAACCGAGCAACCATCAAACAGTTTTCCAATCCTTTCTGTCATATAAGCATAAAACCGAAGCCTTGTGTACTGGAGAGTTCGGCATGATGGACGGGTGCGCCGCCACGGTACACAGGCGGAAGATGACGGGCCTGCCACACTTTGACTGGACTTCCTTCGAATACGAAGCATTCATGCCGTTCGAAAGGAGACAAAATATGGAAGTGATGCATTTAAATCAATATGAGTTGGCAAGAAGATGGCGCATGGCGCAGCGGACGCTCGAGCGCTGGCGGTGGCAAGGGATCGGCCCTGCATATCTCAAGCTGGGTACGCGGGTCGTTTACAGCCTTGCCGACGTTGAGGCGTTCGAGCGTGATGGCCGACACGAGCCAGCCACCATCAAAAATAACAGTGCCACGTTTGAAACTGCGGCCTGATGACCGGCTGCATGAAGGAATATCAATGATCAAAACCAACCAGAAAACAGTTTACCATTTCAGCACAGGTTCCGAAGCCATGTCGCGCGTTATCGACATCATCAGCAAGGATCAAAAATGCCGGGAAATGGTGCTGCTCTTTGCCAAAATCCCCAACCGCAAGCGGCGCAACACACTGCTGCGCATGGCGCGGCATCTGACAAATCTTAGCCCCATGCCGCATGCTAAGACCGAAGATATAGTTGACACGGAAACTAAATATATCTAGTTTCCGTGGAAACAATATTGGAGCAGGTAATGGCCGCAAAACAAAAGATCAGCGCCCTGGAAGATCACGCGGGCTATTGGCTGCGGAGCGTTTCCAACCATGTGTCGCATGCCTTTGCGCGCAAGCTGGCCGCCAAGGACACCACGGTGGCCGAATGGGTGTTGCTGCGCCTCTTATATGACCAGGAGACATTCGCGCCCAGCCTTATTGCCGGGCAGATGGGCATGACCAAGGGGGCAATTACCAAGCTTGTCGACCGCTTGATGGCCAAATCGCTCGTCGTGCGCACCGCCAGCACGGACGATGGCCGCGCGCAAAAGATCAGCCTGACAGAAAAAGGCAAGAAACTTGTGCCGGTGCTTGCCGCCTTGGCAGACCAAAACGATCAGGAATGTTTTGCGCGCCTTCCCGCCAAGGATCGGGAAGTTCTGCAGCGTATCCTGCACGATCTCGCCTCCCAATTTTCCATCACATCCATCCCCACAGAATAACGTCAAAGGAGACGAACATGAACGAAGTATCAAAAGCCATTGCCCAGCAATGCATGGACGCCGTCTATGGCGGCACCATGAATTTCCCTCAAACCGTGAAGACGCTCATGGAAAACGGTTTTGAAGGCTATCACGTCGATTATTTGCGCGGCACCACCACCTATTACCTGCCGGACGGCGACAATATTGAACTAACCACGCCCCCTCATGACGATCATGTTGCCGAAGCGTTCGATGTCGCCGTGATAAAGAACGCCATTAAAGAGGCGCAGCAGCAGGTCGAAGGATTCACCTATAAAGGCTTTTGCAAAAAGGTCAGAGCGGCAGGATGCGCAGGCTATATCGTCTCGTTTCCTGGCAAGCGCGTTCTTTATTTTGGCCGCACCGCCGAAACGCATGTGGAGAATTTTCCGAAATAATCAAAAGAAATTATACTAGATATTTTTCTAGCTGATTTTTACGTTTCTGCCAGTCAGGCAACACTGCCGTGAGCAACTTCCAAAACTTAGGAGAATGGTCAGGGTGTTGCATATGGCACAGCTCATGGATAATCACATAGTCGATGCATACAAGCGGGGCGTGGATGAGCCGGGTGTTTAAAACAAGTCGTTTTGCACCGGTCATTGAACCCCAGCGGTTATTCAGTCGCCTGATAATCACAGCGTGAGGGCTAAATTTCTCTGGATTTGGAAATCTTTGGATACAGATTTCCAACCGTTCCTTAAATTTTTGATGCGCTCGCGTTTTAAACCAGTCTGTTACTAATTCACAGGTCAATTTTGTATTGTTGGGATAATGTGTAGAAACTAAAATATAACCTGCTGATATCTTAACTCCGCACGCGATATCTCTTTTGACTTTAAGGCGTAGCTGACGTCCAAGATATCGATGGTTCTCCCCTGAAACAAATTGCCTGGGTGGAGTTTTGGGATGAAATTGCTCAAAAAATATTTGCTGTGTTTTGACCCACTTGGCCCGTTTTCTGACTTTCTGATAAACTTTATCTAAATTAGCCGTTTTAGGTGCAACTACTTCAACTCGCATATCAGGATGGACATGAATTGCCATCGTCTTACGATCAGCACGACGCAGTTCAAAATCTATTGTTCGGCTACCGTAGGGAACACTGTGTGTATTAAGACTCATAACGGAAATCTCGCACGAGCAATATTCATGATATTTTTTTCAATCTCATCCAATTCTTTAGCGTCTAGTTTCAAACCAAATGTTGGTTCAACGACATCAAAGAAATAATCGTCGATAGCATTTTGCAGTTTCTTTTGCGCATCAAGGTTTTGCCAGAGATGAACAATAAAATGGTTGGGACTTTGAATAATTTGCAAGATATCTAAAGCAATCTGCGCTGCTGTTTTCTGAGAGTTTTCACCTGTACCAGTCTTGGCAGAAACGATGGGCCAAAGCGCACCGTAGAACGCTTGAGCATCAATATTATCTGTTATAGAAGCTGGAACATCCTCGCGACGCCCCTTAGAAACATCATTTGCGATATCCTTCACTTTCGACAAATATTCTGTCTCTGATATACGCTTGAGGCGATAGGCTTGTATGGTGTCCTCCAGCATCTTTGAGAAAGACATATAGAGCGCCGGATCAATATCCATGTTTTCGGTAATAGTTTTTTTGGTGGCGCTGGCAATTCTGTCTGCCTTCGATGCAGCTGTAACATTGTTTTCAGAGATGATTTTATCCAGCGCCTCAGGATCGTTGATATTTACCTCTTCGACAACAATCTGAGCAGGCGTGGCAATGATGTGGTCATCTAGAAGCTTCTGAATTTTAGGCTCAAATTCTTTGATATCCACGATTTCCTGATAACGGATTTGGACAGAGCGTTTCAAATTAGAGAAGCGTTTCCAATCTCCCTTAAATTTCTCAATCTCTTCGCGGCTATAAATATCGTAGGTTTTTTCAGAGGATAAAGCCATGTGCAGGCAACGGCTAAATTCGCGCAGGCGAATATAGAATTCATCTCTTACAGCATCATCTGCGAGATGCTGCTCCAATTGTTCATGATCGAGCTTATTTGCAACTTCCTTAAATATATCCCACAGATTCTGATGGAGTTGGGGGAGTTTCTGAATTTGTTCACGTATATCAGACAAAACGCCTTCAACATCCTCAGGATCGTATCCCTCAAAAGAGCTATAAGTGGTGAGTGCCTTATCCAGCTCACCAAGCAAACCTTCATAATCGATGATGTAACCAAATTGTTTAGATTTTTCGTTTTCTTCGAACAAGCGATTAACGCGCGCGATAGCTTGAAGGAGATTATGCTCTTTCAGAGGCTTGCAAACATAAAGTATGGTATTTCGCGGCGCATCAAAACCAGTCAGGAGTTTAGAAACAACAATCAGCAATTCAGGATCATTTGCCGATTTGAAGTTTTCAATGATCTGGCGGTTATATTCTTCCTCCGAACCGTATTTGCGCATCATATCGTCCCAGAAAGTTTGGATACGATTTTTTGATGTCATATCAACAACATCATCGCTCTCACGATCATCGGGCGGGGAAATAATAACTTCGCTAGTCACATGCCCAATCTCGTCCAAGATATCCTTCATGCGGATAGCAGCGGCCTTGGAAGGAGCGACAATCTGACCCTTACGCCCTGTATTCTGCCAAGTCTGACGATAATGTTCAGAAATATCGAGCGCTTTCGCATAAATGGCCTGTTCAGTTTTGGAGAGCATGGCCATTCGACTGAATTTCTTTTTCAGGTCGGCTTTCTGTTCATCCGTCAGGCCTTTTGAAACGCGTTCAAACCAGTCGTCAATGACGGTGCCTGAGAGGTTTTGTTCGATATAGCGGCCCTCGTACAGCAGAGGCACAACAGCACCATCTTCAACGGCATCCTTAATTGTATAAGGTTTCCCAATAATGCCGCCAAATTTCTCCAGAGTGCTTTTTTCTTCTTTCAGCAACGGCGTTCCCGTAAAGCCAATATAGCAAGCCTTAGGTAGAATGCGGCGCATTTTAGCTGCGAAAGAGCCATATTGTGTACGATGGCTTTCATCAACCAACACAAAAATATTGGGGTCGTTATCCACGAAATCGCGGGTGCGAGTTGCAGTATCAAACTTATTAATGATTGTAGTGATCAGAGATTTCTTCTGCTCCAAAAGCTCGATCAGGTTGGTGCCAGAAGTAGACCGCGCAGGCTCCATCTCACAAGATTTGAAAGTGTCCTTAATTTGTCGGTCAAGGTCATCTCGGTCCGTAGCGATGATAATGCGAGCATTTTGAATATCTGAAGCTAATGCTAGCGCACGCCCTAACATGACCATGGTAAGAGACTTGCCTGAACCTTGTGTGTGCCATATGACACCACCACGCCGTTTGCCATCGTGATCGAATTCACGCAAACGGCGCAAGGTCTGGCGTACTCCAAAAAACTGCTGGTATCGGGCTAATTTCCTGACGCCGCCATCGAACACCGTAAAAATACGCACCATTTCCAGCAATCGTTCAGGACGACAGAGGGCGTATAGTGTCCGATCCTGCGCGGTAACAGCACGCTTGCCCTCGGCGGCCAGGGCATCGAAGTATTTCTTTGCATCGGCAAAGTCGCCAGAGAAAAGTTTTGCCTTATCTTCTGCTTTTAGAGGTTTATTAATGGCGGCGTGGATATCGGCATCTTGATCTTCTTCGTCTTTCCAGGTGAGCCAATATTTTTTCGAGGTACCGACCGTACCGTAAAAGGCTTCATTTTTGTTTGTAGCAATGAGAATCTGCAAATAGTGATAAAGATGCGGAATATTGTCATGTGCCTGATAGCCGATCTGCTGGGTGATGGCTTGCTGGACACTTTCCGTGGGGGCTTTGTTTTCTATTACAGCGAAGGGAATGCCGTTAACGAAAAGGATGATGTCGCAACGGCGTGTGGTGTTTGCGCCTGTGCGCTCGACCGAGGCTTCGACAGTTGCGTGATAAACATTGTTTGCTGGATTGTCCCAGTCGATGTAGCGGATAGAATAACTCTTGCGGTCCCCATCAATGGTTTTCTCGATAGTGGTTCCAAGCAATAGTTGATCGTAAATATCTTGATTGGTACGCACCAATCCACGCTGCTCGATGGGAGATGGTTTAAGCTTACGCACCGCCTCTTCAGCATCACCCGTGCTGAATTTGTGTTCAGTGCCGCGATAAGTGAATTTATTGAGCTTCAATATCTGTTCAGCCAACACGGATTCCAGCAACACGCGGCGCAACCCACCGCGCATTTTTTCCGCTTCCTCTTGCGAAAGGCAACGATATCCCATGCCGATCAGAGCCAACATGGCCGGAACCTGAGAGAGATATTTTTCAGATGTATTGAAGGATTCAGACATATTATTCTCCAGCAGCCTGCATGGTATCACCCATCATATCTCCGTTGACCGTGGCGGACGTGGGTGGAGGGGCATTGACATTTGCAGGGAAACTATAAGGTTGTGCCTGCGTCTTTTGTGCTTTTGTCTTCCGCTTTTTCTTTGGTTTTGGCTGGGCCGTCTTTTTGGCAACTTGATCTTCGACAAAACAATAAACGGCTGAAACATTCATCATGCTCAAGGACTTGATGCTCCGCATCAGACTGATACGAGAGAACAAGGGAAGGTTTTTAGATTTGCCTGTTTTGTCTTTTTTAGAAACAATCGCATAGACAACTTTATAAGGACCATTATCGATAGGGGCCAGATAAGCTGTTTCATCCTGGCCATTCAACCTGGCTTTAATTAACGCTTTCATTTTCTCGCGTGTTTCAGCTTCGGACTTCATTAACTCAATAGAATTTTGCCCCTGTTCAAACAGATGGCTCAATTGGGACGAGCGGGTGGAAACTTTCACATGATGAAGAATACCTGTGCCATTGGAAACAGTGTACAAGTCACAAGGCTCAATCCCAGTCTGTCCGGTTGGAGTAACATTCTCCGTATCCAGGCATAGAAAGCTTTTTTCACCAGCTGCTGCAGCAATGTTATAAGCGCTTTCCGTAGCATGGTTGTATGGCGGCAAATTAGCCTGATCCTCATAACAAGGATCAAGAAAGCTCTGGAGCCTGGTCATATAATCACTTTCAACCTTGTACCAGTCACCGTCACACAGGTGATAGGTATCGCCATTCAGTTCAACGTCAAAAATCAGGCTCCGGTATATGTTGTAGGTATGTGAGCCTTTAGGCGATCCCTCTTCATCGACTAGAACAAGCTTGTGCTTGCGCAGCATATCAATATCGACGGTGTTGTAATCAATACCACTAGCCTGCAGATGGTTGTAATAGTTCTGCATGTCTACATCTTCATAGCGAACGCCAGAGCGGCCTCCGACAAACTGTGAATAAACACTGTCGGCATAATTCACGATATCGGGAACAGCGAGACATAAGTCGATATTTTTTGCCCTGAACGCCTCTAGCACCTTTCCATCTAACTGACTGATGGTAGCCGGATCTTTGGTAGGAATAATGTTTTGCAGATTGGGGAAATTGGTTTTGTAATCTTCCTTCCCGTATATCTCCAACAGCTTTTCGCAGGTGGAAATCAGTGCATCCGGCTGCATATCCGAGCTAATGCGCAGATTGCTTGAACCTGTGACATGGCGGAAAAGGTCTTTATATTCGTCACGGACTTTTCCAGTCAGGCTCTTAAAGATGTTGTTCTCGCTATCATAACCGAAAAAAACAAGCTCAGATTCTTTAGGAACCTGTGTGCGTTGACGCCGTGCGGCGCTCGGCTCCAGCGTGTCCGTGCTGATGACGCGCTTGGGGTCAAGGGCATTCAGCGTAACACGAAGACCAAAATCGTATTCATAGGCTGCATCTTTTATATGGTGGTATACATGCCCAAAGGTAAGTGCAAACCAGCGATCTTTAACAGGCAGGAAGACCAGCGCACCTTTGCTGGCCTGGCTAAGGTCTTTGGCAATTCCGAAATATCCGCGCCACCATGGTGCGCGTGGCGGTGTATCTAAAACATATAGCTGTGCAGCCGTAGGCAAATTCGTTGCCGTCGCCACGGCTTCAAGGCCATGATCGTCAGTCAGCGTATTAGTAGCGTTATATTCTGGTTTCAGCAGATAAATCGAAAATGATCTGCTCTTGTTTTTCTTTTTGCTCATCAGGCTGCCTCTTTATTCACGTGCACAGGCCATTCGCCCGTGAGGAGTTTTTGCATTAGGCCGCGTTTCTGGGCTTTAAGAGCTTCGATTTCTTTTTCAATTAGCTGCAATTGTTGATCGCAAGCATTAAGAATAGCCGCTATAGCTTTCTGCTCCTTGATTTCCGGCAATCGGATTTTGAGATTTCCTAAATCTTCGTAATAAATACGAATGCGGACGCTTCCGTTTCCAGATGCCTCCATAAATTTTTCCCACGCATGACCTCGGCGGAAATGGTCAAAATAGTCGACATCCAGCTTTTCTGGTATGCAAGAAAAAACAACATAGTCGGGACTAACAAGTACAGTGTAGTCATAGCGGGATTTAGCTAAAGACCCGATGTTTATTCTCATGGGATTATAAGCGAAAGCGTTAGACGGAACTTTTTTATAGCGGTTGATAGCCGCTCCAATGGTTTCCTCTCTCATGGGGATGAGGCCATGAATCTTATTTACACCCATGATTTTGTTCGCGCCCATTTTACTATCTTGGTTGCGATCTTTTATCTCCTTTGTCAGTTCTTTTAGACTTCGATTTTTCCATGCGCCAGAGAATCCTGGGAGACGCTTTTTCCCGCTCATAAGTTTTTGTTGAAGAGCTTGTTTTTTCTTAGTTTGAGCGGCAAGAAGATTGCTAGCACGCTCAATTCCTTCGTCCCAAGTACGAAGTATAGAGGAAATTTTTTTCTGTTCAGAAATGGGAGGAATAGGGATATATGCTTGCGAGATTGAATCTAAGGTTAATCCATATCTTGTTACACCATTTGCAACTCGGATGAGCTGATGATGAACAGGGTGAAAATTCATTATAATGGCAAGATAATCACCCAAACAAATGTTTGGTTTTGAACGGGCGATGCCCAGGTGATAGCCGCATACGAGATTAGGGATATCTTCGGCTACATAAGCGCAAATTCCAATATCTTCAGCCGTCTCGGAATCTTTCGTGAATACCACATCACCTTTTTTCAAGCTGAACTTATCGATTTCACTATTGGAAGCCGTGGAGGGCATGAACGAAATTTCAGATGTAATTTTTTTATTGTAAAATACGTCTGTATAATTACAAAGAATAACGCTTTTCTGCCCGTCATATGTTTTCTTATCAACGGTGCTAAATTTAATATCCGCTACCTGCGAGAGCGGAAGATTTTTCCATCCCTTACGCATCTTTTTTCTTCTTTCCACCACTCTTACGCTTCTTGCCATCACTAATGACATTGGCTTCTGCAGCAGATGCCTCATGCTCAAGCGCGTTCAGTGATTTATCGAAGTCGGATTCGAACAGGCGATCCTGAACGATGCGGTATTTCTCGAATTCGCTTTCGGCATGCGTCCTGGCTAGATCCGCGCTAATGGCTCCTGCGTTTTGCAAGATCGCGCGGTCATCGAATTTCAGGAAATCATCCAAGCGCTTGGCCCAATCCTCCATTGTCATGGGGATCTTACGGCGCGCGCGGTCTTCAGCAAGATCGAGATAGGCGTTGACGATACGGGCCAGGCTTTCCAACTCATCTGTTGTCAAATAATTTTTAGCAACCGCGACGTCGGTTTTCAAAACCTTCCCATCAGGGCTGTTTTCCCAACTGGTCAAGCCCATATGATCTTTCGTGCAATCGGCACGCTTGACGATCAGTTCTGCCGCCGTGTGTCCGTGAATAGCAAAATGGAGTTTGTTCTGCACCTTGGCGAAAAAGTCGCGCGTGGTGGGAGCATCCTTATTATAGTCCACGGACGTGGCATAGATGTCGGTGATCTTTTGATAAAATCGCCGTTCGCTGAGGCGGATTTCCCTGATCTCGGCGAGCAGTCGTTCGAAATAATCCTCGCCCAGAAAACTGCCGTTTTCAAGGCGACGGCGATCCAGTACATAGCCCTTCACTGCGAATTCGCGCAGCACCTTCGTTGCCCACTGGCGGAACTGCGTTGCGCGGACGGAATTTACCCGGTAACCAACAGAAATAATGGCATCTAAATTATAGAAATTCGTATCATAATTCTTGCCATCAGCGGCAGTTGTTCGGAAATTCCTAATAACTGCCGATGGGTTTAACTCTTTGGAATCAAAAATATTTTTCAGATGTTCATTAACCGTAGGAATACTAACGTCAAACAGTTCAGCCATCAGTTTCTGAGTCAACCAAATGGTCTCATCCTCATACCGGACGGCAATGCCGTTTTCTCCGGTCTGACTGGTAAACATCAGAAATTCGGCGGTGCTGTTGCGAATGATCAAATCTTTAGGGGGCTTTTTGTTGGTCATACCGCGATCCCCAGTTCTTTCAGATAGCCATCCATCTTGCTGCGTACCTTGGCTAGTTCGCCTTCGATTTGCTTGATTTCTTTTTGAAGCGCTTTGACGTCGATTTCCTCTTCTTCCTCGAATGTATCGACATAGCGGGGAATATTGAGGTTGTATCCGTTCTCGCGAATTTCATCCAAGCTGGCGACGTAGGAATATTTTTCGACAGCCTTGCGCGCGCGGCAGGTCTTGACGATTTTCTCGATATGGCTTTCATCGAGGAAATTTTGCGCTTTGCCCGCGCGGAATTCTTTGCTGGCATCGATAAACACAACATCTTTACGTTTAGCATTCTTTCCGCCTTGCTCACGAGAGCGGTCAAAAACCAAAATGGCGACGGGAATGCCTGTGGACGTGAAAAGGTTGGCAGGCAATCCGATGACCGCATCTAGCAGGTTTTCCTCAACCAGCTTTTGCCGGATTTGTCCCTCTGCAGCACCTCGGAACAACACGCCATGTGGTACGATAACGGCAACACGGCCCGTCTGAGTTTTTGCTGTTTCGATCATATGGCTGATAAAGGCGTAATCCCCCTTCGTCTTAGGCGGGATACCACGCCAGAAGCGTTTGAAAGGATCTGTTTCCGCGTTTTCATGCCCCCATTTGTCGAGGCTGAATGGTGGGTTTGCCACAACGACATCAAACTTCATAAGTTTGTTGTTTTGGATCAGTGCGGGGCTGTTGAGTGTGTCGCACCATTCAATGCGGGCAGAGTCTTTGGCGTGCAGAAACATGTTCATCCGCGCCAGTGCCCAAGTTGCGCCATTCATTTCTTGTCCGAAGAGAGCGTAGTTGTCTGAACCAACTTCTTCTGCCGCACGGATAAGGAGCGAGGCTGAACCGCAAGCGGGATCAAAGATTGTGTTGCCAGGCTGGGGATTAGCCAGTTTGGCAAGGAGTTTTGACACAGGTGTGGGAGTATAGAACTCACCCGCTTTTTTCCCTGCGTCAGAGGCAAAGCGAGAAATCAGATAAATATAGCATTCACCGATGATATCTTCGCTTACCCGCGATGGACTGAGATCGAGTTCGGGTTTTGCAAAATCTTCCAGCAGCAGTTTTAGACGGCGGTTACGGTCTTTGACCTTGCCGAGATTGGCTTCGGAGTTAAAGTCGATGTTACGGAAGACGCCTTCCAATTTAGCGCGATTCCCGTCCTCAATTTTTTCCAACGCGATGTTGATAAGCTCGCCAATGTTCGAAGCTTCCCGATTATTATAAAGGTCATAAAAGCTGGCACCCTTAGGAAGAATAAAACGTTCACGTTCCAGACGACGGCGAATGCGCAGATCGTCATTTCCGAACTGCTTTTTATATTCGGCATAATGGTCTTTCCACACATCCGAGATGTATTTCAAAAACAGCATGACAAGGATGTAATCCTTGTAACTTCCTGCATCGATCACACCTCGAAAGGTATCGCAGGCCGCCCATGCCGCGTTGTTTACTTGTTGTTGTTTTACTTGATCGGTCATGCCGCTTTCTCCTTGTGCAAAGTGTCGATGATCATCGCTTCAACAAGCCGCGCTTTGGCTTTTTGATAGCGGGTCAAAAGGTGTTGCTCCTCAACTTCAAGCTTTTTGAGTTGGGCGATTTTTTTCTGGGTGTCGAGCGACGGAAGGTCGATCTCAAGCAAATCGAGGTCGCGCTTGCCGATACCGACAATACTGCTTCCACGCGAATGTTCGGCATAGAAGCGGCGTGCGTGGTCGGCTGTCAGTGCCCAAACAAGATAATCTGGGTCAACTTTTCGAATGTCAGGACGAATAATTATAAGAGGTGACGCAACAATGACGGGCAAGGTAGTCTCTGGCATCGCCGCTGCGACAATTCCCGCACCGCGCCCACGGAAGACGATGTCTCCCATCCGTACCACGAACTTATCGAATTGCGTCTGCAACTCCACGGGAAGCATTGTATGAGTTTGAATATTGCCTACCGTGTCTAAGTCGCCCAGTTGCATTAGAAGGGCATCTCTTTCCCACGCGGTCGCCTCGCTCGGCTTTTCCCGCAGGGTAGCTCCCGTAGATATGTCAGCGATGTTGCCAAGGGCTTTTTTCATTTTTGTCTCTTGTGTCGATTTATAGACAATATAACACAAGAATTACGATTCGCAAGACAAAAAATTCTCTTGTGTCTGTTTTTAGAAATTATAAAGTTATCTTTGCGCTCATCAAAATCTCGTTTTTATGAGACATTTCAGTTAGATGGCATATTTTCAGCCTGAACAGATTTCGGCTTATCAAAATAATGCCGGTCGGCGGTGGACTGGCAGAGGCGGCTGTGTTCGTAAGCCTCCACGTCACAGAGGCGATAGCGCACCCGCCCGCCGATTTTGATGAAGCGTGGCCCCACGCCTGTCCAGCGCCAGCGTTCAAGGGTGCGACATGAAACGCCGAGGCGTGCACTCAAGGCAACCTGGGTGATATGTGTAATGTCAGTTTTTTGCATTGTTTTTCTCCTTCTTGCGCATGAACGCTTCATTCCCGCCGCTTATCCAGTCAATTCCGCATCACTTCATGGCTTTCAGCCGGGTTTCGGGCCGGAAACATGTAACCTGTAACCGGCCCTGTAACCCGTTTTTGTGGTCTGACGCTACAAAACCGCCGGGCCTTGCCCGCCCGCATTGGTTTTCGGCCAGGAAGGACCCAAGATTTTCTCACGCGGCGTCATGAACGGCACGCTGCTGCTCGGCCTCACGCTCTGCCTGCCGTTGCACGTCATCAACGCGGCGCTCGTCACGGTGGAGAATGCTATACGCGATGCCAAGCGCCCGCAGGCGATCATGCAGCGCCTTTGCGTCTTTGTCCTTTTCCCAGCCAGCCTCAATGACTCTGTTGTCATGCGGGTGAAAGCGCGCAGGTTCCTGGAACAGGTTTGTACCATCAACCAGAGACGGAATTTTCATGTGCATGATCTCACGGCTCGGCAATGACGTTCCCGTGGCAGTACGGAAAGCATAGAGCCTATTGACCGCAGAGGTCAGCATCGATGCCGCTTGCTGCATTTCCTGGTCGAGATCAGCTTCAAACATGCGCCGGAGATCGCCGATGGCTTGGCCTGCCGCCTCATGGAGCAGCTTAACCTGACGGTCGAGTTCTTCTTGCTGCAGTTCCAATGCCTGATGTGCAGCGGCAAGACGATCTTGCTGGTCACGGACGGCGATCAGGTCGGTATCCAGTACCTGCGCATCGGCATCGTTGGCTTCGCCTAGAAGGCGCTTTGCTTCAAGCGCACCGGCTTTTTGCAGGAAGGATTTGTGTTCGGCTTCCGTGCGGGCGACTTTTTCCTCCAGCGCTTCGAAAGCAGCAGCGATTTTCTTTTTCTGTGCAATATAGGCTTCGATGGGCTTGAAGGCTTTGAGCGTTGCGGCAAATTGCTTTTCGGTTTCGGGTTTCATGGATGGTTCCTTTCATGAGGGATATGCTGCCAAAAAGGCGGCAGCGGCCTGACAGATGGTGCGCGATCTGTCAGCGCGTGGGGATGTGACGCATGAGTGACGCTGAAGTGACGGTAAAAACGATCTAACCCATTGGCGGTGTTGAGATGACGCAGCTGGGGGTTAACCCTTATATATGTGGGGTGATGATGTGATATGTTGTGATCACAAATTTCGCCTATATCGCGATGGTTGAGGGTTGGATGCGTCATCTCAACACAATCAAATGCTTGGCCCAGAAAATCTGTCACTTTTGCGTCACTCATGCGTCACACCCCATATCGTGCTGAAGTGTAGGTTGCGGTGACGGCGGAGCGTTTAAGCGAAAGCCCGATAAAAACGCGGCCTGTATTAGTGCGCTTGGACTCAACGCCTGCCGCGTTGGCTAATACGCGTTGCACGAAACCGTTGATGGCAGGCAGCTTGTCGCGGTTAAAGCCTTCCGCTACCGCCCAGGTTTGAAATTGCTCATAGGCGGCGCGCGTGGCGATGGTTGATCCTGAAATCGAGAGCCGGACTTCCACGCATTCATCCAGCCATGCCAGCACGGGATCGGCCCCCAAAATCCAATCGGTCAATGCCACCTTGCTGCTGGGCGGAATGGTGAAATTGCGCTGGCGGATCAGGCGGGATGCGCCTTGCACGGCCCAGGCCAAAAGCTGATCGGCTTCTTCTACGGCAATGCGCCGACCGATAGCCTCAACGCGTTCCTCAATCGGAATGATGCGGTTGAAGGTGATGACCAGCAGGCGGCGCTGCACGCCGCGATCCATCCCACCCTGAAATGGCGGCAGGGTATTGGTGGCGAAGACATGCTGCGCGACAGGCCGAAACTCTACGCGGGATTTATAAACATCGCGCCCGTCCACAGGTTCGCCCGTAATGATCGCTTTGAAGGTTTCGGAAGCAACGGCGGCAGAGGATGACAGCTCGTCGCTAGCATTCAGCAGTTTTCCGGCAAGGCCGATGACATGGCGTTCATCGCCCATGCGCGCAGCGGTGACGGAAGAGATGGCCGATACAGGCAACAATCCGCGCGCCAAATCCAAAATCTGGCTCTTGCCATTCTCGGCACGTTCGCCTTTCAGAATGACTGCGCGGGGCTGGATCAGCTTTGTGGCATAGCCTAAGGCAGCGGAGCCACAGACCTCGGCCAATAAACTTGTTTTCTGGTCGGCATCAGCATCGCCATGGAATACGCCGTGTAACAGCTGATCCAGCAGCTTGTTGCCGGAAACTGAATAATCCGCTTGCCAATGTCCCGGTAAGGTATGTCGGCAGCGATGCTCGCGTTCATGCGGTTCAATCTGCGCGCTTCCATCCGGTGCAAAACGAATAAACCCGCTCCGACAATTGATGCCGACAGGCGCATCGGTGAAGAAGGTTTCCTCCGTCAATAATGCGGCTAACTCGTTGAGGATGGAATCCACACGGCCTTTGCCGAGCTTCACGCGTGTCGGCTCGCCCTTGGGTGTTTTATAGTGTGCGCCATCGTATATATGCGTGGCCAGCCGAAGCTCGTGGTCGGGTATAGCTTTCCAGTGCGTTGCCGCGTACCGCCAGAAATGACCCTCGGCATGGACAATCCTGCCGTGGTTGTCGATTAAATCCTCGCGGACACGGCCCGCGATCTCGACATCCGAGCCGATAAAGACGGTGCGCGCCTGATCCAAGCCGAACGAACCCTGAAAATTCTCGGCTTTATCGATCAGCGCACGCACCGCTTCTTCGCCTTCGTCACGAAGAACGTCATTAAAGTCTTTGCCTTCGGGTGGCGTCGCGACCTTTACGGTCAATCCGCGCTTCTGCAGTTTGGCAATCGCCCGTTTGATCTGGCCGTCCGCCTTGCTGCCCGGCAGGTCGCCGTCGCGGGCGACGGTAACAATCGTGCCTTCCGTCACCGGGGCCGAGCCGATATTTGAAATGCCCAAACAGGCCCATGTCTCTTGGCCTGTCGCTTGCCAGAGCGAAAGGGCGGTCTCAACGCCCTCAGCCAGGATCAATGGTTGCTTGCCGGGAAAGCGGACGGCGGATTTTTCGGCCCATTTCTCGACGGCCTTATTCGTGCGTTTGACGACCGGAAGAGGCGCTTTCTCGCCCGCATCGGTCAGATAAATCTGCTGGATGGCAAGAACATAACCGTTCTCATCCGTGGCCTGAGCAACAAGCGCGCCATACCCGGCATAAGCGTGGGGCCGAAACTGAACACAGGCTAGCGGTAGCGCCTTGATGCCGCGCCGCTTCAAATAACACTCGGCAGGCGTGCCCTCAATGGGGCCGCAGCCTTTCAGAATATCGGCGACTCTTTCGGCCTTATCGTTTTTTGGCTGTTCCGAAGGCGCTGCGCGATAGGTGGAGATGCCGATATTCAGACCTGGCTTATTCTCAATCCCCAGCCAGTTCTTCGCCCAATTACACGCCGCGCCGTTGCGCAGATTCATGACATGGCAGACAAGTTCCAATCCATCACCGCCAACGCCGCTTTCATGGTCATACCATTTACCCGCTTTGTCGCCCGCAACATCAACGGCCACGCTGCCCTTACTGCCATAGCGCAGTTGTTCACGCGTGCTTAAGGCCCGGTTCGGCTCGCCCAGCAGATGCAAGGCCAGATCCGACATCCTGGCGTTCAGCATTTCCGCGATGTCTGCAATGGAATGCTGCTCCGTCATGCCGTTTTCTGCTCCCAGCCTTGTGGCATGGCGGTGCTGAGGATGACGGGAACATCGGAAGAAATAGCCTGCACATAATCAATCCAGGCCCGTTCCTGCTCAGGGCGCGTTTCAATGATCAGCGTATGCGCGCGCAATAAACCGCTCATCAGGCTAAAGAGGGTATAAATGTTCGGTACTGTCTCGCTGGAGATGATGGCGATACTGGAAGCGCGCATTGCGCAAACCCGCAAGGTCAGTGCGTCAAATCCTTCCGGCCCCAGGGCTTTATCGGTATCATCGCCGATTACAGTTACAGATGGTACAGGGTTATTGAGCTTTTCTGACGGCAGTGCATCACCGTTTTGAAGCAATGCGATATAGACAACACCGTAATCGCGCACGACTTTGAGAATGCTTTTGATATGCCCAGGCGTGGCCGGGAGGTTGATCATCGCGTCGATTTGCGCCCGCGTTGCGCAATCGCTGCTCATGCCGAAATCGTTCATGCTTGCACCCCGGCGCTTTTCGGGATGTCGAAGTAATGCCGATCTGCTGTGGACTGGCACAAGCGGCTCTGCTCGAACGCTTCCACGTCGGCCACGCGGTATTTCACGCGACCGCCGACCTTGATGAATTTTGGGCCAACACCCGTCCAGCGCCAGCGCTCCAACGTGCGGCAGGACACGCCAAGCCTGCGCGAGAGGTCGACCTGATTCATATGCCTGATTTCCGTCATGTGTTATGGCCTCCATGCCTGAATTGCTCTGAAGGCCATCATGCTTGCGATGCGCTGCATGAAACAGGCGCATTAAATTGCATGAAACGGTTTTATTTTATGCGGCTTGAAAGGCGCGCGGATCGAACTTCATCAGCGCATTGCGGATGGAATCGCGGCTGGGCGGGGCGATATCTTTGTGATGCAGACGGTGCCAATCGTACAGCGCCTGCGCTTCCTGTGTGCGGTTCTTGTAGGCAGTACCTGTCGATATCCGCCGCGCATGTTCTTCGAGAATATGTTTGGTCGTTGATGGCCTGCCTGCGGCACCTGGTTTCTCGGCTGACGTTAGCGCGTGCTTCTCAACGAAAAACTCCAGATCCCATGTGCTGATCATCAGCGCTGAACGACGCACAAGAATGCGTGGGTCTTTTTCGGTCAGCGAAATCATCATATCGGGATGACTGAGGTAGAACTCCGTCACATGGGCCATGCCGCAGGTGAAGATTTCCCGCGCGGCATTGGGAGAGACATAGGCATAACCCTCATGCGGGTCCTTAGGGCCAACGGCGTATTCGTAGTTATGCAGGTTCTAGTATTGATGTTGGAAAATATCACGGTTCAGCCAAACGGATGCCAGGATATGTCCGTGCGAGATGTAATACTGCAGGTCAAACTCGCTCATATCGAGCTTACGCACGACTTCCTGCAGATAAAAATACTCGCGTTTCGGCAATGGCATGCGCTACCTCTTATTCTTTGCCTTACTTATCGCTTGAGCATCGGGAATGTCGGGCGCAAAGCCAAAAATATTTCGTTGTTCCTCCCACAAGGGCGGAAAGGCACCCATCAGGTCAGCCAGCTTCAGCCCTTTGGGCTGGCAGCCTTCCATGATTTTCTGGCGAATGTCGGGCGCGAGAAGATTGAGCCGCATGATGCGCGCGGAATAGGATTTGTTGAGCCTGTTCTTTTCGGCAAAGGCATCAAGCGAGGCGTAATTGCCGCGCTCATACAGCGCCTGCCAACGCCAGGCCTTGGCAATGCCATTCATCAGCGTTTCGTCAAACCGATTTTGCGACGGTCCATGCCTTGTGGCCGCTTCTTCAGGCAACAGGATCATCTTGCGCCCGCCGCGCCGTTTCAGTTTGAGAGGAACGTGGATGCAGAGATTATCCGTCATGCCGCTACCTCCGTTTTCTCTCGACGCGGCACGCCTTGGATCAATTCGCTCAGGTCATTGTCATGCAGGAATATCCGCAACCCGTCAGGCTTTAGGACGATTTCCCGCACGATTTGGCGCATGATCCGTTGTTGCTCCGGCGGGAACAGCTCATTCCATACTTCCAGGATATTGCCCAATTGCTGGCGCACATCGTCGGGCGTGATGGATGGATCGGTTTTGACGGCCTGTTGCCAGGTTTCGGCAACGACCTCCGGCGCGGTGAACACGCCTTGCAGCTGTTGCAGGACAATGGTGTCCATTTCTCCTGCACTGACGCTGCCGACAGGACAATCCAGGCAGGATTTCTTCATGTGCGCGCTGGGCGTGTAGTAATTATACAGTTTGCCGCGCCGCCTGGTACAAGTCATCGTCATGCCGGAACTGCATCCGCCGCAGCGAAGAAGTCCCAGCAGCGCCGCACTGGTCTTCCGTTTTTGTCGGTTGCCGCGCGCGACGGAGTTGGTGTCCATAATGGCGCGCACCTGATCCCACGCATCCTTGCTGATGATCGGCGCGTGCTGACCTTCATGCCATTCGCCCTTATGGGTGATCTTGCCGATATAAACAGGATTGGTGATGACCTGATAGACAAAGCCTTTATCTAGTAGCCTGCCATGGCGTGTGTTGCCGCGTCGGCTGGTATGGGTGCGGGTGCGATAGCCGTGCTCGCGCGCTTCCATGACCACGGCGGTGATTGAGCGGGTGAACAGGAATCGCGCAAAGATAAAGCGGATGATCTCGGCCTGTTCCGGATTGATGATCAGCTTGCGGTTTTCGATGTCATAGCCGAGCGGCGGGCAGCCACCCATCCACATGCCTTTGCGCTTGCTGGCTGCCAGCTTGTCACGGATGCGCTCGCCCGTGACCTCGCGCTCAAACTGCGCGAAGGATAGCAGCACATTCAATACCAGCCGCCCCATCGATGTCGTGGTGTTGAATTGCTGCGTGACAGAAACGAAACTAACGTTGTGTCTTTCAAAAATCTCAATCAGCTTTGAAAAATCCGCGAGCGAGCGTGTCAGGCGGTCAATCTTGTAAACCACAACGACATCGATCTTTCCCGCCTCAATATCTGCCATCAGGCGCTTGAGCGCGGGGCGCTCGATGTTGCCGCCCGTGAACCCGCCATCGTCATAACGGTCAGGATAAAGTAGCCAGCCTTCATGACGCTGTGCGGCGATATAGGCTTCCGCCGCCTCGCGCTGTGCATCCAGAGAATTGAATTCCTGCTCCAGTCCTTCTTCATGAGATTTGCGGGTATAAACCGCGCAGCGGATTTTCGGTTTGACAGGCGCGGTCATGGCTTGCCTCCATTCATGCTTTTCAAGCCAAAGAACAGTGGCCCCGACCATTGCTGGCCGGTGATCACCTTGGCGATGCGGGAGAGACTTTTGTAGCGCTGGCCGCGATATTCAAAGCCGTGATGCAGCACCGTGACATGGTGTTCCTCGCCTTGGTATTCGCGCATCAGGCGGGTGCCGGAGACGAGATTGTTGTGCCGTTTCTTCGGCGTCTTGCGCTTGGGCTGGCCCTGCAGATCGAGGTTTTGGCGGGCATAAGCTTCGAGGCTCCGCTCCAACGGGTGGCTGTCCATGCCGTATTCCAGCTCCTGAATCCGATAGGCCAGTCGTTTGACGAAATACGTCTTGTTGAAGGGCGGCGGCTCCTTGGCATAGAGGCTTTTCCAGAGAGTCTTTAATTCAGGTGCCGTCATCTCCGGCAGGGCTGCAATGCGCCCAATCATATTATTGCTCATGTCAAAATCCTTTCCTTGAGAAGGTTCGACATGAATGCTTCGGTTGGCGCGCAAGTCCAGTTGAATGAAGCAAAAACGCCTGCATTCAGCGGTATTTCTCGGTTATATCGGGCTGTTCTTTCCATCATGCCCTGATTTTACGCGCGCGCGAAAAGGGCAACAATCGACCAAGGTTTCGCTCCTGTTCCTTTGTCTTCCCTGAACGGTGCCGGAGCTGCTCATAAACGAAGAGCGTTCACCCCGCGCGAAACATACGGAAGCAAAAATGATTCAAAACAGGGTGTTGGCGTGTACCGACCGTATTGTCGCGGTACACACCAAAAAGAGAAGAATTGGCCGTTCAGAGAAAGGGCGCGTATGAAAGGGTGGAAGCCCGCCGCCGGGGCAGTACACACAAAACCCGCCTGAACCCCGCGCCACATGGGCTTTCGTATCGGCCATAGCGGCCAGATAAAATGTTCAGGTCAGGGAAATGGCGGAGAGGATGAGATTCGAACTCACGATACCCTTTCAGGTATACACACTTTCCAGGCGTGCGCCTTCAACCGCTCGGCCACCTCTCCACCCTACGCTCCTACGGAGCTTCGGGTGGCGCAG
>JBFXCU010000029.1:0-24710 GCA_050181835.1 Steroidobacteraceae bacterium | reverse complement strand
CTGCCGCCATTGAAAGAATTCATTCTACCCGGCGGCGGCCCTGCCGCAGCGGCCTGCCACTTGGCGCGTACCATTGCACGCCGCGCCGAACGTAGTACCTGGACACTGGCTAAGCGTGAGGCGGTGCCTGCCGAGATCACCATGTATCTTAATCGTCTGTCGGACTTGTTATTCGTGATTGCACGCGTGTTGGCAAGACATGAAGGCGGCAGCGAAGTGTTGTGGCGACATGAACGTTAAAGACATCTGAAATTGTTGTTGTGATGTTGGGCTACGAAGACTCAGCTCACTCTACGACGCTTGCGTTGCTTTTAGGCTGGCGATGCAGCAAAGCGTAATCCCAGCACCATAAATCAAGATGCTGGGATTTCATCCCAGCCTACTTTCAGACTGCATCTAACTCACGCACTGCTCCGAGCTTGCTCCAACGCCATACACACATCACGCACCCCTTGCACTAGACGTGGTGTCGCACGGGTCGTGGTATCGGGCGACACCACATAAATATGTTGCTGCTGCACGGCTTTAAGTTGCGACCATTTTCGCCAATCCGATTGCACCTGTTGCACGGTTCCTTCAGTAGACAAAATGGCATCCGGGTTAGCTTGCAACACCGCCTCAACGCCAATTACTGGTGCTAATTGCGACAGATCAGCAAACACATTGCGCCCGCCGCATAGCGTTAACACTTCGCTGAGCACATGCTGACCGTTTACCGTGTACAGCGGCTGACGGCTCACTTCAACAAATACATCGAGTGGCGTTCGGTCTTGGTATTGCGTTTTTAACGCCTGCATGGAGTGCGTAAAGGCATCGGCTGCTTGCCATGCATTGTCTTGCATACCCGTCAGCTCACCGAGGCGTAACAACGACGTACCAACTTCATCTATCTGCCGCACTTCAATACTTTCCACCCGCAAACCCAATGCTTTGATTTGCGCCACCGTGGTCGCTGGGGTGCCAGAGGTCCACACCAGTACCAAGTCAGGCTTAAGCGACAACAGCTTTTCCATGTCAACACGAAACGCATCGCCCACGCGCGGGATGTGTTTGGCTGCGTCTGGATAGTCGGCGTATTCAACCGTGGCAAGTAGCCATTGCTCTGCACCGATTGCATAGATGAGTTCCGTCAGGCCGGGTGTGAGTGAGACGATGCGACGAGCGGGAGTGATTGCCTGTTCGACCCTCTCCCCATTCCTCTCCCGCAACCGGGAGAGGGAGTCGGAAACTGAACTGGTTTGTTCCCCTCGCCCGGTTGCGAGAGAGGTGCTAGGGGAGAGGGAAGGCTTCTGCTCACAGCCAAAAATGAAGGCACAACTTAGCAATACACAATTCAACCATGTATAGCGCATCACCTACCGCCACGCTCGCAGCAAGGCGCGTAGTCGCGGCCAATCAAAGCACTCTCCTGGATCTGTTTTACGACCCGGCGCAACATCACTGTGACCAACAATGCGCTCCAGCGACAACGATGGATACGCAGCGCACAGCGCGATAATCACTCGTGCTAACTCACGATATTGCTCGGCCTCATACGCCGCGTTGTCAGTCCCTTCCAGCTCGATACCGATGGAAAAGTCATTACATCGCTCACGACCGCAATAATTCGACGCGCCCGCATGCCATGCGCGCAGATGAAAGGGCACATACTGCACCAATTCGCCATCGCGACGGATCAACAGGTGCGATGACACCTGCATACCTTCAATTTGCTTGAAATAAGAATGTGCGGTCCAATCGAGAGTATTGGTGAACAACTGATCAATCCACGCTCCGCCATACTCACCCGGTGGCAAGCTAATGCCATGCACGATGATCAAATCTGGCTGTGACGCATCAGGTCGCGCATCGCAATTAGGCGATGGCAACTGACGCGCCGCCGACAATTGGCCCTTGATGACATCGACAACGTAGTTATTCATACGGCGATCATGCCAGAGCAGCCCACATTTGGCACAATGAGCCTATGAACAGCCAGCCCTTGAACAGCACCCAAGCCAACCTGACCGACCGCGACCTTGCCCATGTGTGGCACCCCTGCACACAAATGCGTGACCACGCCGGTGCCAACGCGCTACCTATGATTCCGATTCGCCGTGGCGAGGGCGTGTGGCTGGAAGATTTCAACGGCAAGCGCTATCTGGACGCTATCAGCTCATGGTGGACCAACTTGTTTGGTCACGCCAATCCGCGTATCGGTGCCGCCATCAAGCAGCAAGTGGATACGCTGGAACACGTCATGCTGGCCGGTTTTACCCATGAGCCAGTCATCAAGCTGTCCGAGCAATTGGTACAACTGGCGCCCAAGGGACTGACTCGCTGTTTTTATGCGGACAATGGTTCGTCCGCAATTGAAGTGGCCGCCAAGATGAGCTTTCACTACTGGCACAACCAAGGCAAGCCGCTCAAGCGTCGCTTTATTACGCTAGAAAACAGCTACCACGGCGAGACACTGGGCGCGCTGGCGCTGGGTAACGTCGAGCTATACAAACAGATTTATCAACCGTTGTTAATGAACGTGATCAGCGCCCCCTCACCAGATTGCTTCAATCGCGACAACGGTGAAACCTGGGAAGGTTATTCAAGACGCATGATTGAACCGATGCGCGTAATACTGGAACGCCATGCTGAAGAAGCCTGTGCCGTGATTGTCGAACCGTTGGTGCAATGTGCAGGCAACATGCGCATGTATCACCCCATTTATCTCAAGCTATTACGCGAAGCCTGCGATGAATTTGGCGTGCACTTAATCGCCGATGAAATCGCCGTCGGATTTGGCCGCACCGGCACACTGTTTGCGTGCGAACAAGCGGGTATCACACCGGACTTTATGTGCCTATCCAAAGGACTCACGGGCGGCTACCTACCGTTGTCAGCGGTATTAACCAACGAATCCGTATACGCGGCGTTCTATGACGAATACACCAGTCTGCGTGCGTTCCTGCATTCACATAGCTACACCGGCAATCCACTGGCCTGTGCTGCTGCATTAGCCACGCTGAATATCTTTGCCACCGAACCGGTACTGGAACGTAATCGCGTACTAAGTGAACACCTGCGCAAGCGCGCTCAAGCACTAAGCGAGCATACGCATGTCGCCGAAGTACGCCAGCACGGCATGATCTGCGCCATTGAAATGATCAAGAACAAAACCACTGGCGAGCAATACGATTGGCGCGAACGACGTGGCCTGCGTATTTATCAACATGGACTGCAACAGGGCGCGCTACTGCGGCCCGTCGGCAACGTGGTGTACTTCATGCCGCCCTATGTCATTACTCCCACTGAAATTGATTTTCTAGTTGATACCGCGATCCAGGGTATCGAGCTGGCCACATGCGACTAACCCGTATCCATGTTGCGGGTGCGTTAACGACTGGCAGCGAAGTGTTGCTACCTGCCAGCAGTGCCAATCATCTGGTGCGCGTACTGCGACTGCGTGAAGGCGCAGCCTTGATGGTATTCGATGGTGCAGGCCATGAATATCATGCAGAGATCAGCCACATAGATGGCAACAAAGTGAGCTTAAGAGTCGGTGCCAAACTCTCAAGCACCACTGAATCACCGCTAGCCGTTACGCTGATACAAGGCATCTCACGCGGCGAACGCATGGACTGGACCTTACAAAAAGCTACCGAGCTGGGCGTTACTCATATCGCCCCAGTATTGACGACTCGTAGCGTAGTGCGACTGGATGAAAAACAAGCACAGAAAAAATGCGAGCATTGGCAATCTATCGTCATCAGTGCATGCGAACAGAGTGGTCGCCGTGTGGTGCCTACCGTGCAGATGCCATCGAGCCTGCGCCAGTATCTAAATGGGCATAAAAAAGACGATTTGCGTTTCGTACTCAGCCCCACCGCATCAGCGTCACTGGCAGGACTCAGCAGCCTGTCCAGCAAAGTGGAATTGCTGATCGGCCCAGAAGGTGGGCTTGATGATAATGAAATAGCACTGGCTGAGAACGCTGGCTTCACTCCAGTAAGACTAGGCCCGCGCGTATTGCGCACAGAAACCGCCTCGGTAGTCGCACTATCAGTGCTACAGGCATTATGGGGAGATCTTCAGTAGGCGAGTATTCAATGTTAATGGCGAGCTGCTTTAACATGAAAAGGGCATCAATCTGAAACTAAGCGTAGCACAGGCGTCCTCGCAATTTTGCGCAAAGCGAAGTCGAGTTCGCCGCACCTGTTCAAACGCTGCAGACAGCCATGTCGCCGAGTACAGCAGCAAACTCAAGCATGGCCGGTTGCGCGCTGCAGTGCCTGCACAAAGCGTTTGGCCCAGTGGTGAATATCATTTTTCCCAAGCGTTTGCATCATGGTGGCATGCCGCTCGCGACGTTCGGATAAGGGCATGTTCAAGGCAGTTTGCATGGCCATACTCACGCCACGCGCGTCGTAGGGATTGATCAGCACCGCTTGTTCCATTTCTTGTGCGGCACCTGCCAAGCTCGACAATATCAGCACCCCCGGATCATGCTCATCCTGTGCGGCGAGAAATTCCTTGGCCACCAGATTCATCCCATCGCGTATTGGCGTGACCAGACCAACATGTGAGGCACGCATCAGACCCATCAAGGTGGCATGAGGAAAGTTACGGTTCAAATAGCGAATCGGAGTCCAGTCGGTATCAGCAAACTGACCATTGGTCTGGCCCGCAGCTTGTTCCAGTGAGTTGCGAATGTCGTTGTATGCCTGCACATCCGTGCGTGACAGCGGTGCGATCTGAATGTAAGTAATGCGGCCTCTGTTCTCCGGGAATGCCTCCAGAAAATGCCGGTAGGCGGCAAACCGTTCCACCAGTCCCTTGCTGTAATCGAGGCGATCAACGCCGATCATCAACTTGCGTCCCAGCACGCTATCTAGTGTGCGTTTAACGACTTCGGCATCGCCGGCCTCCAGCGCAGCGGTCTGGATGGCTTCAACATCAATGCCGATGGGAAACACATCAGCCACCAAGTGTCGATCACCAATCACGATATGTTGATCGGGGCGCAGACAGCCCTCACCAAACAGATATTCAATACCTGAATGAAAGGAACGCAGATCGCTGGCTGTCTGAAAGCCCACCACATCATACTCAACCAGATCGCGCAGCAATTCGGCATACGCAGGCAGCACACGCAGCATTTCAATGTGCGGAAAGGGAATATGCAGGAAGAAACCGATTGGTTGTTTACAACCCGCTTCACGCAGCAAGCGCGCCATGGGAATCAAGTGGTAGTCGTGAATCCAAATAACATCATCAGACTTGAGCAGCGGCAGCAGCTTGTTGACGAACACCCGATTGACCCGCTCATAGGCATCATGCTCTGCCATGGTGAAGTGAAAATCTTTGAGCAGATAGTGAAACAGCGGCCACAAAGTTTCATTGGAGTAGCCGTTGTAATACAACTCGAAATCACTGCGCTTGACATCAATAGTAGCGAAGCGAATGCCACTGCGAATGTGAATATCGGGTTCACCGGAATCACCATCACACAACTCACCGCCCCAACCAAACCACATGCCACCAGTTTGTTTCAGTGCGCTGAGCACGCCTACCGCCAAGCCACCGGGCGCCGTTGCTTTGCGTGGCACGGTAATGCGGTTTGAAACACAGACCAATCGGTTGCTGCTGGTCTGGATCACAGCGCATCCTCCCAAGTTTGACTCAAGTGCATTCCCGAATTGATGATGCCAACCAGGCTGTAGGTCTGCGGGAAGTTGCCCCACAGCTCGCCGTTCTGGGTATCCAGATCCTCAGACAATAAACCCAGTTTGGTGCGGTACTTCAGCATGTTCTCGAACAACTGCCGCGCCTCATCTTGATGACCGATACTGGCTAGCGCGTTGATGTACCAGAAGGTGCAGATATTGAAGGCATTTTCCGGTGCGCCAAAATCATCTGCAGCGATATAACGCATCATGTAATCACCGCGCCGCAGGTGTTTGCCCAAGTGCCGCACAGTCGCCACAAACTTCGGATCAGTTGCAGTAACGAAATTCAGATCGGCAAACAGCAGCACACTGGCATCCAGCGTCGGCTTATGCCACGCCTCGGTGAAGGTGCCTAATTGCTCATTCCAGACCGCAGCCATGATGCGCTTGTGCATGTGATCAGCGCGTTCGCGCCAAAACTGCGCGCGTTCAGCCAGCCCAAGATGGGCGGCAATACGCGCTAGACGATCAACGCCAGCCCAGCACATCACGCTGGAAAAGCTGTGAATCTGCGACCGGCCGCGATACTCCCAGAGCCCCGCGTCGGGTTGATCATAAAGTTCCCAGCAGCGTTCACCTGCCCGCTCTAGTTGTATAAAGGTAGCCTGACCTGCTTCATCCAGGCGCGAGTCGAAGAATGACTGCATCGCCGCGAGAATCACCGCACCATATACATCGTGTTGAATCTGTTCATAAGCCTGATTACCTACCCGTACCGGACCCATGCCACGATAACCGGGCAATGTCGGCGCAAAATTTTCTGTCAGTAGCGTTTCGCCACTGATGCCATATACGGGCTGCAATGAACTGTCACTGGCTGCGGCCACTACATTGGCAATGTAGTGCAAGTACCCTTCCATGGTGCGTGTGGCGCCCAATCGATTGAGCGCATGAATGGTGAAATAACTATCGCGCAGCCAGCAGAACCGATAGTCCCAGTTACGCGTGGAATTCGGCGCCTCTGGAATAGATGTGGTCAACGCTGCCAGCACCGCACCGGTATCTTCGAAAGTACATAGCTTCAGGGTGATAGCAGCGCGAATGACTGCTGATTGCCACTCAAAAGGAATCGCCAGCCCGCGCGCCCAGTCACGCCAATACTTTTCTGTCTCTTGCAAAAACCGATTGCACAGGGAAATGGGTGTTTCCATGATCGGCTCGTCAGCACCCATGACAAAACAGACTCGGTCATGCAGCAACACCGGTCGTTCTTCCAACACGGCACTCAGTGACATATCAGTCGTCAGACGCCAAGCCATGTCACTGGAATGAAACTTCAGATGACTGATACCAATTTGTCGCGCCGGGTCCTGCTGCCCGTAATTTGCCGTAGGACGCAGACGAGCGCGAATCACCGCTGGTCCTGTCAGAGGTTCGACAATGCGAATCATCATCACTGGACGAAAGTTTCTGCCGTACTGACGAAAGCGCGGGCAAAAATCGAGCATGCGCACCTGTGCGCCATCCTCGTTACTGAGTATGGTTTCGAGAATGGCGGTATTGGGCAGGTAACGTTGTTGTGCCTGCTGCTGCCCCTGCAGTTCAATACTGAACAGGCCCTGTTCAGTGCTGGGTTCGTCCTGACGCAACAAGGCGCTGAACACCGGATCACCGTCCATACGCGGCAAACAGGCCCATACATAGCGGCCAACGGAATCAATCAGGGCGCTGATCTGGCAATTGCCAATCACACCCAATTCAAGATTAGGATTCATTAAGGTCCTTAATAAGCAGTTAAATGATGCGGCTTACCCTCGTTCAGCCAGCCAATCACGGCTGATACATCCGGGAATCGATACTGGGCCACGCTAACCGGCGCGTCGCCGACACGCACTGAGTAACCACCGAGTGCGTTGACTGCCGCAAAGCCGTCTTCATCGGTGACATCGTCGCCGACAAAAATCGGCGTGCGCCCGGCAAATGGTGGCTCGCGCATGAAAGCCTCAATGGCGGTGCGTTTGGAGTGACCATCCGGCAGCAACTCGAGTACGCACTTGCCGCGTTTGAGTTGCAACTGCGGCGCGAGGGTTTGCTGCAGCAAGGATATTTCCTTGTGCAGCATTTCGCCCAGCTCGGGCGCAGCACGATAGTGCAACGCCAATGCGCCGCCTTTATCTTCCAGCAACAAGCCCGGGTGTGCCGCCACCAGCGATTGCAACTTGCTACTTACGGTCGCCAGCGTACTGGCATCAGCGCTGGCGCGCGTAATCCGTCCCACGGCATCACGACGCTCCACCCCATGCAAACCCGCTGCGGGAAAAACACTGGGACTGAACAATTCATCCAGCGTGGCCAGACTTCTGCCACTGACCAGCGCCAACGCACCATTTGCGCGCTGCGCCACCTGTTCCAGAATACCGCGCAGTGCATCGGGCACCTGCACTAGATCCGGAGCCGGGGCTATTTCCAGCAAGGTGCCATCCACATCAAGGAACAACGCAAATTCACGATCCGGGAGGAGTCTGTCAGGTGTCATCGCCCTACCCTAATGGTCTAACCCTGCCATGACAAGCTTCTTACTCTAATGCGACTCACTCGCAGGGCGCAGCAACCTGTCCAGCAAAGTGGGAATGGCTACTCGGCCCGGAAGGAAGGCGTGGTGATCATGAAGTGACGCTGGCCGAGAGCGCTGGCCTTCATCGTTGTTATGATTTTGCTCGCGTGTTTCGCGTACGGAAACGACGGTGGTGATGGCGTTATCGGTATTGCAAGCGCTTTGGGGAGGTCTTCAGTAGGCGGTTATTCAGCGCTAAGGAATGCACCGCTTTTTTCTAGCGCAGTCATTCGGACAATTTATTTTGACCCCAAGCCGTCGTTCGCGCGCTCCGTTAGCGGTCATTCAAATTATGAGAAGCCGACACTCACTCGATACCTACTGATCGACGGCCCGGCGCTCCTTCTGCTCCTGGCTTTTACCTGCCCATGTTGAATCGATTCATCAAACACGTACCCGCGCACGCAGCTGAGCTCGCGCTTCAAGTTCGGCTCGGATTTCCGCATAGAGATTGGCCTGAGCATTTTCCCTGTCAGCCAATATTGCTACCACTGAATAGGGCTCTTCATCGTCGGCTGCGGTTCCCCAAGTCGTATCTTGGCGAGTGACGACAGCAAATATTTTCTCGCCGTTTCGAGGTGGCATCTTGAACTCCCAGCGTGACACTTGGAGAGTACCTGCCTTTCGATCTTTGTTTGAGAGCCAGCGATTAGTGCTGATTTCTCCCATACCCTCCTCTCGGTTCTTCTTGAATGCGGCTTCAACTTCATCCAGATCATTGGCTTTGACCAAGGTGTACCACAGCCTGCTCATTCGGTAGTCGAGGCGAGTGGTGCGAATATCTGGGCTGTAGGCTAATGCGATCGTAATTTCTCGCTGGCGTTTTCCCGCCGACCAAAAGCTGGCAGGTATAGGCAGCTCGTAAAAGTGGCACTTGTCGTTGGCGATGCGATCCTCGGCAAGCAACGTGACAGCTTGGTCGATGGAGCGGTACAAAGCGTCGTTGTCAACGCGCCCAAAACCGATCAATTTTAGAAGCCGTTTCTTTCCCTCAGCATCACCGGCGGCATTGAGTAATTCCACGCAAGCGTTGGGCCAGCGTGCATGGGCACCAAGCAGTGCCCTCAACAGGTTTGCCGATGCATCGGGCACTTCGCCTAAAAGGCGGGCAGCGCGATGTGCAATCTGCGGAGCCGCACAACTGGTACCGATTTCTTCAGCAAAGGGACGGCCATTGGCAAAATCGCCGCTTGTAGAGACGATGCCCAATCCTGCATGCCGCATCCTGCCGCCAATGCGCATCACCGCCACGTTGCCTGCATGCTCAACTACATCTGGCTTCACGGCGCCACCAACGGAAAAACCACTTCGTCCTAAGGGAAAGGGTTGGTCCTCCTGTGCGATGGGCAAGTCCTCAATGGTTCGGGGGTGTCGCTGGGCATCGCGCGTGGCAGTGTGTCGAGCGAGACCGCCAACCGTCAGCACACTTAGTGCGGGTGCTGGATCAATCAGACGCGCATTTTCGTTAAACAGATAACTGGGATAGCTGCCCAGAGGGTCTCGCGGCAATTCCTCAATTCGTAAGTTGCCTGTCGGCACAACAAAGAGCACACCAAGCTCACGGGTCAACTTATCCAAAGTGTAAGCAAGCCCGCGTAAGCGTCTACCGTCATAAACTTTGTTTAAATCACCATAGCTAAGGTTGAAGACTCTGCATCCATATTGCAGATGTAAGTCTCTGACAGCTTCATCGACCGCTTTCTCGACAAACTCCGTTTGATCGTTGCCGTCGTCCTCAAAGACCTTGCCAGAAAAAAGGCGTAACTGAGGTACAAATAGACCTTGGCGAATTTTCTCTTCAACATCGCCATACACCGCCAAGCCTGAGACAAAGGTCCCATGCCAATTGGGTGAGTTGTCATGGGACCGACGGGCTGGCTGAAGATAGCCCTGTGCATCACCAACTGCGCTGTTTAGCAATGGATGTCCACTTGTAAGGCCAGCATCGAGCACGGCAATGGCAGGCGCACCTTCAGGAGGTTGTGGTGGCGCGGGAATGGCGTTGATATCCGTTAGGAGCACTTGAAAGTCAACACTGCTACGCGGAGGTAGATCGACCAAACGCACGTCACGGTGTTTGAGCATTACTGATTCAGCTTGTACCTTCGTGCAGCGCACTCGCACCATTACAAGGGATGGTTGATTCAGGTCATCGAGCTTTTCGATACCCTGTTCATGAAGACCGACTAGAAACGCATCAAGCAAGGCCTTGCGCTGATCAGCTCGTTCGAGCGGCCAGAGTTCCACGTCGACAACAAAAGTGTCTGTTACCGGAAAACCGTGCTGCCTAAGTGCTGCGCCTTGGCGATCGTCCGCTGTCCAGTGATCGAACCCTTGCATGGCATAGAGAAGATCGGCACGAGTCGCTTTGCCGTCGCGCACCAGGCTGGAAAGGCGACTTTCAAACTGTGCCAAACCATTCTGATCCGCGAAAGCCAGAACAACGGATTTGTCTTCTTGGCTGATCAGCTCCACGCCCGGAATATCACCCAGCGCCGGAATCGAAGCGTCATCACGCAACTGTACTTTGAGCAGTACGCGATCATCGTAGCCCTTCAGATCCTCAGCGGCGCTTTGCTTAGCTGTCTCGAACGTCTGGCGCAAGACTGCGCCATAAGCCTTTGGATCTTCTGGACGGAATCGGGGGCGTTTATCTTGTCGCTTGTGTCGATCTGGGAGTGGCGCTTCACGGCTGAACTTCAAATGCTCATAGGCCATTTATTTTCCTTTTTTCCCGGCTCTGGGGTGATATTCCCGCTTCAATGCGTCCTCAACCTGGCGGCGCTGCAAAAACTCCCGCCCCGACAAAATCATCTGCTTAACTGCCCGACGCAATACACGTTCGATGTCTGCATGTGACATACCTTTAAATAGATTCGCAATCTCATTGGTGTCCGTCTCAAATTCACGGCGTATGCCGGAAAGCTTGAGCGCCAACAAGCGTTGGATCTGCTCTAGGTTGGGAAGCTCGAAACGCAGAGTTTCATCAAATCTTCGCCATACAGCCTGATCCAACAGAGACTCATAATTGGTAGTTGCTATCAGCACGCTTTCGCCTCGATAGCCATCCAGCATTTGCAGCACTGCATTTACTGAACGCTTGAGTTCTCCATGATCGGCGGTATCGCCGCGATCCTTCGCCAAGGCATCAAACTCATCAAACAAGGCAACTACGGGGTACTGGGAAACGTAGTCAAAGACCTTGCGTAGATTTGCTGCCGTCTCACCAAGGAGGGATGAAATCACCGAATCGAGCCGCACAATTACAAGGGGCAGTGAGAGACTATGGGCAATGACTTCCGCAGCCAGAGTCTTGCCGCAACCAGATGGCCCGCAAAACAATAGTTTTTGGGCTGGCTGCAAGCCATAGGAACGCAGTACATCTGCCCTGTTGTGTTCATGGACAACTTCGGAAAGACTCGCCTGTGTGGCATCTGAAAGGATGATGTCTTTTTCCTCACGGATCACCGCTCGTTCTTCGAGTAAATCCAAGCCACTATCTTTATTGGCGGGAAGGCTGGCGAATCCATGCAGTCTTCGAATGTTTGTTGGGGGCGTCGCCCGGTCGCCGTAAAGTAACCGCTCTAGATCATTAGCTAGCAAATGATGACTTTTTTCGCGTTCTTCCCTGATGACAGCCTCAGAAGCTACACGGAAACCCACCTCATCGCCGAGCGTTCCTGACTTGATCAGTTGTCGCAGTAGTTTTCCGCTGGCCATGTTCGCACCCTGTTTCTCGATCCAATCTCTACGGGCAAAATTATCGCAGTTCCCATGAGACAAAAACCACGCCAAACACGTTAATATTTGCTTCGAGTCGGCCTTCTTGGCCTTCAATCAGGGCATGTGGCCCCGCATGGGGCCGGGTTTCGGTTATTCGAATGTCCGCTAACTGGGAAAGCAGATACTACAACGACTGACCGCTCCGGGCCGGTTTCAACGAATGGAATATTTTCCAAAAGCGGCCGTTGGCGCGACAGGCTAAAGAAACCAAAAACCATCACTCTAAACGACAGCAACAATCACGCCCGCGTCTCTTCACTAATCATCTGTTCTAATCTTTCAAAGTCGGGAATCAGCGGCACCTCGTTAATCATGCTGACTTGGCACAGCACGGGCTGGCGATCAAAGAAAGGTTGGTTCGGATTGGGTTTAACGATGTCCGGCCCCAATCGCACCAGTTGCGGAAAGCCTTGCGTCACCAAGCCAAAGTAACCACTGGTAAGTTTGCCGCTGATCGCCACACAGATAATGATTCGAGTACGACCGCCTGGAGTCGGAATGTTTTTGCCGCAAGCGGCTTCAAATGACACCACCGGTACGACGCGGTTATTCCAGTTGATATTGCCCAGGTACCACTGCGGCGCGTTATCAACTTGCTCCGGTTGCTGCCAAGTGACGACTTCAGCAATGCAGGCGCGCGGCACCAGCAGACGCTCGTCATCCAAGGGCACCAGCAGACTGTATAGCTCATCAGTTACTGCATTCATTTAGTTCACCGCCCGGTTACGACGTCGCGATGCCACCAATGGCTCAATGGCGTCCAGCAATTGATTTTCCTGATAGGGTTTGCCCAGATAATCATTGACGCCAATTTCGATGGCACGGGCGCGATGCTTCTCGCTGACGCGTGAGGTGATCATGACGATGGGAATATCCATCAGGCGTGTATCGCTGCGCACCTGAGCGGCCATTTCATAACCATCCATACGCGGCATTTCGATATCAAGCAGGATCACATCAGGTACATGCTCTTGCAGAATCTCCAACGCATCAACGCCATCTTTGGCGGTGAGCACCCGCATGCCATGCCGTTCCAGCAAGCGCTGTGTCACGCGACGCACGGTAATCGAATCATCCACCACCAACACAAAGGTACGTCGATCTTCACCGCGCGCAGCCAACTCACTGGCCGGACGAGCGCGCCATCCAGAACGCACCAGCGCACCCATGTCGAGAATGATGACCACTCGGCCATCGCCGAGAATGGTCGCGCCAGAAATGCCACGAATACTCGATACCTGCGGACCAACCGACTTCACCACGATCTCACGATTGCCGATCAGCTCATCGGTTATCAACGCCGTAGAGTGCTCACCCGCTTTGATCAACACTAACGGCACTTCCGCGTCATCCGGCAACACCGACAGACCCGCATCAATGAACACGCCCAGATGTTGCACCTTGTACAGCTGACCACCGTATTCAAAGCTCGGCGCGTCGTGGCTCAGATGCGTTGTCACTTCAGCACGCGACAAGCGCACCACGCCTTCCACAGTGGACAGTGGCAAGGCATAGATTTCATTCTCGCCAACGCGCACCAGCAATGATTGACTGATGGCCAGTGTGAACGGCAAGCGAATGGTGAACTTCACTCCTTCGCCAGCTTTGCTCTCGGTAAACATGGCGCCACCGAGTTTTTTGATTTCGGTAACCACCACATCCATACCTACACCACGGCCAGCATGTTGAGTAACCTCGGTAGCCGTACTGAAGCCTGGCTCCATAATCAATTGCAATGCTTCTTCATCAGTTAGTACGCGCTCACCGTCAATCAAGCCCTTGGCGCGTGCTTTGTCGCGCACGGCGTTGACATCGATACCACGACCATCGTCCTGTAGTGTGATGACCATTTCTGCGCCTTCACGATGCAGGCCAACATTGATGGTGCCGCCTTCCGGCTTGCCACGTTGACGACGCTCTTCTGGCAACTCGATACCATGCACTACCGAATTGCGCAGCATGTGTTCAAACGGTGGCAGCATGCGTTCCAGTACTTGTCGATCCAGCTCACCGCCCGCACCGCTGATATTCAGTTCGATCTGTTTACCGGTTTCATTCGCCACTTGCCGCACCAGACGAGTCAAACGCTGTGCGTGGCGTGAGAACGGCACCATGCGCGTTTTCATCAAGCCGTTCTGCAATTCAGTGACGACACGCGCCTGTTGCAGCAACAGGTTCTGTGCCTCGCCGGTCATGGTCTCCAGCAGGCCTTCAATCGAATCGACGTCGCTGACCGACTCCGCCAAGGCACGCGACAACTGTTGAATGGTGGAGTAACGATCCAGCTCCAGTGGATCAAAGTCATCGCGAGCAGATGAATCGTCCTGATGTTTATGCAGAATCTGTGCTTCGGTTTCGCTTTCCAGCTTGCGTAGCTGATCTTTCAGTCGCGTGACCGTACGGCTAAGTTCCGACAGATTGAAATCCAGCGAAGATATTTGCTGTTCCAGACGTGAACGCAGAATACTGACTTCGCCAGCGTTGTTGAGCAGGTGATCAAGTAGCTCCGCATCAACACGCGCCACTTCACCCCGTTCGTGTGCAACCTGCGTACGTCCCGGCGGCAACGCCGTCGGAACCTGTTGGACTATGTCTAGCTCGGTACTTTCTGCCACCACCTCAGAAAGCGTAGGCGGTTCAGTTGTTGGCACAGGAGCGATATCAATATTCAGATCGGTGGCCGCTTCCACACTGGTATCCGGCACGTCAGGCAGTACTAGCTCCGGGATCTGCATGATATCCGGCAATTCAAAATCGAGCGTTGCTTCGATAGGCGGCGCAACTTGCGGCGCATGAGCATCTTGCGCCAAATCTTCCATACCAAACTCTGCTTCGATATCTATCTCTGTTGCCGGGGTTTCTGCTTCTGGTGCCGCTTCTGGTGCCGCTTCTGGTGACTCTACTAGTAGCGCTTCCGCCTCAGCTAGCAATGCATCTTCCGTGTCCCACACCTCAGGTGCCTGCACTGGTTCTACAGTGGGTGCAACAGGTGCAGGTGCGCCCTGACCACGGCCCAACGCCTGCAGGGTAGTGATCAAATGCTGCGCACCAGTGGCGCGTCGTCCCTGATTAACCGTATCGCGCATGCGATTGAGTTCATCAAGACTGCTTTGCAAGACACTGAACACTTGCTCATCAGCAGGCACGGTACCCAGCTCAACCAACTCCATGAATGATTCAAGTTCATGACTTAAATCCCCCATGGAACGAATGCCTGCCATGCGCGCACCGCCTTTAAGCGTATGCAGCGCGCGCTTCAATTCCGATACGTTTTTTTGATCGTTACGATCCGCTTGCCAAGCTTGCAAGCTGGTGTCAGCCGCCTCCAGCAGCTCTGAAGCTTCCTCAGTAAAGATGGCGGCGATGTCTGCATCAAACGCCTCATCCACTTCATTCACTTCGTCCACCGCAGCCGCTGGTGGCACGTCAAGTATTGATGGCGGAGACAGGTCCACGCTCTCGTCATGCCTGGCCACATGCTGTTCGTCCAGCACTGGGGCAGCAAAATTAGCAGCCCAAGAGGCGGTTTCCACAATCGTTTGTGGCTCTTCCTCCACTGCGGTTGGCAGCAGTTCTTTAACCGGGTCCTGCATGGTTTCGTCAATAAACAGCTGTTGACCATCCTCAACATCGACACTGTGCTGATCCACCACATCATGCAGGTCATCAAAGCTGAGTTCGATCCACTGATCGGAGCTTATTTCAGCAGAGCCATCCGTCTGTGCCGCCGCTGCAATCAACTCTGACAGCACGGGGCTTTCGCTGGTTGCATCAATAGATGACCGCTGTCGCTGCGCCAGCTGCATATCCAGCTCTTGCTCCAAACGTTCCAGACGAGCAGCAATGTCCATCTGCGAACTGAAAAACACGGTGTTCTCGTTGAGATTGGCAACGATGTGCTCTATGGCGTTGACCGAATCGCGCAACACCTGCAGGCCTTCGGCTGGCAGCGGCACACCATTGTCGAACAGCTTGTTGATGTAATGATTCAGCGGCGCAGCAATCTTGATGCCATGACGTGCTCCTGCTGTCTTGGATGCACCATTCAAAGTATGGCAGGCGCGATACAACGATTCGGTCACTAAGTAAGGTGCCAGCAACTCCATGCAGTTATTGGAATAGTCACGAATCGCGGCCAGATGACCGGCCACTTCTTTGGCGAAAATATCATGCAGGGCTGGGTCCATACTTGCCACGGTAGTGGACTGGTGGGGCTGCGCCTCCGCTTCTGCACTTAGACCTAGCTGCTCAACGGTGGCAGTGCCGTGTGATGCTGCTGGATAGGTTTGCCCCAAAGCATGAGCCTTGGCGACCAACGCAGCAACGTTCTGCTCAGGCGCGCGGCCTGCTTCCAGTTGTTCAATCAGTTCAGGCAAGACCTGCACCGCCTGCTGAAATACCTGCAAAATTTCGGGAGTGCGCTCTAATGTCTGGTTGATAATACGATTGAGGATGCCTTCCATTGACCAAGCAAACTCACCAATCAGCAATGCACCCACCAGGCGACCACTGCCTTTCAACGTATGGAATGAACGGCGCAAGCCAATTAACGCCTCTTGATCCAGCGGATTGACGTCCCAACGCGGTAGCAAACTCTGTAACCGCAACACTTCGTCGCGCGCTTCCTCAATAAACAATTCCAACAGCTCAGGGTCGGACTTGTCATCGGGCCGCAGCAGCACCGGCGGCAAGGCAAAGTGGATTGCAGCCGCGCTAGGTGTATCGGCACCACCAAATACCACCGTGCGCTCAGTATCCAGCGGCACAGCGGTGCCATAACCATAGGGTGGCTCGATCGCTACGGTCTGATCAACCGGTGCACTTGGTTGCAGCTGCTGCGGCAGGCGGGTCAAGCCAGTAGCGCCAGTAGCCAGCGCATCCAACGCACGCAAGCAGTTTTCTGCGTTGTCCAGCATGTACCAAGGATCACTGCGTCCCGCTTGCAAGGTCTCCAGGTAGTATTCAACAGCAACGATTGCATCGGCCAGACGATCCATTTTTTCCGACATCTGCGGTAACAAATCCGGGCGTGCATAACGTGCCAGTGCCACACGAATCCGCTCGGTTACCTCCACCGCACGCGATTTACCCAGCATCAACAAGCCGGCGGTAATGCCACGAATGAGATGCGGTAGTTGATCCAGCGCCTGCGCTTCGCCCGGCCGTTCCAGTGCCTGCCCGATGGCTTCCTTGATACGCGCCATATTGACAATACATTCGCGCAATACCGCTGCCGACACTTGTCGGAACTCGCCATCGTCGCCAGTCACTGTTTGCTGTTCAGTATCCGCCGTCGCATCGGTCTTGATCGGCATGATCAAGCCAATTAACTGTGCGTCCAGACTGTCTTCAACCTTGATTAAGGCAGCGGCCATCAACATCAGCGTGGCTTCATCGGGCGTGGTGTTGTTATGCAACTGAGACTGCAACGCAGCGGTTTGCCGTTGCACGCTTTCTCGCAATTCGCCCAGCCCCAGCACCCCTAGCGTGTCGCCAATCTTTCGCAGCAACTCCAGCTGCGGTGCCAGTTCTTGCAGTTGCGCACCATCTTTACGGACAAACAGATCCAGCGCGTCTTTGACGCGTGCCAAGTCTTCCTTGATGGCGCTGGCCACGGTGTTCATCAACTTAATCGAAGGCGCAGACAGGCTTTCGCGTGCTGCTTCTACCTGCTCATCAAGTGGTAACAATTCATTCAAGCGAAACGACGCACGCACTGCGGTTACTCGCGCATTGTTGCTGGTTGAGCGCGCCACGTAGTACAACAAGTTGTTCAACAGATCCAAAGGTGGCTGTTGGCAATAGTGCTGCTCACCCATTTCATATAGGCGTTTCATCTGCCGGTCTGCCTGACCCAGTAAGCGCTTTACTGAAGCAGTACCTTCGAGTCCTTTATCACGCAGGGCTTCAATGACCGCACCTACCACCCACCACAGCTGGAATACTGCTTGTGTAGTCGCAGTCTGCTCCAGTTTTTCGGCAGCGCGCGCCATGATTTCCAGATTTTGATCAATACGTTCGCCCTTGATCCACCCCAGCAACCCAAGTTGAAAGCGGGTGCGCATTTTGCGCGACCAGTGCGACACGGTGAGCGCCGACTCACCCGCAGCGGGCAATACCGGATTAGCTTGTTTGTCTGAACTCAGATTGAGCAGCAACAAGGTGCCTTCCGACAGCAGCGGATGACCGCGCACGGCGCGTAAATCGTTGAGCAACGGTAACAAAATCAGGGCCATATCACGACCGCCGCCCATTACGCGTTCCAGATAAGTGGGCAATTGCACCATTGCACGCATCAACGCATCCAGACCTTCGGCCAGATGCCGCTGCTCAGCAATGTTGTCGATCAAGTACTGTGCTAGCTGCTCCATTTCTTCAACCAGCAACGCAGCACCGAATACTTCAACCAACCGTAAGGCACCTCTTACTTGCCGCAAATGCGTACGGCAGTTAGCCAGCACAGCTGCTTGATCCTGTTGTTCGCCAAACAGCTCCAGCGCCGCACGCGCATCATTCAGCTCGACGTTCAATTCACGTGCGACCATATGCAGTGTCTGTGTCGATACCTCACTCATGCGTTTGGCGCTCCGGCGATCACGACCATCATCAAAAAATAATTCTTCATTGTTGCTGACCACATCAGGCGGACTGCCTGCTGACTTTTTTCACCACGTCGTTGGCCGCCGATTTGTTGCTTGCTACAGCGCCGGTGGTGGAGTTCACCGGTGGCTTGTCGGCAAAAATTTCCGGTAAGCGGAACCCTGCCACTGACTTACGCATCAAGCCTGACAGCTGCGCCAGCTTACTGATAGAAGTCGAGGTGGCCGCACTGTTATCGGCTGTCTGTGAGCTGATTTCACGCAGCACCTGCATATTGCGCGCGATGTTCTGCGCCGACTCAGATTGCTGGCGCGCACTGGCCGAAATATTCTGCACCAAGCTTGCGATCTGATTCGAGACCAATTCAATTTCTTCCAGCGCGGCACCAGCATTCTCCGCCAGCAACGCGCCGCCCACCACATCGGTAGTGCTGCGTTCCATTGAGACCACGGCTTCGTTGGTATCAGACTGAATAGTGCGCACCAATACTTCAATCTGCTTGGTAGCCTGCGCCGCGCGTTCGGCCAGTCGTTGCACTTCATCAGCCACCACGGCAAAACCGCGCCCCGCCTCGCCAGCCATAGAAGCTTGAATCGAAGCGTTCAACGCTAGGATATTGGTTTGCTCTGCCAGGTCGTTGATCAGCTCAACAATGTTGCCGATCTCCTGTGAGCTTTCACCGAGTCGCTTGATACGCTTGGAGGTTTCTTGAATAGCTTCGCGAATGGTGTTCATGCCATCGATGGTGCGACGCACGGCATCGCTGCCCTTGTGTGCCACATCAACCGAATGCCGCGCCACGTCAGCGGAGCGCTCAGCGTTACCGGACACTTCTTCAACTGAAGACGCCATTGCCACCACCGACTCCGAGGCTGCGCTGACTTGCTTGGCCTGTTGTACCGAGGCTTGCGCCAAATGCCCGGAGGAAGCCAGCGCCTGACGCGCTGATCCATCCAGTGTCACTGCGGTCTTGTTAATGGTGGTAACCAGTTCACGCAGGGCTTCAATGGCATAGTTAATGGAATCAGCAATCGCGCCAGTAATGTCCTCGGACACGGTGGCTTTAACAGTCAGATCGCCTTCAGCCAGATTGGTGATCTCATCCAGCAAACGCAAAATCGCTTCCTGATTGCGTTCATTTTGAATACGGTGTTTTTCTGCCGCACCACGGATATCCGCAGTGATCCAATGGATCAGCATCAACGCAGCAACGGCAATAGCCGCCACACCCAGTAACACTGCGGTGAGATTGATACCCACCAGTGCGATATTCAACAGCAGACAAACCGCCGCGCCAATGATCGACAGCAGTGCAATCAGCATTAGTACCGGCGAATAACGCAGGCTAGCCATCTTGAAATTGTTCTTGCTTGCCATTGCCATTGCCTTCTCTTAATCCTAGTGCGCCGCGCCCATCAAAAACTCGGTGCTTTCCAGCAACGCACCCAACCCAAATACTGGTGCCACTTCACCGCTGCGCCGGAAGGCGCCCGCCAGATACCGATCACAACTCAGCAGCGTAGTAGGTGGCTGGGCGGTGAATTCGCTATCGTTAAAACGCCGGAACCCGAGCACCTCATCCACCAACAAACCAGCGGGCACATCACGGTTGTTCACCACCAGAATGCGCGCATTGCGGCCAATCGGTGCCGCACCGCCGCCCAAGAAAGCGCGCAGATCCACCACCGGCAGCAATTGACCCCGCACGTTGGCCAAGCCGCGAATCCAGGGGCGCGCACCCGGTACGCGAGTCAGAAAAGTGGGCACTCCCATGACTTCGCGGGTTTCTTCACGGGCGAGCAGAAAGGTTTCTGCGCCCAAGCGAAATGCCACGCCCACCCATTCAGCACCGGACTGCGCATCACGCACCTGCCCGGCTTGTGCCGCGCGCGCGCGCTGCTCTATTTCCAGCAGCAGCTCGTATGGCTTGTCCAATAACGACCGCAGTTCAGTGACACTCATGCGTAATCCTTAGCTAACCATATCAACTAGCCAACGCCGCGCGAGCTTTGGCCAGCAGCCTTTCGGCCGACACCGGTTTGACCAGGTAATCCACCGCACCTTGGCGCATGCCCCAGATGCGATCAGTTTCCTGATCTTTGGAGGTCACCATGATAATGGGGATTTCTTTGGTGCTCGGGTCGCCAGCTAGCTTGCGAGTGGCTTGAAAGCCGTTTACCCCCGGCATCACCACGTCCATGAAAATCAGATCGGGCTTCATCTGCCGGGCTTTTTCATAGGCTTCAGCGCCATCAACAGCCGATTCAATCTGATAGCCATGCCGTTCCAGTGCGACTTTCATCGCATGGACTTCGGTAGGCGAATCATCAACTATCAGGATCAGAGCCATGACCGCCTCCCTTTACGACGCCAGATGTCCGACATGGGTTTCAATGGCACTGAGTAGCTCATCCTTAGTAAAGGGTTTAGTCAGGTAGTGCTCCGAACCAACAATACGACCACGGGCGCGGTCAAACAGGCCATCCTTGCTGGACAGCATGATCACCGGAATGGCCTTAAATACTTTGTTGTGCTTGATCAACGAGCAGGTCTGATAGCCATCCAGACGCGGCATCATGATGTCAACGAAGACAATATCAGGCTGATGATCCGCGATCTTGGATAAGGCATCAAAGCCATCCACGGCGGTGAATACCTCACAACCCTCTTTGACCAGCAGAGTTTCGGCGGTACGGCGGATGGTTTTGCTGTCATCGATGACCAGCACCTTCAACCCAGCCAGACGCAATTTTTCGGCAGTTGCCCCATTCATCGTGAATACCTCAGTGCTGTGTCCCAGGCCCCACACAACTGGGGCTTTTTGCAGCGAATCGGTTTTAACATATTGATATAGTCACTGCCATCGCTGTCCTGCGTATAGTATGAAGCTCGTCACGACTCGCTCTGCGGCACAGTGCGCAAAACCGACAGGCGCAGCGAGTCGGACAGTCATATTTTTTGCAATTTGAGGCTTTGACGTGATTAGTACAGACCAACCATGAGTAAGCGACGTTTGCGAATCGCCATCGTGATGGATCCGATTGAAGGCATCAAACCCGCCAAGGACTCCACTCTCGCCATGATGCTGGCTGCACAACAGCGTGGCCATGAGTTGTTTTATCTGGAACAACGCGATCTATGGCTGCGCGATGGCGTGGCTTGGGGACGGGTGCATCCGGTGGAAGTACGCGATGACAATGAAAATTGGGCAACACTGGGCGCCGAACATACCGAACGACTGAGCAGCATGGACGTCATTCTGATGCGTAAGGACCCGCCCTTCGATATGGAATACATCTACGCCACTTATATCCTGGAACGGGCCGAGACCGAGGGAGTGCTGGTAGTCAACAAGCCTGCTGGGCTGCGCGACATGAACGAGAAGGTGTACACCGCATGGTTCCCGCAATGCTGCGCGCCTACGCTCATTACCCGCGACATGGGGGACATGCACGCCTTCCTGCATGAGCACCAGCAGATCGTCTGCAAACCACTGGATGGCATGGGCGGTCGATCGATTTTCGTTATCAAGAATGGCGATAAAAACGCCAACGTCGTGTTTGAGACCATGACCGGTTACGGCAATCGCTTTGCCATCGTGCAGAAATACCTGCCGGAAATCGTCGACAGTGGCGACTCGCGTATCTTGATCATTGATGGCGAGGCAGCGCCTTACGCGTTGGCACGCATTCCCTCTGCCAACGACAACCGTGGCAACCTCGCTGCTGGCGCTCAGGGCATGGGCCGTGAACTCAATGACCGTGATCGCTGGCTGGTCAGCCAGATCGGTCCGGCACTGCGCGAGCGCGGCATGCTGTTTGTCGGTATTGATGTGATCGGTGGTTACGTCACTGAAATCAATGTCACCAGCCCCACCGGCATCCGCGAACTCGACAAGCAGTTCAAATGTGATATTGCCAGCCTGTTGATTGAAGCCATTGAGAAGCGTCGCGCTTGATCGGCTGGCGGGGCTGCTGCTGTTATGCAGCGGCTTAGTGGCCTGCACGGAAGCGGTACCACAGCGCTATGACAGTGAATTCCTGGCGATGGGCACGCAGGTGCAGCTGTCGTTGTGGGCCAGCAGCCCAACGCAGGCAGCCACCATAAGCCGCCAGCTTGAACAGCAACTGCTGCAGCAAGGCACCGATTGGTATCCCTGGACGCAGAATCCGCAAGGCGAACTCAAGCAACTCAATGCTGCCTTGGTGCGGGGAAACAGCTTCACCGTATCGGATTCCCTCGCCGGGTTGCTGCAACAGGCATTGCAACTGCATCAGGCGAGCGAGGGTTACTTTGATCCTGCTGTGGCACCGATGACAGTGGCCTGGGGTTTCGCCGATAGTCAAGCTGCCGCCCTCACCGCCCTGCCCACCGCCGAGCGACTCACGGTCTGGCGACAGTCGCGCCCGACACTGGCTGATCTGCAACTGCGCGATTACCGCGTCAGCAGCACGCGCCGTGACCTGCAAATCGATCTGGGCGCCATTGCCAAAGGCTACGCGCTGGATCTGGCGATGCAGAAATTGCGGCAGGCAGGCATTGCTCAAGCCAGCCTGAATCTGGGCGGACAGATCATATTGATGGGCCCGTCATTGCCGGTATCAGCCACCCAGGTAGCAGTCCGCGAGCCGCGCTCGCTACAGGCGTTAGGCAGCTTGCAATTGCATGGGGGCGAAAGCATTTCCACCTCTGGCGACTATGAGCGCAGTACCACCGTACAAGGACAACGTATTCATCACCTGCTCGATCCGCATACCGGCGCACCCATCACCCACACCCAGGCAGTCACGGTCATCGCCAGCAGTGCCACACTCGCGGACGCCGCCTCCACCGCGCTAATGGCGGGCGGCCCGGAACACTGGCGTGAGATCGCCGCACGCATGAACATTCGTGAAGTGTTGCGCATTGATGCCACTGGCAAGATTGAAGTGACTGCGGCACTGTATGCACGCTTGCAGTGGAACCCCAAGGCCATCGCCGCTCACTCGATCCAGCAAACCATCATTTACTCTACAGAACAGTGAACTCATCTCACCCCAATTCATCAACGCTGCTTGATGCCGCCGCGCTGGAGCTGCAAGGCATCGGTCAGCAGCGCGAAGGCATTGCGCCGGTGCGGGATCGCCTGGTCACTACGTTATTTCTGGTCGGGTTGTTGCATGTGATCGTGATTACCGGCGTGACCTTCATCAGCCCGATCGGTCAGAGCAAAGGGCCTGCGCCGACACTGGAAGTGTTGTTACTGACAGATAACAGCCCCAGCCGTGAAGCCAATTCCGATGCGGTGTATCTGGCGCAGCGCAGCCAAGTCGGCAATGGCAATACGCAAAAGCGCGAACGCGCCGCCAATCCCGCCGACTCACCCATGGCCGCGACGAATGACGGCAGCGCCGATGGCAATGCGCTGAAGTTTTCGCAAGCGCTGGCAGGCCGCGCTGCGGTTGAAGTAGTGGCCAGTCGTGCCGAACGCGCGGCACTGGCCTATCAAAGCGGTACCGAGCTACCGACGCGCAGCAATGAATCGCCATTGGCGCTGTCGCCCACGCCACCCAACCCAATCACCAGCAGTTTGATTGATGATGAACTGCGCTTGCGGGGCGAGCACACCCGTGAAGCGTTCATCACCCCGGATACACGCGAATCACGACTGGCACCTTATCTGGATGGCTGGAAACGCAAGATCGAACATATTGGCACGTTGAATTATCCACTCGCCGCACGCAGTGGGTTGAAACACCGCAATCCCGTGGTGGAAGTAATTATTACCGCTGACGGCAAGTTGAAATCCGCAGTGATTCAACAATCCAGCGGCGATACGGCGATGGATCAAGCAGCGCTGAACATTCTTAAACGCGCTGCCCCATTTGATCCCTTCCCGGCCAAGCTGAAGCGCGACTACGATCAGTTGCGCTTTGCCTATGAGTGGCAGTTTCTGGGTAAATAACCTAGGGCCTGTTAACACTAGCGCAGACCTTCGACGATGAGGGCGAAGTAGATGAAGGCAATGAACACCAGATCGAGCTTGTCGAAGCGACTGAAGATGCGGCGAAAGCCCTTGAGTCGACGGAATA
>JBFXCU010000028.1:0-26093 GCA_050181835.1 Steroidobacteraceae bacterium | reverse complement strand
TTGAACCCCGGTGAATGATTACGTCTGGATCTCTTGCTCATGATTGCTCCTGATTCAAGGCGATATCTTCGCCTCACAGAGCAACGCCGTCACTTATCCATCTGTTCGGTTTGTTGGGACCACCTCATTCTGCACATAAATTTCAAACCAGATGACGGGATTGCTGCTCATCGTTTAACTCCTGATGTAGTTAATGATCATTACCATAAGCTGTGTGTAACGCTTCAATATCAAATTTCTTCATCTTGAGGAACGCCTGAGTGACTCGCTCTACTTGCCCTGTATCGTTGGATTGCATCATTTCGCCTAAGCCAGAGGGGACGATCTGCCATGACAGCCCATACTTGTCCTTCAGCCAACCGCACTGTTCGGATTCCGGAACCGCAGAAAGCTTTTCCCAGTAGTAGTCAATTTCCGCCTGCGTGTCGCAACACACCATGAATGAAATTGACTCATTGAATTTGAAAAGCGGGCCCGCACTGATCGCCATAAAAGGCTGGCCTGAAAGCGTAAACGAGAGAACATCACAATCGCCGGACGGCGTATCACGCAATTTAACGATACTGGTAATTCGTGAATCTGGAAAGACAGAACAATAAAAGCTTGCTGCTTCTGTTGCTTGTTTGTCGAACCACAGATGTGGAACAATTTTTTGCTTGATGATAGTCATAGCGTTTCTCCTCCATAGGCCGATACGGTTTTGTTACCGAGATAACTAAAGAACGAATCAGCTTCGCTGGCCCCGACAAGCAAACTAAATATTTTTTGCCACTTCCGCGTCACCGCCATCGGCTGTCAACCTATCAAGGTGCATACGAATGTGGCTAGCTTCGGCCACGGTATTAGCCAGAACAATGGCACGTTCAAAGGACACCCGCGCCTGTTCGTGACGACCCAGCTGCATCAGCAACGCGCCTTTAACACCAAAGAAACTGAAATAGCCATTCAGTGAATCAGCCAAGGGCTCAATCATTTCTAACGCCGCCTCCGCACCCCGCGCCTTACTGACAGCTACGGCTCGATTCAGCGTAATCACTGGCGATGGTTGTAACCGTTCCAGTGCCGCATACAACTGATCAATCTCATTCCAGGCCGTATCTTCTGCACGTGCTGCGCGAGCATGCAACGCGGCAATCGCGGCCTGCACCTGGTACGGTCCGGGATGATGATGGCGCAGTGCCTTGTCTACCATCGCCACCCCTTCGCCAATCAGCTCGCGATTCCAGCGCGAGCGATCCTGGTACTCGAGTAACACCACATTGCCATCGGCATCCAAGCGAGTGCTCGCACGAGCATGTTGCAACAGCATCAAAGCCAGCAAGCCCATAATTTCTGGCTCCCCGGGAAACAGATGCAATAGCAACCGTGTCAGTCGAATAGCTTCATCACATAGTTTAGTGCGTACATGTGCATCACTGGCGCTGGACGAATAGCCTTCATTGAACAGCAGATAAATCATTGCTGCGACAACACCCAAGCGCTCAGAGCGTTCCACTGCACCGGGTGTGGAAAACTCAATACCAGCGGCAGCAACCTGCCGCTTGGCGCGAGTAATACGCTGCTCCATGGCGCGCTCGTTGATCAGAAAGGCACGCGCGATTTGCTTTACTGACAAGCCAGAAACAATTCGTAACGCCAAGGAAATTTGTTGCGTCACAGGTAAATCTGGATGGCAGCACACAAACAGCAGCCGCAAGATATCATCGTGATACTGTGAATTATCCAGCCGCTCAGCCAAGGTGTTTTCATTCACATCCGGATCAACCAGCGCTTCATCATCTGGCAAAGCTGTATTGCGGTGATTGCGACGTAACTGATCCACCGCAAAGTTACGCCCCACCATAATCAACCACGCAGCTGGATTACGCGGCGGGCCATTTTCTGGCCAGCGCTGCAGGGCACGCAGGCTGGCTTCCTGAAACGCTTCTTCGGCAATATCCAGATCGCGAAAATAACGCAACAATGCTGCTACCGACTGCGGCCGTGCAGCGGTTAACGCGGTATCAATCCAGCTCAGATCGTTCACATCGCAGGACCAAGATCGAAATAGTGAATGGGTCGCACTTCCAGCGCGCCTTGCAAACCCACTGCAACGCGTGGCCCAGCCAGCGTGCATGCAGCGTCAATTGCTGCTTGCAGTGAGGCCGCTTCCAGTACATAAAAACCCAACAGTTGCTCTTTCGTTTCTGCGAAAGGGCCATCCATAACGATCAGCTCGCGTCCTTCACGTACTGTAACTGCCGCCGTGGTCGGCATCAGACGCGCAGTCGGCCCAAACTTCACTTTGGCTCCCGCCTGCTGCTTGGCCACCGCCAGCTCAGCCATCATCGCCGCATCCTGTTCGTTGGACATGGCGCATACCTCGCCTTCAGCTTGATAGCAAAAAATCGCATACAGCATAGAAATTCTCCGATGAATATCTAAAAGACGATTGAACGCTGACCGATCCGACACGGTTACGACATTTTGTTAGTATGGTAGAACCACCCTAGTTAACCAAACTCACCCTACTTGCCCTTAGTGATGACAACGTGCGTTGTGTTAGGTGTGGTGACATGTTCAGTGCACTGGTAACCAAGCCCAGGCAAGTCAATACCTGCAAGTAGGTGCTCACCACAACCCAGCAATACTGGCGCAATGGCAAGATGCAACTCGTCGATCAGTCCAGCGCGTAGATACTGTCGAATGGTTGCGACGCCACCGCCAAGGCGAACATCCTGTCCATTAGCGGCATTCATCGCCAGCTGTAACGCAGCGGTTGATCCCGTCAGTCACAAAGTGAAACGTGGTGCCGCCATCCATGATGATTGAAGCACGCGGATAGTGACTCAATACAAAAACAGGCGTGTGATACGGTGGGTTGTCACCCCACCAACCTTTCCAGTCTTCGTCCTGCCACGCACCACGCTGCGATCCGAACATGTTGCGACCGAGAATCCACGCACCCACGTTAGCAAAGCCGCGTGCCACAAAATCATCATCGACGCCCGTTGCGCCGCCTCCATCACCATGCACGTGCTGAAAGGTGCGCGTAGCAAAGGTCCATTGGTGCAGAGCCATACCACCCACACCCAGTGGGTTGCCGAGATCCTGAGCAGGGCCCGCACCATAACCATCAAGTGAAATCGCGAAGCAATTGACACGCACCCTAGGTTTGGACGACACGGCCACCATGATTGCTCTCCTGTTACTGCACCAATTCGTTCAGCGCCGCCCGCTGCTGTATCATTCGGCGTCTTTTCAATTGTCCGGATTCTAAGCAATGGCTCAATTCATTTACACCATGAATCGCGTTAGCAAGGTGGTGCCGCCGAAGCGCTTCATTCTGCGTGATATTTCTCTGTCGTTTTTCCCTGGTGCCAAGATCGGCGTACTGGGTCTGAATGGCTCGGGCAAATCGACATTACTACGTATCATGGCCGGCATTGATAAAGAATTTAATGGCGAAGCGCGGGCGCAGCCGGGCACGAAAATTGGGTATTTGGAGCAGGAGCCACAGCTGGACGTCACCAAGGACGTGCGCGGCAATGTGCTAGAGGGCGTCGCCGAAGTACAAAGTCTGATTGATCGTTTCAACGCGGTGAGCGACAAGTTTGCTGACCCCGAGCTTGATCCGGATGACATGACCAAGCTGCTCGACGAGCAAGCCAAATTGCAGGATGCCATCGACGCCAAAAACGGCTGGGATCTGGAGCGCACGCTGGAAGTCGCCGGTGATGCATTGCGTCTGCCGCCCTGGGATGCGGACGTGAGCAAGATTTCCGGTGGTGAACGCCGCCGCGTCGCACTGTGCCGCTTGCTGCTATCCAAGCCCGACATGCTGTTACTGGATGAACCCACCAACCATCTGGATGCCGAATCCGTAGCGTGGCTGGAACGGTTTCTGGAAGAGTATCCGGGAACAGTTATTGCGGTCACCCATGATCGCTACTTCCTCGACAACGTCGCCGGCTGGATTCTCGAACTGGATCGCGGTCACGGCATTCCGTGGGAAGGCAATTACTCCAACTGGCTGGAACAAAAGAGCCAACGCCTTGCGGTCGAAGAACGCCAACAGGAAGCACTACAAAAGATGCTTGCCCGCGAACTCGAATGGGTCCGCCAGAACCCCAAGGCAAGGCAGGCCAAAAGCAAGGCGCGTATGCAACGCTTTGACGAGCTGTCTTCGCAAGAATTTCAGAAGCGCAATGAAACCAATGAAATTTACATTCCGCCCGGCCCACGACTTGGCGATCTGGTCATTGAAGCGGTTGGCCTGAAAAAAGCCTTCGGTGACAAACTGCTGTACGACAACTTGAACTTCAATCTGCCCGCCGGTGGCATCGTCGGCATTATTGGTCCTAACGGTGCGGGTAAAACCACACTGTTCCGCACGCTAACTGGTCAGGAAACCAGCGATAGCGGCGAGCTGCGCCTCGGCCCTTCCGTGCAACTGGCCTATGTAGATCAATCACGTCAGTCGCTCAACGACAAAAACTCCGTGTGGACCGAGATTTCCGGTGGACTGGAAGTCATCAAAGTAGGTAATTACGAAACCTCATCACGCGCCTATGTGGGTCGCTTCAACTTCCGTGGTACCCAGCAGCAACAACTGATTGGTGAACTCTCGGGCGGTGAACGCAACCGCGTACATCTGGCGAAAATTCTCAAGAGTGGCGGCAATGTCATCCTGCTCGATGAACCCACCAATGATCTTGACGTGGAAACGCTGCGAGCGCTGGAAGAAGCATTACTGAACTTCCCCGGCTGTGCCGTGGTTATCTCACATGATCGCTGGTTTCTGGATCGCATTGCCACGCACATTCTGGCGTTTGAGGGCAATTCAGAAGTAGTCTGGTTTGAAGGCAACTATGCGGAGTACAGTGAGGATCTCAAACGACGTAAAGGTGTGGACGCAGATCAACCACATCGATTGAAATATAAAAAGCTGGGTGGCTAAGACTGGCGTAACGCGCCACTATAAACATGGACTCAACTGCACTTGCATTAACTCTGGCGGGTTTTGGTGTCGTGCTGATTGCCATCGGCTATCAGCGCCATCATATTCACCGCGACCGTTCGGCGGTGCTGCACGGTGTAAGCGGTGCATTACTGTTTGTCAGCGGCGCATTGCTACTGGCACTGGCGCTCAACTTCAACACCTATGCACGACTGCGGCCGGGCGAACCACTGGCTGAATTGAGCATCGAGAAATCCGGGGCAGATAGCTTTCGCGTGCGGCTACTACGCATTCCGGCAGGTGATCTGCAAGTATTCACCTTGCAGGGTGATCGCTGGGAGATGCAGGCACGACTGCTGCAATGGCACGGCTGGACGACATGGTTCGGCTTAAGCAGCAATATTCGACTGGAACAGCTGTACGGTATCAATCCAGCGAAGAGCGGCAAAAACGACGCAGAAGGCTATGCGAGTAGCTATTCACTCAGTCGTAACCCCGGCATTCATCTTTGGGCCTGGCAAACCCAACACTCGAAATTGCTGACAGCCTTGAGTACGCGTCTCATCAAAACCGGCATGCTACCGCTGCAGAATGGCCTGCGCTACCACCTGTATTTTCAGGAGAACCAGCTGGTAGCCCGACAAATTAACTCGCCCAGTCCCGTAGCACCTGCCGCATCCCCCACCTCGGTAGCGAAACCTGCCTTCGTCAATGAGTTCAACCGTCAGACGCAGAACAACAGCGATACAACGGACGACACATCGAGCGAAGTCACCTCGTCATCAGCAAACTCTACCGGATCATCTGTCTCCAACAGCGTGCTAGACTGAAACCAACGCGCGCAGAGGGTTCAACCATGTCGACTCACCTCGACACCCACGGACAACTACATCACGCTGGCACTGGCCTGACGTTGAACTGTCCCCATTGCCAAGTACTGGCACACATGACGCCGGTATCCACACCGCTATGGTCAGTGCTACGCACACACCGCCCCACCCATATCGGTATTGTGTATCGCTGCGATGCCTGCAACTCACCTGTATTCATCAAGTACCCGGTCAAGTTTTATACCGAGCAGCGCATTGAACTCGGCACTCAGTTCGTTGAACTGGAACACCCTCGCGAAAGATTCAACTACACCTACTTACCCAGCAACTGCGAACTGTTATTCAAAGAAGCCTTGCAGTGTTACAGCCATGGTGCCTACAACGGTTTTGCTTCGCTGTGTCGCCGCGCCACACAGACGCTATGCAAAGACCTTGGTGACAATGGCCGCACAAAAGTAGTTGATTTGCTGGTGCAAATACGTGAGTTGGCTGGCCTAGATCAGGAGTGCTTCAACCTGATCACACGCATATTGCTGGATAAAGAAACGGATATGGACACCCTGCCCACCCTCGATGCCCTGTATGCAGGCGTGTTGCTGGAAGTGATGAAAGACCTGCTTTACCAGTGCTATATCCGACGCGGCAAATTAAAACAAGCATTACAGATGCGGCGTTACTTTGCTGATGAGCGTAGTAACAACGTGACGCCGCTGAAAGCAGTTACGTGATTTTGTGTAGCAGAATCTTGTAAATTGGACAAATTCTTCGCAGCACAGCTTATGTGCTGGTTTTGTTTGTTAGGCATGCAATCAACAAGACGGCGCAGTGCGCTGTGCTTACTGTGCCCTACGCCTTGCTGGGTATCTACGTCATATTCGTCCACTCACCCAACCCAACGCCGTGCATTGCGGAATAGCCGCATCCAGCCGCTATCAACACCAGCCTCGCGTGGATACCACGAATTCTGCACGGTGCGATATACACGCTCTGGATGCGGCATCATCGCCGTAACGCGACCATCAAGGCTGGTCACCGCAGTGATACCTAGTGGCGACCCATTGGGATTGGCGGGATAGGTTTCTGTTACGACACCAGCGTTATTGATAAAGCGCATCGCCAGCTGTTGTTGCTGTAAAAACTGTTGCTGTGTAGTGGCATTAGCAAACTCCGCAAAGCCTTCACCATGCGACACCGCAATCGGCAGGCGTGAGCCATGCATGTCGGCAAACAATAGCGACGGTGAGTTCACCACTTCTACCATGCTGAAGCGCGCTTCAAACTGTTCTGAACGATTGCGCACAAATCGCGGCCAGTGCTCTGCACCAGGAATAATTGACTTCAATGCCGCCAGCATCTGACAGCCATTACACACACCCAGGGTGAAGGTGTCGGGACGTATAAAGAAGGCGGAGAACATCTCGCGGGTAGCGCCATGGAACAGAATTGATTTAGCCCAGCCCTCGCCTGCGCCCAATACATCGCCATAGGAAAAGCCACCGCAGGCAACCAAGCCTTTGAATTCATCCAGCTGACGACGACCGCTGATCAGGTCTGTCATGTGTACATCAATCGCAGTAAAACCAGCACGCGCGAATACTGCCGCCATCTCCGCCTGACTGTTCACACCCTGCTCACGTAAAATTGCCACGCGGGGTTTAACACTACGGGCAATGCAAGGTGCGGCAATGTCTGCATCCGCTTGATAAGTGAGTTGCACTGATAAACCGGGGTCGCTGGCGTCCAATACGGAATCGAACTGTTCGCGAGCGCAATCAGGATTATCACGCAATGCCTGCATACGGTAACTGGTCTCAGACCAGGCATGATGCAAGTCGATACGACTCTCATCCAGTACGGTGACATTATTGACTTTGATCGTAACGCGAGCAGAAGCATTAACAGTACCGATCATCTGCACCGCCACGTCCCGCTTTGCAAATGCTTGCTGCACGCTATCCACATCGGTTGCACGTACTTGAATGACGGCACCCAGTTCTTCATTGAACAACAGCGCAGCCACCTCAGCCACCTCACCCAGCGCAGAAGTCAGCTGTACCTCCATACCACAATGACCCGCAAAGGCCATCTCTGCCAGCGTTACAAACAAGCCACCATCAGAGCGATCGTGATAGGCCAATAACTTATCGGCGCGTTTCAATTCAGTCAGTGCGGTAAAGAAATCCACTAATGCCGCAGCAGAGTCGCAATCAGGTGCGCCGTTAGCTATCTGACCATATACCTGCGCCAGGCAAGAACCACCCAGTCGTTGTTGCCCCGCCGCCAAATCAATAAACAACAAACAGCTATCACCCACATCAGTACGCAGCTGCGGCGTGAGGGTACGGCGCACATTGCGCACTGGCGCGAAGGCAGAAATAATCAGTGATAGTGGCGCCACCATGCGATGTTGCTCAGCGGCGTCATTCCACACGGTTTTCATCGACAGTGAATCTTTACCAACGGGAATGGCAATACCCAACGCCGGGCAGAATTCTTCGCCAATGGCTTTTACTGCCGCATACAAATCTGCGTCTTCACCCGGCTCGCCACAGGCAGCCATCCAGTTAGCAGAAAGTTTTACTTGATCCAGCGCATCAATGTCGGCAGCAGCAATATTGGTAATCGCTTCGGCCACTGACATGCGTGCGGCGGCAGCGGCATTCAACAAAGCCAATGGTGTGCGTTCACCCATGGACATGGCTTCGCCAGTCACATTTTCGTAGTCACTCAAGCTGACCGCCACATCGCTGACTGGCACCTGCCACGGGCCAACGAACTGATCACGACTAACCAAGCCCGTCACCGTGCGATCGCCAATGGTAATCAGGAAGCTCTTGTCCGCGATGGTGGGTAGCTTCAATAATCGATACGCGGCATCGCGCACCTCAACCCGCTCGCTAGCAAAGGCATCGCTTGCGCCTGGCAACTGTTTGACATCGCGAGTCATGCGTGGCGACTTGCCCAGAATCACATCCAACGGCACATCAACCGGATGATTACTGAACTGCGAATCGTTCACTTGCAGCAAGGCGTCATCGGTCAGCTCACCAACCACAGCAAACAGGCAGCGTTCACGTTCACATAGCTCGGTGAATTCAGCGACTCGTTCGGCAGCAATGATCAGCACATAGCGTTCCTGAGCTTCGTTGCACCAGATTTCCAGTGGTGACATGCCGGGCTCGTCAGAAGGCACGCTGCGTAAATTGATGCGCCCACCGCGATGACTGTGCGCGATGGATTCGGGAATGGCATTGGATAACCCACCAGCGCCGACATCATGCACCAGCAGAATAGGATTACGGTCGCCCATGGCGCAGCAGCGATCTATCACTTCCTGCGCCCGCCGTTGCATTTCTGGATTGCCGCGTTGTACCGAAGCAAAGTCCAGCTCTTCACTACTGGCACCACTGCCCACTGATGACGCAGCACTACCACCCAGTCCGATCAACATCGCCGGGCCACCGAGCACCACGATCTTGCCTTGTGCCGGTATCTCGGGTTTGTCGACATGCGGGCGACGGATATTGCCTAGCCCACCAGCAATCATGATCGGCTTGTGATAACCACGTAACGCAGCGCGGCCTTGCGGATTGCTCAGCGTCAGTTCAAAACTACGGAAGTAACCGAGAATATTTGGCCGACCAAATTCATTATTAAATGCCGCCGCACCCAACGGCCCATCAATCATGATCTGCATTGCCGAAGCAATGCGCTCAGGCTTGCCTACTGTATTTTCCCAAGGCTGTTCAAACCCCGGAATACGCAGATTGGAAACCGAAAATCCACACAGACCTACTTTGGGCTTGCTGCCCAAACCGGTTGCACCTTCGTCACGAATTTCACCACCGGAGCCGGTCGCCGCACCGGCAAACGGTGAGATAGCAGTGGGATGGTTGTGCGTTTCCACCTTCATCAAAATATCAATCGGTTCAGCGTGAGCGATGTATTCGTGCGATTGCGGCGACGCAAACCAGCGCTGCCCCGGCCAACCGGCCATCACCGCCGCATTGTCCTTGTAGGCAGACAACACGCCAGCAGGATTTTTCTCATGCGTGTTACGAATCATCGCGAACAGCGACTTCGGCTGTGGCAGCCCATCAATGATCCAGTCAGCATTGAAAATCTTGTGGCGACAGTGCTCGGAATTGGCCTGCGCAAACATCATCAATTCGACATCGGTAGGATTGCGCCCAAGGCGCGTAAAGCTGACCAGCAGATAATCCATTTCATCGTCAGACAACGCCAATCCCATATTGGTGTTGGCAACTATCAGTGCCGCTCGACCGCCTTGCAACACATCAACATGTTGCAGCGGTTTGGCACTTTCATGGTGGAACAACCGTGCCGCAGCCTCGACCTCAAACACCACCGACTCTGTCATGCGGTCATGCAGCTCGCTGGCGATCTGCTGCAGCGTAGCGGGCGGCAGCGATACCGCTGCCTGAACGTAGTAGGCAATACCGCGCTCAATCCGGCTAACCGACTGTAACCCGCACACATGGGCAATATCGGTGGCCTTGCTGGCCCAAGGAGAAATCGTACCCACTCTCGGCAATACCAGCAGCAACTGCCCTTTATTGTCGGACTCACTGCCCTCACGTGGACCGTAGCTCAACAAGGCGCGCAACACCTGCTGCTCGGTGTCGCTCAACGGCCGCGACAGGTCGGCGAAATGCAGGTAGCGGCTGGTTAGCGCGGTGACCTGTGGCACCTTGGCCTGAATGGCCGCAAGCAGTTTGGCAAGTCGAAAAGCGGACAGCGCAGGCGTACCAGAAAGTAGCAACATGATGACCCAATCAGTGAACCGAAATACCGGACAGGCAACCCACGCTGCCGGGGGGTGGGCATGATACCGGAAAGACCTCAGTTCACCCCGGTAAAACCCTCGACGTACACCTAGAACCTATCTCAAAATGTAGCGAGCGAAGGTAGATTACGTTCCGCCGAACGCAGTAATTTTGAGATAGCTTCTATTTACGCGGCGGTTCGCCGCCCGGCGTGTACACCGGCAGCGGAAATTGCGTGACATTGCTGTTATCTGCGGCGCTGATTTTGCTGATGCCTTGTTTGCGGACTTCGTCGATGCGCAGCACCGAATGCATGGGCAGGTAAGTACGCTTTACGCCCTCAAACTCCGCCTTGATCCGTTCTTCGCCGGGGTCCACCAGCACCGTGCTTTTTTCGCCAAAAATCAGCTCTTCGACCTCAACAAAGCCCCACAGCTCGCCGTGGCTGACTTTACGAGCATAGATCTCGTAAATCTTGCCCTGATTGGTGAAAACGACTTTAAAAATGTGACTGACTGCCATATAGAAAATGCGACTGGTTGTTAGGCTATTTGCACAGTCTAACAGGCCAGCTCTAAGGATTCGGTAAGGCCAACGAATTGAACCGGCGATCAGTATTTGCAGTTTTTGGTCCGCTACTGGCGGATCGGTGCTCGGCACCATACGGGAAGCAGAATGGCACTTAAATTACGTGTGATCTCAGATCATTATCAACAGCTGGGCAAAATGGGCTCGCGGCTGTTTGGTGTCACGGGTGGACGCATTGGCCGCTCCGCTGACAATGACTGGATTCTACCCGACCCAGATCGCTACATATCCAGCCACCATGCGGAGGTACGCTTCAACAAGGGGCGATGGCTGCTGGAAGATGTCAGCAGCAATGGCGTTTTCCTCAACGACGGAGAAATACCACTCTCGCAACTTGGCCCCAAGGAACTACACGACGGTGATCGCCTGCGCATGGGTGATTACGACATTCTGGTCAGCATTGATGAACGCAATGATTTTCCGGCGGACACCACCGGACAGGTGCCTGCCCCACCTGCCCTTAAAGCCACACGCAGCAAATCGCGGCCAACACAGCGTACAGACCAAGACGAACTCAACGTCGAGATCGACATTAACGACCTGCTATTAAGCAGTTCACCGCAGCTAAGTTTCTCCAATACTGATTCGCTTAAACTGGGCAATGCCTATGGTATGGCCGTCCCTGCCAACAACTCAGCCAAGCAGTCAACCAGTAGCAAGGCTACGGCCGAGAAGGCGCCAAGTAATCCGCAAGTCATTGATGAATTCGAGCTGGACGACCATCCCGTATTGTCGGGCGCAGCAGGTATCGACTGGCATCTGAAAACCCGCCGCTTGAACAAGGAAGTTAAACCCACGCAACACCCAGGCGGCCAGCAAGAATTACAGGCGGGGCTGGAAGCGTTTTGCAAGGGAGCAGGCGTTGACATCGAGTCACTACCCGCTGATGCAAACGCCTCCATGCTGACCTTGGCAGGACAAATACTACGAGAAGTCGTACACGGTGTAATGGAAGCCAACAAATCACGCGGCGAAATCAAGGCACGGGCTGACGTCGGCAAACCAACCATGCAAGCCACTGATAACAATCCCCTCAAACTGGCCACCAGTGTTGATGACGGTCTGCACAAACTATTCGACGCGCAAAATTCGCGCTACATGGGGCCTGTGGAAAGCATTCGTGACAGCTTCACCGATCTACGCTGCCACCAACAAGCGTTAATCGCCGCGATGAATGCCGCGATGAATGGCACCATGAGTCGCGTTGACCCGGGCGAACTGCAGGAACGCTTTGATCGCACACTAAATCGCGGCTCGTTGATGGGTGCCGCCAACAAGCTGAAGTACTGGGATATGTACGCGGAGTTTTTCCAAGTGGTTAACCAGCGCAATAGCGATGGCCTACCCTTGAGTTTCGCCGAAGACTTCGCGCAGGTTTATAACGAACGCTTGGCGGGCTTTAAGAATCCGCGTAAGCGATAAAAGCAGAGCTTGACGTCGAGCGTCGAAAATAGAGGTAATTGCTCCGGTCATCGAACGAAATCGAGATGTCCTGAAATTAGCCCGGTAGGCTAAGTGCCTCACCCAGCATCCTGATTTCTGAAACGCTGGGTTTTCGTTACGCTGCTACCCAGCGCTACGGGTTCCGTAGCGCGCTTCTAATTCACAAACTGGCTGGCTAGCTGACCATCAAGCGCGCGCAGTAATGTTCTGCTCACGCTGCCACACTGGATACACTGCAGACTCATCCTGCTTGGCGGCGAACTCATGACTGACCCACAAGTCGGCAACGGCGATCAGTTTGTCGCCCGCATAAATCAACGGCAGACATTCGCGCCACCAAGGCAACACAGCGGATTCTTGTAATAGTTTCTTTAACGCGCGGTGATGTTTTTCACCCGGCAAGCGAATACGCTCACCACCATCGCGGAAGCGCACACTAAGTTGCGCTGGCAACTTTGCTCGCGCAATACCTACGCTATGGCGGTCGGTAGCGCGGCGCGATTCCGCGCTGTCCACCGCTCGGTCAAACAGACTCAAGCAGCCCAACTCACTCGGCAACACCAGCTCCTGTTGCCATTGCCACGTCAGTTGCACGGTAGCATCCCAGTCAGCAAGGGGTTTCTCTGCATACAGCAGATCACGATGGCGATGTACTTCTGCATCTTGCCATTGTACGAATGGCACGCGGTCATGCGCAGCTTGCAGCATGTCATGATCCAGAGAGTGCAACACCCTTGTGGAAGGCATCAACATGTCGCAATGCTGTAACCAAAAACGCAGTAACGCATGACGGCGCGGTGCGGGTAGTTCGCGTAATGCATCTACGCTTAATGCATCATCAACACTGGCGAGCAAGTAATCAGTTTCAGTCCAGTCATCGAGCAATGCCTGCGCTTCAGCCAGATGACTGGCACTGCGTGAGGCAGTACGCGCAATGGCCGGCCAGCGCGATTTGAGCAGCGGAACAACACCCTGGCGCAGGAAATTGCGATCAAAGTGAACATCATCGTTACTGGGATCGTTGATGTATTGCAATTGACGCGCCTGTGCCCAGTCGTGCAATGCCTCATGCGTAAAACCCAACAAGGGCCGCGCATGCCAACCTTGGCCAAAGCGAATACAACTAGGCATCGCCGCCAGACCATCAACGCCAGAGCCGCGTATCAAAGCCAGCATAATGGTTTCCAACTGATCGTCGGCATGATGTGCGGTCAGCAAAATTTCACCGGGTCGCAGCGCTGTTTTAAATGCGGCATAACGTACCGCACGTGCGGCGGCTTCCACACCCATTTCATGCGCATCTGCCACTGTGACACGCAGCACCGCACAGTCAATTTTTAAGTTCTCGGCTGCATGCAGGCAGTGCTCGGCCCATTGTGCTGATTGCGGTTGCAACTGGTGATCGACATGCAGGGCGCGTAGCTGTAGCTGCGGATTATGCGCGCGCACTTCGGCCAGCACATGCAGTAACACAATGGAATCCGAGCCACCACTCAGGGCAATACAAAATCCGGCAATCGCACCCGTGGGCTGGATGGCCGCTAATGCCGGCAGAAAAGTATTAAGAGAAAATTCACTCATTCAGTTTTGCACATGCAGGCAGTGGCGCGTTACCGCGACCAGATAAGGAGTAGCGGCTGATCAATTTTCGGAGAACGCACCGTAGCTGCGCAGCCGTTGGTAGCGTTTAGCAACCACTTGTTCAATCGGCTGACTTTGTAGTGCAGCCAGATTTTTCAATAACGCAGCCTTGAGCGTATCCGCCATCGCCTGTGGGTCGCGGTGTGCGGCGCCCAGTGGTTCTTTAAGCACTTCATCGATCAGCTTTAGTTCATGCAAACGACCGGTCGTCATGCCCATCGCCTCAGCGGCTAGTTCTTTCTTGTCCGCGCTTTTCCACAGAATCGAAGCGCAGCCTTCCGGTGAAATGACCGAGTACACACTGTATTGCAGCATCATCAAGTGATCGCCAACCCCGATGGCCAACGCACCACCAGATCCACCCTCACCAATCACGACACAGATAATCGGTGTTTTCAATTCGGCCATGATGAACAGGCTACGGGCAATGGCTTCGCTTTGGCCACGCTCTTCCGAACCAATGCCGGGATAGGCGCCTGGCGTATCAATGAAGGTAACAATGGGCACCTGAAACCGTTCTGCCATTTGCATCAAACGCTGTGCCTTGCGATAACCTTCTGGCTTGGGCATACCGTAATTGCGGCGCACTCGCTCCTTAGTGTCACGGCCTTTTTGATGTCCAATCAGCATTACCGGCTGACCATCGAGACGCGCCAAACCACCAACAATCGCCGCATCGTCAGCGTACATACGGTCGCCGTGCAGCTCATTGAAGTCGGTAAACATCATGCCCAGATAATCCAGTGTGTACGGCCGCTGCGGATGACGTGCCAATTGCGTTATTTGCCACGGCGTGAGGTTGGCGAACACGCTGGTAGTCAGGGTGCGGCTTTTGGCGCGCAGGCGGGAAATCTCTTCCGCCAACGTGACCTCTGCATCGCTGGTAACGAATTTCAATTCATCAATTTTGGCTTCCAGCTCAGCAATCGGTTGTTCAAAGTCCAGAAAATTCATGACGATGGAGTCTCAATGCCAATGACGTGGGGCGCGACAATAGCGGAGAATGGAGCCTTAAACCAGCCCGAGAACCGATCTCACCCCCACCAAGCCTATCTGTGGATAATTTGACACCTCATCAAGCGGACGCCGTACGCCGAGAGTTGAGCGCGTCAGCACGTCAATGAACTGCTGACTACTGATACTGAGGTCATAGCGATAGGCGATAGTCATGGTCAACCTCACAGAAGCGATGCGCTCAACTGCGCATCATTATTCAATTTCCTTGCGTAGCTGTACCGGTGCTACTTTCTTGCGCAACTTGATATTCAGCATTTCCACCAGCACCGAGAAAGCCATGGCAAAGTAGATGTAGCCCTTGGGAATATGCAAGCCCAGCGCCTCACCCATCAGCGCCGTGCCGATCAATATCAGGAATGACAACGCCAACATTTTGATGGTCGGATGACGATCAACAAAATCAGAAATCGCGCCTGCCATGAACATCATTACGCCTACAGCCGCCATGACTGCGGCAATCATGACAGGTAAGTGACTGGCCATGCCCACTGCAGTTATCACCGAGTCCAGCGAAAAGACGATATCAATGATCGCGATCTGCACGATGGTACTCGTGAAGGTCGCCCCACTTTTTACCGCGTGCTCATGCTGCTCTCCTTCCAGAGAGCCATGAATTTCCATGGTGCTCTTGGCAATCAAAAACAAACCGCCACCAAGCAGAATTAAATCACGACCGGAAATATCACGACCCATGATGGTGAAGAATGGCTCCTGTAAATCCATTACCCAGGTAATGGATAGTAGCAACCCAATACGCATCAGCATTGCCAGCGCCAAGCCGATGGTTCGGGCACGTGGCCGTTCTGCCACTGGCAGCCTCCCCACCAGAATCGACAAGAAGATAATGTTGTCGATACCCAGAACGATTTCTAATGCAGTCAACACACCAAAGGAAAGCCATGCTTCTGGACTGCTTAGTAATTCCAACATTATCGACCACCTTTAACTTTGTAAAATCACTTGTGGTGCGAACCAGAGGCTGCCTGCATTCGCTTATTGGCCCACACCGAGGCCAGCACGCCAGCAACAAGAAAAAACAGTATCACTGCCAGTGATAACAGATTGGAGATTGCCAGATTATGGTGAAGTAGCATTTTTATACCAATGAAACCAAGCACGAACACCAAGCTGATCTTGAGGTATTTGAATAGCTGCATCAAACCCGCCACTGCAAAATACATGGAACGTAGCCCCAGAATCGCGAAAGCGTTGGATGTAAAGACGATGAACGGATCTTGCGTCACGGCAAAGATTGCCGGGATGGAGTCCACCGCAAACACCACATCCGCGAAATCGACGAATAGCAACGTTACAAACAATGGTGTAGCTGCGCGCGCACCATTGATGCGCGTAAAAAACCGATGCTCATCCAGCTGCTCAGTAATCGGATATACGCGTTTGGCGATTTTGATCAACACACTTTTGCCGGGATCAAACTCCTCATCGTCGCTTTTTAGCATACGCGCGGCGGAGTAGATCAGAATTGCGCCGAATGCATAGAAAGTCCAATCAAATGCATGAATCAATGCAGCGCCAGCAAAAATCATCACGCCACGTAGCACGATCGCTCCGACAATACCCCAGAACAGCACGCGATACTGGTATTGCAACGGAATTCTCATGTAGGTAAAAATGATCGCGATAACAAAAATATTATCGACCGACAATGACCATTCCAGAATGTAGCCAGTCAGGTACTGCACAGAAGCCTGTTGCCCCGTGATGCCCCCCGTGGCCATCGGGAACCATCGATACTCGTAACTGGCATACACCAGCAGACCAAAACCGAGCGCCACCAATACCCAGATAACGGTGCGGCCCAGCGCCTGCGGGACGCTGAGTACTTTGGACTCACGGCTGAATACACCCAAGTCTGCAACCAGCAGCAAGAGGTAAATAGAGAAAAAGCCTAACCAGGCAAGAGCGGGCATGTGTGTATCTAACCAATAGCCGACGTTACAAAAACAAAAAGGACGTAATACATCACGTCCTTACATTGAGATGAATCAGACCTGTATTACGACGCAACCAACCTGCTCATAAAACACGATTACGGCAAGGCGTCAATTTCGTCTTTGTCTTCCTGCGGCGGCATCAAGTCAGCTGCGGTTAGTTTCATATCCAATGCAGTGGCACCCGCTACGTAGATAGAAGAATAAGTACCGACGATGATACCCACCGTCAACGCCCACGAAAAACTTCTGAGTGATTCGCCACCTATCATCAGCAACACCAGCACAACCGCCAACGTCGCGCCAGAAGTAATCACTGTACGCGACAGCGTTTCATTTACAGACACATTGATTACTTCTTCCGGGCTGGCCCGGCGCATCTTAAGAAAATTTTCACGCACACGATCAAAAACCACCACCGTATCGTTCAGCGAAAAGCCCACCACCGCCAACAATGCGGCCAGCACCGACAGATCAAACGTTAATTGTGTCAATGCAAAGAAACCGAGAATAATAAACGGATCATGTAGCGCTGCCACCACCGCACCTATCGACATCTTCCATTGGAAGCGGATCAGAATGTAAATAGCAATCAGAATAAACGTCAGCGATACCGCCTGACCGCCTTGATTCGTCAGTTCTTCACCAATCTGCGGCCCAACCACCTCCGAGCTGCGCAATTGCACGCCGGGCACCAAGCCTTGCAATACGGCGGTAACCTCCCGACTGACTAGGTTCACATCCTGATTTTCTTGCGGTAATAGCCGCACCATGACCTCATTGGCACTACCAAACGTCGTAACGGTACCAGCATGTCCAGTATTAGCTAGCGCAGTGCGAGTCTGCTCGACGTTAGCCGCTTGTGGGTACTCAAACTGCAGCACCACACCACCAGTGAAATCAATACCTAGATTAAGACCACGAAACAACAGCAGCCCGATTGATAACAGAATCACTGCGATGGAGAAGCCATACCACGTACGACGGGTACGCATGAAAGCAATACTGGTTGTTGTTTTGAAAAATTCCATGTTCTTGGCCTCAGATGGGAAGCGATTCGAGTTTGCGACGCCGACCCCACACGAAGTGGATCAACGCACGGCTGCCAACCACCGCAGTAAAGAGTGAAGTAGCAATACCCAATATCAAGACAATGGCAAAACTCTTGATAGTGCCCGTACCGAAAGAATAGAGCACCACACCAGCAATGAAGGTTGTTACATTGGAATCGACAATTGCTGAGAAAGCGTGCTCAAAGCCTGAGTCGATGGCAGCCAGTGGCGACATGCCACCGCGCATCTCTTCACGAATACGCTCATAGATCAGGATGTTTGCATCCACTGCCATACCCAAATTGAGCACCACGCCGGCGATACCCGGCAAAGACAGAGACGCTTGGAACATGGACAACAATCCCACTGTCAGCACCAAGTTAGCCAACAACACCACGTTAGCCACCAGGCCAAAACGTCGGTAGTAAATACCAATAAAAACAAAGGTCAACAACAAGCCGACAACCAAGGCGCGCATTCCTTTCTCGATGTTGTCCTGACCCATGCTAGGACCCACATTGCGCTGTTCAACCATCGACAGCGGTGCAGCTAATGAGCCAGAACGCAGCAACAGTGCAAGATCACGTGCTTCTGCCGCTTGCAGGCCCGTAATCTGGAATTGCGATGAAAACACACCCTGAATAGTGGCAACACTGATGGCATCTTCCTCGGTGCAATCATTATTGACGCGGGTGCCCTTGCAAGTTTCACCTTCTGCCAGACGCTTTTTCTGGATGTATACCGTGGCCATCGGCTTACCCAGATTCTGCTGCGTAGTACGCAGCATCTCGTCACCGGCACGCGCATTCAATTTCACACTCACCGCTGGCTGACCATCAACGGTAGTGGATGTCGCATCCACCAACTCATCACCGGAGGCAATCACATCGCGCTTAAGCAGCACTGGATTACCAGATTGGCGCTCGGTATACAGTTTTGAGGACAGCGGAATACGTCGGGTACGCTGCGCCTCATAGGCATCATTGACTTGATCGACAAGGCGGAATTCCACCGTGGCAGTCGCGCCCAATACCCGAATGGCTTCATTGGGATCATCCACACCCGGCAGCTCCACCACAATGCGATCAGCCCCCTGCTTGGTGACGGTAGGCTCAGTAATACCCAGCTGATCAACGCGATTACGTAGCGTCAAAATGTTCTTTTCGACAGCAGTCGCTTGCCGCTCTTTCAGCGCAGCATCGGTATAACGCGCAGCAATAATCGGGCCGTTGGCTGAGTTTTGTCGCTCTACCTGCAGGCTGCCATCACTAGGTGTAATCGCCTTGATGGCCGCATCCAGCGCAGCTGCATCACGCAGATTGATGCGCACCGTCGTGCCATCAGTAAGCACGCTCAAGTACGCAATACGCCCATCACGCAGACTGCTACGTATATCGCGCTCCAAGCTTTGTAGCGCTTGAGTAATCGCACCAGCGGTATCCACTTCGTACACAAAATGTACGCCGCCACGCAGATCCAGACCAAGACTCATTGGCTTGAGGCCAGTCTTGCGCAGCCATTCAGGCATGCTGGATACCTGCGATAGCGCAACCGTGTATTCACCCGCAGCGGCCAACTGGATGGCAGCGCGCGCCTGTGCCTGCTGCTTGTCACCGCTTAACCGCACCACCAGACGACCATCCTGCAGATAACTAGCGGCCGTGTTGATACCCTGTGCTTTCAGAATATCCAGCACGCGAGTTTCGGCGGTCGCATCCATCGCCTGCCGATCGATGCGCGACAACTGCAACGCGGGGTCAAGACCAAAGAGGTTAGGCGACGCAAATACCGCACCCAACACCAGCACGATAATGACCAACCAATATTTCCAGGTTGCAAACTGATACATATCTATGTTCCCCGGGACAGCGCGCCCAGCTAACGAAACCTAACTTGTTCTTAGCTGCCCTTGATGGTGCCCTTTGGTAGCACTTGGGAAATGGTATTGCGTTGGATCTTTACAAGAACGTTCGACGCAATTTCAACCGTCACGAAGTGTTCGCCGACCTCCATTACTTTGCCGATGACGCCCCCAGCAGTCGCAATCTCGGTACCCGACTCCAGCGTGGCGAGCATCGCCTTGTGTTCCTTGGCCCGCTTGCTTTGCGGACGAATCAGCATGAAATAGAACACCACGAAGATCAGCAGCAGCGGCAGCATCGACATGATCGGGTTAGGTTGGGCAGCGGCACCGGTAGTCTGGGCAGCAGCAGTAGAAATGAACCAATCCATCTAAATTACCTGTGTGTGTCTAAAACGTGAATCTAAGTTGAACCGTCCCCATACGGGGTCGGATTAAAAGCAGCGCAAGATTATACACGGGCGTGCCGGACGTGCCTGTCAACAAGCAAACCCCTGACCGAAGCACGCGGCCTATGGAGAAGATAAGGGTGTCCCCAATTGACGATGCTCAAGCCACTCGCGCCACATCGCCAGCGAAACCGCCAGCACCACCGGGCCGATAAACAGGCCCACCAGCCCGAAGGCAAGCACCCCACCTAGCACACCGAACACCACCAGAATGAATGGCATACGGGTTGCGCTGGAAATCACTAAGGGACGCACGATGTTATCTACCCAACTGATGACCAACACCCCCCAGATTGCCAAGCCTATCCCTTCGCTCAGATGTCCTGTCACCACCAGCCATACGCTTAGCGAAATCCACACCAGCGGTGTAGCCAGCGGAATCAACGCCACCATCGCCGTCAATGCACCCAATAATATCGGCGCCCTAATACCGGCAAAATAATAGCCAATCCCAGCAGCGACGCCTTGCGCCAAGGCTGCCAGCACCAACGCATAGACCACTGCCCGGGTGGTATCGCCAACTGCTTTTAGGTAATTACGCACCGTCGGCCCAAGCATACTTTCCATCACCGCTCGGAACTGCGAGAAAAATCGCGCACCATCACGCAGGAAGAAGAACAAGGCAAACAGGGCAATCAGCAGCTTGATCAAATTGCGACCCACGCCGCCGATCACACCCGTGAGCTCATTGGCCGAACTGTTCAACCACCGTTGTACGCTGGTTTTTAGTGCAGTGGGATCGGCCGTCAGCTCCGCCCAACGCTCAGTCAACCAGGAACCCACCATCGGCAAGTCACGCAGCGTCGCCGATAACTCAGGCTTGGCTGCCAACCGATGCTCCACTTCTTGGTAACCCTTCATCACCTCCCCCTGAAAGCTGAAGACTAACCAGCAAATGGGCACGATGATCACGGCAGATATCATCAGCGTCGTCACCAGCGCGGCCAGATTTTTGCGGCGTCGAATCACGCGCGATACTCGAATATGCAGCGGCCAGCACACATAAGCCAGAATCGCCGCCCAGATGCTGGGGACCAGAAACGGTTGTAACACCATGTAAGTGAGTAACAGAATGCCCAATAGCACGGCGGCGATAATGCCATGACGAAACCAGGGAGTGGTTGGTAAATCAGCCAGCATGTGATTCGCGCTCGGTTACCTGTTTGCCACCACGCTTCTGATAGAACTCCGCCACATAGGCATCCAATCGATGGTCGCTGATGGCCTGCCGCAGTTCACTCATAAGTTGCTGGTAATAATACAAATTATGGATAGTAGCCAGTCGTGCGCCCAACATCTCAGTGCATCGATCCAGATGTTTGAGGTAGGCACGTGAGTAGTTGCGGCAAGTGTAGCAGCCGCAGGTTTCATCAATAGGTCGGGTATCGCTTTCGTAAGCCGCATTGCGAATACGCAGCGCCCCAAAGGTGGTGAACAAATGACCATTGCGGGCATTGCGGGTGGGCATGACACAATCAAACATATCCACGCCACGACACACCGCTTCAACGATGTCTTCTGGTGTGCCGACACCCATCAGATAGCGAGGCCGATCTTTCGGCATGAATGGTTCGATTGCTTCCAGCACACGCTCACGCTCCTGCTTCGGTTCACCCACCGACAAACCGCCAATGGCATAGCCATCGAAGCCGATCGCGGCCAGCCCTGCCAATGATTCCTGTCTTAACGCCGCGTACATGCCGCCTTGTACGATACCGAACAACGCATGAGCATGCTGCTTGCCAGCATTGAGACGATCGAATTCGGCGCGACTGCGCAGTGCCCAACGCAGCGATAACTGCATAGATTTTCGCGCCTCGCTTTCAGTGGCGGGATAAGGCGTGCATTCATCAAAGATCATCACAATGTCAGCGTCCAAGTCGTACTGCACTTGCATGGAGCGCTCCGGTGTCAGCTCCACCAGGTCACCATTGATCGGCGACCGGAAGGTCGCGCCTTGCTCGCTGATCTTGCGCAGCTCCGCCAGACTGAACACCTGAAACCCACCCGAGTCGGTGAGGATGGGTTTTTGCCAGTGCATAAATTCATGCAGCCCCCCATGCGCTTTGATCACTTCGGTGCCGGGACGTAGCATCAAGTGGAAGGTGTTACCCAGCACAATATGCGCGCCAATCGTCTCCAGTTCCTCTGGCGTCATCGCCTTTACGGTGCCGTAGGTTCCCACCGGCATGAACGCCGGTGTTTCCACCGCACCGCGTGGAAAGCTCAAACGACCACGACGCGCGCGGTTATCAGTAGTAAGTAATTCAAACTGCATTTCTAAACTCTTGTAGGTCGAGCGTTAACCCGCCTGCGGCTCAATCAACATTGCATCGCCATAACTGAAAAAACGATAGCGCGCCGCCACGGCATGACGATACGCTGCCATCATCGTCTCATAGCCGCCGAAGGCACACACCAGCATCAGCAGCGTCGATTCCGGTAAGTGGAAGTTGGTCAGCAACGCGTCCACCACCTTGAATGAATAACCGGGACGGATAAACAGCCGGGTTTCGCATTGACAAGGCTGCAATACACCCGATGCCGCTGCTGTTTCCAAACTGCGTACCACAGTGGTACCCACTGCAATCACCCGCCCACCCCGCGCACGCGTCGCCGTCACCGCCGCACATACCTCAGCATTGACCTGCACCACTTCCGCATGCATGCGATGCTGATCCAGATCATCTACCCGCAGCGGCTGGAAGGTGCCCGCACCCACATGCAAGGTAACAAATGCTGACCGCACCCCCAGTGCGCTTATCTGCGCCAGCATTACTTCATCAAAATGCAATCCCGCAGTTGGCGCCGCCACCGCCCCCAATTCACGTGAGTACACCGTCTGATAGCGCTCAGCATCATCTGTATCAACGCTGCGCGCTATATACGGTGGTAACGGTAACGCACCGTGCTTAACAAAAAAGCCTAACGGATCGGTACTTAATTCAAGTTCAAACAAGTCGTCACGGCGAGTGATGAACTGCGCCGTCACACCCTCGGCCAGCTGCACCGGCGCATCAGCACGCAGCGCCTTACTGGCATTGACATGCGCCAAGATTCGCCGTCCGGACAGAATCCGCTCCAACATGATTTCAACCCGGCCACCCGTCGGCTTAACACCGAACACTCGCGCCGGAATCACCCGCGTATCATTAAACACCAGCAGGTCATCAGGCCTGAGCAGTGACAACAGGTCGCGAAACTGTCGGTCGGCCCAGCTGCGCGTCATCCCATTGATATGCAATAAGCGACTGGCCGAGCGTTCCGGCTCGGGATGTTGAGCAATTAGCTCAGTTGGTAAGTCGTAAGTAAAGTCAGTGCGGCGCATGGCGCGCGCACGGTATCAGGCATCACGCGATGACTCAAACACGGCGACACCTAAATCAGGTCTGCCCGTCTGCAAACTCGGTTTGCGTATTACGCCCCTCTCACTCCGGTACATCATTCGCTGATTCACCCGACACGCAAAAACCAGTTGCCAGTCCCAAGAACATCCCTATACTTGCCACCCTCGAAAGATTGGGCCGCCGGCGTGGCGGAACTGGTAGACGCGTCGGACTCAAAATCCGATTTTGGCAACAGAGTGTGGGTTCGATTCCCTCCGCCGGCACCAACTTTCGATCCGAAGACGTCCCAGAACGTCCATGTTCACAATATAAATCAGCAACTTAAGCTAATTTGATGTCCAGCGCGGTTGCGGACATCCGTTGACTGCCAAGAGTTTTTTGGGGTACAAGTGGGGGTACTTTTCCCCCTTGGGGGTACCACCTCATAAACCGGAGCTACCACATGCTCACGGAAACTGTGATTCGAGCAGCGAAGCCAATCGACAAACCACGCAAAGTCTTCGACGATCGTGGCCTGTATCTGCTCATCAAAACCAATGGCTCTCGCTACTGGCGATTCAAATACCGAATGAACGGCAAGGAGAAGCTGTTGGCATTGGGTGTATACCCCGATGTCTCTTTGAAGCGGGCGCGTGAAAAACGCGATGAGGCTCGAACTAAAGTAGCAGATGGTGTTGATCCTGCATTGGAACGTCAGTTAGAACGAGCCGCAGTGACTGATACCTTCAAGTTGATTGCAGAAGAATTTTTAGTCAAACAAGCCAAATCATTAGCCCCCATCACTATAAGCAAGTCACGGTGGCTACTTACTCTGCTTATGCCCCACATTGGTGACAAACCAATAGGCAAGATAACTGGTCCCGAAGTACTGACTGCACTCAAGCAGATCGAAGCTCGCGGAAAGCATGAAACTGCACATCGCGCTAAACAAAAGGCCGGTGAAGTGTTCCGCTATGCCATCCCGTCTGGTCGCTGTGAGCGGGATCCCACAACCGATCTGCGTGGCGCATTAGCGAAAGTTGTAACCAACCACCGTCCCGCCCTAACCAAGCCCAAAGAGGTGGGCCAACTGCTGCGTGCTATCGATGGGTTTCAAGGCCAACCCACAACCATCGCAGGTCTCAAATTGCTAGCAACGACGTGTGTAAGACCCGGTGAACTGAGACAGGCTGAGTGGTCAGAGTTTGACCTGGAAACAGCCACATGGGAAATCCCTGCTGCACGCATGAAAATGCGCAAACCCCATACTGTACCACTCAGCAAGCAGGCAGTTGCCATACTCAAAGACTTGAGAATGTTGACTGGCAACGGCACCCTCGCCTTTCCATCAATCAGCAATTCCAGCCGCACCATGTCAGAAAACACCCTCAACGGTGCTCTCAGGCGACTCGGCTACAACACACAAACGGAGATGTGTTCACACGGATTCCGTGTGGTCTTTTCGTCCCTCGCCAATCAGTTAGGTTGGAACGCTGACGTCATCGAGGCACAACTTGCGCACCAGGACGAAAACAAAGTAAGACGGATTTACAACCGGGCAGATCACTTGGTCGCACGCAAGAAGATGATGCAAAAATGGTCTGACTATTTAGATACGTTGAGAAAGACAAGCTCAGCAATGCCACCTAAGTTGTAGAAGTTTCGACTTGATCTGACACCGGGCTTGAAAAAGACGGGGTTACTGGGTTTGATGGTTGTGCGACCAATCAAACAAACCCATTAGGAGTAACCCCGCATGAATGTTGTAAATCAACCGATCGTTAAACACAAGTTAGGCTTACTGAATCTGGCTGAGGAGCTGGGCAATGTGTCGCAGGCCTGCAAGATCATGGGCGTGTCGCGCGATACGTTCTATCGCTATCAGGAGGCGAAGGAGTCGGGCGGCGTAGCCGCTCTGTTGCACAAGGATCGGCGGCGTCCCAACTTTAAGAATCGAGTCGATGAGCTGGTTGAGCAGGCCGTATTGGCCTATGCGATCGAACAACCCGCTCACGGCCAGGTTCGAGTCAGCAATGAGCTGCGCAAGCGGGGCACCTTTATCAGTGCCTCCGGTGTCAGGTTGCGTATTTCACGGCAAGGCGGCCACCGGTTTCACGTCATGGCGGCCAGGCATTTCACGGCAAGACGGCCACCGATTTCACGCATGGCGGCCACCCCCTATTGGGTAGTGGGGTAGGCCGACACGCC
>JBFXCU010000027.1:0-27226 GCA_050181835.1 Steroidobacteraceae bacterium | reverse complement strand
ACGAAATCCTAAATACTTAAGTTACACTCCATCCTAAATCCACGTCCCGTCTCACACTGGCCGTCATGCATGAAACGACCGGCCGCCTTGGCGTGAAATCAGTGGCCGCTTTGAGTGAAATACGCACCCAGCAATCGAACATTCGTTGAGTCAGCGTATCAAGGCTTGAATCGCTGCTAATATTTGCAGAATGCCAAAAAGGGAGTAGCGACCAGTGAGGTCGTTGGTTACCTAAAGGGAAATTGTAACCTTGTTACTCTTGACGTAATCCCCGACACACTGCTGCCAGTTTGTTGTTATCCGGGTCACGCACATAGCAGGCGTAGAAATCATCGTTGTAATGCGTGCGTAACCCTGGTTCACCGTCGCTGCTACCACCGTGCTGAATGGCCGCTGCATGGAACTCGCGCACTACTCGCCAGCTATCGGCTTTGAAGGCAATCATGCTGCCATTACCGATGCTTGCCACTTGCTGGTTGAAGGGCTTGCCCACCCATAGTGCCAGCTCAATCAAACCATTGTGTTCATAACGGCCCCAGCCAGCCCAGCCTTCCCAGTGTTCCGTGCCATCGGGGGTATTGTCGCAACGCTGTTGCCCTAGTGTTTGCATCACTGGATTGTAGAAACGAATTGCACGTTCCAGATCATTGGTGCCTAAACAAACATAGGTGAACATGTGTTAACTATTGTCCGGTTAACCGCTGTTACGCAATGCCGTGGCTACTGCATTGATAGACAATTGAATACCTTCGCGGACGCGTGGATCATCTTCACCAGCGCGGTGACGTTTGAGTAATTCCACTTGCAATAAATTCAATGGTTCGATGTAAGGCAGTCGCAAGCGGATGGAGGTATCCAGAGCGGGGTTATTTTCCAGCAGTCGCGATTGCTCGGTGATGGTTAGCAGGTTGTCGTGTGCCGCTGACCAGCCGCTGCGGATACGTGCAAACAGCGTATCGGCCAGCTTGCGATCATCCACTAGCGAGACATAGTGTGCGGCAATATCCATGTCGGATTTGGCGAGCACCATTTCCAGGTTATCCAGTGTGGCGCGGAAGAAGGGCGAGAAATTAAGCATCTCGCGCAACAGGCCTTGATCGGAAAAAGTTTGCAGTGCATGCCCGACGCCATACCAGCCCGGTAGCATCACGCGTGCCTGCGCCCAGCTGAATACCCAAGGAATAGCACGCAAGTCTTCGATACGATCTGACTGAGTGCGAGAGGCGGGGCGAGAGCCGATTTTTAATTGGGCGATTTCCAGTAGTGGCGTCATTTGTCGAAAGAATGTGTTGAATCCTTCGGTTTCATACACCAGCCCGCGATAGGTTTGAAAGGCGGTTTTTGATAACGTTTCCATAGCGTTGGTAAAACGCGCTGCATCGGCTGCCGATATTGACGGCTTTTCTAACGACGCCAGCAATGTTGCCGCGCTGATTGCTTCCAGATTGGCTGTTGCGCTGTAACGGTTGCCATACTTGGCGGCAATGATCTCACCCTGTTCGGTGATGCGAATACGGCCTTGCACAGTGCCGGGTGGTTGTGCGCGAATGGCAGAGAACGACGAGCCACCGCCACGACCCACTGCACCACCACGACCGTGAAAAATTTGCATGGGGGTGCCTGCTTCAGCAAATACCTTTGCCAACGCACGCGTCGCTTGATGCAGGCTCCAGACGGAAGTGAGGTAGCCACCATCCTTGTTGGAGTCGGAATAGCCAACCATGACTTCTTGATAACCATGTGCAGTCGTAATTGACTGTGCTTCGGGTAAGGCGAACCATGCGCGCATGATGTCCGCCGAGCGTTCCAGATCACCGATGGTCTCGAACAATGGCACGGCCATGATCGCCGCGTGCGCGGTGGGCTGGCTGCGATACAGGCCGGCTTCTTTCAGCAGGATGTTTACTTCCAGCAAATCGGAAACGCTTTCTGCCTTGGAGATGTTGTAGGTCGTGATTGAAGCCGGTCCATATAGTTCATGCGCTGTGGCAGCAGCACGAATAATGCTCAGTTCTTTGCTGGTTTCTTCTGTATAGCTTGCATAAGGACTGGCAAGCAGACGCTCGCTGGCTAACTCCCTTCGCAGCAGTGCTATCCGCGCTGCTTCGTCCAGTTGCAGGTAATTATCGGCTACCCCGGCGACTTTTAATAAGTCTGCTACCACACGTTCGTGCACATCGGCATTCTGGCGCAAATCCAGCGTTGCCAGATGAAAACCAAATGTTTCGACGGCACGAATGAGGCGGCCTAATGCGCCGCCACTTGATAGTAATCCTTCCTGATTCGCGCTTAATGAGTGAGCGATGGCAACTAGATCCGTGCGCAACTGTTCAGGGCTTTGATATGGCTCGGCACTAATGCGAGCGGGACGTGCAGGCGGACGACCAATGAGTTTTTGATAGGTTGCAGCTAGTCGTGCGTACATGCCAGATATGCTGCGTCGATACGGTTCGTCGCTGCGGGCAGGGTGATTGTCGCCACTGCGTTCAGCGAGCTGTGTCAGCTTTGGTGTGCAGCTTGCCAGTTCGGTGGAAACTGATAGTTCTTTGCCCAACGCGTGTAGCTGCTCCAGATAGTTGGCCAGTACTGTCGCAGCTGCTTGGTTCAAGGTTAGCTGTAATGATTCAGCCGTGACATTGGGATTGCCATCGCGATCACCACCAATCCAGGTGCCGAGGCGCAGGAAGCTTTTTGGGCGGTGCTGTAGCACACGTTCCCAGCGTGCATATAAGCTCGGTAGCGTCGGCAGAAATACATCGCGCAGGTAAGCGAGTGCAGTAGCGACCTCATCGGCAACAAACAGTTTTTCGCGACGTAACGGTCGTGTCTGCCACAGCAATGCAATCTGACGCAGAATAGCTTGTTCAATCACATCGCCATCCGCTGTTTCGGTTAGCCCTGCATCACGCTGTCGCATCAAGTCGGCAATACGATTGCGATGGTCAATCATGCTCTTGCGCATCACTTCAGTGGGATGCGCGGTCAGTACCGGTACGATCAGTGCTTTGTCGAGCAGTGTTGCGGCCTGCGCAGTGGTGATGCCCTGTGCCGCTAAAGTCTTAAGTGCTGATGCCAGTGTGTCACCTGGCTCGCGCGCTACACCTTGACGATCCTCCGCTAGATTAGCCAACATGGAAAACAGCATGAAGCTGCGCACGAACGCCAGTGTGTCATCCAGGTTCAAGGCTTCCAGGCCCATGTTCACCGCCTGTGCATCCAGTAGTCCACGATGACGATTCACCGAAGTGGCACGAATATGTTCGATCTGCTCAAACAACACAGTGCCGCCATGGGTGCGAATCACATCGCCCAGTAGCTTGCCCAGAAAGCGAATATCGGCATTTTGCGAGATGCTTGGCGTAGGCGTGTCATTCATGGGCATTGCACTCGTGGTGGGAAGTTAATGAGTGGCAGGGGGTATAGCCAAAGCGGGGTTTGTTGCCTGCCGTTGCAGTAACACTACCAAAAAGAATTTTGAGCTGCGAGACAATCTGGGGGCTTGTTTTGGTGCACGCCAGCTAAATTGGTACCAGACCAATTTCGAGTGTGCTATTTGTGTTCCATGTTCGTTAGGGTGAAGTGATGAATTGTCGTCAATTTCTGCTGATGTTGGTGGTTGTTGTTGTTGGCAGTCTCGTTGCATCAGGATGCACGACCAAGGCTTGGTATGATGGCATTGGATCCAGCGCTAAATACGAGTGTAAGCACAAGCCGGTTGGGGAAATTGAGCGATGTCTGGAGCGTCTCAACAACATGACTTATGCGGAGTATCAGCAGGAAAAGCAAAAAATAAATTCAGTAACGTCGAGCGATGAGAAATCAGCATCAGTCGCGAAATCACTCTAATCTGGTAGTGCAAGGTGCTTCAGTCAAGCGTCAACACATCGGGTCTGTTCTTATGCTGAGCCGCCCATGTGCTCAATGCGGTTGGTAGTGTCCAGCCCAGCTCAACAATTCTTTTTGGTAGTGGTTGTGTAACGGCGCGTACTGGTAATCCCTCAAGCCATGTGACTATGGTGTAGATGGCAATGTCGGCAATGCTCCAAGTCGCGCCGCATAGTGCTACGCCAGCACCACGTGCCGCCACTCGTTGCGCGCGGCCTATCATCTGTCCCCGAACTGCAGCGAAGTTCGGATGCTCCTGCAATGAGTAGTAACGCATGCCTAGGTCAATCAATATGTTGGCAGCACTGTCAGCAAGAATGATCAACTCCGACGCTTCTGCCGTCGCCGCGTCTGGCGGCCACAATGGCGGGGTAGGCGCCTTTGTTTCAAGGTAGTGACAGATCGCCATCGAGTCGCTAATGACTCGTTCACCGTCTTTCAATACTGGAACCGTGTGTAGCGGATTCAGCGCGTACATCTCTGTCATGTAAGCAGAATCGGTGCGGCAATCACGCAGTTCGGCAGTCATTCCTTTATAGGCAAGTGCCAAGCGCACGCGTCGTGCAAAAGGGGAGGTGGCGAAGTGGTAGAGAATCATGCGGGTTATTTGAACATGGCGAGTAGGACTATGCACCAAAGGAATGTTGCGCATTAATAAACTGGTTCACGTCACGATTGATTCCTGCCGCAGCAACCGTCTTAGCTGGTACACAGTCATGGAGTGGGATATATGGTGGGTTTCAGGGTTGGGGTAGAGATTAAGCGATGGACATTAAGCGTATTGCTGGCTGGCACGGTGTGTTTAAGTACTGCATCGTCGGCGACTGACATTTCGACCCTTCCTTTGATTCAAGGTGCTCGCGGGAAGGTGGTGCTGTTGGACTTCTGGGCCTCTTGGTGCGCACCGTGCCGTAAATCATTTCCGTGGATGAATGCGTTACAGCAGAAGTACGGCAACCAAGGCTTGAGGGTGATCGCCGTCAACCTGGATATGGACAAGCAGTTGGCAGCTGAGTTTTTGCACGCAGTGCCCGCAGCATTCCGTATTGAATATGACCCTAGTGGCAATCTCGCTACTCAACTAAATGTATCTGCAATGCCCACCAGCTTTGTGTTGGATCGTCAGGGCCGCATCGTTAAGCAACATGCGGGCTTTCGCGAGGCGCAGCTGGCGGCGCGCGTGGCTGAAATTGAAACCTTGCTGAAGGAGTGATGATGACTTGCTTAACTAAGGGGCTGCTCGCGCTGTTATGTGTCGGCGCGCTCGCTGGCTGTAGTTCTATGGGCGTAAAGCCGTGGGAGCGTGACCTGCATGCACGCGCTGATATGCAGGGTAGTGCCTTGGATACAGCAATTGATGAACATATCTATTTCAGCAAAGAGGCCAGCAGCGGTGGTCGCGGTTTTGCCGGTGGCGGCTGCGGATGCAACTAAAGAACAAGCAGCCCCAGCGCATTGGGGCATCGCTGGCTGCGGCAGCCTGCAGTTTGCTGGGCACTGTGCCGGGCGCGGTTCAGGCTGTCGAAGTCGTTGATAAGGATTGGGTGGTCGATTCCGCAGTGTTGTTTTACGGCGAAGATCAAGGGCGAGTGCAGGATCTGAGTGTGCGTGCAGCGGTCACTCGTAATATCAATGAAGATCGCAAATGGGATATCAGTCTTAGCATTGATACGCTGACCGGTGCTTCCCCTTCTGGTGCAGTAAAAACTGACGGTGTGCAGACCTTTACCCGGCCTTCTGGCAAAGGTAGCTACCAGATTGCCGCTGGTGAACAACCACTGGACGATACCTTCCATGACACCCGCATAGCGGTGGCGGGTAGTTACACCATAGCGGTGGGTAATGCATCGCGGCTACAAGGTGGGTTGGATGTATCCAGTGAATACGATTATCTGCATGCAGGCCTGAATCTGCGCTGGGAAACCGACTTCAACCTGAAGAACACCACTTGGTTTGCGGGCGTGGCAGTGGGTAGCGATCGAATCACCGCCGAAGGCGATCTGCCAATTGTCTTTAGCGCGATGCGTCCCGCGAACGTTGCGGCCAATCGCAGTGGTAGCCAGGAAACCAAGACGATTGTTGATGCGCTGGTGGGCGTATCCCAGATACTTAGTCGGCGCGCATTGTTGAATGTCGTGCTCGGCGTCAGTAATAGCAGCGGCTACTTAACCGATCCATTCAAGATACTGTCAGTGGTAGATGCCACCACCGGCAGACCGGTGGCCAGCCCCTACGATGTGGGTTTTAGCTATTACCGATATGAAAAGCGTCCCGACTCGCGCACCAAAGAAAGTCTGTTTGCTGAGTATCGTTACGCCTTGGATCGCGATTCGTGGGCGATGAATTATCGTTTTATGACCGATGATTGGGGTATCAGCTCACATACCTTGGAGGCGCATTATCACTGGAACTTAGGCAGTCACTCGTCGTTGGAGCCGCAGGTGCGTTACTACACGCAGTCGCAAGCCGACTTCTATAAGACTTTGCTGGTGAACGGCCAAGTATTACCGGAATTTGCATCTTCTGATTATCGCCTGGCAAAAATGAACAGTTGGACTGTTGGCGCCAAGTACGCGTGGCAGGGGAACAGTGGTCGCGAGTACAGTGTGCGCGCTGCGTACTACAACCAGCGCGCTGACGCATCAGCAGGTAGCAATATTGGTGTTCTCAACAATTACAGCGAACTGGTGCCGTCGTTGTCAGCGGTAGTGGCGCAGTTTGGCATGAAGTTCGGGTTCTGATCTAAGTCCGGTTTGTACTTACTCGTTTTCGGGCGAGGACAAACCGGGCACACTGTCAATATCATGCAATTGTTGGCACATTCAAGTTCTGCTGTTTCCACATGGCGCGGCACGTTCACTGCCATGGCCAACCCCTGTGAATTGCTGATTGAAACGCCGGATGCGGCGTTAGCACAGAAGCTTACGCAGATGGCAGAACATGAAGCACAGCGCATCGAGCACAAGTTCAGCCGCTATCGCGATGATGGCGTCATTCATGCCATAAATAACAGCCAAGGCGCAGCCGTTACCGTTGATGCTGAAACCGCACAACTACTCAACTATGGTCAATTATTGTGGCAGCTCAGCGAAGGTGCCTTTGATTTGACCTCGGGTGTGCTACGTCGTATCTGGAAATTCGCGCCGGGTGCAGCGCCACCCACTCAGGCAGCGATCAATCAGATGTGCAACTGCATTGGTTGGCACCGTGTCAGTTGGCAAGCGCCATGTATCACCTTGCCCGTGGGTATGGAGTTGGATTTTGGTGGCATAGGTAAGGAATATGCGGTGGATCGGGTTGCCGCCCTACTGGGGGAGCAGTCATCGATACCCTTGCTCATCAATTTTGGTGGCGACTTGCGTGCCATTGGTTCAGTACCTGCGGCAGGCGCATGGCGCGTCGGCATCGAGTCTATAGACAGAGAGGATCACGCCGACCAGGTGATCTCGCTACGCACTGGTGCCATGGCCACCAGTGGTGATACCCGCAAGGCCATTCACCATGCGGGCAACCGTTATGGGCATATCATGGATGCGCGCACTGGCTGGCCTGCTGAACACATGCCACGCTCTATTACCGTGGTAGCCGACACTTGCACCCAAGCAGGTACCTTTACCACGCTGGCGATGTTGCAAGGTGCCGATGCCGAAGCCTTTCTCGAAGCGGAATCAGTGCGCTACTGGTGCTTGCGATAGGTCGGTCGAGCAGTACGTAGGTTGGGCTGAACATTGATGCCCAACATCTGTTATGGGTAAGCGCCAATATGGGTAAGCGCCAACTGGGCGGCGAAGACTGCTTAACCTCCACTTCTGACAACAGCTTACAAAGTGATTGAATGCTATTCACCAAGATAGCAGCTTGCCCTTGTTGTAGCCGAAGGTTTGGCAAAAAGCAAAGCCGCCTAATTACCGTATAACGCCCCCGCATCTGGTGAGAACAAAACAGTCTTTCCCGCTGCGGTGAGGCTTGGCTACAGTGGCGGGCACGCTGGGGGCGAGGCCCCAATTATTTTCGGACCCGGAACCCCATGAGCACCGAGATTTTATCTGACCGTCTGCAAACCCTGCAACGCGACTCTGCCGCGTTACTGCAACGCGCCGTGGCTGAGTATGGCGATGTGGTGTATTCCAGCAGTTTGGGCATCGAGGCCATGGTGCTGACGGATTTGATTTTCAGCTATGCGCCGGAGATTGATGTGTTCACGCTGGATACAGGTCGCCTGCATCCTGAAACCTTGGACTTGCTGGACCGGGTCGAGCGTCGTTACAAACAGCGCATCAGCGTATTCTATCCTGATACCAAGGCGGTTGAAGAATTGGTGCGTAACAATGGCATCAACGGTTTTTATCTTGGCCTTGAAGAACGCCAAGCCTGCTGCGGAGTGCGCAAAGTTGAGCCATTCATGCGGGCGATTAAAGGGCGCAAGGCATGGGTGACTGGCGTGCGCCGTGAGCAATCAGCACAACGTGCGCAGGGCGAAGCGGTTGCGTGGGATGAGCGCTACAGCATGTGGAAGATCAGCCCGTTGCTCGACTGGACGGAAGCCGATATCAATAACTACGTTAAAGCCAAAGCGCTGCCTTACAACCCATTGCATGATCAAGGCTATCCCAGTATTGGCTGCGCGCCCTGCACACGCGCGGTGGAGCCGGGTGCTGATCCGCGTTCGGGCCGTTGGTGGTGGGAAAATCCGGAATCACGTGAATGCGGTTTGCAACCACGTACTCGCGTAATTCCGATTAAGCCGGTAAAGCAAACCGTGACTTCATAAGTCCCAACTGCCTGATGGATTACTTCCCGATATTCCTGCGTATTACCGATGAACCCGTGGTGGTCATCGGTGGTGGCGAGGTGGCAGCACGTAAAGCGCTGTTGCTGGCACGGGCGGGTGCAGTCATCACCATTATTTCGCCGACCCTGTGTGCTTTACTGCAAGAGCGCTTGACGCACGGTGAGTTGAAATATCTGGCTGAAGAATTTCGTCCTGAGCATTTGCATGGCGCGCGCTTGGTTATCGCTGCCACTGATGTGCATGCGATCAACGCATGGGTATCCCGCAGTGCTGAAGCACTGCGGATTCCCGTGAACGTGGTGGATGATCGCGAGTTATCACGCTTCATCATGCCCGCCATAGTTGATCGCTCGCCGGTGATTGTGGCAGTAGGCAGCAGCGGTGATGCGCCGGTGTTAACACGTCGCCTGCGCGAGAAATTAGAGGCGCTGTTACCCGCAGGCTTGGGTAGGTTGGCGAAGCTGTCAGGTGAGCTACGCGGCACCGTGAAGCAACGAGTCAGTAATGCGGATGAACGGCGCCGTTTTTGGGAGCGATTTTTTGATGGCGACATTGCTGCCGATGTATTGGCCGGTCGTGAGCAATCGGCGCGCGACAGCATCGCGCAGGCGATTGATAGCGGATTGCAGCAGGTTGATAACTCGCAAACACCGTTAGGCGAAGTAGCGTTGGTCGGTGCGGGACCGGGTGATCCGGGTTTGCTCACCATTCGTGCGCTGCGGGTAATGCAGAACGCTGATGTGGTGGTATACGACCGCTTGGTGTCGGCTGAAGTGATGGAGCTGGTACGGCGTGATGCCGAACGCATTTATGTTGGCAAGGCGGCGGGGCAGGCGTATGTCAGTCAGGACGACATCAATCAATTGTTGGTGGCTCTGGCCAAACAAGGCAAGCGCGTTTGCCGCTTGAAAGGGGGCGATCCGTTTGTGTTTGGTCGTGGTGGCGAAGAGCTGGAAAAACTGGCGGAGCACGGCATCCGCTTTGAAGTGGTGCCGGGCATTAGTGCGGCGGCTGGGTGTGCGGCGTATGCGGGCATTCCGCTCACGCATCGTGATTATGCGCAAATGCTCACCTTCACTACGGGGCATAGTAAGAATGAAGTGGCGCAGGTTCCAGTAGATTGGGCAATGCTGACCCGTCCCGGCCAGACCGCTGTCTTTTACATGGGCTTGAATGGTTTGCCGAAAATTCTCAGTGAATTGCAGGCGCATGGCACGCCCCCCGACCGAGCGGCGGCGGTAATTGAACAAGGCACCCGCCCCGACCAGCGAGTCATTGTGGGCACCATTGCCACATTGGCCGAGCAAGTTAGCGCTGCACAGGTAAAATCACCGGCTTTGCTGATCGTAGGCGAAGTGACGCGGCTGCATACCCAATTGCGCTGGTTCAATACCACCGCCGAACGGGCGCGAGTGGATCAGGCTGAAATGAAAGTCGGACTGGGTGACGGACTGAATGATGGCAAGTGAACAACAAGTCAGTGCGGGTTTTGCTGCTGCCATTGGTAATACACCGTTGCTGCGCCTCAAGCGCGTGAGCGATGAAACTGGTTGCGAGATTCTTGGTAAGGCTGAGTTCATGAATCCCGGCGGCTCGGTGAAAGATCGTGCTGCACGCTGGATTATTGATGCGGCGGAACGCAGCGGTGCGCTCAAGCCCGGCGGTATCGTGGTCGAAGGCACCGCAGGCAATACCGGTATTGGTCTGGCGCATGTCTGTAATGCTCGCGGTTATCGACTATTGATCACCATGCCGGAAACCCAGTCAGAGGAAAAATTTGCCACGCTGCGTACCTTGGGTGCGGAAGTCCTGCCCATGAAAGTAGTGCCGTATTCCGATCCGAATCAATACCAGCATGTGGCTGGCCGTTTGGCGCAGCAAATTGAAAACGCCATCTGGGCTAATCAATTCGATAACGTGGCCAATCGCCAGGCGCATATCGATAGCACCGGCCCGGAGGTCTGGCAGCAGACCGCGGGCAAGGTGAGTGCGTTTGTGTGCGCCACGGGTACCGGCGGCACCTTGGGTGGGGTATCGCGTTATCTAAAAAGCATGAACGCGAATACCAAAATGTACCTCGCCGACCCCCCCGGCAGTTCCTTGTATCACTGGGTGCAGGACGGTGAGCTGAGAGCCAATGGCGCGGGTTCAATTACCGAAGGCATTGGTATTGGTCGTGTTACCGCGAATCTGGCTGATTCACCACTGGATGGTGCCGTGCATGTTACTGACTTCGAGGCGGTGACCATGGTGTATCGCTTGCTGCACGAAGAAGGCTTGTTTCTCGGCAGTACCAGTGGGGTGAATGTTGCCGCTGCGGTGCAGGTGGCCAAGTTGTTGGGCCCCGGTCATACCATCGTTACTATCCTGTGCGATAGCGGGCACAAGTACCAATCACGCTTATTCAATCGCCAGTGGTTGATCGAGAAACAACTCGACGCGGCTACTGGCCCGATCCTTTCTTCTCTTCTTGATGCGGAGTCTTATCGTGTCCTCAACCTTAGCTAACACAACTCATCCAATCAGCACAGACGTTGTCATCGTCGGTGCGGGCCCATGTGGGTTGTTTCAGGTGTTCGAACTCGGCTTGCTGGGTTTGAAAGCACACCTGGTTGATTCGCTAGCTAAAGTGGGCGGTCAGTGCGTTGAGTTGTATCCCGACAAGCCGATATATGACATTCCCGCTGTGCCGGTGTGCACCGGTCAGCAACTGACGGACTTGTTGATGGAACAGATCAAGCCATTCGGTGCGCAGTACCATCTTGGCCAAACGGTGCAGACGGTGCAGAAGCGGGATAATGGTCGCTTCTTGGTAGGTACCAGCGCTGGGGTTCAGCTTGATGCGGGAGCAGTGATTGTTGCTGGTGGTGTGGGTGCGTTTGAAGCACGCAAACTTGCTGTGCCAAATGCAGAAAATTATGAAGGGACGCAGCTCCACTATCGTGTGCGTGATCCGCAGTCGTTTGCAGGCAAAGACGTCGTGATTATGGGTGGTGGTGATTCGGCGCTGGATTGGGCGGTGGTATTAGCAGACATTGCCAATAGCGTGGTGGTCATCCATCGTCGTCCTGAGTTTCGCGGCGCACAAGCGACGGTAGATAAGCTAATGGCGCTACGTGATGAGCATAAAGCCGATGTGCTGGTGGGACAGACCAAGGAGCTGATTGAAGATAATGGGCAGCTAAAAGGCATTCGCGTGCAGTGTGCAGATGGTGTTACGCGTGCGGTGGATTGCGATCAGCTGTTGGTGTTTTACGGGCTGCATCCCAAGCTTGGACCGATTGCTGAATGGGGTTATGAACTGAACAAACGCACCATTCCCGTCGATACCGAAAAATTCCAGACCAGCATCCCGGGTATTTATGCCGTGGGAGATATCAATAGCTATCCTGGCAAGAAGAAGTTAATCCTTTCCGGTTTCCATGAAGCGGCGCTGGCTGCCTTCTCCATCAAAGAGTATATGGAGCCCGGCAAGAAGGTTCACTTGCAGTACACCACCACCAGTCCGATCATGCACAAGCGTTTGGGCGTATCGGAAGAGGGTGAGACGGGGGTTCGTAGCCATAGCTGAGCGCTAAACATTTCATGAGCAACCTGCTGAGGCTGTATCAGAAAATGACTCGCTACCCAGCGGGTCGGTGGTTGTTCACGCGAGCAGTCTGTTTTCGTGCGCCATACTTTGGTTCCATTCATCCGCACTTTGATCGACTCGAAACGGGTATTGCCGAGGCGCATCTCAAGCGCCGCCGTAGTGTGCAGAATCATATCGGTACCATTCATGCGATTGCGTTGTGCAATCTTGCCGAGATGGTCGCCGGGGTGGGTATCGACGCGACGCTGACCTCTGACCGGCGCTGGATACCCAAGGGCATGAATGTTCAATACCTTGCTAAGTGCAAACATGAGGCGCATGCCAAAGCACGCATTGTGATTCCCGATGATATTGGTACTGGTTACAACTGCATTGTGCCAGTGGATATTTTTGATCGCGACGGCAGCAAAGTTTTCCACGCCGACATCAATATGTGGGTAACGCCGAAGAAGTGAGGTAGAGCATTAGCCTTGTAGGGTGGATGCTATACTGACCTACATGGATGCAGGGACTCACGGGAACGCAGGAGCAGTTTCCGGGGCATCATCAGCTGCCGGGTGTGGTACCCGGCCTACGATAGAGGTTCCGAGGTTTCTCTACTTCTCGCCCGGAAAATTCTGACTCAGTATGAGCGCGCTCTTATCTGCCAAATCCTGCATGCCCAGTGCTGCATAGGCATCGCGAGAAATTACCAGTGCATCTTTAATGACGGGTGCGCCGTCATAGTTTTCCAGTGCGGACTTGGCGCGATTCAATGCAGCGACATAGGCGCCGCGTTTGAGGTAGTAACTTGCCACATGCACTTCATAACTCGCCAGGCGATTGCGCAGGAAGATCATGCGTTGCCGTGCGTCAGCGGCGTACTGGCTGTCGGGGAAGCGTTGCAGCAGCAATTGAAATGCCTGAAATGAGGTGCGGCTGTTCTCCGGTGGACGCCGACTGAGATCGACGCGGAACCAGCGCTCCAAGATATTGCGGCTGCGATCAAAATTGGCCAAGCCTTTCATGTAATAGGCGTAGTCGACTCGTGGATGAGTGGGGTTTTCGCGAATGAACTGGTCGGCTTGATCGATGACGTTTTCCCGGTCACCGTTTTCGTAATAGGCATACAGCATATCCAGCTGTGCCTGTCGGGTCACATTGCTGAATGGGAAGCGTGCTTCCAATAATTCGAGGCTTTTGATCGCCAGCGCGTAGTCGCGTTTGTCCAGATCCGTTTTAGCCTTGTCGTACAGCTGATCGGCATTGGTAATTGGCGGCGTGCGGAAGCTGCTACAGGCGGTTAGGGTCAGCAGGGCCAGACACAGGGCGGCTAAGCTGCGAGTCGAAGTCGGGGCGGAGTGGCTCATAAATCGGCTAATCATCCACTTAATTAACAGGTAGGCTGCGGCAGTATAGCCGGTAATTTCCATTGTGCTTGGTAGCTGCGTGTAGACTCTGCGCCCCACAATTGGTTCGACTTAGCTCTGATCTTCCATGCCAGCTGACACTCCCATCACCAAAACTCATAGATTGAGCATCCCCTTCGAGTCTGCCGGGCAGCGGCTGGATCAGGTTTTATCGCAGTTGTTGCCGGAATATTCTCGCACCCGTATCAAGGGCTGGATTGAGGGGGGGCAAGTGCAGGTGAGTGGCCGATCAATGCGTCCCAAAGATCCGGTGCTGGGCGGTGAGCAGGTGCTGGTCACGCCGGTGTTCGAGGTAGATTTGCGGGTGCAGGCCCAGGATATTGCGCTGGATATCGTTCATGAAGATCCGCATTTACTGGTGGTGAATAAACCAGCGGGGCTGGTGGTGCATCCTGGTGCGGGTAATCAAGCCGGTACGTTGCAAAATGCTCTATTGCACTTTGATTCGAGCTTGGCGGCCTTGCCGCGCGCTGGCATCGTACATCGCATCGATAAAGACACCAGCGGCTTGCTGGTGATCGCACGGACATTGGCGGCACACACAGCGCTCACCGAGATGATTGAGGCACATGCCGTGCAGCGACATTACGAAGCGATCTGTGTGGGCGTGATGACTGCTGGCGGCACGGTTGATAAGCCGATTGGTCGTCACTCAACTGATCGCGTCAAAATGATGATTCGCTCCGATGGTCGTGATGCCGTCACTCATTATCGAGTGTTAACCCGCTTTCGTGCGCATACCCACGTGCGCGTGCAGTTGGAAACAGGCCGTACCCACCAGATCCGTGTGCATCTGACGCACATCGGCTATCCGCTCATTGGCGATGGCGTGTATGGCAAGCGGTTGGTGATACCCAAAGGAGCAAGTGTGGCTTTCGATGCTGCGTTGCGTGGCTTTACCCGTCAGGCATTGCATGCCGCCAAGCTGGAATTTACCCATCCGATTACTGGTAAGCCGATTAGTTGTGACGCACCATTGCCTACCGATATGAAGCAACTCATCAAGGCTTTGACGACCGACCTTAAGATCAGTGAAAAAGCGGCGACCAAAGCCCGAACCGCTGATCCCCGTGGGACTTAATTAAGCCATGGTGATACGTATTCAATTCGATTGCTTAACACCTGAGTGGCCGGCGCCTGCCAATGTGCGTGCCGCGTCTACCTTGCGTACGGGTGGCGTCAGCGCGCCGCCGTTCGATACTTTGAATTTGGGTGCGCATGTTGGTGATGCGCCTGATGCGGTGCGTGTTAATCGTCAGCGTCTATATGACGCTCTCCAGTTACCCAACGAGCCATGCTGGTTGAATCAAGTACATGGCAGTTGCGTTGTAGAAGTGGGTGAGTGGGCTACGCCGCCCGTGGCCGATGCCTGCATTGCGCGCACTGCGTCTCAGGTCTGTGCAGTGATGACGGCGGATTGTTTGCCGGTGTTGTTTTGCAGTCGCGCTGGCGACCGGGTTGCGGCAGCCCATGCTGGTTGGCGCGGCTTGTCGGGAGGCGTATTGGAATCCACAGTGAGTTCACTCGGTGTGCCGGGGTCGCAGTTGCTCGCTTGGATAGGGCCGGCCATAGGCCCGCAAGCATTTGAGGTAGGTGACGAAGTCCGCATCGCCTTTACTGCCCGCGATGCGGCGGCGACACAGGCGTTTCGCCCCAGTCATCGTGCCGGACATTGGCTGGCCGACTTAGATTTGTTGGCGCGCCAAGAATTAGCGCGACTGGGAATACAGGCCGTGTATGGCGGTGGTGTATGCACCTATACCGATGCGCAACGCTTCTTTTCTTATCGCCGTGATGGCCTTACCGGACGCATGGCAAGTTTGATCTGGATGACTTGACGCCCATGCACATTCTTCTCTGGATTATTGCTGCGACCTTGCTCGGCGGTGCGTTAAGCGCACTGGCGGCGTCGTTGTTTTTGTTAGTGCCTGAACATCGGCGCGTGCACTGGGTGCCGCACTTGGTGAGTTTTGCTATTGGCGCGTTACTGGCGGCATCGTTGTTGGATCTATTGCCCGAAGCAATAGAGACAGCTGGTATTGAGCGGGCGAGCCAGGTGGGGCTGACCTTACTAATCGGATTGCTAATCTTCTTTGTGCTGGAAAAGCTGGTGTTGTGGCGACATTGTCATCATGACAGTTGTGAGGCGCATGCGGTTGAGGAGCCGCTCAAGCTGGGTCGTATCCAGCCATTGGAGAAGGCGTCACCTGTGATGTTGTCGCAGGAGCAGCATCGTCATGCCGCTTCCGGTTGGATGATTCTGTTCGGTGATGGCATCCATAACCTGTTAGATGGTGTGCTGATCGCGGCCGCCTTTATGACCGACATTCATCTGGGCTTGGTAACGTCATTGGCGGTAATGGTTCATGAGATTCCACAGGAGGTGGGCGACCTGGCCATTTTGTTACATGGTGGTATGTCGCGCCGTAAAGCGCTGTGGTTGAACTTGGCAACCAGTCTGACTTCGGTGGTTGGTGGCGTTATTGCGTACTTTGCCCTCGGTACGGCGCTGGTGGTACTGCCCTATGCCATTACCTTGGCAGCAGCCAGTTTCATCTACATAGCGGTGGCGGATCTGATTCCCGGATTGCACAAGCGGGTTGATCCGCAGTCGGCGATACAGCAGTTCTCGTTGATTTCGCTGGGGGTGCTGTTGATTTATGTACTGGAAAAAACCTTGCATCATTGAAAATTTTGCATCCTGCCTTGTAGGGTGCAGCCGCTACGCGAAACTGCGTAGTTGAAATTCCACCGCATTGGCACCAAATAGTGGGCAAGCCCGAGATATTGACAGGTACCACCCGATGCGAATGGACAAACTAACCAGTAAATTTCAGATGGCGCTGGCCGATGCGCAGTCACTGGCAGTCGGTCGTGACCACCAGTACATCGAACCAGTACACCTGATGCAAGCCTTGCTGGAGCAGCAAGGCGGTTCGGTAAGGCCGTTGCTGGACAAGGCTGGTAGCAATCTCAATCAATTGCGAACTCAGCTCAATGAGGCATTGCAGCGGTTGCCGAAAGTCGAAGGCAATGCCGGTGAAGTGCATGTCTCCAATGACACCAACAAGCTGCTTAATCTAACCGACAAGCTGGCACAAAAACGTGGCGATCAATATATCTCCAGCGAATTGTTTGTGTTGGCAGCACTTGATGATAAGGGGCAGATCGGCTCAATACTGCGCAATGCGGGCGTTACCAAAGCGGCACTGGAAAAAACCATTGATGAATTGCGTGGCGGCGACACCATTGATGATGCCAATGCCGAAGAAGGCCGGCAGGCGCTGGAAAAATATTGTGTTGATCTGACTGAACGCGCCATGCAGGGCAAGCTTGATCCTGTGATCGGTCGCGATGACGAAATTCGTCGCACCGTGCAAGTGTTGCAACGGCGCACCAAGAACAATCCGGTATTGATTGGTGAACCCGGCGTGGGCAAGACCGCTATCGTTGAAGGACTGGCGCTGCGCATCATCAATGGTGAAGTGCCGGAAGGCATTCGCAACAAAAAGATTCTGGCGCTGGACATGGGTGCCTTGATTGCCGGTGCCAAGTATCGGGGTGAATTCGAAGAACGCTTGAAAGCCGTGCTGAATGATCTGAAAAAACAGGAAGGCCAAGTCATTCTGTTTATCGACGAGCTGCACACCATGGTGGGGGCAGGTAAGGCCGAAGGTGCGATGGATGCGGGTAATATGCTCAAGCCAGCCTTGGCGCGTGGCGAGCTACATTGTGTCGGCGCAACCACGCTGGATGAATATCGAAAATATATTGAGAAAGATGCGGCGCTGGAGCGACGCTTCCAGAAGGTGTTGGTTGATGAACCATCGGTGGAAGACACTATCGCCATTCTGCGTGGCTTGAAAGAACGCTATGAGGTGCATCATGGTGTGGTCATCACCGATCCAGCCATTGTTGCAGCGGCAACGCTATCGCATCGCTACATTAGTGATCGACAGTTGCCGGACAAGGCCATCGACTTGATTGATGAAGCGGCGTCGCGCATCCGTATTGAAATTGATTCCAAGCCAGAGTCGATGGATAAGCTGGAGCGGCGCATCATCCAGCTCAAGATTGAAAGTGAAGCGCTCAAGAAAGAGAAGGACGAGGCTTCACGCAAACGCTTGGGAGTGTTGAAAGACCAACTCACTGCACTGGAAAAAGAATTCGCGGATCTCGAAGAAGTATGGAAGGCAGAGAAAGCCGCAGTACAAAGTTCGGCTGGTATCAAGGAAGAACTGGAGCGTGCGCGCATGGAGTTGGAGGCGGCGCACCGCGAGCAAAATCTGGCAAAAATGTCTGAACTGCAATACGGCAAGATTCCTGAGCTGGAAAAGCGATTGGCTCAATCTGCCTCGGCTGAGCAGCAGGAAACACAGCTATTGCGCAACAAAGTCACCGAAGAAGAAATTGCAGAAGTGGTATCGAAGTGGACCGGCATTCCCGTCTCTAAAATGCTGGAAGGTGAAAAAGATAAGTTATTGCGCATGGAAGAAGCGCTGGCGAAGCGTGTGGTGGGTCAGCATGAAGCAGTAACAGCGGTATCAGATGCGATCCGGCGTTCGCGTGCCGGCATTTCTGATCCTAATCGTCCCAATGGGTCGTTTCTGTTCTTGGGTCCGACTGGTGTGGGTAAAACCGAGCTGTGCAAGGCGCTGGCAGAATTCCTGTTCGATACGGAAGAAGCGATGATCCGCATTGATATGTCCGAGTTCATGGAAAAGCATTCCGTGGCGCGATTGATCGGCGCGCCGCCGGGTTATGTGGGTTATGAAGAAGGAGGTTACTTAACCGAAGCGGTGCGACGTCGGCCTTATTCAGTGATTCTGCTCGATGAAGTCGAAAAGGCGCATCAAGATGTGTTCAATGTATTGTTGCAAGTGCTGGACGATGGTCGTCTGACTGATGGTCAAGGTCGCACTGTGGATTTCCGCAACACCGTCGTTATCATGACTTCTAATCTGGGCTCGCAGGTTATTCAAGAGCTCAGTGGCGAAGCCAATTACAACAAGATGAAGCAAGCGGTGCTGGAAATCGTCAGTCAGCATTTCCGTCCCGAGTTCATCAATCGCGTTGATGACATTGTGGTGTTTCATCCGCTGGATCGTGCGCAGTTGCGTTCCATTGTGGATATTCAACTGGGGCAGTTGCGCAAGCGACTGGCTGAGCGCGACATTGCCATCACGCTGGACGATACGGCGCGCGATTTGTTGGGTAATGCTGGATTCGATCCCGTATATGGTGCCCGTCCACTCAAGCGAGCCATTCAATCACAATTAGAGAATCCTCTGGCACAGAGTATCTTGCGTGGTGAATTTGGGCCGGGTGCAAAGGTGCATGTCTCTGCTGTCAAGGGCGAGCTGGTGTTCACTAGCAGCAAGTAAGTTGAGGGTCACGCTGAGTGACCCGGCAACTTTGTACACAGCGCTGTGCAGTGCTGCTAATGGGTACTTTGCGATCAAAGCTCTCATCCGCGAACGGCTTTTCAATTACGGCGACGGCAAGGGCGATGGTGTCTTGGTCCGCCCATTTCCCCAGTGTGATGGCACTGAACTCACCAGGGCCGCCGCACTGGACACGATCAAATTGCGCAAACAGTTGGGAAACGTGTCCAGCGTGTCACGGGCACGACGAATTTGTCGATGCGGAACGAGGGCAGCTTGGCTGAAATAGTGTTGACCAATTGCGTGACAGGCTGGACGACTTGGTTACGATTGATGGCTATGCTGCTGCTTGAACAATTTCACTTTGCCCCTATGATGCGGGGCGGTCTGTTATCTGGTTTTGCTACTTGGAAGAGTAATCGACACATGCCTTTCTACGAATACGAATGTTCTGCCTGCAAGTACTATGTTGAAACGCTGCAAAAAATTTCCGATCCACCGCTGAAGAAGTGTCCCAGCTGTGGCAAGGCGACCATGCAGCGATTGATCTCTGCACCGGTATTCCGGCTCAAGGGCGCGGGTTGGTATGAAACCGACTTCAAGTCGGATAAGGAAAACAAGCGCAATCTGGCCGATGACAAGGAGCCTGTGGCCGCAGCGGCGGACAGCGACGACAAACCTGCCAAGGTGCAGGTGCGTAAGGTGGTGAAGAGGGTCGCCGCTAAGACTGTTGTCAAAAAAGTGGCAAAGAAAATTGCCAAGAAAACCAAGGTGGCGAAACAGCCTGCCAAGGACAAGGTTAAAGCCAAGCTCAACACGCAGGCTAAAACCAACGCCAAAGTGACCAGAACAGTCGCCAAGAAGAAGCCGGTCGCCATGCCACTCCGGATAGCCAAGAAAAAAGCTGCTTCCGCCAAGAAGCCGGCCTATAAAAAGTAGTCGCAGGCCAGGCAAATAACCGAGGCGCGCCTTGCTTGGGTGAGGCGGCCTCCGTAACATTCGCGATCCATTTAGTTAGGTTGTGACTTGTAGGCTGGGTGCTTCACCCAGCCTACAAGTCACGGCCACAGCCCAGGTTTTTTCATGCGTACTCATTATTGCGGTCAGGTCAACGAAACCCTTGCCGGTCAGGAAGTGTCGGTAGCCGGTTGGGTGCATCGTCGGCGTGATCACGGCGGCGTGATCTTTATTGATCTACGTGATCGCGAAGGTCTGTTGCAACTGGTGTTCGATCCGGATCGCAAGGATATTTTTGCGCTGGCAGAACGTCTGCGCGGTGAATTCTGTATTCGTGTTACCGGCAAGGTGCGCCCGCGTCCGGCAGGTACGGTTAACGCGAATCTGGCCTCCGGTCAGGTGGAAATGCTGGGTACAGGCCTGGAAATTCTCAACCGCTCGGAAACGCCGCCGTTTCATCACGACGAAAATACTAACGAAGAGTTGCGGCTGAAGTATCGTTATCTGGATTTGCGGCGTGATGTGATGCAGCAGCGTCTTCGTCTGCGTCATCGTGTGACGATGGCGTTGCGCAATTATATGGATGCTCATGGTTTCATCGACATGGAAACGCCGATGCTGACCAAGGCCACGCCGGAAGGTGCGCGTGATTACTTGGTGCCGAGTCGCACCCATCCCGGCCAGTTCTTTGCGCTGCCGCAGTCACCACAGATATTCAAACAGTTGCTGATGATGTCGGGCTTTGATCGTTACTATCAAATCGTGCGCTGCTTCCGCGATGAAGATCTGCGCGCGGATCGTCAGCCGGAATTTACTCAGCTTGATATTGAGACTTCGTTTCTATCCGAGCAGCAGATCACTGACTTGATGGAGGGCTTGATTCGCGATTTGTTCAAGACCGTGATGAGTGTCGAGTTACCCAACCCCTTTCCGCGTATGACTTATGCTGAAGCCATGCGGCGTTACGCTTCGGATAAACCTGATCTGCGTATTTCACTGGAATTGAAAGACGTGGCCGACTTGGTGCGTGATTGCGATTTCAAAGTATTCGCCGGGCCTGCGCAAAATCCCAAAGGTCGCGTGGTTGCACTCAATGTACCCAAGGGCGGCGAACGCCTGTCGCGTAAAGAGATTGATGATTACACCGCATTTGTCGGTCGTTACGGTGCCAAGGGTTTGGCCTACGTAAAGGTGAATGACATCGCCAAGGGTCGTGATGGTCTGCAATCGCCGATACTAAAGTTTCTGAGTGATGCAGCCGTGGCGGGCATTCTTGAACGCACGGGTGCCAGAGATGGCGACTTGATTTTCTTCGGTGCGGACACGGCCAAAGTGGTGAACGACGCTATCGGTGCGCTGCGTCTTAAAGTCGGTCAGGATTTGGGGTTGGTTGAAGCCGGCTGGCGACCACTATGGGTGGTGGATTTTCCCATGTTTGAATGGGATGCGGACAACAAGCGCTGGGCTGCGTTACATCATCCCTTTACTGCGCCCAAGAATGATGATCCCGCTGCGCTCAAGGCTGATCCGGAGACGGCCTTGTCGAAGGGCTACGACATGGTGCTCAACGGGTCTGAAGTGGGTGGTGGCTCAGTGCGTATCCATAAGCAGGAGATGCAATCCACGGTGTTCGATTTACTCGGCATCAGTCACGAAGAAGCCGAACTCAAGTTTGGTTTCCTGCTGGAAGCGCTGAAGTACGGCGCGCCACCGCATGGTGGCTTGGCCTTCGGTGTCGACCGTCTGGTGATGTTAATGGCGGGTGCCGATAGCATTCGCGATGTGATTGCCTTCCCCAAGACGCAAACGGCAGCGTGTTTGCTGACCAATGCGCCCACCGAAGTCAGCGAAGCGCAGCTCAAAGACCTGCATGTGCGCGTCAAGCTGCCGGTGAAGGCAGAATGAGGGATTGGCGGTGGTCATAGTCTTGTAGACTGTAGGTCAGAAAAGATCTGCTTTCTGCTTCCTGCTACAGCCCATGGCCCACTACCTATTCTTTACCTATGACTGACACTCTCATTCTGGTTCATGGCTTATGGATGAGCGGCATCCAGATGAGCCTGCTCAAACGCCGTCTGGAAGATGAGCACGGTTTTCACTGCGTGATGTTTTCGTATCCCTCCGTCACCGGCACCATGCTTGACCACGTGAGCAAGCTACGTGAACTGGCGCAACAACAGCAATGCGCGCGCTTGCATTTCGTTGGTCACAGCCTGGGTGGCGTGGTCTGCTACAACTTGCTTACCACCACCAATGATCTGCCGCCGGGACGAGCAGTGTTGCTTGGTTCGCCACTGCAAGGCAGTCGTGTGGTTGAGGTGGTTGGCCAATGGGCGCTGGGACGCATGGCTGTGGGTGATGAAGTACGCAGGGAATTACTCGAAGGTCAGCCACGACAGTGGGATGGGCATCGTGACATCGGCATCATTGCCGGTTCTTCAACGACCGGGCTGGGGCGACTGATTTCTACTGAATTGGCGGTCAACAGTGACGGCACGGTGTTGATTGAAGAAACTCAACTGGCAGGTGCGGCAGATCACATCGTGATGCCGGTAACGCATACCTCCATGGTGTTCTCACCTGCCGTGGCGCAGCAGATCGCCAAGTTTCTGCGCGAAGGGCATTTCGATCATTCTGCCGAGTAAGCGCGTAACTCACCTGGCTCTGTGGCGCTAATGTAGGCCGGGCGATGCACCCGGCAACTAACGGTGGATGCAGCGTCCGCCCCACCGTTCGGCGCAATACACGCCTTCTCATTACTACTTTTTCGCCAAGTCTCTCACTTCATCCAGACCGTCAGAAACACGCTTTGAGATAACGTCCAAAGCGTTGCGATTCGACTGTGACACCATGTCTGCTAGCACACGCATATTTTCCAATGCCTGTTCGAATGCCTGCTTGGTCAGGTTGGTGAGCAATTGTGCTTTTTCGCGCGGATCGGCGGTCATGTTCAAGCTGCTGGCGACTTTGGAAGTTTCAGCCATGGTCTGCGTCATGATTTCCATTTGTCGCTTGGCGACCGCCTGCATACCTTCAATAGCCATGGAGTTCGCCTTGGCCAGTGCTTCGATGTTTTTGCTCTGTGCACTCAACAAGGCTTGCACATCCACGCCCGGTACCTTGGCTGCATCGAGCAGTTTGGTCAGATCAAAATTGGCAGGATTTGCGCTACCAAAGGGAGAAAATGGATTGCTGTTCATGTGCTGCGTCTCCTGAGTGATTAATTGTTCATCTCGGTGCGTTGTGAGCGAGTGTGCCCCATTGTGGCCCCATTCAATCCGGCCTGACAAATTAATTCCGTCGCCTATATAGTTCACATCAGGCTGTTACGCACATATCGGTCAATTTGAGCGCGATATACTGCTGAACCACGAGATGTCTATCTTAATGACAGGAATGCCAAATGAGTGCTAGATCCGCTGATGCCGCGCCGACCGGAACCACCGCCGAGCAAATGAATCGGGACTTACAGGCGCAACTCGCCACAATCACGGGTGGTCTCGCGCCAGAACCGTTTATTCAAGCGTGGTGGGATTGGTATCTGGGCCTATCCCAGGCACCTGAAACGCAGGCGCAAATCACACAGGATGCGTGGGCTAAAGCAATGGATACGTGGCAGTTCGCCGCGCAGGCAGCTTCCGGTTCCAGTGCTGCAGCTGTCACTGATGATCGCCGCTTTGCGCATGAGGGGTGGAATCAATGGCCCTTCAATGTGTATGCACGCGGTCACAAGAATTGGGAGAGTTGGTTTCAATCCTCATTGAGCAGTGTGCCGGGCATCGACGCGGGCAGTGCGCAGCGAGTGGAATTTGTCGGTCGTCAGGTGATGGATTCGGTGTCGCCCACTAACTATCTGCACACCAATCCAGAACTGCTGGAGCAAACACGCGCTGAGTCGGGGCAGAATTTGGTGCGCGGTTATAAGCACTGGGTGGAAGACGTACAAAGCGCCTTGTCAGGCAATAAGCCATCGGCGTCCGACGAGTTTGTAGTGGGCCGCGACATCGCCACCACTCCCGGTAAGGTGGTGTTACGCAATGATCTGATCGAATTGATTCAGTACTCGCCACAAACTCCCAACGTACATGCAGAGCCGATTTTGATTACGCCGCCGTGGATCATGAAGTACTACATTCTTGATCTGTCACCCGGTAAGTCGTTGGTGCAGTACTTGGTCGAGCAGGGGCATACGGTGTTCCTGATGTCGTGGAAAAACCCGACAGAGATAGATCGCAATCTGGGTATAGATGACTATCTCAACTTAGGCTTCATGGAAGCGTTGGACGCCGTTAGTGCAATTGTTCCTGAACGCAAAATTCACATGGTGGGTTACTGCATCGGTGGCACGTTGAGCTTTATTGGCACCTCATTGCTGGCGCAACGTGGCGATCAGCGCATTGGTTCGTTGAGTCTGTTTGCCTCGTTATGCGATTTCTCCGAGCCGGGTGAGCTGTCGTTGTTCATTGATCCAAAACAACTGGCCATGCTCGACGCGATGATGGCGAAGAAAGGCTTCCTTGATAGCAAGGAAATGGGCGCGGCATTTCAGTTGCTGCGTTCATATGATTTGATGTGGACGCCACTGGTCAATAACTACGTGCGCGGCAAGCGCGACAAGTTGAATGACCTGATGGCGTGGAATGCGGATGGCACACGCATGCCATGTCGTATGCACTCCGAATATCTGAGCAAGTTGTACTTGGAAAATCAGCTCGCCAATAATCAGTTCGAGATTGGCGGTGAGTTGGTCAACCTCAGTGCTATCACTGTGCCGATGCTGGTGGTGGGTACCGAGACGGATCACGTTACGCCGTGGCGCAGTGTGTACAAGGCGCGGCAACATACGCGTTCTGAAGATTACACATTCTTGCTCACCAGCGGCGGTCACAACGCGGGTATCGTCAGTGGCCCAAGCAATCCGAAACGTCGCTATCGCAGCTTGCACTTCAGTGATGCACAGTCGTCCATGCCCGCTGATGAATGGTTCAAGGGCACCGCGCCGCAGCCTGGCTCCTGGTGGCCAGTGTGGCAGCAATGGCTCGCTGCGCGTTCGAGTGGTGAAAAAGTGTCGCCGCCGGCTATGGGTAACGGTGATCAAGGATATTGGCCTACCGTCGATGCGCCGGGCGAGTACGTGATGCAGCGTTGACGCGGATCAACTAAGGAACGCGGGCATTCAGGCACCGTGCCGCGGTTGCCTGCGAGCCAGAAAAACGGTTTGGTCGGGTGTAATCACTTCGGTTTGAGGCCATTATTTGCCTCAATGCAAAACAGTTCGGGGTTCAGAGGGATGAGGTTGGGGCTGAAATGAAATCAGCCAGCCGTGCGTAGCTGGGCTAGCTTCTGCCGAAAAGCGCGCCCTTCCTATTCTCTTAGATTCTCAATCCACCATCAATTTCCAGCACGCGGCCTGAGTAGTAGTCGTTCTCGGCAATGAAGATGGCGCCATGTGCGATCTCTTCAGCTTCGGCAAGACGCTGTAGAGGTACTGGCGCAATGGCACGTTCCAGTACTTCAGGGCGCATGGCGCTGAGAATTTCTGTATTGGTAAATCCCGGTGCTATCGCTGCGGCGCGAATGTTGTAGCGCGCCAATTCTCTGGCCATCACAACGGTCATGGAGGCGACGCCCGCTTTGGCAGCGGTGTAGTTGGTCTGGCCGATATTGCCAGCGCGGGAAATGCTGGAGATGTTGATGATCACGCCGCCTGCGCCGCTGTTGACCATACGTTCGGCGGCTTCGCGCGCACCGAGAAACACGCCGGTGAGGTTGACATCGATCACGGCCTGCCATTGTTCGAGACTCATCTTGCTGGTGACTTTGCCGTCCTTTGCCTTGATGAGTAGGCCATCGCGGGTGATACCGGCGTTGTTAACCATGATGTCGAGGCGGTCAAAATCGCGCAGTACAGCATCAAGCGATGCGGATACTTGCGCTTCTTGCGTGACATTACAGGTGTAGATTCCGACACGGGTGGTGTCACTTTGCAACGCGTCACGGGCTTGTTCGAGGTCGGCCTGACCCATGTCCAGCAGCGCAAGGTGGCAGCCTTTGGCGGCAAAGGCGGTGGCAATGGCGCGGCCTATGCCGCGTCCGCCGCCGGTAATGACGACTACTTTGTCTTTCAGTTCCAAGCCAGTCTCCCGAAGTGGGTTAACGGTTCACTTCAGGTGATTCTGGCTTAATATGCTGCATTGCACAAGGACAAGCGCCTAGTGCATATGCAGGCCGCCGTTAACTGAAAAGTCTGCGCCAGTGGAGAAGCCGGCCTCGTCTGAGGCCAACCACGCCACGATGGAGGCAATTTCGCTGGGTTCACCTAGTCGTTTTACGGGAATTCCGGCGACGATTTTTTCAAGTATCTCCGGCTTCACGGCCCGCACCATGTCGGTACCGATGTAACCCGGAGAGACCGTGTTGACGGTGATGCCGCGGTTGGCGACTTCCAGTGCCAGCGCCATCGTAAAGCCATGAATGCCCGCTTTGGCGGTGGAGTAATTGGCTTGGCCAAATTGGCCTTTCTGACCATTCACCGACGAGATGTTGATGATCCGCCCCCAGCCGCGCTCAACCATTGGTTCCATGACTTGCTTGGTCACATTAAATAGGCTGTTCAAATTGGTATCAATCACGGCCCGCCACTGTTCCAGCGTCATTTTGCGGAATACGGCATCGCGGGTGATGCCGGCGTTGTTGACCAGCACATCAATCGGTCCGAACTGCTCCACGACGGTTTTGAATGCGGCAGTGGTGGAGTCCCAGTCGCTGACATTGCCTTCCGAGGCGGTCACGGAGAAGCCCTGATCGTGCATGTCCTTAATCCAAGTGTCCTTGCGGGTTGAACCGGGGCCACAGCCAGCGATCACGGTGTGGCCGTCGGCGCAAAACCGTTTACAGATGGCGGTGCCAATGCCACCCATGCCGCCGGTAACATAAACAGTCCTCTTCTTTATCCCCGTCATGTTTTATCTCCTAAACAAGCCATTTTATGTCGAAAACTATTGGTGATCTTGGTCACGTTGCTCGGTGGCGATCTTAGCGGGTTTGGTACGATTTTTGGCGGCTTGTTTGGGCTATAGGAGAGGTGGTTCCACAAAACTGAACAGTTAGACGCGCAGGATTAAGTGTGGCGTTGCGATTTAGGCCGCCTGCGCGAGCGGCAGTAAGGTGAAGTACACGTCATCGGGCGTGCGCCGGTCAAGGGCGG
>JBFXCU010000026.1:0-27301 GCA_050181835.1 Steroidobacteraceae bacterium | reverse complement strand
ACTGGAATGAACAGTCAACAAGGTTTGGCGAAGTACAAGGCTATCAAGGCGAACGATTGGTTGCACCCAGCACCGACGGCATGCACTTCCATAAATAGTGTTTCTTAGTAGGCTGGGTGCGGCACCCAGCATCTGATTCAAGGCATGCTGGGTGAGGCACCCAGCCTACGTGCTTTCTCAATAACTCTAGCGCCCAGTTTCAGGTTGAGCTTGCCGGAACGAAGCGGACATCAGCTGGAACCGAGCATTAGGTTACAAACCCTGCCACCGCCAAGCATAAATATAGCCGTCAGAATTAACATAGAACATGCGCGTCCTCTGATATCCCTGTTGCTGTGGTGCAGTGTAGGTCACGTTGCCGAAATTGTTGACGGTAGCCTGCCCCGGTGTCTGGCCAAGATTTACGTAGTTGCCATAGACCAAAATCGAACCGCCTTTTCCATCACCAGCAGTTTGCTGTGGTGGCCCCCAATCCAATATGAGATCGGATTGATGATGGCCGACCCAAGACTCCATCGTTTTGGTTACACGCGAAGCGCACCCGCTGACAAAGAGAACGCCTAATAAAAGAGTGCAAATAAACACCCTGCGGACAAAGACAGTACTCATTTGCGCTCATTTCGTGAACTTAGCGATTTTTATAGTCGATGATATTGAAAAACGCAAACAGAACATTGAACCAGCACCGTCCGTCCATCAAGATCGAAAATTGCGATCTTAAAAGCTCGACTTCAGCTCAAATGAAGCACCTCACTCACCGCCCAAACCTTCCCCGCAAATACTCAAACAACATCCTTACACACTGCGCCTCTGCACCCGCTGGCCGACCAGGACGATCTTTGGCATTCCACGCATACAAATCCAGATGCACCCATTGCTTGGCTTTACTGACAAACTGTTGCAAAAACAAGCCGCCAATAATTGCACCACTAAAACCAGTACTCGAGATGTTATTCAAGTCCGCAATCTTCGATGACAATTCATCGTCATAGCCAGACCACAGTGGCAAGTGCCATACAGGATCCGCCTCACGCATACCGACTGCCATTAAATCATTAGCAAGCTGCGTATCGCGAGTGAACAAGGCTGGCAACTCAGGGCCGAGGGCGACACGCGCCGCGCCAGTCAAAGTCGCCATGTCAATGAGCAACTCGGGCGCATCGGCATCGGCGAGCGCGAGTGCATCGCACAGAATCAAGCGGCCTTCGGCATCGGTGTTGCCCACTTCAACGGTCAGGCCTGCGCGGGTCTTGATCACATCACCGGGGCGAAAGGCATTACCGGCGATGGCGTTTTCCACCGCAGGAATTATGACGCGCAGGCGCATCGGTAACTTGGCTTGCATAACTAACTGTGCCAACGCCAGCGTACACGCGGCACCGCCCATATCTTTTTTCATCAACAACATGCCGGAGGGTGGCTTGATATCCAGGCCACCACTATCGAAACACACTCCCTTACCCACTAATGTCACCCGTGGATGACTAACCTCACCCCATTCAAAATCCACCAGCTCGGGAGGTGCGGTGGCGGCACGGCCAACAGCATGTACGGTAGGAAAACCGGCAGCCAACAACTCATCACCCACATAGCGGCGCACCTCGGCACCATGCAAAACAGCCATATCCACTGCCACCTGCGCCAAGGCAGTCGGCGTTAGATCATTCGCTGGGGTGTTAATCAAATCACGCCCCAGCGAACAGGCGGCATTGAGTCGCAGCAATGTATCCATATCGACCGACTCACCCACCAACAGCGTGCGCGGCTTGCGGTCGGTGGATTGCTTGTAGCGATCAAAGCGGTATTGCCCATATTCCCACCCCAGGACAAATTGCGCGGCGTCATGAGCTGAAAGACCTTCAGGCAGCTGGTAAATCGCCTCCGGTAATTTGTCCGGCAGACCAGCCGCCAGCCAGAGCGATGACTCATGATCCTGCACGCGGTTGCCCAGACCAACACAAACCACAGTCAACACACCCTGTTCATCAGCAAGAATCAGTAACTTGTTACGTTCTGCGCGAAAGCCTTGCAAGCGCGCCCATGTGCCGACTCGAGCAGGCTGTTGCGCCAACCAACTCTCCAGAGTTGCTTCGCGCAACAGCACAACAGGAATTGCGTGATCTTGGGTAGTACGAATCAGCATGGCATTCTCGTGGCAAAATTCTTGAAAAAACCGGTCTCAAAAAATAGGCAGTCATTCCCTAACCGAAACCCAAAAGCAAGAAATAACCTGCCAAGAATATCAGGCATGGGCTTGTTGCCTTGCCCTTAAATACCAGATCATTCACGCCTTAAGGCATTGACAAAACAGTACTTAATGTGATGCTATCGCGTCGTTTTTTTAACAGGCTGTTTTCTTGAATTCTTCCCTCGCAAAAATGACCGATGTCAGCGCATCGGCTGTAAGGGTAGTCCGGGTACCAACCGCACTACCAAACGAGTGTGCCGCGGGAAACTGAACTGAACCAGCCTTGAGAACTCAGACAGAACCCCGCCAAGCTGAAGCGGGGTTTGTTGTTTTTGCAGAACGGTTTTTAAATTTAGATTTTATTGTTTGTTTTCACTTTGATTATTCTCGGCCATCCCTTAGGAGCCTTCACAATGAAGATGTATTCACAGAAAGACGTCAAGAAAAAAGCGCTGAGCGGCGCCCGCATCGCCGTACTCGGCTATGGCAGCCAAGGTCGCGCTCATGCGTTGAACCTGAAAGACAGCGGTTATGACGTTGTAGTCGGCCTGCGTAAGAACGGCGACAGCTGGAAAAAGGCCAAGAAAGAAGGTCTGACAGTAGCAGAACCCGCAGAAGCCGTTAAGGGCGCAAAGTTGATTGCCTTCCTGGTGCCTGACTTGGCGCAGAAAGATCTGTACAAGCTGGTAGTGGAAAACGTGTCACTGGGCGCCACTATTCTGTTCGCGCATGGTTTCAATATTCAATACAAGCTGATCAAGCCTCGTAAGGATTTGGACGTAGTACTAATTGCGCCTAAGGGCCCCGGCCACTTGGTACGTCGTCAATATCAGGAAGGTCGCGGCGTGCCGTGCCTGATCGCTGTTCACCAAGATGCCACCAAGGGCGGCTTCGACAATGCGCTGGCTTATGCCGATGGCATTGGCGGCACTCGTGGCGGCGTCATCAAAACCACCTTCGCTGAAGAAACCGAAACCGATTTGTTCGGTGAGCAGGCTGTACTGTGTGGTGGCACCACTGAATTGGTGCAAAAAGGCTTTGAAGTGTTGACCGAAGCTGGCTACCAACCGGAAGTAGCCTACTACGAGGTCATGCACGAATTGAAACTGATCGTTGACCTGCTGCACGAAGGTGGCCTGGCCAAGATGCATCAGTACGTCAGCGAAACCTGTAAGTATGGCGACCTGACTCGCGGCCCACGTATCATCAACGCCGCCACCAAGCGCGAAATGAAGAAAGTGCTAAAGGAAGTGCAGAGCGGCAAGTTCGCGCGTCAGTGGATTGCTGAAAACAATCGCGGTCAGAAAAAGTACAAAGCACTGATGAAAAAGGATCTCAAGCACCCAATTGAAAAGGTAGGTGCCAAGCTGCGTGCACGCATGCCTTGGTTGGAGGCCTAAGCTAATTTAGATGGGCGGCTTACCGCCGCCCATCATTGGTTTTTAGGATTAATACACACATGGGTGGCCTGCAAACCACCCCGATAGGCCAACGTCACTAATCGATATGACCACTCCCGATCCGAATCGCGTCCTGATATTCGACACCACGCTTCGCGATGGTGAACAGTCGCCGGGTTGCAGCATGACGCAACCGGAAAAGCTGCGCATCGCCAGAGCACTGGCAGAGTTAGGAGTGGATGTTATTGAAGCCGGCTTCCCGGCCGCCTCAGTGGGCGACTGGAACTCGGTTAACGCCATTGCACGCGAAACGCATGGCCCACGTATCGCTGGGCTGGCGCGCTGCCACCGCGATGACATCAACAAGGCGTGGAGCGCATTGAAAGATGCTGCTAAACCGCGTCTGCATGTATTTCTAGCCACTAGCGCCATCCATCGCGAATTCAAACTCAACATGGCGAAGGATCAGATCATTCGCACTGCCGTTGAGGGTGTAAAAATTGCTCGCGACCTATGCGATGACATCGAGTTTTCACCCGAAGACGCATCGCGCACTGAGCCCGAATTTCTGGCCGAAGTGGTGGCTGCCGCAATTGAAGCTGGCGCCACCACCATCAATGTGCCCGACACCGTGGGTTACACCGTGCCGGAAGAGTTCTACGAAGTATTCCGCTACTTGAAGCTGCATGTACCGAACATCGACAAGGCCATCCTGTCAGTGCATTGCCATGACGACCTGGGCATGGCCGTGGCCAACAGCTTGGCTGCGGTGCGCGCCGGTGCGCGGCAGATTGAATGCACTATCAACGGCATTGGCGAACGCGCCGGTAACTGCTCGCTGGAAGAAGTCGTCATGGCGATCAAAACGCGTGAAAACCAATTCAAAGTACATACGGGTATTCACACCACCAAGCTATACCCCACCAGTCGGCTGGTATCGTCTATCACTGGTATGGCCATTCCACGTAACAAGGCAATTGTGGGTGAAAACGCCTTTGCGCATGAATCAGGTATTCATCAACACGGCATGCTGCGCAATAGTTCAACTTACGAGATCATGCGTCCGCAGGACGTCGGTCTGTCGCGAACCAACTTGGTGTTAGGCAAACACAGTGGCCGGCATGCATTCCGCGAACGCGTCAAAGAGCTGGGCTTTGAACCCAGTGACGAAGAAATCAATGCACTGTTCGAAAAATTCAAAGCACTAGCTGATAAAAAGAAAGAACTGTTCGATGGCGACATTGAAGCGCTGGTTATGCAGGCCGAGACCGATGTGCCGGGTCCATGGCAGCTACTGGAAACCAGCGTCAGCACCTCGCCCGGCTCAGCCCGAGCAGATATCAAATTGCAACACACAGATGGGCGTCGTGTAGATCAATCGTTTACCGCCGCCGGGCCGGTCGATGCAATCATCAAAGCCATTGAGGCCGCCACCCAACTGCAAGCGGCGTTGTGCAAATTTGAAGTACATAGCGTTTCCATTGGCGAAGATGCACAAGGCGAGGCCTTGATCACGGTCGAACACCAAGGCCGCAGCTATCGTGGCGTCGGCGTGAGCACCGACATAATCGATGCGGCTGCACGCGCCTTCTTGGAAGTCGTCAACCGTATTGAAACCACTCGTAATTCGGCTGAGCGACGCGCCCTGGATCGCTCAATCATCAGCGCTGTTTAAAAGAATCTGGAGTCGACGTCGATGCCCATCACCCCTGCAAATTTCATCTGGCAAAACGGCAAACTGGTGCCTTGGGAAAAAGCCACTACGCATGTACTGGCACATGCCCTGCACTATGGCTCAACCGTATTTGAGGGAGTGCGCTCCTATGCTACGACCAAAGGCCCAATTATCTTTCGCTTGAAAGAACACACGCGCCGCTTGTTTGATTCGGCACGAATCTATCGCATGGATATTCCCTATTCATTCGACGATATCAACAACGCCTGCAAGGAAATCGTGGTCGCCAACGGTTTGAATAAAGGCGCTTACCTGCGTCCATTCGCTTTTCGTGGCTATGGCGAGATTGGTGTCGCACCAAAAATTTCACCACCGATTGACACCGTGATCGCCGGTTTTGAGTGGGGTGCTTACCTAGGCGCTGATGGCATGGAGAATGGCATCGATGTATGCGTGTCATCATGGCAACGTCTGGCACCCAACACGATTCCGTCACTTGGCAAGGCAGCGGGTAATTATCTATCCAGCCAACTGATCAGTATGGAAGCCAAGCGCATGGGCTTCGCTGAAGGCATTGGCCTCGGCACTGATGGGACAGTCAGTGAAGGCGCGGGTGAAAACCTGTTCGTGATTCGCGATGGCATTATCTACACCCCGGGGCTGGCAAATTCCATTCTGCAGGGCATCACTCGCGATACGGTTATTCAACTGGCGCGCTTGCACGGCTTTGAAGTCCGCGAACAAGCTATTCCGCGCGAGTTGTTGTACATCGCTGACGAAATGTTCTTTACCGGCACCGCCGCAGAAGTGACACCAGTGCGCTCGGTAGATCATATTCAAGTGGGTGCTGGCAAACGTGGCCCGATTACCGAAGCAATTCAGTCCGCTTTTTTTGGATTGTTCACCGGTAAAACCGCCGACAAGTGGGGCTGGTTGGAAAGCTGCGAAGACTACACGCCGAGCGTAGCGTCGGCTTAAATCAGCGGCCCAACCCGTTGCACGTCATCAGGGCCATCGCCAACAGCGATGGCCCTTTCTTTATTCAGCAATTCTTTGTTATGTGCCAAGCATGCATGATGCACCCTTGTTCACATTGCTTGCCGTAGGAACCCCATGAGCACCAACCCCAAAACTCTGTTTGAAAAAGTATGGGAACAGCATGAAGTCGTATCAGAAACGGCTGATACCCCGGCAGTGCTGTATGTTGATTTACACCTGATCCATGAAGTGACCTCCCCGCAGGCCTTTGAACTACTACGTAAGAGCAATCTGAAGGTACGCCGCACCGACCTCACCCTGGCGACCATGGATCACTCCACCCCCACCGATCCGGACGAGGTCGCAGGCCGTGTGCCAATCAAGGTGAAAGCTGCCGCACAACAGGTTGAATTATTAGAAAAAAACTGTGCTGAATTTGGTATTGAGTTGCTCAATATGAAGTCCGCACAGCGCGGCATCGTGCATGTGGTCGGCCCTGAATTAGGCGCTACCCAGCCGGGCAAGACCATCGTTTGTGGCGACAGCCATACCGCCACGCATGGCGCCTTCGGTGCCCTCGCCTTTGGTATTGGCACCACTGAAGTGGGTCATGTGCTAGCCACCCAATGCCTGCTGCAACGTCGCCCCAAAACACTGGCCATCAATGTCGATGGCAAGCTACCCGAGGGCGTGACAGCCAAGGACTTGATCCTGGCCATCATCGGCAAAATAGGCGTCTCGGGTGGCACAGGTCAGGTAATCGAATATCGTGGCTCCGCCATTGAAGCCCTATCAATGGATGGCCGCATGACGGTGTGCAACATGTCCATCGAAGCGGGCGCGCGCGCCGGCATGATTGCACCGGATGACACCACCTTCGCTTACTTGAAAAGCAAACCAAAGGCACCTCAAGGCGTCGCATGGGACAAGGCCGTCACCGAATGGCGCAATCTGCGCAGCGATCCGGGTGCAAAATTTGACCGCGAAGTGCATCTCAATGGCAACGACTTGGTACCTATGATTACTTACGGCACACATCCCGGTATGGTGATGCGCATTGATGGCAAGGTGCCAAATCATATAGACAACAAAGTATTTATGAAGTCGTTGGCATACATGGGTCTGCAACCTGATGAACAACTGCTCGGCAAACCTATCCAAGTAGTGTTCATCGGCAGCTGCACCAATGCACGCCTGTCAGACCTGCAACTGGCTGCCAAAGTAATGCAGGGTAAACACGTTGCCGCCGGTGTGCGAGCGCTAGTAGTACCCGGTTCACAGGAGATAAAGCGACAGGCTGAAGAGCTTGGTCTGGATAAAATTTTCCTTGACGCTGGTGCCGAATGGCGTGAATCAGGTTGCTCCATGTGCATTGGTATGAATGGCGATACGGTCGCCAGCGGCCAGTATTCAGTCAGCACCAGCAATCGTAATTTCGAAGGTCGTCAGGGTGCTGGCGCACGCACCTTACTCGCCAGTCCAGCCACTGCTGCGGCTGCGGCGGTTCGCGGCTGCGTCACTGATCCACGCACTCTGGTCTAGCAAATACCGTCATAGTAAATACTATAAATCAAACAGTTATAAAGGCTTTGTTATGGAACCAATACGCATCATTTCCTCCAAAACCGTGGTTCTATCGTACTCGGATATTGATACAGATCAGATCATCCCGGCACGCTTTCTCACCACCACCGCCAAGACCGGACTAGGCCAGCACGCCTTTTCCAACTGGCGATACCAGTCGGATGGCAGCCTCAATCCAGACTTCATTCTTAACCAACCAGTCGCACAAGGCTGTCAGATTCTGGTGGCGGGCAACAATTTTGGTTGCGGCTCGTCGCGCGAACACGCGCCGTGGGCGCTATTGGACATGGGTTTTCGCGCCGTCATTAGCAGTGAGATCGCTGATATATTCCGTAACAACAGCCTAAAAAATGGCCTGTTACCTATTGTTATTGATAAAGATACACATGCTTGGTTAATGACCAACCCCGGCGCGCAGCTTACTATTGATTTACAGACCAACACGTTGGCACTGCCCGATGGTAAGCAAGTGAAATTCGCCATCGAAGGCTTCGCCCGCTACTGCCTGCTGAACGGCATAGACGAGCTCGGCTACCTCATCAACCACTCCGATTCCATTAAACAATACGAACAGACACACGCATGAAAGCCACCATTGTAGTTTTGCCAGGTGATGGCATTGGCCCGGAAGTCACTCGCGAAGGCACACGCGTACTGCACGCAGTAGCTGAGAAGTTCGGCCATCGATTTTCAATCGTAGAACATCTGATTGGTGGCGCCGCTATCGACGCCACTGGCTCAGCCTTGCCCGCCACCACTGAAGCGGCCTGCAAGCAAGCTGACGCCGTGCTGCTAGGCGCGGTCGGGGGGCCTAAATGGTCCGCTCCGGATGCCACCGTTCGTCCAGAACAAGGGTTGCTAGCGATTCGTAAAGCGCTGGGGCTATTTGCCAATCTGCGACCGGTCACCCTGCATCCCGCATTGCTTGACGCTTCCACCATCAAAGCCGAGGTTCTCAAAGGCACCGACATTATGGTGGTGCGCGAACTGACCGGCGGCATCTATTTTGGTGAAAAAACCCGAACCGAAACCTCTGCTAGTGACCTGTGCACCTACACCGTAGTGGAAATCGAGCGCGTCACGCGCACGGCAGCACAGCTGGCTCGGCAGCGGCGCAAACAATTGGTATCGATAGACAAGGCCAATGTATTGGAGACCTCGCGGCTGTGGCGCAGCACCGTCGAGCGGGTAATGAAAACAGAATTCCCGGATGTGCAGTTGGAACATATGCTGGTGGATGCCGCCGCCATGCACCTGATCCGCCGCCCATCCAGTTTTGACGTACTGGTCACAGAAAACATGTTCGGCGACATCCTGACCGATGAAGCTTCGATGCTGGCGGGCTCTCTGGGACTACTGCCCTCCGCTTCCTTGGGTGCCGGCACGCTGGGTCTGTACGAACCCATCCATGGCTCCGCCCCCGACATTGCTGGCAAAGGCTTGGCCAACCCCTACGCCACCATTCTCAGCGTTGCCATGCTTTTACGGCACTCTTTGGGACTGGAAACCGAGGCGCAAGCCGTTGAATTGGCGGTATCTTCTGCCATTTCCGATGGGGTCAGAACCGCCGACATTGCCGCCGCTGGGCCGGTCGCCAGCACCACAGAAGCAGGCGACGCGGTGCTGGTGCGTTTGTCGTAATAATTCTGTAACTTATTGTTTTACATAAATTTATATGTTTTAAAAAAAACCGAAATGTTGCTTGCCAACTGGCCACCCTGTCGATGTATGATGACCGCCAACCCCCTGCAATCGCTCCAGATTTCAGGAGTTTGTGATCAGACTTGGTGGAGAGAAGCGGTGTCAGGTTAGTCCCACGTTGATGCAATCACATCATCACGACTCTAGTCTTCGTTGCCACGTTAAGGCCGACTTAAACAGTCGGCCTTTCTTTTTTTGAGATTTATTCAATGCTTCATGCTGTGTAGCACAGGCAGATGATCATCACTTCAACTTCAGACGCGACTGTAACTGAGTTGCACTCCATCACTACCGCACAGCTTACGTAACTGTTCCAGCAATTCATTGTTGGGTGAAATTTTCCAGTCGTCTGAAAGCCTGACCACCGCACCTGCAGTGCGGTTGCGATAGTGAACCGCAATGCCGCACGCACCATTGCGATGTGGCATGAGTATTTTTTCAAGTTGTCGCACTGCATCCCGACTGCCACTTTCTGGCCAGCGAAGTAGCAAGCAGCGTGCGCTTTGCTGGCGAACTTGCTCTACGTCCTGCACCTTACTGACCGTCAAGCGCCAACCATCAATGAAATCGTCGTAGCGAATCTTGCCATCCAGCAGCACGATCGCACCCTTACTCAAGATGGACTTGTATTGTAAGTACGCATCTTCGAATAGCGTCGCTTCCAGACGCGCACTGCGATCATCGATCTTGAGAATAATGCGGTTCCCGCGTTTAACTACTTCATCCACCATACCGGCAACCGTTACCAACTTGCCCTGATAGCGAAATCCCTCCCCCTGTGGAGCGACGGGCTTGTCACCAGTCAGATCGGCGATCGAGCTACTAATCAAGCTACGCAGCTCATCGCGATATTCATCAAACGGATGACCGGTGAGATACAGACCCAGCGTTTCGCGCTCGCCATCAAGACGCACTCGCTCCGACCATTCCGGCATTGTCTGCATGATCACATGCGGTGCATCTGCTATGGGTGTTGCAGACAGACCAAACATATCATCCTGCCCTACCACTTTGGCTTTCATCGCCTGATCGGCCATCTGCATGGCGCTGGCCAAGTTATGCATCAAGGTCGCTCGATTGCCATCGAGACTGTCTAGCGCACCGGCACGAATCAACGCTTCCAGCACTCGCTTACTGAGTCGATTGGCATCACAACGCTGGCACAGATCAGCCAAGGTCTTGAATGGGCCATTGGTTTCGCGATCTGCAACCAAGGCATCCACTACGCCCTGCCCCACGCCCTTGATTGCACCGAGCCCGTAACGAATCGTGCACTTACCCGATACCGTGAACATATACGATGAGAAGTTCACATCCGGTGACTCCACCTTCAAACCGATACGTCGCGTTTCTTCAATCAGCGCCACCACCTTGTCGGTCTTGTCCATATCGGAAGACAGCACAGCAGCCATGAAGGCCTCGGTGTGATGCACCTTCAACCAAGCAGTTTGGTACGACAGCATGGCATAGGCCGCTGAGTGCGATTTGTTGAAACCGTAACCTGCGAACTTTTCCATCAAGTCGAAAATGAATCCGGCCTGATCAGGATTGACGCCACGTGCCGTTGCACCATCGACAAAAATGGCGCGCTGCTTGGCCATCTCTTCCGGTTTTTTCTTGCCCATGGCCCGGCGCAACATATCGGCGCCACCCAACGTGTAACCAGCCAGCACCTGCGCGATCTGCATCACCTGTTCCTGATACACGATGACGCCGTAAGTCGGTGCCAGTACCGGTTTCAGATCGGGATGCAGATAATCAATCGCCGCACCGACATTTTTACGTGCGATAAAGTCATCCACCATCCCCGCCTCTAGCGGGCCAGGACGGAATAGCGCCACCAGCGCCACCACGTCTTCAAAGCAATCAGGCTTGAGCCGACGATTCAAATCGCGCATACCGCGTGATTCCAGCTGGAACACTGCCGCAGTATCACCGTTCCTCATCAGCTGATAAGTGGCCTTATCATCCAAAGGCAGCGCATTGATATCCAGCGGCAGCTCACCTTGCTTGCAACGCTGGACATTGATGTTCTTCACCGCCCAATCAATGATGGTCAGGGTACGCAGGCCAAGGAAGTCGAACTTCACCAACCCCGCAGCTTCGACATCGTCCTTGTCAAATTGCGTGACCAGACTACTGCCGTCCACAGCGCAATACAGTGGCGCGAAATCGGTGAGCATGGTCGGCGCTATTACCACACCACCGGCATGCATACCGGCATTGCGCACCAGGCCTTCCAGTGACATCGCTAAATCGAGCAGCGCTTTGGTTTCTTCCTCATTCTCGTAACGACGACGCAACTCATCCTCTTTGGCTAGTGCGCCCTCAAGGGTGATGCCCAGTTCGAACGGAATCAGCTTGGCAATAGAATCGGCAAAGCCGTAACTGTGGCCCATCACTCGCGCGACATCACGCACCACGGCTTTGGCCGCCATTGAGCCGTAAGTGATAATTTGTGAGACGCGATCCCGCCCGTATTTGTTGGCCACGTACTCAATCACGCGATCGCGGCCTTCCATACAAAAATCGATATCGAAGTCGGGCATGGACACGCGTTCCGGATTCAGGAAGCGCTCGAACAGCAAATCATATTGCAGCGGATCAATATCGGTAATCTTGATGGCATACGCCACCAGCGAACCAGCGCCGGAACCGCGCCCAGGCCCCACCGGAATATCATTGTCCTTTGACCATTGGATGAAATCGGCGACGATCAGAAAGTAACCAGCGAAACCCATGCTGCAAATTACGTCCAACTCTAATTGCAAACGTCGCTGATACTCATCGTGGGCAATTTGGCGCGTACCGGGTATGGCGTGGGTGAGCAGCCGTTGCAAACGTTTTTGCAACCCTTGTTGCGCTTCTTGGCGCAAAAATTCTTCGGTGGTAAATCCGCTCGGCACCGGATACGCAGGCAATACTGACTTGCCCAGCTGCACTTGCAGATTGCAGCGCTTGGCTATTTCTACCGTGTTTTGCAGTGCTTCTGGCAGATCAGCGAACAACTCTGCCATCTGCTGTGGTGACTTCAGATACTGCTGCTCGCTATAGCGACGCACCCGATTAGGATCGTCCAACTGAGCACCATCATGAATACAGACTCGTGCTTCATGTGCTTGATACTCATCAGCGGTGATGAAGCGCACATCATTACTGGCAACCACTGGCACACCACGTCGCTGTGACAACTCCACTGCCGCTGATAAATGGGCCGCTTCACCAGCACGACCAGTACGCAGTAACTCCAGATAAAAACGGTCACCAAATAACTGCTGCCAATAGTCCAGTACCGACTCGCTTTCAGGCAAGTGACCACTGCCCAACAAACGCCCTAAATCACTGTGCGGCCCTGCTAGGGCAATTAACCCGTGCAACGCATCGCGACTCAGCCAGTCACGCTGTACCAGCGGTATACCCTTTTCCTGCCCCTCTATATAGGAGCGGCTCACTAACCGAGTAAGATTTTTGTAGCCCGCTTCGCTCTGACACAGCAATACCAGTCGCGACGGCTCAGCCTTGTCACCGGGTTCGTGAATCAACAGGTCAATACCAATAATCGGTTTGACGCCCGCTGCCTGCGCTGCCTTGTAGAACTTCACCATCGCAAATAAATTGCTTTGATCGGTAAGTGCCACGGCAGGCATACCAGTCACCGCGCAGGCTTCAATAACGCCCATCACACTTACTACACCGCTAGCGTCACGCTCACTCTTAATACGAATCACGCTATCAAGCAGCGAATATTCAGTATGCAGGTGTAGATGAACGAACGACATACAGCGTAAACCAAGCAATAATTTCGGGCGGCCATTATTGCATGTGCTTCCACCAGATGATGCAACTTGGCAGAAAGCGAAAAACAACCAGACTAGATTGCATTTTTATTTGAAAAGGCGCCCAACCGGCCAGTTTTGCGCAAATTCTCAACTTCATCGCTAGCTTATTACCCGCTTACTATTCCTATATCGTTATTTAAGTCACTAGGAGAGCAAACCCGCCCATTAATACCGGAAACACGTAGCGCCCTCGCGCAATAATGAGATGCAATTCTTTTAACAGCTCATCAATGCGGGCAGGCTCGGTAATGCTGGCGTGATTGGTGGTGACAATGGTCAAGGGAGCAAGCTTCTTTTTCTGAGTAGCCAACCATTAGGCTGACACAACTTCAAACGTATTGGCCATTGCTGCTTTGACCATTTTTCGGTTTGCGCTAGGGTCATGCCATCGGCCAGCTTATAAGGCTTGTCCTTTGGTTTCGCGTTCCTGATTTGCAGGTGGTTCAACGCCATACCGTCACCGATTACCTCGGAAGCTGTGAAGTGTGTAATTGGCAAGAGCTACCCATACCCACCTCAGTTGCCCACAACTTTACCCACTTTATGGGTAAAGTTGTCAACGGATAGCCTTGGACAGTAGCGGACACAAAACGACAGATAATGCTGTTTTTTGGAAGTTCTTGGACGTCTTGATACTTGGAAATGGTGCCGGAGAGAGGAGTCGAACCCCCGACCTTCGCATTACGAATGCGCTGCTCTACCAACTGAGCTACACCGGCCCGTAACCAAGTCCATGCGGGCGCGCAGTATACGGATTCAAATGGCTGCGGAAAAGCTTATTGAAAGTGCCGCCAGCCTTCCCAGTACGCAATTGAGGCATTAACCTTAGCGGATGCCTACACAAGCCCTGTTTCCTACCCTGCTACACACCGCCAAACTGTCTGGTAACGCCTGGCCCGCCTTCAATCGGCAATTGTTGCGTGAATGCCAGCAGCTGGCTTATGACGATGTGGCTGGTCAACGCTGGTCTGCCAAAAACTATCCCGGCGGCTACACCTCTTATAACTCGGTTAGCCGCATGCAGCAGATGTCACCGACTTTTGCGGCACTGGAACGTAAACTGAACCGGCACGTAGCCCGCTTTGCGACGGCCTTGGCGCTAGATTTAGAGGGGCGTGAGTTAAGCATGACCGATTGCTGGGTCAACATCATGCCGCAGCAAGTAGTGCATGGCCTGCACCTGCATCCGTTATCAACCATCAGCGGCACTTACTATGTGCAAACGCCCAAGGGCTGCTCGGCAATCAAATTTGAAGACCCGCGCCTAGATCGGTTTATGGCCGCGCCGCCACGCCGTGTCGATTGCAAGCCGGAACAGCGACCTTGGTTTGTCGTGCCTGCTGAGGCGGGCAAGCTGGTGTTATTCGAAAGCTGGCTGCGTCATGAAGTAGCACCAAATCCAACACAAACCGAACGCATCAGCATCAGCTTTAACTACAACTGGTTTTAGGCATGCCTAACGTATTTCCGGGCACGAAACCCAGAAATGCGTGATCTGCAAGATTCACGGCAGATCTAGGCTGTCACACAGGCCGATATCGCATGGCAAGGAGCCAACATGGAGGTGCGCCAGACTCGTCATCAGGGATTCACGCTGATTGAACTGATGATTACTATTTCTATAACAGCCGTATTACTTAGTATGGCAGTGCCCTCATTTACGACAATGCGTCAGAACTCGATTCGACGCAGCGCGCTCAATGATTACTGGCACGCCATCTTTCTCGCACGCAATGAAGCCATCAAACGTAATAGCGTAGTGGTGTTATGCAAGAGTGATGATGGACAAACCTGTCAGCCCACCGCCACTGACTGGTCACGCGGCTGGTTGGTGTTTGACAACCTCGATCACGATGAGCCGGCACAGCGAGATGACGATGAGCCCGTGCTAAAAATCTACCCTGCCAACCCGAAAATCGACATCAGCTCTAACCGCGTCAATTTTAGTTTCCGGCCCGTTGCGCAAGGCGCAGTGAATGGCACCATTGTGTTCTGCGATAGTCGCGGCAGTACCGAAGCGCGGGCTATTATCATCAGCCACACTGGCCGACCCCGTCAATCGAACCGTGACGCCAGTAATCGTGCGCTGACTTGCCCTGTCTCCAGTAGTTAACTGCGTGTAAGCTGTAGCGACAAAAATGTGATACAGGTCATGCTCGCAACTTCACACAGACGCGCCAACCCCCATCAGTCCGGCTTAACGCTAATTGAAAGCATTCTCGCCCTACTGATTTTAGCCAGTTGTGTAATCGGTATCGCCGCCCTGTATGCGCAACGACAAAACCAAGCACACGACGGCAACTTGCATAAGCGTGCAATACAACTTGCGCAGGAAATTGCCGCACAGATCCGTAGCGACACTACAACCAAACACAGTTATGCCACTGTGCTGGGTGCCACCTGTGATGCAAAATCTGACAAACCTGAAAATACTACTAACTTAGTAGCCTGCTGGCAGGATCAAGTCGAGCAGCAGCTTACCAATGGCAGCGCTCGCATCTCAGTGGATCGCACTACACTCCCCGAGCAATATGTGATTATTGTCAGCTGGTCAGAACCACGCAGTGGCACGGCCAGTTATGTACTCAGGGTGACGCCAGCAACGACTACTGAAGCGGTCGCAACTCGCGCGGCAAGCTGAACATGACACTCTCTATTTGACCAGAAGACTCTACAGGCAGTTGCCCGCCCCACTCACGAATTTTCGCCACCACGCGCTGCACTAATATCTCTGGTGCTGAAGCACCTGCGGTTAAACCCACGTTTTGTTTACCAACAAACCACTCTTCACACAGATCTTCCGGGCCATCAATCAAATATCCAGGAATACCGGATTTTTCAGCGATTTCGCGCAGGCGATTGGAATTGGAGCTACTCGGCGAACCCACCACCAGAATCAGATCACACTGCTCGACCAAGCGTTTGACTGCATCCTGACGATTCTGCGTTGCATAGCAAATATCCTCCTTGCGCGGACTGCTCAAGGCTGGAAAGCGCTGCTTCAACGCCAGCACAATTTTTTCAGTGTCATCCACCGACAAAGTGGTCTGCGTGACAAACGCCAAATTGGATGGGTCACGTATCGGCAAGTTAGCCACATCGTCAGGCGTTTCCACCAGATAAATACACCCACCGAATGCATTATCGAACTGCCCCATGGTGCCCTCCACTTCGGGGTGACCGGCATGACCAATCAACACCACTTCGCGAGCCTCACGGGCATAGCGCGTGACTTCCATGTGCACCTTGGTCACCAACGGACAGGTAGCATCAAATACTTTCAGGCCGCGACCTCGGGCTTCTTCCTGCACTGCGCGCGACACGCCATGCGCACTGAAAATCACATGACTATCATCAGGCACATCACGTAGTTCGTCCACAAACACAGCGCCAGCCTGACGCAACTGATCAACGACATAGCGATTGTGCACCACTTCGTGTCGCACATAAATTGGCGCGCCGAACAGCTCAATAGCACGCTCAACAATCTCAATGGCGCGATCAACGCCAGCACAGAATCCGCGTGGATTGGCAAGCAGGATTTGCATGTAGTTACTTAGCCTCCGGCTTGGCAGAGCTTGGCTTGCGGCCTTCAAAAAACGCATCCAACAATAAACATCCCGCACCAATGCTGATGGCACTATCCGCCACATTGAAAGCCGCAAAGCTGAAACCGATGCTATCCCAGTGTACGTGTACAAAGTCGATCACATAGCCCAGCCAGACCCGGTCAATCACATTACCCAACGCACCACCCAAGATGAGCGAAAGACCCAACGCCAATAGTTTCTGCTCTTTGTTGTTGATGCGACGTAACCAGATCATCAATACTATACTGACCACCACACCTAAAACTGCAAAGAACCAGCGCTGCCAGCCCGATGCGCCTGCTAACAGGCTAAATGCGGCACCAGTATTGTGTAAATGCGTGAGGTTAAGAATGGGGAGCAACTCAATACTCTGGTACAGCTCTAGGCTATTGGCCACCAGCGCCTTGGTCAGCTGATCCAGCAAAATAACCAAACCAGACAGCCATAACCAACCACTGGCACCCCGTGCAGGTGTCAGTAAGAGCTTGCGCGCAGGTTGCGTTGTGCCGGACTCAGACATAACGACGCTCCTCGCCTTTACCGCTTAAATTACTGACACAGCGACCACACAATTCAGGATGTTCAGCATGCAAACCAACATCTGCACGCTTGTGCCAACAGCGCACACATTTGACATGCTCAATAGCTTGAACGGTAAGCCATACTGTATTAGCAACATCAGTAGTCGGTGCTGCCGTAATAGGGCGTTCCGCTGCTGGCGCTACACGCGCTTCAGAAGTGATAAAAACAAAGCGCAACTCATCAGCCAAGCTGCCAAGCAATGTGAAGACTGGCTCTTCTGCATACAGTGTCACAGTCGCATCTAGCGGCGCACCAATCGCACCGGCCACTCGTAATTTCTCAAGTTCACCCGAAATAGCCGCACGTAACTCCAGCAATTGTTTCCAGTCTATTTTCGGCACAGTGATGCTGGGAAAGGTAACCCAGCTGCTGAGAAACACTGATTCCTCACGTTCGCCTGGCATGTATTTCCAGATCTCATCTGCCGTGAAGGACAACACCGGTGCCAACCAACGCACCATTGCTTCGCAAATAATTAGCATGGCGGTTTGCGCCGAGCGACGTGCATGGCTGCCTGCCTGCGTGGTGTACAAACGATCCTTTATTACATCCAGATAGAATGCACCCAACTCCACACTGCAAAAATTATGTAGCTTCTGATAAATGAGGTGAAACTCGTAGTTGCGATAAGCATCAAGCATTTCTGCTTGCAGCTGCTGTGTACGCCACACCGCCCACCGATCCAGATCCACCATATCGGCAACAGCCACTTGATGCTGCCCCTGATCAAAACCGGTGAGATTACTCATCAGGAAACGCACGGTGTTACGAATACGACGATAAGAGTCTGTAACCCGTTTGAGGATCTCATCAGACAAACTCATCTCATTGGAGTAATCCGTTGCTGATACCCATAGACGTAACACGTCGGCACCCAAGGTGCCCACCACTTTCTGTGGCGCAATGACATTACCCAGTGACTTGGACATTTTGCGTCCTTTGTCATCAATCGTGAAGCCATGAGTCAACACCGCTTTGTAGGGCGCACAGTCATGCATGGCGACCGAGGTCAGCAGCGAACTGTGGAACCAGCCACGATGCTGATCTGAACCTTCCAGATACAAATCCGCAGGCGCGACTATTTCCGGTCGCAGCGTGGGAACACAGTGATGCACCACTCCCGAATCGAACCAGACGTCCATGATGTCAGTCACTTTTTCATATTGATCCGCTTCCGCACCCAGCAATTGCTGCGGCTGTAGCTCGAACCACGCATCAATGCCCTGCTGCTCAACCAGCTTGGCTACCGCTTCGACCAGCGCAGCTGAGTTGGGATGCAGCTCGCCAGTGACTTTGTGCAGAAACAACGCAATCGGCACGCCCCACATACGTTGCCGCGAGATACACCAGTCAGGTCGATTGGCAATCATGTTACCAATGCGACTTTGGCCCCAGCTCGGCATCCACTGCACTTTGTCGATTTCACGCAGTGCACCGGCGCGCAAGCCCGCTTGTTCCATGCTGATGAACCATTGTGGTGTCGCACGAAAAATAACCGGCGTTTTGTGTCGCCAGCAATGCGGATAACTATGTTGCAACTTCTGATGATGCAGTAACTTGCCACGTTGCTTCAGTAGCTCGACAACTTTGGGATTGGCATCGAATACTTTTTCACCGGCGAACAATGGCGTGGTGGGCAGGAAACGACCATCGCCACCCACGGGATTATCAATCGCTAGTTTGTACTTGGCCCCGACAATAAAGTCTTCCTGACCATGACCGGGAGCCGTGTGTACTGCACCCGTACCGGCATCGAGCGTAACGTGATCGCCAACAATCACCGGCACGATACGCTCATAGAATGGATGTTGTAGTTGCAGTCCTTCGAGCACTGCGCCGTTAACCTCTGCCAGCAAAGTACCCACCGCAAGTTTGGCGCGCTCAAATACGCCAGCAGCTAACTCAACTGCCAGCACCAGAACTTCATCAACCAGCTCATACACGCCGTAGCGAATTTCTGGCCCGACGGCCACGGCCTGATTAGCTGGCAAGGTCCATGGCGTGGTGGTCCAGATCACCACGCTAACTGGCTTACTCACCTTGACTTGCACTCGCTTGGTAAAGTCCGCTTGATCAACCACGGCAAACCGCACATCGATTGCCGGTGAACTACGATCTTCATATTCCACTTCCGCCTCGGCCAACGCCGAACCGCAATCCATGCACCAATGCACGGGTTTCAAACCTTTGAACACGTGACCATTGCGCAGTATTTGCGCGAAAGCACGTAGTTGCTCAGCTTCAAAGCCGGGTTGCATAGTGAGATAAGGGTTATCCCAATCCGCCATCACACCCAAGCGCTTGAAATCTTCACGCTGCCCATTAACCTGCTCAGCGGCATACTCACGACACGCCTGACGGAACACACGAGGTTCCAGTAGCTTCACTTCCTTACCACGTGCTTTTTCAATCTGATGCTCAATCGGCAGGCCATGACAATCCCATCCGGGAATGAATGGCGCATCGAAGCCATCCAGGGTACGCGACTTGACCACAATATCTTTAAGCACCTTATTGATCGCGTGACCGAGATGAATCGCGCCATTCGCATAGGGCGGCCCATCGGCCAGAATGAACTGCGGACGGCCTTTAGCCACGGCTCGCAATTTTTGATAAATCCGCCCATCTTGCCAACGCTTGAGCATCTCTGGCTCACGACGCGCAAGATCGCCCTTCATCGGAAAATCCGTACTGGGAAGGTTGAGCGTTTGTTTGTAATCAATAGTCATCAATAAGGCCTGTCACTTACTCTGCGAACCTGTTTGTCTGCTCTAACCAGATGGTTTATCTGGCTAATATCTAGCTAAAATCTGTCTGGCTTGCGTCGCATCCAGCTGCATCTGCGCTACCAATTCATCAAGGTTGGGGAACCATAGCTCATCACGCAATCGCGCGACGAACTCTACTTCCAATTGTTGACCATACAAGTCACCGTCATAGTCAAACACATGCACCTCCAGTAATGGCTCGACACCATTGACCACCGGTCGCGTACCTAAACTGGCCACTGCTGCCGCCGATTGCAACCCCGCGCCGCTGACACGCACCGCAAATATGCCATTTAGCGGAATCACGCGGCGTTGCAGTCGCATATTGGCGGTTGGAAATCCCAACGTTCTACCTAGCTTTTTACCATGCACAACCCGACCCGAAATGGTGTAGCGTCGGCCTAGCAACTGCTGCGCACGCACCAAATCACCGCTTGCCAGCGCATCGCGTACCAGTGTGCTGCTGATTCTTTCCTCTGCCAACAAGTGCGGCGCAAACTCATCAACACCGAAACCAAATTGTTGTCCAAGTTGTTTCAGGCTAGCCACGTCGCCCTCACGACCTCGACCAAATTGAAAATCATGACCAACCACCAACCAGCGTACACCCAGCGCATCACGCAAAATCGTTTCGGCAAACTGCGTAGCATTCAAACTACGTAAGCGCTCATCAAAGCGCAGGCAGACGAATCGTTCCACGCCACAAGCTGCCAGTGTGGCAAATTTTTCGCGAAAGCGTTGCAGGCGTGCAGGCGCTGCATTACCCATGAAAAACTCGCGTGGACTGGGCTCGAACGAAATCACTGCCACCGGTAACGCCAGCTCTATCGCCTTGCGCTTGAGTGCAGCCAGCAAGGCTTGATGACCACGATGTACGCCATCAAACCCACCAATCGTGGCGACCATCCCACCCTGCCCGGTGGACTCGAGTTTAGCGCGCGCATTATGCAGACCACGAACCAGTTGCATGATCAATGTTTCAAGTGCGCAGGACGCAGGCCGAACAACCATAGGCTGGCAAAGTACAAACCAGCACCACCGACCACCAACTTAGTCATCCAGATCGCACGCTTGCCGGTGCCTACTTGCAACCACTGCTGAATATCAGCAGCAAAATAGCGCAGAAACACAGCCATCAAGACACTGGCTAATACCACACGCGCCAACAACGCCAGCCAGCCCGGTGCAGGCTGATACACACCCTGCTTACGCAAGCCGCGATACAACAACCACGGATTCAATGTCGCCCCCGCTGCCGTGGCAAGCGCCAGCATGATGTGCATACCGGGCTGTAACCGCTGACCAGTCGAGAACAACACCGTAATCACTATCAGATTCAATGTCATGGTCAGCCCGAATGACCACATCGCCGTGCGCACCGGCGTTTTAGTATCCTGGCGCGCATAAAATCCTGGCGCCAACACCTTGACCAAACTCCAGCCAAGCAACGCGAACGAATAGGCCATGGTCGCGTAGGTCGTCATGGTCACGCTATCCACGCTGAATTTACCACGATAAAACATCAGCACCGTCAGCGGCCCAGCCAACACAAACAAGGCCACTGCGGCCGGAATCACCACGACACAAATCAAGCGCAGCGACCAGTCCAGAGTCGCCGTGAAACGTTCTGGCGACGCGGCAGCATGATGCGCAGACAAACTAGGCAAAATGACTGTGGCCAGCCCGATGCTGAAAATGCCCAGCGGAAATTCCACCAACCGATCGGCCAGATACAACCAGGTAACACTGCCGTCCGCCAATCCAGTGGCGATCGCGGCACTGATCATCACGCTGATCTGCCCCATCGATGAACCCACAATGGCAGGTACCATCAATTTGCCAATACGCTGCACCCCCTCGTGCTTAAGATTCCAGCGAGGTTTGTGCAGTAATTTAAGTTGCAACAGCACCGGCAGGTGAATCAGCAGCTGCGCAATGCCCGCAACGAACACACCGATGCCCAATGCCAGATACGGCTTTTCCAAGTGTGGTGCGACCCACAGTGCCGCCACAATCATCACCAGATTAAGCAGCACCGAACTAAATGCAGGCACTCCAAACCGACCATAACTATTCAGCACACCGCCTGCTAGCGCAGTCATCGATACAAAAAACAGATACGGGAACGTCCAGCGCAACATCTCCACTGCGATAACGTACTTTTCACTGCCCACCGGAAAGCCTCGTGCCATCACCCAGATGATCACCGGCGCGGCGAGCGAGCCCAACAGTGACACCACCAGCAGAAAGCCGCCCAGCGTACCCGCAACGCTATCCACCAAATCACGGGTTTGCTCAGTGGTATTACGGGTTCGGTATTCCGACACAACCGGCACGAATGCTTGGGAAAAGGCTCCCTCAGCAAATAATCGACGTAAAAAATTGGGGATCTGGTAAGCGGTGAACCACGCATCGGTCACTAAAATGGAAAACGCGCTGGCATACACCACATCGCGCCACAAACCGGTGATCCGCGACAACAGCGTCATCATGCCAAACACGCTCATGCTGCGAAAAATGCGACGACTCATGTGTGGCTGACATACCGATTAGCGGAAAGGTCGGCAATGGTATCGGGAGCGTGATGGGGCCGATAGCCCCGCATTGAGTCTTTTATGGAGAAATCCTCAGGAAACAGCCGCCTGCCCCTTGCCTTTGGCCGACTGCATCGGCAGAATTCGCGCCTCATTTTTGGAGTCCGAATTCAGTGGCAAATATTAAATCTGCGATCAAGCGTGCCCGTCAAACCATCGTGCGGCGTTCCGCCAACATGGCTGCTCGCTCACAGCTGCGCACTGTCATCAAGAACGTACTGGCTGCGGTAGCGGCTGGTGAAAAAGAAGCGGCTGCCACCAATCTGAAAATTGCCGGGCCTATCATTGACTCAATGGTCAACAAAGGCATCATTCACCGCAATAAGGCCGCTCGTCACAAGAGCCAGCTAAATACACGCGTCAAGGCACTCGTTGGTTAATTACTTGGGTTTGGCCAGATGCTCGGCTCTGGCCACCGCGTTCTGCAATCTGTCTACTCATTGCTAGTTGCTGTTAGACACAACCAACTAGCAAGTAACATTTCCACATAGCCAGAACAGCCGCTTCCGGCCACCAAGCATCAACGCGCTCTGGCAGTCGACAGAAAAACCAGATTAGCCCCCCGCCTCGCTAGCCGCTTCAGCATCCAGCACAGCCTGACGCTCCTGATCAGCCATATCCTCAATCAGCTTCATCACGTCCTGACACAGGCGATCCGTACCAATGCGCGCCAAGCCAGAGATACGGTACACCGGCCCTTTCCAGCGTAGACGGCGCAGAATGTCCCTGCAGCACTGTTCAGCCTCTTCTTCAGGCACGGCATCCACTTTGTTGAGCAACAGCCAGCGCGGCTTCTTGGCTAGCGCCGGACTGTATTTTTTTAGTTCTGCAGCGATCACTCGCACATCCTTGACCGGATCGGCTTCTGGATCAGGCGGCATGATGTCGACCAGGTGCAGCAGCACTCTGGTACGCTCCAGATGCTTCAAAAAACGCAACCCTAGACCTGCGCCTTCAGCGGCACCTTCAATCACGCCGGGAATATCCGCCATGACGAAGCTACGGTGCACGCCCACTGACACCACACCCAGATTGGGGTGCAGCGTCGTAAAAGGATAATCAGCCACCTTGGGTTTCGCCGCAGAGACAGCACGGATCAGGGTCGACTTACCTGCATTGGGCAAGCCCAGCAGCCCCACATCGGCGATCACCCGCATTTCCAGACGTAATTCGCGCTTTTCACCCGGCAAGCCTGGCATGGCTTTGCGTGGGGTACGGTTGGTGCTGCTCTTGAAGCGCGCATTGCCCCAGCCACCCTTGCCACCTTTGACCACCAGAATCCGCTGCCCAACTTCAGTCAAGTCACCCAATTGCTCATCGGTTTCGGTATCGAAAATCACCGTACCCACTGGCACATGAACGATCAGATCTTCACCGCCCGCACCAGTGCACTGATTGCCACCACCGGAGGTACCATGCTGCCCGCGAAAGGAACGATTGTAGCGAAAGTCCGCTAACGTATTGATCCCGGACATGGCTTCCAGATAAATGCTGGCACCGAGTCCGCCGTCGCCACCATCAGGGCCGCCAAAGGGAATGAATTTTTCCCGACGGAAACCGACGGCACCGGCGCCGCCATTACCGCCTTGAACTTTGACCAGCGCTTCGTCGACGAACTTCATGAGAGGTAGCCATATGGGATGCTGCAAAAACCGCCTGCATTATCACGCAGCAGGGCGGGAAACCGCCAATGATCTGTTGATCAAAGGTCAAATGAACCGAACGGTTGGAGCAAAAAAAACCCCAGCGGTGCCGGGGTTTTTACTGACCCTGCTGCTCATCCGAGCTTACGCGACGATCACGCTCACGTAAGTGTGCTGAGATGGCCCGCGCTTGCGAAACTCAACGCGACCGTTGGCGGTGGCAAACAAGGTGTGGTCAGTACCCATACCCACGTTGTCACCTGGCCAGAACTGTGTCCCACGCTGGCGAACGATGATGTTGCCACCAACAACCACCTCCCCACCAAATTTCTTCAAACCCAGCCGTTTCGATTCCGAATCACGACCGTTCTTGGTACTACCGCCTGCCTTTTTATGTGCCATTGCTCTCTTACCCTTTTAAACAGGGACCTCAACAAATATGAAAATAATGTGCCGAACTAAGCGCCAACAATGCCGGTAACTTTAATTTCAGTGTACTGCTGACGGTGACCACCGCGACGCATGTAGTGTTTACGACGACGGAATTTCACGAATGAAACTTTGTCGCCCTGACCATGTTTTTGCACCGTTGCATTAACCTTGCTACCCGCTACCAGCGGCGCACCAATGGAAACCTTGTCGCCATCAGCGATTAACAGCACTTGGTCAAATTCGACAGCACCACCGGCTTCGACTTCCAGTTTTTCAATGCGCAGAACCGTGCCTTCACTGACGCGGTACTGCTTGCCACCTGTGGCGATCACAGCGTACATGTATAACTCACTCCGATTTGCTCGCAGCCAACGCCGATAAGCAGTTGCTGGGCTGAATTACCGAGGCAGCCCCGGCGAAAGGTCGCGAAGTTTACGGATAAGCGTCGGTAGGAGCAAGAGCTTTTCGGAGAATTGGCCTATCGACCGTGAACCATAGACGATCAGTTTGGAATGGGCAAAAACAGCTAAGTTACACAGTAACATTCACACTCCATTGCTTATTTTCTGATCCACAGCATACAGCCTGCAGCCTACGCTCCCCGCTTACGCTACTATTGCCGCCGTTTTGTCCCTGCCAACAAGATTATTTCGATACCCATGAGCCTCGATTCGATAAAAAACCCAGTTACCCAAGAACTGCTCGCAGTCGATGGCGTGATTCGCGCCCGGCTGGCTAGCGACGTAGTGCTCGTCAACCAAGTTGCTGAATACATCATTCAATCCGGTGGCAAACGAGTCCGCCCGCTGCTGGCGATACTGGTTGGCAAAGCCTGCGCACAGCCGAATGATGGTCATAACAACGCACGGCTGGCCAGCACCGCAGCCATTGTGGAGTTCATCCATACCGCCACGCTATTGCACGACGATGTTGTAGATGGCTCATCGTTACGACGGGGCCGTGACACTGCCAATGCCGTGTGGGGTAATCAGGCAAGCGTCTTGGTCGGCGATTACTTGTACTCGCGCGCCTTTGAAATGATGGTTGAACTGAACAGCATGCGCGTCATGGACGTGATGGCCAGCGCCACCAACAAAATTGCCGAAGGCGAAGTGTTGCAACTCATGAACGCCAACGACCCGGATACCACCGAAACCCGGTACTTCGAAGTCATTTATCGTAAAACCGCCAAGCTGTTCGAGGCCGGCGCGCAGATTGCCGCCATCATGGCAGCAGTATCGCCAGCGCAAGAACAGGCTATGGCACATTACGGCAAACATCTGGGTACCGCATTTCAACTACTTGACGATGCGCTCGATTACAGCGCCAGTAGCGCCGACATGGGCAAAAATCTTGGCGACGATCTGGCTGAAGGCAAACCCACCCTGCCCTTGATCCATGCTCTCCAACACGCTAATCCGGCGCAGCAACAGTTGATTCGCAACGCCATTGAAAATGGTGGACTGGATTCAATTGAACAGGTCACCCAGATTATCGAATCCACCGGCGGCCTTGCCTACACCCACCGTCTCGCGCGCCAAGAGGCAGACCTTGCCATTGAAGCGCTTGCGGCACTCCCTGATTCAGCCTATAAAACTGCCTTGCGTGAACTTGCGGAATTCGCCGTGAGCAGAGGCTACTGACCCCCGGCCACGCCTCTGTAAACACGGAAACCGTAGTGTTGATATCCCGCTTCTGATTCGGGGTGTAGCTCAGCTTGGTAGAGCGCTACGTTCGGGACGTAGAGGTCGCAGGTTCGAATCCTGTCACCCCGACCAATAAAAACAGATAGTTGAAGCACCCCAAGGCTTACAAAAACGCACTAAGCATCACTCTGAAGTCCAATTGAAGTCCATCATGAAAGCAACAGAATGAGCGCACTACCTTGACATGGTAGGGGTTACTTCTCCTGCATCACTCACACCAGCCGCCAGAATTCTTCCGGCCCAACCTTGGCCGCCGACAGCAGCATGAACGGATGCACCTCACGCACAAACTCGCCCGACCAGTCTTCGCCATAGTCCCAATTGGGGTACAGGATGCACGGCTTGCCATCGAGCACGCAGCACTCGCCCTCGGGGTTAATGGGCGTGTCCAGTTGCTCGCGAATGGGCTTGGCCTTGAAGCCCTGCGGCGCCGGCTGCTGCGTGCCAGCCTGTGTGCCGCCGTCTTCAGGATCGATAACGATTGTGGGCATGGATGTTGATTACCACGCAAAGTTGACCCGGGATTTCCGTCTAAAACTGACCCGCCTTTGCTGTGTTTAGTGTACTCAAGATTCTGTGGATAAGTGACTCTGTTCGGGGCTTCCTCCATTCTTGGGTTGA
>JBFXCU010000025.1:0-27632 GCA_050181835.1 Steroidobacteraceae bacterium | reverse complement strand
TAGCCAGACGCTGTTCTCATCGATCAGTGAAGCCCAGGACTCAGCCAGCAAATGGCTCTGGACTTACAACCATGAACGACCGAACATGGCCATCGGTGGCATCACGCCCATGCAGAAGTTAGCAATGGCTGCTTAACCTTTCCACTTCTGGTGTCAGTTAAAAAAGGGGGGATTACCGCGCAAGCTGACCGATCGGGCTACACAGTAATGCGGCAAGGTGGAGCAGCACAATTACGAGCTGTATTTCGCCATGAACGACATCGATCACACCAAGACCCAGAAGTTACTCTCGTAACTTCATCTCATAGACAGTTCATCAATTAATGCACGGTGACGAACCATCGATTCGGCTTACTGTGCTGCGCCAGCGAAGTCACCCGCCAAGGCTTTATATACCAACGCCAGTGACGTGGCTTGTACAGTCTTTGCCTGCACCCTCGCGTCCTCAACCGTGAGCAAGGTGCGTTCTGCATCAAGCAGAGTCAGAAAATCACTCGCTCCATTTTCATAACGCAATTGTGCCAAGTCGCGCGCCTTGCGTGATTGATCTACTGCTTCCTGCAAACGTTGCTGCGATTGATTGCTGGCACGATACTGAGCCAGTGCGTTTTCAGTATCTTCCAATGCCAGCAACACCACTTCCTGATACGCCGCTGCCGCCGCATCTGCCCGTGACTCAGCCGCTTTCACGTTTTGCCTGACGCGCCCGACATTCAGAAAGCTCCAGCTAATTGACGGCCCGTAACTCCAGCGTTGCGCATTGCTGCTACCCAGATCGCCAAACTCTTGAGCAGTCCAGCCAAAGCTGCCGGTTAGATTCACTTTAGGAAAATAATCAGCCATGGTTGCACCGACAAGCGCATTGGCCGCCGCAAATTTCAGTTCGGCTGCTGAGACGTCAGGCCTGCGCTTGATCCACTGCTCAGGTGTACCAATCGCCTGCAATACAGGTAGCACTGGCATATCATCACCGGCTGACAATACTTCGCGCACCGCATTGACCGGCTGCGCGGTAAGCACTGCAAGACGTTGCTCCTGACGCACAATGTCGGCTTCAGTATTGGGCACCTGCGCTTCCAGTTGCAGCATTAACGCTTTGTTCTGTGCAGGCTGCAGCGCATCGCCACGACCTTCTTTCAACAATGCCACCAAGATGCGATCAGTACGTTTCAGGTTTTCGATATTCTGCGTTTGAATCTTGAGTCGCTGCTGCGCACCACGTAATGCGAAGTAGGCCTGCGCCACTTCTGCACTCACTGACAGCCGCGCCGCATCCAGTAAATACGCATTGGCATTCGTCTCGCTGTTTATTGCGCGGTTTTGTTGGCGAGTGCCACCAAAAACATCAATTTCCCAGCTTGCATCAAACCCGGCGTTATAAGTGTCGGTAGTGGTCGTGCCCGCTGGCACCAATGGATCGAGATTCGAATAGTTGGTTTTATTCAAAGAACCACCCGCCGTCACTGTCGGGAACCAACTGAATAAACTCAAGCCACGCAATGCGCGAGTTTCGTTCAACCGCGCAGCCGCTTGGGCAATCGATTTATTTTCCTGTTGCGCACGCGCAATTAAGGCACTGAGTGCTGCATCATTGAATGCAGACCATAGCGCGTTCTCAGCAGCGGGAGCCGCTTGCTCGTCTTTTGCCTGATCAAATTGTCCGGGCAATGGTGAGTCAGGTCGTTTATAACGCGGGCCGAGCGTGCAGCCACTCAAACTAACGATAGCGACAATGAACAGCGCTCGCTTCACAATTTCAACCTCAATGCGATTCATGTGGCCTCCACTTGCTGTCTCTTTGCTTCGCGGCGCACTGCCCAACCGCGTATCAGCACATAGAACATCGGTGTGAAGAACAGACCAAACAGCGTAACGCCCAACATGCCGAAGAACACCGTCACGCCCATTACATGGCGTACTTCCGACCCTGCTCCGGAGGCAAAGACCAGCGGCAGAACGCCCATGATAAAGGCGAAGCTGGTCATCAGAATGGGGCGCAGACGCAGATGGCAAGCTTCCAATGCAGCATCCACGATAGAGCGCCCTTGTATTTCAAGCTCGCGCGCAAACTCGACAATCAGGATGGCGTTCTTGCAGGCCAGTCCCATCAGCACCACCAATCCAATCTGGGTGAAGACATTGTTATCAAGGAAGCTCGGCGCATAGGTTGGCGGCCAGAATATAAAGCTCAGGCCATGAAAAAAGTTGACCAGCCAGATGCCGCCAATCGCTGAGAACAGGCAGAGCGGCACAATCAAGATAACTGTCAGTGGCAAGCTCCAGCTTTCATACAACGCCGCCAATACCAGATACACCAGCAGAATACACAGCGGAAAGACGATGATCGCCGCATTACCCTGATGCACTTGCTCGTAACTAAGACCAGTCCATTCAATGTTTAACCCATTCGGCAACGTTTTGGCGGCAATGTCGCGAATTGCAACAATCGCCTCACTGGATGACATTAATGCCGCATTGGTCCCTGCGCCAAGATCTGCCGATGGATACCCGTTGTAACGAATGACTGGATCCGGTCCGTAACTTTCCTCTATATCGACCACGCTACCAATCGCAACCATGTCACCGTTGATACTGCGGGTGCGCAGCTGTGCGATATCACTGACTTCATCCCGGAACGGCGCATCTGCCTGTGCATACACCGTGTAGATACGACCAAATAAATTGAAATCATTGACATAGGCCGAGCCCAAGTACACCTGCAGCGTATTGTAGAGTTCCGATAACACCACACCCTGTTGCTTGGCTTTGACGCGGTCAACGGTGGCACTCAGTTGCGGTACATTTGCCTGATTGGTGCTGTAAACAGAATAAGGATCGAAACCCGGGGTCTGCCGCAAAACACCCACCAGCGCCTGCGTTTGCTTATCCAGTTCACCATAGCCCAGCGAGCCGCGATCCTGCACATACAGTTCAGCACCTGCCGAATTCCCTAGGCCAAGCACGGGTGGTGGCATCACCGCAAACGCCAGACCATCCTGAAATTGCGAGAACTTGCCAGTCAGGATGCTGGCAATCTCTGCCGCGCTTTGTTTACGCTCGTTTGCCGGTTCAAGACCAATGAACATCACAGCCGCGTTCGGTGTGGCAACAAAGTGCACCGCGTTTAATCCCGGAAATTCAACTGTGTTATGCACGCCCGGCGTTTTCAGGGCCACGTCGGCTAGTTTGCGCACCATTGCATCGGTGCGATCCAGCGTCGCGCCTTCTGGCAATTGCACCAATGCAAACAAATATTGCTTGTCCTGCGTGGGAATAAAACCACCGGGCACACTGCGGAACGCCAGCATCGCGATACCGATCAATACGGCATATAGCGCCAGCAAGCGCACGCTGCGACTCATGTTGCCTTGCACGATGCTGCCATAGCGAATACCGGCACGACCAAATTTGCTATTAAACCAATGGAAGAATCCACCAAACACACTTTCAATGGCACGACTAACTCGGTCGGGTTTGGCATCATGCGGTTTCAACAATGCAGCCGCTAATGCGGGCGATAACGTCAATGAATTGATGGCAGAGATAACCGTTGAGATTGCAATGGTGACGGCAAACTGTCGATAGAACTGTCCAGTCACACCGTCCATAAACGCCAACGGCACGAATACGGCGATCAGTACCAGCGAAATTGCGATGATCGGGCCAGACACTTCACTCATCGCCTTGTGTGCTGCCGCACGCGGCTTTAACCCCTCGCGTATATTTCTCTCAACGTTTTCAACTACCACAATCGCATCGTCCACGACGATACCAATCGCCAGCACCAGGCCGAATAACGTCAAAACGTTGATGGAAAAACCAAGCATCCACAGCACTGCAAAGGTGCCGACAACCGACACCGGCACTGCCAGCAATGGAATAATCGAGGCGCGCCATGTTTGCAGGAACACCACCACCACAATCACTACCAGCAAGATTGCTTCAAGCAGGGTTTCAATGACTGATTTAATCGACTCACGAACGAATACAGTGGGATCGAAGGCCACCGTCCAAGTAACGTCCTTCGGAAATGACTTGGCCAGTTCTGCCATGCGTGTACGCACTGCATCTGATAGCGCAATCGAGTTCGCGCCTGGCGCTTCAAATATCACGATGGCCGCAGCGTCTTCGTTATTCAACAACGAACGCATTGCATACGTTTGTGCACCTAACTCTACGCGCGCGATATCTTTCAAACGCGTCAACGCAATGCCATCGCTTTTCACAACAATATCGCCAAACTCTTCGGCGGTTTTCAGTCGCCCTTGCGCATTGATGGACAGCTGCAATGCTGCGCCCGCAGGTTGTGGCGAGGCGCCGATGGTACCCGCCGACACCTGCACGTTTTGCTCACGTATGGCACTAATGATTTCAGTTGCGGTAATATTGCGTGCGGCTGCCTTCTGCGGATCCAGCCAGATACGCATAGCATAGTTACCCGCACCAAACGCTAGCGCCTGACCAACACCATCAAGTCTCGCCAGATCATCTTTGACGCGCAAATTAGCGTAGTTGGCGAGATACAGAGAGTCATACGTTTTGTTCGGCGAGGTTAAGTGCACCACCATCGTGATGTTTGGTGAACTCTTGGCGGTGGTCACGCCCAGCGCGCGTACTGTTTCCGGCAAGCGTGGCAACGCTTGCTGCACACGGTTTTGCACACGTACCGCCGCCTGATCAATGTCAATGCCCTGTTTGAAGGTGACCGTCAGACTCATGGTACCGTCAGAGGCTGCAGCTGATTTCATGTAAATCATGTCTTCAACGCCGCTGACCGCTTCCTCAATCGGTGCGGCCACCGTTTCCGAAATGGTCTTGGGGTCGGCACCGGGATACAGCGCTGTTACCTGTACAGAGGGCGGCACTACATCCGGATACTCGCTGATCGGCAATTGCGGTAACGCAATCAACCCGGCAACAAAAATCAGGATGGACAAAACTGCCGCAAAAATTGGCCGGTCAATAAAAAACTTGGACGCATCCATTTTAACTACTCGCGGCTATTTGTCGGCTGATGCGGCAGGATGGGCAGGTGCGGGCGGCGCCTGCTCTGGTTTGTCCATAGGCACCGTGATCGGCGCCACTGGCATGCCGGGAAAGAAAATCTTGCGCACACCATTAATCACCACCATATCTTGCGGCGTGAGGCCTGACTTGACGACGCGCAGGCCATCAACGGTTTCGCCCAATACAACATCCTTGCGTGTAGCGGCGTTTTTCTCACCCAGCACGTAAACAAATTTGCGATCCTGATCGTTCGACACCGCTGTCTCGTTGATCAGCAGCACCTCTTGTTCACCGCTGCCCAACAGGCGCACGCGAGCGTACAAGCCCGGCGTGAATACGCCATCCGGGTTACTCAGCTGCGCTTTGGCGCGAATGGTGCCGGTGCTGGCATTCAATTGATTATCCACAAACACCATTTCGCCATGGTGTGGAAAACCGGTTTCATTAGCCAAGCCAACCTGCACCGGATTGTGTGCATCGCGCGAGCTTTGCCGCTGGCCGTTCTGTGCCATGGTTTGATATTTCAGATAGACCTGCTCATCGCCTTCAAACGTGACATAGATCGGATCCATGGACACCACAGTGGACAACAGACTGGTGCCAGGCGACACCAAGTTGCCGGGTTTAACTAATGCCGCGCCAATGCGACCATTGATGGGCGAGGTAACTTTCGTGAAGCTCAGATTCAGCTCCGCTTGTGTCACGGCCGCTTGCATTGAACTTATATCGGCCTGCGCCTGTTGCAACTCACCGCGTCGTTGATCCAGCTCGCCTTGCGAGGTGGCCTGCGCAGCGATCAAGCGTTCGCTGCGCGATAACTCAGTGCTGGCCAGCGCTACGCGACTTTGTGCCCGCGCCAGATTGGCGCGAGCACTCGCTACTGCGGCAAGATATTCACGATCATCAATCGAGAATAACAGCTGTCCGCGCTTTACTTTGCTACCTTCGCGAAAATTGACAGCCGACAAATAGCCCGCCACTCGTGGTCGGAGTTCAACCGTATCAACGGCTTCAATGCGACCGCTGAACTCATCCCATAGCTGGACTTTCTTCTGCACCACTTGAGCCACGTTAACCTGTGGTGGCGGCAATGAGGGTGCTCCACCATCACCGCTGCATGCGGCTAACATGACTGCACTTAACAGAGATGCGGTGAAGCTGATTGAAAATTTAGTCCTGCGCATACCCGACCTCAAAGATCAAACTATTAAAATCCAACGTAACATCTGCTACTTAAAGAACGAATCAGCCACGCTGGCTCCGACACGCAATGACCATTTGTTGGCGCCAGCAACCAACCATGATGACCGGTATAGGTCATCAAATACTTCCAGCGCATTACATCCAGATAAATTCTGGCCTACAGCGGCAGTCTGACGTCGGCAGTCGACAACCTCGCTCATTCCGTCCATTCCTTGGCCAGCTTTTCCAGCCGGGCGATCACCTTTTTACGCACCACCTCATCCATCACATGACAACGCGTAATGTCCTGCCAGAACACCCCTGCCGCAGCCAGCTCGAGAATCATCATGTCAATTTCTTTAGGCGTACCTTTTTGCTTGCCGTAATGCTGCTGGTTCATTTCCCGCACCGGAGCAAGCAACTCCTGATCGTAAGTGATCGCACTTAACATGCCGGAAACAAAGCGTTTCTGCGCCTCACTTTTTCGAGTAAGAGCGCGCATGCTGCCGATCAACTCAGCGGCCTGCTGATTTTGCAACTTAGGTGTAAGCGATTTTTCCATCGCCTCCCATTGCTCCATATCGCGCACTATAAGCGCCTGCAGCAACTGCTGCTTAGTCGGAAAATGATAGGTAATGCCACCACGAGAGACCCCACTGTCCTTCACCAGTTGGTCGTAAGTCAGGCTGCCCGCACCCTGCCGCTGCACGATACGCTCGGCAGCTTGCAGCACTTTTTCTTTTGATGCGGGGGGTCTGGTCATAGGGATTACTATACAAAACGTTCTGTATGGAAACAGAAATCTAGCGGGACTTCAACTTTTATGTTGCCAACAGCATCGTGACGGCATTCCTAAAGAACCAAAGAAGGTGAAGGGAGGAGCTACAAACAACCTACAATCAATAAATCAGCGCAGCCCCGTCTCCAGCCGTGCAATTACCATACGCTGTATTTCGCTGGTGCCTTCGTAGATCTCGGTGATCTTGGCATCACGAAAGTAACGTTCAATTGGCAGCTCCTTGGAATAACCCATGCCGCCATGAATTTGCACCGCAGCGTGAGCGCAGAACATCGCTGCTTCCGAGGCAAACAGCTTGGCCATTGAGCCTTCCAGGGTACAGCGTTCTTTAGTGCCCTTGGTCTGGCTGCGTTTCCATGCCGCTTGCATGGTCAGCAAGCGTGCTGCTTCCAGCTTGCACTTCATGTCCGCCAATTTGTGTTGAATCATTTCAAAGCTGCCAATGGCAGAACCGAATGCCTTGCGCTCGCAGGCGTATTGCAGCGAGGCTTGATAAGCAGCGCGGGCAATGCCCACCGACTGCGCAGCAATGCCAATGCGACCGGAATCCAGAATATCCATGGCAATGGCAAAGCCTTGACCTTCTTTGCCCAACCGATTCGCGGTCGGGCACTGGTAATTTTCAAACTCAATCTCGCAGGTGGCTGAAGCACGAATGCCCAGCTTGGGTTCAGCCTTGCCGCGAACAAAACCCGGTTGTTTGGCGTCGAGAATAAGGGCAGTAATGCCTCTGGCTTTTTTGGCAGGGTCGGTCACCGCAAAGGTCACCATGAAGTCTGCCACCGGGCCGGAGGTGATCCACGCCTTTTTACCGTTAAGCACATAGTGCGAGCCATCCGCCGATAACTCAGCACGAGTATGCATGGCGGCGGCGTCCGAACCCGACTGAGGTTCCGTCAGGCCATAACAGCCAATCGCCTTGCCGGTGGCAACCGGCTTGACGAAGCGTTGTTTCTGCTCCTCAGTGCCATAAGTAAGAATGCCGGTGTTGTACAACGAGTTGTTTACCGAAACGATGGTGGAGTGCGCGGCATCGGCGGCGGCGATTTCTTCCATCACTAAGGCATAACAAATGGTATCCAGACCCGAACCACCGTATTCCTCTGGCACTTCCACACCCATAAAGCCCAGCTCACCGGCGCGGGTAATGGTGTCGGAAGGGAATTCACCGGAAAGATCGTACTTGGCAGCGACCGGGGCGATCTCCTGTTGCGCAAAGTCATGCGCCGCCTGCTGGATCATCTGTTGTTCTTCAGTCAGTGCAAAGTCCATTATTAGCCCCGGATGCATGAGTGGGTACGAACCTCGAATAGGTTCAAGCCATGAATAAGCTCAAGCCCAGAGCATACGACTTTGCCGATGAATTGCCGAGTATGGCCCAGCCTTTAATCAATCCTGTGTTCATGCTGCGGACACTGCTAAACTGCGCACCGCAATGCGGCTGTAGCTCAGTTGGATAGAGCACTTGGCTTCGAACCAAGGGGTCGGGAGTTCGAATCTCTCCAGCCGCACCATGACCTGCTACCAGTTCCAGTGACATTCACCTCAGCACATTTCTGCTACCTTCTCGAAGTCAGCAGGACTGACATAGCTTAGCGTCGAGTGCCGACACCACAGAATGTCGAATCTGTTCGATGTGGTAAAATGCATCGGCCTTGGATTTTTCTCTAGTTTGATAACCTATCCGATAAGTCCGCTTGGTCTTGAGGGTCGAGAAGAAGCTTTCCTTCGCCGTATTGTCCCAGCAATCACCGCTGCGACTCATACTGCAGCTGACACCGTGGTGACGGGCAATCGCCGCGAACCGCACGTCGGTTCCTCGGTAAAGAGCCAAATGGATTTTAATATAAATTTCAAATAGTTATCGCGCCTGCTGATGTAAATCGGCAATACGAATTGCCAGTTCCAGAGCTTGTTCATAGTTAAGACGCGGATCAACTGTGGATTTGTAGGCACGTTGCAAATCAGCATCAGTCAACCCACGCGCACCGCCAGTACATTCAGTGACATCGTCACCGGTCAACTCAAAATGCACTCCACCCAACCAGGAACCCATCTCACGATGGATACGGAAAGCCGACTCGACTTCACTGACGATATTCTCAAAACGACGCGTCTTTAAGCCGGAAGCCGCGCTCTCGGTATTGCCATGCATTGGATCGCAAAGCCATAGCACCGGACTGCCGGTCGCCTGTACCGCTTTAATTAGCTCCGGTAGATGCTTGTCTATCTGCTTGGCCCCCATGCGATGAATCAGCGTAATACGTCCCGGTTCGTTACTCGGGTTAAGCGTTTTCAACAAACCCTTTACCCATTCTGCACTCATGCTTGGACTGACCTTGATTCCCATAGGATTGGCGATGCCACGAAAATACTCTACATGCGCGCCATCCAGCGCGGCGGTACGCATACCAATCCACGGCATGTGGGTCGACAAATTGTACCAACGCTGCTGACGAGTAATGTAACGTGTCTGCGCTTGCTCGTACAACAAATGCAGGCCTTCATGACTGGCATAAAAATTCACTCGATCCGATTCTTCAATAGTCTTGCCGCGCACCGCTTCAAAAAAATCCAGCGCGTCAGAAACTGAACTCACGATTCGTTCATAGCGCTCACGCAGTGGCGAGTGATTAACGAAATCCAGATCCCAGTACTCTGGGTGATGCAAGTCAGCAAAGCCGCCATCAATCAGCGCACGGACAAAATTTAACGTCAGTGCCGAACGCTCATAACCACGCAGCAACAACTGTGGATCTGGCTCACGGTCTTGCACCGTAAAAGCCGGTTGATTGACAATGTCGCCACGGTAACTTGGCAGCGTCACTTCATCCTTGGTTTCAGTATCAGCAGAACGTGGTTTGGCATACTGTCCTGCCATACGACCAATACGCACAACTGGTTTTTTCAAGCCATGCGCCAACACCAAGCTCATTTGCAACAGGATTTTAAGTTTCTTGGCAATCAAGTCGGAGTTGCATTCCGAGAATACTTCGGCGCAGTCACCGCCCTGCAACACAAATCGCTCACCACGCTGAGCCGCCGCAATTTCTTTCTTTAAAGCCTCAATTTCCCATGACACCACAATGGGTGGCAGGCACGCCAGATCGGCCACAGCCCGATCTAATGCTGCGGCATCTCGATAAACAGGTTGTTGTTGGGCCGTATGTCGCTGCCAACTGGTCGGTGTCCAATCATCTTGGTCTGTATTCTTGGTCATAGTGACTGGAATGCTAGCACGCCAGATCACTGGGTTTTATCAATACTTATCTATCACAGCAAGCGCCACTCTCTATCGGTGCTGCCCATCATGCGGCTGTTGCACCGAGCTGCTTATCAAGGTCATTCAATACAGATTCACTTAAGTTCGTAGCTGCCGGCGAGCTTTCCGCAATGCTGGAAATTAGCAGTCTTGCCTTAAATTCATAACTAAAACCGAGGCTGGCATCACCTACCTTGGCAGTGAACATAGCCCGTACCCGGGACACAAATTCAGTCAGGGTGGCACCAGTGTTGCTGGAAACTTCGCCATCGCTGGCCTCTGCTGCAGTGGTTGGCGCCGCAGCGACAGTACTTACGTCCGTCTCTGCAATAGTAGAATCTGCCACTTCAGATTCTGCAGGCACCTCCGCTGCGACGATGGTATCAACTATTGCCGTATCGTTCGCCACAGGTACCGATTCAATTCTAGGTGGTGGCGGCGCAGAAAACTCCACGAAAGCATAGGCTTTAATGCTCTGCTTTAAGCGCAAATCCAGCGAGTAATCTGCCAACTGGCTACTGTCATACGATAAGTTCGCGGCCTTCGCGAGCGCTTTATCGACGTCACCATTGAAAAACTCGCTGGTCAACTCACCTACTTCGCCTACCAGATCAGTGATCGCTGCCAGCTCATCAGCATTCAAATTACCTTCCACTGACATAGATATACGGCTACGACTACGCAACTCAATGCTGGCGTCAGACACTTCCTTGCCACTATCACCGGACGATTGACCTTCTATTTTCATGCCTATCTTGCTACTGAACTTTAGCGTTACTACATCGCCTTCTTGAGTGCGTACCTGCATTTCGCCACGCTGCTTATTGATTACTTGCGCGCCCATACCAACGCTGACAGAACCTGGCGTGGTACTTGGCAAGCTATTTCTTGCCGCCATGGAATCGAGCTGCGAACTCATGCTGGAGATGGAACTGCTAAGGTTCGTTAGCATTGAACCAAGCAAGTTTCCACTGGACACAGGTGTCGCCACTTTATCGCTTGCATGGCGCTCAATACGCGATAAGTTAGCATTATCGATAGGGCGTGAATTTCCCCAACGATAAGGTTGGTTAGTCAGCCCCATTGTGACGTGGTGCATAAGTACTCCAAACAATTAACCATAAGTATTTGTAATACGTGTCGGTCATCTATTCAGAAACTTAAGCAATCCGTTATGGAATGGTTAACCATCCTCTTTACGTGCCAGCTCAAGCTGTTCATTTAGTCGTTTTACTGAGACAGGTATGATGGTTTTAAGCTCCTGCGCAAACAAGGAGACGCGAAATTCTTCAATCATCCATTTGAGCTTGTTTAACTCATCGTGTTGCAACAATTTGCGTAGCGCCAATTTTCTGTAGCTGTTTATATAAGGCTGAACCTGCCGCATTAGCTGCGTATCACGTACAACATTGCCCGGCAAACGCTCAACGCGACGTAGCAACGCCTTTAAGTATCTAGGCAAACAACCGAACCATGGCAACGGCGTAGTTTTCAAGAAATGCTCTGGCAGTAGCTCAGTTAACTGCAATTCAATATCGGATATTGCTGCTTGAAAAGCAGGTGCATTCAATTTATTCAAGGTCATATTCACAGCACGCCGATCTTTAAATACGCTGAGTAGACCACTACTCAACTTACTTGCCTGCTCATTTAGCTCCGCACGATGCCTCTCAATCAACTCTGCAAACTCGTGTTTTGAGCGCGGCAGTGACTGCCCTTCTGGCAAGAAACAATCACGAATAGCACGCTCTGCCAATGCATCAGGCAAAGATTGCTGCGCACTCGTACCCTGCCCCATCAACAGCAGCTCTTTGTTGGTAGAAAACTGTTGGCGTAAAAACTTGTATTGCTGTGGCAAACCCAGCATCAATAAACGCAATACTCCATCACGCATAATCTGCTCTGCATGAAAGCGGTTATTGAGTTCCACCACTTCCACATGGTCAGCGTGACTTTGTAATGCCGGGTAAACCTTGAAGCGAACACCGTTACGTTGCACTTCACGCTCTATAGGCAAGTCACCACACTCCCAGCTACGTAGTATGTGCGTTTTTTCAGATGCAACAGACACAACTGGCTTTGGCGTTGCAACAGCATGTGCGCCTCGTAATAACTGCCGCAAATCTCTACCTTGCGACACAACCCTGCCATGCATATCTTCAATTCGTAAATACGGATTGAGATGCATAGGAATAGACAGCGCATGCAATTCCTCAACTGAGAATGGTACGCCGCTTGTTTGCGCAATCCAGCGCACTAACCCGTCTGATAGATCTGCTTGAGCATCAATTTCCTGTAAGGCTTGCGCAGCAAATTTTGGTACTGGCACAAACTGTTTACGCACTGTCTTTGGTAGCGCACGCAAAACTTCGACTATCTTCTCCATGCGCCAGCCAGGTACACACCAACTAAGCTGGCTATAGTCCAACGCTGTTAGTAATGGCTCCGGCACCGTCAGGGTTATCCCATCATCTACTTCAGTGGGCTCAAACTTGTAATGTAGTGTCAACCGATTGCCACCACACTCCATCTCATCCGGGTACCGACTCGGATCAAACTCACTCAATTCACGTCGCATCAAGTCAGCAAGTGTCATGCGCAGGTTCTGCACTGTGAGTCGTTGCTCACGCAACCAGCCCAACAGCGCTGTGGTGGAATGAATATGTTCCGGCAAGTGCCGCAAATAAAACTCCACCTGAGCCTGTTCATCGACCAATACATCACGACGCCGAATACGCGCTTCAACTGCTTCTACCTGTTTCAATAAGGCGCGGTTATGTGTCAGAAACTCCGCTTTAATTTCTGACTGCCCTTCCACCAGTGCCGCACGTACAAATATTTGCCGCGCTTCCAATGGTGAGACGCTGGCGTAGTTAATGCGACGCTGAGATGACAAACTTAATCCATACAATGCAGTGCTGGCGAAAGCGGCAACAAAGCCACGCTGTGCCTGCCAATGTGGCTCACTATAAGTAGATTTAACAAGGTGTTCGCCAGCCGCTTCAATCCACTCCGGCTCAATGGCCGCCACCATTCGCGCATACATTCGCGTCGTTTCGACCAAGCTGGCAGCCACCACCCACTTAGGCGGCTTACTTGCCAACGGCGTACCGGGCGCGATTACAAAGCGCGTATTGCGCGCGCCGAGATATTCACGATTGGCTTCCAGTACACCGATACCACCGAGAAAACCACTCAATATGGCTTGATGTAAGTCTGCGTAATTGGCTGTCACCTGATTGGTACGCAAGCCAAGCTCATCAACCGACTGACGTAACTGGTTATGCACCTCCTGCCACTCACGCATACGGATGAATGACAGAAACTGCTCACGGCACCACTTACGCAATTGATTACCAGATAACATTTCGGTGCTATCCTGAAAGCGCTTCCACATAGCAAGTACCGTCATGAAGTCAGACCGTGCGTCGGCGTAACTGGCGTGATGCTGGTCAGCTTTTTGTTGCGCCTCCTGCGGTCGCTCACGCGGGTCTTGAATCGACAAGAAGGCAGCGATCAACAGCATCTCCGATAAACAACGAAGATGACTGGCTGCCAGCAGCATCCGCGCCAAGCGAGGATCAAGCGGCAGACTGGCAATCTGCTTGCCCAAGCTGGTGATACGTCGTGACTCGTCGACCGCTTTAAGTTCCTGCAACAACCGATAACCATCGTTGATGGACTTTAGCTCGGGTGGGTCAAGAAAGGAAAAATCATGCGGGTCTGGCAGCCCCATCATCGCCAGTTTTAAAATCACACTTGCCAGATTAGTCCGCAGAATTTCCGGTGCTGTAAACTCATCACGAGTAGTAAAATCTGTCTCGTCATATAACCGTATACAGATACCTTCAGCAACGCGACCACATCGACCTTTGCGCTGATCAGCATTTGCCTGGGCAATTTTTTCAATCGGTAGACGCTGTACTTTGTTGCGCACGCTGTAACGACTGATTCGTGCCAGGCCAGAGTCCACCACAAAGCGCACACCAGGCACCGTTAACGAGGTTTCCGCCACGTTGGTGGCAAGCACGATCCGACGGCCAGTATGATCAGCGAAAATTTTTTCTTGCTCGCCTACCGACAGTCGCGCATACAAAGGCAGCACCTCGGTGCCACGCAAGCGTGCTTCCTGTAATACTTTTGCCGTTTCTCGAATCTGTTTTTCGCCCGGCAGGAATACCAATACGTCGCCACCCATACCGTGTGAGGAATGCTCTAGCTCCTCAACCGCCGCCAGTACGCCTTGCGGCAACGATAGATCAGCAGAGTCTTCGTCATCTGAAATCAACGGCCGATAGCGTACTTCTACCGGGTAGCTACGACCTGATACCTCGATGATGGGTGCACCATCAAAAAACAATGAAAACTTTTGTGGATCAATGGTTGCCGAGGTAATGATCAATTTAAGATCAGGGCGACGTTTGAGCAACTCACGGAGCACTCCCAGCAATAAATCAATATTGAGACTACGCTCATGCGCTTCATCAAGAATCAATGTGTCGTAACGGCGCAGATCGCGATCCGCTTCCAATTCACGCAACAAAATACCGTCAGTCATCAACTTGATGCGACAGTTGGGTCCAGTACGGTCGGTAAATCGCACTTGATAACCGACCCCGCCGCCAACTTGCGTACCAAGCTCCATAGCGACGCGTGTGGCCAACGCGCGTGCCGCGATACGGCGTGGCTGCGTGTGGCCGATCAAGCCAAACACACCCCGCCCGGCTTCGATGCACATCTTGGGTAGTTGGGTGCTCTTGCCTGAGCCCGTCGCGCCACACAAGATGATGATCTGGTGCTGCGCCAGCGCCGTTAGAAATTCATCGCGATGCGAGCTAATCGGCAGCCCAGTATCGTAGGTAAGCTTAAGCGGCATAGCACGCAACGCTTCCAGTTGTGACATGCTGGCATCAATACGTTGCGCGAGCTTGCTCAGCGCATCATTGATATCGCGCCTTGCAATGTGCTGCGCATGCAAACGCTGCCACTCGCGGTCAAACCGTGGCCGTTCCGTCAAACGAGTAAACGCAATACGTGCGCGTAGCGCCGCCAGATCCTGCTCAGACACTATCAAGCGCCAAGCAAACGCACAGTAATGCGTGCGCCACCAAGAGTTGAATCATCAATCACCACACTACCCCGATACAGCTCAACCAACTCACGCACCACAGATAAGCCGATACCTTGACCGATAGGACGCTCATCAAGACGAGTGCCACGTGCCAATGCCTGTTGACGCTTCTCAGGCGCAATCCCTACACCATCATCTTCCACCACAATCATGATGCCATCGCGTCGCGAGCCGGGGATGAGTAAGGGACTAACAACCACTCGCACACGTTGTTGACAGTATTTGAACGCGTTGTCCAATAGATTGCCCACTAATTCCATCAAATCACCTTTATCACCCAAAAAGGCACAGCCATCTGATACCTCAGTATCGCAGGCAATATGGCGATCAAAATAGACTTTTTGCAGCGAGTTTATTACCGGCCCTACTACTTCGTTCAGCAGCACCGGCGCAGTGCCAAGCGACATTCCCACAGATGCCGCCGCACGCTTCAATTGATAACTGACGATTTGATCCATACGAACCACTTGCTCGTCCATCTGTCGCGCAGAATCCAGATTACTAAATTCAGCAGTCGATAATAAATTACGAATCACTGCCAACGGCGTTTTCAGACTATGCGCAAGATTACCCAACGTGTCGCGATAACGGCCCATCCGTTCCCGTTCACTACGTAACAGGGCATTCATATTTTCAGTCACACCGATCAACTCACTCGGATAGCCAGTGCCGAGCTCAGTTAGCTCTCCCGCTTCAATCCCTTCTATCTCGACCTCAATCCGCCGTAAAGGCTGCAACACACTGCGAAACAACACCGCCATTGCTACGATCAATAGCACGCTCATCACGGCAAAGCCGCCAAACAGACGTACCCGAAAGCTTTGTAATTGCTGATAGTACTGCTCCATGCTCTCGGCAACGCTATACACCACACTCTGCGTGTGACCGTCAGCGAATTGCCAATCTAGTGCCACACTGAGTGACAACACTCGCGTACCATTAGACATACTGCGTTCACCGAACTGGCGTTCAGCGGGTTTAAGACCAGTTATAAAATCCAGCTTCGCACCCAGCAAGGATGGAGAACGCCAGAATACGTCGCCAGCGGTTGTGCTGATCTGGCCATACAAGCCGGAATTCGGCCCCAAATAGCGGCTATCCAGTAATGCTGTAGCTACCGCCAGAGTGTTATCTCTTTCTTCAGCGGCGGCCATCAGTACCAAGGTTTGAATATCCAGACGGCCACTGATGGCTTGGCGACTGGAGTCACGAAACAATTTATCCAGCGCCACAGTGGTGATGCCGAAAAACACCGCCAGCAATAAACTGACCGTGATCAATAAGCGGGTACTGAGCGAATTATTGAACATGGCTGATTATATAGTCACGCATAAAAAACAGACCGGTCATATCCATTGATCTGTTTATTGCAGGCAGGCTGCGTGCTCAGCAACGGGTCAGCACCAACTTATTAGTGTTATCAACGGACAAATCAGGCAGTGGAAAATTATGCCGATTTTCGCTCCAGCGCAAAGCGATAGCCACGTCCACGCAGGGTTTCGATTGGTCGAAAGTTTTCAGCCGGGTCAAGCTTACGGCGTAAGCGGCCAATAAATACCTCGATGGTATTGCTGTCACGATCAAAGTCCTGAGCATATAGACGCTCTGTCAATTCTGTTTTTGACACCACCTCTCCAGCGCGATGCATCAGATGTTCCAGCACCTTGTATTCAAAGCTGGTCAGATCCACCGGATTGCCATCGACGGAAACTTTCTGGGTACGGGTATCCAGTGCAATTGGGCCAGCCTGCAATACCGCCTGCGCCCATCCCGCAGAGCGGCGCAACAAGGCTTGGGCGCGCGCCAACACTTCAGGGAAATGAAATGGCTTGGCCACATAGTCATCAGCACCCGACTGCAACCCCTCTACCTTGTCCTGCCAATGGTCTCGCGCAGTTAAAATCAAAATCGGATAGGTTTTGGCCTCAGCGCGCAGTATCTTGATCACTTCCAACCCGGAAAGTCTAGGCAAGCCCAGATCAATAATCGCCAGATCCAGCGGGTATTCACGTCCAAAGTACAAGCCTTCTTCTCCATCGGCTGCACTATCCACATTGAATCCTGCACCAGTAAATTGGGTCACCAGAGACGTTCGCAATGCGGTTTCATCTTCAACAATCAAAATGCGCATAAGCAACCCACCGCCTCGTTAAATGGAATGTCTGAGCTTGGAGCAAGCAGCGTCAATTAATCTGACCCGTGCGAGCATCCACATTCACCGTCCATACTCTTGATCTATCCGCACTCAGCAAGCGAATCCGATACGTTAATACTCCTGATTGCAGCACCGAATCGGTTTTAACCGCAGTAGCGTTAAAGCGCTCCTGCACCATCGACACCACATCATTCAGGGGAACCACTTTCTCGGTATGCCCAGCTCGACTTGGTGGCATATCAGGTGGTGAACCGGGTCGCTGTGCATGAGCGCTCAGGCTTAGCACCAGCGACATACATAGGTAACAAGAGATCATTGAACTTTTGATAGGGATTGCCATAACGGCGTCAGTCTACCAAGGTAAAGGTCAAATGACCGCCTGAGCTACACGCCATCGTTATCGCACCACATCCACATCAACACCCACGCGCACCTGTACGCGATTACCGGGATCGTAGGCCATTACCGTGTTGTACTCACGACCTTCATAGCGATACGTCACTCGATAGCCATCAATTCGTTGGTCAAAATCGCGTGAATAGCGTGTTTCGCACTGCTGCACAGTTTGAGTTTGTACTCGCCCATTGCGAGCGGCGGCATCATTACCCACCGAGGCACCGAGCACCGCACCGGCAACCGTGGCCACACCGCGTGACGAGCCGTTGGTGATGTTGTGGCCGATAACGCCACCGATAATCGCGCCCAGTACGGTTGGCGTTGCACTACGCTGCACCACCACTTCACGGTCTTCGTACCAGCAATCACGCTGTGGCGATGACACCGCCACACGCCGGATAATGGGATCAACGTCGACCACGCGGGCGTAGTCATACTGCACCACTGGCGCACGCACTACTTGATAAGTGCTGCGGTAAGCGTTGCGGCTATTATAAGAATCGCGATTCCAGCGGCTGTTAGACCACTCAGGGGGATGCGCAGAAGCAACACTCGCAGCCACCAGTCCCAGGCCGATAACGGTGCTGCGAGCAATGGACTTAAGCTTGGTATGCATGATTGTCTCCTCAACTGTACTTTCGGACACCGGCTCATTTGAGCTTGGTTAGCACTCTAGGCCCTATCCCATGAACCATTCCTGAATGCCATTCAGAAAGCCATTCACTGCTTATAGATCAGCCATTTAGACATTCCAAAGGGGTTTGCTGCCTGAGCTGCGGAGCCGCTAGAATGCGCCCCCTGACTGAAGCCGGTGCGCCCATGGGGTCGATTCATACGCTGGCACTGGAGCATTGAGTGAGCAAAATTCTGGTTTGCATCAAACGGGTCGTCGACTACAACGTGCGAGTACGGGTGAAACCCGACGGCAGCGGCGTGATGACCGATGGCGTCAAAATGAGCATCAACCCATTTGACGAAATTGCACTTGAAGAAGCCCTGCGCCTGAAAGAACGCGGCATTGCCAGTGAAGTGATTGTCGCCTCAATCGGCCCCACTGAAGCCCAGCAACAATTGCGCGTCGGACTGGCGATGGGCGCAGACCGGGCCATACTTATTCAATCTGACACCAGCGTCGAACCGCTTACCGCCGCACGGGCATTTTTGCAACTGGTGGAACAGGAAAATCCCCTGCTGGTCATCACCGGCAAACAGGCCATTGATGATGACAACGCACAAACCGGCCAGATGCTGGCGGCACTGTGGAATCGCCCTCAGGCCTGCTTTGCGTCCAAAGTGGAAATCAACGGCAACATCGCCCGCGTTACCCGTGAAGTGGACGATGGTCTGGAAACACTGGAACTAGACTTACCCGCCGTAATCACCACTGACCTACGCCTCAACGAACCCCGCTACGTCAAGTTGCCGGAAATCATGAAGGCCAAGAAAAAGCAGCTGGATGTATTGCTGCTCAGTGAACTGGGTATTGCCACTGCTCAACAATTCAAAGTGGTCAGTGTCAGCCCGCCGCCAGTACGACAAAAAGGCGTGTTGGTAAAGAATGTCGAAGAGCTGGTTGAACTTCTCAAACAAAAAGGCGTGTTGTCATGAACCGCATTCTAGTTATCGCTGAACATGCTGAAGGCAAGCTCAACCTCAGCACGCATAAAACAGTCGCCTGCGCCGCGCAGATTACCGATGCGGAAATTGACGTGGCGGTGTTATCCGACAACGCCACCGAAGTCGCCGCACAAGCCGCGCAGTTAGCGCAGGTCAAACGCGTACTGAAGTTGGAACACGCGGTGTTTGCTAACGCCGTTGCCTCAACCCACGCCGCAGCCATTGTCGAACTCGCCGCCGCTTACACCCACGTATTCGCACCCTCCTCTACCTTTGGCAAGGATTTACTGCCGCGTATTGCGGCGCTGCTAGGCGTGGGACAAATCAGCGATGTAATGGCAGTTGAAAGCAGTCACCATTTTGTGCGTCCGATTTATGCAGGCAATGCCATTGTGACGCTGGATGCAGCCAGTGATCAGAAGTTAGTCGCCACAGTACGCGTCGCCTCATTCCAGCCGGTAGCGACTACTGGCAATGCCCGCATTGAATCAGTTTCAGTAACCGCAACCCTGCCGATACATACCCGGTTTGTCGATCATGCTGCCGATCACACCGGTCGCCCCGATCTGCAAAGCGCTGCACGCGTAGTTGCTGGTGGTCGTGCGTTGGGCAGTGCTGAAAACTTTCAACTCATCTATAAACTAGCCGATCAACTAGGTGCAGGTGTAGGCGCATCACGCGCTGCGGTGGATGCCGGTTATGCCGCCAATGATTTACAAGTGGGCCAAACCGGCAAGATCATTGCGCCTGATTTGTACATTGCCATTGGTATCTCAGGCGCGATTCAGCACCTCACCGGCATCAAGGATGCGCGCACCATTGTCGCGATCAACAAAGATGCCGAAGCGCCGATCTTCGATGTAGCTGATATTGGCTTGGTCGGCGATCTGTTTACCGTACTGCCGGAGTTGGCTAAGCATTTGTAGCCTGCGTATTGCGGATTCTTGCTTCGGCCTACCGAAAGAACTAGACTAATCAAACTTAGTTTACTTGAGGTTGCTATGCAAACCTTCAATATCCACGATGCCAAGACAAACCTATCCCGCTTGGTCGAACAAGCAGCGAAGGGCGAACCATTTGTGATCGCCAAGGCTGGCAAGCCCATGGTTAAGGTAATGCCATTGAACGCGCCGGAAGCCGGACAAGCTAAACGCGTGGGCTTTATGGTCGGCCAAATCACCGTCCCAGACGACTTTGATCGCATGGGAAGTGCTGAGATAGAGCAACTGTTCGACGGCACTAAATGAAGCTGCTATTAGACACGCATCTGTTGCTGTGGGCAGCCGGTACGCCCGACAAGCTGTCTGTGGATGCCCGCGACTTAATAAACGCACCTGATAATGAATTGTTTTTCAGCCCGGTCAGTTTGTGGGAAGTCGCCATTAAACGCGGGCTAGGTCGTGAAGATTTTCAAGTTGATACACGATTGCTACGTCGAGGGTTACTGGATAACGGTTATAGCGAGCTTCCTATTGGCAGCGAACATGCCGTAGAAATCGAGAGCTTACCGACGATCCACAAGGATCCTTTCGATCGGATGCTAATTGCCCAAGCAATGGTCGAAGGCATCACCCTGCTCACTGCCGACTCATTGCTGACACAGTATCCCGGCCCGATCCGAAAAGTTTGAAGTCAATTTTAATAGTGCGTGAACACAGAAATATAAGCATGCTTGAATTCCTCATGACAAGACCCAGCACGTGGTGGCTTAACGAATGTGGCATCATGCTTGAAATTCTCGGGGCAGCCCTGTTGGTCGTCTCCGCCTTGAGAAGTCGTGCGAAAATCAAGCACATCCGAGATACCTACGAAACGGACCTAGCAGAGAAACTTAGAGACACTATTGCTAACCAAGCAATCACTGAACTTTGGGGATTTGCCCTGCTCTTTATTGGCTTAATGATGCAGATGATTGGAGGGTTCCGGTGAACCAAGAGATCAAAGCATGGACTGAAGGGGACTGGCGACACTGGCTGGAATCTACCGATGTTGGCAGACAGATTGAATTTGCAGTTGAGTCACGCTTTGATGTCGCACGAAAAGAGATCAAGCGTGCATGGGAATATTCCCTAGCTATTGCGTGCGGAGGTGCAACACTATCAGTGTTGGCGCTGGGATGGTTTGTTCGGGAACCTTATTTATATTGGGATCAGATATTAACACTTGTTGTTATTGCGAATGGTGCAGCCCTATCAACTTGGTTTGCAGCGTTCTGGTTCAGGGGTACTTCGCAATCAATTCTGCCCTATAGAATTCAGAATGAAATAGCTACGGAATGCAGTGAGGCCACCTTGGATGCTTGCTCCAGAATTCTTTTTGCGAGAGAGATCCGCTTGAGAAAATTATCCGACAGCAGGGAGGCTGAAATAGGAACCGCAATAAAATCTGTCCTGCAACGCCTGTCGCTAGAAGACGTAGAGAGCCACCTACTGACTAAGTTAAAAGGAGCGCGGTTCATCGAGTCTAAGGAAAGTGACTTGCAAATATACTTTGCTGCCGAGCGGTGTGAACGATGCATGACCGTGATGCGTTCGAGTGGAGTTCGCCGGTTGTCCATAGAATCACTTCGAGCACAAGCAGCAGGCCTAGAACTGACCGACGTCATAATTCCGCGACCAGTCGAGCTGCGTTTTAAGGGATCTTCCGCCCAATTTGAGGAGGTTCTTAACCGACCCCAGACTCCCAATGAATTACTAATGGGAACGATGGGAGCACTTGAGCTCAAGTTATGCACATCATGTGTGGACATCGCGCTTGCATCAGGACATTTCCATGCGCGATGGGAGGATGATGGTGACTGTCCAGTGTGCGGAACCGCCATCCACGGCGCGCAGGCAGGCGGCAGTTGGGATGGAGACCTCAGTGGGGGCTCAATCCTCCTTGCTAGATGCGAAAACTGCCATTCAGAGCTTTGTAAATACGAAGGAGCGGACACCGGCTGGAAATTATTCAGATCATGAATCTGGGACTAATAATGCCTTGCGAATTCTAAATATAAAAACTGCAACAAAACTGATTATTGTGGAACAGCGTTCGATGCAGCGGCAAAACCATCTTTATCTTGCTACAATCACGAAGGGCGGCTAGAGCCGCCGGCCCCTACGTAGGTAACTTTAGACCTGCCCCAACGCACACTCAGCACTAGAGACGTCGAACTTGCCCGGTGGCTCAACATTCAGCTGCTTCACCACGCCATTCTCAACAATCAGTGAAAAGCGTTGGCCGCGCTTGCCCATACCGTGATCACTTGCGTCCAGTTCCAGCCCCAGCGCCTTGGCATAGTCGCCATTGCCATCGGCCAGCATTAACACTTTGTCACCGACATTGGCAGAGTCGCCCCACGCACCCATCACGAAAACATCGTTCACTGCCATGCAGGCGATGGTGTCGATACCCTTGGCTTTCAATGAAGCAGCATTGTTCACGTAACCCGGCAGATGCTTGCCCGAGCAGGTTGGTGTAAACGCACCCGGCACCGAGAACAACAGCACTTTCTTACCGTTGAACAAGGCATCAGTAGTTAACTCTTTAGGGCCTTCAGCCGTCATGTGCTTGAATGCACCACTCGGCATTTTCTCACCAACTTGAATACTCATAACTCTATCTCCTGTGCTTGAGGTTGTTAACTATCCAAGTCAGTCACCGCGCCTAATGACGCGCTGCTGACAGTGCGCGCGTACTTGGCCAGTACGCCGCGTGAGGATTTGGCCGCCGGTGCACGCCATGTTGCATGACGACGCTTCATTTCAGCATCTGACACTTTGCAGCTAATGGTGTTGGCCACTGCATCAATGGTGATTTCATCGCCATCTTTAATCAATGCGATGGGGCCACCCACCGCAGCTTCAGGTGATACATGGCCGACTACGAAGCCGTGACTGCCACCGGAGAATCGACCGTCGGTAATAAACGCGACTTTGTCACCCAAGCCACGACCCATAATCGCGCTGGTGGGGCTGAGCATTTCGCGCATACCGGGACCGCCCTTGGGTCCTTCGTAACGAATCACCAGCACATCACCAGCGACAATGCTGCCATCGAGAATGGCTTGCAACGACGCTTCTTCGGAATCAAACACGCGCGCTTTGCCAGTGAAGTGCAACCCTTCCTTGCCGGTAATCTTGGCTACCGCCCCTTCAGGAGCAAAGTTGCCATACAGAATACGCAGGTGACTATCGGCTTTGATTGGATCCTTGAAGGCATGCACGATGCGCTGATTCTTTGGATACGGTTTCACCGAACGGAGATTCTGCGCCACGGTCTTGCCCGTAACAGTCATGCACTCACCATGCAGCAAACCCTGTTTCAATAGCATCTTCATCAACGGTTGAATGCCGCCGATTTTAATCAGATCCGACATCAGGTACTTGCTGCTGGGACGCATTTCTGACAGCACTGGCACACGCTTGCCAACACGAGTGAAATCATCCATTTCAAGCTTCACGCCGGCGCAATGAGCAATCGCCAACAAATGCAACACGGCATTGGTGGAACCACCCAACGCAATCGACACCGTAATCGCATTCTCGAAAGCCTTGCGAGTAAGAATATCGGAAGGTTTGATGTCTTGTTTGATTAGATTCAGCACTGCCTTGCCAGCTGCCTTGCAGTCATCCAGCTTGGTGCGTGATATCGCTTCCTGCGCCGAGCTGTTCGGCAGGCTCATGCCCAAAGCTTCAAACGCCGACGCCATGGTGTTGGCGGTGTACATGCCGCCGCAACTGCCCGCGCCAGGAATTGCTGTTTTTTCCACATTCAGCAATTGCTTGTCGTTGATCGTGCCCTTGGCGTACTGACCCACCGCTTCAAATACCGAAACGATATCGGTATGCCCGACACCCGGACGAATGGTGCCACCATAGACAAACACAGCAGGACGATTCAAGCGCGCAATCGCCATCATGCAACCTGGCATATTTTTGTCGCAGCCACCAATCGCAATCAGGCCATCGAAGCCCTGCGCAGCGGTGACAGTTTCAATCGAATCGGCAATCACTTCACGCGACACCAGCGAGTAACGCATACCGGGCGTGCCCATGGAAATACCATCCGATACGGTAATGGTGCCGAAAGTGGTGCTCTTGCCACCTGAGACATCCACCGAATCTGCAGCCGCCTTGGCCAGCATATCTATATGCATATTGCACGGCGTCAGGTTGCTCCAAGTGGAGGCAATACCGACTGACGGCTTTTTGAAATCCGCATCCTGATAGCCCACCGCCCGCAACATGGCGCGGCTGGCTGTCTGCTTCAGCCCATCGACCACCACGCTGGAATAACGACGCAGGTTGGGTTTGGCAACTTTTTTAGCAGTTTTTTTGCGGGTAGCAGTCTTGGTTCGCGGCGGCATATATCACCTGTGGGAAAAGAGGCGTAATCGTAACGCGTCATGGTCAGATAACAAAGGTGGAATAATGATGACTTGGTAATGGGTTACGCCACACAGGCGAGACAAGTACTATTCCCACTCGATGTGCATGAAAACATCAATGCGAAATTGTAACTTGGTACTCAGCTACAACCTGAGTGCATCGCTTCTAAACAGGACACCACCTTGACTGAACAAAGTACACAACCGCGTCTCCTACCCACCATGGGTGCAGGCATGTTGGCACTGTATGGTCTTGGCTCCATGCTCGGTGCCGGAGTCTATGGGCTGGTTGGCAAGGCCGCCGGCATGTTGGGCGGCATGGTGTGGGCGTCGTTTCTGATCGCGATGGTGGCGGCGATGCTCACTGGCTTGTCATACGCAGCACTGGGCTCACGTTATCCCCGTGCGGGTGGCGCGGCCTACGTGATTCAGCGTGCCTTCGGGCGACCCATGTTGAGTTACGTGGCAGGTCTGTGCGTGGTGGCATCGGGACTGACATCGATGGCTACCGGCTCGCGCATCGTCGCCACTAATCTGCAAAACTTATTTGCTCTATATTCCTTGCCAGTCACAGTCATCGCAGTGCTGTATCTGGGCGTGTTATGCGCGGTGGTGTGGCGCGGCCTACGCGAGTCGCTGTGGTTCAACGCCATTTGCACAGTAATAGAAGCTTCAGGACTTATCTTGGTAATCGTGCTGGGTGCGCGGTTCTGGGGTCAAGCCAATTTGCTTGAGATGCCGACGCAGCAGGACTGGGCAACCACGGGGTTACTGTTGACGCAAAGCGCCGTACTGACCTTCTTTGCTTTCCTGGGTTTTGAAGACACATTGAATGTTACTGAAGAAGTGAAAAATCCGGCACGCAATGTGCCCATCGGCTTGATCGGCGCCATGCTGGGCGCAACTGTGCTGTATCTGTTAATCGCCGTTACCGCCGTGTCAGTAGTGCACTGGGATGTGCTGGCCGCCGCACCCGCTCCGCTTGGGGCCGTGATGGAGCGTGCCGCACCGTGGATGCCATCTGTGGTTTATACGGTAGTCACGATTTTTGCTGTGGCCAACACCGCACTGATCAATTTCGTGATGGGCTCGCGCTTGATATTTGGTATGTCACGACAGGGTTTGCTACCGAAAGTGCTGGCGAAAATTCACCCGACACGCAATACACCACATATCGCCGCAGTAGCCATCTTTGTGGTGGCATCGATCCTGTTGTTCTTTGGTGATGTCAGTCAGCTGGCCGCAGCAACCGTGATTTTGCTGCTCGGTGTATTTACGCTAATGAATGTAGCCCAACTCACGCTGGCAACGCGCAGTGGTGAACCTGCGGCACCGATCAAGCTGCCCATGATGGTGCCAATTCTTGGTGCCGTGATTTGCAGCATTCTGCTGGTGGTACGTGCCACATCCGGCGAGCTGGTGGCACCATTGATTGCCGGCGGGTTGGTTGTAGTGGTCGTGGTGCTGTACCTGCTAACGCGACATAGCCATCGTGCTGACGAAACTGAACCACTGCAATCAAACCAATAGAACATCAAATCACCAATCAAGCTGGATCAGCCGCCATACGCTGGGTACGTAATTCGATAATCAACACGCCAACAATGGTGATGGTGCCGCCGATCAGCATGCGTCCGGTAAGGTGATCGTGATTGAACACCACTCCCGCCAGCATGCCGAATACTGTAGAGAGCACGGTGAGTGGCGCGACGCTACTGACGGGATAACGCTTCAATAGATAAAAGAATGCGCTCTGACCGATCAAGCTGGAACCGATCGCTGCAAACAGCACCGTGCCCCATGCCAGCATACTGGCTGCGTGTAACGCAGCAACTTGATCCTGCTCAATTAGCAGACTCAAGCTCAACAGCACCGGAAAGGTAATAATCGAAATCCATGCCTGTAACTGCATGGGACTGATGTCATTAAGTCGCTTCACATAGATCATGCCCAGCGCCGCACCGGCACATTGCAACACGACCAACAGCAAGCCCGGTAAGTAACTGAAAGCACGTGGATCAAAACCGATAATGATTACGCCGCAAAAAGCCAAGGCAATACCCGTTTTGCGTCGCCAGTGAATCACCTCGCCCAACATCCACACCGACAGCAGTGCCGAGAATGGCACCACTAATTGCGTAAAAATCGCTACGGTGGATACATCTTTGGATAACGACAAGCCCAACGATAGCAAACCAAACCCCGCCACGCCGGTGCCTAAACCCACACATAAAAGGTTGAGCATCTGGCCGGGAAACCAGCGTAACCATGGCAAGAATATCGGCAGCATGATTCCCACCCGTAGAGAGGCAAACAGTACGGGTGGAATTTCGCGCACGCCAAACTTGACGGTCAGCAGGTTAATGCCCCAGATCAAGTTGACGCACACCAGCAAGAAAAAGTGATGTGCTTTCAGCCATTGTGACTGTGATGACGAATTCAATTGTTTAAACCTTGTCCGACCAACTCGGTGCCGAACCATCACCACCAATATCAATTGTCACATCTGCAAAAAATTCAGCCCCAGTGGAGTTGATAACTTGTTTGAATTTGCTGTCGCTGGCCTTATGAACCTTAATCATGTGCTAGGGCCTGTTAACACTAACTGATATGATGTTGGCATGGAAATCACTGCCGAACAATTCAGCCGCATCGAGAAGTATCTGCCGCGCCAGCGTGGCAATGTGTCGCATAAAAACTTGGCCGTCATCA
>JBFXCU010000024.1:0-27678 GCA_050181835.1 Steroidobacteraceae bacterium | reverse complement strand
CGGTGCGGTGAACCAGTGGGCACAGCAACGCGGCATCCGTATTGATTACATCCAGCCCGGCAAGCCGCAGCAGAATGCCTATGTGGAACGCTACAACCGCACGGTGAGATACGACTGGCTTAGCCAGCAAATGGCTCTGGACTTACAACCATGAACGACCGAACATGGCCATCGGTGGCATCACGCCCATGCAGAAGTTAGCAATGACTGCTTAACCTTTCCACTTCTGGTGTCAGTTAAAAAGGGGAGGATTACCCTATGCGGGATCATTCATGGGCATTCAAGTCACTATGGGTGGGCGCATCTTGCAGTTTTTCTTCACGCTTACGGGCGGCAACCATCACCGTTTCAAGCGATAGACCTGCAAGCTCAGTAATCCGACTGAGCTTCTTCGTTATTAAATTCCCAGAAAATTATTTTTTGTTGGTAATAATGGGCAGGGTCTTGAACCACTAAGTTTTAGGTACACCTGTAAGGTTTTGCAAACCCCACCGGAGCCCCAGCCTCGGCAGCGTTTGCTAGAACTTCCAAACGCGCTCATTTTTGTGCGGTCAATAAATACGCACAAGAACTAATGGCAAACTACAACCGCCGTCTTGCCACGATTGGAGCGCTTATTCACATCACGTCGGTTGACTGCGCTTGCTCCCCAACCATTTGGTGACTGGTTCCCACTGTTGCCAATCCGGCCAAGCCAGATACTCCGGCAACTCCAGTACGCTCATACCACGCTGATAGGCGCGCAGGTAATTGGCGGACTGACGCAAAGCACCCAAGTAAGGTACTTTTAACTTGCCCAAATACTTATCCAGCGCATCGAATGCTAACGTGTTTTCACGAACACGATTGGCCACCACCGCGATCCGCGCTTGAGCGCGCTGCACCTTGCCGAGCTCTTGGAGTTCAGCCATAAAATGTGCCGCAGCCTTCATGTCGATAGGTGATGGCACCACCGGCACCAAGATGGTCTCAGAACGGCGTACCAACTCGTTCATTTCTGAGCCGTGAGTGCGGGCTGGTGCGTCAATAACAACTACCTCGGTATCACGTGGCACGTTACGCAGACCATCGTCATAGGCCGCCACACCGGTGATTACTGGCAGATCAGCGGGACGCACCTCCAGCCAATCCAGACTGCTGCGTTGCGGATCGTAATCCGCCAGAGCCACCTTGTAGCCCTCCTGCGCAAAATGCACCGCCACATTAGTGGCCAGCGTAGTCTTGCCACAGCCACCTTTGGCATTCATCACCATCACATGACGCATCGCTATCCCTCACTGTGACTTACTTAGTTGTTGACTGGCTTGCCAATATTGCAAGCACACCACTTGCTGACAACACAATGCCTCTAACTTAAATGCCATTGCGCCAATTGTCCATGCAAGAGTGACCGCCAGATCGGGCACGCAAACTGCTATCCTTTGCCCATGCAACTCAGTTTCACCAAGATGCATGGCCTCGGTAATGACTTCATCGTGTTTGAAGCCAGCGCCGACGCTCTGCCCAACGCCACGCAACTGCGCGCTCTGGCCAACCGTCAAACCGGCATCGGCTTTGATCAGGCCTTAGTCATCCAGCCAGCACGCGAGGCTAATACCGATTTGTTTTATCGCATTTTTAATGCCGACGGTTCGGAGGTAGAGCAATGCGGTAATGGCGCCCGCTGCGTGGCCAGCTTGGTAGCCGGGCAGCGCAATCAGCGCCAGCTACGCATGGACTCGCCGGGCGGCTTGATCGAAGCCGAAGTGCTGGGTGATGAGCAAGTGGCACTTAATATGGGAGTCCCCGACTTTGCTCCGGTCGCTCTACCTTTCACGGCAGAGGCAGAAGCCGATTCCTATGACATTGATGTAAAAGGACAAATATTAAAAATTGGCGCGGTATCCATGGGCAATCCACATGCCGTATTGCTAGTACCGGATGTTGACACTGCCGCAGTGAGCCACCTCGGCCCGGCAATTGAAGCACACCCGCGTTTCCCCAAGCGGGTCAATGTCGGCTTCATGCAAGTAATCAACCGCGAACAAATTTACCTGCGCGTGTTTGAACGCGGCGTCGGCGAAACTCAGGCCTGTGGCACTGGCGCCTGTGCAGCCATGGCCGTGGGTCGCAAGCTGGGCTTACTGGCTGATGAGGTGCGCGTGCGCTTACCCGGCGGTACTCTCGCTATCCGCTGGTCTGGTTCCGGTACGCCGTTGTACATGACCGGCCCAGCAGTAATAGCCTATACCGGCCAAGTTTCAATCTAATCTCTGATTTAATTAATAACGAAAGAAAGGGCAACCGCCACAATGACCCACCCCAAAACCAGCGAACTGGAAATTGCCGCCGTCTCTGAAGAAGTGATGGTGGACTACTTGGCTCGCCATCCGGATTTCTTTGAGCGTCACGCCGGTGTACTGACCCGTCTGCGCATTCCCCACGAACGCGGCACACAGACCGTCTCCTTGGTCGAGCGACAGGTACAGGCGCTGCGCGACAAAAGCCAACAACTGGAAGCCAAGATTCACGAGTTTGTCAACATTGCTCAATCCAATGATGCCCTGTCCGACCGTATACACAAACTGGCTTGCCGCTTGGTGGAAGCACATGGTGCCGCTCAGGTTATCGAAGCGCTGGAAGCATCACTGCGTGAAGATTTTGGTGCCAGCCATTGGGTAATGATCTGCCTGCGTAGCGAAGTGCCGGAACTATCGCGACTGATGAGCCGCCACCTGCGTCTGATTGATCGCAGCGCAGGCGAGTTGAAACCATTTGAAACCTTCTTTGAGGCCAACAAGCCTCGCTGTGGTCAGATTCGCGACTCACAACGCGAGTATCTGTTTGGCAATGATGCCGCCGAGATCGGCTCGGCCGCACTAGTACCACTGGGTAGCGGCGCGGAATATGGCCTGCTCGCGATCGGCAGCAATGAGACCGAGCGCTTTCAGTCCAGCATGAGCACGGACTTCCTCACCCGCATTGGCGAGCTAGTCAGCGCGGCGGTGCGCGCGCTGTAAGCCGTCGAAATCGCAATGAATGTTATGTGCCACTCGCAACCCGCCTACTGAGTGATCTAATAAACCTGACCCGATGCAAGACTCCGCTCAACTCTGGACACAGCGCTTTCTCACTCATCTACGCAGTGAGCGGCGTCTGTCTGAGCATACCCGCAGCGCCTATGCACAGGACTTGAACGAGTTTATCAAGTGGAGTGAATCGCACTCCCTTGAACACTGGCAACAAGTCGATCACCAGCACATCCGCCAGTTTGCTGCCGCCGAGCATCGGCGCGGCATCAGCCCGCGCAGCATCCAACGCCGCTTATCGACGCTGCGCAGCTTCTGTAATTACCTGATCCGTGAAACGCAACTCAAAACCAACCCAGCGTTGGAAGTGCGCGCGCCCAAAGCAGCCAAGCGTTTGCCCGCCACAATTGACGCTGACCAAATGGCACAGCTACTCACCTTTCGTGCCGATGCTGAGCTAGATAAACGTGATAAAGCCATTATGGAGTTGTTTTATTCCAGCGGTTTGCGTCTGGCTGAGCTAACGGGATTGAACCTTAAAGATGTTGATCTCCCCGACCGTACTGTGCGTGTGCTCGGTAAGGGCAACAAGACTCGTCTGATACCCATCGGACGCTTCGCCATCACCGCCATGCAAGACTGGCTGCAGCAACGTAGTTTGATTCCGCAACACGACCCAGAGGCAGTGTTCATCAGTCGGCAAGGACAGCGCCTGACGATGCGAGCCATTCAATTGCGCGTTGCCCTGTGGGCAAAAAAACAAGGGCTGGGCCAACATGTGCACCCGCATTTGTTTCGCCATTCGTTTGCATCACACCTGCTTGAATCCAGTCAGGATCTGCGCGGGGTACAGGAATTATTGGGTCACGCCAATATTTCCACGACCCAGGTCTACACACACCTTGATTTTCAGCATCTCGCCAAAATATATGATGCGGCGCATCCACGGGCGCGGCGGAAGCCTTGAAGGAAAAACCGATCATCATGCCCGCTCAGGCAGGCATCCAGTAAGAAACGCTTTGACTGGACTCCCGCTTTCGCGGGAATGACGTAACCCGATTTAGTACATTTATTCGAGCTAACAATTCATGTCCCACCCCTCAGCCGATAATAGTATCCAATTGCATGGCACCACCATTCTCACAGTACGCCGCAATGGCACCGTCACCATTGGTGGCGATGGTCAAGTCACGCTGGGCAACACCGTCATGAAGGGCAATGCCCGTAAAGTACGTCGCCTGTATGAAGGCAAGGTGCTGGCCGGGTTTGCGGGCGGCACTGCCGATGCCTTCACCTTGTTTGAACGCTTCGAAACCAAGCTGCAACAATTTGGCAATCTCACTCGGGCCGCGATTGAACTAGCGAAAGACTGGCGTGGTGATCGTGCATTACGCAAACTGGAAGCATTGCTAAGTGTTGCAGACACGCAAAGCCTGTACATCATCTCTGGCAATGGCGATGTCATCGAACCCCAAGACGATATCATGGCGATCGGCTCAGGTGGCTCGTATGCACTGGCCGCAGCACGTGCGTTGCTACAGAACACCGAGCTGGATGCGCCAACCATCGTTGAGCGGTCGCTCAACATTGCTGCCGATATTTGTATTTATACCAATCGTAATCTGACTATCGAAACTCTTTCCGCTTAGGGTGGCTACCGCATCCACCCATGACATGCCGGGTGTAGTGCCCGGCCTACAATAGAACTTAATACTATGTCCTCAATGACTCCCCGAGAAATCGTACAGGAACTCGACCAGCACATCGTTGGTCAGAACGCCGCCAAGCGCGCAGTAGCCATCGCGCTGCGTAATCGCTGGCGCCGCATGCAAGTACCTGAATCCTTGCGTCAGGAAATCACACCAAAAAATATTCTGATGATTGGTCCAACGGGTGTTGGTAAAACAGAAATCGCACGGCGTCTCGCCAAGCTGGCGCATGCTCCGTTTATAAAAGTGGAAGCCACCAAATTCACCGAAGTGGGTTACGTGGGCCGTGAAGTAGATTCCATCATCAAAGACTTGATGGATGTCGCCGTCAAAATCACCCGTGAAGTAGAGATTGCCAAAGTACAACCGCGTGCCATGGATGCGGCCGAAGACCGAGTGCTTGATGTCTTGTTGCCACGCCCACACAGCGACAATCAATTCGCGGGCTTCAACGAGCAACCTGCAGTGACACCACGCGATCACGAAACGCGACAGAAATTCCGCAAGATGTTGCGCGAAGGTCAACTCGATGACAAAGAAATCGAAATTGAGATTCGCTCGATGCCGATGAATATGGAAATCATGGCACCGCCTGGCATGGAAGAGCTATCGCAACAATTGCAAGGCATGTTCCAAAACATCGGTGGTGCGCGTACCAAGACACGCAAGCTGCGCGTGCGCGAAGCATTCAAATTACTCACAGATGATGAAGCCAGCAAACTCATCAACGAAGAAGAGCTCAAACTCAATGCATTAGCCAACGCCGAACAAAATGGCATTGTGTTTATTGACGAAATTGACAAGATAGCGCGTCGCCAGGAAAGTAGTGGTGCAGATGTATCTCGCGAAGGCGTGCAGCGCGACCTACTACCGCTGGTGGAAGGCAGCACTGTCAATACCAAGTACGGCATGGTCAAAACCGATCACATCCTGTTTATCGCGTCGGGTGCATTTCATGTTGCCAAACCTTCCGACTTGATACCCGAACTGCAAGGCCGTTTTCCGATTCGTGTTGAACTGGAGGCCCTCAAAGTCGAAGACTTCGTGCGAATTCTCACCGAACCGAATGCATCGCTGTGCACGCAGTATCAAGCACTACTACTCACTGAAGGAGTGCAATTAGAGTTCACCACCGATGCAGTGCGTCGCCTGGCGGAAGTGGCCTTTCAAGTAAATGAGAACACCGAAAACATCGGCGCACGTCGCCTGCACACGGTACTAGAACGATTGCTTGAAACATTATCGTTTGAAGCCGCTGACAGGAATGGAACACAGATCAGCATTGATGCCGCTTACGTGGACAAACATCTAGGCGAGCTGGTGAAAGACGAAGATTTGTCGCGGTATATCTTGTAAGTCTTTAAACAATAATCTATGGGTGTGGAAGATGGAAAATAGTTATTCGCTATTACGCGAAGACTTCAGCTTGCTCAGCTCTTCATGTATGGCCTGCAATTCCACTTTGAGTGCGCCGATCTCGTGCATCAGATCGTGTTCGAAATGGCGCTCTTCGGATTCAACGAACATCGCCGCCACCGATGCGGTGACCAAGGACAGCACCGCCAGCCCAAACAGAACCACGATGACAGCAAACACGCGTGATGCGTGAGTGCTGGGCACGATGTCACCATAGCCCACAGTCGCCGCCGTGGTAAAAGCCAGCCAAAGGGCATCGGCCAAATTGACTACACGCGGCTCCAACACCCAGAAGCCTATGCCACCAACAACCATGATGAGCATGCAAAGGACGAGCGAGAAAATCAGCCCGCGACGAGTCATGAATTGCCTGCGTCGATTCCATTTCTTCATACGTTAATTCTATGGCATTAACTGCGCGGAAGTCTCTTGAAGTTAATCTAGCAGGCCAAACGGGACTCTGATCAAGCCATAAAATAAAATGGGTGGCAAACTATGGCAAAAGTCACAATGCATACAAACAGAACCCTTATCCCATGCCCCACCCCACCGCCATCAAACTCCGCACGCAATCCAAACTACTGGCCATCAGCTTTGATGATGGCACCAGCTTTGAACTGCCATTCGAATACCTGCGCGTCTATTCCCCCTCAGCCGAAGTACGCGGTCACGGCCCCGGTCAGGAAACACTGCAATTAGGCAAGCACAATGTCGGCATCAAGGGCATTGAGCCCACCGGCCAATATGCGCTGCGCATTATTTTCGACGATGGCCATGACTCCGGCCTGTACACCTGGGCCTACCTACAAGAACTAGGAAAGACGCGCGAACTGAAGTGGCAACAGTATCTGGATCGGTTGAGCGACTTGGGCATTAGCTATCCCACGCTTACTTGATTCTTGCCGTGAGTGCGGAGCTTGACCAGCAGGCCAATCCCAAACGCTCGTACTCGACAGACATGAAGCCAAGACCTGGCCCGGTTATACAAAGCGACCAATCGCTTGAGGCAACGTAGTAAGGGAACTCTCAGAGATAATTGTTACAGCAGGCATTGCACTAGTACTGCCGCTACTGCGGAAGCAACACGAGTCCATTGCTGCAATGTGATGTTAGTTGGTATCCGTCGTGTGATGAACATGCCCCTCCACGGCAAGCAGAAACAAAACTCGTTCAATCTCCACGCCGACATTAAAATCAGCAAGCGTCGCTAGTTGATGCGCACTATAGAGATCCATCTCGCTGAACGCGGAGGCGAAGCCCAGCCCATGCAACAATCCAAAATAGTTAGGCATCGAGGCAAATCAGCACTGCTGAATGCCACACTATGGTGCCCAGAACCGTGCCAGATTGCATCGCGTGCTGCGCCTTTTCTTCAACTCGTCACGCGCTGACAGTTTCACATCGGCAGACCTTCGAGTCTGTTGGCGGAGCTGCGAGGCAGTGCCCACAGCTGGCAAATAAGCATTACTTGCTAGTAGCTCTTGTAAGGCAGGAATTTTCCCGACATGGTGATGAATACACGATCACCTTTTGGATCTGGCTCACGATGTAGATCCATGTTGAAATCAATGGCCGACATGATGCCATCACCGAATTCCTCATGGATCAACTCCTTGATGGTGCTGCCATACACATTTACCAGTTCGTAAAAGCGGTAGATCAACGGATCAGTGGGCACAGAAGTAGGCAAGCTGCCTTTATATGGCGCGACCTTCAGCCACTGAATGTCAGTATCGCCAAGGCCGAATATTTTGCCAACAGTAGCGGCCTGCACATCGTTGAGCTGCATCTGACCAAGACAGGCAGCGGTCACCCACTCCTTGCTCAGACCAACCTGTCGGGCAACATCAGCCCACTTGATGCCCTTGCTGACTTTAGCGGTAATAATTTTCTCGGTGACTTCAATACGACTCATGCGATCTACCTCTGATATATCGAAAATGACTTCAATTGGTCTCACACAGGACTGCGTTGCGTACAGAGCGCGGCAATGGTCTCGCATAAAAAAACGCGATAGCAATTAGGTTTACGGATAATGTTTGCAGAAAACATGCCAGCATAGAATATGCCATCCACAAAGCATCAGTAGACAAGACAGCCTGTAGATGCTGCTCCAAATCTGCATTTTTTGTGTGCGTCTTAATCGGCTAAAACATACGCTCACTAGCCTCAAGCATGATTACTGACTATCTCTTGTGCATCCAACCTGCCATGCCCCACATGTGCACATGCTACGCATCCGATGCACCTCTTTGTCGCCGGGTTTAGCATCGGGCCATGCTTTTATGAATCACAACAATATTCCTAACAACCAACAAACACCTACCACGTAGCAATTAATTGCCATTTCAATAGTTGGCACGACGCTTGCTGGTTATTCAGTGAACTGACCCAACGCCGGGTCATAAGGCAACGGCGCCACGTTGTTCAGCACTGTTGATGATTAGCAATCACTCGAACAGGTGAACGCACCGATAAAAGCAACATGGCGTTGTTTTTAGCGTCTGCACTCGCGCCCTGACAATCCACCACCAAACGAATGTTGGTAACTAGACCACTCAAGTTATGGAGATCAATTCATGTCGTACGTAGCTCCCGCCGAATTTGCGGCAAAAATGATCGAAGCAGGTGAATCCAAGATATTCATGTCTACCAAGGACACGTTGATCCGTGCCTATATGGCCGGCGCAATCCTCGCGCTTGCCGCCGCCTTTGCGGTAACTATTACGGTAAACACCGGCAACGCGTTGGTCGGGGCACTGCTGTTTCCGGTGGGATTTTGTTTGCTGTACCTCCTAGGCTTTGATCTGCTCACTGGCGTTTTCACGCTCGCGCCACTGGCATTGATCGCCAAACGCCCCGGGGTAACAGTGGGCGGCGTACTACGTAATTGGTGGTTGGTTTTCATCGGCAATTTTGCTGGGGCACTGACCACTGCGGTGTTCATGGCAATCATTTTCACCGTGGGTTTCAGTCAGGAACCCAACGCCGTTGGTCAGAAGATAGGCTTGATCGGCGAAACGCGTACCGTCGGCTACGCCGCCGCTGGCGCAGCGGGGATGCTTACCTTGTTCATTCGCGCCGTGATGTGTAACTGGATGGTATCCACCGGCGTCGTTGCAGCGATGATGTCCACCTCAGTGTCGGGCAAAGTCATCGCAATGTGGATGCCAATTCTGGTTTTCTTCTATCTCGGTTTTGAGCATTCCGTTGTCAACATGTACCTGTTTCCATCCGGGCTGATGCTGGGCGGCAACTTCACCTGGATGGACTACCTCCTCTGGAATGAGTTACCGACTGTCATTGGCAATCTGGTTGGTGGCATGACATTTGTGGGGGCGATGATTTATTCCACCCACTACAAGACTTCGCCGAAACGCAACGCAACGAAAATCGGCAAAGGTGCGATGAGCATTGCAACCGAGTAAACAACTGTTGCGGTAACATCAGGCCGCGCTATTGATAGCGCGGCCTGTAACAACAAACTCGGGGGCAAATGAATGGAGCAAGCGCTCGCCATATCCATTGGTCAATGCTCCAGTCCCGGCCCAAAGGATATCAACCAAGATTTTTACGGCGCACTCATCCCTAATGGCGTCACCATATCCCTTAAAGGGGTAGCACTGGCAGTAGCTGACGGTATCAGCACCAGCTCCGTTGCGCATATCGCCGCCGAAACAGCAGTCAAAAACTTTCTTTCCGACTACTACAGCACATCAGATGCTTGGTCAGTACGCACCGCAGGCCTCAGCGTCATCGCTGCCGCCAATGCCTGGTTACACGCTGAGACACGTCGCAGTCACAATGCCTACGATCGCGATCGTGGCTACATCTGTACCTTCAGCGCCCTGGTAATCAAGGGACGCTTTGCACACATTTTTCACGTGGGTGATTCAAGAATTTTTCGGGTGGTGGGCAATTCTCTCGAACCACTAACCAACGATCATCGGGGCGCCATCTCTGCCAAAGAACATTACCTGAGCCGCGCACTCGGTCTGACTGACTCGGTCAATATCGACTACCAAACCGAATCACTTACCAGCGGCGATATATTCCTGCTCAGCACTGACGGCGTACATGAATTCATCAGCCCAAAAGAAATGGCTCGGCTGATTCATGCCAACGCGAATGATCTTGATCGCGCTGCAAAACTGATCATCGAACATGCATTGCAGAACGGTAGCGATGACAATCTGACTGTGCAAATTGCACGTATCGACGAGCTGCCAGATGACGATGCATCGGAATACACCGACCAGGCAGAAGCGTTACCGCCTGCGCCACTGCTGGAGCCGCCGGTTGAGTTTGAAGGCTATGCACTTGCCAGAACCATCCACAGCAATGATCGCAGTCACATCTATCTGGCTACTGATATCGATTCGGATGAATCGGTTGCGCTAAAAATCCCCGCAGTATCGCTGCGCCATGAACCACACCTGCTGCGTCAGTTTATGATGGAGGAATGGATTGCGCGACGTTTATCAAGTCCACATGTGCTCAAAGCACACAACAACAGCCGGACACGCAAACATTTATTCATTGTCACCGAATATATCGAAGGTCAATCGCTGCGACAGTGGCTGCATGATCATCCCCACCCAGAGCTGCAAGTGGTGCGCGACATTATTGAACAGATCATCAAAGGCCTGCGCGCGCTGCATCGCAAGGAAATGATTCATGGTGATATTCGCCCGGAAAACATCATGATGGCCCGTGATGGCACGGTAAAGATTATTGACTTTGGCTCAGTGCGCGTCGCAGGCCTGGTTGAACTGACCGGTGAGTCGGAATCGAACACTGTACTGGGCACTGTTCAATACACTGCACCCGAATGGCTGGCGGGTGAAACGCCCACTTGGCAAGCAGATATGTACTCAGCCGCAGTGATTGCCTATGAACTGCTTACCGGAAAACTGCCTTATGGCGCGACCGCCGCGCGCGTGCGTACTCCGGCCGACCAGCGCAAACTGAATTACATCTCAGCACGAACTGCTAACCGACATGTGCCTGATTGGATTGATGGCGCGCTGCGCACGGCCCTACATCCAAATCCCTATAAACGTTATGCAGCAATGTCGGAATTCATTCACGACCTGCGCGTACCCAACCCCCGGTTTCAGTTAGCGCGACAAGCACCATTACTTGAGCGCGACCCGGTGCTGTTCTGGAAAGGAGTTTCGCTACTACTGGCGCTGAGTGTTGTTGCGCTGCTTATCAGCAGGAGATAGGAATCAAAAACCTCCTGTTCCACAGAAACGAGCCGTACCACGGTACAATAGGCGCATTCTCGGTCCGGCCTGCCTTGCACCCAGTCGATGAGAAAATAAGCGAAGAAGCTGTTAAGACTTGCAGGTTACTGCAAGGCTCTCCCTCGCTGACTACTTGAGCCGACCGGGCGAGTTCATAGCCCGAAATCGGTAGTAACCAGCTAGAATATGGGCTCAGCCGCTTGAGTCCGATCATGCAACCCCAACAGCCCTCTGCCTCACAACAGTCAACGCAACAGCAAAGTAAAACCGACTTTGGTTTTAGTGAAGTGCCTACGGCCGACAAAGCCAAGAAGGTTCGCGAGGTTTTTGATTCGGTAGCGAGCAAGTACGACATCATGAATGACCTGATGTCGGGCGGTGCGCATCGGCTGTGGAAACACTTCACCCTAACGCAAACTGGCTTGCGCCCGGGTCAGCATGCACTGGATGTAGCTGGCGGTACCGGCGACCTCACCATCGGTATGACAGCGCAAGTGGGTGCAACCGGATTGGTGATCCACACCGACATCAATGAGGCGATGTTATCTACTGGCCGTGATCGCCTGCTCGACAAGGGCCTAGTCAGCAATGTGCGTTGGTCACTGGCCAATGCCGAGTGTCTGCCATTCGCCGACAATAGCTTTAACTGTGTCACCATCGCTTTTGGGCTGCGCAATGTCACCGATAAAGCACAGGCACTGCGCTCTATGTTCCGCGTACTGAAACCCGGCGGTCAATTATTGATTTTGGAGTTCTCGCATCCCACCGCACCGGGACTCAAACCCGTGTACGACTGGTACTCTTTCAACGTCCTGCCCAAACTAGGTAAGTTGGTTGCGAATGATGAAGCCAGCTATCGCTACCTGGCTGAATCCATCCGCAAGTTTCCAGATCAGCAGACCTTGCAGGAAATGCTGCAAACCGCAGGTTTTGAGCAATGCACCTATCACAATCTCAGTGGCGGCATTGTCGCGCTGCATCGCGGCTATAAACTATAAGCATGACCCACTAACTATGCTGCTCACCACTGTCGAAACCACACTCAACCGTAACATCGCTGCCTCTTCGGCCGCACGCGCGCTGTGCGCGCGGCTGAACGGCAAGACTTTGCGGCTGCAACTCAACGGGTTACCGCTGGAATTTCTGCTCCACGCTGACGCAGGGCGTATTCAACTAAGCAGCGATACAGACACTCCAGCTGATGCCAAGTTATCCGGCACTCCGCTTGGGTTGTTGAACCTCGCCGCGCAACACTCCACGACATCCCTAAGCGGCAGCTCAGTACGCATCGAAGGTGATGCTGAAGTGGCGCAAGGTTTCAGCCAACTACTCTCACAGGCAAAACCCGACATTGAAGAAGAGCTGTCGCGCGTGGTAGGTGATGTGGCCGCGCATCAACTGGGTAACACCGCACGCAGCCTGCTGGGTTTTGGTCGCAAGGTCGGCGACACCTTCCTGAAAAACATGGGTGAATACCTCAGCGAAGAAGGTCGCGATGTCCCCAACCAAACAGAAGCCGATGAATTCAATCGCGATGTCGATGTTCTGCGTGATGATGTCGAGCGTTTCGACGCCCGGCTGACAGCGCTGGAACGCAGCACCAAGAGAACCTAAGCCACAATGAACTTCCGCGTCTTTACTCGTCTGTTACAAATTCATCGTGTGCTGGTCAAACATGGCGTGGATGAATTCGTCAAAGGCACTCGCTTTGCCGGTCCGCTGCGCGTGGCGTATCTGGCTTCTCCGGCTGCCTGGTTTCAGATAAAACATTCAGGCACACGGGGTGAACGCCTGCGCTTGGCGCTGCAAGAGCTCGGCCCTATTTTTATGAAGTTCGGTCAGGCCTTATCCACGCGTCGTGATTTGTTGCCTGCGGATATCGCTGATGAACTCGCCAAGCTGCAAGACCGCGTGCCCGCGTTCCCTGCACAACAAGCCAGAACGTTGATTGAACAGGCGCTGGGGCAATCTGTTACTGACATGTTTGCCCAGTTCGACACTGAACCTTTAGCCGCTGCCACCATTGCTCAGGTTCATAGCGCCACCATCAAAGATGGTACTGAAGTTGTGGTCAAAGTGGTTCGTCCCGGTATCCGGGCATTGATTGAGCGTGACATAGAAGTACTACAAACCTTGGCTCAGCTAGCTCTCAAGTACTGGAGCGTCGGTCACAAACTCAAGCCAGTAGAAATCGTTCGCGAGTATGAGAAAACCATTCTCGATGAACTGGATCTGATGCGTGAAGCCGCCAATGCCTCGCAGTTACGCCACAACTTCCAGAACTCGCAACTGCTGTATGCGCCAACCGTTTATTTCGATTTATGCCGCAGCAATGTGATGGTGATGGAGCGGGTGCGTGGCGTACAGATCAGTGACATGGATGAGTTGCGCCGACGTGGCACCAACATTCCTTATTTGGCTGAAATTGGCGTGGAGATTTTTTTCACACAGGTTTTTCGCCACAACTTTTTTCATGCTGACATGCACCCCGGCAACATTTTTGTATTAACTGATAATCCACAACGTCCCGTCTATGCGGCGGTAGATTTTGGCATTGTCGGTACACTTGATCCACGCGATCAGCATTATCTTGCCGAGAATTTCCTTGCCTTTTTCAATCACGACTTTCGGCGTGTTGCACAGTTGCATATTGATTCCGGCTGGCTACCTGCCGGCACGCGTGTTGATGAGGTGGAATCTGCGGTACGCACCGTCTGCGAACCCATCTTCAATAAGCCGCTGAAAGATATTTCGTTTGGCCAAGTGTTAATGCGCCTGTTTGAAGCTGCGCAACGCTTTGACATGCAGGTGCAACCGCAACTCATCCTGCTACAAAAAACACTGCTGCAAATTGAAGGGCTGGGCCGCCAGTTACATCCAGAACTTGATCTATGGAAGACCGCCAAACCCATCATGCAGGAATGGATGCATGCACGCATGAGCCCACGCGGCGTACTGCGCGAGTGGAAAAAGCAATTGCCTGATATTGGTGAGGCCATTCGTATCGTGCCGTCACTGCTGCAACAAGCCTTGATGCAAGCAGCAGAGGGTCGTTATCGCCTGCCAATCAAGACCGAAGGTGAGGATGCGTTACTGCGTGAATTGCGTGCCAGTGCCCGACGGCGCGATCAAACCATTCTGGCATCCGCATTGTTATTCAGCGGCATCATGTGGTTTGCGCTGGTGCGTGAACCGATATGGCCCGGCTCACTGTGCTTGCTGGGTAGCGCGCTGAGTCTATGGCGACGCTGAAATGGGACCGGCGTGAGTCATAGTGGGATCAGTCCTATCATCAGCCAACTGCTGCGCAATCTCTGGACATGGTTAGGTTGCTACTTCTGGCTACGAACATCACACCTACCAAGGTATTCACCCCGCCGTCTTGGTACGTGGCGCATCATCTCGGAAATTCAGCCGCGTCGTAGATGACCGGTCATTCATAACTCAAATGCAGAGCCAGCGAATGCAGTGGCTCGAACTCCTTTTATTATAGAAATCTGTTTCGTAGGAATCACCGCAGCCGCATTACCAGCCACAATTAATTTGGCAGAGCGCTACCAACTCATCATGCGTTATTCTGTCTCTTCTAACCGGATTTCAACTACTGCGGGAGCTAACAACATGGGCTGGATTATTCTGTTGGCACTAATTTTGGTAGTGCTCTATGGCATCGGCATTTACAACCAGCTGATCAGCGCACGCAATGGCTATAAAAATGCGTTCGCACAAATTGACGTACAGTTGACGCGCCGTTATGACTTGATCCCGAACTTGGTGGAAACGGCCAAGGCGTATATGCAACACGAACGAGGAACGCTGGAAGCCGTGATCAATGCTCGCAATTCTGCGGTTAGCGATCTAAAAACCGCTGCTGCCAATCCAGGCGATGCAGCTGCTGTGCAGCAATTGGCCGGTGCAGAAAATCAACTGAGCGGCGCACTGGGCAAGCTGTTTGCGCTCGCTGAGGCCTACCCTGATCTGAAGGCCAACCAGACCATGATGCAATTGTCAGAAGAACTCACGTCCACTGAAAACAAGGTAGCATTCGCACGACAAGGCTATAACGACGTGGTGATGAACTATAACAATGCTCGTGAAATGTTTCCCAATAGTGTTGTGGCAGGCTTTGGTAACTTCCCCGCCGCCGAGCTATTGCAAATCGAAATGCAAGAAAAACGCGAAGTGCCCAAGGTTAAATTCAATTAGCAAGCTGCCATTAGCAGTCCCTGCCAAAGCCACAGGGTTCAAGCCCAGCTTATAAAACGATGAATTTTTTTCAGCGTCAAACCGAAGCTCGCACGCTGTCGCGGCGATTAGTATGGTTATTCCTGCTGGCTGTGCTACTGGTAGTGAGCGCAGTCAGCACGGTATTGGTCAGCGTATTTGCCGCCTTTCAAACCGATTCGCCACAAGCGCGTGGTTTTTTGCTGCCAGACCAAGCTTGGCTGATTGCGCACGGTGGGATGGTGCTTTTCATCATGTTCGGTGTGTTGGGAGTCATTGTCGTTGCCAGTTTGTACAAAACCAGCGTGCTGAGTAGCGGCGGCGGCGTGGTAGCACGTGCAGCAGGTGGCGTGCGCGTACCCACCGACACCAGTGATCCACAGCTTCGGCAGTTGCTTAATGTGGTTGAAGAAATCGCCATCGCATCTGGCATACCCGTACCCTCCGTGTACTTACTACCACACGAAACCGGCATCAACGCTTTTGCGGCGGGTTTTAACCCTAGCAATGCGGCCATAGCGGTTACACAAGGCTGCCTGGATTTGCTGGATCGCAACGAACTACAAGGCGTGGTTGCACACGAGTTCAGTCATATCGTCAACGGTGACATGCGTTTGAACATTCGCCTGATGGGCTTGTTGTTTGGACTTACGGTTATTGCCGGCGTGGCGCGCACTGTGATGCGCTTTATGCCACGCGGCAACAGCAACAGCCGCAAATCAGGCAATGCATTACTCGCGGTGTTTGCTGTCGCCGCACTAGTGTATGCGCTGGGCTACATTGGCTTGTTGTTCGGTCGCGTGATTCAAGCAGCGGTGGCACGCAAACGTGAAACACTAGCCGATGCTTCTGCAGTGCAGTTTACACGCGATCCCTCTGGGTTACGCAATGCACTGGTTAAGATTGGTGCCAGCAATAGTGGCTCACGCCTGGTTGAAGCAGATGCAGATGCAGTCGCACATATGCTGTTTGCACCGGGCATGTCACGATTATTTGCTACGCATCCACCGCTGGAACAACGCATTAAAGACATTGACCCCAGTTTCAATCCAGTAGAGTTCGCACAAGTACGTGCTAAATTGACCGCACGTCATAGTGTCACCGAACCAACGGCAGCAGCAGAAAACTCAGCGGCGCTGCACCTGAGAAAAATTCTCGCAGCAACCACTCTCAATGCCACCAACCTGCCGAACCAAGTGGGCCAACCCACTGAGATGCATATCGAACTGGCGCACGCGATTCGCGTATCGCTGCCCGCAACCATTGTTGCTGCCGCCAATAACAGCAACGCAGCTGTGGCGCTTATGTTCGCGCTGGCACTGGACCGCAGTGACAGCGTGCGTGAAATTCAACTCAAGTTCATCACACAACAACTCAGCGCCAACCATGCGCGAGCCTGTCAAACATGGTTTGGCGTGTTGGACGAACTCAATCCGCTACAACGTCAGCCAGCACTGCTGCGACTATTACCCACCCTCAGACAGCTGCCGCCAACTCAACGTAGTGAACTGTTGCGTTGCTTGAATGGACTGCTACAACATAGTGGTCGCGTGTCGATTGAGCAATACACCCTGCGCAAGCTTGCTCAAGTACAACTGCGCGATGTGGAAAATACGCTCACTCAACCGGCTCGAACCACATTGGCCGAGACGCGCAGTGAAGCCCGCCTGCTACTGGCAACGCTGGCCCAAAACGGTCATGAAGATGAAGCACTATCGCAGGCCGCGTACCAGCGCGGCCTGCGATGCCTTGAGTCTGGCAATCAAGGCCCCTATGTCGTGCCGCAAGACTGGCCATTGCAATTGGACAAGGCTTTCAATCGCCTAGACACGCTAGCACCTAGGGCCAAGCAAACCCTGCTGGAAGCCTTGGTACATGTCATCAGCCATGATGGCAAGGTTAACGCCGAGGAGGCGGAGCTGTTGCGTACCACCTGTGCCTGCCTGCACTGTCCCCTACCGCCACTGCTGAATACTTAAACGCTGCTTAAACCCGCTACAACGCGGTTCGATTTCGCTGCAATGCCGGAGGCGCGCTTGGTCGAATCGACTGGTCATAAATCCAAGCTTAATACTGGCATTAACACGGCTGGATCTCACATCGCCGACGACATTGACATGGGTGGCGGTAAATTGATGGGCCACTCGCAGTAACTCAGTGCGAACACTGTAGGAACGACCGTCCCTACAGTGGTTTGAACTCACTGGGTGCATCCGAACCACCCCCAAAGAAGAATTTTTCCATTTCGGCAACCAAAAATGCTCGCGCCTTGGGCTCGATCGGTGACAGCCGATATTCATTGATCAACATGGTCTGATGCTTGAGCCATTGTGCCCAGGCATCCTTGGACACGTTGGCATAGATACGCTGACCCAGCTCACCGGGATACGGTAAGTGACTTAGGCCTTCGGCCTCTCGCTTCAAATAAACACAGTGCACGGTTCGGGTCATGTCAGCTTGTCGCTCCCGGCGATTCAATTAGCAATTCAAGAATAGACAACATGGGCTTTGGCAAGCCGATATCATCCGGACACTGTGGATCGTACCAGCGATAGCGATCCCCATCAGCCACCGACGTGGGCCGCTGCCGCAGCCTGAACAAGTATGGCTGTAACTGCAAATCAAAATGCGTGAATGCATGCTCAATGGGATTCAGCTTTTGCCAGATCGACTGATAAGAGGGTAAATACTGCTGTACCCAATCGATCATCAGCCCTTCCGCGTCAAATTGCGGCGAGGTCCATAACCCACCCCAGATACCACTCGGCGGTCGCTGCTCCAACAAGACCAAACCCTGCGCGTCAATCACCACCAGCACACACGCCGCACGCTGCGGACGGTGACGCTTTGGCTTACGCGTCGGTAATTGTGTTTGTAGTTGCTGCGCGAAGGCCAGACAGCGTGTACTCAATGGACACTCACTACAACGCGGTTTGCTACGCGTACAAAGCGTGGCCCCCAAGTCCATAATCGCTTGGGTGTAATCAGCCACTCGATATTGCGGCGTACACATCTCTGCCAATTGCCACAGCTGCGCTTCGATAACTTTGCTACCGGGATAGCCATGAATGGCAAAGCAACGCGTCAACACGCGCTTAACGTTGCCATCGAGTATGGGATGTGGCTCATCACGCGACAAGGCTAGAATGGCGCTGGCGGTAGAGCGACCGATACCCGGTAATGCCTGCACCTGCGCATGCTCACGCGGAAACTCACCACCGAATTCTTGCACCAGCCGCTGTGCCGCACGATGTAAATTACGCGCTCGTGCATAGTAGCCAAGGCCAGTCCATAGATGCAGCACAGTATCCAGCGGTGCCTTAGCCAAGCTATGAACATCGGGAAATTTGGCCATGAACCGCTGGTAGTACGGTACCACCGTCGTTACCTGCGTTTGTTGCAACATGATTTCGGATACCCACACCCGATAAGGACTACGTTGCTGTTGCCACGGCAGATGCTTACGCCCGGCTATATCAAACCAGCGCAACAATTCAGCAGAGAAGTTTGTCTGACTGCCATTCAGGGCGGCACTGGCGCAGCGCGCTGCGTGCTTCATGTTCCCACATCCAGCGTAAGCTGCTGCGCATGAATACCCCGCCACCACGCATCATTAATTGTCAGACTCCCTCGTGCTTGAAGTTGCTGCAACCATTGCAACGGTACCGCTTGCGGCGGCGCATCCTTCACGGGAGCCAGATATCGATCCAGATCAAGGCGATCAGCATGCAGGTTAAAAGTTAGCGTAGGGTGATCCGGATATGACCAAGTGAATTCGCCTTGATAACGCGTGTCATCCAATTGCAATCGGGAAATCTTCATTTGTCCTGCCCGCGAAGTGGTGTCTAATTGCAGATGCGCGCTCGCTGCATTCAGCACGGTCGGGTCTTTGGTTACCGGTAATGTCATGTGCCATTGCCGCGCCAACTCCTGCAACTGCGGCACAGTTACATCAATCGTGGCAGCTAACAAGGGTGCAGTCATCAATTGCCGTATCGTGACCTCTGTAGTGAGTTGCGCGGCCACGGTGGTCAGTTCCGTCCCTTGTATGTGCAACTGATCCGTAAGCCGATCCCAGCTCACTTGCTTGACCGACGCCAAAAGCGGTGGCATAGGCGTACCGGAGCGGATGAGGTGCAACGCAACCTGCGTATCGTTGGCACTCAACTTACTGGCATCCGCTGCCACTTGAAGTACCGATGACAGCTGCGTATTTATTTGCAATTCTGGCGTCACACTCAGTAGGCCTTGCAACGACACTGGCGTTGATTGCTCATAGCCAAAGAGCCCCAGCTGCATAGTGACTGTCGACAAATGCAACTCACTGTCATTGCTTACATCCGTATAACTGAACTGTGCCTGATGCAGTTGCAAGCCTGCGAGGCTGACGAACTTAAAGCCAGACCCGTCGTCATCGTTCAGCAGTTGCAACAAATCTGACCAGTTATCCTCACCGGCAACGTTGCGCTGCAACTGCACGTGTAACCCTTGAACATCGAGCGCCCCTAATTGCACTTGGCGCCGCAGCAGTGGCCACAATGCAATACGCACCGTAGCCTGACTTAGTTCCATGAAAGGTTGGTTGATGGAAAATGCAGAGGAATTAGCCAACCGCAGCTGGGGCACATGGACTGTTACCATCGAACCGAGCCGCCAACTCAGCTTGCCGTGAATGGTGAACGCTCGCCCAGTTAGCGTGCTGACTCGTTGTTCAAGTTGCTGCTGGTAGCGCGCCGGATCGAACCACAACATACCTATTATGATGCTGACCAGCACTACGCCGAATACAGTGGCGAGACCCCATAACCCCCATCTCACTGTACGCTTCATCATGGTTCCGGCAGCATTCGCCACCATCAGCGTGCGATGACCGCCTCATTCCATGCTGCAATTGCCGCTGGCACTTCGATACCAGGCATGGGCCTACCAATTAAGTACCCCTGTACCCGATCGCACTGAGCCTGAGCTAGAAAATCCAGCGCTTCCTGTGTTTCTACGCCTTCAGCACAGGTGGTCAGACCTAACTTATGCGCCAGCATCACTATCGTTTCCACCATGACCCTTGCTTCATCACGGTCACACACATCACGCACAAATGAAATATCGATCTTCAGTTCAGTAAAGGGCATCAAGTACAGCTGCTTTAATGAAGAATATCCCGTACCGAAATCATCAATTGACAGGCCAAAGCTCTTCACTCGCAAGCGAGTCAAGACATCCATAGTGGTATCAGGATCGGACATGGCAGCCGTTTCGGTTACCTCAAAGCTGAGGAAGCGTGGTTCAACGTTATATTTGCTGGTCAACGTAGCCGCCAGATCAGGAAATCCTCGGTCATTCAACAGTCGTGGGGAGAGATTAATAGCCACTTCCAGCGGCAATCCTGCCTGATGCCATTTTGCCGCCTGACGAATAGAACGCTCGACGACTTGCTCGGTTAATTGGCGAATCTGGCCACTAGCCTCAGCGATACCAATGAATACCGGCGGGGGAATAAACCCATGCTGGGCATGACGCCAGCGCGCCAATGCTTCAACACCTTCAATCTTCCAACACCCATCGACATAGCGCGCCTTGGGTTGGTAGTACACCTGTAGATGGTGCTCGGCCAAAGCCTGCTCCAGATCCGCAGCCGTCACGCCCAATACCGGCTTCATCACCTTACGCAACACGGCTTCGAGGTCTGCCAGCATGATCGGCTTTTGCAATGCCCCCACCATGCTTAGCCCTTGCGCACGGCCGACTTGGTCTGCAGTGCTCAACACACGTTGATCCATACCACTCGCTACCAGCACCTGCGCCCGGGCACCTTGGGCACCGAGATAGCGCAACAACTCAATGCCATCAAAACCGGCCATCTGTAGATCTAACACCACAATGGTTGGATTAAAGTCCAAATAGGCACGACGAAATGCATCAGCTTCGGTGACTGCCACTGACTCAAACCCCAGTCGTTTAGATACTTCCACTATGAAGTCACATAACTCCTGTTGATCGTCAATGACTAACAAGCGGTTGGCTGGTTCAAGCAAGGCACACCTCAATTAAATATATGATCGACCTTATTAAGGGTTGTATCAGTGATCAAGCATGAACCGCAGTTTCAATGCCAGCTGCTCATTACGATAGGGTTTCGCCAGCATCATTTCCTGTGCAATAGGCCCCGCACGATTAAGTACCGAATCACCCATATAGCCAGTAGTCAGCAATACCTGAATGCCTGGCTTCAGCACGCGAGCTTGTTGCACCAACTCCGGACCGAGCATACCACCCGGCATAATCACGTCTGTGAATAGCAGATCGATATGGGCAGTGGTGCGCAAAATCTGCAGCGCAGCCGGAGCATTTGATGCCTCTAATACTTGGTAACCCAACCGTTGCAGATTCAAGACGGTGGTGGCACGCAGATCCGTATCATCTTCGACCACCAGTACGACTTCGTCGCCACCCGGCACAACGTGATTCACCAACGTGTCTTCGTGGCTGATCACCGAGCCTTGACTGCGCGGTAAATAGATACTGACGCAAGTCCCTTCCCCTACTTCACTATCTACTCGCACTGTTCCCCCTGATTGGGTGGCAAAGCCATGTACCATCGATAATCCCAGCCCACTACCCTTGCCAGATTCCTTGGTGGTAAAAAACGGTTCAAATACACGATTCAACACCTGCACCGGAATACCGCCACCAGTATCCCTCACACTAATGGCCACATAGTCACCACTTTGCAGGCCAGGGTTGTCCAGCAAAAACTTGGGTGCCACGTGGGTATTGCCCGCACTGAGTATCAAACTGCCGCCGGTTGGCATGGCATCACGCGCATTGATAACCAGATTGAGAATCGCATTCTCCAGCTGTCCCAGATCTGCTTCAATCAACCACAGCGCAGCCGGTATATCGACCCGCATTTCAATGCTGTCGTCCAGCGTGCGTTGAATGAGTTCGGCAAACACGGGTAATTGCACGCTGGGCTCAATAATCACCGGATCTAACACCTGCCCACGCGCAAAGCTGAGCAGACTTTTGGTCAGTTCCGCACCGCGCATAGCAGCACGCATGGCGGTCGCTAATTTCTTGCTGACCCCGGCATCATGCATGACATCTCGCTCAATCAATTGTAGGTTGCCCAACACCACACCCAGCAGGTTATTGAAGTCATGTGCAACGCCACCAGTCAGCTGTCCCACCGCCTGCATCTTCTCGGCTTGATACACGCGAGCTTCCAGCATCTTCATATCAGTCACGTCACTGATGACCAAAAAGCAACCAACGAATTGGCCCGTCGCGTCTCGCTGGGGTACAAAACTGCAATGCGCCTGCCGCGTATCATCATCCACCGTCAATGACCTGACCAACGAACCTGCCTCCCCATACAACGCCTGCTTCACGCCATGCAGCAGATCCGGAAAATGGTCAGGATGCTGTTCAACCTCAAGAACCGTCATCAAGGTTAAGCCAACCGACCGATCAGTCAGATTCAGCCACGCGCGCAGCGGTGATTGATTGCAATACGTGACTTGCAGCTGTGGAGTGATATGCACGACTAGAGAGGGCACCGCATCCAGCGTAGCGCCGAAAAAATCCCGCGTCTCGCTCAGCGTTTGTTCTGCCTGCTTACGTTCGGTCACATCCTGCAAGGTACCGTACAATCGCACCACCGTTCCTTCCACACGTTCCGGTTTGCCAATACAGCGCAGCCATATCGGTTGCGAACTAGGCAGTGCCAGCAGCATGTCGAAGCTATTGCCATCTCTAAACGTAACGATTACTTGACGAATCACCGCATACCGATCGCGCGGGGCAAGACGCTGTAATAACGCTTTCAGTGGTACATCGTGACGCAAGGGTAGATCAAGATGACGACGGATCCCTTCGGACAGACTTAATCGGGTGGAGTCAACGCCCAGCTCCCACGCACCCACTTTAGCCAGATGCTGCATATCAGCCAACATCACATCAATACGCGCACGATCGCTCAAATCACGAAAGGCAATCAAACTGCCCGCAGCACCATTGTGACGTAATGCCACCATACGATATTCAATGGGCCGCAATCGTCCATTCTTGCAGTGCAGATTGGCACCAATACCCCGCAACATATCGGTGGTGTAACCGATCCGGCCGGTATCACGCTTTTCCACCAGACCACCCGCACTCATCAAGCGACGGTAATCCATGCCATGCAACTCTTCCTGTTCATATCCCAACAACCGTGCTGCCGCCGGGTTGGCAAACACCACGATGCCCGCCAAATCCAGCTCCAACACCCCTTCGCCACTGGCGTCGACAATAGACTCATTGCGTCGATTGATAGCCAGCGCAACAGCAGCGTTGATACGGCGTTGCAGCAATCTGCGTCGATACTGCCAAGCCAGCACAACCATCAGGCCAATCAGCACGCCAGCTAAGAGTAAATGCGAATCTTGCAAGCTATCCCCCCGGAACTCGAAGAACAATTATTAGGGGGTGTGCGGAGTAGATTCCGGAGTCCGGCCTGCATACCAATTGACCGCGTACTGCACTAACTGGGTCGAAGTACGCAACGATAGCTTGCGCTTCACTCGCTGCCGATGTGATTCCACTGTTTTGATGCTCAAATTAAGCGCATCCGCAGCCTGGCGAGTGGACAACCCCTTACCAATCATGTGCAACACCTGTAATTCACGGTTACTCAGAGTATCGACCGGATTGGCGGAAAGATAAGCGCTACCAGAAGCAAATTTCTCAATCATGTTGTTGCCAACGGAATCACTGACATAGATGCCGCCAGCCAGAATACGGCGCAGCGCCAACAAAAACTGCTCGCTGGCAGCTTGCTTCATAATGTAGCCATTAGCACCGGCCGAGAGCATGCGTTCGGCATAAATCATTTCGTCATGCATTGATAACACCAACATGGGCAGATACGGATAATGTGCACGGGCATCTTTCACCAACTCCATACCATCGCCTTGCGCCAACGATACATCCACGATTACCGCATCCGGTCGCAGCTCGCGAATCATTGATTTAGCGGCACGGGCAGTCTCCGCCTCACCGCAAACCTCCATATCAGGCTCAGACTCAAGCAGACGCCGCAGCCCATGACGAACGATGGGATGGTCATCCACAATCATCAGACGACTCCGACGCGAACGGACGCCCTCGGTCCGCATGTTCGAATCAGATGGAGTTTCCGTTGCCATGCTTACACTTCCCCGCGCGCTTGCTAATTTGATCCGCCGCCTGCGCAGCTGATACAGCTTTGACGAGTTTCAAAGCGGCTACTGTAAGCCTAATTGCTGGGTTTGATAACCCATTTTCTGTCTATATGAGCGAAGCTAACGATTAGCAATTGGAATGCAATGCGGTGTGATTTCAATCAATTACCTTCGTGTTGTACCTGTCACCATGTGTTGCAGCCCATTGCGCCGCATAACGCAGCAATTCACCGGCAGAACGTAGATTGAGCTTTTCACGCATATGACGTCGGTGCGCATCCACTGTCTTCATTGAAACCGCCAGTTGTTCGGCAATCTCGCGAGTGCCGACGCCTTTCCCGACCAGAAAGAACACTTCCATCTCACGCCCGGTTAACGCCGCCACCGGGTCATCCACACCCACAGGCAATTGACCACGCACTACCTTTGATAGCAATCGCTCATTCATGGCGACACTCAGATGCCGCTGGCCTTTGGCTACTTTGCGCAAAGCCGACAGGAAATCTACTTCCGCCACATTTTTCATTAGGTAGGCACTGGCACCCATACGCAACAGACGCTCTGCATACAACGCTTCTTCCTGCATCGACAGCACTAAGGTGCGTATTTGCGGCTGATGCTGGCGTAACCAGCTAAGCAAATCGACGCCATCATCCGCACCGAGATTGAGATCCAGCACCACGACATCGGGGAGAGTCTGCGTGATCACTGTACGCGCCTGATTCACGCAGCTGGCTTCTGCAACCAAGGTGAACTCCGCCAAATCAGATAACAGCACCCTCAGTCCATCGAGCACCACCGGATGATCATCCACAATCACAATTCGAGTTGATACTTCATTATTTATTGGCATTGAGTTCCTTTGATGCCTCACAGCCAAAGAGGGTGGATTACTCAATTTCGCTTCCCTTGCCAAGCAATCCGCTGAAAGGCACGCATAACTATTTTTCGCTGTACCAAGTACATATCGCCACGACTATGCATAAGCTTATTTGTACCACCATGCGAGACAACAGACAAGCAGCGTTAGTTGGCTCTTGCCAGCAAGCGATCAGAACACAGCGGCTGAGTAATTGATTGTTGTTATAATGGCCACTTGTATGCCTGTCGTATCAATCGGCACGCCCTCCCTCTCAACCCGCCAGCAACCCAGCATCTGCCTGTTGTGTTGCCACCCAGCGCCGTACGAATTGCTCAGCGTCAACAGCCGACAGCGGCTGACTCAGGTAATTGCCTTGGAATTGGTCACAACCCATTTTATCGAGTTGATTAAGTGTCGCTTCGGACTCGATACCTTCCGCACACACTTGTAAAGACAGTTTATGGCCCAGATCAATCAGTGCTGAAACCACGGTCTGCGCCTGCTTCGACGAACTCATTTCAGCGATCAGTGCCCGATCAATCTTCATGCAACTATACGGCATCTTGTACAGCTGCGTCAGCGACGAGGTACCAATGCCAAAATCATCTAGCGCCAGCTGCACTCCCTTAACGCGCAAGCGGGCAAAGCTATCCATCACCACCTGCAGGTCACCGAGCGCTGCCGCCTCGGTCACTTCAAAACACAGAAACTCAGGCAACACTGAATATTCTTGCATGACTCGTGATAGACGGTCAGGAAAATTGAGATCACCAACGGTTCGTGCCGCCAGGTTGACAGCCAAGCCAAGCTGCAGCCCACATGCATGCCAGTGACCTACTTGACGTAGTGACTCAGTCAAAACGAAATCGGTCAGCTCGGTAATAAGGTTTTCGCGCTCCACCATCGGCAGAAACTGCCCCGGATACAACCAGCCACGTACTGGATGCTGCCAACGCACCAATGCCTCCACCGAGTTGATTGACATACCTTGTTTAGTGCGTTGCAAAATTGGCTGATAGCACACAGTGAGTTCATATTCCACTAGCGCTTGCCTAAATTCACTGGCAGTCACTGGCGCGCACTCACCTTTGTGACGTAGCAGGTTTTTTTCCAGATCATGCACTCGCACTGGTTTCTGCATCGGCTCACGCATATTCAAGCCCAGCGACAAGCCAAATTGACGCGCAGTAGCCAGCACCTTGTGATCCATGCCACTAAGTAATATCACCTCAGCAGCACAGCTGTTATTGGCTAAATGCCGCAATGCTTCGACCCCATCCATATCTGCCATCTGCAGATCCAAGGTAATCAACGACGGCTGCTGCTCAGATAGAATCTGCTTCAGGGCGTCACCTGAGTCTGCGGTAAACACGACATAACCATTACGCTTGCCAACCTCAGCGACCAGCGTGCGCATCCCTTGGTCATCATCGACCACCAGCAGTATATTGCTATCAAAGACAGACACCTGAACCTCGGTATTGAGTATTTCCAGCTCTTAATCGGAAAAAACCACCGAAACTTTAGCGAGTTGCTTCACCACATTCTGTGAACTGACGCACTGTCACTAGCTCTATCATGGCCCATTCCGTCGGACAGTCACCCCTCCAACCTCTTAATCACAATGGTTTTTTGCCAATTTTCCAGCTGCAAGCCCATCAATCTATCCGTTAGCCACTCAAATCGGTGTGCTGTATGCAGGCACTGATAAGGACAGCGTCACCATACAGGTGCGATCATTTCTGAATCTACCCGGCATAACTGATATTGAGTTTGCCTATGCCGAAGGACTGAACATTAACGCGGACAGTCGTGAACAAGCATTGCGTTCCGCTTGTCAATGCAGCGTAACTGGCGCAGACATTAACCAACGCCTGAATATAAACTAGGGCCTGTTAACACTAACTGATATGATGTTGGCATGGAAATCACTGCCGAACAATTCAGCCGCATCGAGAAGTATCTGCCGCGCCAGCGTGGCAATGTGTCGCATAAAAACTTGGCCGTCAT
>JBFXCU010000023.1:0-30134 GCA_050181835.1 Steroidobacteraceae bacterium | reverse complement strand
CCCGGCGTGATCGAGGAAGCACCAGGCGCCAATCATACGTCTCACTTTGTTCGGCAGGGCGCGGCGAATGGGCAGGTTATCGCCCACCATCGTGTTGCGGGTTGTCAGGCGTTCAATAGTGTTACTCCGACGCCCCCCGCCTTGAGTAGCGGCTGGCATTAGAGCCCGGCTGTTACTGTAGCGGGTTGTTGTACCAGTTGTCTTGCATAAGCGGTGGGGGTGAGCCCACCCAGTATTCGCTTGGGTCGCTCCTCGTTGTATTCCCGTCGCCATGCTTCAATCAGTACCTTGGCGTGATCCAAGGTGATGAAGCAGTGTTCGTTCAAACACTCATCGCGCAGCCGCCCATTGAACGATTCGATGTAGGCATTCTGGTTAGGCTTGCCGGGTTCAATCAGTCGTAATGCGATGCCGTATTGGTGTGCCCAGCTCAGCATGGCTTTGCCACAAAACTCTTTGCCGTTATCTGTCCTGATAATCTGCGGCAAGCCGCGTGTGTGGCTGAGCCGATCCAGCATGCGGGTTAGTGACTGACCACTGATGGCGCGCTCCGGCACGATGGCTACCGACTCATGCGTCCCATCATCGACGATGGTCAAACACTTGAGTACGCGACCTTCTAGGGTGCAATCAAAAACAAAGTCCATTGACCAGACCTAGTTCGCTGCCGAAGGCCGTGCCAACGGTCGTCGCTCTCCGATCAATACTTTCTTGCGCTTGCGCCGACGCACTTGCAGCCGTGCTAGTCGGTACAACCGCTCAACGCGCTTGTGATTCACCAACAGGCCATCCTGGCGCAGCTTCAGGCAGATCATGCCGACGCCATCCGCCTCGCGCAGAAAGCCAATGATCTGTTCTTCCGAATATCGCTTCTTCATGTCCGATCTCCTTGCTCATAGTGGATCGAACCCTAATTGCTAGTGCTACTCAAAATTGGGCGGACGTCGCCTAACGCCATATTGGGCGTGTCGCACGCCAATGGCGGCGTTACGTGCAGTTTGATCGAAAGGAGTTGAGGGTTTGCGATAGACGACAAAACTAAATTGATTGAGACCTTGCAGATCAATCGTGACGATGAGACGCAGTGCCACCGTGAAAGTCTGTCGGTTTCAAACAAAAAAACCGCGCATCCTGTTGGAGATGGACGCGAGGGTGTCGTTTCTGTAATCACGCATCGGCCTGATATTCAGATGCAGGTATTACGCTGCTTCCAAGGGCGCTCGTGCGTATACCTCGTGTACGCTGAATGATCTGTTACTAGACCACTTGGTACGGTAGTGGCAACACTGTGAGTGCACTACCCGTCGTGTCCAAATTCAGCAGCGATGCTTGATGCGACAGACTGACGACTGCCAACAACTCGCAGCCCGTTTCTGTATCAGCCGCGATCACGACTTCACCGGCAGGCTCGCCCGAGGTTAGCACCTTGCTGCCGGGCGGCGGCGCGGGGCAGGGGGCGTGAAAGTGAAACATGCGTCGTTTTACCGCGCCGCGAAAGTGCGCGCGGGCGATGATCTCCTGCCCGGTATAGCAGCCCTTATTGAAACTGATGCCGTTCAGCACATCCAGATTCAGCATCTGTGCAACGAAGCTTTCATGAGTTTCGGGCAGCACTTGGGGTAGCCCAGCGCGAATTTCAGCGAGTTGCCAGTGCAGGTCGGCCTGCGGGTCGGTAACTGAATGTATATCGCCATGCAGTACCAACAAGCGTTCTTGGGTTGTATCCGGCCAATGCAGCACGCTGGCGTCATTGAATCGGCGATGTTCACCGGGCAGTGGTGGCAGCGGCAAACCCCGCTCAACTAGTTCGGTGGTTGTCGCCCAGTCAATTTGAACTGAGTTGCGTGCGTCTTCAATACTGACTTTGGCGCGCAAGGTGTATTTGCGCAGGCGCGCCAGCGTGGTGTCGAGCATAGTCCGTGGCAGCAAAGCCAGTATTTCTTGCTCGCGATCAATTAGTCGCAATACTGCCTGTACCCGGCCTTGAGCCGAGTTACAGCTCGCCAGCAGGGATTGATCGGGCGTCAGTGCCTGTAAATCATTGCTGAGTTGGCCTTGCAGGAAGCTACGTGCGTCGGGGCCAGTGAATCGGATTGGTGCAAGGTGGTGAAGTGGCAGCATTTATTGGGGAGTTGCGTCGAGATAGGGTCTGACCGAGTCATGGTGGCATCATGACGTATATATTGCTGTGTCATTGCATTTTCAAGTTGGGGGTTTTCTGGCAGACTACGCCGCCATGCAGCAAGCGCCTACTATAATGAGTGCCGATTCGACTAAGCCTACCGCTGTGGTGCCGGTCGATACACACGCTAATACAGTGGCCGAGCATGAACCCGTACCTGCTTTCTCACCTGAGCATCCGCAACAGCCCGTAGAGCTGGGCGGTCGGGATGGACCCGAGCCCACTAGGTTTGGTGATTGGGAAAAAGCAGGTCGCTGCATCGATTTCTGAGTTGTTTTATTCACCGGTCGGTAATGCAGCTGACCTTTCTATAATCGTGTGCAAGGCTTTCGGCGCTGCCGAAGTCACGGCACAGTAGGTTGAGGGTATTTTATGGCACAACACGAGCGGCCTTTGTCACCGTTCATGCACTATCGCTGGCAGTACACCAATACGCTATCGATTCTGCATCGACTCTCGGGTGTGTTCATGTCGGTGGGTATTGCCCTTCTGGTGTACTGGTTGGTTGCCGCCGCTTCCGGTCGTGACAGCTATGACGCTGCGTTGAACTGCTTCGCTTCACCGTTAACCAAGGCCGCCTTGTTTGCTTGGGTGTTGGCGTTTTTCTATCACTTGCTGAATGGTGTTCGTCATCTCGGCTGGGATCTCGGTTATGGCTTTGAGAAGGCAGTGGCGCGCAAGACCGGTACGCTGGTATTTATCGGCGCTATCGTGCTGACGCTGCTTACATGGTGGTGTATCACGCTGCGTATTACCGCCAGCATGAGTGGGGTGGTGCTATGAGCCTGCGTAGTCCATTGGGCAAAGTGTTGGGCATGGGCGCGGCCAAAGAAGGGTCGCATCACTGGTGGGTGCAACGCGTCTCCTCAGTTGGCCTGTTGTTATTGGCGCCCTGGTTTTTGTTATCGCTGATTGCGCTAGGTGATTTGAGCTACAGCAATGTAGTGAGCTGGATTGCTGCGCCAATCAATACTGTGCTGCTGAGTTTACTGGTAGTGACCGTGTGCTATCACGCGCAGCTAGGCTTGCAGGTAGTGGTAGAAGACTACGTTGCTCATAAGGGTATTCATCTGGTGGTGATGCTGGTTATCAATTTTGCGTTAGTGGGTTTAGGCGTACTCGGTGTGTTCTCGGTACTGCGCATTGCCCTGCTTGGATCTATGACGGGGAATGGCTGATGAGCGCGTATGAATTTGTAGATCACAGTTACGACGTAGTGGTGGTTGGTGCAGGTGGCGCCGGTTTGCGCGCCACGTTTGGTCTGGCCAACTCCGGTTTGTCGGTAGCCTGTGTGACCAAGGTGTTTCCGACTCGTAGCCATACCGTGGCGGCGCAGGGCGGCATTTCTGCTGCGCTAGGTAACATGGGGCAGGATGATTGGCGCTGGCATATGTACGACACCATTAAGGGGTCGGACTGGCTGGGCGATCAGGATGCGATTGAGTTCATGTGTAAGGAAGCACCAGCCGCGATTCTGGAGCTAGAGCACTACGGCTTGCCATTTTCGCGTACCGAAGAAGGCAAGATTTATCAACGTCCATTCGGGGGTATGACCACGCAGTACGGCACTGGTCCTGCGGCACAGCGTACCTGCGCCGCTGCCGACCGTACCGGCCATGCCATGTTGCATACCTTGTATCAACAGGCGCTCAAGCATGAAGCGCAGTTCTTTGTTGAATATTTCGCTGTCGATTTGATCATGGAAAACGGGGCATGTCGTGGCGTAGTCGCCATCGACATGTCGACTGGCACCATCCATCGTTTCCGGGCACACATGGTGGTGTTGGCGACCGGTGGTTATGGTCGCGCGTATTTCTCCTGCACCTCAGCTCACACCTGCACTGGCGATGGTGGTGGCATGGTGCTGCGTGCTGGCTTGCCAATGCAGGACATGGAATTTGTACAGTTCCATCCCACCGGTATCTATGGCTCAGGCTGTTTGATTACCGAAGGTGCGCGCGGTGAGGGCGGCATTCTGCGTAACTCCGAAGGCGAAGCGTTCATGGAGCGCTATGCGCCACAGGCGAAAAATCTGGCCTCGCGTGACGTGGTGAGCCGGGCGATGACCATCGAAATTCGCGAAGGTCGTGGCGTCGGTCCCAACAAAGATCACATTTACCTGCATCTCGAGCATCTGGGTGCCAAAGACTTGCATGAGAAGCTGCCGGGCATTTCCGAAACAGCGCAAATTTTTGCCGGCGTGGATGTCACCAAGCAACCTATCCCGGTGCTACCGACGGTTCACTACAACATGGGTGGCGTGCCGACCAACATTCATGGCGAAGTGGTGACACTGCGTGATGGTAATCCGGACTCGGTAGTGCCAGGTCTGATGGCCGTTGGCGAAGCTGCCTGTGTATCTGTGCACGGCGCTAATCGACTCGGTTCCAACTCGCTGCTTGATCTGGTTATTTTCGGTCGCGAAGCAGCACGGCACTGTGCGGAAGTGGTCAAACCCGGCCAGCGGCATCAGCCACTGGCTGCCAATGCGGGCGACTTTGCAATCAGTCGCATTGATCATTATCGCAACGCCAAGGGTGACTTGAAGACGGCGGACATTCGTCTCGAAATGCAGAAAGTGATGCAGAATAATGCTGCCGTGTTCCGTACTGGCGAAACCTTACAGGAGGGCGTCGATAAACTAGATAAAGTGATCGGGTCTTTCGACGATGTCAGCGTCAGCGATCGAGGTCTGGTGTGGAATACCGATCTGATCGAAACCATGGAGCTGGACAACTTGTTGGCACAGGCATCGGCGACCATCAATTCGGCGTTGAACCGTAAAGAAAGCCGTGGTGCGCATGCCCGTGAAGACTTCCCGAATCGGGACGATGCAAACTGGATGAAGCACTCGTTGTCATGGGTGGATGTCAAGGGCAAAGTCACCATGGACACCCGTCCTGTGCATATGTACACGCTTACCAATGATGTGGAAGTTGTGCCGCCTAAAGCGCGCGTCTACTAATCACTCGGACCTACATTAGAAAACAGGTACTCGCGATGGCCCAATTTAGCCTCCCAGCAAACTCGGTAGTGAATCCCAACGGCAATGTTCATAAAGCCAAGGGTGACGCAAAGAGTGTGCGCCGCTTCCGTATCTATCGTTTCGATCCCGAAGTGAAGGGAAATCCACGAATTGATACTTATGAAGTCGACATGGCCAGTTGCGGCCCCATGGTGCTGGATGCGCTGATCAAGATCAAAAATGAAATTGATCCTTCACTGACGTTCCGCCGCTCCTGTCGTGAAGGTATTTGTGGCTCTTGTGCCATGAATATCGATGGCGTGAATACACTAGCTTGTACCAAGGCCAGTGCCGAGATCAAGGGCGCAGTGAAGATTTATCCACTGCCGCATATGCCGGTGATCAAGGACCTGGTACCTGACCTGACCAATTTCTATGCGCAATATGCATCGATCAAGCCTTGGTTACAGACTCGTACACCGGCACCACCGGATCAGGAACGCCTGCAATCCAAAGAGGATCAGGAAAAAATCGATCGACCCTCTGCCTGTATTCTCTGCGCCTGCTGTTCAACCTCTTGTCCGAGCTATTGGTGGAACAGTGATCGGTATCTTGGGCCAGCGGCATTATTGTCGGCCTATCGCTGGATTATTGATACTCGCGATGAAGCTACGGGTGAACGACTCGATGCATTGGAAGATCCTTTCAAGTTGTACCGTTGTCACACCATCATGAACTGTGCCGAGGCCTGTCCAAAAGACCTGAATCCTGCGCGCGCCATTGCCGAAATCAAGCGCATGATTGCCGAGCGCAAACAGTGAAGCCGTGTAACCGGACGGGCAAGTTGTCCGGTTATTTGCTTGATGGTGAGCTAAAACTCAATAACGCGAAAAGTTATGACTCACGCAGCTACTGAGGTCGTCAATCTCGCACGTATGCGCTGGCACTGTCGGCGTGGCATGCGTGAGCTAGACGTGTTGCTGACACGTTACTTTGAGCAGGTTTACCCTCAGGCTAGCGTGGAGCAACAGCAGGCATTCGGAGCACTGTTGGACTTACAAGATCCCACCATACTGGCGTATCTCACCGGCAAGCAAACCCCGGAACGAGCAGATATTGCTGATGTCATCGAGCAACTCACCCACATTGGCGCTTGAACTGCCGGTGACGCACCGGGGCTTAGCCACTCTGCTGGGGTTGCTGGGTACAATGTCGTTATTGCTGATTCTGATGAACCTCGAGTTAATTCATGGTTCGCTACATAGTGGATTGATTTTATTGCTAATAACAATAATCTCCTGTGTGGTGTGGCAATACCAAGTGGGCTATGGACACTCGAAACGAAGGCTGCAGGCCATCACTTGGCAGCAACAGGGCGAGTGGTTATTGCACTTCGCGGATGGTAGTACCAGCACTGCACAATTGGCGGTAACCAGCTGGATAATGCCTTGGCTGTGGTGTTTACGGTTCAGCGCACCGACCCAACATGTACCGGTGGTAATGCTGTGGCGTAACCAGTTGCCCGCCGCACTTTGGCAGTTGTGGAGCACCCGGCTTTATCTGCAAGGTCGTCAAAGGATCGGTGCGGAGCAGCGGCTTGGTTAAGGTTTGTTCAGGTGAGGTTAGTGGTGACGCATCAGAATGCTTCGATTTTTGTCATTTTTAACCGTTGGTTCAGCAGCTGTTCGAACTTTATGTGGAGTGTGATGTCTATTGCCGTGTTCGTTGAGGTACCGCCATGTTGATGCCTGCACGCAATGAGGCATGATGTGACATGAGTGCGGAATACAGTGACGATAAATTAGTAGAGATGGTGCAGCGTGGTGATCAGGCGGCCTTCAATCTGCTGGTGTTGAAATATCAGCACCGAGTTTTAAAGCTGGTTAATCGCTACGTACGCGATCCTGCTGAGGCGGAGGACATTGCCCAGGAAACCTTCATCAAGGCCTATCGTGCTTTGCCGTCGTTCCGGGGCGAGAGTGCTTTTTATACTTGGTTGTATCGCATCGCTGCAAATACGGCCAAAAATGTGTTGGTGTCGAGTCGCAGACGCATGGTTGATCACAATTTGGATTTGCAGGATCCGGATGACTACGCCGCACAGTCTTTGCTGAAGGATAGCGATACGCCAGAAGGCATGTTGTTGACCGAAGAAATTCGTGCCACGGTGAGCGAAGCCATGCAGCAACTGCCGGATGATTTACGCGAAGCGATTACCTTGCGTGAACTGGAAGGTCTGTCTTACGAAGAGATTGCTGAAGTAATGGACTGTCCGGTTGGCACAGTAAGATCACGAATTTTTCGTGCTCGTGAAGCGATTGACAAGAAACTGAGGCCGCTGTTGGATGATTGATCGATTTGTCTGCATGTGACGGGGGCTCAACCTCCCGAGTTGGGATTTTGTGTATTTGTGAGAGCAGTAATTTATGACCGATGTAATGCAACCAAATGAAGCGCTTCAGTCGCAGTTGTCGGCGTTCGTTGATGATGAGTTGCCTACTGCGGAAACCGACTTACTAGTACGTCGTCTGGTGAAGGATACAGACCTTAAACAGACTATGTCCCGCTACTTGATGATGGGTGAGGCATTACGTAATCCGGCAACGGGGTCGTTGCACAGTCCTATTCTGTCGCATGATTTTTCACAACGTATTGCCTCTGCATTGGAACAGGATCAGCTCGCCGTTCTTGCCAAGATAGATGCACATCCTTCCCGTACTTGGCCGCAGTGGTTGAAGCCCGCCGTTGGTATGGCATTGGCCGCCAGCGTTGCGGCGGTGGCTATTGTTAATCTGCGTGGCCAGCCAGAAAATGAGACACAGGTGCTGGCGGCGGTCAGCTTACAGCCGCTGGCCGTGACGGCACAGCGACCCAACCCTGCCAACAGTTATGTCGTTCCGGTTACCGCAAATGCTCCCAGTGCGCCCATTCCTATGGCTCGATTGACTAACTATGTGATGGCGCATAGCGAATTTTCGTCGCCATTGGGTCGACGTAATACGCTGACCGGGTTGTTAGTCAGTGAGCAGCAAGCTGAGCAATCGAAGGACACAGCATTGGCAGAGGATCAGATGTGGAAGACAGAAGGACAGGTCGCGTTCGCTACAGAGTAATTGCTTGATGATGAGCAGCGTTGCGACAAGGTGCGTTACTTTAATCTGTTTGTTTAGCAGCGCTACGGTATGTGCTGCTACGGTAGATGCCCGTACTTGGCTGGAGCGCATGTCGGAAGCGCTGGTCAACCGTAATTACGACGGTAGGTATATTCACTCCACAGATATGCAATCGGAAACCATGCGCATCGTGCATCGTAATGTTCGTGGTAAGGTTACTGAAAGACTGATATCGCTAGATGGCATGGGACGCGAATACATTCGCACCGATACCGAAGTGACTTACTACATGCCTGATAAACGGTCAGTGTTGGTGGAAAGTCGCGCTGATAGCGATGGATTGTTAAGTTTGATTCCGGAATACAAGCCAGGTCTCGAAGCCTACTACGACATCAGCACCGGTCCAGTTGGTAAGGTATTGGAGCGCAAGGCACAGCTGGTGATCGTGCAGCCGCGCGATGAACGTCGCTACGGTTATCGGTTATGGTTGGATACGGAAACAGCCATGCCACTCAAATCACAATTGTTTGATCGTCAAGGCAGAATCATTGAACAGGTAGCTTTTGCTGAACTGTCGCTGCGTGAGCGTATTCCCGACACTGACTTACAACCCAAAGTTGATACCGCTGGTTATGAATGGGTGCGCCATGAAGTTCGTCGTCGTACCGTCGCACAGGAATCCATCGGTTGGCAAGTGGAAAATTTACCGCCGGGGTTCAAACTGAAAGTTGCACGCTTGCAGCCGGTGGTGGGTAGCGCTGCGCCTGTGAAACATCTGGTGTTTTCCGACGGTTTGGCCACCGTATCGGTGTTTATTGCGCAGGTGAGTTCGAAAACTCAGATGAACTCAGGTTTCCAGAAAGTCGGTTCCACCTATGCGTTTCATGCCGATTCCTCGGGCTATCAGGTGACGGCCGTGGGGGAGGTACCTGCGGCTACTTTGCGTGATCTGGTGACGTCGCTGACCCGCCAATACCCGTCTCCAGGGTCGGGTTACCGCGATTCGGCGGTTGCCAGCAAGTAGCCTTGATGAACACTGTTCCTCAATGGGTGGTGTTGTCACGCCAAGACTGCAGTCTGTGTGAGACGCTAATAGAAGAGTTGGTCGGGTTGCTGGGGGGGCGTGCCGACCAAGTGCAGGTGCAGGATATTGGTGGCGATGCCGATTTGGAGCGTAAATACGGTCAGCGTATTCCGGTATTGTTTGTCGATGGGGAGTTTGTCTGTGCCTATCGGCTGGATCATGACCGGCTACAAGCCTATTTATCGGGTTGACACCCACCCAGCATCACCGTTTCGCTGCGCGATTCCCACAGCAGTGACGGCCATCTCCGATATAATCCGCCGCCTTTGACTACGCGCCAACCATGGTGAATTGCCGTGATCACCTGCTGTCTGCCGAGAACTTTGTTTACATGAAGCTGATTCGCAACTTTTCCATTATCGCCCACGTCGATCACGGCAAATCCACTCTCGCAGACCGATTCATCCAGCAATGTGGTGGTTTGGACGCTCGCGAGATGGAAAACCAAGTATTGGATTCCATGGATCTGGAGCGCGAACGCGGCATTACCATCAAGGCTCAGAGTGTAATGCTCAAGTACAAGGCCAAGGATGGGCAAGTATATCAACTGAATATGATTGATACGCCAGGGCACGTGGACTTCTCCTATGAGGTATCTCGTTCGCTGGCCGCTTGTGATGGCGCGCTACTGGTGGTGGATGCCGCCCAAGGCGTAGAAGCGCAGAGCGTGGCCAATTGCTATACCGCCTTGGAACAGGGACTGGAAGTGGTGCCGGTGATTAACAAAATTGACCTGCCTTCTGCTGAACCTGAGCGGGTGATGAAGGAAATTGAGGAAATTATCGGTATCGATGCTACTGATGCGGTGTTGGTGAGTGCTAAAACCGGGTTAGGCGTGGCCGACCTGCTGGAAGAATTGGTGCGGCGTATTCCCGCGCCAACGGGCGATCCGGACGCGCCCTTGCAGGCTCTGATCATTGATTCCTGGTTTGATAGCTATGTCGGCGTTGTCTCATTAGTTCGCGTAATGAATGGCTCGCTCAAGCTGGGCGACAAGATTCGTGTCTGGACGACTGGACGTGCCCATCAAGTCGACAAGCTGGGTCGCTTCACCCCTAAGTCATTAGCTTGTGATGAGTTGGCAACTGGCGAAGTGGGCTTCGTTATTGCCGGTATCAAGGAAATTGATGGTGCGCCAGTGGGCGATACCATCACTCAGGAGTCACGCCTGTGTGCAGCGCCTCTGGAAGGCTTTAAGCAGATCCAGCCACGCGTGTTTGCGGGCTTGTTTACGGTGAGTTCGGACGACTATGAATCATTTCGGGATGCGCTGGCCAAGTTGAAGCTCAACGATTCAGCGTTGCAGTATCAGCCGGAAGTCTCCACCGCATTGGGCTTTGGTTTCCGCTGTGGTTTTCTTGGTTTGTTGCACATGGATATCGTGCAGGAGCGGTTGGAGCGTGAGTACAACCTGGATCTGATTACCAGTGCGCCGACGGTTGTGTATGAAATTTTACTGACTGACGACACGACTATTTATGTGGATAACCCGGCCAAGTTGCCCGCCAATAATGTTACTGCTGAATTGCGTGAACCCATCATCATTGCCAATATTCTGGTGCCGCCTGAGTACGTCGGTGCAGTATTAAAGCTGTGTAACGATAAGCGTGGGCGGCAGAAAAAAATGCTATATCTGGGCAATCAAGTGTCACTGCAGTATGAATTGCCAATGGCTGATGTAGTGCTCGACTTTTTCGATCGACTGAAGTCGGTTAGCCGTGGCTACGCCTCTTTTGACTATGAGTTTAGTCATTTCGAAGCGGCGCCGATGGTCAAGCTCGATATACTAATCAACGCCGAAAAGGTCGATGCATTGTCGATTATCGTGCATCGTGATATGGCCTATCAACGTGGTCGCGAACTGGTGGACAAGATGCAGGAGTTGATTCCGCGTCAAATGTTTGAAGTCGCAGTGCAAGCAGCAATTGGTGTGCATGTGGTGGCGCGTGCTAGCGTCAAGGCGTTACGCAAGAACGTGCTGGCCAAGTGTTACGGTGGCGATCTGAGTCGCAAGCGCAAGTTGCTGGAAAAACAGAAAGCAGGTAAGAAGCGTATGAAACAGGTAGGCTCGGTGGAGATTCCGCAAGAGGCTTTCTTGGCAGTGTTGCAGATTGGACGGGACAAATAGATTTGGTGTGATGTTTAACCAGTGCAGCCCAGTCTGCAGTTGGCCTGTTTTTATCAGTCCGGTCAATTTTTTAGTCAGGGAATTAAATCAGCATGCTTTTTGATTTTTCATTGTGGTTATTAGTGCTCACAAGCCTGTTTTTTGTGATCTGGGCTATTGATGCGCTGTTATTCAAAGCGGCACGTTTGCGTAAGTATGCAGCCGAAGCGAGCGCCATCAAACCCGCTGCGTCAGGTGATACGGTTGCAGTGCAGCCCTATCGTGATCCGGTGCTAGTCGAGTACGCCCGTTCCTTTTACCCGGTACTAGGTTTGGTGCTGATAGTGAGGTCATTTATTTTTGAACCTTTTCGGATTCCATCAGATTCTATGATGCCGACCTTGCTGAATGGAGATTTTATTTTCGTCAGTAAGTTCTCTTACGATCTGCGGATGCCGGTATTCAATACCAAGTTACTGGAAACTGGTGATCCGCAACGCGGCGATGTGGTGGTGTTCAAGCTACCCTCTGATACACGTATCAATTACATTAAGCGCTTGATTGGCCTACCAGGTGACCATGTAAGGGTGTTGAATGACGTTGTGTACGTGAATGACCAGAAAATGGAAGTCACATTGGATGGGCTGTACAACGATAATGGTTACGTTAACGCCCAGCTAGGTGAGGAGAATCTGGGCGGGATAAAGCACCAGGTCATGTTCATTAATGAGGCATTTCCCAAGGATTTTGATGGTGTGGTTCCCGCTGGTCGCTATTTGTTCATGGGTGACAATCGCGATAATAGTCAGGATGGCCGTTTTCCTCAGGTGGGCTATGTGCCTGAAGAGAATCTGGTCGGTAAGGCCCAATTGATTTGGTTTCATTGGAAGTTTACTGAGATGCCCATATTCAGTCGTATTGCAACACGCATACGCTAAGTTTGAATTACGCTGGAATGCAATAGCAAACACGGGAGTAGTCATGCGAAAGATCAACGGTCCTTATCAGCAGTGCGGTGCAACGGCGTTGGGTATGTTGAGTATCATCGCGGTATTGGGATTGGGTTTGTATGCCATTATTCGTTTGACGCCGGTGTATCTTGAATACTTCGAAGTAGTGCGTGCTATGGAAGGAATTGCCAAAGAAGCCCCGACCAGTGTCACTGAAATCCGTACTTCCCTTGATCGACGCTGGAATATTGAAGATATCAAGTCAGTTGATTACAAAGATATTGCCATCAGGAAATCCAGTTCCGGGTTTGAAATGACGGCAGAATATCGCGCTGAAGTCCCTTTCATCGCTAATGTTTCGCTGGTGGCGGCCTTCGACAAAACTGTGGTAGTTGAATGATGCTGTCTGATCAGGTCGCTTCCTCTTGAAGACACTGACGCAATGGCTACAGGATACCTTCGCCTATTCCTGCCGTGACCTGTCGCTGTTCGAAACGGCGCTGACACATCGTAGTGTTGGCAGTGCGCATAACGAGCGGCTGGAGTTTTTGGGTGATGCGGTGCTTAACAACGTGACGGCCAGTTTGCTGTATCACACCTTCACCACCGCATCGGAAGGTGAACTATCCCGATATCGAGCGACATTGGTCAGCGGTGAATCGCTGGCAGCACTAGCTGTTCAGTATCAAATTGGTGAGCGACTACGCTTGGGGCAGGGCGAGTTAAAGTCGGGTGGTTTTCGCCGCAAATCCATTCTTGCTGATACGCTGGAAGCATTATTGGGTGCCGTTTATCTGGATTCAGGTTTTGGCGCAGCAACTGCGGTCATTGAGCGAATGTTTGTCGATCGATTGCAGCAGTTGCCGCAAGCAGCACAATTGAAAGATCCTAAAACTCAATTGCAGGAAGCGCTACAGGCGCGGTCGATCGCCATTCCTGATTATCTGGTGGAAGCCATTACCGGTGAACCGCATGAACAGCATTTTCAAGTCAGTTGTCTGGTGCCCAGTTTGAAGCTGCAGGCACAGGGACAGGGTAGTAGTCGGCGTGCTGCTGAGCAGGTGGCGGCCGAGCAAGTGTTGTTCCAACTCAAAGCATTGTGGTCGAAGTGATATGGTTGTTTGTATTATCGAGAATCTACATGTCGGACAGATTTCATGATTAGTCCTGGTTTAGAGCCTGTTGCGACAGATGCGCCAGCAGAAATTGATGAGGTGGAAGAAGCTGCGCCTGAAGATTATCGGTGTGGCTTTGCAGCCATCGTGGGCCGGCCCAATGTTGGCAAATCAACGCTGCTTAATGCCTTGCTCAAGCGCAAGATCAGTATTGTTTCTCCCAAGCCACAGACCACTCGGCATCGTATTCTTGGTATTCTTACTAACACAGCTGCGCAAATTGTATTTGTCGATACGCCGGGTATTCACATCACCGAAAAGCGGATGATGAACAAGTATATGAATCGTTCCGCCATGACATCGTTGGCTGATGCAGATGTCGATTTATTCTTAGTGGAAGCGTTGCGTTGGACGGATGAAGATCAGTACGTTCTGGATAATATCAAGCAGCGCGGTCGGCCGATTATCCTGTTGGTCAGTAAGGTGGATAAAGTCCATCCAAAAGAACGATTGATGCCGTTTTTGACCGAGTTAACAGGTAAGGCCGAGTTTGTGGAAATTGTGCCTATTTCCAGCATCAAGCGGATCAATCTGGAGCAGCTGCCAACCCTGATTGCCAAACATTTACCCGTTTCGCCGCCGCACTTTCCAGAGCAGCAAGTGACGGATCGCAGTGATCGCTTCCAGACAGCAGAAATCATTCGCGAGAAATTGACCTGGCGGCTGCGCGACGAATTGCCTTATGGTTTGACAGTGGAAATTGAACGCTTTGAGTTTGATGAGGAAAGCGGCAAGCTGATAATTAATGCCATTATCTGGGTGGAGCGCGATGGCCAGAAAGCCATTGTAATTGGTGACAAGGGAGAGGGCTTAAAGAAGGTCGGAACCTCAGCGCGGCTGGAACTACAGAAGTTGCTCAGCACGCCGATTCATCTTGAACTGTGGGTCAAGGTGAAAGATAACTGGTCTGACAGTGCCGCCGCGTTGCGGCAGTTCGGTTTTGACTCTAACTAAGATTGCTTGGTTCACGATTTCATGAACCACCAGACTACACATCGTATTCAGCTGCAACCCGCCTATGTGTTGCATCAACGACCCTACCGAGACACCAGTCGGATCGTTGATCTATTCACCCGCGATCATGGTCGTCTAACTGTGTTTGCCAGAGGCGTGCGCGGTAGCAAACAGGGTTTGGCGGCGACTTTGCAAGCGTTTCAGCCCATCTTGGTGTCATGCTCCGGCAAGGGAGAGGCGGGGCAGTTAAGTGCCGCTGAATTGGTCGGTGAGCCATATGCTTTACCTGCGGCGCGTATGTTGAGCGGCTTTTATCTCAATGAACTGTTACTCAAGTTATTGCACTTGCATGATCCACAGACTGAGCTGTTTGACTTATACAATCTCACTTTGCAAAGCCTTAAAGCGGGCATCGATGAATTATTGACATTACGCCTGTTTGAAAAGCGGTTATTGCATGCGCTTGGGTTTGGCTTGTTGTTACGGCATGAAGCCGAATCCGGTCTCGAAATTGAACCGACTGCATGTTATCGCTATGTTCTGGAGCTGGGGCCATTACCCGTAACCGCCACAGCCAATGCCGCGAAGGGTGTTTACTCTGGTGCCACGCTACTGGCTCTGGCAGCCGAGGTATTTACCGATTCGCAGCAGAAAATTGAAGTGCGCTACTTGTTGCGTAGCGTGCTTGATTATGTCCTTGATGGCCGCCGTTTGCAGAGTCGTGAGATACTCGGGAATCTACGACAGCTACGTGCCAAGCCGTAGCGACTTAAATCAGGTGAAATAAAGTAGATATGTATGTCTTTTAATAACCGCACGATTTTTTTAGGTCTGAATATTGATCACGTCGCTACCCTGCGCCAAGTGCGTGGTACGACTTATCCAGACCCGCTGACCGCAGCGCTGCTGGCGGAACAGTCTGGTGCGGATAGCATCACACTACATCTGCGTGAAGACCGCCGCCATATTCAAGATCGTGATGTGCACCTCATGCGTAGCGCGTTACAGACGCGGATGAATTTGGAAATGGCTTGTACTGAAGCAATGGTGGAACTGGCTGAAACGGTGAAGCCGCAAGACGCGTGCTTGGTGCCGGAAAGACGCGCAGAGTTGACGACTGAAGGTGGCCTGGATGTGCTCGGTAATTTCGCTGCTATTCAAGCGGCTGTGCAGCGGCTTGCGGTAGTGGGGGTGCGGGTTTCTTTGTTTGTCGATCCAGAGCCTAACCAATTGGATGCCGCTGCCAAGGTGGGGGCCCCCGTGGTTGAACTACATACCGGTGCCTATGCTGATTCCCACGGCGTGGAACAGGCACGCGAGTTGGCGCGCTTGCAGGAGGCTGCCAGCCATGCAAAAAAGCTAGGACTGGTTGTTAATGCTGGTCATGGTTTGCACTACCACAATGTACAACCTGTTGCCTGTATTCCTGACATTATTGAACTCAATATTGGTCATGCCATTATCTCGCGCGCGATTTTCGTTGGCTTACCTACTGCGGTGACTGAGATGAAGCGCCTGATGTGTGAGGCACGGAGTTCGTTGTGATCCACGGCATTGGCACCGATATCGTCAAGATCGAGCGCTTTGAACAGATGTATGCACGTCATGGTGCGCGCTTGGTTAAACACTTGCTGTTACCAGCGGAAGTGGAGCTGTTTCAGCACAGTAAGCGTCCAGCGAGATTCCTTGCCATGCACTGGGCAGCTAAAGAAGCCATTGTAAAAGCCATGGGTACCGGTTTTGCGGATGGTATATGGATACGTGATTCTGGCTACCTGCCAAATAAAGCTGGCAAGCCGGAAGTCATCTGGTCGGCGCAGGGTCGTGATATCTGTCAACAACTGGGTATTGGCAAGGGGCATCTTACCCTGACGGATGAAGAGGGATTAATCGTCGCCGTTGCGGTTCTGATGTCGGCGTAGACCGTTCGTTAACAGACCGACAAGCCCGGCTTAACGCAAGGAAATAATGGTTGCGCCCACAATGGGGCCCTGATCAGGTTGCTGCAACAACACCGCAGCACGGGTTGCCTCGGTGGATAATGAGGTCATGTCCATGCTGAACCGGTTGTTGTCTGCGTCCCATCTGCCTAATACGCGCAAGTCACGCACAATATTGGTTTCCTTGAGTTTGCGGCCAGCATTCTCACCGCGCCCAATCGATGTGAGTGATTGCGGAAGATAGGCAACAATCAGCACATCGTATGGCGTATCTGGTGCTCCATCCAATTGCACATGCAGCCTGCTGTTAATCACTGAAGTATGTACCGGAATGCCGCTGCGTGGCTGCTTCACGACACCAAGAATGCTGCTGCGATTAGAGCCCACACGGCTGAGTTGACCGTCAATAATCAGCTGTGGTGTAAATATATTGCCAAGCCTTAGCGCGCTGGCATAACGCTGTTGTCGTTGTGTGGATAATGGCAAGGCAAAACGGTCATGCCACCCAAGGCTGTCCCAGTAATCAACGTGGAATGCTAATGCGAGCACATCAGGTCGGCTGGATAGCTCGCTCAGCAAGGCATCGGCAGGCGGGCAGGAACTACATCCCTGTGATGTGAATAGCTCAATCACAGTCGGGCGGGGTGCGGCGTTGCTCGTAATGCCAGCCGAGAAAATGAATGTCATCAGTATGGCAATTATATGGCTACGCATGATTTATCCGATAAGTGTGTTTCTGTAGGTCAATTCGGGATAAGCAGGTAAGAAGTTACATGTGCATACGCCGCAGGTAGAATAGGCCGACTATTTCACGGCAGCTTTCACAATGCATGTTTTTTCCTTTGATATCGAAACCATTCCCGATGTGGAATTGGGGCGACGTATTTATGAGTTGGATGACCTCACCGACAAACAGGTGGGGTATGTAATGCAGACCAAGCGCCGCGAGCAAACCGGTACTGAGTTTCTTAGTTTGGAGCAACAGCGAGTGGTGGCAATTTCGGTTGCACTGCGTACGCGCGACAGCTTCAAAGTGTGGTCTCTGGGTGAACCCAATGCACCAGAGGCAGAGCTGATTCAACGCTTCTTTGATGGCATAGAAAAGTACACACCTGATCTGGTGTCGTGGAATGGTAGTGGCTTTGATTTGCCGGTGCTGCACTATCGCGCACTGCGTCATGGTATTCAGGCACCCCGTTATTGGGAAACCGGTGATGAAGATCAAGGATTCCGTTGGAATAACTACTTAAACCGTTTTCACTGGCGACACATTGACGTCATGGATGTGTTGTCTGGTTATCAAGGGCGTGGCCGTGCCAGCTTGCAGAACATCGCCATGTTGCTGAACCTGCCGGGCAAGTTGGGGATGAGCGGTGACAAGGTATGGGACTGCTGGTTGGAAGGCGGTATCGAGCAGATCCGCCATTATTGCGAAACCGATGTGTTGAATACTTTCTTGGTGTATTTGCGTTTTGAAATGATGCGTGGTCGATTATCGCGAGAGCAATATGCCATCGAGATTAGGCAAGTACGCGAGCATCTGCATTCGCAGAGCAAACCACACTTCCAGGAATTTCTGGCGGCATGGCCAGAGGTGCCAACATGACCCGGCGCAAGCATGCAATGCGGATGCTGCCGCCACAGCAGCTTGAAGTAGTCGATCTGTCACATGAAGCGCAGGGCATTGCCAAGTTAGATGGCCGTGTCGTATTTATTCCTGGTGCGCTGCCTGGTGAGACGGTGGAAGTGCAATTGCTGCAACGACGCAAGGGCATACAAGAAGCCAAGCTAGTGCAAGTGATTAAGGCTTCGGCGGATCGGGTTGAGCCAAAGTGTCAGCACTACTCTATGTGCGGTGGCTGTGCCGAGCAGCATTTAAGCTCGGACAAGCAACTTGAGTTGAAGCAGAGTCAATTGTTGGAAAATATGGCTCGCATTGGCAAAGTTGAGGTGCCGGTTGTGCTGCCACCACTCCAAGCTGATGTGTGGAATTATCGGCGGCGGGCGCGCTTAGGTGCCCGCTGGGTGGCGCAAAAAAATCGTACCCTGGTCGGCTTTCGTGAGCGCAGCAGTAGCAAACTGGCAGATATCACTCGATGTGAAGTATTACGCGAGCCGCTCACTTCGCTGATAGAGCCATTAAGTGTATTGCTAGGCAGTCTGAGCGTACGTGACCGCGCGCCGCAAGTAGAAGCCGCAGTGGCCGATAATGTAACCGCACTGGTGATTCGTATTCTGGATGATTTGACCGAAGCAGATTATGCGGTCTTACATGCGTTCCGAATTCAGCATGGTGTGCAGATCTACTTGCAACGAGAAGGTTACGACAGTATCAAGCCATTGCATCCAGAGACGGTACAGCCGCTGATTTATGCGCTGCCACAGTTCAAGCTGGAGTTTGAATTTTTGCCCAATGACTTTATTCAAATTAATGCTGAGCTGAATCAACAGATGGTGGCGCTCTCTTTGGAGCTGCTGGAAGTACAAGCGCAGGATACGGTGCTAGATTTATTTTGTGGATTAGGGAATTTTTCTTTACCTATCGCGCAGCGCGTTAAACAAGTACTGGGCATAGAAGGTGAAGCGACATTGGTGGAGCGCGCACGTCAGAATGCAAAACGCAACAGCGTGAACAACGTTGAGTTCATGGTGGCGAATTTGTTTGATGAACATAAAGATTCGCCGTTTGCCAAACGCACCTTCAATAAGGTGTTACTTGATCCACCGCGCGCTGGTGCCCGTGAAATTTTGCCGGTCATCGCTGATTGTGATGCACGGCGAGTGGTCTACATCTCCTGCCATCCTGGTAGTCTGGCGCGTGATGCAGGTATTCTGGTGCATGAGTTGGGCTATACGCTTAAATCAGCTGGGGTATTCGATATGTTTCCACATACCGCACATGTTGAATCCGTTGCGGTATTCGAGCGATACGGAGTGCGCATATGACGCTTGGGCCCATCATGATCGACCTGCTTGGTAAGGAGTTGCAAGCTGATGAGCGGGAGTTACTCAAGCATCCACTGGTAGGCGGGGTGATTCTGTTTACGCGCAACTTCGAGAGCCGCGAGCAGATACAGGAGTTGATAGCCGAGGTGCGGTCGGTACGTACCCCAGCATTACTATTAGCAGTGGATTATGAAGGTGGTCGGGTACAGCGCTTTCGCAAAGAGTTTACCGTGCTGCCACCAATGCGTCTGATCGGCCAGCTTTACGATCAGAATCAACGGGCGGGATTGCAGTTGGCGCAGCAGGCGGGATGGCTGCTGGCAGCGGAATTGCGTGCGGTAGGTATTGATCTGAGCTTTGGTCCGGTTGTTGATCTTGACTACGGTGCCAGTAGTGTCATTGGCGACCGGTCTTTTCATCGTGAATCAACGGTGACGGGCCAATTGGCCCTGGCGATGATGCACGGTATGCGCGATGCGGGTATGTGTGCTGTTGCCAAGCATTTTCCGGGGCATGGTGCGGTGGTGGCTGATTCGCATGTGGCCTTACCAGTGGATCGACGACGCTATGTGGATATGAGCAATGACATTCATCCCTATGAACGGCTGATCGACAATCAATTACCTGCGGTGATGGCCGCACATGTGGTGTTCGAGCAAGTCGATAATGTCCCGGCCAGTTTTTCACGCAAGTGGCTGGTCGATGAATTGCGGGGAAAATTGGGTTTTTCGGGCGCGGTGTTTTCCGATGACTTGAGTATGGAAGGTGCAAGTATCATGGGGCCGATGCCGCAACGGGCCCACAAGGCATTGGTGGCAGGGTGCGATATGGTGTTGATTTGTAATCACCGCGAAGCAGTGTTGCAAACTCTGCGTGAACTGGATATCCAGCCCGACCCCGTCAGCCTGATGCGGCTGGCTAGACTGCACGGAGGGCCGGCATTGAATCAACAGCAGTTACTGGCTTCTGCACAGTGGAAAAGCAGCTTGGTTGCACTGTCAAGTATTCAAGAGAGCACTCAGTTCTCAGTTTGAAAGCATAGAGTGCATTCCATGAGTGCAAAGTGCTGAAGGTGGCGTTAGGCTCAATTGCCTCCCCTATGAGCTTGCCGGAGACCATATTGTCGTTGGATTGGCAGTTGTTGCAAAGCGTGATCGATGCCTCGCCCGATGGGGTGGTGGTATGCGATGCATGCATCCCGGGGTGGCCGGTAGTGTACGTCAATCATGCCTTCGAGCGGCTCAGTGGTTATTCGAAGCAGGAGGTCGTTGATCGCGACTGGCATTTATTGCAACAGGATGAGGGTAATGATGACGCCCTGCAGAAAATCCGTGCGGCCCTGCGGCAAGGCGTTGCCTGTCATGCCACACTGCATAACTATCGCAAAAACGGCTCGCAGTTCATCAATGATTTGCAACTGGTTCCTCTCCGTGACTCACAAGGAAATGTCTCCCATTTCGTGAGCTTCCACCGCTTAGGTAATGAAGCTGTATCGGCGGTCAGTGAAATGACTGGCGATGCGAATTTGAATACGCAACGAATGTTGGCCCATGTGTGTGAAGATCGGCAAACGGGGTTGTTGCGTCGATCTTATTTCGAGGATCTGTTGCGCCGTGATTTTTCACTGGCGCAACGTGAGCAGCGATCATTAAGCATCTTGCTGTTCAGTATCGATGGCGCAGCTGCCTACCGCGATGTTTTTGGTGTGAATGGTACTGAACTTACTTTTAAGCGGGTGGCACGTGCTATTGCTGGTTGTTTCCGCCGCGCCAGCGATTTATGTGCTCGCTGGGAAGATTCCCAAGTTGTTGCCGCGACCTTGTCCAGCGATTCTAAGCAGGCAATCCAGATGGGTGAGTTGGTCATGGGTCGAGTGCGCGATCTAGCTATTCATCATCCACGTGCGGTGGGATCGCGCTACCTGACAATCAGCGCTGGTATTGTCTGTGCTGTTCCGGGAGTAACAGATAGCGTTGAGGAATTCATCTCGATGGCGGCGCATGAACTTAGGGCCTGCAATGCCAACCAGTTAATACTGGCGGCTGGCTGAACTCCTGTCTTACGCGAATCACTCACGTAGCTCTCCATAGCTCGTCTTCGGAATTGTCTGATTGACAGGGCGGTTGACCTGTTATCAACTAGGCGTCACAACCCTTGTTGGTTGCTAGGAGATGCGGCGTGTATCAGAAAATTTTGGTTCCCATTGATGGTAGTGAAACCGCTGCGCGTGGTCTGGCTGAGGCGATCAAACTAGCTAGCAATCAGCACTCCACCATTCGTCTGGTACATGTGGTTAATGAACTGATGGTGGTGGCTTCCTATGAAGGCACCATCTATTCTGGTGAGTTGATTACTGCGCTACGTGAAAGTGGCGAAAAGCTACTCGATGTTGCTCGGCACAAGGTAGCTGATGCCGGTGTGCCTGTTGAGAGCGAGTTGATTGAAGCTCACGGCGGACAAGCTGGAAAAACCATTGCCGCTGATGCTGAGCGATCGCAAGCCGATCTCATTGTGTTGGGTACTCACGGACGGCGTGGTTTGAGTCGTGTGGTAATGGGCAGTGATGCTGAGCAGGTGGTGCGTACCGCCAAGGTGCCGGTGTTACTGGTGCGTACTACCAAGTAGTTGCACGCCAAAAGCGTAACTTTATCGTGCATAGCAGCACAACACTGTGTACAGTGCGTGCTCTTCATGGCGCTGTCCGGCGCTTTTCCCTCTCGCAAATAAACAGATTCTTCTGCTCTGATTCGCGATTTTACGTCCATGCCTCACCGGACTAGGAAATCACTTTCCTGCAGGCTGGTTGAGGATTTGTTTAAATGTCATTTGAAACTCTCGGGCTTCTGCCTGAAATTGTGCGTGCCGTAACCGAACGTGGTTATACCGAACCGACACCGGTGCAAGCGCGCGCTATCCCTGAAATTCTCGCCGGTCGCGATATGCTGGCTGGCGCACAAACTGGAACCGGCAAGACCGCAGGGTTTACCTTGCCGCTACTGCATCAACTCTCCGCATCTGAACGCAAAGGTACTGCGCCGCGTGCCCTGGTGCTTACTCCAACTCGTGAACTCACGTTACAAGTTGCCGAAAGCATTCGTAGCTATGGCAAGTATCTGCCATTGCGCAGTCATGCGGTGTATGGCGGTGTCAGTATCAATCCACAGATTGAAGCGCTGCGACGTGGCATTGATGTGCTGATCGCAACGCCGGGACGATTGTTGGATCATGCGCAACAACGCACGGTTGATCTTAGCCAAGTAGAGATACTAGTACTGGATGAAGCTGATCGCATGCTCGATATGGGCTTCATCAACGACATTCGTCGCATCGTTCGTTTGCTGCCTACGAAACGACAAAATCTGATGTTCTCAGCAACTTACTCCGATGATATTCGCAAGCTGACACAAAACGTGTTGCGTAACCCGGTGGAAGTAGAAGTGGCACGGCGCAATGTGGCAGTGGAATCTGTTACGCAACTCGCGCACTTGGTTAACAAAGACGAAAAACGTGCCTTGTTGTCACACCTGATTCGCGCCAACGAATGGCAACAAGTGTTGATATTCACGCGCACCAAGCACGGTGCCAATCGCCTCAGCAAACAGTTGCAGGATGATTCGATTACTTCTGCGGCCATTCACGGTAACAAGAGTCAATCAGCGCGCGTTGCCGCATTGACCGGATTCAAGGATGGCAAGATTCGCGCTTTGGTGGCGACCGAAGTAGCAGCGCGCGGCTTGGATATCAAAGAACTGCCCTATGTCGTTAACTACGAGCTGCCCAATGTGCCAGAAGACTATGTGCATCGCATTGGTCGTACTGGCAGAGCAGGGGCCAGCGGCACGGCGGTATCGTTAGTGGCCTCCGATGAAACCGGCTTGCTAAAAGACATTGAGCGAATGACCGGTAAAGCCATTCGCCGCGAAGCGCTGCCAGTTATTTCCGCACCGCCGCCGCGCCCACCGGGCACAATCGTTGTGGATCATGATGCGCGTCCACCACGTCAACATGCCAATAATCGCAATAACGGCGGTCGCAATAGTGGTAATGGCAATCGCAGCAATGGCAATAGTAATGGCCAAAGTGCGCCGCGCCGCAATGACGGTCACAATGCGCCGCGTAATCGGGTTGCTAATAGCGGTAGATAAGTTCCAGGTGGCGATTGCGAACTACACTCGCACTCGCCATTGATTCCGACGCGAAGTTGCTGAGATGAACTCGGGCCTACTTGGTGGAGAAACCGTTCCTAAGCACCCACTGACACCCATTGTTTGCTAGCGCGGGAGACGGCTACAAAATCACAGGAAAATCGGGCGTCATGTACTTTGTCGCAATAGACTCCGCTCAACAAAAAAACGAAGACGTTTCTCGTTTCGCTGTCGGCGAAACTTGTGCTGGAAAAGCTATCTGTCAGGTTCAGTACTGGGTTGGCAGCGCACCGAGCTCATTCCCGCTAAATGACAGCCAAGTTGATTTAAAATTGGCTCATTGGCAACAAAATTTAAACACTGGTTTGCGTCGTTGGCTAGTAAAATGCAGCGCATCAAGTCTTTTTTCAAGTGAAAGAGAATGTATGTAAATCCCCATAACAGGTTGCTGTTATCGCGCTACGCGCGGGGATTGCGTACGCTTCGCTTCGGCAGCCCTAAAGCAAAGCGTTATAATGTCCTTCCGTATTTTTTAACGTTGTTTTTTGTGCGGCCTGAGCGCGGTAGGCTGGGTTCCTAACCCAGCATCATGTATGGATAAATTTTGTCTAACGAGCTGCTAATGACGTTCATAAGGCGGCAACAACTGCCGCATCAAATTCAACAGACGTTTATAGCTTTCATGGCGGCGTGCATTGATTTCTTCGCTGACGACTGCGGCAAGCACCGCACATCCGGGTTCGCGTAGATGCAGGCAGTTATTGAACTTGCACTGTCCCGTATAACGATTGAACTCACGCCAACCGAAGGCAACTTGTAAATCATTGACGGGTGCTGGTGCGTAGTCGCGTACTCCAGGTGAATCCATTAACGCACCGCCTTCTGGTAAATCAAACAACACCGATGACACGGTGGTGTGACGACCTTCGCCGGTGGCATCGGATATTTCGCGGATGCGCTGGATATTTGTGCCGAGTAAGGCGTTGGTCAGCGTCGATTTACCCACGCCGGACTCGCCCACCAGCATGGAGACTTCGTTGCTCAGCGCATTACGTAATTGATGCAGGCTGTCATTGTCAGTCGCGGCAACGCTGAATACTTCGTATCCGGCTTGTTGATAGGTCTGTATATGTGCCAGCAACTGTGCGCTTTGACCGAGGTCTTGTTTGGTGATTACCAGCAATGCTTTGATGCCGCCGAGTTCCGCGCCAGCAAGATAGCGATCAACAATAAACGGATCGCTGGCAGGTTGTTCGCTCATCAGTACTACTAGCTGGGTGATATTAGCGGCTAATACTTCTGCCTGACCATGACTGTCGGTGCGGGTGAAGTGTGTTTTGCGTGGCAATACTTCGGTTACTTGCAAGCTGTTATTTGCTGAGTTGGCGGTTACTTTTACGTTGTCGCCACACACAACTCGTAAACGTTTACCGAATACTTCTGCTGGCTGACGTTGACCATCCGTAAGTGACAGTATGACCCGTCGTCCATACGATTCGAGTACGCGCGCAGTATCAGTACTCATGCTTGTTGGACTGCGGGAGTGGTATGCAAACTGTTCAGAAAGGCAATGCGTTCCAATGCCGGTGGATGAGAATCATAAAAGCGGGAATGTACGCTATCTGGAGTGAGGGTGCTGGCATTGTCGCGATACAGTTTGACTAACGCGTTGATCAGTTCCTGTGCATCAGCATGCTGTGAGGCAAACGTATCCGCTTCAAATTCATGCTTGCGCGACCACGCCGCACTCAGTGGTGTGAGAAAGAACAGAAACGGCCCGGATGCCAGCATGAATAGCAGCAAGGCGGCATGAGTGGAGGGAGTGGTGACGCCTAGCGCGGTATAAAACCCGGGCCAATTAGCGAGGTAACCCAGCACCGCAAAACCCAGCAAGCTCAGTACCGCTGACAGTATCAAGCCTTTACGAATGTGATGCAGGCTGTAATGGCCCAGTTCATGCGCCAGTACCGCTTCAATTTCGGTAGGAGTAAGCCGTTCCACCAAGGTATCGAAAAACACAATCCGCTTGTTGCGTCCCAAGCCGGTAAAGTAAGCATTGCCGTGGGTGGAGCGTGACGATCCATCCATCACAAATACTCCGGCGGAAGAAAACTGACAACGACTCAGTAACTGACTGATGCGTTCGGCCAGTGCCGCATCCTTGAGCGGTGTGAATTTATTGAATAATGGTGCCATGAGAATCGGCCAGGCCCAACTAATCAATAAGCTGAAGCTTAGCCAGACCGCCCACGCATACAGCCACCATAGGTTGCTGGCAGAGTTCATTAAGCTTAGTACGACCCATAGTAGTGGTAGACCCAGTAATGCACCCAGTAATAACCCTTTGAATAAATCGACTATAAACATGCGCTGAGTCATACGGTTAAAACCAAAGCGCGCCTCGACGCGGAAGCTGCGAATCCACGATAGCGGCAGGTCAATGAGGCTGGTAATCAGCAGCAGGGAAGTGATCACTGCCATTCCCTGCCATATGGTTGTCAGTCCGACAGGGTGCCACTGAGCTTCCAGCCAGTTGAGGCCGCCACCTAGGGTGATAATTAACAGAACAATGGCTCCTATCAGTGTATCTATCTGGGAGAGCTTGCTACGTGCCACGGTGTAGTCAGCCGCCTTCTGGTGCTCTGCCAGCGTAATCGTCTGGGCGAAGGCAGTGGGGATGGTAGCGCGATGTGTCGTGACCGATCGTATTTGACGTTGTGTCAGCCACAGTCGTATAGCGGTGCTGATTAAAACGGCGAGGATGAATAGCAAGGTCAGTGTTGACATGGTGGCCGGGGTGTTGAGCAGATGAAAAGCGGGTGCATCGTGAGCATGACTCAATGAACTACCGCACGGTAGGTGCTATTCTGCCGTAAACCTGCGAGGAGTTGTTCGTGACTGACATTGATAATAGTCGTCTGATCTGGATCGACCTGGAAATGACCGGTCTGGACACCTTGAGTGACCACATCATTGAGATCGCCACCGTCGTGACTGACAAAGACCTGCGTATTCTGGCTGAAGGGCCGGTGTTGGCGATTCGGCATCCGGAATCAATACTTGCTGCCATGGACGAATGGAACCAGCGTCACCACGGTGCTTCTGGTTTGGTGCAACGAGTGCTCAACAGCCAGATCACCATGGCGATGGCGGAACAACAAACGCTGGATTTTTTGTCGCACTGGTTGGAGAAAGGGCAGTCGCCCATGTGCGGCAATAGCATTTGTCAGGATCGGCGCTTTTTGTCGCGACAGATGCCTGCATTGGAGCGTTTCTTCCACTATCGCAATCTGGATGTCAGCACAGTAAAAGAACTGGCGCGACGTTGGGCGCCGAAGGTAATGCTTGGACTGCACAAGAACACCAGTCATCAGGCGCTAGATGATGTGCATGACTCAATCAATGAGCTTATTCATTATCGTCAGCACTTTATGCGCGTTGAGGCATGAGCTGATCAGAGGCACCGTGAGCTGCTTCCCGGTTTGCTAGCCAATGTAGGTTGATAACGAGACAGTAAAAGGCGCTGTGATATAGTCAAACCATGATCAGTTTAGCAACTCATGATCAATTGCTGCCCGTCTCATGGCACTCACGCGCCGGTGACTTTATCAGCTTGATGACTCTCTATGAGAGCAACTACCTGCGCTTGAACCAGCTGGTTCCAGATCTTAAATCACTGCATGGCAGCTACGCCTCAGTGGTTACCGATGATTGTCCCTTGATGCTCACGGTATTGGAACGTGCACCGTATACCACTACTTTTTCCCTGACCTATGTGTTCGATACCGTGGCTGGCCGCATCGCCGATCCCGATCTGCAAGTGCGTGTTTATCATGACGCGGGCATGGCAGAAGTGTTGAGCTGCGCTCGCTGGCATAGACATGAGGTGCTGGCATCCATCAAGTCTGAGTTGTATATCAATCTGGGCGAACGCTGGTTGCGCAATATCATGCTCAATAAATGGCTTGATTATTGTCTGACTCGCGGCTATCAACTGGCCTGGCGCTCAGAGCGTTAGCGTCGGATTGGTCCATAAATCATCATGGGGATCAATAAACAGTTGAGTAGTCTACGTAAGCGCGTACAGGGCGAGCCTGCGTCCGTAGAAGATGAGCGCCTGTTGCAATTATTCTGGAATCGGGTTGAACTAAAAAAAGAATTTGCACGCTTGCAGGATGATAATTACTCACTTACGCAACAGCTCAAGAAACTGGATACTGCGTTTCAGCAAGGTCAGCTGCGTTTGCAGCAATTGGAAGAGTTCCTTGGCGACCCCCAGCATGGGGCGGCTGCATTGGTTTACTACCAGCTACGTTCACTATGGCTGCAAGCCAGTAAACGTCTGGCCGAACTGTGTGTGGAGCTGACTGAGCAACAGCAGCAGCGTGAGCGCAAGTTACAGCAAATTGAATTCGATCAGAATCGTCAACATCGAGTGGGTGAGATGGAGAAGTCGATTCTGGATATGCGTTCGCAGTGGGATTCGCTCAACGCACGCAGCGACATATTGCAACGACAGCTGCAAGGTTTGCGCTGGTTCTGGCATCGCAAGAAACAGCAGACACTGCGCATGCAATTGGCACCCATAGATGTTGAACGTACACGTGTTGGCACTGAATTGTTGGCATTGGAGCAGCAGCGTGATGTACTGACAGAAGCCATGGTGCCTGAATTTAATGGTTTGACGGTGGAGGGTAGACGTCTGGTGAATACGGCTGTGTTGGCGTATGCCCAACAATTGTTGGCGTGGTTGGGTAACGATGGTCTGGCTTTGATGGCCAAAGAAGCTAGCGTCAGACAAGTGAATGATGTGCAATATGGTTCGGCGCACGACTGTCAGCACTGGTTGGAGAAGTTGCAACAGGCTTTGCAAACGTTGCGCGAACGTCCGCGTGATTTACAGCAACTCAAGCAGCAGACGCAACGACTACGCAGCAATGCGTTTTATCGCAGCGACCATGAAACCGTGCCAGTGCCAGAATCGATTGGAACTGTGCCGGTACATGGTTATGTGTCAGTCAGTGAGGCAACCCCAGCACCCATGATGGAGGACATCAATGTATTACTGGATGATTACTGGGAGTTGTATTCAGTATTGCAGCATTGATATGGCTGCCGTCCTCCCTACAGCGCCATTGTGAAATTGGCAGTGGTTTTTGTCTTGGTTTCATCTGGGTTGATGCCCGATGCTATTCAAATTAGTTGAAACTCGCTGCGCGGGTCAGGACGACTGAATACCGCCAAGGCAGTAATTGCCTGTTTACTTCGCTTGACACACGTCACCAGATTCATGGTGTCGCCCATGTCTTTTACTACTTTGACTGGAATCAGCCAATTGGCCAGATTGCCCTTCTCTTGCGCCCAATATAGATAAATCGATGTGATACTGCGAACCATGGCGAAGCTGTCTGCTGACGACCAGATTGCCTTTTGTATCGCCGCGTCATTGTAGACATTGATTTGCTACTCAGACTTAGCTGCAATTGCACTGCATCAGACCAGTCTTTGATTGGCTCGTCGGGTGTTGATGGAAGTTGCTGCGCTGATCTGTTGGTACGATGATATGATCGGCCCATGCAAGCTGATTTTAGAAAATTCAAGCGGCGACCTTTCTTTCTTCCACTACTCATGCCAGTGGCGTTGCTGGCTGTGGTGGTTGCTGCTGCTATCTGGTTGCTGGATGCGCGAGTTAGTACCGTGGTTGTCTTGGTACGCAATGCTGAAGTCGAACAAAGCTTGGTCGCCAATCCAGGCTTGAATGAGCTAGGCAAAGCTCGCGCCAATGCTTTATTACAATTACTAGAGCGAGCCAAACCTGGGCGAGCCGTGGATGCGGTGTACGCTATTGAAAGCGTGCCTGCACAACAAACTGCCGCACCACTAGCTGCGAAAATGGGCATTGCTGTCAACGTGCTTGCTACAGGGGGGTCCACTTCACAGCTCAGCCATATCCGTGATAACCACGCAGGTGAAGTAGTGCTGGTGGTTGCGTCGCGTGACAAGCTACTGGCCTTGCTGCATGAAGTGGGTGATCAGGACTGGCTTATTGATGAGTTGGATTATGGATCTATATTCGTGGTGACGCAGTCGCGACTCAGCAAGCCGGCCGTTATTCGTCTGAAGTACTGAGCACGACTCCTAGTCGCTTGCGTGATGGTCGGCAGATGATGCTAAAATTCTGTCTGCGTTGTGGGGCCGTAGCTCAGCTGGGAGAGCGTCTCGTTCGCAATGAGAAGGTCAGGAGTTCGATCCTCCTCGGCTCCACCAACTTAAAGGCCAGCGATGTTTGCTGGCCTTTGGTTTGATATTTGTTGTTTATGCCCCGGTAGCCCAGTGGATAGAGCGGTCGCCTCCTAAGCGACAGGTCGCAGGTTCGATTCCTGCCCGGGGCACCATTTAATCGTCCTAGGGCCTGTTAACACTACCGCAGTGCCTCGATGATGAGCGCGAAGTAGATGAAGGCAATGAACACCAGATCGAGCTTGTCGAAGCGACTGAAGATGCGGCGAAAGCCCTTGAGTCGACGGAATAGCCGCTCAATCTCATTGCGCCTACGATACAGCGCTTTCTTGT
>JBFXCU010000022.1:0-32915 GCA_050181835.1 Steroidobacteraceae bacterium | reverse complement strand
TGACGAGCAACGACCGGCTGGAGTTGATCGGAATGCACGGACTTACAGCAATGCAATCCGAAATGTGCCGAAAAATGCAGATCGAAATTACATCGCCAGCAATGATCGTCCGATTTTCAACAGCCTGTTAGGGGTATTAAGGGGTTTTAAGGAGTGTGTCATGAAAGACGCGATGCCAAACAGGTTGTACGAATTTGGGGTATTTCTGAGTAATTTGTCCCGCAGCCGTAAGCGCTTGCTGATGCTGGCTGCGGACTGTGTGTTTGTTCCCTTTGCTTTGTGGTGCGCGCTGACGCTTAGATTCGGTGCCGTTCAGCCATTGACCCGTCAGCAACTGCTGGGGTACGTCATAGTCATGCTGGCGACGGTTCCAGTATTTACTCGACTCGGGTTGTACCGGGCGGTGATCCGCTACATCGGGCCCACCGCATTATCCACTGTTACGGTTGGCGTATCTATTTCAGTGGGTGTGCTTGCAGTCGTCAACTTGCTACTGCCGGTCAGGCTGTTTCCAATGGCGGCACTGGCTATCTATTGGGCTTTGGCGCTGGTCTATGTGGGTGGTAGCCGTTTTCTGGTGCGCAGCCTGATTAATTACCGACGGCAGCCAAGAACTCAGCGTGTTGTTATCTATGGTGCTGGGTCGGCGGGTGTGGAACTTGCGATTGCTCTCGCACGTCTGGATCGTTTCAGCCCAGTCGCTTTTGTGGATGACAGCCTGTCACTGCAGGGCAGTATTGTATCGGGATTGGAGGTTTTTCCTCCCCGCATCATTCCTGAGCTGATACGCGATGAGGGTGTTTCTGCGGTGTTGCTGGCTTTGCCTTCTTTGTCTCGTCGCCGTCGGCAGGAAATTCTCAATGCTCTGGAGCCGTTTGGCATCAGAGTTCAAACCGTGCCTGACTTCAGCGACATTATTGCTGGTTCGGCGATGGTGGAAGATATTCGTGATGTGGATGCCAGTGACCTGCTCGGACGCGATCCGGTGGCACCCAATGAAGCCTTGCTGGATGCGTGCATTCGCAACAAGGTGGTGATGGTTTCTGGTGCGGGCGGTTCCATTGGCTCGGAACTGTGTCGGCAGATTCTCAGGCTGGGGCCGGTGCGGCTGGTGCTGTTTGAGATGTCTGAGGTAGCGCTTTACAACATCGACAAGGAGCTGGAGCTGCTGGTTGAGCATCTTCAGGTAGAGGTGGACGTGGTTGCCTTGCTGGGCAATGCGCATCATCGCCAGCGGGTGCAGGAAATCATGAGTTCCTATGGCGTGCAAACTGTTTACCACGCTGCGGCTTACAAGCATGTACCGATCGTTGAACACAATGTTGTTGAGGGAATTCACAACAATGTGTTCAGTACCTGGTACGCCGCTGAAGCGGCCATTGAAGCCAAGGTTGAAACCTTTGTGCTGATTTCGACGGATAAGGCAGTCAATCCGACCAACGTCATGGGTACCACCAAGCGGTTGGCTGAGATCGTGCTGCAGGGGTTACAGCAGCGCGGTTCTACTACCAAGCTGTGCATGGTGCGTTTCGGCAATGTGCTGGAGTCCTCGGGTTCGGTTGTACCCTTGTTCCGTGAGCAGATCAGACGAGGTGGGCCGGTTACGGTGACTCACAAGGATGTCATCCGTTATTTCATGACGATTCCCGAGGCGTCGCAGCTGGTGATTCAGGCCGGTTCAATGGCCAGGGGCGGCGATGTGTTTGTGCTGGACATGGGCAAGCCAGTGCGTATTCAGGATCTGGCGCATCGGATGATTCATTTGATGGGGCTTACAGTTCGCGACGAGCAGAATCCGGATGGTGATATCGAAGTCGCTTTTACTGGGTTGCGTCCCGCAGAAAAACTGTATGAAGAGTTGCTGATCGGTACCAATGTAGCCGGTACCGAGCATTCTATGATTATGCGCGCCACTGAGCATCACTTGCCGTGGGCAGTAGTTGCAGAGCTGTTGCAGGAACTGTTGGATGCCATCAATCGCTTTGACTGTATTCGTGCCCGTGAATTGCTGATGCAGGCGGTGGTTGAGTACCGGCCCGGTCAGGATATTCAGGATCTGGTGTGGGTACGTAACCGCATTGCCGTCGAACCGGGCCGCAAAGTGACCGACCTGAAAGCGCATCGTGCGCGGCTGGGGAGCTAAAAGAACGTGGTGGTGTATAACTAACACTACCCAATGGTTACTTATCCTTAATCTGTGATTGTTAATTTCCAAGGGCTGTCAGTCTTGAAAATTGACTTGCAGGATTGAAGATAAGTTGATCTGCTTACTTTGTGGTTTTGGGGCCGCCCCATTAAACTTGCCTCCTTATCTGTAGTGGACTTAAGGCTTACCTGTGCGTCTGACAATTTTTGGTTCTGGCTATGTTGGCTTGGTGACGGGCGCTTGCTTTGCGGACGCAGGTAACCAGGTGCTATGCGTCGATGTAGACGAGCGCAAAGTGGAGATGCTCAAGCGCGGCGAGTCGCCTATCCATGAGCCGGGTCTGGAGGATCTGCTGAAAAAGAATTTAGCGGCGGGACGACTGGCTTTTACTACCAGTGCGGAAGAGGGCGTTAAACATGGTCTGTTTCAGTTCATTGCGGTGGGCACGCCGCCGGATGAGGATGGCTCGGCGGATCTGAAATATGTACTGGCGGTGGCGAAATCCATTGGTACGCATCTGGACGAATACCGCATCGTGGTGAACAAGTCGACTGTTCCAGTCGGCACAGCCGATAAAGTGAAAGCCAAGATTCTGGAGACGCTCAAGGCGCGTGGTGCCAGCGTCGAATTTGATGTGGTGTCAAACCCTGAGTTTCTGAAAGAAGGTGCGGCGCTGGCTGATTTCATGAAGCCGGATCGTGTCATCGTGGGGACTGACAATCCGCGTACTGCTGAATTGCTCAAGGCATTATATGATCCATTTACGCGCAATCATGACCGCATGATTGTTATGGACGTGCGTTCTTCCGAGCTGACCAAGTACGCTGCCAACGCCATGTTGGCGACCAAGATCAGCTTCATGAATGAGCTGGCTAACCTGTCTGAGTTGTTGGGTGCAGATATTGAAAAAGTGCGTCGTGGTATCGGTTCCGATCCGCGCATTGGTTATCACTTCATTTATCCGGGTTGTGGTTATGGTGGTTCCTGTTTTCCCAAGGATGTACAGGCACTGTCGCGTACCGCGCGCGATCACGGTTATGAAGCCGATGTGCTCAATGCTGTGGAAGCGGTCAATGGTCGGCAGAAAGAGGTGCTGTTCAACAAGATCAGTCGCTATTTCGAGGGTGAGTTGCAGGGCAAAACGGTGGCGCTATGGGGGCTGTCTTTCAAGCCCAATACTGACGATATGCGTGCGGCTCCCAGTCGTAGTTTGATGGAAGCGCTATGGAAAGCGGGCGCCAAGGTGCGCGCTTATGATCCGGTAGCCATGGACGAAACGCGGCGTATCTATAAACGAGCCGATCTAACCTTGGTGAACTCTGCTCCCGAAGCCTTGGCTGGTGCGGATGTGCTGGCTATCGTTACCGAGTGGCAGGAGTTTCGCAGTCCGGATTTCGATACCATCAAGGCCACGCTCAAGCATCCAGTGATCTTCGATGGTCGTAATTTGTACGATCCGGATTTCGTCCAACAATTTGGGTTGCGATATTTCGCGATTGGGCGTGGGACTTAAGTGTTCCTGTAGGGCAGGCAATCGATTACTGCTGCGGATGTGGTAATTCCCGCGTAGTCAGATTTACAGCGACTTTGCTGTTGGCGTGGTCGGTGCCAGCAGTTAATGACTAGCGATCTCATCTGATATTGGAGTAGGCATGGCTTTGAACATTCTTGTGGTGGGCGGTGCCGGCTACATTGGATCCCATATGGTCAAGCACCTGGGTCAGATGGGATGTCGGGTAACCACACTGGACAACCTGAGCGCAGGGTGTCGCGACGCAGTGCTGAATAGCGATTTTGTATTGGGTGATCTTGCTGACCGACCATTGCTGGATGAGTTATTTGCCGCGCAGTACTTTGATGCGGTGATGCATTTTGCTTCCTTCATCCAGGTAGGTGAGTCGGTAAAGGAGCCTGCGAAGTATTACCAAAACAACGTGGCCAATTCATTGACCTTGCTGGATGCCATGCGGGCTGCGGGCGTGACAAAATTCATTTTCTCGTCCACCGCTGCAACCTTTGGTGAGCCACGGTACAGTCCGATTGACGAAGCACATCCGCAGCAGCCTATTAATCCGTACGGTCGCAGCAAGCTGATGGTGGAGCAGATATTGGCGGACTATGAGCACGCCTATGGCCTGAAATCAGTATGCCTTCGTTACTTCAATGCAGCTGGAGCTGATCCAGATGGGCAATTGGGTGAACGTCACGAGCCCGAAACTCACCTTATTCCTTTGGTGCTACAAGTGGCTTCCGGACGCCGATCGCATATTTCAGTATTTGGGCGCGATTATGAGACCCCGGACGGAACCTGCATTCGGGATTACATTCACATAACTGATCTGTGTGAAGCGCACTGGTTGGCGTTACAAGCATTGATCAATGGGGAAGGCAGTCAGGCCTACAACCTTGGTAATGGCGCTGGTTTCTCGGTGCAAGAGGTGATCGACACTGCTGTCGTGGTGACGGGGCGTCCCATTTCGGTGGTGGATGGGCCACGCCGGATTGGTGACCCGGCACGTTTGGTCGCGGATTCGTCGTTAGTACGACAAAAGCTGGGTTGGCGACCGCAGTTCGCTGATTTGGAGACGATCGTGGCCCATGCCTGGAATTGGGAGCGTAAGGTTTCGGGCTGCAAATGAGCCTGCGTATTGGGCGCAGGGCTTGAGTGTGGTTTATCAGTTTTCGCCTGACCTATAGAGCGATTTTTCAAGTGGATTCTGCTTTAGGTGGGCTGGCCTATTACGAGGACTCATGAAGATATTGCTTACTGGTGCCGTTGGCTTTATCGGTTTTCACACCGCCCGGATTCTGCTGGATCGCGGTGACGAAGTAGTGGGACTGGATAATCTTAACGATTACTACGAGGTTTCACTCAAGGAAGCGCGCCTGGCGCAGCTGCTGAGGCAGCCCAATTTCCGGTTTGTGAAGATGGATCTGGCAGATCGTATTGGTATCGCTGAGCTGTTCCATCAGGAAAAATTCCAGCGTGTGATCAATCTCGCCGCGCAAGCGGGGGTGCGTTACTCCATTCAGAATCCGCTGGCCTATATTGATAGCAATGTGGTGGGATTTGCCAATATTCTGGAAGGTTGTCGACACAACGGGGTTGAGCATCTGGTGTATGCCTCGACCAGCTCGGTGTATGGCGCGAATACCACCATGCCATTTGCGGTAACCCAAAACGTCGATCATCCGCTGTCGTTCTATGCCGCAACTAAAAAAGCCAATGAGCTAATGGCGCATACTTACGCGCACTTATATCGGTTGCCGGTGACCGGGTTGCGTTTTTTTACCGTGTACGGCCCTTGGGGGCGACCGGATATGGCGCTATTCCTGTTCACCAAGAATATTCTGGCGGGCAAGCCAATTGATGTGTTCAATTACGGCAAGCATCGTCGCGACTTCACCTACGTAGGGGACATCGCCAATGGTGTGGTACGTGCTATGGATCGTGTAGCGCAACCGAATCCAGCCTGGGACAGCAACAACCCCGACCCGAGCAGCAGTAATGGGCCGTATCGTTTGTACAACATTGGCAACAATCAGCCCGTAGAGCTGATGAAGTACATTCAGACCTTGGAACACTGTCTTGGCAAGAAGGCGGAGCTGAATCTGTTGCCATTGCAGCCAGGTGATGTGCCCGATACTTTTGCCGATGTGGACGCACTGGTGCGCGATGTGGGCTATAAACCCGCCACTTCGGTGGAGCAGGGCATCAAGTGCTTTGTCGAGTGGTATCTGGATTACTACGCGTAAGGTCGGTACGGGGCAGTGAACCGGCGGATTGTTGCCAATTCATTCCCCGCTGACCTTTGGACATAGCCAATCACTTGGCAAGGCGCATTTCCGGGGCGTCACAATTCGGGCCTGTATTTGTATCGTGACCATCCATGTCCCCAGCCACGTCCTCCGCTCTTAAGAGCCGCCTGACCCAGCTTGAAGAGCTCGAAGCCGAGAGCATCTTCATCATGCGCGAGGTGGTTGCCGAGTTTGACAATCCGGTAATGATGTATTCCATCGGTAAAGATTCGTCGGTGTTGCTGCATTTGGCGATGAAGGCGTTTTATCCAGCCAAGCCCCCTTTCCCGCTGTTACACATCGATACTACTTGGAAGTTTCGCGAAATGATCGAGTTCCGCGACCAGCGCGCGCGTGAATTGGGCGTTGATTTGTTGATTCACAGTAATCCGGAGGGGCTGGATAACAAGATCACGCCTTTCACGCACGGTAGCAGTAAGTACACCGATCTGATGAAAACCGAGGCGCTCAAGCAGGCGCTCAGCCATTACAAGTTCGACGCCGCGTTCGGCGGTGCGCGTCGTGATGAAGAGAAGTCGCGGGCCAAAGAGCGGGTGTTTTCGTTCCGCGATGCCAATCATCGCTGGGATCCGCGTAATCAGCGCCCCGAGTTGTGGAAGGTCTACAACAGTCGTATCAGCAAGGGTGAGAGTATTCGGGTATTCCCGCTGTCCAACTGGACTGAGCTGGATATCTGGATGTACATCCACAAAGAGAACATTCCTATTGTGCCGCTGTATTACGCCAAGCCGCGCCCCATTGTGAATCGTGACGGCATGAAAATCATGGTCGACGATGACCGCCTGCCACTGAACCCCGGTGAGCAACCCGTGATGGAGACGGTGCGATTTCGTACTCTGGGGTGTTATCCGCTCACCGGCGCCATGCAATCTGATGCCGATACACTGGAGGGCATCATTGGTGAGATGCTGGAAAGTCGTACTTCTGAGCGTCAAGGCCGCGCTATCGACCACGATCAGTCGGGTTCGATGGAAAAGAAAAAGAAGGAAGGGTATTTCTGATGTCTGCTGTTCCTGTGAAAAGCGTGCCGGTTCATCAGTTTATTAGCCGCCAGGAAAACAAGGGCCTGCTGCGCTTTATTACCTGTGGCAGCGTCGATGACGGCAAAAGCTCATTGATCGGTCGGCTGCTGCACGACTCGCAAAAAATTCTCGAAGACCATATGGTGGCGGTAAAGGCCGATAGCCAGCGTTGGGGTACGCAAGGCGAACAGGTTGATCTGGCGTTATTAGTTGATGGCTTGCAGGCTGAGCGCGAGCAGGGCATTACCATTGATGTGGCCTATCGTTACTTTGATACCGAGCGCCGCAAATTCATCATCGCTGATACGCCGGGGCATGAGCAGTACACCCGCAATATGGCTACTGGTGCATCGACCGCTGATCTAGCCGTGATTCTGGTGGATGCGGCGCGCGGCGTGCAGGTGCAAACTCGTCGCCACAGTTTTATCGTTTCACTGCTGGGCATTCGTCACGTCATCGTGGCGGTGAATAAGATGGATCTGGTGAATTACGACCAAGTCGCATTTCAAAACATTGCGGCCGAATGTCGTCACTTTATGCGCACGTTGGGTATCCAAGATGTGCGCGTGGTGCCTGTCTCTGCGCTTAAAGGCGATAACGTCGTCAATCCATCAACCAGTATGCCTTGGTACGGAGGCCAGCCATTGCTGGAGATACTCGATAGCGTGGATATCAGCGATGACTTGGCTGAAGATCTGCGGTTTCCGGTGCAGTATGTGAATCGACCGAGTGCGGATTTTCGTGGTTATGCCGGCACGCTGGTAGCAGGTCAGGTGCGAGTCGGCGATCAGATTATGTCGTTGCCGTCGCGCAAAACCACTCGCGTCAAGGAAATCGTGACCTATGACGGCAAGCTCAGCCAGGCCACTGCGCCGATGGCAGTGACGCTGACTCTGGAAGATGAAATCGATATCACGCGCGGTGACTTGCTGGCACATCCTGATCGTGCTCCTACCGTGGCGCGCGAGTTCGATGCACACCTGATCTGGATGGCCGAACAACCACTACTGCCCGGCAAGCAGTATGACTTCAAGATCAGCAATCAGTATGTACGTGGCACCATCCAGCAGATTGAGTATCGGGTTGATGTGAATGACTTGTCGCGTCATGCCGCAGTAGAGCTGAAGCTCAATGAGATCGCGGTGTGCAAGATCGCACTGAGTCACGCAGTGGCTTATGACGTGTACGATCTGTGCCGCGAAACCGGCAGTTTTATTGTGGTGGATCGGATCAATAACACCACCGCCGGTGCGGGCATGATCCGGCGCAGTGCCGCAGTGAAGGCGCATGAAGTTCACGGCAATGTGTATAGCGAGCCACTGGAAATTACTCGCCAACAGCGTGCCAATCAAAAGAGCCAGCAACCCTGCATTCTGTGGTTCACCGGTCTGTCCGGCGCGGGCAAGTCGACTATTGCCAATGCGGTGGAGCAGGAGTTGTTCCGCCGTGGTTATCACAGTTACTTGCTGGATGGCGACAATGTGCGCCATGGCCTGAACCGTGACCTGGGTTTTACTGACAGTGAGCGGGTAGAGAACGTGCGTCGCATCGGCGAAGTGTCGCGGTTGTTTGTGGATGCGGGGTTGATTGTGCTGACGGCCTTTATTTCGCCATTCCGTAGCGACCGTAGGCTGGTGCGTGATCTGGTGGAAGCGGGCGAATTCATCGAGGTGTATGTCAGTACCTCGTTGGAAGTGTGCGAAAGTCGCGACCCCAAGGGGCTCTACAATCGTGCGCGGCAGGGACAAATCCAGAACTTTACTGGTATCAGTTCCCCCTATGAGGCTCCTGAGGCCGCCGAGATTGTGCTGGATACCTCAAAGCTGCATATAGATGATTGCGTTGCAAAAATCATCGAGTATCTTGAGGCTTCGGGTCGGTTGAAGTTGTAGGGTTTTGATGGTGAGGCGCTCGCGAGCGCCTCTACTGCGCGACCTTTGTAGTATCGCCCCGTGCCTCACTCCATAGGGGCGGTTCGTGATCCGCCCTCATTACGTATGTAAATCATGCAGAGGAAGTACGCATGTTGATTCCGGTGATCTTGTCTGGTGGCTCTGGTACGCGATTATGGCCACTGTCGCGCGAGCTGTACCCCAAACAGTTGCTATCGCTGGTGGGCAAAGGAACGATGTTGCAAGAAACCTTGGCGCGCTTGGATGGCGTAACTGGTGTCAGTGCACCCATCGTGGTCTGCAATGAAAGCCATCGCTTTCTGGTCGCTGAACAGTTACGCCAAGTCAAAACCGCTGCTAGTGCCATTCTGCTTGAACCTGTTGGTCGCAACACCGCACCTGCGGTGGCCGTGGCGGCGTTGGCTGCAATCAATGCCGCTGACAATGCGAATGACCCTGTATTGCTGGTGCTGCCTGCCGATCACGTGATTCGCGACGTGGTGGCGTTTCAGGCGGCGGTGCAGGTGGGGTTAAAGGCGGCCGAGGCAGGTCAGTTGGTTACCTTTGGTGTGGTGCCGGCCAAACCCGAGACTGGCTATGGCTATATTCGCCGGGGCGAGGGTGATGGCCCGGAGTTTCCTGTAGCTGAATTCGTTGAAAAACCTGATTTGGCTACCGCCGAGAAGTATCTGGCGTCAGGGCGATATTACTGGAACAGTGGCATGTTCATGTTCCGCGCACGCGTCGTACTGGACGAACTGCGTCACTACGCGCCTGCCATGCACGATGCCTGCGTGGCGGCGTTTACGGCAGCCAAGCATGATCTGGACTTCACCCGACTGCCGACCGACGAATTTACCGCTTGCCCCAGTGATTCCATTGACTATGCGTTGATGGAAAAAACCAACAAAGCTGTGGTGGTACCGTTGGATGCAGGTTGGAGTGACGTCGGTTCATGGTCAGCCTTGCACGCAGCCATTCCAGCCGATGCAGCCGGTAATGTCACCATTGGTGACGTGTTGGTGAGTGATACAGCGGGTTGCTATCTGCACTCGACCAGCCGTTTGGTGGCAACAGTAGGTCTGACAGATCACGTGGTGATTGAAACCAAGGACGCGGTGATGGTGGCGCCGAAAGATCGGGTGCAGGACGTTAAAGTACTGGTCAATGAGCTGAAGAAACAGGGTCGGTATGAAACTTCATTGCATCGCGAAGTATTCCGTCCTTGGGGTAGCTACGACAGCATCGATTCAGGCGAACGCTTTCAGGTGAAGCGGTTGGTGGTGAATCCGGGCGCATCCTTGTCGCTGCAGCTGCATCATCACCGTGCTGAGCATTGGGTGGTGGTATCGGGTACGGCACGTATTACCTGTGACGACAAGGTGTTCCTGCTGGAAGAGAATCAATCCACCTATATTCCGCTGGGTTCAAAACACAGGGTTGATAACCCCGGAAAAATTCCACTGCATATCATTGAAGTGCAGTCAGGTACCTACTTGGGCGAAGACGACATTGTTCGCTTTCAAGATGTGTACGGTCGCGAAGGCGAGAAGTCCAGCACTCGTTGAGTGATTCGCCTCAGCTGAAAAAACGCACACTAGGTTGTGCGTTTTTTTATGTTTGATGAGTTTGGCATGGCTAATTCGCATTGCTCGGTACCCAATCGTTCGCCACAATGGGAGACCGATTTATACCGTCATCTATGGAGTCTGAAATGTCTGCTATCGCCGGATTCAAGGCCTATGACCTGCGTGGACGTATCCCGACAGAGCTCAATCCGGACGTGGCATATCGAGTTGGTCGTGCCTATGCTGAATGGTTGAAGCCGAAGCGTGTCATCGTCGGGCGGGATATCCGCTTGTCCAGTCAGGAGCTATGCGCCGCCTTGACGCAAGGGTTGCTCGACTCTGGTGTGGATGTGTATGACATCGGCCTGTGTGGTACGGAAGGCGTGTACTTTGCCACCTTTGCCGAGCAAATGGATGGCGGCATCATGGTCACCGCCAGCCATAATCCGCCTGATTACAACGGCATGAAGTTTGTGCGTGAGCAATCGCGGCCTATTAGTGGTGACACAGGCTTGTTCGAGATTAAGGCGATTGCCGATGCGGATGTGTACACCACGCCTGCGCGTAGAGGAGAGTTGCACCAACTCAACACTTGGGACAAGTACATCGAGCATCTACGCTCTTACGTCGATGCCAGCAAATTAAAGCAGTTGAAAGTAGTGGTTAATGCGGGCAATGGCGGTGCCGGTGCGGTGATCGACAGCCTGGAAAAGTACCTGCCATTTGAATTCATCAAGATTCATCATCAACCCGATGGTACCTTTCCCAATGGCGTACCCAACCCGATGCTGGAAGAGAATCGCGCTTCGACCATCAAGGCGATCAAGGAGCATAAAGCCGATCTGGGTATTGCGTGGGATGGCGATTATGACCGCTGTTTCTTTTTTGACGAGCGCGGTGAATTCATCGAGGGTTACTACATAGTTGGTTTGTTAGCTTCGATGTTCCTGAAGCGTGAGCAGGGCGCGCGCATTGTGTTTGACCCAAGACTAACGTGGGCGACGTTGGATATGGTGAAGTCGCTGGGTGGCGTGCCGGTTCAATCCAAATCTGGACATGCCTTCATCAAGGACGTCATGCGCCAGCATGATGCCATCTACGGCGGCGAGATGAGTGCGCACCACTACTTCCGTGCCTTTGGTTACTGTGACAGTGGTCAGGTGCCATGGTTGTTGGTAACGCAGTTACTATGCGAGACGGGCAAGACCCTGTCATCGCTGGTGGGGGAGCGTATTGCTGCCTTTCCGGCCAGTGGTGAAATCAATCGACGTGTCCCAGATGCCAAGGTGACGATCAAGCAGATTGAAGACCATTACAAGACGGGCGCGCTGGCGGTGGATTACACTGACGGACTGTCCATTGAATTCGCCGATTGGCGTTTTAATCTACGTTCGTCTAACACCGAACCATTGCTGCGGTTGAATGTGGAAAGCCGCGCTGATGTGGGCCTGATGCAAGCGAAAACGGCTGAGTTGCTGGCCATGATTGGCGGCGAAGCGGCGCACTGAGGCTAGGGGGCAGGTTAGGTCGTTGCATTTCGTAGCGGCGGTTCATTAACCGTCCTGCGGTTAATATTGTTGACCTTTGCGGGCAATTGACCGTAACCCCCCGCCTCCCTACACTACGCACCCCTTAAAAGGGCGGTTAGCTCAGTGGTAGAGCACTGCTTTCACACGGCAGGGGTCACAGGTTCAAATCCTGTACCGCCCACCATATATAACAAGCGCTTGGGTACTCTGCTTCGCAAGAGAATTAGGCTCTTGTCTTCTTCAGCAGGAATCTCCTTGCCATGACCGTCCGTACCCGCTTTGCTCCCAGTCCTACCGGCATGCTGCATATTGGCGGGGTACGTACGGCGCTATTTTCTTGGCTATACGCCAGACACCATAACGGCAAATTCATCCTGCGGGTGGAAGATACCGATATCGAGCGCTCCACAGAGGCGGCAACTCAGGTCATTCTCGATGGCATGCAGTGGTTAGGTTTGACCGCCGATGAAGGTCCGTACTACCAAACTCGGCGCATGGATCGGTATCGTGAAGTGATTGAGCAGTGGTTGCGTGAAGGTAAGGCTTATCGTTGTTATTGCACCAAGGAAGAGCTGGAAGCCTTGCGCGCCAGCCAGATGGCTGCCAAACAGAATCCTCGCTATGACGGACGGTGGCGTGACCGTACCGATGTGCGTGAGGGAGTGCCGCCGGTGATTCGGTTCAAGAATCCACTGGAGGGGACGGTGTTGGTGGATGATCAGATCCACGGGCGAGTGGCATTTGAAAACACCCAGCTGGATGACTTGATCATCGCTCGTTCCGATGGCACGCCGACTTACAATTTCTGCGTGGTGATTGATGATATGGATATGGGCGTTACCCATGTGGTGCGTGGTGATGACCACCTCAATAACACGCCGCGCCAGATCAACATGCTGCGTGCACTGGGCGCGACACCGCCAGTGTATGCGCATCTGCCGATGATTCTCGGTCCAGATGGTGCCAAGCTCTCCAAACGTCATGGTGCAGTCAGCGTGATGCAGTACCAAGACGAAGGCTACTTGCCTGAGGCATTGCTCAACTATCTGGTGCGTCTGGGCTGGTCGCATGGTGATCAGGAGGTGTTCACGTTGGAGGAAATGACTCGGTTATTTGACATCAAAGATGTCAATAAGTCGGCGTCGGCGTTTAATCCTGAGAAATTACTGTGGTTGAATCAGCAGCACATCATGAAGGCTCCCGCTGCGGAACTCGCTATTGGTTTGCGTGACCAGCTGGGCCGTTTGGGAGTGGAGACGAACGACCAAGCCTTGCTCGAAGCGGTGGCCAATATTCTGCGTGAGCGTGCCAAGACACTGAAGGAGATGGCGCAAACTGGGCTGTATTTTTTCCGTGATTTCGATAGCTATGATGAGAAAGCAGCGAAGAAAAACCTGACTGCTGAGGCTAAGCCAATTCTCGCGGCACTTGAGGCCGGACTAGCTGCTTCGTCTGACTGGAATGCCGTAGCCATTCACGAGGTGATCAATGCCGTTGCGGCACAGTTTGATGTAGGTCTGGGTAAGGTTGCGCAGCCGCTGCGAGTTGCGGTTTGTGGTGGTGCGGTGTCACCACCGATTGATGCGACGGTGGCGTTAGTGAGTCGAGCTGCGGTTGTTGCTCGACTCAAGCGTGCAGCTGAGTACGTCTCCGGCTAGCTGCCGGAGTGCTCGCTTGAGTTGCCGGTTGCTTCCGACGGGGCATCTGTTACCACGTTTGCAGTTGGGGTATCGAGCGGCAATATCTCGATCTTGCGGAATTCCACAGGATGGCCGTTTGATTCCAGACCAATGTAGCCGTCAATGATCTGTGCATTGGCACCAGCGGCCAACAGTCTCGCACTGTCAGGATCACTGCTACTGAGTTGTGGCTGTTGATATTCAACGATCAACTGGCCGTTGACGTAGTGCTTGATGGAAGTTCCGCCTTTCACTTCCGCTTCGGCAGTTACCCATTGATCACCGCGCATGGTGGTGGAGCTCATACGGGTGCATTTATCCGTCAGCTTGGCACCGTTGACAACAATGGTTACACCACCATTGGTGCATACATCACCGGTCGGGCGACCACGGAAACTGGCACCAAGCATATTTAGCTCAAGAGAGACCGGGAATTGCTGGTCTTTTTGCATGCTGTTCGGGGACTGTGCGTGCAAAAAAATGCCGCTATCACGTACTGCCCATGCAGGTGCACCAGCTGCCTGATCACCTACAAAACGATACTCAACCCGGATCCAGTAATGGGAAAATTTGTCTTTGTAGTAGAGTCCGCCGAACTGCTCGCCGAACTGACCGTATTTGTCGTACGCGATTCGCAAAATGCCATTTTCGACGCGAAACGTATCCGCATAATTTTCGCCCACCGCGTGGCCCGCGATTTTGGCGGTCCAGCCATCGAGATTCTGGCCGTTAAAAATGCTGATCCATTGGCCCTGCGGTGCGGAGGAGGGGGGCGGGGCTTTCGAGCCGCACGCCGATACTAGAAGCATGGTGCAGACCCAAACCGCTATGGTTCGTGCTGACAGCGGGTATCGTGTTGGGGATTGAATGTTCATTAGATGTGTTCTGTCCGGGGCGATTTACAGGAGTGAATGTAGTTGGTTTAGCGCGACTTGCGCTGGCTGTGAGTCCAGTTTGCCGTACGCGCCAGTCCCGCATCGACTGGTGTCCAGTGCATACCGAGCATGGACTCGGCTTTGCTGACATTCATCTTGATTTCCTGACTGCATACACTGAGCACCGACGGTGGGATGGCAGGTGGTAAGGCCCATTGCTGCGACTTGCGTGCGCCAAACACGAGTTCCATGATTTTCAAAGGTGGGGCCAGAAGTTTGGTTTCAACACGTAATCGGCGTTGGTTGATGCGCTTCACCGGCACCGCACCCAATGCTTTTGCAAAACGTACGAAGTAGTCATTCCACGTCAGTACTTCCGATGTACCCAAGTTGAAGGCCTGACCTTCAATGCCGGGGAGTTTGGCTGCCGCAATAATTGCTGTAACGAGGTCATCAATGAATAGCAGGTTGCAGTAGCCATCACCTGCTGCACCGAGATCGCCGAGTCGCTTTGCCATGAGCCAGCGCGCAACGCGTTCGCTCCAGGCGGTGCAGTCAGGGCCGTATTCGCAACCGGGACGAAGCGTGACCACGCGCGAGCAGGACGAGGCCAGTTGCTCCGCCGCGATGCGCGCGGCTGCATAGGTGCCAAGATCACTTTTCAAAGGGGTATTTTCGTCAACGAGACCACTTGCCGAGCCATACACAGTCATGGAGCTGACATGGACAATGCGTGGTGCTTTTACCAGGCCTTTAGCGGCAGTAAACAGTGTACGTGCAATGGCTTCTATGTGGCTGGGTTGCCCCATCGTGCAGCTGATGACGCAGTCAGCCGTGTCAATAGACGCTTGCAGCGTGTCGTTACTTACCGCAAAGGGTTGCGCCCAATCAGTTTGTGTCAGCGCGGTCGTAACGCGCTTGCCCACGAAATTGTCTGCGCCCAAGATCAGGACTCGTTGGCTCATTGGTTAGACCGCCCAAGGCATGGGAACAATGGTGTTGAAAGTGGTGGTCATATGATAAGTGGAACCGTTCTCGAGGGCGTTCTGAATCGCCAGCACGATTTCATTGTTGTGCAGGCAATAGTCCATGGGCATGTGCGACTCGCGGCGTTCGGTCACTGCGGCGATAAGCTCCGAGGGTCCGCGACAGAACTCCATCGGGTTGGCACCGCGCCGCAGTTTTTGTGTGCGTTGGGTTTTTACCAGTGGATACTTTTTGGCTATGGGTGACAGGATCATGCGTCGGCGAATATTGATCATGCGCCTGATGTGAATTGGTTCGCGATAGTTCCAGGAGTCGTCGACGGACAGAACGCCTTTGTCGCCGAAGAAACGTAGTCGCTGATCGCGTGTCGCGATGATGCTGCAAGTTAAACGCGCCACCACACCGGATGCGAAACGAATGCACGCCACCGACAAATCGGGTGCATCGCGATCCAGTGGTACGTCGGTTTCCTTGTCTGGGTACAGGCACGACGAAAATGCAGTGACTGATACAGCTGGTCCGAAGAAGGCGGTGAGCCAGGTGGTGTAGTAGGCCGCATGTTCAAGCGTGCAGCCAACTTCGAATTCGTCCTTGTAGGGCCATGGTCTGCCAGAATCGCTCAACCACTGTCGGTAGGGCATACGGTGCACCATGCCGTCATCCATTTCGGCATAAACTAGTCTGATGTTGCCAACCTGATTTTCGCGTAGTGCTTTCCAGAGCGATTGTGCTGTTTCACTGAGAACATTGCAGGGCGCAGAAGCAATACGCAGTCCACGCTTCGTCGCCAATTCGACCAATTCCTTCGCATGCGCAATACTCATGGCGATGGGCTTTTCCGAATACACGTTCTTGCCCGCTTCCAGGCATGCCTTGGAAACTTCGTAGTGACTGTCTGGGTTGGTGAGGTTCAGTACCAAGCCAATTTCAGGATCGCGTAGTACGTCATCAAGTGCCGGCTTTGCGCATGTCAGGTGATGGAAGGCTGCAAATTCCTGTAGCCGATTACTGTCTCTGTCAGTCACTGCGACCAGTTCCAGATTGGGATACAGCGGCAGTGACTGCATATAAAAATCGGCCACAAAGCCACAACCGACAATCGCAATTTTCATATTCTCAATCCTGTTGTCACGTCTGGCATTGGCTCAGGTTCTGCCACCGGCTAAAAACCAGGCGGCAGTTTGTTGTAGCCCTTGTGGCAGCGGAGTCCAGTGCAGGCCTAGCAAGTTTTCTGCCTTGTGCACCCGCAATTGAATTTCATGCTGACACAGCGTCACCAACCATGGGCGAAGTGGTGGAGTTGGGTGCCAGTCAGGGCGCTTGAGTTTGGTGGCGGTGACCTCGATGGCCTTGAGTGGTATGGCCAGCAATTTCAGTTCATACGCCAACCGTAATCTGGAAATCTTGGCGATTGGATTTACGCCCAATGCTTTCCCATACATTGCGAAGTACTCATTCCAGGTAGGCGGTGTAGGGCATGACAAGTTGAATGCCTGTCCTTCGATACCGGGTCGACGAACCGCTTCGATTGCCGCTGTAACGACGTCGTCGACGTGAACCAGATTGCAGAATCCATTGCCCACGTCGCCGAGATCGCCAAGGCGGCGTGCACATAACAGTCGTGCAATGCGATCACTCCACCAAGGGCTTTCCGGTCCATACACGATGCCTGGCCGCAGGGTGACCAGGTTCGGGTATGTCTGGCCGAGTTGTTCTGTCGTGGCTTTGGCCTTGGAATAGGCGTCCAGATCACCGAGCAGTGGTGTGGATTCGTCAATCGCACCAGTGACTGAGCCGTAGGCAGCTAAGCTGCTCATGTGCACGATACGTGGTGCGGAAGCCATGCGCCCAGCTGCGCTAAACAGCATCTTCGCCCCAAGTACGATGGTGTCGGCATCGCCTGCTACGCAGTTGACCACAGATGTGACGCCAGCGAGCGCCTTGGTTAATGCGGTCTCGTCAGTTGCGTCAAGAGGGATGGTTTCTATGAGTGAGGTCGATAATCCAGTAATTATGCGGCGGCTCGCTGCGACGGGAGTGGCCCAATCGGTTTTTGCTAGCGCGTTGACAATGCGTCTGCTGATAAATCCAGTCGCACCCAAAATCAATACTCGTTGCTTCATCGAGCAAGGCCCTTCAAATGTTCGGCTAGGCGCAGTGCCATGGCGACGATGGTTAGCGTGGGGTTGGCCTGGCTCGAAGTAGGAAAAGTAGCTGCACTGGCGATGAATAAATTTTCAACTCCATGCACGCGGCAATTGGTATCGACAACGCTGGTCCGTGGGTCGGTTCCCATGCGCGCTGTGCCGATGTGATGCCCGCCATAGGCACCGTAGCGCGTTATCTCGAATTCTACGGTTTGAGGGTCGTAGTCAAAGTGACCTGTTCCCGACTGATTGATGTCATTGGAAAGTAAAGCAATCGCACGACTGACCGTATCAACGTCACCTGCGGTGTAGCGCCAATCGATCTTGAGCTGTGGCATGCCGAGTACATCCGTAGTGTCGCTTAGCGTAAGGCGGCTTTCAGGATTGGGTTGCTGCTCGGCATGGAAGTCCAGGCTGTAAAGATTCGCTTTGGAGCGGATGATGATGGATGGGAATTTTCGCTCGGCAAGCCGACGATCGCGCAGCATGTGCCATGCAAAACCCAACGCATCGAATGGGCCGGCAGCCGCATTGCCAATATGTTTTAGCCAGGTTTTCAGGCTGGCTGATTCATCGCCATGCAGGCGCTTGCCGTATTCGTAGGGAATAATGAACTTCGCCAGGAACAATAGAGACAGGATGGCATTCTGGTGCGCAGGTTCGGTGATGCGGGGGTGATGCAGGCGGGCAATGAAATTGCCGATGCCAAGTTTGCGTTGAGTGCCAGCCCTGAGTGCGAAGCGGCGCCGACAATATATGCCCTCGTCTGAAACATCGTAGCCGTGCCAGACCGATGTCAGCGGCGGGTTGAACTTGAGCGCGCCGATGGTGCCGGCGAGGTGGCACATGTAGTAGCGACCGAGTACATCATGGTGATTGCCAATACCATTTTTCTGGACACCACGACTTGCCAGCATAAGACGTACCACTTCAAGCCCGCCGGTTGAGAGCACAAACTGTTTAGCTCTCACGGCGAGCTTTTTGCCTGCAAGTGTGCGTACTGCAGCGGTATCGACGTTGGTGCCCGACTCGTTGAGCAACAGTTCTGTTACATTTGCATGCAGCAGTACGCGAACGTTTGGTGCTGCGCGCAGTTTGTGACCATACCTCACGCCGAAATCCGTCGGACAGCTGAATCTCTCCAATGTGTCGGTGGTGAAGTTGTTGCTGTGAAAGCCGTCAATCATCGGTCGCTGCGGCGTCCCGAAAGCCTCTGCCATGGTGTAGGCCATGGAGCCGGCTTCGCAGAGCCGGTTTGCTTGCGGATAAAACGGCATGATTGATTCGCGGTCGAAAGGCCAGCCACTGTTGGGTACGTAGTCGCGTACCTCGAAGTCAACATCGTCAAATGGCATGCAGCGACCGCCCCAGATGGTGGTGGTGCCGCCGAAGCGTCGTTGTCGATACTTGTCGGGCGGACTATGTAATCGCTCATCGGCGACCGTACCCGAATATAGTGCCTGAGTTGTTGCTTCCTCACGCAGGCCGCCAGATTCGAGCACCAGAACATCGATGCCGCTGCCGATCAGCTCTAACGCAATAGATATTCCGGCAGCCCCGGCACCTACAATGCAAATATCCGCAGTGAGTGTGCTGCCATCAGCAAGGTCGCTTGTGTCGAAAATCATTCTCGGGCCTAATCCTTACCAATTTAGTCGCTGCTTTGCTGCCTCTCGGAGCAGCACGAAGTGTGCACTAGTTGCTGTAAAGTATTCCAGATTGCAGCCAGAATTTATGCGATATATGTGGCAGCGTGGCTCGGTGGATGAGGGGCGATATGCGTAGGTTGCATGAACTCGATAACTATGATCTGGAGCGTTTCAGAGAAATTGCTGCCGGATTTGGCTCCTCCCGGTATGGTTATGTTGTTACGCCGAACGTTGATCACTTGATCCGCTGGCATGATGAACCTCAATTCCGTGAGTACTACGCTGACGCAGCCTATGTATTGCTTGACAGCCGGTTTCTGGCAATGCTGCTAAAGCTTGTCCAAGGGGTCAATCCGGCGGTATGTCCTGGCAGCGATATCACCGCAGAGTTGTTTGCCAGCATAATTTCGCCCAATGATACCGTGGTCTTGATCGGTGGTAGCGGTGAGCAGGCACAGGCGCTGATTGATCGCCATGGACTGCGAGGATTGCAGCACTTTAATCCGCCCATGGGCTTTGCCCGGGATGCCAATGCAGTCGAAACTTGCCTGAAATTTATTGAGGAACACAGTCCATTTAGGTTCTGCTTGCTGGCTGTGGGGTGTCCGCAACAGGAAATGCTGGCTTATCACTTGCAGCAGCGTGGGGTCGCTAAAGGTTTGGTGCTGTGTATTGGTGCTTCTATCAATTTCCTGACGGGCACCGAGACTAGGGCACCGCAGTGGATGCAGCGGATTGGCATGGAATGGCTATACCGATTATTTCAGGATCCGCGCCGCCTTGCGAAACGCTACCTGATCCGTGGTCCCCGCATATTTGGACTGCTAAACAAGACTAAATTTGTACTGCGCGCTAACTAAAAGGCGCATCTACTACTGCCATTGGTGTTGCGAATTCAACTTGGCTTGGTAAGCCGCATAGAGCGATATTTAAGGTCGGCTTAAAAACCGTGAGCGTTTCTTGACACGTCAGCGACGGTTCTCTACAGTGCGCTCCCTTGCTGTGGGGCCATAGCTCAGCTGGGAGAGCGCTTGCATGGCATGCAAGAGGTCGGCGGTTCGATCCCGCCTGGCTCCACCAGATTTGCAGCAAGATTGTTGAGTTTTAGGCCAGCGTCCCCATCGTCTAGAGGCCCAGGACACCACCCTTTCACGGTAGTAACAGGGGTTCGAATCCCCTTGGGGACGCCATCTTTATCGCGGTGCGCGGAGTACCGTGCGCTGCAGTTCGGTGCAATAAGCTCTATGTTTACTGCGGGGCCGGGGCTCATTAGATGGATCCCGGTAGGCGTTTAAGGTATAAGTCCACACGCGTATCGTAAGCCAAAGGTGGAATTCTGTCGGCCAACGCAATTATTCTGCTCGGCCCGCTACCTCATCATGTGTATTGCCGTAACTGGCTCCGGGCAGCACTGCTCTGGTTTGAGGTGTGCTCTTATGTCTAACTCTGTCAGGAGAAGGTGATTTACGTGGATGTTAAAGCGCATACCTTAAGAAAAAGTATCACGGTACCCTTCAGTGGCAGGCTTGTAACTGCTTTGATTGCTGGGGTTGTCGCGGCCACGCTCCAATCAGCGGCGCATGCTGCGGCGAACTTGATTCCCTATGGCATAGCGAAATATCAGCATTATTCGAATCTGTTTGCAGTGTCGAGATCTAACCCAGAAACCGCTGCAAACGGGGAGAAAATGTTCGACGACGTTGGGTTGTTTTACATTGCCGGTGCAGAAGCTGAGTTTACTGCGGGTCGTCAGAAGTTTTTCGCCGCTGCCGAGGGTCGGCGGATCAATTACAGTAACTTTAGCCAATTTAATCATTCCGAATACAGGTGGACAGGTGGCCTTGACTGGGCACTGACACGTTTGGTCGATGGCAAGCTCGCTTACAAAAAAGAAAGGCGTCAGGTTGCATTCGTGGATGACCAAAACCGTGTTAAGAGTCAACTGAACTTGGAGGATGAGTCGGTGTTCAATCTCGATGCCAATTTGAATGTCTCTAAAAATTGGCGAATTGAGCTTGGTGGGCAGGATTATCGGCTGGATTCGCCCCAGCCGCCGCTACGGCCTAATTTTGGTGTCACCGAAACCAGTTTCAAGACTGGTATCAAATATGTGGGAGCTGCCAATCTCTCGACAGGTTTTGAGGCGATCTCTGCTCAGGGTAAGTTTGTTGGGTTGGAAAACGACGAAACGATTAAGTACAAGCAGACCACTGGACAAATTACTGCTAACTATAAGTTGAGTGACCGTACGTCCTTTAATGGTGCGGTGGGTTACACCCGACGAAATCAATTGCAGTTGAATGCCGATAACACCGTCAACGCGACTACGGGCTCGTTGGGCTACAAGCGCCGTCTAACCGGTAAAACTTCGTTTAGTTTTCAATTGGTTCGCGCTATCAATACTTATATTTACAACGCGGGTGCAACGACTGAAATCAATACCGGAGGTGTGGCCGGGTTGAGCTGGCAGGCAACCCAAAAAGCAAATTTTGCGTTTAACTACTCTCTGAACCAAGGCAAATTTGCCGGCGGTAATGTTGCTCCAGGTGTCATCGGCGTGGATCGCAGTGACCGCTCGAAATACGCAGAGCTGCTCACTACGTTCAACTTGACCAAGTGGATGGTATTGGCTCCGTACGGTCGGGTTGAGACACGCAAATCAAATATTGATCAATTTAGTTACAATAACACGGTATATGGTACGGAGTTGCGCATTCGCTTCGAGTAATGCGGGTTCAAGGCGCAGCAGCGGTAATGTGCCAAGTACTTGCGGACTGTTTATCAGCGGTGATGAGGGTTGTTTGCTACTTCGAAAATTTTGTTTGACTTGCGATCGGTAACTCAATCAACGGTTCCCTTGGCTGTTACGATGGAACTCGGAAATTTACTACTCCTGAAGCTCCAAGTTCGCCCAGCGGCAGTTAGTGAATCTGGGTAATGATTTCCGTTGAGACTGTACTGTGCAGTCATGAATACTGATAAGCGTATGCCCTGCGGGTTGGCTTTCGAGTTTGCCGGTTTAGAGTGGTTGTCGATTAAATTGTTAGAAGTATTAATCATCCATGATCAGAGCCAAGAACCAAGTCGGGCAATCGCCATCAGCGCAGCGAGTACAGCACAAAAGTGCAATGAATCGTTCTGTTAGCCCAGCGTACGCAATGCAGGATCGTAGCTACTCAGGGTTGATGACAGTAGTTATTTGGGTGTTGATTGTTTTTATGGTCGTTCCGGAGGGGTTCGACTACAGAGTAACCTTGCAGGACGGCTCCATGCCGACTTCAGGGAGTCCGGTCAGCCGACTCATCTGGCTGTCTTTGTTGGGCGCGAGCTTCTCGATAGTGGTGGGTCGCATGGCACAAGCACGGCAGTTAGTGCGCGCAGGCAATCCCTATCTGTGGTATTTTGTCGGTTTGGCTCTAGCCAGCGTCCTGTGGTCGATAGACCCATCGGTAACCATTCGACGCATGATCCGCGTCTTCACAATCACATTTGCGGCTCTGGCGTTTTCGATGGTGGCTTGGCACGGGACCCGGTTCCAGTCAGTCGTCCGTACTGTGCTTACCGCCTTGTTGCTGGGATCAATCGTTTTTGTTATCGCCAACCCGCAACTGGCCCTAGAGCAAGTACAGCAAGCGGAATTGATCGGTGCTTGGCACGGGCTGGCAGTTCAAAAAAATGGTTTTGGATCGTTGTCGGGTTTTGCCACATTATTGTGGATCCATGCATTCATGTCGCGTAGCGTCAATCGCCCAATGAGCGCAATTTTCGTCATTATTTCTGCTTTTTGCTTGGTGAAATCTCGTAGTTCCACATGTTTTATGGCTACGATTTTTTCCACTTTGCTGATGCTGATGTTGATTCAGACGCCACAAGGCTTAAAAAGATACATGCCTTATATAATTGGTACGTTTGTAGCGATTATCTTGCTGTATTCAGTCGCCGTGCTCCGTTTGGTCCCTGGGCTTGAATTTATATTGAAGCCCATAACCATGATGACCGGCAAAGATCTGACGTTTACCGGACGTACCTCTATCTGGGAAGTGATGAACGATCACATTGCACTGAATCCATTTCTCGGCACTGGGTATGGTGCTTACTGGGTCGGGAGAATGATTACATCCCCGTCGTACGAGATGATCAGGAGACTCAGCTTCTACCCCACAGAAGCTCACAATGGATATCTTGATGTGGTTAATGACTTGGGGTCGATTGGTGGTGTGATTTTAATGGGATACGTTATTGTGTACTTGCGTCAGGCGATTAGCTTGTTCTTGCTCAATCGTGCACAAGGGACTCTCTTTCTTGTGCTGCTGTTTCAACAGCTTGTGGGCAATCTTTCCGAGTCCCATTGGCTGAATGTACGCAGCGTCGAGTTTGTCATCATGACCATTGCCACTTTGTCATTGTCACGTTCGTTGCTGGAGGCTCAACAGCAACAACTAAGGCAACGGGCCGGTCTGGATCAGCACTCCTTGATGAAAGCAACGCACATCCACCCAACTTTCGGTCGCGGGCGACGTTAGCGGCAGCGATGTACAAATTCTAACTACTTGAACTGTGACTCTTCGTATCCCCTCATTGGATGGCCTTCGTGCTATCAGTTTTTTACTAGTCTATGTCGCTCATGCTGGGCTGGAGCAGGTGGTTCCGGGTGGTTTTGGTGTAACTATTTTCTTCTTTTTGAGCGGATATTTGATTACCACACTGATGCGTGCTGAGTATGAAAAGAATGGTCGGGTAAGCCTGAGGCATTTTTGGCTGCGTCGCGTTTTGCGTATCTTGCCGCCGTTTTACCTGGTTCTCGGCGTGACGGCGGTCATTGCTCTTATCTTTGATCCACCGGGGACTCTCACTGTTCCTGCGGTGGCGGCCCAAGCGCTGCACTACACTAACTACTGGTTGATTAACCACGGCTATGCGGGGCAGCCGGCAGGAACTGGCGTGTATTGGTCGTTGGCGGTCGAGGAGCATTTCTATTTGCTGTTCCCCTTGATTTATATCGCCATGCGTAAATTTGAGTTTACCGGGCGCACGCAGGCAATACTATTATGGAGCCTGTGTGGGGTGGTACTACTGTGGCGCGTTTACCTGGTTATGGGGGTGGGTGTGGCGACGGATAGGACCTATATGGGTAGTGATACGCGCGTTGATTCAATACTGTTCGGTTGTGCATTGGCTGTATGGAACAATCCGGTATTGGATCCGACTTCGCGCAAAGAAGGTTTTTGGAAGTTTGTAGTATTTCCTGTATCAATCCTGTTGCTTGCTTTTTGTTTATTGTATCGAGCAGAAGCATTTCGCGAGACGGCTCGGTACACGCTTCAAGGCGTGGCGTTGACAGGTCTATTTGTTGTTTGCATCAGATGTAGCGATTGGATTGTCTTTAAACCAATTAATGCTCCATTCCTAAGTTTTATCGGCGTGCTTTCTTACTCGCTCTACTTGGTGCATTTCGCGGTGATATTGGCCGTTGCGCGACTCTTTGAATCATGGCACCCGCTCTTGCAGGCGTTGCTGTCGCTCAGCACATCAGTTTGTCTGGCGTGGACTATCTATAAGTATGTCGAAAAGCCCTGCGCGCGCCTGCGTAGAAGGTTGTCGGACTGATTTTTCCGTTATGGTAGGGGAATTCCGGCCGTTTACGTCATTGGGGGGCGCACAAGTGTCTCTAGTAGTTCGTCCGGAAAGTTTTTCCGCATGATGTAGTTGGCATGATTTAGAGTGACTTCTTTATTTCGAGAGGTCAACTGATCGAGTGGTGCCGATAATTTTGCGACTGAAGCCGCCAGAGCTGCAACGAGTGCGTCATTTGCTTGGCATTGAAGAGCCACGAGTGATTCGCCGAGCGAATATCCTGAACTGCCTGAACCTGGGCTATGTCTCTTCAGACATCGTAATGATCCTGAACGTTGATCCGAAGACGGTGTCCGTTTTTTAGGGGCAAGATCAATATGGTCAATACTGAGTGAGGTGGCCCCGTGTCGCTTTAAGTAGTCGGGGTCAGGAGACAATTGCGACATAAGGGAGGGTAAACGAAAATTCGCCAACACGAAGACGCAGTCATCGGTCTTATGTCCAATTGGAATTGGGTTTATTTCCTACGGATTAGGATAGTGTCCAGATTTTTAAAGAGTGCATTTTGGGATGGAGCGTATGTTTGTTACCGGCCAGTTGCGACTAATTACACTCGTTTTAGTAGCGCTGCTTGCTGGCTGTTCCGGTTCAAATGACCAAACGAGTTCCTTGGCAGTAAGTTCAAGTAGCTCCACTAGCTCATCTAGCTCAAGTAGTAGCTCCGCCAGTTCGAGTAGTAGTGTTGGCAGCAGTTCCAGTTCTGCTAGTTCTAGTAGCTCTTCGGTACCTACCGCCAATCCGATGGGTGAGCTGAGCGCGGCTACGTTACTGACGCAGGCAACTTTTGGTCCGACGCTAGATAGCGTGGCGACAACGAGTTTGCAAAGCTATGACAAATGGTTTACCGATCAAGCGGCGGCCACACCTACATTGACCTTGCCGTCAGTGCCCAGCAGAAATTCCGATATTTATCCGGTATGGCTGACGAATGCTGTGCTGAGCAACGATCAGCTGCGACAGCGCATGGCGTTTGCGCTCTCGGAAATTCTGGTGATTTCCAACAACGGTGGTCCGCTGCAATACGAAGCGCGTTCGTTGGCCTCGTATTACGACATTTTGATCAATAACTCACTTGGGAACTACCGGACATTGCTTGAGAAAGTAACCTTGTCTCCGGCAATGGGTTTGTATCTGTCAATGTTCCGCAATGACAAGCCGGATGCGACGACGGGAGTACATGCGGACGAAAATTACGCACGTGAAATCATGCAGCTATTCAGTGTCGGCTTGGTGCAGCTGAACATTGATGGAACCGTAAAGCTGGATAGTAGTGGCAAGCCGATTCCGACCTACGCTCAAGCCGACGTTGAGAATCTTGCCCGCGTATTTACCGGTTGGGCTTCCAATCCCTTGCAGGCCAACATTGAGAACGCCTGGAAGTATGATTACGACTACGTCAATCCGATGATTGCATATGCGAACCACCATGATACTGGCAGCAAGACAATTCTCGGTGGCGCACCTGTTCCTGCTGGCGGCACTCCGGCGGCTGATCTAAAGATCGCATTGGATACCATCTTTAATCATCCGAATGTAGGCCCCTTTATTGCCAAGCAATTGATTCAGCGTTTGGTAACAAGTAATCCTTCGTCTGGTTACGTGGCAAGGGTAGCCAGCGTCTTTAATGATAATGGCCAAGGCGTTCGCGGTGATTTGCTGGCTGTGGCGAAAAAGATTTTGACTGATAACGAAGCAGTAAATAATGCTGGCCCCGGCAAGCTTCGCGAGCCGTTGTTGCGGCTGACGCACTTATGGCGTGCATTTGCAGCCTCGGACTCGACGGGGAAAATTATGGAGCCGCAAGTAATTCTCAGCGGATTGTCGGAATTTGCACAAGCTCCACTAGGGTCTCCGTCGGTATTCAATTTCTTTCGTCCGGACTATCTTCGTGCAGGTCAGCTGACAGATCAGGGTTTTGTTGCGCCTGAATTCCAGACGCTCAATGAGAAAACCCTGGTGTTGACCGAGAACCGGTTGCAAAAGCAGGCTTATCAGTTCAGGGATGGCCTCGGCGTGCTGCATGCCGGCATTGATTTCAACCAGACGAATATTTTAGGAACTACCAGTGTGGTGCTGAATACTGCGCAGTGGGAACAGTATGCGACCACGTCTGCTGGACTAGTCGACAAGCTGAATTTGGTGTTGATGGCCGGCAAGATGTCCACTTCCATGCGTAATACGTTGATTGGTTACGTGAGTGTTATCCCTGCTGTTGATGCTGGCAGTCGCGTTGCCGAGACAGCGGATCTGATTATCAATTCGCCTCAGTACGCCGTGCAGCACTGAATAACTCAAGGTGCCAATTTATATGAAGCTTCAGTTTTCTCGTCGTGAGTTTCTCAACATGAGTACCACTGCTTTCGCATCGGCGGGCATGTTGTCGACGATGGGTGAAATGCAAAATGCGACCGCAGCGACTGCGGACACTAGTGGCTATAAAGCGCTGGTTTGCGTATTTCTGTTTGGTGGCAATAGTTCGTTTAATTGGCTCGTGCCCACTTCGTCCGCTGGATACAGCACGTATGCACAGAGTCGATCGAACTTGGCGCTATCTCAAAGTTCATTGTTGCCGCTAAATGGTGCGGCAAGTGATGGCTTTAGTTATGGCTTACATCCCAGTTGCCCGGAGATTCAAACCTTATTCAATGCTGGCAATGCTACATTTATATGTAACGTCGGTACGCTGGTGCGCCCAGCTACTGTAGCTCAGGCGAAAGCCGGGTCAGTTGCCTTGCCCCCTCAGCTCTTTTCACACATCGATCAGCAGACGCTTTGGCAAACATCTATCGCGGATTCAGCTGAACGCTATGGCTGGGCAGGCAGAGTCGCGGACTTGTACTACAGCCAAGGTGTACGTTCGAATCTGGCCTTGAATATCAATGTAGGTACCGCGAACTACTGGCAGGATGGACGAGTGACGATTCCGTACGTGCTGGGTACGGCCGGAGCACCAACGCTGGATATTCTGAACAATACTGGCTATCGCGCTGGTGCACGGCGTCAAGCTTCCATCGATTTGTTGAATCAGGCGAAGGTAGATAGTAATCCATTTGTTAAAGAGTACGCTGCTGTGCGTACCAATGCGATTGGTAAGGTTTCCTTGGTTCAAAATGCCTTCAATTCGATCGGCGACCTAGCTACGCCATTTCCTCCCTTTCTTGGTGATAGCGACTTAGGCGCGCAACTGCATATGGTTGCGCGAACGATTAAAGCCCGCTCTCAATTTGCAGATGGTCGGCAGATCTTTTTTGTGTCGATGGGTGGTTACGATACACACAACGGCGAGCTTGCTACGCAGGCATCCCTGTTGCAGATCTTGAGCAAGAATTTGAGTTCGTTCTGGGATGCCATGGGCGAAGTCGGCATGCAAAGCAATGTCACTTTATTTACTGCATCCGATTTTGGCCGATCACTGGGTTCCAACGGTGATGGCTCTGATCATGGTTGGGGTGGGCATTCTTTGGTACTCGGCGGCGCGGTACAAGGCGGGCGTTACTACGGAACCATGCCTAGCTTGGCGATCAATGGTGCCAATGATCTTGGCAACGGACGAATTGTCCCCACCACTTCTACTGATCAGGTGGCGGCCACCCTCACGCGCTGGTTTGGTGTTGCTGACGCAGATCTGGATTCTCTCTTTCCCAATCTGCCCAATTTCAGCAGTCGCAATTTGGGATTCTTGGGATAGAACCTATCACGATGTCCTGAGCGAGTGGACAGCAGCCTCGGGGTTCTTCCCCATCAATTCTTTAACTTGGTGATCAGCTCAGGCGAAACTATCGCGCTGTAATCAAGACGGCTGACTGATACGTACAGCATGGCCTTCGCCAGTTTTTCGGTGCTTCGGTCGGCATATTCAGAAATACCCTTTTTGTGTAATTTCAGTGCAATGAGGCACAAGGGCGCACATGAATGATGCAAGCCTGTAACCAAAGTCTCGTCGGTCGTAGATGGGAGACATTTTGGCTAAGTCAAATTGACGTGCAATTATCGCTCCCAGTGTGGCGTGTTTGGTGTTGGGCTTTTTGACTGTATGACACCAAGTAAAGCTGCTTAGCGAGCCGGATATGAAATTGAGGTATTTAGCTGTGATTAGGAAATACATATTGCTTGGGACGATGCTTGCCATGGGTGGCGCTGCGGGTTGCAGTTCACAAGATCAATTGGACACCAGCAGTTTCTCTAGCGCAAGCAGCAGCGTGTCGAGCGCCGGTAGATCGGCAAGTTCAAGCAGCAGCGTGTCGAGCTCAGTCAGTTCTTCGAGCCTAAGCAGCAGCGTCTCCAGTTCATCAAGCGCCGTATCCTCGAGCGGCTCATCAACCCCCGTTACGGGCACGCTCGATCCCAACCAGTCACCCACGGTACCCACCAATCCTGTATGGCAGGCCACGGTTACCAAGGCCAATACCGGCAGTGCTTACGAGCACTCTCCGCTGTTCGTTGAACCTAATGGTACAAAGTTATACGTAACGCCGGGCGTATGGGCGGCGGGCAATTCAGGTTTCACTTCCCAATTTACATGGGCCAACAATGGCCATGATTGGGGTGTCCAAGGTGTCAATTCAAACGATGGTAGCGTGCATGCGTATCCGGCAGTTGTTTGCGGTTGGAAAAATGGTACGCCGGTGGATTACGCTTGCAATGGCAAAACCATCGCAGCGACTACCAAGGCAAAAATCGGATTTAAGTGGCAGGGGCCGAACAGCTGTGCGGGTGGAGCTAACCGTGCCAATATCCTGATTGATACGTATACGCATGACCGCGCCAATCCACAGGGCGGTGACATGCCAAGAACCTCAATAATGTTGCAGTCAGATATCGACTGTGATCATTTTTACGGTGGGCATGCGCGTGACGGCCAGGATCTGGTTGTTGGGAACAATACATATCGCATATTTGTTTATCAGTCAGGTTGGGCAAGTGGCAACACAATTGAGGTATTTCTTGGACCCTTCAACGCAGATTGGAGTGTCGGTGGCAGCAAAGATACGGTCATTGATTACCTTGCATTGCTTAATGCACTGGCCGCTAGGGGCTTAATGTCTACAACCGAATACATTACGTCTATACAAGCAGGCTTCGAGTTGCTGGCTGGTGGTTCATATCGAGTCACTGACTTTTGGGTTGCGTTCGATAATCAAACGGAAGGGTCCGGCGCCACCGCTGCAGCATCTGCTGCGTCCTCTTCTAGTGTTGTTTCCAGCGCCGCCTCTACTGCAACTACCCTCGCTGCTGTTACGGGTGTTACGGGCAACCTTCTTTCCCGATCATTGCAAGTGACGGCAACCAGCGGTACTGCATCGCAGTTATCGGATGCAGACTATTCGACGCAATACCGTAGTAGTGGCACTGCGAAATTGTGCTGGGACGTAACGGCAGTTGCCAACAAGTCCAGCCTGTACTTCGTGTGGTGGGGCAACAATACCTATAGCTACGATCACGCGCGCATCGGTCAAGCTGGCTATAACAATCCCGGCACGTATAAAATGGTGGGTTCGTCCGGCAACACGTTTGCCACTGTGACCGGTAATACTCGGAAGTCTCGGGCACATCTGATTGATGCAACGGGCGAAAGCAAAGTTTGCATGGATGTGACAGCGATTGACGGCTCAAGCGGCAATATGGATGTCGGGATACAGGCGGATTTGTGGGACGCCTCAAAGGTCAGGGGACGTCTCTATGTTGGTGACTCAAATGTGGCAAATCAGTTCGATCACAAGGGTACCGAACCGGCAGTTCGTCCCTATGAGGCATTGGGCTGGCCTGGCAGCAAGACATCCGATTGGGTAACCGCTGTATCGCAATACGTGACTGGCTCACCGGCGAAAGATGTATTCATCATGCTTGGTACGAACAATGGGCCCGATGCTCAAGCTTATGAGAATGAGCTTAATGCGATCGTGACCACGGTAGAGTCACTAGGCTTTACTGTTTATCTTTCACCGCCACTCTGGTCACCTGACAGTGGACATACGCATATGGGGGCGCTTGCAGCCCGCATTCCTGCGGTGTTGGCTAAGCACCCTGCTGCCAAAGCTGGTCCCGATGTTTACTCGGCTTCGAGGGCTCACCCGGAATGGATCGGCTCTGACGGCATTCACCTGAACGATGCTGGTGGTGCTGCGGTGAAGGCGCTTTTTGAAGCGACGCCATAACCAATACTGGTTTTCGGTCCCAATAAATACCCCTACGGTGCCGAGCATTTTTCCGATCGCCGTCAGTGTCGCTGACGGCGTTTTCGTTTCTACGGCAATACGCTCCAATATCAAGGGCGATTACAGGTCTGCGTGGATTGTGCACTTGGCCACTGCTGGTGGGCGACGAAGATAAAGCGAGTGTGGCTCGCTCAGAATTTCCAGAGATCAGTGCGTCGCTAGCTGATAGCATTGATGACATGTTTAATAAAGTGACGTCATCAACTGCCGTGCTAGTCCTGCTGGGATCATTGGCCGGCTGTTCTGGTTCAGCGAAAAGTCCGGGGCTGGTTGCCGGGGTGGAAAAATTACCCAGCGAGACTTCCTTTGTTGGTCGTTCTAACGTATCCGACGTCAGTGGACCTTTGATCTCGCGGTCTCTTACCGTCACTGCTACCAGTGGTAACGCATCGGCACTCTCTGATGCCAACTACAACACCCAGTTTCGCAGCAGCGGCACTCCTGTCCGGATGTGCTGGGACCTGTCTTCATTGCCTGCAGCCAAGCGCAGCAATATCTTGCTGGTTTGGTACAGCAACAATACATATGGATATGACCACACCCTGATATCTCAGGTTGGGTACAACAATCTGAGTGCGTATACCATCGACGGCAGTACGATCCCGGGTGGTGGTGCGCCGCCGACCTCGGGATTCACGACGCTGGTGAGCGTCACCGGAAACACACTGAAGTCACGCGAACACGTGTTGACAACCGCTGAATACAATTGGCTTTGTCTGAATGCGACGGAGAGTGATGGCAGTGCTGGCAATACCGACGTTGGTATACAGGCAGATCTGTATGACGCGAGCTTACAGTCGACCTCACAGGGCATCTTGTTTGTCGGTGATTCCATTACCGCCAACGCGATGGAGCATAGCGGATCGTCGGCTCTCAATGATCAAATAGCGGCGCTGGGTGGTCAAAACATACCCTACGAGAATGCCGGATGGCCGGGCGCACAGTCCGCTGACTTTCACGCCAAACTTCCTGGCTGGCTTGCAAAGTTTCCAGGGCGCTATGTGCCACTGTCGATCGGTACCAACGACGCAGGTGTTGCGCCTGCAGCGTACTACGCAAACATGGCCCAGCTCGTTCGTGATGTACAGGCAGCGGGGAAGATTGCGATCCTGCATACGATCACCTATTCATCCGATACCGGCCACACCCCCTACATCAAAGGGCTAAATGCGGTCATCAAACAACTACTGACTGACTTTCCGTCAGCACTCGAAGGTCCTGACTTTTATGCTGAATATAAGACGAATCCGCAATATATCGGTCCCGATGGCATTCATGATACTGATGTGGGTGCCGCTCATCGGCGCGCTATGTGGGCTGCCTGGTTCGCGGAGTATATTTACTCTGTGCATTAGCAGGTGAGCAGGAGCTCAGCGTTGCAGGGCTGCGGGCTTGGCGTCGAGCTTCAAGCAATCTTCGATTCCAAAAAATTCCAAGGCTTAGGGTCTGTTAACTGGATCTAGTCAAATTAATGGACAGCCCGTTCCTCTGAGTTTTGGTGATACAGGCGTTCAAAGTCAACTGGGCTGAGCCAGTTATTGGCCGAGTGCCTGCGAACTCGGTTGTAGTAGATTTCCAGGTACTCAAAGACATGACTGATCATGGCTTCCCGCGTGGTGAGCGGGTATCTGCGTATTTCACTCAAAGCGGCCACTGATTTCACGCCAAGGCGGCCGGTCGTTTCATGCATGACGGCCAGTGTGAGACGGGACGTGGATTTAGGATGGAGTGTAACTTAAGTATTTAGGATTTC
>JBFXCU010000021.1:0-37299 GCA_050181835.1 Steroidobacteraceae bacterium | reverse complement strand
ATCACGGGATGCAATCCTCGTGATCGGCAGCTGGGCATCCGCAGGATGCCGATTGGATGGAAAAACAACCATCGCGGAAAAATGGTGGGCCCGGCAGGACTCGAACCTGCAACCAAGAGATTATGAGTGTCAGTCGCCAGGAAGATCCACCTACACTACCAAAACGGTCTCCGCGCGGCTGCCCATTACGACTGCTTGTTCGCCGACCTTTTGGTGACGGTCCAGGGAATGCAATAATGGACTATGCCCACAATCTCAATCATTTCTCCGCTCGATCAACCTCTCGGTAAGCGTCGCCTACTTGAGGATCTTAAAGCTCTCTTGGCCGATCCGGCCCTTTCAGAGTTTGGCTTTTCAGTGGCTTTTGCAAAGATAGGCCCATTCTACAGACTGCAAGAGGCGTTAACTCATTGGAGAAAAGCCGGAAAGCGAACTCACGCTATTTTCGGAATAGACCACAACGGCACTAGTCGACAGGCTTTAGAATTTGCAGTAGATCATTTGGACGAGGTTTATTACCTGCAATATAGAGGACACAGTTTCCATCCAAAAATCTACTGGTTCAAAGGTGCGTCCAAGGCAGTTGTATTTGTTGGCTCTAACAACATGACCGTTGGCGGAACCGAGCTTAACTTTGAGGCAACCATCGAACTGGTTTTTAAGTTGCCAGAAGAAAGCCATGAATTCGCCAAGATACACAAAGCATTCGTAGACTTGCTTCCTGACAAATGTGTTGCGACGTCAAAGCTCACGGTGGAAGAAATAGCACGCCTAGATGCCGGTGGGTTTCTACTTGATGAATCTCGCAAGGCATCAATTAAACCCGGGAGCGGATGGCATGGTGCCAGTCTTCCTACTCCAGCCGAAAGCAAGAGACTTCCAGTTAAACCCGCTAGTAGCCTGCCAAAGCAAATACTGCAGCAAAAGAGCCCAAAGAAGAATGAACTGAAGGAGAAGGCAGAGATCATTAAAGTGCAGGCTTTGAAGGTTGATATAACAAAACCACTGGTTCCTGTAAGTGGATTTGCCATCCAAATCAAGCCACATAAAAATGGTGAGATTTTTCTTAGCAAAATTGCGGCACAGCAAAATCCTGCTTTTTTCGGTATGCCATTTACAGGAAAAACAACGCCTAAAATAACTGGAAATCCGACATATCCAGAACGAACTCCCGACCCAATATGCAACATTGTTGTATTCGGAAAGAATAACTCAGTAGTCGTCACATTGAGCCGATACGCTCTCAATACAGTTTTTTACGAAGCAAAGAGCGAAATAAGAGTTACAGCATCGCCCTTGGTACAGCACGTACCTGATTACTCCGTAATGGTTGTCTGTCCGTCCAGTGAGGTCGATGTAGATTATGAGATGCAGGTTTTTCGACCTGATAGTCCGGATTACAAGCAATGGGAATCCGTATGCGACCAAAGCATGCCAAGTGGCGGAAGCAAGCCTAGAAAATTTGGATGGTTCTAGACCGGTCTTTTGAAAGTGAGGACTGCATTTTCCGTAATTGCATGACGTATGTGCTTTAGATTCTCTCGTGTAACAGAAATATCGATAAGCCTTTCCGCAACAAGCCCCTGGCGTTGCCCGATTTTCATAAGCCACTCCGTCGTTCTAATTGGAAACCACTGCCCATCTACTTCCGTTTTGCTATCTCCCACCACGTAATATGCAACCGCTCCTGGCTTCAGAGCTCGGGCAACATTAGCAAGATTTGCTTGCATATCGTTGAAATACCGATAAAGCAATGCCGGCATGTTCAGTCTACGGAAGCCAGCATCTGCAGCGACATTTTTTCGGTGAATGCTCCTCAATTCTGTGATTAATCCTTTTGGGAGAGCGGTCGTTGCATCTTTTGAAAATAGTAACTCTTCAACAGCATACTTTTCTGCATTGGGAATCTCACGTGATCCCGTAAGTTTTTCTTCAACAATCCGGCGATTGCTAGACGGCATTCCTAACAAAGCCATAAGTGAAAGTCGGTCTGTATCAATATATGGAAGTGCTGTGGCGTATGGAGGACTTGTAATTACTACATCTACGGATGCTGGCTGCAAATCCATTTGACTGAAAGTACTAGGCATTCTGCAATCGCCTTCCTTTAGAGTGACTGTCTGGAAGGGGAACGGACGCCGGCTAGCAATGGCCCAGTAATGCTGAAGTCTCCGCTGCTGAATCTCCAGCCGTTTTTTGAACAGCTCAATCAGTGGAGCATCCTTTATGCTAACTGCTCTGCGTCTAATGCGGAGATCCGTAGGATCTTGATGGGAAACCTCTCGGATACAATCGCTGACTAATACTTCCAGGAAATTAACCAAACGCACGTCTCCAAATAGGCGTACTTGAGCTAATAGCCAATTAAGTTTGTATACAACAGGTTTCGGGAACCAGTTGTTTATCTCTTCAATTACTAAATGAGAAAACTGATCTACACATGCTTTGAAAGTTCCAGTCCGATTATTCAAAGAATGTATGAGAGCACTTAAAGCCTGATCAACAGCACGGTGCGGCAATTGCAAAATATCAGTCTTGGCTTTTCCTATTTTGACCGCAAGTGGGTTCATGTCGCAGCCGTAAGGTTTGAATCCATTTAGGTAGCCTTCAAGCAATACTGTTCCACTTCCGCAAAACGGATCAAGTACAGTTGCGCCCGGCTCAACTCCGGCAATATTTAGAAGGCTCTTGGCCAATTGAGGATAAAACTTTCCTTTATAGGCGTGGATACCGTGAGTCACATACTTCGGTTCTTTGCGCTTCGGAACATCGCTATCACCATTTTCCAGAAGCTTCTGCCAGGTTTTTTCCCGTAATCCATCGATTGTCGAATATCCGCTGGAAAAGGCGAGCCGATTGAGCTTCCACCGATCAGCATGGCCAATTTCGATTGAAATCGTGCCATCTTTGGCAGTGGCTTTTAGAGATCCACCGTTCAACAGGGAATCAAGTTCAAATTCCCTTAATTTATTTTCGTAGTCCCAAAGTTTGTAGCCGGGAGATGAAAGCAAAAATTTAACTTTGCGATCCGGTTTTCGAAGAACCAGCAGTCTTTCGCTGCGAGCACGTCTGGCGGCAGACGAGAATGAACGACGAGTGGCGTGTATGGTGCGCTCGACTGTTGTTACATGCTCAAATCCAATTGACCTTGCAACAACTTCAAGTTGTTCAGCTGTGTTAGTTGTCTCCCCGCTAAACAATGCATCTCCAACTACCAATACTGCATATCTGCCTACTGAAAGTACACGAAAACAATGTTCGAGGACTGATCGCATATCATCAGCATATTCCTCAAATCCAGTCTGCTTTCGTTGATGTTTAAGATGGGAGCCAATTTCAATAGCACCTAGATTGCGAGGATCAAATCCCAGCCAGAATATCCGGAATCTATGATAGAGATGATAGTCAGTAGCATTGGGATACGGTGGTGACGTTACGATCAATCCAACGGACTCAGGAGCAATATTTGTAGATAAAATATGTCGGCTATCTTCGGTAAAGAAGACGGCCTCTGACCTTGAGTGCAGGTTGCTAAATTGTTCAACCCTTTTTTGAATCGCCTGCAAGCTATCAATATATGAGCGGATAGTGGCCCCTGATCGAAGCCCTTTTTCTTTGGCCACATATCTCGTTTCCGAGTCTTGATTTGATACTCGTACAATAATTCTAGAGAGCGCCAAGGATGCAATGTCTAAAGCTCTGTCGCTGGTAAGTTCTGCGATTAATCTTCTAATGCATGCGAGCTCTTGAATGACAACAGGCTGGAACCACTTGTCAATGTTCGGAATTGGCGGGATCCATTTTTCGAGAGTTGTCGAATCAATGGATGTGGCCGGATTGATTGCATATGTTTGTATTGCTGTTGCTAATCGGTCCAATTGGACTCTGTCTGATTCTCGAATGCCTGCAGTCTTTACTGTTCCAATTAAAGTTGCGAGTGGGTTCGCATCAATCGACACAGCTCTCCGACCAAGCCTCACGGCTTCCGTCGCCGTAGTTCCACTGCCACCAAAAGGGTCCAAGACAATCTCGCCAGGGCAGGACAAGCGCCGAATGAAGTTCCCGGGAATTTGCGGTATATATTTGGCTGGATATGGATGGACGTCATGCGTGAGAAAGCCGGTATCAGCGTCCGAGAATGCCCAGTCTGCGTTGTTTACCTCACTGATAATGCTTCGGACATCAGATAGTGATCCGGGGTGAGGGGCTTCACTTAAGGTGTATTGGACAAGGTCAATTTCCTGAGCGGCCAAAGTTTCGGCAAGCTGTTCTTCAAACCAATCGGTAAAGGTCTTGCCGACCGGCTGAAGTGCTGCTGCCAGTGCTGCTTTCTCGGCTTCACTGGTTTCAAATACAAGCCTGGTCATAGGGATCTGCTAATATGTACAAAAATGCATATTAGCTTCTGTACGAAGCAAACGGCAAGGCAACTATCTAGCTGTAGAGCCCAGTCGGACGTCGTTACTTAACACCAATTGGCGAGATATAAGCCAGCCCTGGACCGTCACCAAAAGGTCGGCGAACAAGCAGTCGTAATGGGCAGCCGCGCGGAGACCGTTTTGGTAGTGTAGGTGGATCTTCCTGGCGACTGACACTCATAATCTCTTGGTTGCAGGTTCGAGTCCTGCCGGGCCCACCATTTTCCTTACGGGAAATGTCGTCATCCAATTGGCCTTCTATGGCTCTGCTGGTCATGCCCACAACGGTTGCAGCCTGCGATTCTTCACTGTGTCTCTACCGCTTCCCACACATGAAATCCGTTTGGATCGGGATTAGGGTTCCCTAGTGAGCCGATTTCAACTCTGACTGGGTGTGGATGGTCTATACGAAAAGGTTGGCGAGTTACCGCAACCACCAACCTTCAGAATCTAGCCACCTGGACGATTTTCGAGGTTTCCCCGTTGCCCCGTTCCTCCAACCTGCTGGATCGTGCCCACAATGGGGAATCAGCCTGCCAATTAAATCACCCGGTCTAGGATCGAATCGATCAATCGGCTTTGTTGATGTGCTTGGTCTTTTGCTCCGGGTGCGACCTTCACCCGATACCGCAATACAAATACGTGTTCATTGGTTGTTGGGTCGAAAAACTGGTTCACCTTGTTGACCGTCGATTCAACCTTGTTGGGAAACCCCAATGTGTCATCCAATGCCCATAATAAATTGTTCCAATTGCTCATGTGATTTACCTCGTGTGTGGGAGGTATTTACTCACTGAGGATGGAATCCGCTGTTGTCCTGCACTAGATGATGCAGTGACGGTATCCTTGGCTAACTGCTGGGTCCCTATCTCAGGATGCGACAGCGCGTACGTCACCATCTCCTGCTTCTTTTGCTGACTGAATCTTGGTTGCTTCATAATCTCAGTCCTAAAGTGTTGTCACTCAGAGGACGAGACTGTCTACTTTTTTGACTAGATCCACACTTCGTGCTGGAAAAGTGCAGTCTTTAGTTCAAAGGCTACTTGAAAGCCTTGTGTCAGCAGATCGGTCGCGATGACCTCGTCAGTGAGCTATGCACGCCGTAAATGGTAGCGTGCGCAGACTTGAATTTCGCGAGAGGTGCTGCGTGGTGTGCTGCGTTGAGGTTGGTTGTTGCATTCCGAGTCTAGGTGACGCCATCGCGTTCAGTTGACGCGACTAATAATCCTTTGTTGCCAGTTGAGGTTTTTTTATCACTCGCCGCCCAGTGTAAATGTTGTGAGCCGGGGCGGTGGCAAGACATTGCAGCTGATCCTGATTTCTGACCAAGTGGTGTTGAAGGCTTCTAATGCTTGATCAAAATTCTTGCGTAAGTTGGCTGAGCGACAGTCGGTGCATATGAAAATCGAGTTTTGCTGGTAGCCGCACCAATGCATAGGATCATCGGCACGATAGCTGTGAGTGGATTGCAGCAGGAATATTCGTGTTGACGATTTTTATTATTGAGCTGGAGTCAAATACTCTAATACTGGCTAGTCACTGGCTTTTTACTCATGCCGTTACTCAAGTATCTGTGCCACTTCTTCGGCAAGCGCTAGTGATGCGGTTAGTCCGGGTGACTCAATACCGTACAGGCAAATCAGCCCTGGAACTTGGTGTGTAGTGACATCTTGAATGCTGAAGTCTGCTGCGGGCTCGCCCGGTCCGCAGAGCTTGGGGCGGATGCCGGCGAAGGCGGGGCGTAGGCTGTTATCGGGTAAGTCTGGCCAATAGCGGCGAATCGCCGGATAGAAGGTAGCTGCACGTTCCGCTGCCACGCCGTAGTCAATGTTGTCTACCCATTCGACGTCGGGTCCGAAGCGCATGCGGCCCGCCATATCCAATGTGACGTGAACGCCTAAACCGCCATCGACCGGTACGGGATAGATCAAGTGCCGAAACGGTGAGCGGCCTGCGTATTCGAAGTAATTGCCTTTAGCCAAGTGCATTCGTGGCACGCTGGTGGGGTCTATTCCTTCGATCCGCATTGCTAAGGCAGTTGCATGCAGACCAGCCGCATTAATCACGGCGCGGGTTCGTAATGATGTTGGTTCATTGCTTAGGGTTATTGTGAACCCGGTTGTTTCGCGGTGTATCCGCGTGACCTCGCTGCGTGTGGCGAATATGCCTGAGGCATGTTCGAACTCGCCTAGCAAGGCGGTCATCAATGCATGGCTATCAACAATACCTGCAGCGGGTATCCACAATGCTGATTTAACCAGCAGCGCCGGTTCGCGACTGCGTATTTCTGCCGTGCTGAGCAAGTGCGCATCGACTATCTCCACGTTGCGAGCATTCGTATACAGTTGGTCGAGCCGAGCTTCCTCTGCGGCATTGGTAGCGACAATTAACTTGCCGCACTGCCGATGCTCCACGCCATGTTGCCGACAGAATTCATACAGCATGTCGCGACCATGGATACAGGCGCGTGATTTCAACGATGATTTATCGTAGTACACGCCAGAATGAATCACTGATGAGTTGCGTGAGGATGTTTCTGTGCCATAGCTGCTGTGCTGTTCCAGCAGCACGGTAGATAGTCCGCGCTGGGCGCATGCGCGTGCGATGGCTAGGCCCACTACTCCGGCACCGATCACGGCGCAATCGACATCATTCACAATGCGGCGTTCCCTTTAGAAATAATGTCACTATATAGATGCATTAAACGATGGATGCACATTAACTCAAGCTCTTATGTGACCACAAACCATGTCGGCGAGCAGAAAAGCTTCTGCTCAAATAAGCTGCATGGCACAATCAACACCTATTTTGTGCTGCGTCGAGAGTTGATTAATCCATGACTACTTTGAATGTGATTGACCGTGATGGTGGGGAGCACCAACTCAAGACTGCGCCCGGCGCAACCTTGATGGAAGTGTTGCGCGATCAGGATATGGGAGTGGCCGCATTGTGCGGTGGCATGTGCTCCTGTGCGACCTGCCATGTCTATGTTGATGAAGCCTGGGTCGACAGGTTACCTGCTGTGCAATCTGATGAAGCTGAGGTATTGGGTGACTTACCAGATCGTCAGTCCAATTCGCGACTGAGCTGTCAGATAAATATCGTGGCCGATTATGATGGTTTGAAAGTCACGGTTGCGCCGGAAGAGTAGATCCAAGATGGCTATTCGGTGTCACGGCTTGTTTGCTGCCTGATATAGCGGTAGCACCTTTGGTAAATTGGCCTGCAAGTCGGCAATGCGGTTGCTGCTGCTGGGGTGGGTGCTCAAAAAATCCGAGCCGGTGTTGCCGCTTTGTTGACTCATTTTTTGCCAGAGCGTAATCGCTGCATGCGGGTCGTAGCCAGCCCTCGCCATTAGTTCCAAGCCGATGCGATCTGATTCGGTTTCTTGTTCGCGGCTATGCGGCAACCCGAACGTGACTTGGGTAACTGTAGAAGCTAACTGCATCGCACCCGCACCAGCACCGGTGACGGCGGCCAATACGCCGAGCCCGACCTGTTCAGCATAGGCGCGTGATACTCGCTCGCGTGTATGTTCACGCAATGCGTGTGCAATTTCGTGACCGATGATCGCGGCTAGCTCTGCATCACTCAATTGCAGTTTCTCTATAATTCCTGAATACACCATGATCTTGCCGCCGGGCATGCAGTAGGCATTCAGTTCGTCGGTTTTCTGTACATTGATTTCCCACTGCCACTGTTTGGCGTCAGCGCGGAATGCCGTGGTGTGTGGAATCAATCGATTGGTAATGGTGCGAACACGAAGCACTTGCTGTTGATCGACGTTTAGTGCGCCTTTCTGCTTAGCGCCGGCCAATTCCTGTTGATAGGACTCTGCTGCGCCTTGCTCCACCTGTGCTTCTGACACCAGCATGTATTGTTTGCGCTCCACGCCGATGGCGCCGCTTTGAGTGGTCTGAACTGTTGAGCAGGCGGCCAAACTGGCGAGCAATAGGCTGGTAATAGCTGTCAGTAAATGCTTCATTGTGATTGACCAATTTGAATCAGTGATTGGCAAGTATAAGGCTTCACCGCCACTTTGATCAGGGTGGCGGCGACGTCAATTGCCAAGACTCGGGTGCGGGATGTGAGTGCTGCGTTGCCGGAACTTAATGCGGAATGGTCGTCGGCCGTCGCGGCTGCTTGTGGCAGGAGTTTAGCGGCTGCGCTCGATAAGGCGCGCACACTCAAGAAGCGCTGTGCTGAGTTGGGCCTACGACTAGGATTGCAGCTTTCTTGATCTATTCACGCTGGCAGGTATAGCGTGGGGCTAATGTTTTAGCGGTAGCGAAAAGGGGGCGCTTAGCGCGTGCCGGTCAAGCTTTCCATCATCAGCCCGGTGCCGCCTCGGGTGATGTGCGCAACAATGGCGGTGCGGCGATGAATCTTGGTGACCACGCCGAGGTTGATAGCAAAGGTTAACTGCACAGTGGAACCTTTTTTGAGGCCCATGTTGTTGGTCTCGATAAAAACCCCATTGGCGCTGAGGTTTTTGGCACGACACAGCCTGCCCGCGCGACCCGGTGTGGAAATGAACACAATAGTACGTGCTTTATGTCGATTGTGGAGTCGTCGCTCCATGGGGTGTGCCTCACTCATGTAGGAATGGGTTGTGGTTGTGTGGTTAAATTGACGTGGCGATTATGCCTTAGTTTTTGTTTGCTTCGCAGTATGTACACTACAATAATCCAGCTTATGTCACGGCTTGGTCGCAACGGCCTAGCGTGCTGCTGCTGTGGATCGGGTGATTCCTTGGGTTGACTCAGTCGTCCCGTTTTTAGTTTGCCTCCCCAGTTTGTGAGTGAGAGTTATTTTGTCAGCCCTTGATGATCGGCGTGCGCTACCCATAGGCGTGTTTGACTCCGGCGTAGGCGGGTTGACGGTACTGCGCGCTTTACAGCGCCATTTGCCTAATGAGCGGTATTTATATCTGGGTGATACCGCCAGATTACCGTATGGCACCAAAAGTGCTGACACAATTGTTCAGTACTCGCTACAGGCCGCAGATTTGCTAGTGAGGCGTGGTATCAAGTGCATGGTTATTGCTTGCAACACTGCATCTGCTACCGCGCTGGAGGCATTGCGGCAGCGTTATATGGATTTGCCGATTATTGGTGTGGTTCAGCCGGGTGCGCAGGCAGGATGTCGAGCCTCGGTAAATGGTCGTATTGCAGTCGTGGCCACCGAAGGGACGGTGCAGGGTGGCGCCTATCAGCGTGCTATTGCTGCGCTACGTCCTGAGGCGGTGGTGGTGGCAAAAGCGTGCCCTCTATTTGTGTCGTTGGCGGAAGAAGGGTGGGTTTCAGGTTCAATCGTTGAGGCCATAGCGCAGCGTTATCTGGGGGATATCTTTGCTGACGCGGCTTCGCCCGATACTCTGCTGCTAGGATGCACTCACTTCCCGGTGATCCGGGCGGTGTTGCAGCGCGTCGTTGGTAGCGGTGTGACCATTGTGGATTCTGCGGAAACTACGGCAGTAGCGTTGTCAGCGTTGTTGGATACGCAAAATTTGTTGCGCGCTGAGCAGCTTGTTACGGCTACGCCCATGGCGCAGTTTTTGGCCACTGATGGCTGTGAACGGTTTGCGCGAGTTGCGGCTTATTTCTTGGAACGGCAAATCGCCGCTACGGCTGTTGAGCTGATTGATATTGGGCTGGGAGAGCGGCGTGTTTGTGGCTAATTGGGCTGCTAGGCTGTGTTGAATGTCGATCCTTGCTGGTGTTGCCTAGCTGGAGCTGGTGTGTAGGCGGGTTGCGGATTCCTGTTGGCTTGGTATTCAGCTGCATAAGGTTGTTGACACAGGGCAAATAGATACAGAGAATGCCCGGCTCTTACGTCCGCAGGAGGGGTACTCAAGCGGCCAACGAGGGCAGACTGTAAATCTGCTGGCTTATGCCTACGTAGGTTCGAATCCTACCCCCTCCACCATGGCTGTCGTGCTAAGTGGCGGACTGAGTGAGCTGCTCTTTCTGCCGGTATTGCGCAAGTTGCGGGTGTAGTTCAATGGTAGAACCTCAGTTTTCCAAACTGATGGTGTGGGTTCGATTCCCATCACCCGCTCCATTGCTTGGTTAGTGGTCAGGTGTCGATGTTGTAGAGATTGGCTTGAGCCGAAGTGCTGCAAGTAACAGGGCCCACGTAGCTCAGTCGGTAGAGCACGTCCTTGGTAAGGACGAGGTCACCGGTTCGAATCCGGTCGTGGGCTCCAGCTGTCACGTCGGGTGTGGCGGCGGTGAATTTTGAATGTGCCGCTGTGCGGTGCGTTGGATTGGGCAAGAGGTGGTCGACGGTGCAGGTGTGACCGGTTGGCCTTGGCGTTTTGTTATATAGTACTTAGTCGCTATTATTTTTATTTAGAGGGTCGCCGTTGTGGCAAAAGAGAAATTTGAGCGTACCAAGCCGCATGTAAACGTGGGGACGATTGGACACGTAGATCATGGCAAGACGACCTTGACGGCGGCCTTGACCAAGGTGATGGCGGAGAAGCACGGTGGTGAGTTCAAAGCTTACGACCAGATTGACAAAGCACCGGAAGAGAAGGCGCGTGGCATCACGATTTCGACTGCGCACGTGGAATACACATCAGACAACCGTCACTATGCGCACGTGGACTGCCCGGGCCACGCTGACTATGTGAAGAACATGATTACCGGTGCGGCACAGATGGATGGCGCGATTCTGGTGTGCTCGGCCGCTGACGGCCCGATGCCACAGACCCGCGAGCACATTCTGCTGGCCCGCCAAGTGGGTGTGCCTTATGTGGTGGTGTACCTCAATAAAGCTGACATGGTGGATGACGCCGAGTTGCTGGAGTTGGTGGAAATGGAAGTACGCGAACTGCTGACCAAGTACGACTTCCCTGGCGATGACACCCCGATCATCCGTGGTTCTGCGCTGAAGGCGTTGGAAGGTGATATGAGCGAAATCGGCGTACCGTCTGTGATCAAGCTGGTAGAAGAGATGGATCGTTACATTCCCGTCCCGGAACGCGCCGTTGATGGTGCCTTCCTGATGCCAGTAGAAGACGTATTCTCGATCTCTGGCCGTGGCACGGTAGTGACCGGTCGTATTGAGCGCGGCATCGTCAAGATCAACGAGGAAGTGGAAATTGTCGGTATCAAAGATACCGTCAAGACCACCTGTACTGGCGTGGAAATGTTCCGCAAGCTGCTTGATCAAGGTCAGGCGGGTGACAACGTGGGTGTATTGCTGCGTGGCACCAAGCGCGAAGACGTGGAGCGTGGTCAAGTTCTGTGCAAGCCCGGCAGCATCAAGCCGCACACCAAGTTTGAAGCCGAAGTCTATGTGCTGGGCAAAGATGAAGGTGGTCGTCACACCCCGTTTTTCAAAGGTTACCGTCCGCAGTTCTACTTCCGCACCACTGACGTAACGGGTGCCGTAGAATTGCCGGAAGGTGTTGAGATGGTGATGCCTGGTGACAACATCAAGATGGTGGTTGAGTTGATCAACCCGATCGCGATGGAAGACGGGCTGCGCTTTGCTATTCGCGAAGGTGGCCGTACTGTCGGCGCCGGCGTGGTGGCGAAAATCCTGAAGTAGTTGGTTCTGGCAAGGTGGGCTGCATGTGTGCAGCTCGCCTTGTCTGACTTGAGTGCTCATATGCATCTAGGCAAGGTTTGGGTATTGCTACGAGTAGGCCAGTAGCTCAATTGGCAGAGCGGCGGTCTCCAAAACCGCAGGTTGGGGGTTCGATTCCCTCCTGGCCTGCCACTTACTCGGGCTGATGCTGGCGAGGCTCGGGCGTGATAGTCGGATCTGAAAGGTTACATGACTGAACAAGTACAAGCGCCCCAGCGTGGTGGGGATGTCCTGAAGTTGATCGCTGCGGCAGTGCTCGCGGTGCTCGGCTTTGTGGCTTTTTATTATCTTGCCAGTTGGCCGGCGTGGTCACGCTGGCTGTTGGTGCTGGTGGGCTTGGTGCTGGGGGCGGTAACGGCGGTGCAGTCGACTCCCGGTGCGCAGTTCTGGCAGTTTGTGCAGAGTTCACGTATCGAATTGCGCAAGGTGGTGTGGCCAACCAAGGATGAGACTTGGAAGCTGACTGGCTTGGTGTTGATAGTGGTTATTATTCTAGGTCTGTTTTTCTGGGGTCTGGATGCCATTCTGCTCGCATTAACCCGTCACTTGACTGGACAGGGAGCTTAGAGATGGCTTTGCGTTGGTATGTTGTGCACGCTTATTCGAATTTCGAACACCGCGTGGTCGAGTCACTGAAAGAGCGTATTAAGCGCGATGGTCTTGAGCACAAGTTCGGTGACGTCTTGGTGCCGACTGAGTCAGTGGTAGAGATGCGTGATGGCCACAAACGCAAGAGCGAGCGTAAGTTCTTCCCCGGCTATGTGCTGGTGCAGATGGACATGGATGAGGACACATGGCATCTGGTGAAAGAAACGCCCAAGGTGCTTGGCTTTATCGGTGGTACCCCGGAGAAGCCTGCTGCTATTACTGATCGTGAGGCGGACACCATTCTGCGCCGTGTTGAAGAAGGCGTGGACAAGCCCAAGCCCAAGGTGCTGTTTGGGCCGGGTGAGGTGGTGCGCGTTACTGATGGGCCGTTTAATGATTTCAGTGGTGTGGTTGAGTCGGTGAATTACGAAAAGAGTCGGTTGCATGTGTCAGTGCAGATTCTCGGTCGTTCTACGCCGGTGGAGCTTGAGTTCGGTCAAGTGGAAAAGGTTTGACGCGATAAGAATTTAAGTGGGGTGCGCCGCTCGACGGTGCGCTTTGTTGCAGACTGGATGCTGTGACTAATTCAACGAAGGGATTATTGGGGAGCTTCTCAGGAAGCGTTTGCACCCGGAGAGTTAAATCATGGCCAAGAAAGTTACTGGCTATATTAAGTTACAGATTCCTGCCGGTCAGGCGAATCCAAGTCCTCCCGTGGGTCCTGCATTGGGTCAGCAGGGTGTGAATATCATGGAGTTCTGCAAAGCATTCAATGCGCAGACGCAGAGTCATGAGAAGGGCTTGCCTACCCCGGTTGTGATTACGGTTTATAGCGACCGTAGTTTTACCTTCATTCTCAAAACGCCACCCGCTTCGGTGCTGATTTGCAAAGCAATCGGTATTGCCAAGGGCAGTGGTACGCCTAACACCAGCAAGGTGGGGCGTATTAATCGTAAGCAATTAGAAGATGTTGCCAAGATCAAGCAGCCTGACTTGACTGCTGCGGATTTGGCTGCTGCCATGCGTACCGTTGCCGGTACCGCGCGTAGCATGGGCGTCGACGTGGAGAGCATCTAACATGGCAACCGTTTCAAAGCGCATAAAGGCGTGGACTGGCAAGATCCAGCCAGGTAAGCAGTATCCAATCGAGCAAGCACTGGCGTTGGTTCAGGAGTTCGCCAAGGCAAAATTCAAGGAAGCGGTTGATGTGGCCGTGAACTTGGGTATCGATGCCTCGAAGTCTGATCAACAGGTGCGTGGTTCCACCGTGATGCCCAATGGCATTGGTAAGACGGTGCGTGTTGCCGTATTTACCTCAGGTAAGAACCAAGAAGGGGCGCTGGCAGCTGGTGCTGATCTGGTGGGTATGGAAGATCTCGCTGAAAAGATCAAAGCCGGTGAATTTAATTTTGACGTGGTGGTGGCTAGTCCCGATGCCATGCGTGTGGTCGGTCAACTCGGTCAGATTCTCGGGCCACGCGGCCTGATGCCTAACCCCAAGGTTGGTACGGTTACTCCCGACGTTGCTGGTGCAGTGCGTAATGCCAAGGCCGGTCAAGTGCGTTATCGCGCAGACAAAGCCGGTGTGGTGCATTGCACCCTAGGTAAAGCGGAATTTACGGCAGACAAGTTGAAAGAGAACCTGCAGGCACTGCTGGCCGACTTACAAAAAGTTAAGCCATCAACTGCTAAGGGCGTTTATTTGCGGAAGATATCGGTATCTTCGACGATGGGTCCCGGCGTGCCGGTGGATCTGTCAAGTTTGTAATTGATTTGAGTGAGTTGATGTAGGGCCGGTTGGCATTGATCCCACGGATCAATATTGACCGGTTCATCATCGAAGACCGCAGGTGGCGGGAAAAGTTGTAGGTTGTGGGCTGTAAGTTCGGAGAAGAGCATCTCTTTTGTTCCGGCCTATAGCCTACCGTCCAAAGCTTTACTGCCTTAATTCCCTGCGCAGATGGTGTTACCCGATTCAGTGCTGCACTGGTGAAGGTCGCACCGACGCATTGTTGCCTCGCAAGAGGTAGTTGACTGTCTGTTGCAGTCAACGCAAACGATGCAATGGGTGGGTGCTGAAGGAATGGCATCTAGGGTTAAGTTGATCTTCAGGCCAGGAGGAATTTCATGGCGCTTAGATTTGAAGACAAGCAGGCGGTAGTCGCCGAATTACATACCGTGGCCGCCAAGGCGCAGTCGGTTGTGGCTGCGGAGTACCGCGGCCTGGCCGTAGCGAAATTGACGGACTTGCGTGCCAAGGCGCGTAGTTCTGGTGTGTACCTGCGAGTAGTCAAGAACACATTGGCTCGTAGGGCTGTAGAAGGTACTCAATTTGAGTGCGTTGCTAGCAGTCTGAAGGGGCCGCTGGTGTTGGCATTCTCGCAGAATGATCCCGGTGCGGCAGCGCGCTTGGTCAAGGCCTTTGCTAAAGATAATGACAAGCTGGTGCCGACACTCGTGTCGCTCGGCGGCGTTATGTTATCGGGCAAAGATCTGGATCGAGTCGCGAGTTTGCCGACACGCGATCAGGCGCTGTCGATGCTGGCAGGTACCTTGATGGCACCAATCAGCAAGTTCGTGCGCACACTGGCCGAGCCACATGCAATGTTGGTTCGTACCGTTGGTGCTGTTAAAGATCAGAAACAGGCTGCTGCGTAATACCGGTTCGCTACGAGCTGTAAACGCAGAATTTTGGGTAATTTGTAACAATTTTTGGAGAATCACATGGCTGCAACTAAGGAAGAAATCCTTGATGCAATTTCCAGCATGACCGTTCTCGAGATCGTTGATCTCGTGAAGATGATGGAAGACAAGTTTGGCGTATCGGCTGCTGCTCCAGTGGCAGTGGCTGCTGCTGCTCCGGGCGCTGCTGCTCCGGCTGCTGAAGAGCAGACTGAGTTCACCGTAACCATGACCAGTTTCGGTGCTAATAAAGTTGGCGTGATTAAGGTCATTCGCGAAATTACCGGTCTGGGCTTGAAAGAAGCTAAGGACTTGGTTGAAAGCGCGCCGACCGTGGTTAAGGACGGCATACCGAAAGCTGACGCTGACGGTATCAAGAAGAAGTTGGAAGAAGCTGGCGCTGCTGCGGAAGTTAAGTAGTCTTGACTGCTTGGTCGCATGGCGAGGCAGTATCTGCCCTGTCCAGTGTCCAGTTTGGCGGGGATCGGTCGCGAATTTAACTTCGTGACCGCATTCCCTTTTCGTTTTTGTGCCTGTGTTGTGTGGTTGACATGCTTACGGGTGTTGCAATGCGGTTTGGCAGACATATCAAGTTTGGTGTGTCTACCAAACCGTAATGCCGGTAGCTAGAGGTGACAAAGATGGCTTACTCCTTCACCGAGAAGAAGCGTATCCGCAAGGATTTCGGCAAACAGAAAAGCATCCTGGAGGTGCCGTATCTGCTCGCAATTCAACTCGACTCCTATCGGAAATTTCTGCAAGCAGACATTGCAGAAAGTAATCGCGGCGATGCCGGGTTGCATGCCGCGTTCAAGTCGGTATTCCCGATAGTCAGTTATTCAGGCAATGCCTTGCTTCAGTATGTCAGTTATCGACTCGGCGACCCAGTATTTGATGTGAAGGAATGCCAGATTCGTGGTCTGACTTACGCCACTCCACTGCGCGTCAAAGTGCGTCTTGTGGTGTATGACAAAGAAGCGTCGACTGCCAGCAAGAAAGTAGTCAAGGATATTCGCGAACAGGAAGTGTATCTGGGCGAAATGCCTTTGATGACTGATAACGGCACTTTCGTGGTGAATGGTACCGAGCGCGTCATCGTGTCGCAGTTGCATCGTTCGCCGGGTGTGTTCTTTGATCATGATCGCGGTAAAACGCATAGCTCCGGCAAGTTGCTATTTTCAGCACGCATCATTCCCTACCGTGGTTCATGGTTGGATTTCGAATTCGATCCGAAAGACTGCGTGTTTGCGCGTATTGATCGTCGCCGCAAGTTGCCGGTGACCATTATTTTGCGAGCGCTGGGCTACACTGAAGAACAGATTTTGGCGCTATTTTTTGAGACGACTGTTTATCACCTGTCAGCCAAGAAGATAGAGTTTGAGTTGATTCCTGCGCGCCTGCGTGGTGAAACCGCTGCCTTCACCATTCGCGTTGGTGATGAAGTGATTGTTGAGGAAGGTCGCCGTATTACCGCGCGACATGTGCGTCAACTGGAAGAGAAGGGCGTCAACCGTCTGGAAGTTCCGCGTGATTATGTAGTTGGCAAGGTGCTGGCACGTGATGTGTTCAATGCCGATACTGGCGAAATTCTGGTCAAGGCCAATGAAATACTGACATTGTTGGCAGTGGAAAAATTGATCGAAGCGGGCATTAGTGAAATTCCAGTGCTGTTCGTTAACGATCTGGATCGAGGTCCGTACATTTCCGATACCTTGCGTATTGATCCATCGCGCACTCGTCTGGAAGCATTGGTGGAAATCTATCGCATGATGCGTCCCGGCGAGCCACCGACTAAGGATGCTGCCGAGAATCTGTTCCAGAATTTGTTCTTTAATCCGGAGCGCTACGATCTATCGGCAGTGGGTCGCATGAAGTTCAATCGACGTGTCCAACGTGAGGGCGACGTTGGCTCGGGTGTGTTGTATGACCACTCTTATTTCTCCGGTCGCAGTGATGATTTTTCTAAGCAGCTGCAGGAGGAGCGCGGTGAGAGCTCGGATATCATTGATGTGATTCGCACCTTGTGCGATATCCGCAATGGCAATGGCAATGTGGATGACATCGATCACCTCGGCAATCGTCGTGTGCGTTCGGTGGGTGAAATGGCGGAGAACGCCTTCCGTATTGGCCTGGTGCGGGTTGAGCGCGCCGTAAAAGAACGCCTGACTTTGGCTGAGTCCGAAGGCCTGATGCCGCAGGAAATGATTAACGCCAAGCCAGTTGCTGCGGCGGTGAAGGAGTTCTTTGGCTCCTCGCAGCTATCGCAATTTATGGATCAAAATAATCCACTCTCGGAAATCACCCATAAGCGTCGTGTGTCGGCGTTGGGGCCTGGTGGGTTGACGCGTGAGCGTGCTGGCTTCGAAGTGCGTGACGTGCATCCGACTCACTACGGTCGCGTCTGCCCGATTGAAACGCCTGAAGGTCCGAATATTGGTCTGATTAACTCGCTGGCCGTGTACGCGCGTACTAACGATTATGGTTTCTTGGAGACTCCGTATCGTCGCGTTGAGAATGGCCGTGTTACCGACCAAGTGGATTACTTGTCCGCCATTGAAGAAAGTCAGTATGTGATCGCACAAGCGAATGCGGTGCTGGATGCGGATGGCGCATTCGTTGATGACCTGATTTCATCGCGTCACTTGAACGACTTCACCCTGTCAACTGCTGACAAGTTGCAATACATGGACGTGAGTCCAAAGCAGATTGTGTCGGTGGCTGCCTCGCTGATTCCGTTCCTTGAGCATGATGATGCGAACCGGGCCTTGATGGGTTCAAACATGCAGCGTCAGGCCGTGCCTACCCTGCGTTCCGAAGTGCCGCTAGTTGGTACGGGTATGGAGCGTTCGGTGGCGATTGATTCCGGCGTGACCGTGGTGGCGCGTCGCGGTGGTCTGGTCGATTCTGTAGATGCTGGACGCATTGTTGTGCGCGTGAACGATGTTGAGACATCAGCAGGGGAGGCCGGTGTTGATATCTATTCGCTCACCAAGTACACCCGTTCCAATCAGAATACGTGCATCAATCAGCGACCGTTGGTGAATGCGGGTGACGTGATTGCGCGTGGTGACGTGCTGGCAGATGGCCCGTCAACCGATCTAGGTGAGCTAGCACTGGGTCAGAACATCATGATCGCGTTCATGCCTTGGAATGGCTACAACTTCGAAGACTCAATCATGCTGTCGGAGCGCGTGGTGCAAGAAGATCGCTTCACCACTATCCACATTGAAGAACTTAGCTGCGTCGCGCGCGACACCAAGCTCGGGCCTGAAGAAATTACTGCCGATATCCCCAATGTCGGTGATACCGCACTAGCCAAACTTGATGAAGCGGGTATTGCCTTCATCGGTGCGGAAGTGAAGGCGGGTGACATTCTGGTTGGCAAGGTAACGCCAAAGGGCGAGACCCAACTAACTCCAGAAGAGAAACTGCTGCGTGCTATTTTCGGTGAAAAAGCGAGCGACGTAAAAGACACTGGCTTACGTGTGCCGCCGGGTATGGATGGCACTGTCATTGACGTGCGCGTATTCACTCGTGATGGAGTACAAAAAGATGCGCGTGCTTTGTCGATAGAAAAAGCCGAGCTCGACCAAGTCCGTAAGGATCTGGAAGACCAGCGCCGCATTCTGGAAGATGACTTGTTCCAACGTGTGCATTCACTGTTGTTAGGGAAACTGGCCGAAGCAGGTCCAAAGCGCCATAAGGGCGTGGTGACTGCTGAGTACCTTGCTGATCTGCCACGTGAGCAATGGTTGGAGATACGTCTGAAGGACGATGCCGCCAATGCCGATCTCGAAGCAACAGCCGAACGTATGAAGCATCAGCGCACTGAGTTTGAGCGTCGCTTTGAAGAAAAACGCCTGAAGATCACTCAGGGTGATGATCTGGCGCCGGGTGTGTTGAAAATGGTCAAGGTGTATTTGGCTGTTAAGCGCCGCATTCAACCGGGTGACAAGATGGCTGGTCGTCACGGTAACAAGGGTGTGGTTTCTACCATCGTGCCGGTGGAAGACATGCCATACCTTGAAGATGGCACCACGGTCGACATTGTGTTGAATCCGCTGGGCGTGCCTTCGCGTATGAATATCGGACAGGTGCTGGAAACCCATCTGGGTTGGGCCGCCAAGGGTATTGGTTTGAAGATTGGTCGTATGCTTGATGAGCAGCGCAATCTGTCTGAAGTGCGTAGCTTTATTGACGAGGTATACAACTCCAGCGATGGCCAGAAGGAAGACATTGCCTCTTTCAACGATGCTGAACTGCTGACGCTGGCGACCAATTTGCGTAAAGGCGTGCCGATGGCAACACCGGTGTTCGACGGTGCGCCAGAAAGCGCAATCAAGCACATGCTGAAATTGGCGGACTTACCGCTGTCTGGTCAAACGACTTTGTACGATGGCCGTACTGGTGAAAAGTTTGAGCGTCCGGTCACGGTTGGCTACATGTACATGTTGAAGTTGAACCACTTGGTTGACGACAAAATGCATGCCCGCTCCACCGGTCCGTACTCGCTGGTTACACAGCAGCCGTTGGGTGGTAAGGCGCAGTTCGGTGGGCAGCGCTTCGGTGAGATGGAAGTGTGGGCACTGGAAGCATATGGTGCCGCTTATACCTTGCAGGAAATGCTAACCGTCAAGTCGGACGACGTGAATGGTCGTACCAAGATGTACAAAAACATCGTGGATGGCAATCATCAGATGGATGCTGGCATGCCGGAGTCTTTCAACGTGTTGTTGAAGGAAATCCGCTCGCTGGGCATCAATATGGAGCTGGATTCGGACAGCTGAGCAGAGCGACTTGTTTGGCCGCGTGACCCTGATCGGTCATGCGGTTTACACGGCCACTCGCGTACAGCACAGACTTAGGTGAACACATGAAAGACTTGATGAAAATGTTCAAGCCCCAGGCCCCGGTCGAAAATTTCGACGCGATCCGTATTGGCTTGGCCTCGCCGGAGATGATCCGTTCGTGGTCGTTCGGCGAAGTGAAAAAGCCGGAGACCATTAATTACCGCACCTTCAAGCCAGAACGTGATGGCTTGTTCTGCGCCAAGATTTTCGGACCCATCAAGGATTACGAATGTTTGTGCGGCAAGTACAAGCGCCTCAAGCATCGCGGTGTTATCTGCGAAAAGTGCGGCGTTGAAGTTACGCAGGCCAAGGTGCGTCGTGAGCGCATGGGACATATCGATCTGGCCAGCCCAACTGCGCATATCTGGTTTCTGAAGTCGCTGCCGTCACGTATCGGCCTGATGCTCGACATGACGCTGCGCGAAATTGAACGCGTGCTGTATTTCGAGGCCTTCGTGGTGATCGATCCAGGCATGACGCCGTTGACTCGTGGTCAGCTGCTAACTGATGAAATGTACTTGGAAGCCATTGAAGCGCACGGTGATGAATTTGATGCCCGCATGGGTGCCGAAGCGGTGCATGAATTGCTGAGTTCGCTGGATCTCAAGGCGGAATTGGTCAAGGTGCGTGAGGACATTGGCAATACCAATTCCGAAACTAAAATCAAGCGTTTGTCCAAGCGCCTGAAACTGTGCGAAGCCTTCATTCACTCTGGCAACAAGCCACAGTGGATGGTGCTGACCGTGTTGCCCGTGCTGCCACCGGATCTGCGTCCGTTAGTGCCGCTGGATGGTGGCCGCTTTGCGACCTCTGATTTGAATGACCTGTATCGTCGCGTCATCAATCGGAACAACCGTCTGCGTCGTCTGCTTGAGTTGAATGCTCCTGACATCATCGTGCGCAACGAAAAGCGCATGTTGCAGGAGTCGGTGGATGCATTGCTGGACAACGGTCGTCGCGGTCGTGCCATTACTGGCACCAACAAGCGTCCGCTCAAATCGTTGGCCGATATGATCAAGGGCAAGCAAGGTCGCTTCCGTCAGAACTTGCTGGGTAAGCGCGTTGACTACTCCGGTCGTTCTGTCATTGTGGTGGGACCTACCTTGCGTCTGCATCAGTGCGGTTTGCCGAAGAAAATGGCGCTGGAATTATTCAAGCCATTTATTTTCCAGAAGCTGCAATTGCGCGGCGAAGCTTCGACGATCAAGGCCGCCAAGCGCATGGTGGAACGTGAAGGCCCCGAAGTATGGGATATTCTCGAAGACGTCATTCGCGAACACCCGGTGATGCTCAACCGCGCACCGACCTTGCACCGTCTCGGCATCCAAGCCTTTGAGCCTGTACTGATTGAAGGTAAGGCTATTCAGTTGCATCCGCTGGTATGTACGGCATTCAACGCCGACTTCGACGGTGACCAGATGGCGGTACACGTACCGCTGTCGTTGGAAGCGCAGCTTGAGGCGCGCGCGTTGATGATGTCGTCCAATAACATTCTGTCGCCTGCTAACGGTGATCCGATCATTGTGCCGTCACAGGACGTGGTGTTGGGCTTGTACTGCCTGACCCGTGATCGCATCAATGCCAAGGGCGAAGGCATGGCGTTCGCCGATGTGGCCGAAGTGCATCGTGCTTATGAAACCCGCGCGGCAGAGCTGCAAGCCATGGTGAAAGTACGTATCACTGATAAAGTGCGTGGTGAATCAGGTGAGTTGGAAAGCCGTACTCGAGTGGTCGATACCACGGTGGGTCGTGCGCTGTTGTCAGAAATCCTGCCATCAGGACTGTCATTTGATCTGATTAACCGTGACATGACCAAAAAAGTCATTTCTGCCACGCTTAACGCCTGCTATCGCACCGTGGGTCTCAAGGAGACTGTGGTGTTCGCCGATCAGTTAATGTACACCGGCTACACTTACGCAACGCGCGCATCGGTATCCATTGGTGTTGATGACATGGTGGTGCCACAGCAGAAGGGTAAAATTCTGGCGGGTGCAGAGCGCGAAGTGAAAGAGATTCAGGAGCAGTTCGCTTCGGGTCTAGTCACCAACGGTGAGCGCTACAACAAAGTGGTGGATATCTGGTCGCGTACCAATGACCAAGTGGCCAAGGCCATGATGGAGAAATTGGGTACGGAAGAGACCACAACTGCCAAGGGTGACAAAGTTCAGCAGAAGTCATTTAACTCCATTTACATGATGGCCGATTCCGGAGCACGCGGTAGCGCGGCGCAGATTCGTCAGCTGGCCGGTATGCGTGGCCTGATGGCCAAGCCGGATGGCTCAATCATTGAAACGCCGATTACGGCGAACTTCCGTGAAGGTTTGAACATCCACCAATACTTCATCTCTACCCACGGTGCGCGTAAAGGCTTGGCCGATACGGCGCTAAAGACTGCTAACTCAGGGTACTTGACCCGTCGCTTGGTAGATGTGGCGCAAGATTTAGTGGTGAATGAGGAAGATTGTGGTACCGATCACGGCGTGATCATGGTGCCGATCGTCGAAGGCGGTGATGTAGTGGAAGGCTTGGGTGAGCGCGTATTGGGCCGAGTGGTCGCGAAGGATGTGCTCAAGCCCGGCAACAGTAATGTGGTGCTAGTGGCCGCCGGTATCATGATCGATGAAAAGCTGGTCAGGCTGCTGGAATCTGAAAGTGTTGATGAGATCATCGTACGTTCACCCATTACCTGCGAAACCCGCTTTGGTGTGTGCGCGCAATGTTATGGCCGCGATCTGGCACGTGGTCACCGTATTAATCACGGTGAAGCAGTCGGTGTGATTGCCGCGCAGTCCATTGGCGAACCTGGTACACAGCTGACCATGCGTACCTTCCACATCGGTGGTGCGGCGTCGCGAGCAGCGGCGGTGAACTCGGTGGAGGTAAAGAGCAAGGGTACGGTGCGTCTGCATACTCTCAAAACTGTACATCATGAAAAGGGTTACTGGGTTGCGGTGTCGCGCTCCGGTGAGCTGGGTATTGTTGATGAATTTGGTCGCGAGCGTGAGCGGTACAAAATTCCTTATGGTGCCGTGATCAAAGTCAAGGACGGTGACACAGCCGAGGCGGGCCAAATCCTCGCCACATGGGATCCACATACCCACCCGGTAGTGACCGAAGTGGCGGGTATGCTCAAATTCCAGGATTTCTTCGACGGTATCAGCGTCTCCAGCCAAGTAGATGAAGTCACTGGCTTGTCCAGCACGGTGGTGTTGGATCCCAAGCAGCGCAGTTCCAGCGGTAAAGACATGCGTCCGATGGTGCGTTTGTTGAATGCCAAGGGTAAGGAAGTCACCTTCGCTAACACTGACATCCCAGCGGCTTACGCGCTGCCAGCGGGCGCGATTGTGAGCTTGGAAGACGGTGCCAAGGTATTGGTCGGTGACATCATTGCGCGTATCCCGCAAGAGTCCTCCAAAACCCGTGACATCACAGGTGGTCTGCCGCGCGTGGCGGACTTGTTTGAAGCTCGCAAGCCTAAAGACGCAGCGATTCTCGCTGAATACTCGGGAACGGTTAGCTTCGGCAAGGAAACCAAGGGCAAGCGCCGTCTGGTTATCATCGATGAGAATGGCGATAAGTATGAAGAACTGATTCCAAAGTGGCGCCACCTCAATGTGTTCGAAGGTGAAAAGGTCACGCGTGGTGAAACCATCGCTGACGGTGAGCCTAGCCCGCACGATATCCTGCGTTTGCAGGGCGTGCCGGCTTTGGCTAACTATCTGGTGCGCGAAATTCAGGATGTGTACCGTCTGCAGGGCGTGAAGATCAACGACAAGCACATTGAAGTCATCATTCGACAAATGCTGCGTAAGGTTGAAGTGGTTGAAATCGGCGATACCACCCTGTTGAAAGGCGAGCACATTGATCGTGCGCGTCTGGCCGGTATCAATGCCGAAATGATGAAGCAGGAAAAAGCGCCAGCGCGTCTGGAGCCTATGCTACTCGGTATCACCAAGGCCTCGCTGGCAACCGAGTCGTTCATTTCGGCGGCATCTTTCCAGGAAACCACTCGAGTGCTCACCGAGGCATCAGTCCGCGGTCTGCGCGACGGTCTGCGCGGCTTGAAGGAAAACGTCATCGTCGGTCGCTTGATTCCAGCGGGTACTGGCTCGTACTTCCATTCACACCGCCGCCGCAATAAGGCAGCAGATGGGCAATCGGCTGGTCGTGGTCTCATGGATGTGGGCGGTGGCGTGGTTGAGGCGGATGATTCCGTCGTCGACGAAACCGATACCTCGGCTTAAAGGGGGGCTTTGGATAAGGTTTGCATACTTTAAGTTGACACAGTGCGGGGGCGTTCCTAAAATCGCGCCCCTTTCTCTGGAACCCGGTTCGTCAATATTCACGAAGCGGGTTTCACTAAACCATTTCCGGGCCGCCTTGCTTACTCAGGCAAAAGGCGGCTCGGTGTTTTGCCGCTCGGCCTACGAGTGGCTTATTTCAGGAACCGAGTTTTTATGGCAACCGTTAGTCAGTTGGTCCGCAAGCCACGTAAACCGCCGAACTTTAAAACCAAGGTACCGGCGTTGGCCGCTTGTCCACAGAAGCGTGGCGTATGTACCCGTGTCTATACCACTACACCGAAAAAGCCGAACTCGGCGCTGCGTAAAGTGGCCAAAGTGCGCCTGACTAATGGCTTTGAAGTCATTAGTTACATTGGTGGTGAAGGCCATAACCTGCAGGAGCACTCGGTGGTGTTGATTCGCGGCGGACGTGTAAAAGACTTGCCTGGTGTGCGTTATCACACGGTGCGCGGTAGTCTGGACTGCGCTGGCGTGACTAAGCGTCGTCAAGGGCGTTCCAAGTACGGTGCCAAGCGGCCTAAACAGGCGGCGGCTAAGTAGTTATTAATTAGTTATTAATTGTTGAATCCAGATTGCTTTACTAGCACCACTTTTTCACTTATTCGGTAGTCATATGTCCCGTAGAGCTGCAGCGCCCACGCGCACGATTTTGCCCGATCCGCGTTTCAACAGTTTGCTGTTGTCCAAGTTTATGAACATGGTCATGGATAGCGGCAAAAAGGCTGCGGCGGAGCGCATTGTGTACGGTGCCGTCGATCGTATTACTGAGAAAACTGGCAAGCCAGCCGATCAGTCAATCGAGCTGCTGACCCAGGCGCTGGATAACGTCAAGCCTGCGGTGGAAGTAAAGAGCCGTCGCGTCGGTGGCGCGACTTACCAAGTGCCCGTGGAAGTGCGGTCGCCACGCCGTCAGACGTTGGCCATGCGCTGGGTGATTGAGGCTGCGGTGAAGCGCAGCGAAAAGACCATGGCGCATCGCTTGGCTGCCGAGTTGATGGATGCCTCTGAGAACCGTGGTACTGCGGTGCGTAAGCGTGAAGATACACATCGCATGGCAGATGCCAACAAGGCGTTCGCGCACTACCGTTGGTAAACGCCGTTGTCGGCGTAGATATCTAGAGATATTGCATCGTGTCACGTACAACACCGATCGAACTCTATCGTAACATCGGTATATCTGCGCACATTGATGCCGGTAAGACCACGACGACTGAACGCATCCTGTTTTACACCGGTGTATCACATAAGATCGGTGAGGTTCATGACGGGGCGGCGGTCATGGACTACATGGAGCAGGAGCAGGAGCGTGGCATTACCATTACTGCTGCTGCGACCACCTGTTTCTGGAAGGGTATGGATGGCACCTTCCCTGAGCACCGTATCAATATCATCGATACGCCTGGGCATGTTGATTTCACCATTGAAGTAGAACGCAGCTTGCGCGTGCTGGATAGCGCTGTCGCGGTATTTTGCGCGGTAGCGGGGGTGCAGCCACAATCGGAAACGGTGTGGCGGCAAATGAACAAATACAAGGTGCCGCGCATTGCCTTCGTGAATAAAATGGATCGCTCTGGCGCGAATTTTCTGCGTTGTGTAGAGCAGATTGGAACCCGGCTACGTGGCAACCCGGTGCCAATTCAGTTGCCAATTGGTGCTGAAGACAATTTTGTCGGCGTGGTCGATTTGATCCGCATGCAGGAAATCTGGTGGGACGATGCCACTCAGGGTACTAAATTTGAGTACCGTACTATTCCTGCTGGTATGCAGGAGTTGTGTGAGGTGTGGCACGGGAAGTTGGTTGAAGCGGCCGCCGAAGCCAATGAAACTCTGATGAATAGGTACCTTGAAGGCGAGACGCTCACCGAGGCTGAGCTTAAGGCTGGCCTGCGGGAAAGAGCGCTGCGTAACGAGATTACGCTGACCGTGTGTGGCTCCGCGTTCAAGAACAAGGGCGTGCAGGCCATGCTCGATGCCGTGGTTGAATTCATGCCAGCGCCAACAGAGATGCCGCCAATCAAAGGTTTGCTGGCTGATGGTAGCGAAGGTCATCGCGCTGCCAGTGATGATGAAAAATTTTCCGCGCTGGCATTCAAGATTTTGAATGATCCGTTTGTTGGTAATCTTACGTTTTTTCGTGTTTATTCTGGCCTGATTAACTCCGGCGACCCGGTGTATATCCCCGGCAAGGACAGACGTGAACGGTTAGGGCGTCTGCTGCAGATGCATGCCAACGAACGCAGTGATATCAAGGAAGTGCGAGCGGGCGACATCGCCGCAGCGGTGGGGCTGAAAGATGTTACCACCGGCGACACGCTGTGCGATCCGGATAGCATCATCCAGTTGGAGAAGATGGACTTTCCTGAGCCAGTGATTTCCGTGGCGGTAGAGCCTAGAACTAAAGTCGATCAGGAAAAAATGGGTTTGGCCTTGGCTCGGTTGGCCAAGGAAGATCCTTCATTCCGTATGCACACTGATCCGGAGTCCAGTCAGACCATTATTTCTGGCATGGGCGAGCTGCATTTGGAGATCATCGTTGATCGTATGAAGCGCGAGTTCAAGGTCGATGCCAATGTGGGCAAGCCGCAAGTGGCATATCGCGAAACCATTCGTAGCAAGGTCGATCAGGAAGGCAAGTTTGTACGTCAGTCGGGCGGCCGCGGTCAGTATGGCCATGTGTGGATTACGCTCGAGCCAGCCGAGCCCGGTAAGGGCTATGAATTTGTAAACGCCATTGTGGGTGGCACCGTGCCGCGCGAATACATTCCGTCGGTGGACAAGGGTATTAAAGAAGCCACTGAAACTGGCGTGCTTGCTGGGTATCCGGTGGTAGACGTGAAGGTTACCTTGTTCGACGGCTCCTTTCACGATGTTGACTCCAACGAAATGGCGTTCAAAATCGCTGGTTCGATGGCATTCAAGGACGCGATGCGTGCTGCTGATCCCGTTATTCTCGAGCCGATCATGAAAGTTGAAGTCGTGACGCCGGAAGATTATTTCGGTGATTTGGTCGGTGATTTGAATCGTCGTCGTGGCCAGATCATTGGCATGGAAGATACCGTATCAGGCAAGGTGGTGACCGCCGAAGTGCCGTTGGCGGAAATGTTCCAATATTCCACTTCAATGCGCTCGATGAGCCAGGGTCGTGCCACGTATACAATGGAATTTGCCAAGTACGCCGAAGTGCCGAACAATGTTGCGGCTGTGATTACCAAGTATTCCTGATTAACCCATTAATTATTTTTTGACAGACACACTGAGGACGCGCCCGTGGCAAAAGAGAAATTTGAGCGTACCAAGCCGCATGTAAACGTGGGGACGATTGGACACGTAGATCATGGCAAGACGACCTTGACGGCGGCCTTGACCAAGGTGATGGCGGAGAAGCACGGTGGTGAGTTCAAAGCTTACGACCAGATTGACAAAGCACCGGAAGAGAAGGCGCGTGGCATCACGATTTCGACTGCGCACGTGGAATACACATCAGACAACCGTCACTATGCGCACGTGGACTGCCCGGGCCACGCTGACTATGTGAAGAACATGATTACCGGTGCGGCACAGATGGATGGCGCGATTCTGGTGTGCTCGGCCGCTGACGGCCCGATGCCACAGACCCGCGAGCACATTCTGCTGGCCCGCCAAGTGGGTGTGCCTTATGTGGTGGTGTACCTCAATAAAGCTGACATGGTGGATGACGCCGAGTTGCTGGAGTTGGTGGAAATGGAAGTACGCGAACTGCTGACCAAGTACGACTTCCCTGGCGATGACACCCCGATCATCCGTGGTTCTGCGCTGAAGGCGTTGGAAGGTGATATGAGCGAAATCGGCGTACCGTCTGTGATCAAGCTGGTAGAAGAGATGGATCGTTACATTCCCGTCCCGGAACGCGCCGTTGATGGTGCCTTCCTGATGCCAGTAGAAGACGTATTCTCGATCTCTGGCCGTGGCACGGTAGTGACCGGTCGTATTGAGCGCGGCATCGTCAAGATCAACGAGGAAGTGGAAATTGTCGGTATCAAAGATACCGTCAAGACCACCTGTACTGGCGTGGAAATGTTCCGCAAGCTGCTTGATCAAGGTCAGGCGGGTGACAACGTGGGTGTATTGCTGCGTGGCACCAAGCGCGAAGACGTGGAGCGTGGTCAAGTTCTGTGCAAGCCCGGCAGCATCAAGCCGCACACCAAGTTTGAAGCCGAAGTCTATGTGCTGGGCAAAGATGAAGGTGGTCGTCACACCCCGTTTTTCAAAGGTTACCGTCCGCAGTTCTACTTCCGCACCACTGACGTAACGGGTGCCGTAGAATTGCCGGAAGGTGTTGAGATGGTGATGCCTGGTGACAACATCAAGATGGTGGTTGAGTTGATCAACCCGATCGCGATGGAAGACGGGCTGCGCTTTGCTATTCGCGAAGGTGGCCGTACTGTCGGCGCCGGCGTGGTGGCGAAAATCCTGAAGTAGTGTTTTATGTCTGCGGAACCGGTTGCGGTTACGCGGATATAGTTGGGCGAAGGCCCTAAATTTAGAGAGAATTTCATGTCTGCCAATCAAAATATCCGCATTCGTCTTAAGGCTTATGATCATCGCTTGATTGATACTTCGGCTAAGGAAATTGTGGACACCGCTAAGCGCACTGGTGCCAATGTCAAAGGGCCTGTGCCGCTACCAACCAAGCAGGAGCGCTTTACGGTGCTGACTGCGCCGCACGGCGATAAGGACGCGCGCGATCAATATGAGTTGCGTACCCACAAGCGCTTGATGGACATCGTCAATCCCACCGACAAGACTGTTGATGCCTTGATGAAGCTGGAATTACCAGCTGGTGTGGACGTTCAGATCAAATTGAACTGATGATTTGATGTGAGTGTCGGGCGTTTTAGCGCGCTCGGCACTGATGCTGGTGTAGGCGAAAAAAGCGGCGAGAAAATAAATCAATTTTCTGGCCGTTTTTTCACTGTCAGGGCTTGCAATCAAGCCTAGCATCACTAAAATGCACGGCTCTTTACACGCCGAGGTCTGGCCCTGACGGGGTACCGCTTGAGCGGTGCGTCAATTCGACGCGCTTACTCAACGGTTATCGCAGTGCAGTACTTGGTGGGGCAGGTGGTTTTACCTGTCTTTAATTTGGTGTCGAAAACGATACCGTGAATTTCAGCGTTAGCCAATCGAAGCTGGCGTGGTGAGATGAGGAATTTTAGATGAGCACTGTCAAGACCTTGGGTCTGGTCGGTCGCAAGGCCGGCATGACGCGCGTGTTCACGGAGTCTGGCGAATCTGTGCCGGTAACTGTGATCGAAGCGCTGCCGAATCGCGTCACTCAAATCAAGACGATTGAGAATGATGGTTATCGTGCCGTGCAGGTGGCTTACGGTAGCCGCAAGCCTTCGCGTGTTTCTAAGGCTCAGGTTGGTCACTATGCCAAGGTCAAAGTAGCTCCCGGCGTATCGCAGGTTGAGTTTCGCTTGTCGGAGGGTGAGGTTACCGAAGTTCAGCCGGGTGCTGAATTGCGTGTCGATCTGTTCGCCGTTGGTCAGGTGGTTGATGTGGCAGGCACGACGATTGGTAAAGGCTTTGCCGGTACCATGAAGCGCCATAACTTCGGTGGTGGTCCTGCTTCTCACGGTCACTCGGTTACGCATCGTGCGCCTGGTTCCATTGGTCAGCGTCAGACGCCGGGTCGAGTGTTTCTCGGTAAGCGCATGTCTGGCCACATGGGTGTGGATCGGGTCACGATTGAGAATCTGCGGGTGGTGCGCGTTGATTTGCAGCGTAACCTGCTATTGATTCGCGGCGCCATACCGGGGGCTCCGGGCGGCGAAGTGTTTGTGCGTCATTCAGTGAAAGCAGCTCGTCGCGCCGCGCGCGTCAAGCTGATTCCCACCAAGAAATAAGTAGCGGACCATCATGAAGCTCAAGCTGGTCAATAAGACTGAGGGTGCTGGAGAGTTGCAGGTATCAGATGCAACCTTCGCGCGTGAATACAACGAGACGCTGGTTCATCAGGTGGTAGTTGCCTATATGGCGGCTGGTCGCGCTGGTACTAAGCGTCAACTAAGCAAGGCTGAAGTTCGCGGTGGCGGACGTAAGCCGTGGAATCAGAAGGGTACGGGTGGTGCGCGTGCGGGCTCTATTCGCAGTCCAATCTGGGTGGGCGGTGGTCGTGCCTTTGCGGCACGTCCACGTGACTACTCGCAGAAAGTTAATCGCAAGATGTATCGCGCTGCGTTGCAGGTGATGCTATCCGAGCTGGTGCGTACTGATCGCTTGTCAGTGGTTGAGTCGCTGGAGATTGAAGCGCCAAAGACCAAGCTGTTGGTCGCCAGGCTTAAGGAGTTTGGGTTGGAGCGAGTGCTGGTGTTGATTGAGGGCTTTGATGAAAAGCTAGAGCTGGCGGCGCGCAACATCCCTTATGTGGATGTGGTGTCAGCGGCCTCGGTTGATCCGCTTAGCTTGGCCAAGTTTCAGCATGTGCTGGCTACCGTGGGTGCGGTGCGCGTGCTTGAGGAGAAGCTGGCATGAGTCAGGTAAGTAAAGAACGTATGTTGAGCATTTTGCTGGCGCCGCATGTCTCTGAAAAGACTGCTCGCGCTACGCAAGAAGGTAATCAAGTGGTGTTTCGTGTGCGTCGTGATGCCAGCAAGCCTGAAATCAAGGCGGCGGTAGAGATGCTGTTTGAAGTGAAAGTGTCGGGTGTCAATGTGGTGAATGCGATCGGCAAGCAAAAGCGCTTCGGTCAGCGTCTCGGTTGGCGTTCGGATTTCAAGAAGGCCTATGTGCGTTTGGCACCGGGTCAGACCATTGAATTTGCTGGCACCGAAGCTTAGTTCGGGCTGTGCTAAATCATTAAGGGTAGCGAAAGCTAACGAATTATGGCGCTTATAAAAGCTAAACCTACATCACCTGGGCGTCGTTTCCAGGTAAAGATTGATCGTTCGCACCTGCATAAGGGCGATCCGGTTGCGTCGCTGGTGGTGGCCAAAAATTCCACGGGTGCGCGCAATCATTTCGGCCGCATGACCACTCGCCATCAGGGCGGCGGTCATAAGCAGAAATACCGCATCGTTGACTTTTTGCGTGATAAGGATGGTATCGCAGGCAAGGTTGAGCGCCTTGAATACGATCCGAATCGTAGTGCGCACTTGGCGCTGGTGTTGTATGTGGACGGTGAACGTCGTTACATCATTGCTCCGAAGGGAGTGAACCCAGGTGATTCAGTCATGTCTGGTGCGGAAGCGCCGATTAAAGCTGGTAATGCCATGCGTTTGCGTGATATTCCCGTGGGATCGACTATTCATTGTGTGGAGTTAAAGCCTGCCAAGGGTGCGCAAATGGCCCGCAGTGCGGGTGGCTCAGTGCAGCTGGTTGCGCGCGAAGGGGCTTATGCGACCGTTCGTTTGCGTTCCGGTGAGACGCGTAAAGTACATGTCGATTGCCGTGCCACGATTGGTGAGGTCGGTAATGGCGAGCATAACCTGCGCAGCTACGGTAAGGCCGGCGCAATGCGTTGGCGTGGTATCCGTCCTACCGTTCGCGGTGTAGTGATGAACCCTGTTGATCACCCGCATGGTGGTGGTGAGGGTAAGTCGGGTCAGGGTAATCCGCATCCGGTCAGCCCTTGGGGCTGGAAGACCAAGGGTAAGAAAACCCGTCACAACAAACGCACCGCCGGCATGATCGTGCGGCGTCGTAACTGATCCTTAGAGGAATAACGAAGTGCCTCGTTCGATCAAAAAAGGTCCATTTGTGGATCAGCACCTTGCAAACAAGGTGCGTGTTGCAGCTGAAAAGAATGACCGCCGTCCTATCAAGACGTGGTCGCGTCGTTCCATGGTGCTGCCGGATATGGTTGGGCTGACGATTGCCGTGCATAACGGTCGTCAACATCTGCCAGTGCTGGTTTCCGAAAACATGGTCGGCCACAAGCTGGGTGAATTTGCGCCAACACGCACCTTCAGATCCCACTCTGGCGACAAGAAGGCTTAACCATGCAAGTAGCAGCTAAGTTGAATAATGCGCGTATTTCGCCGCAAAAATGCCGGTTGGTCGCGGACATGGTTCGTGGTAAGCCGGTGGGTCATGCGTTAGCGACTTTGCGGTTTACGCCGAAGAAGGGCGCGGACCTCATTTTGAAAGTACTCGAGTCGGCGATTGCTAATGCCGAAAACAATCTGAGTGCTGACATCGATGAGCTGAAAGTTCAGTTTATTACGGTGGACATCGCGCCGGTTCTGAAGCGGTTTCATGCTCGCGCAAAAGGTCGCGGCGCCCGCATCTGGAAACGTAACAGTCATATTTCAGTCACAGTGGGGGACGGCAAGCAGGACTAAGGCATTGCCTGGTTTTGTAAGCGTTAAAGAGTTCAGCACATGGGTCAAAAAGTAAATCCAGTTGGTATTCGTCTAGGCATCACTCGCGACTGGACGTCGAAGTGGTTTGCGCCAACGCGTAACTATCCAGCATTCGTACATGCCGATTTCTTGGTGCGTGAATTGCTCAAGAAAAAACTTTACGAAGCGTCGGTCAGTCGTATTCAGATTGAGCGCGCTGCACGCAAGGTGAACATTACGATTCATACTGCGCGCCCTGGCGTGGTAATTGGTAAGAAAGGCGAAGACATAGAAAAGTTACGTGCTCAAGTTGCCAAGCTGATGAAGCTGCCAGTGCCTGATGTGCGTATCAATATTGCCGAAATTCGCAAGCCGGAACTTGATGCACAGTTGGTTGCTGAAAGTATTGCGCAGCAGTTGGAGCGTCGTGTGATGTTCCGTCGTGCCATGAAGCGATCGGTCATGAATACCATGCGTATTGGTGCTCAGGGCATCAAAATTCGTCTGGGTGGGCGCTTGAATGGTGCTGAAATTGCGCGAACGGAATGGGTGCGTGAAGGACGCGTTCCGCTGCACACCTTCCGTGCTGAGATTGATTATGGTCTGGCTGAAGCCAAGACCACTTACGGCATCATTGGCGTAAAGGTATGGATTTTCAAAGGCGAAGTGTTCACTGGTCGCGATCTTAGGTCGGCTGATGATACGCAAGCTCCAGTTACCGAAGCAGTTGCTTAAGGAAAACGGAGAAATTCAATCATGATGCAACCTAAGCGAACAAAATTTCGTAAACAGTTTAAGGGCAGTCTGGGCGGTTTGGCTCAGCGCGGCAGTACTGTTGCGTTCGGCGAGTATGGTTTGAAGGCGGTCAGTCGTGCGCGTATGACGGCCCGTGAGCTGGAGGCGGCGCGTCGTGCCATGACTCGCTACGTAAAACGTGGTGGCCAAGTGTGGATTCGTGTGTTTCCTGATGTGCCAATTACCAAGAAGCCGCTCGAAGTACGAATGGGTAGTGGTAAGGGTAACGTGGAGTACTACGTGGCCAAGGTGCTGCCCGGCAAGATTCTATTTGAGATGGAAGGTGTGACTGAGGAGATTGCCCGTGAGGCATTTCGTCTGGCCGCTTCCAAGTTGTCAGTTGATACCCAATTTGTGACTCGTCAGGTGCGGTAATGGACGCGAAAGAATTACGTCAAAAGTCCACCAATGAGTTGCGCACTGAGTTGCTACAGTTGCGTCGTGAGCAATTCAATTTGCGCATGGCGCAAGCCACCGGTCAGACGGTTAAGCCTGATCAGTTTGGTAAAGTTCGCAAGAACGTTGCACGACTCAAGACCATCATGGGTGAGCAAGCCCGTGCTGTTGCCAAAGGTGCCAAGTAATGAGTGAACCAACAACTGTGGCGACTGCTGAGCAGAAGCTGATTCGTCTGGTAACTGGCAAAGTAGTCAGTAACAAGATGCAGAAAACCATCACCGTGTCGGTGGAGCGTTTGGTAAAGCACCCGATGTATGGCAAATACGTGCGCCGCACCACCAAGGTGTTGGCTCATGATGAGGCCGGCGAGTCGCGCGAAGGTGATGTGGTTGAGATTGTTGAGTGCCGTCCGATATCGCGCCGTAAAGCCTGGCGTTTGGCGCGAGTCGTTTCGCGCGCTCAGGCGTAGCAGTCGCGGTTATTTGTACAGCCAGAATCAAGCTAGATAGAGTGGAAGCTTAAACATGATTCAGATGCGGACACTGCTTAAAGCAGCCGATAACAGCGGAGCACGCAGCGTAATGTGCATCAAAGTGCTGGGCGGCTCCAAGCGTCGCTATGCTAGCGTCGGCGATGTCATTAAGGTTAGCGTTAAAGATGCTATTCCGCGTGGCAAGGTCAAAAAAGGCGAAGTGTACGACGCGGTTGTAGTACGTACCCGTCATGGCGTTCGCCGCCCGGATGGTTCGTTGATTCGTTTTGATGGAAATGCTGCGGTGTTGTTGACTGCTAAATTGGAGCCGATTGGCACGCGTATTTTCGGACCAGTGACTCGTGAGCTGCGCAATGTGCGGTTCATGAAGATCATTTCTCTGGCGCCCGAAGTACTGTAAGCGCGCGGAGTATTGATATGAATAAGATTCGTAAAGGTGATGAAGTCGTGATTACGGTTGGCCGTGATAAAGGTCGCCGAGGCACTGTTAACGCAATGCTGGAAGGTCGCGTCATCGTCGAAAATTTGAACATGGTGAAGCGTCATACCAAGCCGAATCCGCAGCGGAACATTCCCGGCGGCATCGTGCAGAAGGAAGCGTCGATCCACATCTCGAATGTGATGTTGTGGAACGCCGCCACCAGCAAGGGTGATCGGATCGGTTTCAAGGTATTGGCTGACGGCCGCAAGGTGCGTTATTTCAAATCCAACAACGAGGTCGTTGACCGTTAGTCTGCTTCGCAGAAGGTTAACGTTCATTGCTGGTCGCACAGGGTTAAGCATATGGTTAGGCTAGAACAGATTTATCGCGAGAAGATCGTCGCCGAGTTGAAGACTTCACTCGAGTTGGCGAACGTCATGCAGGTACCAAAGATCACCAAGATCACGGTCAACATGGGCGTGGGTGAAGCGGTTGCCGACAAAAAGATTATGGATAACGCGGTCGCTGACATGACCAAGATCACTGGCCAAAAGCCGATGGTAACGCGTGCTCGTAAGTCAGTTGCTACCTTTAAGGTGCGTGATGGCCAGTCTATTGGTTGCAAGGTGACATTGCGTGGTGCGCGTATGTATGAATTTCTTGATCGGTTAATCTCGATTGCCATACCGCGCATCCGTGACTTTCGCGGTGTCAGTCCGCGTTCGTTTGACGGTCGTGGTAACTATAATTTTGGTGTGAAGGAGCAGATCATCTTCCCGGAAATTGCTTACGATCAGATCGATGCAATTCGCGGTATGGATATCACCATCACCACCACGGCAACAGACGACAAGCAAGGTCGTGCGTTGTTGGATGCATTCAATTTTCCGTTCCGTAAATAAGCGGCAGGGGTTAGCAGGCAATGGCTAAGACATCGATGATCAACCGTGAGACCAAGCGCCAGGCGCTGGTTAAGCGTTATGCGGCGAAACGGGCCGAGTTGAAAGAGATCATCCGCAACCCGAAATCAAATGACGCGGATCGCGAAGCTGCAGGCATCAAGCTGCAAACTTTGCCCCGCGATTCCAGCGCGAGTAGATTGCGTAATCGCTGTGCGATTACCGGTCGTCCGCGCGGCTACTACCGGAAGTTTGGTTTGTCACGAACCAAACTACGTGAAGCCACTATGCGTGGTGACATTCCGGGCCTCGGAAAGGCCAGCTGGTAGCAGCTGGAACCACTGGAGCACAAATAAATGAGTATGACGGATCCAATTGCGGACTTATTGACCCGCATTCGTAACGGCCAGTCTTCGGGTAAGACCGAAATTGGTTGCCCCGCTTCCAAAGTGAAGCAGGCGCTTGCCAAAGTGCTAAAGGACGAAGGGTATATAGAGGATTTCTCTGTAACCGCGGACGATGGCAAGCCGACGTTGCATGTACAGCTGAAGTATTACGATGGCCGCCCGGTTATTGATCGCCTTGTGCGCATTAGTAAGCCCGGTCTGCGCGTATACAAAGGCAAAGATGAGTTGCCTACTGTGTTGGGTGGACTCGGTGTGGTCATTGTCTCCACCTCCAAGGGTCTCATGACTGGCCGTCAGGCTCGTCAAGATGGTCATGGCGGCGAGGTGTTGTGCATCGTCTCTTAAAGACGGCGTATCCGCATTAACTGTTAGAGAGCTGCAAACATGTCTCGAGTAGCCAATCAAATTATCCCCCTGCCCAAGGGTGTGACAGCAACCATCACTATGGACGCGGTCACCATCAAGGGTGCCAAGGGCAGCATGAGTCTGTCTCTAGGTGCCGATGTGGCGGTAGTGCAAGAGGGTGATCTGCTGAAAGTGAAGCAGGTGGTGGAAAGCCGTCAATCGAATATCGATGCCGGCACTGCCCGTGCACATTTGGCCAATTATGTGATTGGTGTCAGCACTGGTTTTGAGCGTAAGCTGGAATTGGTCGGCGTCGGTTATCGTGCCGCTGCCCAAGGTAAGTCGTTGAACCTCACATTAGGTTTTTCACATCCAGTGGTATATGACGCGCCTGAAGGCGTGGTCATCGAAACCCCAAGTCAGACTGAAATTCTGGTCAAAGGCATGGATCTTCAAAAGGTAGGCCAAGTAGCTGCCGACATTCGCGCTTATCGCCCACCAGAGCCTTACAAAGGTAAGGGCGTGCGTTATAGCGGTGAAAAGATCGTGTTGAAGGAAGCGAAGAAGAAGTAACTGTTGATCGCAAGATCGAAAGACTTCGGACGTTAGATATAAGTGTAAGCAGTTTTCGGATGTGAGGCCGACAAACATAGGTTTTCCGGTTCACAGATAACCAGCTGAGAGTTAGGCAAGAGATCATGACCAAGAAAGTGCAACGTTTGCGTCGAGCTACCCGTGCCCGCGCCAAGATTCGCGAGCTAAAGGCTTTGCGTCT
>JBFXCU010000020.1:0-39450 GCA_050181835.1 Steroidobacteraceae bacterium | reverse complement strand
TCCGTCGACTCAAGGGCTTTCGCCGCATCTTCAGTCGCTTCGACAAGCTCGATCTGGTGTTCATTGCCTTCATCTACTTCGCCCTCATCGTCGAAGGTCTGCGCTAGTGTTAACAGGCCCTAGGAAAGATACAAGGATGATCGGCCAACAACAAATCGTGCCTAATGTTTAAAAAGTCCCAGATCCACCATTTCATTCGGAGGATTTTAGGATTTTATTTCCAGTCTCAACATTGTCTACCAACTCATGAAAAAAAGAGAGTCCGAAGTTTTCAATTAGACCAGGAAAACCGCTTTCAACCCATTCATCAAAACTTGGTGGGTCTTCCAATCCAGCGAGCACTTCATACTTCTCAGCGTCAGCCGCCAAAGATTCTCGTAATTGGATTGCAGATTCATTTCGTAAATTGTTGACTATATCAGGCTGCCGAATTCTTAATGACATCAAAAATCGCACCCAGCCTTCCCGATCTCGCGGGGTAAGTGCTCGTAAGCCATTAACTTCAAGCTTACGATGGACACGTGCCCCGCATTCATCAATATGCCGCAAACATAGCTTTTCAACAGCGTGCTGTTCCATTCCTGCAACGATAGGTTTGGTCAATGAATAGAGATTGTCTTCGTAAGCGGTGTTCTTGGGAGCCAGTCGAGACGATTTTAGACCAGCCAAATCTAAGCGGAAGACTTCTACACGGCTATCTACTGTGCCGTCAGCCCATTCGCGCAAAAGAAACTGTGGAACATAGTGATGCCGCATAAATCTCGTGATGACCTGGCTTTTCGAGCCGAGGGATTCACTTACAAACCAACCACGTTGATTTATGTCATCACTGACAAAAATAATTCAAAATAATCTGGAAATGTTTTCGCCACGCACTTCGGATCGTTGATACGCACCGGCACACCACCCAATACTACTAAAGAAAAACACATCGCCATGCGGTGATCGTCGTAGGTGTCGATTGCAGCATTAGCAATCAGCTTTGCAGGCGGCGTAATGCGAAGCCAGTCTGCTCCCTCTTCAACTAGCGCGCCAACTTTACGCAGCTCAGTGGCCATTGCGGCAATACGATCCGTTTCTTTGACGCGCCAGCTACCGATGTTGTTCAAGCGTGACGGGGCGTCGCAAAATAACGCAGCAACAGCAAGCGTCATAGCTGCATCGGGAATGTGGTTAAAGTCCATATCAAAGGCTTTAAGTTTGCCACTGACCGGCGCTTGGGCTTCGATCCAGTTATCACCCATACTGATCTGCGCGCCAATTTTTTCCAGTGCAGCAGCGAAGGCGACATCGCCTTGAATACTATTCCGTCCTACGCCTTCGACTCGTACCGGGCCACCAGCAATAGCGCCTGCGGCAAGGAAGTAGGACGCTGAGGACGCATCACCTTCGACATGTAACTTACCCGGAGACATGTAATTTTTTCCGCCGGAAATAGTAAAGCGCTGCCAACCATCACGACACACATCAACACCAAAGCGCGCCATCAGCTTTAATGTAATGTCGATATACGGCTTGGAAATCAACTCACCGATGACTTCGACAGTAGTTTCAACACCAGTCGTTGGTAGCGCCATCAAGAGTGCCGTTAGAAACTGACTTGATACATTGCCATTAATACGCACCACACAGCCGGGCTGAATCACCGCAGACTTGATATCAAGCGGCGGAAAACCTTCGTTGCCAAGGTAAGTAATGTCCGCACCGAGCTGTCGCAAGCCGTCGATCAGGTCGCCAATCGGTCGCTCATGCATGCGCGCCACGCCAGATAATTTGTAGTGGCCACCGGCGAACGCCAACGCTGCTGTCAGGGGCCGAAATGCGGTGCCTGCATTGCCAAGAAATAACTCAGCATGCTTATTAGGAAAACCGTTAGGCGCACCTACAACGCGATAGTCATGCTCGCCGATTTTATCCACTGATACGCCAAGGAGATGCAATGCTTCCAGCATCCGATCTGTATCATCTGACGCCAGTAAATCATGAATTTCGGTAATACCGTGCGCTAGCGCTGCCAACAGTAAAGTTCGATTCGAAATACTTTTGGAGCCCGGTAACCGCACCGTGCCTTGCGCGTGATGTAGTGGTTGTAAATCGAGGAATTCCATAAATCCTATTTCAATGCCGCTTGTAGTGCAGTCAGCAGACGAGCGTTTTCATACTCAGTACCGATAGTAATACGCAGTTGCGTGGGCAACCCATAACCAGCAACGGGACGCACGATCACCCCTTGTCGTAACAGCACCTCATTCACTGCAGCACTCGGACGGGCACAATCCATCAGCACAAAATTTCCTTTTGAGGGATACACGCGCAAACCCAATTGCGTCAAGCCCGACAACATCTGTTGCATGCCGCTTGCGTTGAGCTGTGCCGACTGCTGTAGGTGCTCAACATCCTCCAATGCAGCTGTGGCGGCCGCCAAGGCGATAGAATTGACGTTGAACGGCTGACGCACACGATTGAGCACTGCCGCCACATCCGCATGTGACAGCCCATAACCAACTCGCAATCCAGCCAAACCATAGGCTTTTGAAAAAGTACGCGTGACAATCAGATTAGGAAACTTGGCAAGCCACTGCGACGCATCGGCAAACGACTCGTCTTGCGCATACTCGATATACGCTTCATCCACCACCACCAATGTGGTGTTGGGTACCGCCGCAATAAAACGCTTCAACGCCAGCGCATCAACCCAACCACCGGTAGGGTTATTCGGATTGGCAATAAACACCAACCGCGTACGGGCATTCACCAGCTTGAGCATCGCATCCAGATCATGACCCAATGCCATCGGATGTGAATCCGGATACGCAGCGGCCACCCGCGCCGTCGCACCTGCTGCTTGTACTACGATGGGATAAATCGCAAAACAATACTGCGAATAAACCGCCTCAACATCTGCACTCAGGAAGGCTTCTGCCAGCATCACCAGCACATCGTTGGAGCCGTTACCCAAGGTGACTTGCCCAACCTCGCAAGTATGTTTTTTTGCTAAGGCCTGCTTAAGTTCAAAGCCATTACCATCGGGATACAAACCCAAGGTTTGCGCAGCTTGTGTAATGACAGCGCGTGCTTTCGAGCCTGGCCCCAGTGGATTTTCGTTGGAAGCGAGCTTGATGCTGTCCGCAACGCCGTACTCACGTTCCAGTTCAGATAGCGGTTTACCCGGTACATAGGGCGCTAGAGCACGCACCGGTTTGGCCGCTAAATCAAGTGCGTTAATAGTCATATTGATAGTCGCAGTCTCATCGTTAGAGCGATGAAGGTCAGGTTTTGACCTGGCTCCATCTATTGTCAGGCTAAAGCCCGTTCTACCGGGAGCAGTGATCAATTCCTATAACACCGCCGCCGGATAAGAACCCAACACCTTGAACAGCGATGAGTGTTCTTTCAGCTCAAGCAGCGCTGAGCGCAAGGGCTCGGCATCCACGTGCCCTTCCACATCCATGAAAAACACATAGTCCCACTTCTTACGACGCGATGGACGCGACTCGATACGCGTCATGCTGATGTTATTGCTCGCCAACGGCGCCAACAGGCGATATAGGGTACCGGGCGATTGCGTATCGCCAGAGGCAACCATCAAAGTGGTTTTATCATGCCCACTGGGCGCGAACGATTTTTTACCCAACACGATAAAGCGCGTGGTGTTATCAGTGCGATCTTCAATTTCTGGCACGATGATATCGAGATTATAAATCTCTGCCGCGATGTGTCCGGCAATGGCAGCAGTACCCTCTTCATCACGCGCACGACGCGCTGCTTCTGAGTTACTGACCACCGGTAGCAACTCAACTTCTGGCAAATGCTCAACCAGCCATTGTCGGCATTGTGCTAATGACTGCGGGTGCGAACAGATGCGCTTGATACCTTCCATCCCACGCATCTTTCCCATCAAGTTCTGATGCACGCGCAACTCAATTTCGCCGCAGATCTTCAATGGTGTATTGAGGAACATATCAATCGAAAACTCAACCACACCACCTGTGGAGTTTTCGATTGGTACCACACCAAAATCAACATGACCGGCTTCGACCTCATGAAACACTTCGGGAATCGAAGGTAATGACACGCCGCGCACTGAGTGACCAAAGTGTTTGTATACAGCTTGCTGGGTAAAAGTACCTTCCGGCCCAAGGAAGCCAATTTTCAATGGTTCCTGCTGAGCCAGACAAGCTGACATGATTTCGCGGAACAAACGCGCTACTTCTTCGTTATGCAGCGGACCTGCATTGCTTTTGAGTACGCGACGTAACACCTGCGACTCACGCTCTGGGCGATACAACTCGGCGGTGCTGATGTTTTCCTGCTGGCGCTTGGATACCCCCACCATTTGCGCAATGCGGGCGCGTTCGCTGAGCAAATACAATAGCTGATCATCAATGCCATCAATACGCGCACGTATTTCACTCAATGGTGGCAAGCCAGCTTCGCGCTTGGCTTGTTTGCCGACAACCAGCTGCACCACTGGCTTGCTACTCTTGCCCTTGGTAGCACGCTTTTTCACGGCTGACTTTGTTTTGATTTTGTTACTTGCCACGTCACTGCACTCGTTTAAAGAACGCGAACTGACAATACGCCGGGGATCGCGCGCAACTGTTGCACTACTGATTCCGGGATTGCATCACCATCCACGTCCAGCAAACTGTACGCCAGATCACCGCGCGATTTGTTGAGTAAATCGGCGATGTTCAAGCTGGCACTCGCCAGCGCACCCGAAATCTGTCCGACCATGTTGGGCACATTCGCATTGGCAATGGCCAGTCGTACTGAATTCTGCGTGCGTGGCAGTATCGCTTCGGGAAAATTTACGGCATTACGCACATTGCCATGCTCAAGAAACTCACGCAGCGTATCGGCTACCATGATGGCACAATTTTCTTCGGCCTCATGGGTTGAGGCGCCCAGATGCGGCAATGCCACAATTTTCGGATGACCTTTCACGGCGTTGGTCGGAAAGTCGCAGATGTAGGCGCTCATGTGATTGCCATCCAAAGCAGCAAGCATCGCGGCATCATCAACGATGCCAGCACGCGAGAAATTCAGTATCACACTGCCTTTACGCATCAGCTTTAGACGCGCCGTATTCACCATGTTTCGAGTCGCGTCGATCAATGGCACATGCACGGTAATCATGTCGGAGCGCGCGAACAGATCATCCAGCGACAACGCTTGTTCAACGCCAGATGACAGCTGCCAGGCACGCTGCACGGTAATTGCTGGATCAAAGCCAAGCACCTTCATGCCAAGCAAGTGCGCGGTATTGGCCACTTCAACACCAATGGCACCCAGCCCTACCACACCCAGCGTGCGTCCGGGCAACTCATAGCCAACATATTTCTTTTTGCCCTTTTCTACTGCTTCTTCGAGCGCATGATCATCACCCTGCAAAGCACGGGTATAGCCCCAAGCCTGACAAATGTTGCGTGCTGCCAGCAACATACCTGCCACCACCAGCTCTTTTACTGCATTGGCGTTCGCACCGGGCGCGTTGAATACCGGCACACCGCGTTTGGATAACGTGGCCACGGGAATATTGTTGGTACCAGCGCCCGCCCGACCAATGGCCAATACGCTATCGGGAATGTCCATGTTGTGCATATCGGCGGAGCGCAACATGATGGCATCAGGATGACCGATCTCCGACGCCACTTCGTAGTGGTCGCGCGGCAAGCGTTCAAGACCGCGCACCGAAATATTATTTAGCGTCAGAATTTTGTATGGCATGTGGTTACTTTATTGATGCTTTTACTCCCCTTTCCCGGTTACGAAAAAGGGGCTCCAGAAGCGGTTTCGATCAGGCGTTCTTTTGTGCAAATTCCTTCATATATGCCACCAGCGCCTGCACTCCTTCAATAGGCATAGCGTTGTAAATACTGGCGCGCATACCACCTACTGAGCGATGCCCTTTCAGCTGCAGCATGCCCAAGGCCTGCGCCCCCTTCAGAAATGCCTCATTCAGTTCATCGTTCTGCAATTTGAAGGGCACATTCATCAATGATCGATCTTCGCGCGCAATCGGATTGCTATAGAACGACGTGGTCGCAAGGTAGTCATAAATCAACGCAGCTTTCTTACGGTTGTGGGCTTCCATTGCCACCAAGCCGCCCTGCTTCTTGATCCACTGAAACACCAAGCCTGCCATATACACTCCATACGTTGGCGGCGTATTAAACATGGAATCGTTATCAGCCTGCTGCTTGTAATCAAATGCTGATGGCGTGATTGGTAAGGCTTGCCCAATCAGATCTTCGCGCACGATGACGATGGTCAAGCCCGCCGGGCCGATGTTTTTCTGCGCGCCGCAGTAAATCAGACCATATTTGGACACATCAATCGGTCTCGACAAAATATTGGAAGACATATCTGCCACCAACGGCACCGCGTCTGTATCCGGCGTGAAGTTGTATTCCACGCCACCAATGGTTTCGTTCGAACAAATATGCACATAGGCCGCGTTCGGATCGAGTTTCCACGTATCGCGCTTAGGCACGCTGGTAAACCCATCCGCTTCCGAGCTTGCTGCCACATTGACGCTGCAATACTTCCTGGCTTCCTTGATTGATTTCTTCGACCACTCACCGGTATTGATGTAGTCGGCACTGTTTTTACCGCGCAATAAATTCATGGGAATAATCGCATTCTGTCCAATCGCCCCACCCTGCAGGAACAGCACTTTGTAGTTGGCGGGAATGCTCAGTAGTTCGCGCAGGTCAGCCTCTGCCTGCGCATGAATGGAGATGAACTCTTTGCCACGGTGACTCATTTCCATCACCGACATGCCGGTATCGCGCCAATCACACATTTCCGCAGCCGCTTGCTGCAAGACTTCTAACGGCAACACGGCCGGACCGGCACTAAAATTAAACACGCGCTTCATCGCTGACTCACCTTGACTGGCTGGGAATTTGAGCGGGCCAGTGTACGGGATTTGCAACAGGGTTTCAGCCCGGTCTGGGAGCCTGTCGGACTTAGGTGATCGTAGCGAGGCGAGTGAGAAATTGGCTGCGCTCATGCAACCGCTGCGCAGAGCCACCGCCCACCCGGTACCGCGCAATGAACTCCACCTCTGCTGCGTCGGTACCGACTACCCGCGCTGCAACCACCTTGAGTCCCAACCATTTCGTACCGGGCTCGAACAGCACCGAGCCGGGTCGCTTGCGTGGCTGCCAGGTAGCGAGCAAGTAGGCCTCGTTCTGCAACACGAAAGCGGCATAACGCGAACGCATCAGCGCCTCGGCGGTAGGTGCCGGTTCACCCGCGTGCCAGCGGCCACAACAGGCCGTGTACTCGATGCTCGAACCACAGGGGCAACGCGGCGCGGCGTTCACTTCAGGCATATATCCTCATGGTCGGGTTGCCACACCGGGTACTTTGCCATCACTGACTGAAACAACGCAGAAGACTCCCATCCCGCCAGCCACGCCTGAAGACCCGGCAGCGGCAAGGCGGCGAAGGCTGCTGCATCGGCGTGTGCAAATTGCCGCACGAACGGAAAGATGGCGATGTCTGCCAGCATCGGCGCACTACCAAAGAGATAAGTGTGATTGCACAGCCGCGTTTCCAGTGGCGCAAGCAATTTGACTGCTTCAGCACGATGCTCGGCGGGTTGCGAACCGGGATAACGATTAGCGTACTTCATCCGGTCGAGATGGAATTTGAACGGGCCATCGTTACTGGCGATTACGCTCATCATGGTGTCCATCATTGTTTCATCAGCAGCCAGCCACTGTTGTGGATCGTTCTGCCCAAGCGCCCAGTGCATGATGTCCAAGCTTTCATCAATCACGCAACCATCTTGCAACACGAGTACCGGCACCGTCCCTTTCGGTGACGCTGCAAGCAGGACGGCGGGCTTGTCTCGTAGCGACACCTCACGAATGACACAGGCTACCGTCGATACTGCCAGCGCCATCCGCGCCCGCATGGCATAGGGACAACGGCGAAAGCTATACAGAATCGGCGCAGACGAGGCCTTCAATCGGAGATCGCAAACGCTTGGCAAGTGATCGATTTCTATCGAACTGCCAATATTTCCCTAATCTTATCGTCCAAAAAGTCTCCGGATGGCAGGTTTGGCCCTGTAATGAATCGAGCAGAAAACTCTTCCATCTGGAAACGCAAAATCCGATTAAGAACCAACTTACGCTTCTGCCCTTTCGATGATACTTCTCCGAGCTTGTAGGTAAACACTGAAACCACATCTTTCGCAGCTTTGCTAACTTGAGGAATATCTTTGCCGATGATGTCTTCAAACTTCTGATACACCGCATCAGGAACGATGAAATAAAGCCCTTTCTTAACCAACTTTGATTTTGAGTACACCAACCCCTTCCGAATAAGTTGGGGGATTAGCCGCTTATGTACGTTGGCCCAATTCAACCCATGCTGCGAGGCGGGGATGTTTTTCTCCTTGTTCTTCGCCGCGTACCAAGCATCACGATAGTTACCTGTAATATCGATGCTTTGAACCTCAACTCCAATGTATTCTTGAAGTACCCCTTTGGTAATTCTGGCCAACACCCAATCCATACTCATTTGACTAAGATTAACTTCTTTGCCAGAGTTTTGGCCCAACGCTACTACTACATCAGCATTATCAGAAATTTTCTCATCCAGCTTGATGAATTCGTCGAAAAACATCATGCGAACCTTATCGCCGAAAACATCCGAAGATACTTGGCGAATGCTGGCATAGTCATTTTCGTACAAACGATTTGGACAAATTACCACTTCTTGAGCACTGTTCGATACAGAACAAGTTCCGTAGCAAATTGTTTTTGTGTGATCAAACTTTGTACAGGCTCGCCCGATAAAAGGACAGGCGTTCAAATCCCAAAATTTCCGCGCTGTTGCAGTGTGGTCATCGGGTGCAAAGCCAAAAACCTCAACAAGACTCCTTGTGCTTTTAACCACATTCCCGCCTATGAAATAAGTTGCTTAATTTTTTCCCCAATGGCCTTAGCCAGAAGGGGTGGAACAGCATTGCCCACTTGCTCAAACTGCTGGGTCAAATTTCCAGTAAAGACATATTGATCTGGAAACGATTGAATTCTGGCGGCTTCACGAACAGAAATGGCACGATCTTGAGTGGGATGAAAAAAACTACCCCAATGAGGATCACATTTGGTCAAGACAGTCGAACAAAGCGCATCGGGGTGTAGTCGTCCATAACGTTTGGTGTGATCGCTACGTCTTGCTCTTTGTAAACCAGCTGGCAATAGCTCATGAGGGATGTCGCGCCAGCTGCCTCCTTGGGGTATGTATTTCAACCGATCCAAGTTTGCTTTTCCAAGCTTGGCGCACCCATGATTATAGATACGGTCTGAGCCTTCCCGAAGCTCTCTTTGATAATCAGATTGTGCAGGTGTTGGATAAGAAACATCATCAAGCAATTGCCCAAGCACTAAGTCAGGAAGATCAGAAATAGCATCCCAGACGGTCGTCTTATTTTTCAAACTCTGTGCAAATAGAGGATAAATTTTCTGGCAAAGATCCTTTGCGCCGGTAAAATTAGCTACTGCTTCAGCAGCGTAAGTAGGTTCAGGAAACTCAACATCAACATTTCCATATATAGCGATGAAAACCGTTCTAAAACGCATTTGCGGTACTCCATAGTGACCCGCAAAAAGAATACGATGGCCTACTGAGTACCCCATTTTGTGGAGCTCTCGATAAATAGATTCAACCACGGTTCCTCGACCAAGGGAGACGATCCCTGGAACATTTTCAATAAGAATAGCTTTTGGTTTTAGTATGTCAGCGATTCGAAGATATTCTTTGAATAAATGATTTCTTTGGTCGTCAAGGGTTCGAATCGGAGCATTGATCGAAAACCCTTGGCAAGGTGGACCACCTGCTACCAAATCCAATTCACCCGGTTTAAGTCCAACTAAACCCAGAACATCGTGCTCGGACAAGCTTCTAATATCTTCCGTAATAACTTTGGTGCCCGGGTGATTCTTGGCATAGGTTTGAGCATAAACGGGATGAATATCTGAACCAAGCAAGGGTGAGAACCCCGCCATTTGCAAGCCGCAAGACAGCCCCCCCGCCCCAGAGAAAAAATCAACTGATTTCATCAAAGCTTTTTTAGCGACTGTATTTTTCACTGATTCTGATCATTTCAATAAATTTAAGACCAATCGTATCGCGAACGGCGCTAGAAATGCCGAGTCATCAGTTCGTAGGAGTTGCTCTTCCTCCGGTACAGCTCACTGAGCGACCGTAGCGATCATAACGAAACCTGAGCACGACCGACAGCCATAAGCCCGGTTCAATCACTCACAGACCCACCCTGCTAGAATCTCCCCCTAATTAGTCATCGCTTTCATATGGCCACCATCATCATGGAGATCGCAATGCGTATTCTGAAAATCGCGGGCTGGCTGGTTGGCAGCATCATCGCATTGCTGATCGTGGGCATCGCGCTGGTCGCACTGTTCTTTGATCCCAATGATTACAAGACCGAAATCGAAACACTGGTCAAGGACAAGACCGGGCGTACCTTCACGCTGACCGGCGACCTGAGTTTATCGGTGTTCCCATGGCTGGCGGTACAAGTTGGCCCGGCAATGCTGGGTAATGCGCCAGGCTTTGGCGACGCCCCGATGGTGTCCATTGCCGGCGCTCGCCTAGGTGTAAAGCTACGGCCCCTACTGAAAGGCCAGTTTGAAATAGGCGCAGTCGAACTTGATTCGCCGCAGATCGCGCTCGTGCAAACTGCTGATGGCAACAATTGGTCAGATCTGGGCGGTGACCAAGCTGACGCTGCAACAACCCCTGCGGAGCAACCACCCAGCAAGCTCGACGCTAGTATCGCCAGTGTCAGCATTCGCAACGGCTCGGTGAGCTATGACGACCGTGTCGCTAACACGCAGACTACTGTGACAAACTTTAACTTCAATACCGGCAAGCTACAGCCAGGACAACCGTTTGATCTGGACTCATCTTTTACGCTGCAACGCGGCGCTGCTCTGCATCTGGATGCGCAGTTGGCGGCCACTATCACCGCTGATACCGACAACAATCAATATATCCTGCAGCAACCCGTATTCACCCTCACGCTCAAAGGTGAGGGCTATTCACCAGATGGCATGCCAGTGAATCTGGAAGCTAACAGCATCGTAGCTAATACAGAGACCAGCGAGTACACGGTAGAACAACCAGAAGTCACGCTGTCACTCAGTGGCGAAAGTTATCCGAAAAGCGGTGTACCGATCAGCATCAAGGCGGCCAACATACTGGCCAACCTCGACACACAGACGGCGCAAGTCACCACATTGGCTATAGACGTAGCAGGCGCGAAACTTTCCGGTGAATTGCAGGCCAAGCAGATCATGGATGCCCCGGCTATTACCGGTTCACTCAACTTGGCACCGGTATCACTGCGCGAATTCGCACCCAAGCTGGGCATCAGTTTACCCACCACTAGCGATGCGAACACGCTTCAGAAGTTCACCCTACAAGCAAACCTAGTTGCCAATAAATCGTCGTTTGAACTAAAGCCACTGACTATCAAGCTGGATGACACCACGGTGACCGGCAGTGCGGGAATTGCGGATCTGGACAGTACCGCGCTGCGGTTTGATCTGGCCGTGGACAACATCGATCTGGATCGTTACCTGGCACCCGAAACAGAAGCAGAAGCTGCTGCAGCCAGTACCGAACCCACGCCAATTCCCGCCGATGCCATTCGCGATTTGAATCTGCGTGGCAAGCTGGCCATTAATCGAGTCATCGTCAGCAAAATGCCGCTCAGTCAGTTGCTAGTTGGCATCAATGCCGCTAACAACAAGCTGCAACTCGATCCGTTACAAGCCACCGTGTACGAAGGAAAATTCAAAGGCAATATGCTGCTGGATGCCAGCGGCAAGCAGCCGCGCCTGAATCTGGAGCAACATCTGGACGGCATCAACTTTGCACCATTGCTGGAAGCATTGTTCGACAGCAAACGCATATCAGGACGTGGCAACGCCAACATGAAACTCGCCGCAGTTGGCACTGATACCAATGCGATGAAACAGTCGCTCAATGGCACGTTGGATTTCACTGCCCGCAATGGTGCGATTGAAGGCTTTGACCTATGGTACGAAATTCGTCGTGCGCGTGCGGTGTTGAAACAACAAAGTGTGCCAGCACGTACTGACGCGGAACGCACCACTTTCACCAGCCTGGGTGGCTCGGTAACCATCAAAGATGGCTTGGCCAACAATCAGGACTTGGTCGCAGCATTGCAATATATGAAAGTCACCGGACAGGGCACAGTCAGTCTGGTCAGCGATGCCATTGACTATCGCCTGAATACCACCGTGATGAAAATCCCTGCTGAAGACAAACTGGCTGAACAAAGCGCCGATTTGAGTGGACTGGCCATTCCAGTACGCATCACTGGCAGCCTCAACGACCCCAAGGTGCGCCCGGATGTAGCGGGTCTGGTAAAAGAGCAAGCCAAACAGCGCATTGAAGAAGAAAAAGAAAAAATCATCGATAAGGCAAAGGAAAAAATTCAGGACAAGCTGAAAGGCCTATTTGGCGGTGGCTGATGAGTAGAAACTTATGCCACTCAAAAGCCAACAACCCCCGGAACCAACATTTCGCTTACACAACTAAACGGTTGGAACCAAGCTAAAACATCGAGCGCCCATCAGCAGCAAAACCCGCAAATAGCAACTCAACACCCGAGCAACTAAGCCGCGCTCGTATTTCACTATGCTGAATCAGGCGACCTCACCACCAAGATTGAAGACAATGGCGTTTCAACGTACTGCCCCTAGGGCAAAAGAACTTAGTGGTTGACAGCAGCAAATACGAATCATTATCATTTAGTATATTTTTAACGCATCCTGCCGTAAGCAGGCACATCACAGAACTCAAGCGGAATATTTAGGAACCCCTATGCTGTACCGTCACGCGTGTTTACCTATGTTGGCCATTGTCGCACTGACCAGTACCAGTGCAGTAGCCGATGAAAATCTGTTCGGCTATGTCAAAGGTGCCGAGCCATTACCAAAGGGCGCGTTGGAACTCTATGTCAACTCCACGTTGCGCGAGGATAAGGGCCAAGGCAAGTACAGCGCTTGGGATCTAGGTACGGAGATTGAATACGGTTTTACTGACAAATTGGCAGGATCGTTCGAACTCAAGGGCATGAGCATTAACACCGCCGGTCTTGTCATTGATGGTTATTTACCCGGTGACAATCGCTACAGCCCTCGCCTTGCTGGCGCCGAGGCTGCATTGAAGTACAACTTCCTGAGCCCCGCCAAGGATGCCCTCGGTGTGTCCTTGCGTACCGCCTTGATTTCTCTCACCCGTGACCCCCATTCAGGGCGGGATAAAAAAACCTTCAGCTTTGAGCAACAATTGCTGCTGCAAAAGTACTTTCTCGAAGGCCAGTTGATCTGGGTCGGTAATCTTCACTTTGAAGCCACTCGCGCGGTACGTGCAGAAATCGATGATTTGCCAGAAGATTTTGACTGGCCCACCGACCCTGAAATGGAACTGGAACTAGGCGCCGCCACCGGACTAAGCTATCGCTTTGCGCCGAACTGGTTTGCTGGCGTGGAAGCGCTGTACGTACAAGAGAATGAGACTGAAGTGGGACTGGAACGCTGGTCGTTACAAGCTGGCCCTAACCTGCACTATGGCAGCGCCAAGTGGTGGGCCACGCTCACGTGGTTACCGCAACTGCAAGGCGGTGGTGAAACCTATCCAGAGCAGCAAGACACTAATTTGCACTTAGTAGAAAAAACCAAGTATGAAACCCGCTTCAAAGTCGGATTCAATTTCTAAATAGCCATGCGAGCCATTCCTGCATTAATTGTGTTGCCCGCCGCGCTGTACAGTAGCGCGGCGGTATATGCCGCCGAATATCTGACCATCCCCGCTTCGCAAAAGGCCTTATTTCCGCAAGCAGATCATTTCACAGATACCAAGCTTCAATTAACCGATGCACAACGCGATGAAATCAAACGCTTGAGTGGCGTGCGTCAGCGTGAAGCAAGGCCCGCTGTATGGCGCGCAGAACATCAAGGACAATTGCTGGGCTGGTACATCGTCGATGAAGTGGTCGGGAAACATGAGTTCATCACCTACGCTGCCGCAATTTCACCGCAAGGCAAGGTGTTGGGTGTAGAGGTACTGATTTATCGCGAGACCTATGGTTATCAAATTCGCGAAACCAGTTGGCGCGATCAATTCACCGGCAAAGCCTTGCAGGATACCTTCAAGCTGGACCAAGACATTACTAACATTACCGGTGCAACCTTGTCGTGCCGCAATGTTACCAACGGCATTAAGCGACTACTGGCACTACAACAGGTCGCTCTACGTTCATGATCGCTACGCAGGCTCCTACGATGCTGCGGCGGATGCGCCCCTTATTAGGCACCTATGTAGAAGTTGGTCTGTATCTACAAACCAACTCACACGATGATCCTGAGTCCGCATTTACTGCGGCTTTTCAAGCTATAGAAGCAATACAACGCAGCCTGAGCTTTCATGATCCAGACAGCGAGCTATCACAACTTAATCGCAGTGATGGCCATGCAATACGCCTGTCATCACTAGCACTACGAGTATTACGCTTGGCACGTGGCATGACTGCCGCTAGTAACGGTCTGTTCAATTGCACCATCGGTGGTGCGCTGATAGAGCGCGGCCGTTTACCCAACCACGGCGGCGTGCAGCCTGCGCTGGTGGGAGAAGCTCAGGACATAGAAATCTATGCAGGTTCTGCGCGGCTACGCCGACCACTGCGCATCACACTTGATGGCATTGCCAAAGGCTATGCCGTTGATCTCGCTTCTATAGCGTTACGTCGGCATGGCATTCACGCTGGTTGGGTTAATGCAGGCGGAGATATACGCGCATTTGGTGATTGCACCTTACCAATTCAACATCGCCACCACGGCACTGATGCAACCCGATTCGGGTTACGCAATGCTGCACTGGCCAGCTCATCCAGCAATGAACAATACGACCCAGCTCTGCCTGGCGAAATACTGGCAGCGAGTACCCTGCAAAGCGTAACCGGTAACTGGTGCGTAATGGCAGCGCAGGCATGGCGTGCCGATGCATTAACCAAAGTTGCCGCATTGGCACCACGGCAATGCGATGCTTTGTTGCAACGTCTGGGAGGACGCAGAGTATTGACCGACCTGGTGCTCGCCGCATGAAGGCATATCCGCATGGCTTTCTCACCCTGTTCTGGTGGCTACAAAGCTTGCTGGCAGCAAGTGGCTTGCTGCTACTACCCGGCATGCTGGTGTTAAAGCTGGAGTGGGACGTTAATACCACGGCATTACTGGATTCACGCGTAGCACTGGCGGCAACGCATGCGCTACTGGCTTTTATCACCTTATTAGCACTCGGTGCGTTACTACCCATTCATGTACGCCATGGGCTGCGGCAGAAAAAAAACAAACGCACTGGTATCAGCTTGTTGAGTATTTTCTTCGTACTCATTCTCACCGGCTGGGGGATCTATTACATGGCCGATGAACAATGGAGTTTGTGGGCCAGTTTGCTACATGTACTGACTTCAGTGCTGGTCATACTATGTTTGACCATACACGTAATCATGGCCAAGAAAGTTCGAGCCAGGTAGCAGCGAAGCGGAGGCAGAGTGTTGAGACAATCAAGCCGCTGGACGAGTCACCATGCCTAGGCTCCTACGGCACGCCCGGTAAGAAGGGTTGGCCAACCAACCTACCGAGCTAATCCTGTATTGAACGCAGTGCTATTCGTCACCAGACTCTGTTGCAACCGTTTCACTTCCATCTTCGTCATCGTCGCTGCCATCATTGACGATGGGTTCAACGCTGACTAAACGCGCATCGTCATCAATACGGATGAGACGCACACCTTGCGTGTTACGACCCAGCACTGAAACATCCTTCACTGGCGTACGCACCAAAGTGCCATTAGAACTGATCAACATCAGTTCATCTTCCGCTTTCACTTGTACCGCAGCTACCACTTCACCGTTACGGTCGCTGGTTTGTAGCGCGATCACACCCTGGCCACCGCGACCATGTACTGGAAATTCCGCCACTTCAGTGAGCTTGCCAAAGCCATTGGCAGAAGCGGTCAGGATCAATCCTGCCTCATCTACGACGATCAATGAAATCACTTCATCGCCTGCAACCAGACGTACACCACGGACGCCTGCTGCAGTGCGACCCATGGGTCGCACATCCTCTTCCTTGAAGCGAATCGCTTTACCCGACCCGGTCGACAACATGATGTGCTTGCTACCATCGGTTATATCAACACCTACCAGACGATCACCCTCGCCAAGATCAACCGCAATGATGCCGGCTTGTCGTGGGCGCGAGAATGCTTCCAGCGAGGTTTTCTTCACCGTGCCATGACTGGTCACCATGAACACATATTTATCCGCGACAAACTCATGGATCGGCAATACCGCGTTGATGCGCTCACCTTCTGCCAACGGCAACAGGTTCACAATCGGCTTGCCGCGCGCGCCACGACTTGCCATTGGCAGCTGATACACTTTCAGCCAGTACAGCTTGCCGCTGCTTGAGAAGCACAGCAGCGTGTCATGAGTGTGCGCAACAAACAGCTTGTCGATGAAATCTTCATCCTTCATCGCCGTGGCCGCCTTGCCACGTCCACCGCGCTTCTGCGCTTGATAATCAACCAGCGGCTGTGACTTAGCGTAACCGCCATGCGATAGCGTGACCACGACATCCTGCGGCTCAATCAAGTCTTCCAACGTCAGATCCGAATGGTTTTGATTGATTTGTGTACGACGGGCATCCGCATAAGTGGTTTTGATTTCCAGCAGCTCATCGCGAATCACCTGCACCAGACGTTCTGCGCGCGCCAGGATGTCGCCCAAGTCTTGAATGCTGAGCAGTAGCTCTTGATACTCGGCAATGATCTTGTCATGTTCCAAGCCGGTCAGACGGTTCAGACGCATTTCCAGAATAGCCTGCGCTTGTGCTTCCGACATACGATAGCGACCGCCATTCAAACCGAACTCTGCGGCCAACCCGTCCGGGCGAGTAGTCACTGCGCCAGCGCGCGCCAGCATTTCCGGTACGGCGCCACCGGCCCAATCGCGACTTAACAAGCCAATCTTGGCTTCTGCTGGCGACGGCGACGCTTTGATCAGCGCGATAACTTCATCAATGTTCGCCAGCGCGATTGCCTGGCCTTCAAGAATATGTGCGCGTTCGCGCGCCTTGCGCAGTTCAAATACGGTACGGCGCGTAACGACTTCGCGACGATGACGCAGAAAGGCATCCAGCATTTCTTTAAGGTTGAGCAGCTTCGGCTGACCATCCAGCAAGGCCACCATGTTGATGCCGAACACCGAGTCCATAGGGGTGTGCTTGTAGAGATTATTCAGCACCACATCGGCGATTTCGCCGCGCTTGAGTTCGATGACAATGCGCATGCCATCCTTATCGGACTCATCACGTAAACCGTCCGAGGCGATACCTTCGATAACCTTCTCGCGCACCAGTTGAGCAATACGCTCGATCAGTCGCGCCTTGTTGACTTGGTATGGCAGTTCGGTAACCACAATGGTCTGCCGACCTTTCTCGTCTTCTTCAATCTCGGTGCGGGCGCGCATGTACACGCGGCCACGGCCAGTATGGTACGCCTGAGAAATTTCCTGAGTACCATTGATGATGGCCGCAGTAGGAAAATCCGGTGCCGGCATGTACTGCATCAACTGTGCGATGGTGGTGGCGGGATCATCCAGTAACGCCACGCAAGCATCGATGACCTCACCCAGATTGTGCGGCGGGATATTGGTGGCCATGCCAACCGCGATACCCGTTTGCCCATTGATCAACAGATTGGGAAAACGTGCCGGCAACACCGCTGGTTCGTGTTCGGACTCATCGTAGTTGGCGGTAAAATCAACGGTTTCTTTGTCGAGGTCGGCCAACAGCTCATGCGCCAGCTTCGACATACGTACTTCGGTGTAACGCATCGCGGCGGGAGAGTCTCCATCCACCGAACCGAAGTTACCCTGGCCATCTACCAGCATGTAACGCATCGAGAACGGCTGCGCCATACGCACAATGGTGTCGTACACGGCTGTGTCGCCATGCGGGTGATACTTACCGATCACATCACCAACCACACGTGCCGATTTCTTGTAAGCCTTGTTCCAATCGTTACCCAGCACGCGCATGGCGTATAGCACACGACGATGCACCGGCTTTAGACCATCACGCACATCTGGCAACGCCCGCCCCACAATCACGCTCATGGCGTAATCAAGATAGGACTTACGCATCTCGTCTTCGATATTAACGTGCAGAATTTCGCGTGCGATTTCAGTCATGATGAGCCGATTTTCCGCTATAAATGCTGGTTTAGAAAAGCTGGTTTGCAGTCTTGTAAAAACGCCGTCAAATGGCGGTGATTATCCCGCAGATTCTAGCACAAAGACCGCCCTGAAATGGACACAAAACCGGTCAAAATCAATTGCTCTGGAGGGCGTGGCAAAACCGCAAAAACCCCACCTCAATGTTCAGACAGGCTCACTGACACTGATTCATATCGCTATACTTATCAGCCTCAAATTTCAGGCACGTCATGAACGCTCACTCGCAGCATAAGTCGACTAATCACGACCCCGCCGAGATCGCCCGCTTCGACAACATTGCGCAGCACTGGTGGGACGAGCAAGGTGAATTTCAACCATTGCACATCATGAACCCGGTGCGCGTGGATTATATCGATCAACACACTCAGCTCACTGGCAAACGGGTACTGGATGTAGGCTGTGGCGGTGGCCTGCTATGCGAGACCATGGCCAAGCGCGGCGCGCAAGTAACCGGCATTGACTTGGGCGAGACCACCATTGAAGTCGCGACGCTGCATGCGCTGGACGCGGGGCTGGACATTCGCTACCTGCGCCAAGCGGTTGAAGAACAGGCCACCACCCATGCAGACAGCTACGACATCATCACCTGCCTGGAAATGCTGGAGCACGTACCTGACCCTGCCGCTATCATCAGCAGCATTGCTACTCTACTCAAACCGGGTGGGCATGCGGTATTCTCCACCCTCAATCGCAACCCCAAGTCTTATGCGATGGCAGTTCTCGGCGCAGAGTACCTGCTGAAGCTGCTACCCAAGGGCACGCACACCTATGCGCAGTTCATCCGCCCTGCCGAGCTGTCGCGCTGGGTGCGCGCTGCCGGACTTGAGTTGCACGACATTACTGGCTTGCAATTTCATCCACTGAGCCGCACCTGCACACTGGGTAAAGATGTCGATGTGAATTACCTGATGCACGTCAGCAAACCTATCTAGCAATGCCGTACCGTGCCTTGTTACTGGACTTGGATGGCACCTTGCTCGATACCGCACCGGACATGGCGGCGGCACTCAACGCCTTACTGATTGAAGAACAGCGTACGCCATTAGCATTCGAGGCGATTCGTCCCGTGGTCTCCAATGGCAGCGCAGGTTTGATACAACTGGCTTTTGGTACTCCCGATGAAAGCGAACGGCAACGATTGACCAGTCGCTTCCTAGCCATCTACCGCGGCGCATTAGCGGTGCACTCGCAATTATTCGCAGGCTTCGCGCCGCTGCTGGAACAAATCCGCGAACGAGATATGTGCTGGGGCATTGTCACTAACAAACCCGCTTGGCTGACAGATCCGCTATTGGCCGCCCTGGATCTGGATACGCAGGCCGATTGCATTATCAGTGGCGATACGCTCAGTGAGCGTAAACCGCATCCCCTGCCGTTATTACACGCTGCACAACTTATCGGCTTACAGCCCGCCGAGTGCCTGTATGTGGGTGATGCAGAACGTGACATCCAATCGGCGCGCGCCGCAGGCATGCCATCGCTGGTGGCGCTATGGGGGTATATAGAAAAAACCACAGCACCCCATGAGTGGCAAGCCAATGGCATGGTCGAACAACCGGCACAATTGCGACCATGGCTATTTGATTGATGCCAGCATGAGCACTGAAACTATCATTGCGCTATCACTCGGCCTACTCATCGGCTGGCTGCTCGCCCACATTCGTGCAAGCCATCATGAACGACAACTTGGTAACGAACTGGCTGTCGCGCAGGCGCAGATAAAATCGCAACAGCAACTCGATCAAGAACGCGAGGCTGCACTACAGCTCAGCATGGAACGACTGACAGCTGAATTTGATTCAGTGGCAGGGGTCTCGCTGCGCGCCAACAACGAACTCTTTCTGCAACTGGCGCGTGAACATCTGGGGCAACATCAACAAGTCGCCAACGCTGCGTTGAGCGAACGCGAAAAAGCCATTGAATCAATGGTTGCGCCGATAAAAGAAGCGCTCAATAAAACCGAACAACAAATTGGCCGTATTGAAAAAGAGCGTGCTGAAACCTTTGGCTCACTGCGCGCTTCGCTAGAGTCCGTCACGCTGGGCCAGCAAGCGTTACATAAAGAAACCCGCAACTTAGTGACCGCCTTGCGTCGCCCGGAAGTACGCGGTCAATGGGGCGAGTTAACGCTCAAACGACTAGCTGAATTGGCAGGCATGGTGGAACACTGTGACTTCAACGAACAAGTCCATACGCATACGGATAATGGCGCGCTACGTCCGGACATGATCGTCAACATGCCCGATGGTCGTACCTTGGTGGTCGATGTCAAAACACCGCTGGATGCCTATCTGGAAGCAGTGGAAGCCGATAGCGACGAGGCACGGCAGCTCGCACTACAACGTCACGCCAACTCGGTTGCACAACGTGTCCGCGAATTATCGGCGAAAAGTTACTGGGCGCAATTTGCGAACAGCCCAGACTTCGTTATTCTGTTTATTCCCGGTGACCAGTTCCTGAGCGCCGCCTTGGCTGAAAATCCCTCACTACTGGAAGATGCCATCCGTCAGGATGTAATTATCGCCACCCCTTCAAGCCTGGTAGCACTACTCAAAGCCGTAGCGTATGGCTGGCGACAGACCGCATTGGCACAGAACGCACAAGTCATACGCGACCTCGGGGCAGATTTGTACAAACGACTGGGTGTCTTCAATACGCATCTGCTGAAATTATCGCGCAACTTAAACGGCAGTGTCGAAGCCTTCAACAGCGCCGTCGGCTCCTTGGAGCGACAGGTGCTACCCGGCGCACGCAAGTTTACCGAGATGGGTATACGGCCCGATAAAGAGCTGGAAATCATCGAACCTATTGAAGCACTGGCGCGTACTCCGCTTGCGCCGCCTACCACTGATACCGAATGAAACTGGATGCATCACTCATCGCGCGCGCTGTACCGCCCGGCTCAATGCGCTACTACGCTTGGTTGTATACACCAACAGCACATCGCGACGTAATCACCGCGTTATTTCTACTTGAAGCCGAATTGCACGACACTGCCCGTGCACCACATGAAGTCGCACACACTCGACTGCAATGGTGGCGTGAAGAAATCGAACAACTGATATTGGGCAAAGCACGCCATCCGGCAACGCAGGTCTTGCAAGCCGCGAACAATCTCAACGCAATCAACTTCGAACCCTTGCGTGAAACACTATTGAGCGCTGCGCAGGAATTGGCCAATGCTACTTACGAGACTGATGTCGAACTATCTCAGTATCTACGCGGTGGTTTGGGTGGTTTGTTTGCGGTCGCTGCACAGACTTTGTCCGCATCAAACAGTGAGATAATAGACACAGCCGTGCAACTCGGTGCATTTGTTCGTCAAGTAGAGATCACTCGTGATCTACGTCAGGACTTTCATCAAGGTCGGCTGTACTTGCCGTTAACGACACTTGATGCGCTGAACATTGAATACGAAACCTTGCAAGCCGATAACTGGCCCGATACTTTTGTGCAACTGCTCACATCGCGCAGCAAGCAACAACTGACCGCCTACAACACCTTGAAGCAGAGTTTGCTGAGCAGTGAAAAACAATCGCTGCGTCCGTTGCTGGTACTTACCGAATTACACGCTCGTCTGCTGCACACACTCGCCACCGATCCTACCAAGCACACTCAGAGTCGTGTTGAGCTTGGCCCGATGCAAAAGCTATGGACTGCCTGGAAAGCCGCACGATTCTCTGTGTAGGCTGGGCGCCTCACCCAGTATTGATTGAAACTCCAAGAAACCAGCATAAGTCCTTGAAAAGTGGTGGGCCGCCTCGGACTCGAACCGAGAACCAAGAGATTAAGAGTCTCCTGCTCTACCAATTGAGCTAACGGCCCAGCATTGCGCTGAGATGGGGTGGACGATGGGACTCGAACCCACGACGGCCGGAATCACAATCCGGGGCTCTACCAGCTGAGCTACGTCCACCAAAACGTAGTCCGTAGACATTCTGCTACCGACCACGCCAGTGGCGCGCCCGGCAGGATTCGAACCTGCGACCCCCGGCTTAGAAGGCCGGTGCTCTATCCAACTGAGCTACAGGCGCTCGAACCCAGCAAAACATCAACTGCAACAAGCTATCAAGTGGTCGGGGCAGCAGGATTCGAACCTACGACCCTCTGCTCCCAAAGCAGATGCGCTACCAGACTGCGCCATACCCCGCCAAAATCATGCTCGCCGAAAACGTGCAAAGAGCGACCCCTGCACGGGACGCGGAATCATACGGATCGACCCCATACCCGTCAACGCAATTCAGTGCCGAAACGCATTCTTCTCCAACACCACCCAGGCAAACTTATCTACGCCGCCATGTAGTGCCCTGTGCGCTATCTTCCAGCAATACACCGTGCGCCGACAATTCATCGCGAATGCGGTCCGACTCCTTCCAATCTTTGGACTTACGCGCAGCCACGCGCTGTTCAATCAGCGCATCAATCTGTGCATCCGTCATCACCGCACCTTCAGCCAGTGCAGCAGCACGGGCCGCTTGAGTTAAATACGCCTCCGGGCCACGCTTGGCTGCGGCCTTACGTAACAGCACATCAGGCACTTGCTGCGCCAGCCCCAACACGGATGCCAACGACACCAGCTCGGCAGCCAGCTGCGCAGCCAGCTGCAGTTGACCCGCAGTTTTGGCGATATTGATTTCCTTGGCCAGTTGCTGCAATTCGGAAATTGCCAACGGCGTATTGAAATCATCATTCATCGCCGCCGCAAACCGTTCACTGGCCGCGCTGCGCACCACATGTTGCGGCAGATCCAAGCCACGCAAGGCCAAATAAATTCGCTCCAACCCTGCATCCGCCTGATCCAGATTGTCCACCGAATAATTGATCGGGCCGCGATAGTGGCTGGACAGCATAAAGAAGCGAATCACCTCTGGATCACGCACCCAGGCCAGCACTTCGCGAATGGTGAAGAAATTGCCCAAAGACTTGGACATCTTCTCGTTATCAACACGCACGAAACCGTTGTGCATCCAGTAATTGACGAATGGCGCATCGCAGGCACAGCAGGATTGCGCAATTTCGTTTTCGTGATGCGGGAACATCAAATCCATGCCGCCACCGTGGATATCAAAGTGTGAGCCGAGAATCTGGGTGGACATGGCTGAGCACTCAATATGCCACCCCGGACGGCCCTGACCCCACGGCGAATCCCACGTTGGCTCACCCGGCTTGGAAGCCTTCCACAGTACAAAATCCAGCGGATCCTGCTTGGCTTCATTGATCTCCACGCGCGATCCAGCACGCAGGTCTTCGAGCTTTTTTCCGGATAACTTGCCGTACTCAGCATACTTGGCCACTGAAAAGTACACATCGCCATTCTCAGTCGGATAGGCATACCCCTTGCGCACCAATCGATTCACCATCGACACAATTGCTGGCACATATTCAGTCGCGCGCGGCTCGTGGTCGCCACGCTCCACACCCAGCGCTGCATAGTCGTCCCACATGGCGCGGATGAAGCGTGCGGTCAGCTCACTGATTGGTTCTTTATTTTCGGCGGCACGCGCAATGATCTTGTCATCAATGTCGGTAATGTTACGCACAAAGGTCACTTGATAGCCCAGCGACCGCAGGTACTTACGCACCATGTCAAACACGATCAGCATGCGCGCATGCCCGAGGTGACAGTAGTCATACACAGTGATGCCGCAGGCATACATACCTACCTTGCCGGGCACCAAGGGTTTGAAGGTTTCTTTTTGGCCGCTGAGCGAGTTATGAATCTGTAACATGCTGAATTGTTCGATAAATACCAAACCGGTTATGAAGGGGAATGGTAACGGAAAGCCAAGTGATTGCGCAGAACTTGCTGCACTTCACCCCCTCCCCAACTCGTCACCACCTGCATCGACGGACAGACAACGGGTAAACTGAGGCCGTGAACATCCTATTCGTCTCTGACATCCATTTGAATGCCTCGCAGCCCGAGATCACTCGGCAATTTATTGACTTTTTACGCGGCCAAGCCCGTCAGGCAACGCGGCTGTATATCTTGGGAGATTTGTTCGAATTCTGGGTCGGCGACGATGACCCAGATCCAACTTATGCACAGATCCAGACAGAACTACAGGCACTAACCCGTAGCGGGGTTCCCTGCCTCGTCATGCATGGCAACCGCGACTTTTTGCTGGGCAAGGATTTCTGCGCCCACACCGGCTGCCAGCTACTAGTGGATGGCACCGTCATCGAGCTGTATGGACAGCGTGTATTGCTGAGTCATGGTGATGTGCTGTGTACTGACGACACCTCCTATCAACGGCTACGCCGTATTGTGCGTAACCCACTGGTGCAACACTTGTTCGGCTGGCTGTCCTTGAAGCAACGCGAACGTATCGCCCACCGCGTCCGCCACGGTAGCCGACAACATACACAACAAACCATGAGCACTATCATGGACGTAAATCCACAGGCCGTTATCCGGCACCTGCAGCAGACACAAGTACAGTGGCTCATTCACGGTCACACCCATCGCCCGGGCATCCACCAACACCTGCTTTCACCAAACGTCGGCACTCGCATCGTGCTGGGCGACTGGCACCAGCAAGGTAGTGTACTGCGCTGGTCAGAATCAGGATACGAATTGCTCAGCTTGCCACGCTGAGGGTAGTTGGCAAACCAGAGTGAAAGCGAAAAAGAGGATCGGGTGTTGTAATCAACTCTGCCTCCACCGCTCGTAACTGTTGCAAGCGTGGCTGCCATTGATCAGCGTAGCGTTGCTCAGCCAGCCGTAAATAGAGGCTGTGGTGACGCGCTTCAGATGCCGCCAATCCGGCATAAAACGCACGTAATGGATCATCCAAGCGAGGTGCCAAACCCATAAACCGTTCACAAGAGCGCGCTTCAATCAATGCACCACACAATAACAAGTCCAGCAACCGTTGCGGCTCATGGCGGCGAACTGCGCGACGCAGATCTTCCCCATAGCGAGCGGGTGGCATGCGCGTAAAGGGAACCTTGAGTTCCTGCATCAGACGTTGCACCTGTTCAAAGTGCCGCAGCTCCTCACGTGCCAAACGCGACATACGTTCGGTTAAGTCCATATCTTCAGAATACGTAAAAATTAGTGATAACGCAGTAGAAGCGGCTTTCTTTTCACAATTGGCATGATCAACCAATAGCATTTGCCAATGATCAGCTGCGTACTCGAACCAAGTGCAAGGGGTTGGCACCAACAAGGTATCGACAAACTGTTGTGGTAATAACATCAGTGCCATTAATTTAGTGTCGATGCCATGAGCTTCATCAAGCCAAGTGCCGAAATCACCTCGATAGCAGATTGATAGCGGTGTTTGGGTTGCTTGGCCATCAAACGATGTACCAGTGGCTCCAGCCAGGCAATCGCCTTTGGCAGCTCCGGTAATGGCAAATGCCGATGCATGTAAATCACATTCATGACCGAGTCAGATGAGTAAGGTCGTTTCTGCGTCAACAATTCGTACAGCATCACACCCAGACTGTACAGATCACTGCGCACATCTACCGGCTCACCGTGGCCTTGCTCAGGACTCATGTAGTACGGCGTACCGAAAATAGTACCTGCGGCAGTAATGTCAGCAGTGGCTCGCAATTCTTTCGCCACGCCGAAATCAATCAAGGCGAGTGAATCATCATCACGCAACATGATATTGCCTGGCTTGAGATCCCTATGCAGCACACCGACCGCATGTACCACCGTCAGCGCCTTGGCAATCTGTTCAACATAGCCAAGAGCTTGCTTGACGGTAATCTCTTGCTGCATGCGCCGCCGCAAATCGCCGCAGGGGAAATATTCCATGGCAATGAAGGCATGATCATCAGAAACACCAAAATCAACAATGTGTACGACATTGGGATGATGTATTCCCGCGAGCAGATGGTATTCCTGTAAGAAACGGTCATAGCCTTCCGGTAGTTCCACTGTGTCCGGGTTATGACTTAACACTTTTAGAACAACGACCTCACCTTCTTTTTCGCTCTCGGCCAGATACACGTTGGATGTACCACCTGCACCTAATGGCTTGATCAGACGATGCCCACGAATCAACACATCACCAAATTGACAATGCTTATCCGCATCTTGACGGGCAGATAAGGATGTGGACTGGCGTTTGCGCTGCTCAACAACTTCACGCATCACGCTGGCGAATTCTCCATTGATAATTCGCTCACGCCAGAAGCACCCTGTTGCACCTAAGCGCAGCGCTTCATCTTTAGCAGTCGCAGTGGTGCCAAAAAACAGGATGGGCGCAAATCCCACCCTGGTTGCTAAATTTTGCAGCCAGAGAAGGCCAGCACCTTCTGCACAAGCGCCGTCCAGCAGCACCAGTTCATAGCCGACGGCAATGAACGCCTCGTGCAGCTCACCTTGCCGCTGTGGGGAGTATTGCTTACAGACCACATTCGACATAAAAGCATCGATGTGATGTTGCAGTAGACGCATGAACTCAGGCTGATCGCTGATGCACAACACCCTGATCGACATGAACTCTCCCTATGCTGCCTGGTCAGCGCGCAGTCCGAATCGAGGCTGTAACAACTACACCGCGCGGATAGCTTTTAAGTTATTTTTGCGCGCCAACCGACGCTTGGCTTTGGCAGCATCAGAACGTTCCAGCTGCAAACGTGCCAGATACTCTGGTGTTACGTCACCAGTCACGTATTCCCCAGAGAAACACGATGTATCAAAGCGCTGGATAGTTGAATCATGATGCTGACAGGCACGCACCAGATCTTCCAAATCCTGGTACAATAACCAATCGGCACCGATTTCACTGGTGATCGCTTCTTCACTACGCCCATGCGCCACCAGTTCATCAACTGACGGCATGTCGATACCATAGACATTTGGATAACGTACCGGCGGCGCCGCAGAGGCAAAGTAAACTTTGCGGGCGCCGGACTCGCGAGCCAAGTCAATAATCTGTGCAGAGGTGGTACCCCGCACAATCGAGTCATCAACCAGCAATACATTTTTTCCCTGAAACTCCAGATCAATCGGATTGAGTTTGGAGCGAACTGATTTAGCGCGTTGCTCATGACCAGGCATGATGAAGGTGCGACCGATGTAGCGGTTTTTTACAAACCCCTCACGGAATTTTATGCCCAGCAATTGCGCGATCTGTACTGCAGCAGTACGGCTGGTATCAGGAATGGGAATGACCACATCAATATCATGATCCGGATGCACCCGGCGTAGCTTTTCTGCCAGTAGCTCGCCCATGCGCAAGCGAGCTTTATGCACCGAGATATTGTCGATAATTGAGTCTGGCCGCGCAAAGTAAACGTATTCAAATATGCAGGGAGTATGTACCGTGGTCGATACGCATTGCCGCGAATAGAATCGCCCCACCTCATCAATAAATACTGCTTCACCGGGCGCTACATCACGCAACAACTTGAAACCTGCCAGATCGAGCGCAACGCTTTCCGATGCCAGCATGTATTCAGTACCACGACCCGTTTCACGCTTACCAATAACCAGTGGGCGAATACCGTGCGGGTCACGAAACCCTACCAAACCATGGCCGACAATCACGGCAACCACCGCAAATCCACCACGACAGCGCCGATAAACGGCATTCAATGATGCAAAAATATCGGCAGCAGACGCACGTGGCGTACCAACACGCGATAACTCACTGGCAAATACATTGAGCAGCACTTCCGAATCGGAAGTGGTATTGAGATGACGACGATCTTCACGAATCAGTACTTCTGCCAATTCCTGCGAATTGGTCAGATTGCCGTTATGTGCCAGCCCTATGCCATAAGGTGAGTTCACATAGAACGGCTGCGCTTCTGCTGAACCATCACAACCGGCAGTGGGATAGCGAGTGTGGCCGATGCCAACGCTGCCTTTCAACGCCAACATGTGCCGTTGCTGAAACACGTCACGAACTAAGCCTGTTCCCTTGCGCATAAACAGTTCGCCATCGAAACAGGTCATGATGCCAGCAGCATCTTGACCCCGATGCTGTAACGCGCTCAAAGCGTCATAAATCAATTGATTGGCAGGGGTGTTACCAACAAAACCGACAATACCGCACATAGTTGAGTCCTAAGCCTCTGCAGTCGCTGCGGACTGCGCTTGTTGATGCGATTTCACCGCAGAATCCGCAAAACCTTTGATCCAGCCTGACACTTCAACCGCCATCGGCATGAAGTGTGAACCGCGCCACCAATCGGTTCGATCCACCTGCACCTGTAACCCCAGCATCACCGCAACGGCGATCACCACCAGACCGCGAATGACACCAAACAGCACGCCCAGCAATCGATCAAGCATCAAGCTGATACCCGACTGGCTGGCAAAATAGCTGGCAATTCCGGCAATCAGCCAACCCAACGCTAACATCGCCAGCAATATCAGCAAGCGGCTCGTCCAAAGACTCAGAGGAGGATCACCCACCAGTCCACCCAAATGCGGCTCCACCAGATAGGCGTAGTGCCACGCCAACCACAACCCGCCCAGCCAGCTGATCAACCCTATGGCTTCGCTGAGAAAACCACGGAAAAACCCGAGGAATAACGAAACCAATAGAATAGCCAAGAACAGATAGTCGATAAAATTCATGTGGCTTCAGACACTCATTGGTCGGGTCATCTTGATGAGGCGATCCAGGCAATTTTGCAAATTGCCTGAAGCAACTTGCCAGGCGCGGCATTCTAGCAAACTCGATACATCAATCCGTCAGTAGATCGTGTTTTAAGATAAAAACTCAACGCAAACCTCACTCTGGCGCCCCACAGGGGACAGCTACGACTAGATGATCGGCACCACCGAGGCATCCGGATAGGTGGCTCTGATTTTTTTCAACGCGTTATCTGCCGCTGCGCGCTCGGCAAGCCCATCAGTTCGAACTCGATACAAAATCTTACCGCCCGCCTTAACCGGTGTTATTGCGGCAACAACCCCCATGGATTTAAGCTTGGCAACGATTTGCTGCGCCCGATCCTGCGTGCCGAAACTACCAATCTGCACTGCCCAGTTCCCTGCACGGTTATTGACGGAGGTGGATACGGTAGGTACCGCCGGTTGGCTGGCAGCAACCGATGTTGAACGGCTGGTTGATGAGTGACTTGAGCTAGAGGTGCTGCTGGATGAAGCCTCAACATTGCTCGCTTCGACTGTCACCGCAGCAACCGAGGCGCTGCTTTGAAGTTCTGACACTGGCTCAGGCATGGGCGACTCAACCAACGGACTCGCTTCCTCTACGGGTGGGGCAGTGACCGAACTGGCTTGCAGGTCGATTTGGTAAGTTTTGAGCTGACCAGAATTGACCACATCCGGAGTGTCCGGATCAGTCGTTCGCGGCGAACCAGAAAACATTTCCGGCACCAGGATCACGACGATGGCAATCAGTACGGCCGCACCGATCAGGCGTTCTTTAAGTTGGCGTTCCACCGGCGAAGTATAGCGAGACGCAGCAATTAAAGCCCCAACCAATCCAGAGCCGGGCCGACGCTTAAAAAGGAACCGCACACCACAATGCGTTCAACATCATGTTGAATGGCAGCCGTCGCTGCTTGTTGGCATGCTTGCGCAACCGTGTGAGCCGCCTCCCACACCGACACCTCAGCCGCGTGTAGGCGGTCAGCAAGTACTGCAACCGGTAAGGCACGCGAACTAGGTAAGGCAACAGGCAACCAGTAATCCACCTGTGGGCGCAGTGCCGCCAGCATGCCAGTAATATCTTTATCGGCCATTACACCCACAATCACCGCAGTTGATTTGCGAGGACGCATCGCCAAGTGCGTCGCCAACACCTGTGCCGACAACTCATTATGCGCAACATCCAGTATCCACTCGGCCTTGCCTACCAGAGACAACTGAGCAGCTGGTACTACTTGGAATCGCCCAGGCAACCGAACATTCCGCAGGCCTGCTGCCAACGACAACTGCCCAACCGGCAATCGTCCGTCCAGTAATTTCACGACTGCCAATACACTACTGGCATTTTCCAGCTGCACTGCGCCAGCAATTGCAGGAAAGGGCAGATCATGCAGTTGTAAATCCTGCATTTGCCAATGCCATTTTTCCGCCTGCTGCACATAGCGAAAATCCTGACCGGCGCGTAATAGTGATGCTCCTACCGCCTGCGCCGTCTCCGCAATGGCCTGCGGCATGGTCATAGCACCGAACACCAAAGGCTTATCGCGTCGACAAATACCGGCCTTTTCGCGCGCGATGCTGCCTAAGTCATTCCCCAGCCATTCGGTGTGATCCAAACCGATCGACGTCACCAGTGCCACATCTGCATCCACCACGTTCACCGCATCAAGACGCCCACCCATGCCGACTTCCAGTATCCATACGTCCAAATTGGCGGTTTCAAACGTCAACAACGCAGCCAGAGTATTGAATTCAAAATAAGTCAGCGAGATATCACCGCGCGCCACATCAATGCGTGCAAAAGCACTGCATAACTCAGCAGCAGAAACTTCTTCACCAACAATACGGATACGCTCGGTATAACGACGTAAATGTGGCGAAGTGAGCATGCCGACGCGATACTTTGCGCTGCGATAGATGCTTTCCAGCAAGGCTGCGCAGGAGCCTTTGCCCTTGGTGCCAGCGATAGTGATGATCGGACATTGAGGCGCTCGCCACCCCAACCGTTGCAGCACAACCCGAATCCGCTCCAACCCTAGATCAATGGCGGTGGGATGCAGCCTCTCCTGCCAGCTCAACCACTCCGCCAGATTATCAAAGCGCATGGATTTTCCTGGAACAAACAGACCGGCAATCCAACCGGTCTATGGCATGAATCCGCACTACTGTCAGTAATGTCAACTCGCTGCTGTCACCGGTGCAGGCTGCCCCATTAAAGCTGCTAACAGCTGCGCGATCCGTTCACGCATATCACGGCGATCAACAATCATATCGACTGCACCATGTTCCAACAGGAACTCACTACGCTGAAACCCTTCAGGCAAGGTCTCGCGCACGGTTTGTTGGATGACGCGCTGACCCGCGAAGCCGATCAAGGCACGCGGTTCGGCAATATTCACGTCTCCCAGCATGGCAAGACTGGCCGACACACCACCCATGGTGGGGTCGCACAACACGGAAATAAACGGTAAGCGTGCTTGCGCCAACTTTGCCAGTGCAGCGCTGGTCTTAGCCATCTGCATCAGTGAAAACATGGCCTCCTGCATGCGCGCACCGCCACTAGAAGAAAAACAAATCAACGGCTGTTGGTGCTGTAAGCAATGATCAACCGCGCGTACAAACCGCTCGCCCACCACCGACCCCATTGAGCCGCCGAGAAATTCGAACTCAAACGCGCAGGCCACCACATCCAGAGTTAACAACTTACCCGCCATCACGATCAGTGCATCGGCCTCTTCGGTGGTTTTTTGCGCCACGCTCAGCCGATCTTTGTATTTCTTGGTATCACGAAACTTCATCGGGTCTTCGGGCGTGATCATCTCTGCCAGTTCCACACCGGAACCTGCATCAAGAAAATCAAACAGACGCACTCTGGCCGCAAGACGCATATGGTGGCTGCACTTAGGACACACGTGCAGATTCCGCTCTACTTCAGCCCGATACAGCATGGCATCGCACGCAGCGCACTTCATCCACAACCCTTCGGGAACTGAACGGGTGCGCCGCTCGGTACTGATACGCGAGGGCAGGATCTTGGCAAACCAGGTCATGGCGTGATCTCTTTCAATAAGTTCTGAACAATAATGGCGCAGATGATCACTGCTTGTGCCCGTTGGAGCAAGACTTGCTTTTTAGCTACGGACTATGCAAGACCGCCAAGGTCAGCCTCGACTAGTAGCGGCCCCGGCGGCCAGCCCAAACCATTTGCCACGCTCGGTAAAGCAAAATTATCCGGATACTGCACGCCAACTAGATATAGGCCGGATGCCACTGCCGTAACGCCACCCTGCGCGCGGTCACGTATTTGCAATACCTGCGCCGGCCATATTTCTTCCTGTATCCCGCGCCCCACCGCAATCAACACCCCAGCGATATTACGCACCATGTGATGTAAAAAAGCATTGGCTGTGACATCCATCACCACGTATTCACCAATGCGACTGACTTGAATACGCTGTAGATGGCGAATAGGTGTGGGTGACTGACACTCTGCAGCACGAAACGAACTGAAATCATGTCTACCAACCAAGTGTTGTGCAGCCCGATGCATACGCTCTGCATCAAGTGGCTGTCGCACCCAACAAACACGCTCACTCAACACAGCAGGGCGCGGGACGCGATTCAGAATCACATAGCGATAGCTGCGCGACAGAGCCCCAAAGCGCGCATGAAACTCACCGTCAACTTCACGTGCCCACAGCACACAAACGTGATTCTGCAAATTAGTATTGGCACCGAGGCACCAGCTGCGTTCGGTACGACTAGCAAGGGTGTCAAAATGCACCACTTGCATGGTGGCATGCACACCTGCGTCGGTGCGACCTGCAGCAATCACCGTAATTGGCTCATCGGCCACCAATGACAGGGCTGACTGCAGCACAGACTGCACACCGGTGGCGTGTCGCTGTAACTGCCAACCAGCAAACACGCTGCCATCATATTCCAGACCCAAAGCGATACGTGGCATTCGACTTCAATTAATTTCTAGGCGGACAAAAAACAAGGGAGCGCGGCTAAACCGGCTCCCTCCGCAAACACATATTCAGTCACGATTAGCCAATTGATGACAGCAGACGCTGTGCCTCCTGTTTCTGACCAGCAGTACCTTCTTCCAGCACCTCATCCAAGATGCTGCGCGCACCATCAGGATCACCCATATCCATATAAGCTCGCGCCAGATCCAGCTTGGTGCCCACTTCACTCATGGTCGCCGGTTCTATATCGCCCATGTCCAGTTCGGAATTAATCACTTCAGTGCGATTCGTTGGCTCCAAACCAGCAACGTCAGCGAAGTCAGTATTACCAAACACATCCTCGGAAAACTCATCGGCTGCGCTGGAGCCGCGACCCATTTGTTTGGTCGTGTCGCCAGTAACACCGCGCCGCTGTGGGTCAGCCAAATGATCGAGATCCACGTCAAGATTAGACGGCGTTTGAAACAAACCCGTTCGCTCTGCATCAGGTTGAATCTGCTCAACAGTATCATCAGCCGTCGGATGCAGCTCGAAATCTACATCTATCTTTTGTGTGGCACGGAACGTACCGGTGCTGCTGACATCCTGACCAAGAAGGCTCTCAGCATCATCAAGATCAATTTCTTCAACAGTAATGGTATCGCCGACCTTTTCCCTATCGTCTTCACCAAACTCATTCATGTGAGCGGCAAGCATGGTTTTAGTCTGGTTAATATCGTGGCTGGTATCCGCTAGGGCAATACGCGTCAGATCATCATCACTGATCTGTTGTTCGTCATTCAAGCCATCTTGATCCAAGTCATCAACATTCAAACCGATTTCATCAAGCGACAATTCAGCGGTTTGATCCGCATTGGTCGGCGTATTCTCAAACAACCGCTGATCCAGCTTTTCACGAATGGTTACAGAACCACGACCTGGCAGAGTGGGCGATTCGATGGTCGGGGTTTCCTGCGTCCGCACGTTACCATCCATCTCACGGGTATCATCATCCTCAACACCACGCTGCGGTTCATCGAGCAGAAAATCCAGTCCTGTGTCATCGATCTTGGGATGTTCAGCAGTGCTGCCCAGTTCAAAGTCCAGATCTGATCGCGACCGATCACCTTCTGGCGCGTCATACAAATCAATATCAACGTGATGCTCACCACCTTCCAAGTTCACATCTACACTTTCAGCAGAGCTTGATCCAGCAAGATCGCCAGCGAACAGTGGATCATCCGGACAAATCTGTTTGCCCATGATGAGCACTTTGTCCCAGTCACTCGCATCGGCTTGGCCCTGTGCGTCATACAGTTCACGCGCCACTTCGACAAAAGAATCCTTATTGCCCCAGACAAAGAAAATCTCGGCAAGCTTCAGTTTGAGATCATGACGTTCCGGCTGACGTTCAATAGCCAGCTTGACGATATCCGCCGCTTGATCATAGAGACCATACGCCATATGAAAGTCGGCTTCAGCCAGTGCATCCTGCTGATCAACATGAAAGGCCGTCTCACCGCTGAGCGTGTTTTCCATACTCGCAGCGCTGGATGGCTCAGGATCAACCGCTTCAGCTTCTGGCTCGAAGAGTGCCTCATGCTGGCCCGTACCTTCGTCCACTTCAACAGTCGGCTCCTCAACCACTTGATTGGTACGCCGCGACAGATGCGCTTCAAAGTCCCGGGCAGTAAAAGTTTCCGCTGAATTATCTGCATCCAGCTGCTGTTGGCGACGCCGAAAAAACGCTAGCAGCGCAAAGATGACACCCACAGCGCCCAAAATAATCCACAAGCCGTACTTGGAAATTTGGCTCAATAAACTCGGACTATTATCATTCTGTGCGTCCGCAACGGTTGCCGCAGGAACTGATTCAGCCTGTGGGGTTGGTTCAACAGCCTGCGCTGCTGTGACCGACGCGTCACTGGAGGCAACGGCACTATCGATTGCCGTTGCAGCAGACTCAGGCTCACTCGTCGTCCCAACTGGTTGCCCCGACGATAGCTGCTGCTGCATTCGCGCCAACTCAGCATTCTTCAAATCCAGCAAGCGCTTGGTTTCCGCCAATTCGGCTTCAAGAGAACTGATGCGTGCGCTGACGGCACCAGCGTTGGCGACACCAACCGTTCCCGACTGCTCAGCCGGTACCAAGCGTAAGCGCTCGGCCGCCGGAGCATCACGTGTTGGGCTAACAGCATTGCGCCATATACCGTTCTGACGGCCGATTTCAGCCGCCGCTTCCGCAGAGGAAATTGCGGCGATATCTGCTGCTGTCGGAATACGCAATACGCTACCGGCACGTAATACATTTACGTTGTCGGCAAAAGCCTGCGGGTTGGCTCTAAACACGGCCAACATGGTTTGCTGGGCGTTGCTGCTGCCAGCCTGATTGAGATCGCTGACAATTTTGGAAAGCGAATCACCCGCCTTAACCGAGTAACTGTCGCTAGGGCTAGCCTGCGGACGCGCTGATGTAGTTGTTTGAGAAGTGTTCCCAGCCTCGGTAGAGGCTGGCTGCGTACGTACAATCGCTCCCGCTGGCGCAGTGGTCGCCGCACTCGCACGAGGAGCCTGCGCGGGCTGTGGATTGGTGGCTGCCGGACCCAGCACCGGTGGATCCAGTAACACCGTGTATTCGCGCAACACAGTGCCACCCGACCAGCTGACTTCAACCAGCAAATTCAGGAAAGGCTCGCTGACTGCGCTGGTTGACCGCACCTTGATAGTCGGTCGCGCTGAACTGGCATCGTCCACGCGCAACGAAAAATTCGACAGAAAGTTGGGCCGATCCAAACCATAACGACGGAAGGTATCGTCACTGGCCAGCGCAACTTTCAGACCAAGCAGCTCATCCGCTGTGGCACTTACCACCTCGATATCAGCATCAAAGGGCTGGTTTAGCGCCGAATTCAACCGGATTTCACCCAGACCCAACGCATATAGCGTGGCTGGCGACAGCAGTGCGCTCGCTACAAGGAAGCGCAAGGCATTCTTATTCATCAGCTCTCCTAGAACGACAGTCGCCATCTCTAGCCAACCGGGCCAGTCATCCGCGCCGTTTGACTTAACGTCGGCGACTATAGCCTACAAGTAATTTTTCACCAAGATTTCAGCACTGTGGGTATGAATCATACCCACCAGACGCTGGTGTCATTAAGAACCAAGCATAGACAATGTGACAATAATACTCTGCAACTCAGCGTCGAAATTGCGACGCAATTCGATATGTAGAGATGCATATCAGCGACCACGCGCGTAATTACGCCAGCGGCTCACCATTATCAAGCCGCCAACAGAATCCTCAACATGCGTCGCAACGGCTCAGCCGCCCCCCATAACAGTTGGTCGCCGACCGTAAATGCACCTAAGTATTCTGGCCCCATGGCCAGCTTGCGAATGCGTCCAACCGGGATATTCATGGTGCCGGTAACCGCCACGGGCGTGAGATCGCGAATAGTGGCTTCACGGGTATTCGGCACCACCTTCACCCATGGGTTATCAGCGGCAATCATTGCTTCAATATCGGCTACCGGTACATCACGCTTTAACTTGAAGGTCAGCGCCTGACTATGGCAGCGCATGGCGCCAATCCGTACGCAGAACCCATCCACCGGCACCGCCGCTGAATCAAAGCCCGGACCCTGTCCGAGAATTTTGTTGGTCTCGGCCATGCCCTTCCATTCTTCTTTCGATTGACCATTGCCCAAGTCTTTGTCAATCCAAGGAATCAGCGACCCACCCAACGGCACACCGAAATTCGCCGTCGCTTCGGGGCTGAGGCCACGCTGCTTGGCAATCACGCGCCGATCAATTTCCAGAATCGCGCTATGTGGATCATCCAGCAATGCCCGTACTTCCGTATTAAGTGTGCCGTACTGAGTGAGCAGCTCACGCATATGCTGCGCGCCCCCTCCAGATGCCGCCTGATAAGTCTGCGTACTCATCCACTCCACCAAGCCTGCTTTGTACAGTGCGCCAACACCCATCAGCATGCAGCTGACCGTGCAGTTACCGCCGACCCAGTGATTGCCACCCTTAGCTAGCGCTTTGTTGATTACCGACAAGTTGACCGGATCGAGGACGATAACGACATCATCCTGCATGCGCAGCGTCGATGCAGCGTCAATCCAATGACCCTTCCAGCCAGCCACACGCAGCTGTGGCAATACCCTACTGGTGTAGTCGCCACCTTGGGCAGTGATAATGATGTCGCAACGCTTCAGCGTCGCAATATCGTAGGCATCCTGCAACTTGGTTTCGTTCTTAGCCATCGCAGGTGCCTGACCATTGGCATTGGAGGTCGAGAAAAACATCGGCTCAATCAGCTCGAAGTCGCCCTCTTCCTGCATGCGCTGCATTAACACCGAACCGACCATACCGCGCCAACCCACCAAGCCCACAAGTGCCATTTCAATTCACGTCAGTTAACCAAATAGAACCCCAGTATAAATAAGCAGCACCGGAAAAGCAGAGGCTTATTCAAGCATCGGGTAACTTACGCAATGACAATCAAGGCACCAGTTGCACAGAGCTGACACTAACCCGCATCAGTGCTACCTGCTCCGCACTCATCACACCCAGCCCGGAATCAACGACCATAGTTTCGCCCGACCGCAATGTGACCCGCAATGATCGGCGTTGCCCCTGCTGCACCACGCGGCCAAAGCTATCCAACAACACGGGTATGACTTCAAGGTTAGTGACGGTAAGTTGGGCACGATTCTGCAGCGCAAACAACACACGCCCAGCAGCATCCTGCTGTACTGCGGTTGCAATATAGTTTCCGGGATTTTGCCCTACATCCATGCGCTGAAACTCAGCGACCGCCAGCTGCCCATACTCACTTTGCGAGGTCGATGCAGATTGATACAGCTGCATTGCCCCGGCAACATCGCCGCGATCTTTGGCGATGCTGCCAAGGTAATAAGCGGCAGGCGCGGTAGGTAGCAGGCTGGCACTTTTTTTCAGCCATTTTTCGGCTTTAGCCTTATCACCCAGTTTGAATTGAGCAATCCCTCCACCTAGGTACGGTCCAAAATAGTTAGCATCCAGCGCGATCGCTTTTTCATAGGCAGCAACGGCCTCCTTGGGTTGCTGTTGCGACATGGCAATATCACCCAACAACTGCGCAAAGCGCGCCTCAGGCGGCAATAGCTGAGCCGCCTCAGCTGCTAGTTTTTTCGCCCCAACCAAGTCTTTCTTATTGACTGCTGCCAACGCCTGATCGTACTTGTCATACGCTGGTTTCAGCTTGCGTAACTCAGCGGTCTTCACCGCATAGCGCTCGACACCCAACTCACCACCGCTACCGCCCAATTCAGTGCTAGTAGCCTGATTGGTGGCAACCCGCTCAGCAGAAGGCGGATGTGAAGCAAACAAACCTTCCAGCCAATTTTGATTGCGACCTTGCGCGACTGACAAACGTAAAAAAGTTTGCTGAAGCGTCACTGCCGCATTCAAGTTATAACCAGCACGCTGCATGTACACCATGCCATAACGATCACTCTCCAGTTCTTGTTCACGACCATATTTGGTCTGTACCAATTGCGCGCCGACACCCGCGCCTTGAATAGCGAGATTGCCTAAATTTCCATCGACATTACTGGTCGCCAACCCAATTTGCGCCGCCACCATGCCGGCCTGCAACAACGTACCGCGCTCCTGTGCTTTGGCACCATGACGGGCAGCAGCATGAACAATCTCATGACTCAGCACTGCGGCCAATTCGGCCTCGTTATTCAGCTCCGTCAACAAACCGCGATTCACCGCAATCTTGCCGCCGGGGAGCGCCCAAGCATTCGGTACCGAATTATTCAGCACCACAAATTCATAAGGCAGCTTGCGATCTGATACTGCTGCAAGCTTCTGACCCACTTCATTTACATACGCAGTCAGACTGGGATCCAGCGCGAAATCGCCGCCTTCGCCCTGCCGAGTAGGCGCGTAATTCTGCTCACCGATTTGCAGCTCGGCTGCTTCAGAAACAAACTGCAACTCCTGCTTACCAGTCACTGGATTCACACCGCAAGCGGTCAAACTCGTCGTCATCACCCCCAGTAACAGGAACCGTATCTGCGGTCGCATCATGTTTGCAGCCTCACTAACCCGTTCAAACCCGTTCGGCCAATCTTTCCTGACAATTTTTATGGGGTGGACGAGGCGACTACGTGTCACGTAGCCGCCCAGCCCAGCGGATACTCAGACATCAATCGGCAAGTACAAAGGTCACTTTCATCGTAACCCGATATTCGGTCACTTTGCCTTTCACGATCACCGCGCTCTGATCTTTGATCCACGCGCCACTCACGTTTTTCAAAGTCTTATTAGCACGCTCAATACCTGACTTAAAGGCATCATCAAAACTCTTTTTCGATCCGGCGATAATTTCCGTCACTCTTGCAACTGACCTGATCCCGATTCCGTTGACACTTACCTCAGCACATTCCGGCTGCCTTCTCGAACTCAGCAGGACTGACATAGCCTAGCGTCGAGTGCCGACGACGCAGATTGTAAAACTGTTCGATGTAGTG
>JBFXCU010000019.1:0-42519 GCA_050181835.1 Steroidobacteraceae bacterium | reverse complement strand
TGTTCACGACGGCGTGCGTGCTCTTGCTTGATCTTGCTATGAAACTCCTCGCGAGCACTGGGTGTAATCAAATTGCGGCACACCCCCACTGAGCGCGACGCATCCTTTACATAGACCACCAAGCCTGTGTAGCCCGGATCAATCTTGATAGAGGTGTGCGCCGGTGACGTGGTCGCACCCCCAATCAGCAATGGCTGGGTAAAGCCTTGCCGCTGCATTTCTTTTGCCACATGCACCATCTCGTCCAGTGACGGCGTAATCAAACCAGACAAGCCAATGATATCGGCCTTCAATTCCTTGGCAGCTTCGAGAATCTTGGCGCAGGACACCATCACACCCAGATCCACCACCTCAAAGTTATTACACTGCAACACCACACCGACAATATTCTTGCCAATGTCATGCACATCGCCTTTAACCGTAGCCAGTACAATTTTTGCATCCGCTTTACGCTTGCCATCAGTTTCGGCTTCGATAAATGGCAACAAATGTGCAACCGCCTTTTTCATCACCCGCGCTGACTTGACCACCTGTGGCAAAAACATCTTGCCAGAACTAAACAGATCACCGACGACGTTCATGCCGTCCATCAAGGTGCCTTCAATAACCGACAGTGGTCGATCAGCTTCAAGCCGCGCCGCTTCAGTATCTTCAACAACAAACTGGTCTATCCCTTTTACGAGCGCATGCTCCAGACGCTTGGCCACCGGCCATTCACGCCATGCGAGATCTTCTGCCTTCTTGCTACCGGCTTCGCCCTTGAATTGACCGGCAATTTCCAACAGCCGTTCGGTGGCATCATCGCGACGGTTGAGAATGACATCTTCAACCCGCTCTTTTAGATCGGCACCAATATCCTCATAGATCGCCAGCTGCCCGGCATTGACAATACCCATACTCAAACCATTCTTGATCGCGTAGTACAGAAACACCGAGTGCATGGCTTCACGTACCGGTTCGTTGCCACGGAACGAGAATGATACGTTGCTGATACCGCCACTAATTCCTGCATGCGGACAAGTACGCTTTATTTCGGCACAGGCTTCAATGAAGTCCAGCGCATAGCGGTTGTGCTCTTCTATGCCGGTAGCGACCGCAAACACATTGGGATCGAAAATAATATCTTCAGGTGGGAAGCCAACTTCTTCAGTCAGCAACTGGTAGGAACGCTGGCAAATTTCCACTTTTCGCTTGACCGTATCGGCCTGACCTTGCTCATCAAACGCCATCACCACCACGGCTGCGCCGTATTGGCGAATCTTGCGCGCATAGTCCAGAAACGGTTCAACCCCTTCCTTCATGCTGATGGAATTAACAATGCCCTTACCCTGAATGCACTTGAGGCCTGCTTCGATCACTTCCCACTTGGATGAATCGATCATCACTGGCACGCGCGCAATATCCGGCTCGGCCGCGACCAAGTTGAGAAACTTGACCATCGTAGCCTTGGAGTCGAGCATGCCTTCGTCCATGTTGACGTCGATAATTTGTGCGCCGCTAGACACTTGCTGCTTGGCCACATCCAGCGCCGCGTTGTAGTCGTCCGCTTCAATCAACTTGCGGAACTTGGCCGAACCAGTAACATTGGTGCGCTCACCCACATTTACAAACAAACTATCAGCGGCAAGATTGCAGGCTTCCAAGCCGCTTAAACGACACTTCACTTCGACTGTCGGCAATTTGCGGGGCGCGATGTTCGCAACCACATCATGCATGTGATGAATATGATCCGGCGTGGTACCACAGCAACCACCGACAATGTTTACGAAACCGGCCTCGGCAAACTCACGAATATAGTCAGCTGTTTCGCAGGCATGCTCGTCGTACTCACCAAAGGCATTGGGCAAACCCGCATTGGGATAGGCACAGATATAAGTATCAGCAATAGCCGATAGCTCTTCGATATAAGGACGCAATTGCTTGGCACCCAGCGCACAATTAAAACCAATGGTGATCGGCCTCGCGTGGCGTACTGAATTCCAGAATGCTTCGGCTGTCTGACCGGATAACGTGCGGCCGGAAGCATCGGTTATCGTGCCGGAAATCATGATCGGCAGATCACGCTTTAGCTCATCCAGCACGCCGCGCACTGCAAACAAGGCGGCTTTGGCATTGAGCGTATCAAAAATGGTTTCGACCAGAATGATATCTGCACCGCCTTCTATCAAGCCACGCGTGGCCTGACTATACGCATCGACCAGCTGATCAAAGGTTACCGCTCGATAACCCGGATCATTCACATCCGGTGATAGCGACGCGGTGCGATTGGTCGGTCCCAGCGCACCTGCCACAAAGTGCATGCGCCCAGTGGTTTTCTCAACTTCATCTGCTGCATCACGCGCCAGCTTCGCCGCTGCCACATTCATTTCATACACCAACGATTCCATGTGGTAATCCGCTTGCGCAATGCAATTGGCGCCGAAGCTGTTAGTTTCGAGAATATCCGCGCCCGCTTGCAGATATTGATGATGTATTTCAGTAACAATGTCAGGGCGACTTAACACCAGCACATCGTTATTTCCCTTGAGATCATGTGGCCAATCTTTGAATCGCTCACCACGATAGCCTGCTTCATCCAGCTTGTGTCGCTGCACCATAGTGCCAAACGCACCATCCAGCGTCAGGATACGCTGCTCCAGCAGGCGTTTGAATTCGGCAATGCGTTCAGTACGATTCATATCTAATCTGTCTCTCATAAGCTGGGCTTAGTCTCGGCAGCCCAACATCTTTATATCAGCAGTTTTTCAAAATCGACAATAGAATGGCTACGCCAACTTCGCCCACCCTACGTTCTAAATCCTAGGGACGAATTCCCAGCGCATGACAAATCGCAAAGGTGAGTTCAGAGCGATTCAATGTATAAAAATGAAACTCATTGATGCCATGTGATTGCAGCTTTTGCACTTGTTCAATCGCAAAGGAAAAAGAAATCATCTGGTGTGTAGAGACATCGTCATCCAGACCCGCGAAGCGTTCTGCCAATGAGATTGGCACCGCCGTCCCACAACGCTGCGCAAAGCGCTGCATTTGCGGAAAGCGCGTGATCGGCAAGATACCGGGCACGATACTCGCGGTGATACCCGCCTTGACGCACTTGTCACGAAAACGTAAATAGGTGTCGGTATCGAAAAAGAATTGAGTAATGGCTCGAGTTGCACCCGCATCAATCTTGGCCTTCAGATAATCCAGATCAAACTGCGTACTAGGCGCTTCAGGATGCGACTCAGGATATGCCGCCACGGATAACTCGAAGTCGCCCACTTGTTTCAAGCCCTTTACCAGATCAACCGCATAGGCAAAACCATCGGGACGCGCAGCAAATTTTGTACCCGGGGCTGGATCACCGCGCAACGCCACCAAGTGTCGAATGCCTTTGGACCAGTAACTGCTGGCCACAGCCAACACCTCATCACGACTGGCATTAATGCAGGTTAAATGCGGCACAGCCGTCAGCGGTGTTTCCTCGATAATACGCGTAACAATATTGTGCGTACGCTCACGCGTTGAGCCATCAGCGCCGTAAGTCACCGACACGAAGCGTGGTTTTAACGGCGCCAGACGTTGCACTGACGACCACAGCGTTTCTTCCATCTTGACGTCGTTAGGTGGAAAAAATTCAAACGACACCTGCACTGGTGCGGTGATGTTATCCAGCGCGGTGACAATGCGCTCTTTATGGGTTTCTACTGACATAATTTCCTGCAATTAAAAACTTACCTACGAACCATCAGCAACAAGCTTACGTAACAAACATATTCACAATAGATGCCCCAACCCCAACAATAATTTCCGCTCACCATTGCGTAGCGGCTTGAGTTTGTCGCAGTGCAGTCCGGCACGTTCCAGCCAATGGCGTAGTGCAATTTGAGGTTTGTCTTCGGCTGCACTCTGTAACCGCTGTTGGTCTTCAACAATAATTACTCGACCTTTTGGCTTTAGTACGCGAACCGCTTCGCGCAGTGCTTGGCCCGGTTGTTCGGCAACGGATAACACGTGATCAAAACTCACCGTGTCAAAGCTATCGGTAGCAAATGGCAAAGCATACATATCACCACGTTTGAACACGCAGTGGTTCAAGCCCGCACCATGCACCTTGGATCGCGCCACGCGCAGCGCCTGGGTAGACAGATCCAGACCCACGGCATGCTGCGCACGCTCACCCAGCACCCGTAGCATGCTGCCGCTACCGGTACCCACGTCCAGCAACTCACCCAGCGACTCACTGCCGACTTCCTTAAGCACGGCGCTGACCAACTGTTTATCACCATAGGTGGATTCCGCAGCGCGGCGCAGCATTTCCCAGCCCGCCGTCGCGTGGCGTACACGTTTGTCGAGCACCAAACTCAACTGCTCCAGATCTACCTTGAATGCCACATCAGCGGTATCAATATGCTGCAGCACCTGCAGCACCAACGCCGAAGCCTGCTCGTCACTAGTCAGACGGTAATAAATTCGCTGCTCTTCACGAAAACGCTCCAGCGCTACAACCTCGCACAGCACCTTCAAATGTCGCGAGATACGTGGCTGGCTCTGCCCCAACACCTCAGCAATCTCCCCTACCGTTAGCTCGCCGTGACGTAGCAACGCTAGCAACCGACAACGAGTCGGTTCAGCCAGCGCCCGGAGCAGCTCGATGGCGGGGATAAATTTGAGGATCGAACCACTCACTTACGTTATTCGTTATATAACGAAACCTTTATATAAGATGACGGAACTGTAGCTAATCAACCACGGCAGAGCAAGCCAAATTTTGTAGGCAACAGCCATTGACCATGACGTAACGTCAGCCTTTAAGCTATTAATCCATGGAAAACAACTCAACGCCCTTGCTGAAAATCGGTGAACTGGCCCGACGCGCTGGATTGACTGTGCGCAGCCTGCACCACTACGACAGGGTGGGCCTGTTGCGGCCTTCGGCACGTTCTGCGGCGGGCTATCGCCTTTACAACCACGAAGACATTGCGCGCTTACATCAGGTGCAAACCTTGCAACGTCTAGGGCTGTCCTTAGCGGAGATAGGCCTAGCGTTGGATCAACCACAAACTCGTTTACCAGTGCTGATCGCACGACAACGCCAACAGCTGGCGCAGCAAATCGAACACGCAACGCAACTACAGACCCGACTAGGACAACTACAAGCTGAGCTGGAACGCGGCGATGAGCCGGATGTTAACGACTGGCTAAAAACATTAGAGTTAATGAACATGTACGATAAATATTTCACTCCTGATGAACTACAACGACTACCTTTTCATCGGCCCGACAGTGTCCGTGATGCTGCTTGGGCTACGCTAGTCGCCACCGTGCGTGCATTGATGGACAGTCAGACGCCTACAGATGACCCGCGCGCACGCGATGTCGCACGACAATGGTTTACGCGCGTGGAACAGGACATCGCCAGCGATCCGCGCTTACTGACCAAGCTCACAGATATGCACTTCAAAGAACCAGCGATGCAGAACCAGACGGGAATAACCCCACAGGTTATCCACTACGTCCAGCAAGCGTCGATTCACGACAAGCTCGACATCTATGAAAAATATCTGACGCCCGGTGAATTCACGTTTGTGAAACAGAACTATGGCAAGCGAGTAAGCGAATGGCCGCAGCTGATCGCGGCGGTATACGCTGCGATGCAAGACGGTGTACCAGCAAATGCGCTCGAGGCAAAAAAGCTGGCACATCAGTGGCTGGATCTGTTTCGCTCCTATACAGGGAACAACCCAGACACTCAGGTGAAAATACGGGCTGCGCATGAGCAGGAGCCCGGCCTGTTAACCGGATCACTCATCACTCCGGAACTACTAACCTATATGCGAGCAGCATTTTCACAATTGCATGGTTGATCAGAAACAATACTGAGTGTTGTAGCTTTCACAGATCGGTTAGGCTTGAGCTTTGCGCGCCCTCTTTTCCGGCAGGGCAATTTCACTTTACCGGCATAAGCAATATGGCTCTGGATCAAAACGCTCTCGACAGTCTACGCATTGAACGCAACCCAGTGCCACCTACCAGGCCAACTAGCAAGTACATCGCTTACGCTGCGATAGTGATCGTAGTGCTGGGTACCACATGGTGGTGGCTTGGCAGCACCAAAGCCATCGAGGTGGAGCTGGTCGCAGCCACCACTACTCGTAGCAGCGGTCCGACGACGGTATTGGATGCCTCAGGATATGTAGTGGCACGGCGCCAAGCGACTGTGTCGGCCAAAGTAACCGGCAAGGTGCAAGAAGTGTTGATTGAAGAAGGTATGAGCGTAAAGGAAAACCAAGTACTCGCCACCCTGGACACCAGCACCACGCTACGACAACTGGATCTGGCGCAGCAGCAGGCTAGCGCCACACGCGCACAATTGGCGCAGGTGCAAGTACGTCTCGCTGAGGCCAAGCGAAACGCCAGGCGTGCTGAACAGTTACGTGCAGAAAAAATGATCAGCGAAGCGGATCTCGATACGGCACAGTCGTCGGTAGCCGCATTGCAAGCACAGTTGGACGCGCTGCAAAGTGAAGTAAACGTGGCCGACTCCACCGTGCGCGTGCAACAACAGAACATCAGCGATCTTACCGTGCGCGCACCGTTTGCTGGCGTAGTCATTTCCAAAGACGCACAGCCCGGCGAAATGGTCTCGCCAATCTCAGCGGGCGGTGGCTTCACTCGTACCGGCATCGCCACTATTGTGGATATGGATTCACGCGAGATTGAAGTGGACGTGAATGAGTCATTCATCAATCGCGTCGCTGACGATCAACAGACCGAAGCAGTACTGGATGCGTATCCAGAATGGACCATCCCCAGTCACGTAGTAAGCATTGTGCCCACCGCCGACCGACAAAAAGCCACGGTGAAAGTACGTATTGGCTTTGATCAACTCGACCCACGCATCCTGCCCGACATGGGCGTGAAGGTACGTTTCCTCAACAACAGCGATGCAGCGAACAACGAATCGCGTGCAGTACTTGAAGTACCCAGCAGCGCGGTCGTGACTATCGATGGCAAGCAATATGTATGGCTCGTCGTAAACAACAGCGTGGAGCGCATTGCGGTGAGCACTGGCACTGCACGTAGCGATCTGATTGAAATACTCAGCGGCATTAGTGCGGGTGACTCTCTGGTGATGCAACCGACTGAGGCACTACACCCCGGTAGCAAGATCACGGTGAAGAAGCCGTGACGTAGTAATGGCCACGGCAGTATTTTAAACCGCTTCTCCCGGTTGCGGGAACGGGCTGGAGCGAGGGTCTTCTTTCGGGATACATCATGACAACACTAGTTCGCATTCGTGAATTGACTAAACGCTTCCAGCGCGGCAGCGAAATCGTCGAAGTCCTGCAACAACTGAATCTGGATATTCCGCAAGGTGACTTTCTGGCACTGATGGGGCCATCAGGTTCCGGCAAATCGACGCTACTTAATCTGATCGGCGGTCTGGATCGCCCTACTTCCGGCAGCATTGAGGTGGCCGAACAGAACATCACCACCTTGAGCGAAGCGGCACTCGGTCGCTGGCGCGCGGCCAACATTGGCTTTGTGTTCCAGATGTACAACCTGCTACCGGTACTTAGCGCACAACGCAATGTCGAACTGCCACTGTTACTCACGTCGCTATCCGCCAGTGAGCGTAAGCAACGTGCCGCTACCGCATTACAACTGGTAGGACTGAGCGATCGCGCCAATCACAAACCGCGCGAACTGTCAGGCGGCCAAGAACAGCGCGTTGGCATCGCGCGGGCGATTGTCTCTGATCCGACGCTTTTGTTATGCGATGAACCCACAGGCGATCTGGATCGCAAAGCCGGCGATGAAGTACTGGATCTGTTGCAAGCGCTTAATCAGCAACAGGGCAAGACCATCATCATGGTCACACATGATCCACGTGCGGCGGAGCGTGCTAAACGCACGCTGCATCTCGAAAAGGGTCAGCTAATTAGCGAGGTTCGCTAATCATGTGGACGCTGCTCTGGGCCAATCTCGGCCGCAAACGCTCACGACTGATTCTGACGCTGGCCTCGATTACCGTAGCGTTTATTCTATTCTCGCTGGTGCAAGCCCTGCAGTATGCCCTAGTGGGTGGCGTGGAACTGGCTGGGCAAGATCGTTTGATCAGCATGCACAAGGTTTCTTTCACGGTCAGCCTGCCGCGCAGTTATCTGGAGCGGATGCGCGCGGTAGAAGGTGTTCGCTCGGCATTCGCGCAGAACTGGTTTGGCGGTTACTACAAAGACGAACGCAACCAAGTAGGTACCTTCGCGATACTGGGGGAAGAGTATTTGCAAGACATGTATCCCGAGCTGATTCTCGATCCGCAGCAGTACAAAAACTGGCTAAGAGAACGAACTGGCGCACTGGTTGGCAAAACACTGGCTGAAAAATTCGGCTGGAAATTAGGCGATGTCGTACCCATGCGCTCGCAAATCTGGTTTAAGACCGATGGCACCAATACCTGGGACATGAAGATTGTCGGCATCTTCGATGTCACTAATGGTGACAATAGTGGTATGTACTTTCACTACGACTACTTTAATGAAAGTGTAAAGCAGAAAGATGAAATCGGCATCGTCACGTTGCGTCTGAAAAACAAGGATCAGGCGGCACAGGTCGCCAGTAAGATCGATGAGCTATTTACCAACTCGGCTGCGGAAACCAAGACCGGCACCGAGAAAGCCTTCGTAAAAGGCTTTGCCAATCAATTCGGCAACATCAGCGCGATCGTCACGGTGATTGTGGTGGCAGTATTTTTCACCATGCTACTAGTCACCGCCAACAGCATGGCGCAATCAGTACGCGAACGTACTAGTGAAATTGGCGTAATGAAAACACTGGGCTTCACCAGTGCGCAGGTAACCGGTCTGGTACTGGCAGAATCGCTACTCATTACTACCTTGGGCGGAGTGCTAGGGCTGACAGTCGGTTGGCTGATTGTGCAAAGCATCGCTGAGTCACTTAAACAGTACCTGCCAATAGTAACCATCCCGGCGTCGGCGTTCGCATTAGCAGCGGCATGTATTGTGATACTCGGCGTGTTATCCGGTGCCATACCTTGTTGGCAAGCATGGCGATTGAAAATAACTGATGCGCTACGGCGTGTTTGAGTAGTGGTCATGAGTAACTGGTTATCACAGATAGTCTCAGTAACTATTAACAATCTGCGCAACATCAGTGGACGCAAGGTCGGCTCTATTGTCGCGGTAATTGGTATTGCTGGCGTAGTGGCAATTCTGGTTGGCGTACTTTCCATCCGCGAAGGCTTTCGTGTCACGCTGGATCAGGCTGGCGCCAAAGATGTCGCCATTATCGTACGCAGTGGCGCGACAGCAGAATTATCCAGCGGGCTGTCACTAGAGCAAACGAGAATTATCAGCAGTGCCAGTGGCGTAGTGAAAAATTCTGGCGTTCCAATTGCCTCACCAGAACTATTCGTGATTGTTGATGTACCCATGCGCAGCACAGGCACTGACTCAAACGTCCCCTTTCGGGGTGTCCACGATCAAGCTACCAAGGTACGCAGCAACTTCAAGCTGGTGCAGGGACGCATGTTTGTCCCAGGTAAATTTGAAGTGATCGTTGGCCGTGGTGCGAGCTTACAATTCACGGGACTCAACGTTGGCAACACCGTGCGCTGGGGCACCACTGATTGGCAGGTGGTCGGCATGTTTGAAGATGGTGGCAGCGTGTCGGAATCAGAAGTCTGGACCGACGCGACGGTGTTACAAGGCGCGTATCGACGTGGCTCGTCATATCAATCAGTACGCTTACGCCTGCCCTCACCCTCTGTTATCAATGCAGTCAAGGATGAACTCAGCGTCGATCCGCGCTTGAACATCAAGGTGAGTAGCGAATACGAGTTCTACTCCGAACAATCCAAGAGTCTGGCCACCTTGATTAATACGCTGGGCTATACCGTTGGATTATTGATGGGATTGGGTGCGATCTTCGGTGCCCTCAACACCATGTACTCAGCGGTGTCAGCACGCACCCGCGAAATCGCCACCTTACGCGCACTGGGTTTCGGTGCGTGGCCAGTAGTAAGCTCGGTGGTCAGCGAATCATTGCTACTTGGACTAATCGGCGGGCTACTCGGCTGTGTGATTGCGTACTTTGGCTTCAATGGCATTCGCGCCTCCACGCTCAGCTTTGCCAGCTTCAGCCAGATCACCTTCGCGTTTGCCGTCACACCCGCCTTGCTAAGTAAGGGCTTATTGTATGCCTTGTTGTTGTCATTTATTGGCGGCATCATGCCGGGCATCCGCGCTGCCAGAATGCCCATCGTCACTGGATTGCGTGAACTATAAAAAAGCCAACACCTCGTTTCTCAGTGGACATGACACGATCGGCGCACTGTACGGTATCTTGCTGAGTCAGATGGTGCCGAAAAAACAAGCAGCGCTATTTATGCGTGCGGGTACTTATCGTAAATCACTCATGATTGTTGCTGCTCACTTCCGCACTGATGTTGACGCAGGCAGGCTGTTGGTACTATAGCGGCGGCAGTAATGTCACAGAATCTTGCGTTCCAACGTGACGAAGCTGAGGCACACCACGAATTACGTGCAGCGTAAAAGCCACCTGCTGCCTTACCACAAGGAAAAACAGACAATTCTTCACCCAACGCGCATTGACTTGGAAAAGCAAGCCTGACTACTCTCCACAGATAATTCGCATTGACCTTTTTTCGTCTGGAGACAGTCATGCTCAATCGTCGTCATTGTATTCAACTTGCTCTGGGTGCGGGCGCCGCCTTCACCATCAACCCACGTCTGTTGTTTGCAGCGCAACAAGCCATCATTCAACGAGCCATTCCATCCACTGGTGAAAAGTTGCCGGTTATGGGTCTGGGTAGCGCCGCTACATTCAGACAAGCAGCAAGCAGCGAAGACACCACCAACCTCAAGGCAGTGCTGCAAACTATGATGGACAATGGGGGCAGAGTACTGGATACCGCCCCCAGCTACGGCGCCTCCGAACAAGTGAGCGGCGAAATCGCCAAAGAACTCGGACTCACCAGCCGCATCTTCTGGGCCACCAAAGTTAATGTCGCAGGCAATAGTGGTGGTAGCGCCAATCCCATCGCTGCACGCGCGCAGATTGAGAATCTCATTCAAAATACTTGGCGTCGATAAAATTGATTTGATCCAAGTACATAACATGGCGGACATTGCCGGACAATTACCCATCCTCAAAGAACTCAAAAATCAAGGTCGCATCCGCTACCTAGGCGTCACTACCACCAACCCCGCCCAGTACTCGCTTATTGAACAAGTAATGCGTACCGAGCCGATTGATTTTGTAGGCATTGACTACGCCATCGACAATCGTGACGTTGAGCAGAAGCTGCTGCCACTGGCGATGGAGCGCAAGATTGGCGTACTCGCCTACGTGCCATTTGGTCGTAGCGGTTTATTCCGCCGCGTTGGAAACCGTCCATTACCTGAGTGGGCGAAAGAATTTGATGCAGCGAGCTGGGCGCAATTCTTTCTCAAGTATGTGATCAGTCACCCGGCGATTACCGTTGTGACACCTGCAACCAGCAAAGCAAAGAACATGCTCGATAACATGGGTGGCGGCATTGGCGCCTTACCCGATCAGGCGATGCGTAAGCGCATGGAAGATTACATCGACGCGCTACCAGCAGCATGATTCCTACCAGCCAGCCCCGTGTGGTGCAACGTAATTATTAAGGCTGACATTAGCGTTGGAACGGATGATTAAAAATCATCTGGTCATTGCGTTAACTCTGGTTGCTGGCGTCAGCCGCACCCACCATGGCACTTCTCGATAATTCGATCAATCCAAGAATTATGAAAGTAACGAATGTCATCACCAATTCTCGCCTCGTACATCCAGACTTCTATATGTACTTCTATAGATAATGATTGTGAGTAAAGCTACCGTCATGAGCCTGTGAACTTAGATATTCAGTTTTGGAACCTGTATCTGCATATCGGGTGATCTGTAGCCGTAACACGACAGCAATTAGCACCCTGTTCGCTAAACATTCAACCAGCGCTATGCTGTGAACTTCAGCTTTCAACCATTGCTGTCTCTCTAAAAATCGTGAAGTATTGCGTATGCTGAAAAAAGCTGGATTCTTTGGTCGCTCGGCAAATAGCCTTTCTGGCGTGCTCCTGCTGGTTTTGGTCTCAAGTCTGAGTATGCCAGCGCCGCTTCAGGCGGCACTAGGTGACAAACTCGACTCAGTCGAAGCAGATAGAGTTCGCATGAAAGCTACTTCAGTTGTTAAAGCAGCAACCCTCTACACCACTCATGAATTGCTGACACCGCAACAAACTACCATTCGCGAATATGTATCGAACGCTGGTGTTGTATTCGCAGTAACCTGGCAAGGACCATTTCAACCAGATCTGACGCAGCTATTTGGCGCGTATGTAGACAGCTACAAGACTGCTGCTCGCGGTTCGGCATCATCGCGCAACAGATTGAGTGTTAGCGAACCTAATCTGGTAGTGCAGGCGGTCGGCCATATGCGTGCCTTTTCTGGCCGAGCTTACGATCCGCAGTTACTACCCGCCGGTATCAATATCGACGAGATTCAATAAATGCTGAAGTTTCGATGCCGTGCGCAATGCTTGCTTCTGATCACACTAGTTACGCTGCTATGTGGCTGTGGTGGCGGCGCTGGCGGTAGCAGCAGTCTATCCGGCGGTGGCATCATCAGCACCACTGGTTCTAATGTAGCCACACTGCTGGTAGACGGCGGATCTGAAGGAATTATCAATGCACCCTATGTATCAGTAACGGTTTGTAGACCCGGCAGCAGTACCTGCGTCACCATTGATCATATCCTGGTAGATACTGGCTCTGTAGGTTTGCGCATAATGGGTTCGCTATTATCCGGTATTAACTTGCCGGTCGCCGTAGACTCTGCAGGTAATCCGTTCCATGAATGCGTGGGATTTGTTGATGGCTATACTTGGGGTCCACTGGTTACCGCCGACGTCACCATTGGCGGCGAGCTAGCGAGCAATTTGACTATCAATGTGATTGATGATGCGACACCACCTAGCGTTGTCGCACCAACTGATTGCAGTGGGGTGTCGCCATCAATCAACTCCGTCCCGCGCTTTGGTGCTAACGGCATACTTGGTGTGCAATTCTTTAAGGAGGATTGCCCTTTATGCAGCAGCCAAGTGATTCCGGGTACATACTACATTTGTCCCGGATCGGTTTGTCAGGGTGCTACCGTCACCTTTGCGCAGCAGGTTCACAATCCGGTGATTCACTTTGCTACAAACAACAACGGCATCATTATTCAATTGCCCAGCATATCCTCGGCTGGTGCATTTGGGGCGCGTGGCGCGCTCATCTTTGGTATCGATACCCAGTCCAATAATACACTTGGTACAGCCACTGCATTAACTGTGGATCCAGTGACTGGCTATCTAAGTACTTTCTATTATGGACAAAATCTGACCAAAAGTTTCTTCGACTCAGGATCGAGTGGTAACTACTTCAACGATTCGGCGCTGCCACAATGTACTAGTGGTTTCGCGCAGGGATTTTATTGTCCCGCTAGCGTACAAACCTTGTCTGCGACTATTGTGAGCTATAACGGCGTGAGCAAGTCAGTGAACTTTAACGTGGCAAATGCGGAAACGCTGACCAATAATCAGCCTGACTACACTGCTTTTGCCAACTTGGCAGGTACCAATCCAATATCAACCAGCTTTGACTGGGGGCTGCCCTTCTTTTTTGGAAAATCAGTGTATGTCGCGATAGAGGGCCAGACCACCAGTAGCGGCACCGGGCCATTCATCGCCTATTGAACCGGTGCTGCTTGAACCAACGGCGAGCCGCTCAGAAACTGGACGAATCTCGCTAGTGAGTCACGCTGATCATTCCATAGTTCATAAGGAAACTCTGTCGCGTCGTCTTTGAATCGGATGGTCAGTTGATGCGCCAACGACAGGTAACGCAGCGTGGCGAGATCGATTGATGCCATCACTTCAGCGACGGGCACACCAGCCGGACGATGCGGCTCGTACCCAATACCAGCGTCGTGAGCAGTAAGCTCGGATGTTGTTAATTGTAGAGAACGATCATCGGCTATCAGTACTGGTAATTTTTCAGCAAGCGACTGATTACTCGCGACACGCGTATCAACGGTTGACCAAAAATACGCGATCAAAAAATAATTCATTTTACCGCTACGATTGACTGCAACCGCCGCCACCGTCACATAGTCGCGGACGTTGGCAGCTCGCTCCGGTCGCTCATGCGCGAACACCAACGGCTGATCGACAATTGTAACGGTAGCTGCAGTTTGTGGATCCAGATACTCCCGGGGTTGCTTAAGCGCCGGTGATGAAGCACTACACGCGGACAAGAATAACGCGAAGCACACCACCAAGAGGCTCTTGCTACCAATTGAAGCCATGTCAGAACCCGAGTCGATACGCCAGACTCACATAATAGCGCGTCGTGGTCTGACTAAGATCACCGGCGCTACGTTTACCCAACTGTCCACCGCCCTCAAATTGCAGCAATCGGCTGCCCTTTTGATAGTCCAGCAACAGCGCCGGAACGTAGATTGTTTCTGTGCTGTTGTCAGTGCTGAGCTGCCGGTGATTGATGGTGAGACGTGGCCCGAGTCGCCACGCACCATGCAATTGAAATCGCGACGTCAAGCCAAGCGAAGTGAGTTTACCAATATCAGCATCCGAGTAATTGAAGCTCAACACGTTGAAATCACCGCTACGGAAAATACTTGAGGCAAATAGCTGTGCCTGATAGGACGTATTCAAACCGGTCGAAGGTTGCATCGTAACGCCGCCTGACGCTACGGTTTCAGCCGTTTCTGACGCAGCGACCGTGGTTGAAAATTGAAAACGCTCACCCAGCGGTCGAGTTGCCGTCAAACTATAAATGGAAGTAACTGGCGTGCGATCGCGTGCCAGTTGATACACCTCGTTGGGAAGAAATACTTGTTCTAGTTCGGCAATGGTATTCACCGGTTGTCCGATCAGCGCATTGCGTGTTGCCAAGATAGGTGAGTTACGTTTCTCGGCATCGACGCTCAGGCTCCAGCGCCCCGGCAGTTGCAAGGTACCTAGTAGGGCCGCAGTATTCAGCGAGCGAAAAAAAGTATCGTAGTCGATCAGCGCAATCAGTGATGCCCGCGTTCCTAGGTAGCGCAACTCGGTTCCCACCGCCTGCCTATCTTTAAGACCAAGGAAATCCTGCTGCGCGACATACACGCTGGCATCCCAATGCGCTCCCTGTGGCGTATAAGCCAGCGATAGCGATTCAATCCGACGAGCAGTCTGCGCGGCCTTATTGGTCTGTTCCACCGGATAACCGTAGATAACACCGACTCCCCACGATGGTGTCCAATTCCATGACACAAATGCCCCATCAAACGCCCCCAGTACACCGCCAGTATTGCGGGACTGTCGACCCAACCTCGCCACCAATCCCAAATTGCGAACTGCAGCCTCAAAGGAAGCAACACTGACACGAATGATGTTGGCGTTGGCCGAGCTACCGCCGCTAAAATTTTTTGCATAACCTGCGCTAATGCGGCCCAACAAATCAATTTTTTCGCCGCGTCGCCGCGCTAATACGTCGATGTCATTGTACAAACCATTCTGCGCATCGGTGGTTTGCGAATCTGCATTTTGCACCGTGGAATCAGAATTTGTGCTGGCGATGCGACTCCCGTCGTAGCGATATAGTTGTGCGATACCACCACTCAACTTCCAGCCGGTTTCCGGGCTACCGCCACTCTCGGTACGTTCGTTCAGCGACGCCGCGCGTAATATGCGCAGCCGCAAGGCAACCCGCTCGGCGGCCTCACCTTTCGGGTAACGCCGCAGATACTCCTCATACTCTGCTTTGGCATGTGCCAATTGTCCGGCTCGCTCACGCGCCAAACCCAACAGCTCCTGCACCTGAGCACGCTCGGGAAATTCAGGTTGGCGTTGCAGCTTGGTTAATAGAGTAATGGTTTGTGCATAATCACGTTTGGCCAGTGCTGTTCTCGCCTCATCCAGCAACATCGCCAGTGTCGCCTGATCAAGCGCTGGATCGCTACCACGTTGTTCAACGCTGGGCAAAACTTCATCATTATCAGATAGCAGCTCAGAACTGACGCCGTCATCAGCAATCGCCAACCAGGCACGCGGATACTGTTTCAACGCCACCTTCAGGAGCGCTTCAGCTGCGGCACGATTTGCAATTGGGCCGACTCGCAAGCGATGCCAAGTAACTCCATCAATTGTAGCTGTAGCTACATAGACGGACGATTTAAAGCGTTCCTCGGCAAGCTTTATTGCAGAGAGATCGAATTCTTTCGGCTGCGAATCCAGATTTATTGCAAAATTTGTTACCGCATCCAGTGTTTCACCAACCATCACTTTGCCACTGGCGCGGGCACGATCAAACAATCGGATTCGCAGACCGCGTGGATCAACACCTTGTACCAACACGAAGCGCTCAACTTTATTCCAGTCAAATACCAGCGTTACCTGTCCCGGCACGTCAGATTCGACTCTGACCGCAGAGATAATATTTTCGCCGCCTGACAACGGTGGTAGCTCGCCTGCGATTTGTGTCCCAAAGCCACCGCCGCAATCGGCTAGCGGTTGCAGCTGTATGCGCAACTCGGTTCCTTCTGAGGCCGGAATATGCGTGTTATAGCGCAACGAGCAATTGAATTGCACCACGATATCTGCCTGATCGTCATGATCAGTCAGTTCGATGATATCCACATACCGGGTGACGCCAGCAAGAATTTGCGCCAGCACTGGCGTACCTAGGGCCAACAGTCCCAACCACAAGATAATCAATCGAGTTAGGCGATGCCTAGTGCTTGAACGTGGCATTTGTAACCTTGTGATAAGGACCTGGTATCGACTTGGCGATCTTGCTGAGGCTGTCGTCAATATAGACATGGCAAGCACCAGCACAGTCCTTCAATTCATCAGCAGAGTAGTTTGTACCACTGGTTATCTTTGGGTGCAGCTCTGCCTTGAAATCCTTAGCGTGACATCCAGCACAGCTGCCCAAATTTGCTGGCGGGCTGAACACAATTTGATCGGTATTAGTGGTATGACAGGACACACACGTTAGCGCCACAGCGTGATCACCCGGATAATTTACCGACACATGCTTAAATGTGCTGATGCTCCAGTCAGGATAGCTGTGACAGTTGGCGCAATCGCGTTGTGTACTCATGTGACCAGTAATGACGCCCGTGGCAATCACATTGTTGTGACAGGTTGTACAGGAGACAGTCAGTTGCGAGTGATCCAACTTGGCGGGCTTCCACGCCAACGTGCCATGGCAGCTGCTGCAATCCTGACTGGTTGGTACATGATTCACTGGCTTGCCGATGGTATGTACCGAGTCATGACAACTCTGGCAAGTTCCACCGATTGCTGCATGATCGACATGCACTGGCAACCATGCATTGGTGGTATGACAGGTTCCGCAACCGCTGCTGGTAGTGATGTGGCTGGATGACTTACCCTTGGCGATATTACCGTTATGACAGCTGACGCAAGTACCCATCACTTGAGTATGATCAACCCGTAGCACGGGTAGCCAAACGTTAACGGTATGGCAGGCATCGCAACTGTTGCTGGTGCTGATGTGACTGGACGGCTTGCCAATACCGCTGCTTTGATCATGGCAAGTGATGCAGGTGCCACTTACTACGCGTCGGTGATCGAAGCCACTGACCCGGCTTGAAAGGGCAACAGTGTTCCCCAACGATGGCGCAGCGGCATTCGGGCCAGCAGCACGTAACTGCGTCCGCAGGGCAGGACGCGCAACAAACTTGTCACGCGTCGAGTGACAGCCGGAGCCGCTGCAATCTTGACCCTTGTGGTGGTTGGCGCTATCGCGTACCCATAGTCTAACGCCGGTATTGGTCTTCCATTTCATACCAATCTCGTGGCAGCTCATGCAAGTCATCGCACGCACTGCCGCGTGAATCATCTTGGTGCCTGCAAAGCTGGTGAAGTTGCTTGCCGAGTGACATTGCTCACAGGCAATTGCTGTCGATCCATTGGGTGGGTTGGAAGGAATATGACCGGTAGCGCCAGCTGGTGGTTGCACCAACGTGGGTGAAGCAATGTTGGCGAAGCTCAATCCATAGGCATGGCATTGCGCGCAATTGTTGGTGATGTTGACGTGATTCATGACCGCCACGCTGTAATTGCTGGTGGTATGACACAACGCACAGTTGTTGTTGTCGGCAGCCGGCAGCGGAATGTGATTGGCAGGATAGTCAGTCGCGCCGGTAAACGACGTAGTATCGAAGTGACAGGTGTTGCACTCGCCCGATGCCACGTGCGCTGAGCCATTGGCCTTGAGTACGGGTCGCAATACGGTGGGTGGTGTGCCAACAAAACTCAAGCCTTTCTCATGGCAGGACGAACAGGCAATCGCGGTTACCAATGCATGATTCATCGAGCTGCCAGTGTTGGGCAGCACAAAGGTGGTGAAGTTGCTCGCCGAATGACACCCATCGCAGGCAATGGTGCCGGTAGGAATGTGATTGGTCGGCATGATCTTCACCGGCGGTGCGCCAGCAAAGCTCAGGCCACTGGCGTGACAGCTGGCGCAGTTGGTAAATCCAGCATGATTCATCGCGGTGCCAGAAAAAGTGGTGAAGTTGGTCTTCGAGTGACAGTTGTCACACGCAGTCGTGCCAACCGGAATGTGGGTGGCAGGCTCGGTCACCACTGCAGGTGATCCAACAAACGTCAGGCCTTTGGCATGACAGGTCGCACATGAGGTGCTGCTAACCACCGCATGATTCATCGCGGTGCCCGCAAAGCTGGTGAAGTTGCTACTGGAGTGACAGCTCTCACAAGCAACTGTACCCACCGGAACGTGATTGCTCGGCAATACCTTTAGCACTGGCGGTGCCATGTTGGTGAAGCTCTTGCCCGCACCGTGACAGGTGGTGCAGGTCGTGCCCGTGACCACACTGTGATCCATGGTGTAGATGGAATAGTTCGCGGCATTGCTATGACAGGAGTTGCAATTGGTGGCAGCACCATTGAGGAGCGGAATGTGATTGGCAGGATAGTCAGTCGCGCCGGTAAACGACGTAGTATCGAAGTGACAGGTGTTGCACTCGCCCGATGCCACGTGCGCTGAGCCATTGGCCTTGAGTACGGGTCGCAATACGGTGGGTGGTGTGCCAACAAAACTCAAGCCTTTCTCATGGCAGGACGAACAGGCAATCGCGGTTACCAATGCATGATTCATCGAGCTGCCAGTGTTGGGCAGCACAAAGGTGGTGAAGTTGCTCGCCGAATGACACCCATCGCAGGCAATGGTGCCGGTAGGAATGTGATTGGTCGGCATGATCTTCACCGGCGGTGCGCCAGCAAAGCTCAGGCCACTGGCGTGACAGCTGGCGCAGTTGGTAAATCCAGCATGATTCATCGCGGTGCCAGAAAAAGTGGTGAAGTTGGTCTTCGAGTGACAGTTGTCACACGCAGTCGTGCCAACCGGAATGTGGGTGGCAGGCTCGGTCACCACTGCAGGTGATCCAACAAACGTCAGGCCTTTGGCATGACAGGTCGCACATGAGGTGCTGCTAACCACCGCATGATTCATCGCGGTGCCCGCAAAGCTGGTGAAGTTGCTACTGGAGTGACAGCTCTCACAAGCAACTGTACCCACCGGAACGTGATTGCTCGGCAATACCTTTAGCACTGGCGGTGCCATGTTGGTAAATGCCGAGCCAGCAGCATGGCACCGCGCGCAATTGTTGCTGATGTTGATGTGATTCATCACGGCAGTGCTGTAGTCATTGCCATTCAAATGACACAGCCCACAATTATTGCCGTCGGCTGCGGGCAGCGGAATATGGTTGCCTGGCAGCCCGCCTCCCACTACGCCAGACCAGCTCAGTGTGGAATGACAAGCATTACATTCCAGATTGGTATCCAAGTGCGTAGAGGTCTTGCCCTCTGCCGGTGGATGCGCCCCGTCGTGACACGACGAGCAACCGCCACGCACTTCAACGTGGTCAAAATTAATAGCCGGCTTCCATCCCAGCGGGGTATGGCAACTGTCGCATCGATTGGACGAGAGAATGTGATTGACCGGCTTGGCCGTAGCGCGCACGACAGTGCCCACGCCATGACAGAAACCGCAGTCGCGTGAGGTACCTTTGAATACCGCATTAATATGACAAGACTCGCATGGCAAGTCACGGTGCTGCCCTATCAATTCGAAGCCGGTGGTCAGATGATCAAAAGTGGAACGCTCGGCCGCATCGGCACGCAAACCAAGCCCGCAACAGACCAACATGCAAATCACAAAAATTCGACATGCATGTTGTAACAAGTTACCGCGTCCGATCATGACAGCGCTGGCACTTCCATATCTTGTAGCGTGACTCATAATTGCCTACTTGGCGCGACCGCCGCGGAACGTAGTGGTCGTATGGCAGCGCTGGCATTGACGCCCAAACTGCCCCGCATGCACATCGTCCTGCTGATGACATGCCAAGCAGTCCATTGAAGGCTTCAGTACTTCAACGCGCTTTTGGTGACAGTCAGCACAAACCAACTTCGCATGCGCTCCGGTAAGCGGAAAATGGGTTTGCTTGTCATGATCAAAGCGCCACAGCCGCCAGCCATTTGGCGAATGGCAGGTATCACACTTATCCCCTAGCCCACCGTTATGCACATCATCGGCTTTGTGACAACCAAAACAATTGGTAGCAGCATCTTTAAATTGTTTGGTGAGATGACACTGCGCACAGGTCACCGTCACATGTAAACCTACTAACGGGAAGTCGGTCAGATCATGATCAAAGCGTACATCTTGACGCCAGCTGTCTGCACGGTGGCATTGATCGCACCGATCACCCAACTGCCCGGCGTGAGCATCTTCAGCACGATGACAGGCGACGCAGGTTTTGCCCAATTTCTGGGTCGCCACATTGGCAGTATGGCAAGTGTCGCAACTCAGCTTGTCATGTGACGCCGGTAGCGTAAATTTGCCATCGCGGGTGTGATCAAACTTCGCTGGTTTCCATTCACTGCTGCCATGGCAGGTCTCGCATTTCTCACCCATGCGCCCAGCATGGGAATCCTGCGCCTTATGGCAACCATGACAGTTTTTCGGGATCTTATCCTGCATCCTGCCGGTGACATGGCAACTCTCACAATCAGTTTGCGCATGAGCGCCTTCCAAGGCAAAACCGGTTTCCTTGGCATGATCATATTTGGCGGTGATCCAGCTGAGGGTCGAATGACACTTTCCGCAGTCGCTGCCACGTGAATTCTGGTGCACATCGTCCGGCGCATGACAGGACGCACATTGCACTGGCGTTTCTTTATACATATTACCAACATGGCAGGCTGCGCAGGTTACATTCGCGTGCTTTCCTGTGAGTGCGAATTTAGTCTCGGCATGATCGAACTTGCCGTTCAACCAAGTCACTGTGCTGTGACAGTCAGCACACTCCTTACCCAACTGCCCGTTGTGTGGTTCGTCATTCTTGTGACAACCAATGCAGGTATTGACTACTTCACGATACTTCTTACCTGCCTGATGGCAGCCGCTACAGTCAACACTTATATGTGCATGGTGTAGCGCAAAATCAGTTCGATCATGATCGAACTGTGCAGGGACAAATTTAATGATATCGGCAGTTCTCCCTTTATGCTCGGTGTGACAAGCGCGACATTCCAGGCTATTTACATTGGCCAGGCGCCCATGGAATCCGGCTTTTTTTTGCACATCACTGGCAACTTCCTTGTGACAGTCCAGACACAGACTGGACTGCGTAACGCGATTGAGACGGTCATGACAATTCGCGCAATCGCTTTCCAGCTTCGCATGGGCATTGCTCAGCTTGTCCGGCATCAACAGGGTTTCGATGCTGGCTGCCGATGCGATATTCATGTAGGAATTAGCTAACAACATAAGTAGCAGCGCGATAATCCGGTAAAAACTCCTGAGCATGAGCGGTTAGTAAACATGCACCGCGATCACATGCACGATGCCGGCGATCAACAACATGAAAAAAAGTGGTAAGTGCAGTAGATGCCATAGCGAAAACAACTGCGCGTATGCTTGGAACTCGGTCACTTCACGCGTCGCGTTGATACGCTGTCGCACGTAGGTGCGTGATGCCGCCAGCAAGCGCGGCTGTTGCTTGGCCAATACCGTCGATGTCATTGCCGCAGCCCGCAATGAACGACGCACATAGCGTGTCAACCGTAGTCTTGCCAGCGTAGCCATCAAAAATGCAAAAGGCGGGCGCAGCAATACCGGGAAACGCGGGACGCGACGTAACAGTTGTTGCTCTTCCTGTAACAGGCGCTGCAATAGCTCCGGCATGAAGGGTACTGATAACGACACGCCTTTCAGCCGCTCGGCATTACCTTGCAATTCGGACAAGGTCGTAGCGCGGTCACTTAGGCCAGCATGGATGCGTGTATAAAAATACCTACCGACCAGCCCGCTACCCGACACAAAGAGCATGCAGAACAACGCGACATTACTATTAACCGCGCCGGTTCGGAAATTAGAGTGATAGAGAATAAAAATCGGGCCAATCAACCCCAATATCATGTGGGTCTGAAACCAGCCCTTGACACTGCCCATGAATGAAAGCCAGTGCAGTCGTTTGCGCGCCGGATATAGCAGCAATAGCAACATCAAACTGCCGCCGATAATTCCCAGCATGTAGCCTATACCCGATTTGGGACTCAGATAACGTTGCGTCGGTAGCAGCCAGCCCAACGCCAGCAGCAGGGCACAAATCGCGAACATGATGGCCGTCGGTGAGAACAGCCGTTTCACCCATGGCGTTGAATTCGCCTGCGGTCGCTGCTGTAAGCGACTGGCAAATGTCGCGGCGGTGAGATTCGGAAATTCATTCGTCGCCATCACGGCACCAGCCTGCTGATATGCAACGCTACATTCTGTGAGGAACGTGTACTAACAGATACTGTGTCGGTCTGCAGATCACCAGTCTGCGCCAAGGCTTGGCCACTACGCGACAACCGCGCTGACACCGTTATTGTATCAAACTGCGACAGCTTTCGAGTCGACATCATGGCCAGCGTATCGTCAAGCACAAATTTTACCGGCCACGATTTGACACTGGTTCGATACGCCGCCACGGGCGCTGGCGAATCAGGCGCCTTAGCGTATACAAACAGCGTCATATCTGCTGTCACTCGTTTCTCAAGTGCAGGATCAAGCACCACGCTACCACTCACCTGTGCCATGGTTTTGCTTGCGTTATCAGGGACAGCCACTCCCACGAGCGACTGCGCTTCCTTGATATTAGCGTCAATAACGCTGGCATCAGGAGAGCTGTCCGGGACACCTACACGCAGTTGCTGCCATAATTTTAATGCGGCGGCATAACGGTGTTCTTCGTGCGCCAAACTAGCCTGTAACCATAGCGCTTTACTGTGTTGCGGTTTGAGCTTGAGTGCCGCGTTCAGTGCATTACGCGTGTTTGAATTAGTGAGCGTACCAGCAATCGAAGCTGATACATCGGCATAGTCTGCCCACGCATCGGCATCCATTGCCTTGAGCTTAATTACCTTTTCGTAAGCGCTGTTAGCATCGGTAAAATTGCGTGCGGCGCGCTGCAAGCTAGCGATCACCAACCAAGCCGCCGCGTCGGACGGAGTTTTCGCAACCAACTTTTGATAGCTAGCCAAGGCCGCCTGTTCAGATACTGCACGCGTAGTGGCGCTCGCAGGGGTTGTTGTAGTTACTTGCAGCGAAGCGTCATTTGCAGGTTTCAGCTTGTGTTGCTGTGCCAAGTCAGCCGCTTCCGTATCACCCAAAAATGCGTAAGACTGTTGCAGTAACTGCCAATCTGCGTCAGTACCACCGCTCGCCGCCAAGCGGCTAGCCAACTTGGCGGTCGCCTCCTCCATGGAACCAGTCGCATTACCATTCACACCCGCCGCTGGCGCGTGATTACCAGTTGCTGTCGCTACAGCCCTATCCGTATCTACCATTTGCGGACTACCAATGCGCAAATACAGCGCCACCGCTACCAGCAGAAAGCCGCCTATCGCGCCCGCCATCACCCATCGTGAGCGGCGTACGGACAGCACTGAATCATCGACACGACTGGGCCACAAACGCACAGCGAAAAACGCCGCTGCTATGCCCGCCATGAAGCCTACAGATAGCCAGAAATATTCCATATAGTCCGATGCCAATTAATAAATCCAAATCTGCGGTACCAAACTACCGCCCTGTATTAGAGGGTCGGTGTGTACCAATTCAATCGCACCATAAGCCAGATTGTGTTCTTTCGAGTCACACTAAAATCCGACGTAGGTCACGCGGATTACATCCCGCACTAATCAGATCACATAATTGGTCTTTCTCACAACGTTAATCAAATTCCGTGTAAGAAAATGGAGACAGCAATATCTTAATTCCATGTATGGCGTGGCACACATACACTGCGAATATCAGCATGCATAGTTGCTACAATTTTCAGCGAGAGAAACGACTTGGCGAACGCACTGTACCTGATTTACACCCTACCCTTACTACTGATCTGGTGGTTCTACGCCAGAGGCAGGCTCACGACACATAGCGCCAATCAAGCGGCCTATGAAGATGCGCATAACGCTGGTTTGGTTGAGCCTGTCTCGTTGCACCCAATTATCAATCCCAACCTTTGCGTTGGCTGCAGTTCCTGTGTGCGCGCTTGCCCAGAGCAACCAGAACATCATGTACTAGGATTAATCGCCGGCAAGGCGCAGTTGATCAATGCCACCGATTGCATTGGTCATGGTGCCTGTCGTGCCGCCTGTCCGATGGATGCCATTACCTTGGTATTTGGCAGCGCAACGCGCGGCGTGGATATACCGATTCTAAAACCCAACTTTGAAACCAATGTGCCGGGGATATTTATCGCCGGTGAATTAGGCGGGATGGGACTCATTCGCAATGCACTGGAGCAAGGTCGGCAAGCCGTCGAAGCCGTCTGTAACCATCGTCCACGTGGCAAGAAAGAACTGGACTTGGTGATCGTTGGCGCCGGGCCTGCTGGCTTTTCTGCATCACTGGCAGCCAAATCAAAGGGCTTGCGCTGCGTCACCCTTGAACAAGACTCACTAGGCGGCTGTGTATTTCAGTATCCGCGCGGCAAAATGGTGATGACTGCACCTGCCACGCTACCGATGGTCGGTGAGGTGTACTTCAAGCACACCTCCAAAGAGGCCTTGTTGCAGTTCTGGCAAGAAGCTGAACGCAAGACCGGCGTCAAGATCAACTACAAGGAACGTGTAGACACGATCTTGAATTTGCAAGATCAAGGATTTCTGATCCGCACTCCGAAAGGCGAATATGTAACCCGCAATATCCTGTTGGCCATTGGTCGGCGCGGCACGCCGCGCAAGCTGGGCGTACCGGGTGAAGAGCTACCCAAAGTGGTGTATCGCATGATTGACCCGGAACAATATGCTAACCAGCATGTATTGGTGGTTGGTGGCGGTGATAGTGCAATTGAAGCGGCCACCAGCATTGCCGCAGTGGATGGTGCGCACGTCACATTGTCTTATCGCGGCGCGGCATTTGATCGCGCCAAAGCAGGTAATCGCCAACGACTCGATGCTGCGGTCAAGTCTGGCGCCATCGACTTACGACTTGCGTCTAATGTTAAGCAGATTGACCCTGAGTCCGTCATCTTGCTACAAGGTGCCCGGCCAATTGAAATACGGAATCAATCTGTCATTGTCAGTGCCGGTGGCGTGCTACCCAATGACTTCTTGCGCAAAGTCGGCATAGAAATAGAGACCAAGTATGGAACGGCATAAGCATTCACGTAACGGTCAAGCTAGAAGGTTTTCCGTCGGCATCGCGTTAGTGACGCTATTGTTATCAGTTGACATACCAGCTGCATCGCTGGGCACCGATAACCTGGAACCAGTACGCACCGCGCTGCGCCTGAAACAATTTCAACGAGCAGCAACTCTGCTGGAGCCATTGGCTGATGCATCACAAGCAGATGCTGAGTACTTACTGGCCACCCTGTATCGCAATGGCTTAGGTGTAAACGCAGACTCGCAGTTAGCCTACCAGTGGACGATGCGTGCTGCCGAGCATGGTAATACCAACGCTGCCTACACCTTGGCTGCAATGCTCGCCGATAGCGGCGAGCATCAAACCGAAATGCATCAATGGCTGCAACGTGCGGCAGATAAAGGCCATACACTGGCCCAAAATGCCCTGAAAAACGGCATAAAACCGTATCAATTCCAGCCAGAAAAAACCCTGACCGACACAGCAGCACGACAGACGGTATTCTGGCTGGCAGCTCGTCAGGATGATGTAGAGCTAATGCAATTGTTTGAGGATGCGCAACTGATTAACGCTAGCGATGAATTCGGCAGAACTGCCTTATCACAAGCAGCACGATACGGTGCATTACAAGCCGTCACCCTGCTATTGCAGGCAGGCGCAACTGTTGATCACACAGACGCATATGGCATAACGCCATTGATGTTGGCTGCAGGATCAGGTCACGAATCGGTAGTTAACACGCTTATCAAAGCCAACGCTAATGCGAACACTCATGACCAAGTTGGCAACACCGCATTAATGTACGCCGCCGCCAACAATCACGCCGGCATTGGCGATCAACTGTTGCGCGCAGGTGCTGATATCCATGTACTCAATACACAGTCCTGGTCTGCGCTGGATTGGGCAGTACATGCCAACTGCACCGCATTAGCAAGCAGCCTGCAAGCAATGGGATTAAGCACCACACGCAAAGCCAGTGTCAGAGTGAGCAACCCAAGCTTCCCGTTGCAACATGCTGTTAACAACGATCTTTATCGCGGCTGGCCAGATGTACTGATTGCAGCCAGCCGCAGCTCTCCTGAGTTACTTAGCGGTGTCCTCAAGTTGAACAGTAATACTGCGGCGACTGGTCCGAATGGCGAAACTCCGATGCTGGTGGCAGTAAAGTCGGGTAACAACATACAAATTGAAGCGCTATTGAAAGCAGGCGCATCCGCCGCTATTACAAGTCAGGAGGAAAGCCCATTGAGCTGGGCAGTGCGCCACAATGAACTCGCTACCGTACAATTATTGCTAACCAATGGCGTTGATCCGAATAGACATGGCAAGTCAGAGCAAGCACCATTGCTGGATGCCTTACAGCAAGGCAATGAAGCAATTGTGAATGCCTTGCTGCGCGCCAAGGCGAACGTCAATGTAACTGACGATTCAGGTCGCACCCCGTTAATACTGGTCGCAATGGGCAATCAGAGTAACCTTCTGCAATCCTTGTTGACATCAAGCGCAGCAATCGACGCCACTGACAAACAAGGACGCACTGCGCTCTGGTACGCAGCCATCGCCGGTGCAGAAGAAACCTTACAGCTACTACTTGCGGACAAAGCCAGCATCGAGGGGCACGACAGGGATGGCAGCACAGCTCTCATGGTCGCTGCTGCGCACGGTCATGCTAACGCAGTGAAGCTATTGATCGATGCCGGCGCCAGCGTCAACGTAACGACTGGCGCAAGCACAGCGTTAATGCTGGCAGCAGGCAATGGTCACGCCGACATTGTTCGGCACCTGCTAGCGGCAGGCAGCAAGGTAAATATTCAAAACAAGTTTGGTGATACCGCGTTGATGTTTGCAGTTCGCGGTGGTCACAGCCAAGCGGCCAAAGCCTTGCTCGACGCTGGTGCCAGTACCGAGCTACGTAACACCGATCGCGCCTCCGCCAAAAATCTCGCCGAAAAACTCGGCCACAAAGAATTGACGACAATGCTGACTCAACGCAGCTAACGCATCGTCGCTTCATTAATGGAAGCTACAAACTAACGTAATCCTGCTGCAATAACGCGCTAGGCGGTAGACAGCTGCTCCCCCACTTAGACTCATCATCCAGTGTTATGCATGAGCTAGTGCACTCAGCTCTACCGCTGTTACTTCAAAATACAGCTCGCATGCATTCGACGATAACAAAGGGAGAATCGTGCTTTCTATCTTGATCCATTGCCCTGCACTTCGGTCAGTTATGCTCCATAACGTAAAAGCCAGGCAACGCTTGCGAACACCTGACCGATTTACTTCAAACGCACTGACCTCAACGTAATCAAGCACATTAACGCCAGCCGGAAAATCCTCGCGTGATAACACTACTGGCTGCAGTTATGCCGTAATAGTCCGCTGTCTTGGCGCGTCCAGCCAACTACGAGGATGCAGCACAGCTCCACTCATACAGGCGGCAAGGCTGCCCAGCACCAAACAAAACCACGTCAATCGATGTATTCGCATGCGGCGATCGTGCTCGAATAGATAATGGTCATTAAAGCCCTCCGAGTCCGCACGAAGGGCAACAGAGCGGCACTGATTTGATGTGAGTAGGTTTTGCCTTGATTCAGAGTGTTGAAAGCCACTCGAAATTGACCCTTCAGCTTGATGGCTTCTTTTCGGACAACAGGGATAATTCATTGTTCTGTTGAAATTCATTGGTGTGATTAATACTCGTGTGAGCCACTTCTTCCCAAAAGCCCCGCCTAGACACCTTTTTCATTGAGTTCTTTAGCTATTCCTGCTTGTGCAAGTATCGCGCATCCTTCAGCTGCGGGAATACCAGCCACCACACCCCCGCAACCACAATGGCTCCTGCCCCGCCAAAAACCACGGCGGGCACCACACCGATCCAGGCCGCCATGAAACCGGCGCGAAACTCGCCCAGTTCATTCGACGCGCCCAGAAATACCATATTGACCGCATTGACCCGGCCACGAACTGCATCGGGAGTCCACAGCTGCAGCAGCGTTTCCCTGATCACCACGCTAATCATGTCTGCTGCACCCACCAGCGCCAGCAGCACAATAGAAAGCCACACATTGGTTGATAGCCCGAACAAAAGTGTAAACAGTCCGAACAGTGCTACGAAACCAAGCATCAAGCGCCCGGCATGATCGCGGATAGGTACCCAGGTCAAAGTGGCTGCAGTCAGTAATGCACCGACACCAGGTGCCGCCCGCAACAGGCCCAGGCCCCACGGCCCCAAATGCAGAATGTCCCGGGCATACACCGGCAACAGGGCAACAGCGCCACCAAGCAACACAGCGAACAGGTCGAGGGAAATCGCCCCGAGCACCACTTTTTCTCGGCGGATGAAACGCAGCCCATCGAAAAGTGAATCGAAAGTGACTTTACGGATATCCTCCGGTGCAGGCGGTTCTGGAACACTGCCAAGCAGCAGAAAGGATGCAACCAGCATCAGAGTAGCCACACCATAAGCCACTTCGGCACTTAACCCGTAGAGCAGACCGCCGACAACGGGGCCGACGATGGCCGCGATCTGCCATGCCGACGAGTTCAAGGTGATAGCATTGGCAAAATCTTTTTTCGGGATAATGTTTGCGACCAGTGACTGTGAAGCCGGTCCGAAGAAAGCGCGAGCAACTGCCAGCACCGTAAGACTGATGAATAATGGTATCGGACTCTGCAGACCCCGCCAGGAAAAAAACAGAATGGCAGAGGCACAAGCCACCTGCAGTGCGATGGCTGTTCGCATCACCCGGCGTCGCCCGAAGCGGTCAGCCACGGAACCGGTGACCAGCACCAGCAACAACAAGGGCACAAATTGCACAAGACCAAGAATGCCCAAGTCTATGGGATCGCGGGTAAGATCGTACACCTGCCAGGCCACCGCCACCGCCAGTATCTGCACAGCGAAAGTGGAACAGAAACGGGCTGACCAGTAGTAGCGGTAAGCGCCATGGGCAAAGGCTACGAACTTTGTTAAGGGCGCACTGCTCAAGAAAGGCTACCTGCCAACTGCTTTATTGTGACAATCATATAAGATTTAGTCGGCAGTGTTTTTCAGTCAACACACTCCCCGCAGTACAAAGTGAAAAGGTCTCATCCCGGAACGGGGTCTGCAATCAACTTCGATGAAGCGCTTCGGCATTAACCAAATCCAATCTGGTCAATGCCCAACCACTCATAGTCCGCCGCCCGAATCGGCGCGAAAGATTTCCGGTAGTTTCTTGAAGTCGCGAACATGCCCAAGCGATGAGTGGCAACTCATCATGGGAATATAGTAGCGAATGTAAGCCACCAGAAGAATGACGTTCATGTACATGCATCCCGTACCCAGATAAAATACGCGGGCTATCCGATGTTGCAAGACCGCGTCGTTGTAAAAGACGACAGTCGATATTGGCATGAGAATAACGAGTGCGAGCGGCACGAACCAGCCCGTCAGTAACAGAACCCCACCAACAATCTCAACCATTTTGACAACATCGAACAATCCTGTGTCGATCAGTGTCACTAGCAGGGCGCTCGCTTGTGGCCAACTACCCATCGGTTGTGGATAGAGATGAATGAAATGGTTCAGGCCTTGCAGGAACATCCACGCTCCAAGCAGAAGCCGCATGCCGGTCAGTACAAGCTTTACTACAAGCTCCACATCAAACTTCACCTTGCGTTCGGTCGTCATATGTCACTCCGCAAATTATCGGTTGAGCGCCGCATGTGGCAGCGGATATTCCGGTTACTTTGGCGCAGCCGGTGCCGCAGGTACTGCCTGGGAATCCACGGCAGCGCTTGCGAACTGACTGATTCGAAAACGTTCCAGAATGCGTCCATTCTTTGTTTTATAGAAATCCACCGCATCCATCGCAGGCTCCCCATGTGCCGCCTCGATGTGGTGGTAGACCGCAACGGTCAATCCTTGACCGATGAGCTCCTTGATCTCGTGTTTAATCGGCGGCCCATCACGTCGGTCTGCGGATTCGGGGTTATGGTCCACTGTCGTTGGCAGAAAATACATCTGCGCCGCCTCGACGCCATGTCCCTGGTTGTAGGCAACATCTAAGTAGGCCGCTACCAGCGTGGGTGGAGTCTTGCCTGCGCCAGGACCCCAGTCGTGAGAATGACCGTAATGAAGGTCGTAGGCGAGATAGGCCGTCAGGAGGAGTCCTGCAATGGCGGTAACGATCTTCATCTATGACAACTCCTTAAACGTGGCCAGTCGGAAAGCGAGAGTGGCAGTACCAAATCCTGTCACACTGCTTGATCCCACAACTCTTCGAGTTTTTTACGGGTGGCCTGATCCGGCAACTTGCCGAGGCCCGCCGCCTGGTTGTCCTCAAGGTGCTCCAGTTTCGTGCTGCCGGGAATCGTGCAGATCACGGCCGGGTGGGAGACCACATACTTGAGCATTAGTTGCACCCACGTCGTGCAACCCAGTTCGGCGGCAAACGGCGGCAGCGGACGATTGCGGCTAGCGGCAATGGTGGCACCCTGACCAAGGGGGACATTAGCAATGACGCCGATCTTGCGCTCAATGGCTACCGGGAATACCGTGACCGCCGCTTCACGCGCCGCAATCGAGTAATTGACCTCGACAATGTCGAGCGGGTACTTCTTCATGCACTCGATCAGCTGCGCATGCTCCTGAACGAGCCAGGATGAGGCCCCAATGTAGCGTATGCGCCCCGCCTGCTTCCATTTGACCAGCAGCGGCATCAGTTCATCAATGCCGATCATGCTGTGCACCGAGAGCAGATCCAAGTGATTGGTCTTGAGCAGCCGCAGGGAGCGTTCCAGACTCTCTGCCCCGTAGAGCATGTCCGGCGGCGGCGGTCGGGTTCCCGGCGGCAACGGGCCAGGGATTTTGGCCAGCAATTTCGTGGAGATGAACGTCTGCCTGGTTGTGCCAAGTTCGGCCAGAGCCTGGCCAATGACGGTCTCGCTATCGCCGTACTTGGACGAAGTGTCGATCACCCGCCCACCCAGCTCATTGAAGCGCTGGAGCACGACTTTCAGGTTCTCAAAGTTATCCTGCTTGAACCCGGCGGCACCGATGCCAATCACCGGCAGGCGCTCGCCCGAGGATGGCATGGCCTTGGTGATCAGGCCCTCAGAGGAGCGGTCTGCAAGCGTGCCGCACCCTGCCAGGGCTATGCCCACCCCAGCAGCCAGTCCTCCCTGGATCGCCTGCCGACGTGTAACGCCCGAACGGAACTGCTTATTCATAAGTACCCCCTCATATATCCGCCACAAACTATGCGGTCATCCAAGATAGCGACTGCGATCCTCTGATAAACCGCCGCGCTGTATCAACTCAAGGAAATAACCGTCCTCATGCCTCAGGAATTGAATGATCGAACCCGCGTTGGGCCCACCGGTTCGATGCGCAACCGGCTTTGCTGACAGCGGTGTGAAGTAGTGCTGAATTGCAAGCGCAGTAGCCTCTTCAATGTTATCCACATCAAGTGCAATGTGCGTCGCGCCGCTATCGCAGGGACGTACGGTAGTCTGGCCGCGATCGGCTGGACCCGAATACGCAACGAACTCCAATATGTGGCCTGAAATAGTTTCAATGTGAGCAACCTCGTGAACGGCTGCACCGGCAACACCCACCACAAAAGGGGTTGCTGATGCATCTCGCGGCGCACGGGACTTGAGTTTGAATCCCAGTCCGTCGCAATAGAAGGCGATAGCCTTGTCCAATGACCTCACTGTGAAGGAAGTGTGGTTTATACCCAGTACCTTGAATGCGGCCATCTATGCCAAACCCCTTGCAAGCCATTGGTACGCGGCAGCGACCGCCTGTTCGGGCAACTCGGATGTAGTGTCGTTGGTGTTCATATGACCTCAGCAGATTTTAGTTCAGCGATCAGGCTGTGTTGCCAACAGGCCGGGCTCGCGCGCACCCGGCTCAAATCCAGTACCCTGCTTGCGATAGCGCTGTGCTCTTCACAGGACCCAGCCCGGCAGCGGATATTACAAAGCTTAAAGATAATGACCGCGATAGCTCGTGCGATCGAGAATTTCGATCTGGTGGCCATCTGGATCCCATAAAAATACCTTCGGACCATTCACCGTACCCGTACGCAGATCCTCGAACACCAGTTCGATCCCCCTGGCCTTCAGGCCCTCAACCACCGTATCGAACTGATCATGGTCTACCATGAAAGAGTGGTGAACCTTCGGGTTCCCCGCCGTAGAATTTCCCTTGTCATGTTGAACCAGAATTACCGCAACGCCATTGGCGTCCAGAAACGCCATCCCTTCGGGCGGAATCTTGCTCACAAAGCGGAGTCCGACATTCTCCACATAGAAATCAATACTTTTCGCTAAGTCACTCACTGGGATAGAGAAATGAGCGACGCCAATCGCTCTAAAAGTAGGTTTTTTATCCGTCATGATTGTGATCCCGATTATTAAACAGTTTTTACTATCGCGTTGAGTTCACTCAAAGCGCCATTACTACGACCGTCTTATCCACAGTGGTGACAAGCGTCACCAAGAAAATCCAGGCCCAGGAGAGAGAAGACGAATATAGCCACCAAGTGATGCCAATCGCATACACAAACCATTTTTCATTTCTCTGACACATCTGTCCGGATAATCATATTTTTTTAATCATATTTCTGCCTGCGGATTCAGGGCATCGCCAGACACCCAGCGCCAAGGTTATTCCCCAGCCCAAGGCACGGTGATCACTGTGCCATCGGTATTAACATGGTAGCGATTGCCTGCTGCACAGGCATATTCCGCAAGCACACGATCCGGCTTGGCACGCGTATAGGTGAAGTGGACAGTCCAAGGACCCGTCAATGCCCCGGGATCGATGAGCGTAATGTCGTCGGTAAGCGTGTTGTGATCGACCAACCGGATGCGTTCCTGGATGCGCATTGCATCACTGTGCGGCATGCCCGGCACGATCACTCCATCTTCGGCGAGTCCGATGGTATCAACCACCAGCACCTCACCTTCCCAGTGACCCACCGACGTTCCTGCGTAACTGCGCTCCGGGTCGGCAGGAAGCGGTCGGCCATCCGTATAAATATGCCGGATCATATTCATATACTCGGTGATCATCACCACTTTGCCGGGCACTGGAAGAACTTCCAGTGCGTAGACTTCGTACATCATGTCCGGCATTCCGGTCGGAATGCAGTTTAGTTGTGGGCTGTAAAGCATACGCCCGGCTTCCTGTCCCCGCAGCGCGTCCTGCAGCTTTGCTGCATATTCCGCATTCAGCAACGAATGCGGCTTGTGTACATCGAACACCCGCCCATTCCCGACGGAACCTCCCAGCCAGACGCCCTCCCATGCTGCGGCGGGATTGCCCGTCGCCTGCGACGCGAGGCCTTTCGCATCCGCAACCCCATGCGTCCCCACAAGCAGTACGCCCACGACAATCGCCAGCATATTTTTCATAATCAATTCACTCTGTTGCGGATATCAGGACTTCGGCTGGTCACGTGTTTTCGGATCCTGTGAGCTGAGTACCTTTCCATCCGGCAAAGTCACCGACAGAATCGACCCCTTGTTCGTTCCATCTTTTGCCGGATGAAACGCAACCGACACCTTATCCCCTGCCCTGATGCTGTCGCGGCTCCAGCCGAAATACTTCATGACCGTGGGACTTGGACATTCGATTACCCATTTTGTAACTGCCCCTGTGTCGTCAACAGTCACAAAGTCCATAAATCCGTGAGGATTGATCCAGTCGAATTTCCTCACGGTGCCGGTCAATATCACCGTTTTGTCCGGGTCAAACATTGCACTGGAATGGTGCGCTGAAGCTCGCTCCGCCGGGAATACCAGATGTGAAATGAGCAAGGCCATGGCGAAAGTTTTTACTAATTGATTCATGTCAACTCACCACTTCTTGTTGATCCGAAAAGTAATGACCCGGCCGAGTGCACTGGCCTGATTGGGATCGTAAAGAATGGGCGGTGACGCTGCCGCATTCAGGAAAAACGGCGGCTTCTTGTCCAGCAGATTGTTCACCACCAGCTGCAACTGGATGTTATGCAGAAGCGGCTGGTCAAGTTCACTGCTCGTCCCATATCCCAGTGAAAGATCGAAGGTCGTGTTACTGGAGATATTTAGATAGTCCGGATTCTGATTCAATGCCGCTACGGGAACATAGATCGCGTCCGCGTGATACGCATTTGTATAGTTCATGTAGAGAGTGACATTCCAGTTCTTGTTGTCCAAACCCACATCCAGACGTCCATGCAGCTGCGTCACGTAGCCAAAATTGTTTTTTTCTTGGAATGTGGGACCACCTACCAAGGGTTGAATCTTGTAATCTAGGACATAGGTACCTGTACCGCCGACATGCGCCGAACCCCAACCGGTATCAAAAACATACTTGGTGGAGAAATCGATGCCACTCGTTCGCACACCGCCGTTGTTGGAATATAGTGCGTTGCCAATGAAGGGCACCGGGGAAGTCGGTAAGACCGTCGTGGAATAAAGTGGTCGACTCAGCAGCGTGGGAATAACAGAGTCAAACTGGGCCTGGGTAAGGGGCGCCCCTGGCGTCAGGTTGGGTAGAACCTCCAGCACCGCAGGATTGACAATGGCCCGGGAAGGAAAATAGGTCGGGTTGAAAATCAGAAATTTGTCGTAGTAACCCGCATTCGCAGCGGCGACGGGCAATGCGGAATTCAACTGAGAACCAAGCTGATTCAGGTAGCTCATCTTGTACCAAGTGAGAGAGGTGGTCAGACCCGGCAATTGCGCAGGCGACCAGTCCAGCCCGATCGTCAAGCTGTCGCCGGTCTCGGGTTCTGCATTGGGATTAGGACCGGAGAAAGCGATGGGAACGACAGCTGTTGCTGGCGTTGGGCAGACAATACCTGCGTAGGCCCCGCAGGTTGTTCCGGCGTAACTGTTGATGGAACCGACGCCACCAGGACTGATACTGGACAGGTTACCCACCCGGAACGAAGTTCCATAGCTGGAACGGATTTTCACGCCGTCGAACGGCACCCAATTCAGGCCGAACTTGTGATTGGTGGTGGAAACATCTGGCAGGTCGAAGCTAGTGTGGCGAATTGCGGCTGTCAGTTCCAGCTGCTGGATAGCCGGTATTGCCATGTCTCTGCCGATGACAGGCACGTACACCTCAGCGTATTCAGCGGTCGTGTGACGATGGGTGGCATTGAAATCGATGCTGGTAATATCGGTACCAATAGCCGCTGAATTGTTACTGTATTGCAGCAGAGAATACGACTGCACATTGTAATTTCCACCTACCGCAAAACGAACCTCTCCGCCTGGCAACGGAAAGAGCGGCCCGTCGAAATTAGCGTTGTAATTCCGCTGCACGGCCGAGGTCTTGAACGCCTGATGCTGGTTGATGTAAGAAAGCGTAATCGGACTGTTGCATGGCCCGGCGGCATCCGAACAGAACGGATTGTAAAATGGTACGTTAGCGGGCTTATTCACTCCAGTGACGACTTGCGCGAATGCCGTCGCGTTCACGCCATTCGGACCCTGAAATGAGTAGAGATAATCCTTGCCGAAACTTTCCGAGATTGTGCCTTTCCAACCATAGGGCAGGTCGAAATCAAATCCGGCCGCATGCATGTAATTGACTTCCGAGAAATGGCGCAATGCGATGCCCATTTCTCCAGACAGATTTGAGGCAACCGTGAGGTTGCCTGCAGGACATACAAGGCCTTGGGTGTTGCTCGTATCTGCTCCCGGCGCGCAGGGAGAGTATGGATTGGTGGTGGGAAGCGAAATATTCGCAGCAATCTGCGGTGCGCCACCATTGGTTATGTAACCATCACGATCATTGTAGTGACCGAAGGCGAAGAAATGCAGCCAGTCAGTAATCTCCTGTTTGAAATTAGCAGCCACCGAATCGCGCCTGATTTCCGGCAACACTGCCTCGACATTAGTGAAGGCACTGGTACGGTTTGGAAGGCCGCCGGTACCAAGCTGCGCCAATGTCAGGCCTTGCGTAGCGCCAATACCTGATGCGGGTACGGGATACAGCACGTTAGGTGTAGGAGCAAACCCCCTGACATTACCTGGATTGGAATTGGTCGATTGCAGTCCTGTCGGATAATAGGGAGACAGATCATCGTTATAAGCATAAGACAGCGCGCTGGCAGGAACCGCCCCTGTGGTCTGACGCTGAAAAACCAGAATGATGCCCCCATCACCAATACCATTTTCAGCTTTCTTCCAAGTCTTGCCGAGAGTCTGGCCGATCTGCCAGTCCTTTGAGTTGCCCTTTTTGAAACCAACTTGGTAGGCCGTCTCCATTGTGTCGACCGGTTCGCGCAGAATGAAATTGACCGTGCCAGCAATGGCGTCCGAACCATAGATGGCGGAACCGCCTTCTGCCTGAACTTCCACCCGCTGAATCAGGCTTGCTGGGAAGTTATTGGGATCCACAATATTTCCTTGGGCGCTATACGGCAGTCTTTGCCCATTAACCAGGGTCAGTGTCGCCAGCTGGCCGAGTCCGCGCAGATTGACCGATGAAGCGGCAGCTGAATTGATTCCCGCACCTTGCACGCGCGAGCCACCCATATTGGTACTCATGCCGTAGCCAATACCTGTCAGTTGCGGCAATTGCGACAACATACTGATTGCATCAGCTGCAGCGGTCTTCTGGAACTCATCTGCGCCCACACTGATCACGCTTGAACCAACCGGGCTCACGCCGCGAATATTCGTACCCGTGACAATGACTTCTTCGAGAATGACAGGCTCCGACTTCTTGCCACCGCTCGCAGCACCTAGCGCCGTTGAACTGTTTACTGCCGCAGCGGCAGCACCTGATTCCGATGGGGAAGGACTACTAGCTGCGGCGAGCATTAACCCATGCGACCCCGCAAGAGCAGAGTTTGTTGTATTAGCCGGATTGACGATGGCTACGGTTCCTTCGTCAATTTCCTTGTAGGCAAGGCCTGTGTCGGCAAGCAAGGATTCAAGAGCACTGCGGCCACTCAGTTCTCCGCTAACGCCAACAGTCTTGCCGGTTACCCTTGTGTTGGACTGGGTCCCCGTCCACATGAGTACCTGAACCCGAGCCTGATCGGAAAAAGCCAGGAGCGCGGAATCAAGCGACTGCCCCGCAGGAATTTCAAAGCGCTGATTTGTATCGAGACCTGCCGCCCTAGCAATTGCGTCAGGCATCGTCAGCACGCACATCGAAACAAAGACCAATGAAAACAACGACCGACAGAAGCTGACTGTCTGAACTCCGCTGTTATTTTTATGAAACCGTTGTGAAAGAGTCGTTCGACTTTGTTGTACGCTCGGCTTCTCAGCCTCAATGGCAGAGACTGTAATCAAGGAATGTTGAACATCGCTCTGAACTGATGCTGTCATGGGCTGTTGCATGGCCTGTATCCCCGCTGCATTAATTTCTGTTATATGACCCGATCTGCGCTGCATAATTTTTTGCAGTTCTGCGTTACTAGACGACTGAAAACGATTTTCGCGAAATGGAAGTGAAGAAATTGAGTGCGGCAGGGCCAAACGAAAATTTCCGTGCCATATGTCTTGATCCGACCCGGAACTTCATCATTTCATTGGCGCGACCCAAGCTGCTGCTGATTGTTCTCTAATATCGGTCAGCAAAGACGGTCGAGGCTGGATTTCGCAATTATCGGGTTCAGTCGTCTAAGTACCTGTAGATTCAGTAAAGATCGTTGCTGGAAGATGCGAAATGCGTGGACGAGGTTCGAATAGCAAAGACCCCAGTGCCAACCCGGCTGGCGGCAATTCCGAAGGGGATAGTGCCGAATTCCCGGCTGCGCCCAATAACAGCGAACGGATTGCCGAACTATTTGAGGCCCATAACCGGTCTTTACTGAGATTCCTGACTTACCGACTGCATTCCAGCCATGAGGCGAAGGAAATTGCACAGGAAGCTTATGTACGGATGTTACAGATCGATACACCGGGTGGTATCGGCTATTTACGCGCCTATCTGTTCAAGACCGCTGCCAATCTGGCGGCTGATCGTCTGAAGAGCACCGCACGCCGCGCCCGGATTGACCAGCTTGAGTTCTTCACTGCTGACGCATTTGCACCTGCACCGGAAAGCGGTGTTTCCGCAAAACAGGAACTTAATGCGATTCTGAACGTAATTGATGGGCTGCCGGCACGGTGCCGCTATGCCTTTGTTATGCACTTCTTTTATGAAAAGAGTATTCCCGAAGTAGCTAATCTGATGAACCTTTCGGCGCGCATGGTGCAACTCTATGTGAAACGGGCGCTGGTGTTCTGCCGTGATCAGTTTGCAGAAAGAAACACGCCCAGCAAATCACGGTCAGGAGAACAGTCATGAACGGGCAAGCTGAAAAGCCGAGTCCATCGAATCGCGCGGCCGAAGAGGCGGCAGGCTGGTTTTTACGGCTGCAGGAAGACACAGCAAACACACAGACGTTTGTCGACTGGCAAAACTGGCTCACGGCAGCAAGCGAGCATCGCATAGCTTACGACGAAATCGAAGATACCGTGTTACGCCTGCGACAATCATCCGCGATGCCTGTCCTGCCGTCGGCTGCGGAAATGGCAGTGGACACCTATGACGGCTCGAAGCCGTTGGCAGAGTGGAACAAGCGTTCTCGGGAATCAACCGCCGCAGGATTTTCACACTCTGGACGCACTAGATTTTTCTGGTATGGAATGGCCGCCAGTATCACGATAGCTTCCCTGTTTGGTGGATGGCTGTGGCTGCAACATCCCTCTCATGTCCATTTCGGGTCTTTTGCCTATCAGACCGCACCGGGCCAACAAAAAGCGTTCCAGCTACCGGAAGGCTCAACAGTTACACTGGATGCTGATTCGGCGCTTGACGTGGAGCTCAGTTCAAATCTTCGTTCCCTTACACTGAAGCGTGGCGAGGCTTACTTCGAAGTTGCAAAGGATAAAACTTGGCCGTTCGTCGTGCGCGCGGGAGCAGCCCAAGTCACAGCTGTCGGTACGGCATTCAATATTCGGATGAGTGATGACCAGACCGTAGTGGCTGTCACGGAGGGCAAAGTTGAAGTAGTCACCGCACCGAAGGATGTGTCTGCGTCTGCCGGCATCGACAGACAACTAGCGACTGCCCGACCCCGCCTCACTGCCCAGATCGGGGCGGGTGAAGCCGTATCCTATGCCGATGACGGCAACCGATTGCAAGCACTACCTGCAACTATCGCGCCCCTCGCAACCGCGTGGCTTAATGGACGGCGTCAATATCGAAACGAACAGTTGCGATATGTGCTGGCGGATATTGACCGCTATACCGCTCACAGAATCGATATTACCGACGAAGCGGCCGAACTGCGGTTTACCGGCACACTGAACCTGGAGAACATTGATGTCTGGATTCGAAGCCTGCCCGTGGCGCTGCCGGTCAAAGTCACCGAGCATGACGATGGCTCTTTGTCTGTGGCAATGCGCACCGGACCATGAAGTCGGCTGACTCATTAAGCAGGTACAAGAACGGATGTTCCGGGCGATGGTGTTAGCGCGCCGCGTCTGCAATCGAACATTCCGTGCTGGCCAATCGATCGGGCATCGGTCAACTTCCCTGCGATGCGGCTCATGCACCACACCGCCCAACTAGGATGTCTCACGCGGACTGTGCTTGCTGCCATCTGTCTGCATGCATTTATCAAAGTTGCGCAGCAACTCTTTCTGTACTTCATTGAGTGTTGAGAACCGTCAGAGATTGACCCAGCGGGGATGCTGACGAAAACTTGGACTACTTGGAGGTAGTTCATGTATTCATACGAAGACAAAAACCAACGTCAAGACTCTCTCAAACAGGGCTATGTCGCTCATTGTTTTCCTGTTTTGTTTTAAGGTTTTACCAGTTGAGTTGTTCGCGTACCTGCCTGCGCCAAAGGTCCCAGGCACGCATGCCCGCAGTCTGGTTTGGCTCGTCGGCAAGACGCCCTTCTTCTTTGTTCAGCACAGCAATCGGTCCGCCTGCGGCGAGCGCATGGGTAAAGTGCTGCACGCGTGCATTCACCTCGGTATAAACCGCGCGAAACACCGCAGTTTGTAGGGTCGGACCGCAGGCCACCGAACCATGTGCGCGCATCAATGCGATATCCTTGTCGTCTAGTTTGTTCGCTAGCGCGATTCCCCTAGCCCCATCGCTAACCAGCATGTTGGTGTCGCCGAACTGTTCGCTGATGTCGAACACCGGTACCCCGGCAGCAAGGAAAGCGGCATTGTGGAACATCGCCTGCATTTGGCAGTCGACTAGCCCGAACGGAATTACAGAGGGTGAATGACTGTGTACTACCGAATTGATGTCAGGGCGCGCCTTGAAAATCTCCCCGTGGATGAAACGCTCGAGGAAACTGCCGCGCCCGTTTGCATTGCAGGGGACGCTATCAAGGTCGTACTCAATTATATCGTCCGGCACTACCAGCGCCGGCGCTATTGCGCGCGCCATCAAGTAACGTTCGGGGTTATGTGGGTGGCGCATCGATACGTGGCCGAAACCATCCACCACGCCACGCTCGGCGAGGATGCGGCTCGCAGCGGCGAGGTCGGCAATCAGCGCCAAGTCTACCGGTCCACCGGATTTGGGTGCGCTCTCGTTCATGTTAAATGATTACCTTGGTCATCAGGCCCTTGGGGAAAATCTCTTCCGGGGTGAACTGGCAGCGCGCTTTGCCCTGCTGGTAAGTGTAAAGCACCAGCAATTCTCAGGTCGGACAGTTTTCTTCTATGCCATAGGGGAAAGTATCTTCGCCGAAGCGCGCACTCCTCTGGCGCGCATAGGTCAGAACGGAAATGATCAGAAGCCGATTCCCGTAGTGCACTGACAAACGCTCGGCGCGAGCGATCAAGTTTGTTCAGTGACTTTCCGAACCGAGTCACGATCCGCCACGCGTTTTTGCCACGCGAGCACGTTTGCATATTTCGAGAGGTCGTAGTTCAATTTGGTTGACCAACTACTGACTATGTAAAGGTAGCAGTCGGCGATGGTAAACCGGTCACCCATCAGGAACATTTTTTCCTTCAACTGCATATCAATGTAGTCAAAACGCCCATTCAGTTTGCTGGTGATAATTTCTCGCATCTCGTCTGGCAATTTTGGATTAAAGAAATTGCCGATGGACTTATGCACTTCTGTAGCAATGAATGCCAACCATTCTTGTAACCGATACCTCTCCATCGTGCCATTCTCTGGCGCAAGTCCAGCGTGCGGATACTGATCGGCAATATACTGAAGTATCGCGATGTTCTCGGTCAGCAATGACCCATTATCCAGCTCTAACACTGGTACGTAACCTTTAGGATTAATATCATTCAAATGGCGGCCATCGGGAAGCTTGCGGTCTGACCGCAAATTCAATTTTATGACCTCAAAAGATGCACCAGCTTCAAGCAGTGCGATGTGAGAAGCAGAGGAGCAGCTGCCAGGTGAGCTATACAGTTTCATGTTCATCTTCAAATTGTATCAATGATTGTTGTCTAGTAGTGCATCCGTGTTGGAATTGCCCGCTGGCCCGTTGAATATCGCGTCAATTTTGATGCCAAGTTTCGCGACCCATCCCGATAGCTGACCAATAGCCTAGACTTCCCCTAGTAATTAGAACACCACCGCGCCTCGTTGTGAGGCCCGTTCAAAGGCCTCGGGACTGACCCGGTAATCCTCCCTTTTTTAACTGACACCAGAAGTGGAAAGGTTAAGCAGTCATTGCTAACTTCTGCATGGGCGTGATGCCACCGATGGCCATGTTCGGTCGTTCATGGTTGTAAGTCCAGAGCCAT
>JBFXCU010000018.1:0-48147 GCA_050181835.1 Steroidobacteraceae bacterium | reverse complement strand
TCGCCAGCAGGGCCACCATAGAGCACCGTTGGCCAGCCTCCCGTATTGATGCCATCAACTATTGCATCCCGGTAACTGCTGCCGATAACGTAGCTATTGCCCAGCCCACCATCAGTAGTCACCAGATCATGCCCGGCTTCCGGCGTGGCCACCGACCGATCCACGATCTCGCTGTAATAGGCCTGCGCCAGGTTCGGCGAGGTCAGCACGGTACCGGTCTGGAAGTAATGCAATGACGATGCGCCGTACACCGTGGTACCGGGGGACCAGACATCAGGTGCGGTGCCGGTATTGGTCAGCCCCGTGCCAACCATACGCTGGGAAGCGGTATCAATCGCATAAATCGTATCGGCAGTGCTGCTGTTGGCAGAGTCGGTGGCATCCAACGCAATGTTCAGGCTCGATGCCGTACCCACTGACTGGCCTTGGGCGTCCAGCAGCGTGGCACTCAAAATCAAGTTGGTGTCGGCAGCAACCTCACCACGTTCTAGCAATGCAAATGTCACTGAAGTCTGACCTTCCTCAAGTGTCAACTGCACGCTGCCGCTAATCAATGACAACTCTTCTGCACCCGTGACGACGAACAGCACGTCGAGTAAGCCATCGGCACCGATGATGACCTTCTGCCCCGCCACCGCAGGCGTATTCAACGCCACCGTCATTGTGCGACTGCCGCCTTCCTTTAAAAAGGTGGACAACGTGGTAGGAACATAGCTTCCGCTGGTGAATGGATTGGTGTGTGTGTCAGGCAACAACTGACACGCGAGATTCGCACCCAAGTCCAATCCCAAATCTCCGGGCTTGAAGTTCTCAATGACCAGTCGATCCGTACCGAAGCTCGTGCCCTTGGACACCCATAACGTGCCGCCATTGGTCACATCGCCATCCATCAAGGTTGCATGAAAGGTCTGGCCGCCATCAGTCCACACCCATGACGGATGATTGCCGTATTGAAAATCTATCACCGACCTAGCGGTGAGTCCTTTCAGCTCAACGCCGTCGTAAATGATCTTGCCGTCGTCATCGCCATTGCTCCCTTGCGTTGCGTCACCGACGATCTTGTCGATGCCATCGCCAGTTTTGAATACATAGATGTCAACACCTGCGCCACCAGACAACACATCCATAAAGCCAGTGCCGCCGATTAAAACATCTGCACCCGCACCACCATTCAGCGTGTCGCCACCAGCACCACCAATGAGTACATCATCGCCGGCACCTCCCCAGATCACATCGGCACCGTCGCTGCCCACCAGCAAACTCTTCTCAAGGTTATTGGCTTTCCCATCATCGCCGCGTGCATCAAGTGTTGTCGCGTTCGGATTGTAATAAATCGCGGCGGGGTTCCAATTGCCTGCCACTAAGTTAGGCTGACCTTCCAGCAGCTGCGAGCTGTTCACCCAAGCGATGAAGGCATCGCGCGCGGGGATGAGAGCATCTACCAATGTAACCGCATCAAGCGTACCCCAACGAGCATCAGCATTGACTTCGGCCACCAGGTTTCTAGTTCCAGTAGTGCCATCTGGATTCAAACCCCAAAGCGCTTCCAACTGAAGTATTTGGGTGCGGTGGCTCGTCAACATCTTGTAAACGATTTTTGCCTCGCTCGCCGAAGGCGGATCATTGTCATACAGACCAAACACATTGGATTCGACGAGCCGACGCGCACGCAGTCCCGCCTCGAATGCGGTGGCAGTTCCCCATGACATATAGCGCATCTGGAACCATGCTTCGGCTCTATCAACAGCACGCACAGCAGCATAGAAATTTGGCATTCTCGTTTCTAAGTTTGCCACCCCTCGATTGTAGGAAAGAGATACAAATGCAGCTCTTTCGGCAGACAAAGGCATACCAAGATCATTTGCTGGGCCTTCATAGGCGGAATATGTTTGTCGCAATAACGCAACGGCTTGGTCTTTGGAAATTGATCTTGAAAACTGAGTTAGTGCCATCGTGGTCTTCTGATTCGCTGGCGCACTATCAATGGCCTGTAACGTCGTGATTTCAGACGCGGTTAACGCGATCCCAGCGGCCTGCCAAAGCGACAAATTGTTACTTCGATTAAATGTATACCCGTATCCAATGGTCGCCTTTCCATCACCAATATCCGTAGCCTGGCCGATTTGTCCTTCTGCAGATGAAATAAATTGAACAAGCAAATCAACGTAGGCATCTTGTGTTAGCGCTGTGTATTCCATGATCCTTCCCTCAAATTAAAGCTGTGTACAAATACGAGTAATGCCGCGACCATCCAAACGCAGTGCTGAACGGCGACCTCTAGTCTGCTCAAATGACAATCGTTCTTTTTTATCTTTTATCACGAGCGTTGGGCTTGCGATTGCATAAACCATAGATTTGTGCCTAATCAAGAAAAACTGCTCGGTAATATCAAATGTAAATTTGATCTTTTTTCCAGATGACATTTCAACTGACAAAAAGCATGGGTCAGCAGGCATGAGGCTTGAAGAGCATCCACCCTTAATGACATCACTAACGTCATCACCGTCGACATCCAAATTAAAATACTCTTCCTCACCACCTTTTATCGATGACATAGTGAGAAAGTTGCGATCAAGCCCTTTTCCACGTGGCAAATCGATAAGGCGCTTAAACTCATCGCACGGTGGCTTGGCATTTTCCGCATGTAACGGTGCCAACATAAACATGATCAAAACAACCGTAATACTTTTTGACACAGTCATTGAAAGAACTCCCGATCATTGAAATTAAAAACGTCAATCAAAGCTGCTAGCGCTCCATCCCCGCTTCACTAGCCACTCGCTGCACGGGTGAGAGTAGGTACTGCAACACAGTGCGTTTGCCTTCCACAATCTCGGCACTGAGTTGCATGCCTGCGGCTAATGGCAGCGCTGTGTTGTTGATCTTCAACACTTGATTCTTCAATTCAATGGTGGCCTTGAACATCATGGTGGACGCCACGCCGCTTTCGGATGTAGTGGTGTTGCTATTTTCGCTGCTCGTTGATCCACCGCTGCTGGTCTGCGAGTCTGCAATTACGGTTTTGACGATACCTTCGATCATGCCGTAGCGTTGGAAGGGATAGGTGGCAAGCTTGAGCCTGACTTCCTGCCCGGGTTTCACAAAGCCGATGTCTTGGTTGTCGATGAGTACTTCGGCAAGTAGTGGTTCGTTTTGCGGCACGAGGCTGACCAGCACCGTGCCGGGCTGCACCACGGCACCTATTGTGGTGGTGGCGAGTTCTTTAACGATGCCCGCTTGCGGGGCTTTGAGTTCTAGATTGGTTTGCTGAAACTGCACCTTGGTGTGCTGTTGTTCAAGCTGGCTGATTTGGCTGATGGCTTGCATCCGTAATGTGTGTAAATCACTTTCATAAGCACTTTTTAGTTGCGCCAGGGTCTTGCTGGCTTCGGTCACGGTCGCTTCAAGACTCGAAACAGTGGCGCGCTGGGCTTCCAGGTCTTGCTGGTTTTCAATCGCAGCTCGGCGCATTTCTTCAGCTTGCAGTTCGCCCACCATTTTTTGTTTGGCGAGTTTTTCGTAGGCTTCGGCGGAGCGTTGATAGCTGGGCATGGTGCGCTCCAGTTTGTGCAGCACTTCTGTCGCAGCGGCCAGCTCTTTGATGGCGCGGCCTTTAGCCGCTTGTTGTTGATCTACGGAGTCGAGGTACGCTTGGCGATGCGATTTACGTTGCGCTTCGACCTGGGCGAAAAGGTAGACATCGTCATTGTCTGCTTTGTTGAGTGGTTGATTTTGTAACTCGGCATCGATACGGCGCACTTGTAATTGCTGAGTAGCTAGCTCGCGGGCAATGGCGGTGCTGTCGGCGGCGTTCTCGGTGGGATCGAGCCGAACCAGTACTTGACCTGCTATGACCACATCGCCTTCTTTCACCAATATCTCACGCACGATGCCAGAGACAGAGGGCTGGACGATCTTGACGTAGGTTTGTGGCACCAGACGACCTTGCGCCACGGCCACAATATCGAGTTTGGCAAAGATGGCCCACAGTGCCAGCAGCATGAATAGCGCAATGATTGTCCACATCGTCCAGCGTGGCGCTTGTGGCGGTTGATTCATCGCGATTTCAAACAGCGCGGAACGGATGCGCGGCACCAGCGACAGCACCGGCATGGGTGCGGTTACTGGACTGGCTGGTAGGATTTGGCTGGCTTCGCTGCTCATGTCACACCTGTCGCATCTTGTTTGTCGCCTGCAATGACCGTGAGCTTCTCACCCATGCGAACCAGGTGATCAACTTGCAGGCTCTTAGGTAAGGTGTGGGCAATGAACAGGATACTGACGCGGCCTTTTAGACCACTGATGGTGCGGCCTAACTGTTCAGCGGTTTGCGCATCGACACTGCTGGTGGCTTCATCAAAGATCAATACCTTCGGCCCTTTAAGTATGGCTCTGGCTATGGCGAGGCGTTGTCGCTGACCACCCGACAGCCCAACGCCGCGTTCGCCGATTTCGGTTTGATAGCCACTAGGTAAGGCTTCCAGTGCGCTGTGAATCTCGGCCATTTGGCAAGCGGCTACCACTTGTTCGAAGGAAGCATAAGGATTGGCGAGTTTTAAATTATCGAGAATGGTGCCTGAAAACAGCACGGTCTCTTGCGGTACCACACCAAACGTCGTGCGCAGTTCATTGGTAGACAGGTGGTTAGTGTCAATGCCATCAATGCGAATACGGCCTTGAGTGGGGGCGTAAAACCCTTGCAGTAATTTGGCAAAGGTGGACTTACCCGACCCGGAGGGCCCCATCAAGGCAATCAGTTGCCCAGGTGGCAATGCAAAATTGAAGTTCTCATATAGCAGCGGCAGTTGCTCGCCATAGCGAAATGCCAATCCTTCGACATCAATGCGGCCTGCCCCGGCATTCGCAGCGCGGCGCGGCTTCAAGCTATACGGCTCGCTAGGAACATTCATGATGTCACCCAAGCGGGCAATCGACATGCGGGTTTGTTGCCACTGCTGCCATAAGCCGACTAAGCGCAACATGGGCTGACTGACGCGGCTGGCAAACATTTGAAACGCCACCAGCATGCCGATGGTCAAGTCTGCACCGCTCATCACCAGATAAGCGCCAATCAGCAAGATCAGCGTGGTCATCATCTGCTCTAGACCGTTGGCCCAGATGTTATAGGTGTTAGCCAGCTGTTTAGTCGCAAACCCCGCTTTCAGATACCCAGAAAGAAGACCGCGATAGCGTTGGTTGAGCTGTGGTTCAAACTGCAATGATTTAACGGTTTCGATACCGGCCACGTACTCGGTGAGAAAGGCTTGGTTGGTGGCACCTCGGCGGAACTGTTCATTGAGCCGGTCGCGGAATAGCGGCGCGACCATAAAGCTCATGCCGGTGACCAAGACCAGAATGCCCAGCACCAGTAACGTGAGTGGCACGCTGTACCAAAACATGATGGCGACGAAGATCAGCAGAAACGGTAAGTCCAGCGCCACAGTGACTGCGGCAGAGGCAATGAACTCGCGAATGGTCTCGATACCTTGTAAGCGGGCAGAAATCACACCGGTGGGTCGATGCTGAAAGTACAACAGCGGTAAGCGAAACAGTTTGTCAAATACTTGGCTGGCCAGAATGGCATCAATCCTCTGGCCAGTGTGTAAAATGAGATACTGACGCACCCATGACAGGCCACTGTTAAATAGCAAAAAGACTGCCATGGCGATGCCCAGTGAGATCAAAGTGCTTTGCGTACGGTGTACCACCACTTTATCGATGATGACTTGCGTGAACAGCGGTAGCGCCAAGCCCATCAGTTGCAACACCAGCGATGCAGTCAGCACATCGCGCCATACCGGTTTATGTTTTAGAAGCTCAGGGACAAACCAATGCAAGCCAAAGCGCGCTTGGCGATGTTCAATACCATCGGGATCAATGGCTTCCGCTATTTTAGGACTCAATGACAGGACATCACCAAGATAGCGGGCTTTAAGATCGGTCAGTTCAACCGCTACCGGTGCGGCCATGCCACGTTCAATCAAGATGACGCGCGTCTCATCGGCGTTGAGGATCAATACCCAGGTAGAGGTAGGTTGAACTGACGCGTCGACCGATGACTGCAGCGTTGAAACATTCACTGCGTCTCGGGATTCAATAGTTGAAGAGGCAGAGTCCGCAGCGCGCGTGGCCGTCTGCAACTGCATGGCCAACGGCAGTTTCCAACTCAGCGCAGTGATTAATCCGCACTGCCGCTGCTCGAAGGACAGCTCTAGTTCATCAGCTGCCTGTGATAAGGCGGTCAGGGCAATCGGTGGCGGATAGCGTTGTGCAAACAGCGCAGGATCAAATGAGACTTTATGCAGGGTACAAAAGGACGACAGCATCCAGATGGCTTCGTCCAGTGCCAGCTCCTTGGCAACGGGATGCTTCATGCTTCAGGTGTGGCTAAACGAGCGGAAATCACATCCCGCTTATCAGTTGAGCAGGTCATGAATCCGGATGATGGGGAATACCCTGAACTCACAGAGTTACGACGGCAAACGCCGCATAGATTCCTAGCCATGATTTCCCTTCCTAATTGAGTCCTTGATTTCCTACATACAGACTCGCATCGGATCGGCTGCTCTTTTTACAAGCTGACTGTAGCCTTAACCTGCGTCTGCGACCGCAAGAGTAGTTAACTATTATTACGGTTGCAAGATGAGAAGTATTCAGCGCTTGACGAACGACATTAAGCCGTATGCTGGGGAATAAGTAAGCGACAAATATGCTCCGAAGCTATCTGCTTCCGATAAATATATCTTCCCACCCAAGTCAATGTCCGGGAGCAGCGCCCAAAGCGCAAGCGCTGATCAGTGATTAACCGTCACGCCTCCGTTTGCTCTGACAGCTCCAACGCATCATCAACCTCAATACCCAAGTAGCGCACGGTGCTTTCCAGCTTGGAATGGCCCAGCAACAGTTGTACTGCACGCAGGTTCTTGGTACGGCGATAAATCAATGAGGCTTTGGTGCGCCTCATGGTGTGCGTGCCATAGTTGGCCGGATCAAGACCAATCTCATCAACCCAGTCATGGACGATACGGGCGTATTGGCGAGTCGACAGGTGTATTGAGCTATGCAGCCTACTCGGAAACAGAAAATCTTCGGAACGGAACGCAGCGCTGCCTGCTTCATCCAACCAGTAATTGCAGCTCTGGTTGGTTCGGTGATTTCAAACTGCACCGGTCGTTGCGTCTTTTGCTGCATGACGATGGCCCGAGAAGCAACGCTCGATCCATGGCACACATCCCGCACCCGCAGCTTAACCAGATCACAGCCGCGTAATTTGCTATCAATGCCCAGATCAAATAGCGCCAATTCCTTAGTACGCTGCATCAGTTGCAAGCGAACGCGGATGGCCCAGATATCTTTCAGTTTTAGCGGTGCTTTCTGGCCGACCAGCTTGCCTTTATTCCACGGTTCACGAGATGCATGAGGTTCAAGTGACATGACGGCTGTCTCCGCATCAGCGATGGGAGTCATATCGTGAGCCTGCCACTCGTGTTGTCGAGTGTCTGTATTTGTGACTACGAATGGCCGCTATCGGCAAGAAAAGCGGCCGTTCGACTGACCGCTATGTGGAAAATTGGAACCGAGGCGCGACTGGCGGGTTTGGGCCGGTTCTCAACAAAGTGATCCCCACAAGCAGACACCACTTGCACATCCAACGTCTTGAGATAAAGCCATGTTCTCACTGCTGCTCAGATACATCAATGCATCGCTGGTGCATGTGGAGTCTGTACGGCAATGCACTAACTACCATCACGGCGATGACCTGATGGTTACCAGGCCTTAGTAAACCGTGTCGGTTCTGATCTGTATCTGGTTGTCGAGTCGCCGCGAAAGATCCACTGGATCCCCCACCGTCACCGAACCACGCTCGACTTGATAAGCCCATATTTCAAAGTGACTGAGTGTGGCACCACCGTAGATGGTGGAGAACGCACCGTCTACGGCATCCAGCCCACAGGACACCTTCACCCGCCCGATCCTTGGAACATAAAAGCGCGCATCGCTGGTATACCAGTAACCACCCAGATAGATCTCGGTGTAAGCGTGAAAGTCCATGTGGCCCATTGGATCGGGAAAACCAATGTCAGGTACGTGACCCGTCACGTAGCGAGCCGGCAGATTGAAAGTGCGATTAAGCGCAATCGCCAAGTGTGCAAAATCGCGGCACACACCATAACCCCGCTGCAATATATCGCCAGCCGACAGATCGGGGCGACCCGACGAATAGGTGTATTCGATATTTCGATGCACCCATTCACTGATGGCCTGCACCCGGGGCAAACCGTGTTCGATATGACCGAATTGTTGCCAGGCAAAGTTGGTCAGCTTGTCCGAATCACAATACCGGCTGGGTAACGTGTAGCGCAACAGCTCAGGCGGCAAATCACCGATCGGCACCGGCTTGGTATCGACAAAATCATGATTATCCGGTCGGGATGATACGGCCACGATGGCGTCGTGATGAATGACGTTGGTGCCGTGACGCAGTACTACCCGATAAACGTGATTGCCGTGAGCATCGACGAATTCCTCAACCGGCAGGTCGGTACCGAGGGTCAATGATTCAGCGATAACCAGATGCTGGCGATCACGCAGCGGCTGCACGTTGAGCAACAAGGTCGAAGTGCCCGTGACCTCGTATACGAGATGGCAACCCACCCGAAGGGTTACATCGAACAATGGCGGGTATACGGAAGGCTCAGTCATGACATCCGTCCACCGGGGTGGTACGCCGACGTTGGCGAGTAGTGAGTATAGGTTGTCCATGCAGTAAAGCGACGAATCATTTGCGTTGACGGCAGACGATGCAACGGTAATCTACAACTGAACGGAATTACGCATACTATGAACGGTCTCCAATACCAGTTGATGTACGCCAACGCACAGAGCATGCACCGATTCGCGCCTACAGTGACAACACTTTTTTGCGCAAGGTGTTTGGCTTCAAGGCGCTTGCTTCACCCTAGAATACCGACAGATTATTGACTCGTAGCTTCGGTGCCAATACCGCAAGACGAGCAATAAAGTCCAGTGGATAAAAATACACATGGGGCGTGCCATCACGGTAGAACACACCCATGCCGTATCGCCCGTGCGTGTCGCCTTATCAGGAGCAGACAAAACCGCAATATTCGTAATCCAGGAACCGGTGCTAGCCGCTGGTCAATCCAGATGGATTATGATGTTCTCAACGCTCGCTTGTACTGTTGCGAGGAGGCCATCATGTCCTTGGGTTATGACGCACTGTTGCTCGATCTCAGCGGTGTTCTGTACGACGGTAGTCGAATCATCCCCGGAGCGCGGGAAGCGGTTGAGCAAGCACGCAAATCAGGTCTGATCCTGCGATTTGTGACCAATACTGCGACCAGATCTGCTGCGACCTTGATTGATGATATGCAGCAGATGCAGATTGATGTGCATCGCGAGGAGATGTTCACCGCACCGATGGCCGCGAAAGCCTATCTGCAACAGCACCATTTGCGTCCCTACCTACTGCTGCACGCCGCAATCCGTCCTGAGTTCGCCGACCTGGAGCAGAACGATCCGGATTGTGTGGTACTGGGCGATGCGCGCGATGATCTTACGTACAACAATCTCAACACGGCGTTTCAACTCTGCAAGCAAGGTGCGCCACTGATTGGTATCGGCATGAACAAATATTTCATGGATGACGATGGCCTGATGCTTGACGCTGGCGCTTTCATTCGAGCAATCGAGTGGGCGGCAGATGTTGAGGCCACGATTATGGGTAAGCCCAGCGCCGCCTTTTTCGAACAGGTGGTCATTTCTACTGGCGTGCCTGCCGGGCGCTGCCTGATGGTCGGCGATGATGTCGTGGCCGATGTTGCCAGTGCTGTCGCCGCTGGCTTGCAGGGCTGTCTGGTGAAAACCGGGAAATTCCTGGCCGATGATGAAGCAAAATTACCGGCGACGGCGCGAAGCATCGACAGCATTCGCAACTTGTTCTAATGCAGGCGATTAAACCAAAGCCGCAAAGGTTCTGACTACTGACTACTGACTACTGACTACTGACTACTGCCGACACGGAATTCGGTTCGTAGTGTCGGCATTCTCAGGCAGCGCAGTCGAAGCTGCTATTCCGAATGGGCCCTGCGTATTGCAGAGATCGTCTTTCTCGCGCGGGGATGGCGCTCGTAAGTCTCTTTGCGTTGAACTGAGACATTGGCAGGGGCTGTAACACCAACTTGCACTAAATGCCTTGGACGCCAAGAACAGTAACGGCAACGTCGAGGATAGGGATGATAGGAAAAATATCCCCGCCTTTCGTCGATAACTGCCGATACCATTGTTAACTTATTGATCAGCAATCCAACAACCCGCATCTGCCAATAAAAGCCTCGTCACGCGACGTTTTTATTGTGCTGCCCCTGCGCGATCTAGTGCTGCAGTTAAATCTCTCGCTAAATCATCCCATGCTTCAATACCCACCGACAAACGCAACAGCGTGTCAGTAATACCGGCGGCTACACGCGCCGCATTACTCATCGCCGAGTGCGTCATGGTAGCTGGATGGGCAATCAGGCTTTCCGTGCCACCCAATGATTCGGCTAGCGAGAATAACTGCAGCCCTTCAATAAACGCGCGAACTTGCGCAACACCACCAACTAACTCAAAACTAACCATCGCGCCAAATGCAGTTTGTTGTTGTTTGGCGAGTTCATGTTGTGGATGTGTAGCCAGACCAGGGTAATACACGGTTTTAACCGCACGATGACGCGTTAGTAGCTCAGCAATCAACAGGGCATTTTCACTATGCACTGCCATACGAGCATGCAGGCTGCGTATGCCACGTAGCGTTAAATAGCTATCAAACGGTGCACCTGTTACGCCCGTGCAATTGGCCCACCACAGCAATTGCTCATGTAATTCCTTATTGGCAGCGACGACAGCGCCACCCACCACATCACTATGACCATTGAGATACTTGGTGGTGGAATGTACAACCACATCAGCACCCAACTTGATCGGCTGCTGCCATACCGGTGATAGAAAAGTATTATCCACAGCAAGCAACGCGCCCGCCGCATGCGCCTGCGTAGCGACGCTACGAATATCTGTAAGACGCAGTAATGGATTGCTGGGTGTTTCCACCCACACCAGTTTTGGCTGGCGCTGCAATGCGGCAGCCAGCGCCGGTTGATCACGATAATCAATAAATAGCACTTGCAGTACACCACGAATATGCAGCGATTCAAATAATCGGTAGGAGCCGCCATAGCAGTCATGCGGTGCAATCAGCAAGTCAACAGGATTTAGCAACTGGCATAGCAAATTGACTGCAGCCATGCCTGATGAGGTAATCACTGCGTCCGCACCTTGTTCTAAAGTAGCGATGGCTCCCGCCAATGCATCGCGAGTTGGATTAGCCGAACGCGAATAATCGTAAGCACGACGCTCCCCAAAGCCTGCGAAGCTATAGGTTGAACTCAAATAAATAGGCGACACTACTGCGCCATGCTGCATATCGATATCCAGCGCCATACGCACGGCTTTGGTAGCGGGATGACTATCTGCAGGTAATTTATTTGTCATGGCTTATCTCGACAGCGCTTATGCCAATGCCTTGGCAAATATGTCACGCAGAGCATCAGTCTCTTTCAAGAATGCATCATGACCATATAGCGAGGACAGCTCGATCAAGTCACTTGGCCCCGATAATAATCGATGCAATTCCTGCATATCACTGAGCGGCACCAGCTGATCTTCACGAATTGCAACCAATGTAGTCGGCACGCTAATAGCGGCAGCATTGACACGGTGTAAGTCAATGGACTCCGACAGACACACAAATGACTCTGGTATGTAGTTAGCTGCGTAAGCATCACCGCGTGCAAACAAATATTGCTCGACGGGAAAGCAGAAGCCATTGGCAGTCGCTTGCGGTTCACCCGAGAATCGCCGGGCAAACTCATCTGGTGATCGATAGGTCGCCATAGCCAGTGCGCGTGCCAGACGCAGACCTTCCCCGCCTTCGCCTCGCGCAGTGGCGAAGCGCACAATGTTTCTTTGTACGCAGCGCCAGGCAGTCGCCATAGGATGAGTACGGTGCGCAGCACTGATGATGATTAATCGCTGTGTTAATTGTGGTGCGCATTCGCCCATAGCCAACGCCACCATACCGCCGTAAGAGGCACCAATCACCGCATGCAGACAATCAATCTGCAAATAAGCCAGTAATTGTCGCAGTGCTTCAACTTGGTCATAGGCGCTGATGCTGGGAAAATCTTTTTCGCCCGATTTTGGTCCGGTGCTTGCGCCACTGCCGCCGATAAAATCTATGCCGAGCACGCGGAACTGATGGGTATCCAGCGCCAAACCGGGCCCCATCATCTGCTTCCACCAACCGGGGCGGTCGGACTCAACCACATTACGACCCGCAGAAATGCCGCCCAGTACCAACACCACAGGTGCACCAGCCGCGCCGGCCAGACGCCAAGCGATTTGAGCATTTTCAAGCACACCACCAAAATGCAGTGGCAATAGCGGGCCGAGCTTGAACTCACCCTGCTCTAGACTGCTATCTTGTTTTATCGCTGAAATCGCCATCAAAAGGTCGGCTCCGTTCTGTGCCTGCAATCAGGCGGGACTACATCCCATCGGAGCTCCTGCGGAGAACCCGCAAAGGTCGCCATGATGATTAGATCGGGTACTGCACCAATCAATAATTGGCTGCAGCACTTCATGGCACCTCATCTGCCGGCCGTTCCCTCAGAAAACCTAGGGGGCCGCAGGAGTTAGCACCTTTCCGCCGTAACAGTTGATTTACTGACTGGTTACTGCGTCGGTTGCCCCGGCTTCAAAGGGCCTTTCCCTCAGCCGGTCTCGATGAGTGAGCCAAGTTTACGGAGCAAGGTTGCGTAGCGTCAAGCCGCCTTGCAACCGTCCTCTACTACAGCCCGCCAGAAGCCTCCCGGACTGCCAGACAATAAATAGCTTAAATAGCCAATATGGCTATAATAGACACATCACACTGGAGAATGGCATGAGCACCCTCACCTTTCGCAATCGCAGTGGCAACGTTGTAGAAATGCCCAGCTATGCGGCGACCGACGCTAAAAATAGTTTTGGCAAGTTGTTACAAACTGCCTCCCGCAAGGGCGCCGTGGCAATTACCCGGCACGATGAACCTGAAGCCGTATTGTTATCTATGGATGAATACCAAGCATTGATTGATGCGGGTAGTCATAAACTTGACACCTTGACACAAGACTTCGATGCCATGCTGATGCAGATGCAAACCAGCAAGGCACGACGTGGCGCCAAAGCCGCGTTCAATGCAGCCCCATCAGCATTGGGGCGCGCAGCCGTGGCTAATTATGTCCGCAAACGTAACTGAGCCAAATCAGCCTTGCATCTATGTGCTGGCTGGTACCAATGGCGCAGGGAAAAGCAGCATTGCCGGTGCCGCTTTTCGTCAACACAGCAGCGAGTACTTCAATCCTGATGAAGCCGCACGCCGCATTCTCTCTAACAATCCAAAACTGACGCAAGCACAAGCCAATAGTGCCGCGTGGCAGCAAGGGCACCGCTTGCTAGAGCGTGCGATACAAGAGCAACTCAACTTCAGTTTTGAAACCACACTGGGTGGTAAAACCATTACGAGATTACTTGAGCAAGCCTTACAGCAAGGTATACAAGTGCGCATTTGGTATGCGGGCCTTGAAAACGTCGAAAAACATTTAGCGCGTGTACGTGCACGCGTCAAACGCGGCGGTCACGATATTCCCGAGCTTGATATTCGCAAACGCTTCGATCAAAGTCGTTTGAACTTGATTCACTTATTACCACAACTGACCGAGCTACGTGTTTATGACAACAGCATTGAGGCCGACCCGGCAACCGGCAAAATGCCCGCACCGAAACTGGTATTGCATACACTACAAGGCAAACTAGTTGGCCCAAAACGATTGGCTGCGACACCAGACTGGGCAAAACCTATTGTCGCGGCGGCGTTACCGAAATGATCAACCGGAGCAGTTGTCCCGACTCATGCTGATATCCAGCGCAAGCAAGCTCGAATCAATCAAACGGATTAACTTTGATGATTGTTTCGTTGCGATCTGGGCCGGTAGAAATAATCGCAAGTGGTGCGCCAGCTAACTGCTCCAGACGTTGCAGATACACCTGTGCATTCTTTGGCAATTGATCAAAACTCTTGATACCCAGCGTGCTTTCTTGCCAACCCGGATACTCTTCATACACAGGTTCGCAAATCGCTAGGGCTTCCGCACCGACCGGCAGTATGTCGCGCACCTGTCCATGCACCTTGTAACCGGTGGCGACGCGCACGGTATCGAGACCATCAAGCACATCCAGTTTAGTGAAGCAGATGCCTGATACGCCATTCAATTGCACCGCGCGCTTGAGCGCCGCCGCATCAAACCAACCACAACGTCGTGGTCTGCCTGTAACCGAACCATACTCATTACCCTTGACGCGCAAATGCTCGCCCACTTCATCATCCAGTTCGGTAGGGAACGGCCCGGCACCAACACGAGTGGCATAGGACTTCGCCACACCCAGCACATAGTGCAATGCATTCGGGCCGACACCCGCACCGGCGGATGCTTGACCTGCAACGCAATTACTGGAAGTCACATAGGGATACGTCCCGTGATCAATATCCAGCAACGCTGCTTGCGCACCTTCGAACAGAATGTGTTTGTCCTGCGCCATCAGCGCGTTCAATTCACCTGACACATCGGTCACCATCGGTTTTAGTTTTTCGCCCAATGCCAAGGTTTTTTCCAGCGTCTGCTGGAAATCAACAATGTCGGCTTTGAAATAGTTTTTAAGCACGAAATTATGATAGTCGAGCACTTCGGCCAACTTGGCTGTCAGGCGTTCGCGGGCAAACAAATCCTGTACACGAATGGCACGGCGTGCCACTTTGTCTTCATACGCAGGCCCAATGCCACGACCAGTGGTACCAATCTTGGCTTCGCCCTTAGCACGTTCACGCGCCTGATCCAATGCAATGTGATACGGCATGACCAATGGACATGCCTCGGAGATTCGCAACCGATTGATGACATCAAGACCGGCTTTTTCCAGCTCAGCGATTTCATCCATCAATGCTGTTGGTGAAACCACCACTCCGTTACCGATGTAGCATTTGACGTGAGGATGCAGAATGCCGGATGGAATCAAACGCAAGATGGTTTTCTTGCCATTGATCACCAGCGTATGACCAGCGTTGTGACCACCTTGAAAACGCACCACGGCACTGACGCGCTCGGTGAGCAGGTCAACGATCTTGCCCTTGCCTTCATCACCCCATTGGGCACCGATCACTACCACATTCTTTTTCATGAAAGCTTCCGGAAATACTAATTCGCCAGCGCTAAAATTAAGCCATTCAATGACGCACGAAATACAACAGCACCACACCTGCCAGCATACTCAGCAAGCCCAGCACCCGTAATTGCGCATCACTGAGCTCGGTAAAGCTGGCCAGCGCACGCCGCAACGCAGTGGGATTAAGAAACGGCATGATGCCTTCCAACACCAAGTACAAGGCGAACGCCGCCAGCAGGTCAGACCAACTGAACATTAATTGTTGTTTAACCTAGGGGCAGCATCAGCGCACTAGCGTGCGCCGGCCTTGTTCAAGTATTTAAAGAACTCGCTATCGGGCGAGATCACCAGCACATCACCTTCGTTACCAATCGACTGACGATACGCTTGCAAGCTACGATAGAAGGAATAGAACTCCGCATTACGTCCGAATGCATTCGCGTAGGTTTTTGCCGCTTCGGAATCACCATCACCGCGAATGATCGACGCATCACGCGTCGCATTTGCTAATACTTCAGTACGGGTACGCTCAGCTTCAGCACGCAGTTGTTCAGCCGAGCCTGAACCTTCGGCGCGCAGCTGCGCCGCTTGGCGGGCAAAGTCCTGACGCATACGGTTATATACCGATTCACTCACTTCATTTGGCAAATTTATTTTCTTAACGCGCACATCAACCAGACGCACACCTAGCTCGCCCGCATTGACGCCCGCCACACTCAGTAACTCATTAATGAACTCAGCACGCTCTGCAATCACTACTTGCTGAATGGTGCGCTTGGCAATCAATCCCTTCAGACCATCCTTGACGATACCACCGAGACGGCTGGCGGCAATGTCCTCGTCGCCACTGGTAGATTTGTAGAAGGACTCAACATTGTTTATCTGGAATTTCACATAGAAATCGACAAGCAAAATCTTGCCTTCACTGGTCAAGAATTGTTCTTCAGGATAATTACGCGTAATGATGCGCTTATCAAACTTCCTGACGTTATTGACCATCGGCAGCATGAAATGCAGCCCAGGTTGATAGTCGGAACGGACGAAGTCACCAAATGCGAATTTGATCGCTAATTCATTCTGCCTCACCGTGAAAGTAAACAGCAGGAATAAGAATGCCGTTGCAACCACTGCAAACATCGCCAACAAAACACGATTAGCCATTAGCGTACTCCCCGTGAACGGGCATCTTGTGTCGCAGTGCTTTCCACTACTACCGAATTAGTGTTGTTAGCAGTGCCTGCGGCCACGTTCGACGCTCGGCTTTGCTCAACCAAGCGATCCAATGGCAAATAAATCACATTGCCATCACTCTTGGTATCCAGCAGCACTTTTTTAGATCGAGCATAAATCAACTCAATAGTTTCCAAATACAGCCGCTCACGCGTGACCTGCGGGGCACGCTGATATTCGGGCAGTAGCTTCAGGAAGCGCTCTGATTCACCCACCGCCTCGGCAATTTTCTGCGCTTTGTAGGCTTCGGCATCCTGTATCAACCGTCCAGCACTACCTTCTGCTTTGGGTAGGATGTCGTTGGAATAAGCCTGCGCTTCCAGCGAATAACGCACTTTATCCTCACGTGCTTTGATGGCGTCCTGCTGCGAGGGCGCGACTTGCTCGGGTACCTTTACGTCTTTCAGATTGACGCTGGTAATTTCCAAACCCGTTTTGTAACTATCCAAGGTTTTTTGCACTTGTTCCTTGGTGCTGGCAGCAATTGCCTGACGACCGGATTCAAGCACCGCATCCAACTTGGCCCGACCAATCACTTCACGAATCGCGCTTTCACTCACTTCGCCGAGGGTTGCATCGGGATCGCGCACATTAAAGGCGTAGGCCACCGGATCAACACGACGAAATTGCACTTCCAGATCGATATCGACCAGATTTTCATCACTGGTCAGCATACGTGTTTGATCCGTAAAAACGTCGATCGAGGAAATATTGACGATTTGCTTGGTTTCAATCGGCCATGGCAGGTGCATGCCTACACCGGGCTGCGAAATGCGCACGAACTCGCCAAAGCGAGTAATCAGCGCACGCTCAGCAGCGTCCACTTGATATACACCAGTAGCCAGCCACAACACGCCCAGCACCAGTGCAATCAACCCGATGCTCGCTCCCGCAGCACCTGATGAACCGCCACCATCGCTGGTCTTGCCAATATCTCCACCCTTACCACCCCCTGCGCCTAACAGGGCCGCGAACTTCTTCTTCAGATTGCGCAACACTTCGTCAAGATCGGGTGGTCCTTGATTGGGGCGTTGCCCCCAAGGATTGCGCTTGCCAGGCGAATTGTTGCCACCGGGTTCATTCCAGGCCATGTAGGAGTTGCTCCAAGATTATTTAGCCCATACTACGGAAAAGCCGAGCGTGGGGCCGGTCATTGTAGAAACCTAGGGTTCGCCATACAAGCAAGACTTAGGGTAAAGGCTAGTTAAATTCAACCATTGTCGGCGAAATACCTTCACTACGGCACAAATGCTCCAGTGCCAGCATCGGCATGGATACTTCCAGCTCGACATCGCCGGACTCTAATGTTGTTTCCTGACGTACTGCGCCCAGCGAATACAGCCGTGAGCGTGCCCGGCCAAAATCGGGGCCCAAGTGGATTCGACACTGGGCAATGCTGGGGCCAAGAAACTTGCCCATTGCGGCAATCAGCAACTCCGCACCTTGGCCCGTTTGAGCGGATAGCCATATACGTCGCGCCTGCCCCGCTGCATCAGTTTCGATACGCGCTGACTCGCCAACCAGATCGCACTTGTTAAAGACTTCGATCTGTGGTAACTGGCCAGCACCGACTTCTTCCAGTACGGAATTCACTTGAGCAATGCGGTCAGTGTGTTCCGGGTCTGCCGCATCCACAATGTGCAGCAATAAAGTAGATTCGCGCGCTTCCTGCAAGGTGGAACGAAATGCCACCACCAGTTCGTGCGGCAGCTCGCGCACAAAACCAACCGTATCGGCCAGCAAAGCAAACCGGGCATCAGGCAACTCAATGCGCCGCAAAGTTGGGTCGAGGGTGGCAAACAACTGGTCGGCTGCATAGGCGGTTGCGCCAGTCAACTGGTTGAAGAGTGTCGACTTACCTGCATTCGTGTAACCCACCAACGCCACCGTGGGGATGCCATTGCGTTTGCGATCCTGTCGCGTGGTTTCACGCTGGGTGAGCACCTTGTCGAGCCTAGCGTTGAGATTCTTGATGCGCACGCCCAACAAGCGGCGATCGGTTTCCAGCTGAGTTTCACCCGGGCCACGCAGACCAATACCGCCCTTCTGTCGTTCCAAGTGAGTCCAGCCTCGTACCAGACGGGTAGACAAATGCTTGAGCTGAGCCAGTTCGACCTGCAACTTACCTTCAAAACTGCGCGCACGTTGCGCAAAAATATCCAGAATCAGACCGGTGCGATCCAGCACCCGGCACTTCAACAATGCTTCGAGATTACGTTCCTGGCTGGGTGAGAGTGCATGATCAAAGATCACGACATCGGCGCAGAGCTGCACAACTTGGTCGTGGATCTCTTGCGCCTTACCGCTACCAATAAACAAGCGCGCATCGGGTACGCGGCGATTACCGCCAATAACGCCCAGAATTTCAGCGCCAGCCGAACGGGCCAGAGACCGGAATTCGTCCAGCTCTTCTGCGGTTGCGGATGCGCCAATGCCCAAGCGCACCAGCAAGGCTCGATCGCCGCTACGCGGTCGTTCAAACAACCACAAACTCCATACCCAATGTCAGAGCAGGTTGTTCAAGAAGAAATGTTCGCAATGATCAATCCTGTGCCACTTCAGCATCGGAGCTGTCATCATCACCAAGAATACGCACAGCGCGAGCAGGCACCACGGTAGAGATGGCGTGTTTATAGACCATTTGACTAACGCTGTTTTTGAGCAGCACTACAAATTGGTCAAATGAGTCGATCTGGCCTTGCAGCTTGATACCGTTGACCAGATAAATTGATACAGGAACCCGTTCCTTACGCAAGGCGTTTAAAAAGGGATCCTGTAAAGTTTGATTGCGAGACATTTTTATTAATCCTTATTATGCGCGGCACACTATGCTGCCTCGGCGCGTTAATCTGATCTGACTGCTACAGCTCTCACTGGCATGAGAATGAGTAGGGGGAGACATTGTGCAGCCAACTAAGTTCTACGCTGCGTTGCAATAATCCTATCACAGCCTACGCAGTCATAATAAAGAGGCTAGCGAAAACCACCTACAATTTTTTGTTCACACTGCATTAGTGCATCAGCAGCCAAGCTATCCACCCAGTGCAAGGCTGGTTCGGCACGCATCCACATTAATTGGCGACGTGCCAAGTGCCGCGTCGCCAGAATCCCCTGCTGGATCGCCTCATCCAATGAGCACACCCCAGCCAAGTACTGCCACAACTGGCGGTAGCCCACCGCGCGAATGGCAGGCAGTTGCGCGTGCAAGTCGCCACGCTCATACAATCTCCGCACCTCATCTAAAAAACCTTGGTTTATCATGTCATTAAAGCGCATTTTAATACGCGCATATAATATTTCGCGATCGCCCGGATTCAATCCAATGGCGACAAACTTCACCCCCGGCAACGGCGGCCGTGTGTCGGCCTGCACGCTAGACATGGATCTACCAGTTAATGCCATTACTTCCAGCGCGCGCTGAATACGCTGCGCATCGTTTGGGCCAATACGCTGTGCAGCCAGCGGATCTCGCTCGGCCAATTCGGTGTGCAGCGCTGGCCAGCCAACCTGCAGCGCGCGGGCTTCCAACTCGGTACGAAATTCAGGGTTTGCCTCAGGCATCGCGGCGATGCCCTTGGTCAAGGCACGGAAGTACAACATGGTGCCACCCACCAATAATGGCACGCGACCGCGCGCGTGAATGTCGCCAATCAAGCCGCACACATCCCGTACAAATTGTCCGGTGGAATAACTGTCACACGGATCGAGAATGTTCACCAGATGATGCGGGTATTGCTGTAATAACGCTGGAGAGGGTTTGCCGGTGCCGATATCCATGCCGCGATACACCAGTGCCGAATCGACACTGATAAGTTCGACTGGATGGCGCTGCGCCAACTCAATGGCCAGATCGGTTTTACCCGCTGCAGTGGGACCCATCAACAGAATGGCAGTGGTGAAGTGGGTGGTCATCGGCCGCGCAGGAATAGTCGATCCAGCTCACTCATGGAAATGGCCGTCCAGGTGGGACGACCATGGACACATTGATCACTGCGTACGGTGCGCTCCATATCGCGCAGCAACGCATTCATTTCCGGAATGGTCAGATTACGATTGGCGCGCACTGCACTGTGACAGGAGAACGTACCGATCACTTCATCCAGTGAGCGTTCGATATGTTGCGAGCTGCCATGCTCGCGCAGATCGGCCAATACCTGCGTAAGCAAATCATGCGCATCCCATTTACCCAGCAATACGGGTACGGCGCGAATCAGGATTGAGCCAGGTCCACGTCGCTCCACCTCCAGTCCCACTTTAGCCAGTGCTTCAGCGCTGTCTTCAATCAGAGCGACATCACTGGCGGGTAACGTTACAGCAATCGGCACCAGCAATGGTTGAGTCGGTATGCGTCCATCAGCCAACGCTGTCTTTAGACGTTCATAAGTGGTGCGCTCATGGGCAGCATGCATATCCACCAGTATCAAGCCTGCCGCTACCTGCGCGATGATGTACACGCCATGCAACTGTGCCAAAGCAAATCCGAGAGGTGGAAATTCCGCCTGCGAAGTTAACGTAACAGCGGCAACGTCGCTGGTTGCCGCTGTACCGACGGGACTGGTTGCCGCATCACGCACGGCGAAGTTCCAATTGGTTTGTTGCCGATAATCTTTGGGATATTCATTTTGCTGCATGCCACCTTGGGCGGACCAGAAAGTCGGCTCTGCACTTGGTAACAAGCCATCAACGTTAGTCGGCGCACTAGCATGCGTTGGCTGTACACCGGCACGCGTATCGCGCAATACTTTTTCGATGGTACGAAATACAAATTCATGCACCTGACGACCATCACGAAAGCGTACCTCCAGCTTGGCTGGATGCGCGTTGACATCAACCAATCCCGGCTGCATATCCAGAAATAATAAATAGGCTGCGTGTCGACCGCCGTACAGCACGTCTTGATAACCTAATCGGGCGGCATTACTCAAGGTGCGATCACGCATCACCCGACCATTCAAGTACCAGTACTGCAAGTCGGGTTGACCGCGCGCAAAGGTGGGCAAGCACAGCCAGCCACGCAAGGTCATTACTGTGGTTTCATGCTCGAAGTACAGCGAATGGGACATGAATTCATCACCCATGATGGCGGCAATACGCCGTCCTTGCTGCTCCGGCGTGCTGGCGACCGGATAAGAAAACACACTACGTTTGGCGGCAGTCAGACTAAAGCCCACATCAAATCGCGCCAATGCCAGACGTTCCAACTGGCGCGTCAGGTGCAACAGCTCGGTGCGCTCTGCGCGCAAAAACTTACGTCGCGCCGGCACATTGAAAAACAAATCGCGTACTTCAACGGTGGTTCCCACTGGAGCCGAGGCCGGTACGGGCACTGAAATCACACCGTTGTCAGCCGTGACCGTATGGGCAAACTCGCCCTGCGGTGTACGCGAAATCACCCGCATGCGTGACACCGAGGCCATGCTGGGCAAGGCTTCACCACGAAAGCCAAGTGTTGCCACGCTCTCCAGATCATCAATAGCAGCGATCTTGCTGGTAGCGTGGCGAGTGATGGCCAATACCAATTCATCTGAATCGATACCAGAACCATTGTCTCGCACTCGGCACAGCTTTACCCCGCCCTCATCCACTTCTACATCAATCTGGGTGGCACCCGCATCCAGACTGTTTTCCACCAGTTCTTTGATGACAGACGCAGGCCGCTCCACCACCTCGCCAGCAGCGATCTGATGGATCAGTTGATCAGGAAGAATGCGGATGGGCATGGCGACTCGGCGAGCACAAACAATCAGGCCGAGGAGGATACCGTGTTACGCGCGCTTACGTCTTCGCAGCAAGGGAGTTAATTGCGAGCTTGGCGCGTCTGCTTGAGCTGCGCAACGCGAGTGCCGGGTGGCGAATTGGTGTAAAAATAATCACGCACGCCGCCCAACAGGGCGTCGGCAATGCGCGCCTGATGACGCGGGTCGGCGAGTCGTTGCTCTTCAATAGGGTTGGAGATAAAGGCAGTCTCCACCAGCATTGACGGAATATCTGGCGATGTCAGTACCATGAAGCTGGCCTGTTGGACTTGCATATGATGAACATTACCGATGCGATCAAGTTGCTTCAGCACATGGCCAGCGGCATCCATGCTAGCACTCATGCTCGCGCCCTGTGTCAAATCGAGCAGCACCGAAGCCAGCACACCGCTCTTGTCATCCAGAGATACGCCACCGACCAAGTCAGCGGCATTTTCACGATCTGCCAGATACCGTGCCGCTTCGCTGGTCGCGCGTTTGGACGACAGCGTATACACCGAAGAACCCGACGGCCCCGCATTTGCTACGGCATCAGCATGGATGGAAACAAACATGTCCGCTTGCTGTTGCCGTGCACGGGCAGTCCGTTCACGTAACGGTACAAAAAAATCACCATCACGAGTCAGCACCGCACGCATACCCGGCTCCGCATCAATGCGTTCTTTGAGTAATTTCGCAATAGCAAGAGTTACGGTTTTTTCTTTGGTACCGCGACGACCGATGGCACCCGGATCATCACCACCATGACCTGCGTCAATCGCAATAATCAGATCGCGGGCAGCGCCGCGAGCAGTAATCGATTTCACCGCCACCGGCAACGCTGCCATCACCGACTCGGTGCTTGAGGCGGTAGGCACGGCAGGTGCTACGACGGAAGTAGGTGGTTCTGCCATTGGCGCGGGTAGTATTTCATTACTGGGAGCAGCTGAATTACTGGTCGGCAAATCAATGACCAGTCGGTATCCGCTTCCAGCTTCAGCGGCTAGCCACGTTACACGCGGCACCACGGCTTCACTCGTATCCAGCACAACACGCAAATCACCATTGTCGCGCTTGGCAGCACGCAAAGTTTTCACCAGACCTTCACCACTGGGCAACCTGCCTGTCAGCGTGGCTGCAGGTAAGTCAATTACTACTCGCGTCGGATTATCCAGCGTGAATACTTTTTGTTGAATCGTTTCGCTGAGCTCGAGCACAACTCGAGTTTTATCGGGTTGGCCGGCTAGTCGCAGTGTAGTTACTCTGGGTGCGGCAATGGCGGCCCACGAAAGCAGTGCGGCCAGCACGGTTACAACGAATATAGGCAGACGGCGGTTCATAGGGCGCAACTTTACTGCGCCTTTACCCATAAACTCAATACATAAATCAATATAAATTAGAGAGATAGATGAACTTCGTTTAACACCAGCTTAGATAACCAGCCTATCTACAAGCTGCTGTAGGGATTCCGTACTCACGCAAAGTCCTAATTGACGACCAGCAGAGCCGTTATCTGGGTAGCTTAGTTGTATCGACAAATCCGCCGTAGGCAGATTAGTGCCAGCCTGCTCCGGCCATTCCACCAACAGGATCGCTCGTGACTGTAGTAAATCGCGCCAACCCAGCTCTTCTAATTGCAGAGGGTCCGTAAGGCGATATAAATCAAGGTGATACACGCTACGATTTGCCAACTCATAGGGTTCAATCAAGGTGTAGGTCGGGCTCGGCACTGACCCAACGTGACCCAGCGCATGCAGTAAACCGCTGACCAAGGTAGTCTTGCCTGCCCCTAGATCGCCTTGCAAGGTAATCAAGGTCGGCGTGGTTTCATTGAGCAACATTAATGCCCGCCCCAACGCCTGTCCGGCAATGCGAGTGTGTGCCGCATCGGCCAATTGCCAATGCCGTGGATTGAAAACGCCACTCATGGGTTCACGCACCGAGGTAAGTGAGCAAACAAGTCGCTGGCCAATACACCGCGCTCACCGTGTCGCGCTGCTATATCGCCCGCCGTCGCATGCACATATACACCGGCGCGCGCCGCTAGTGACAGGTCGCCGCCAGCATGTGTCTGCTGGGCAGCAATACCGGCAATGATGCCGGTCAGCACATCGCCCATCCCCGGCGCGGCCATACCCGGATTACCGCGATCACAGAGCGTCGGTAATTGATCGCTACTGGCCACCAGCGTGCCCGCACCTTTCAACACCACCGTTCCCGAATAGCGGTCGAGCAATGCTTGTAAGGATTGCAGCCGTGCCGCTTGAATCGCCGCAGTAGTGGTGCCGAGCAACCGTGACGCCTCACCGGGATGCGGCGTCAACACCCAGTTATTTCGTCGGTAGGGCTGCTGCGCCAGTAAATTCAGCGCATCCGCATCGACGATCAAAGGCTTGTCGCTAGCCATTACCGCTGCGAACATTGATCGCGCCCACTCGTCCTGACCCAAGCCGGGGCCTATGGCAATGACGCTGGCGCGCATCAATAACGGCGCAAGCTTAGCAGCGGACAGCACACCACAACACATCAACTCCGGACGAGCAGCGACTACCACACTCACCTGCTCGGGACGCGTTGCCACCGTGACCAGTCCCGCCCCCACACGTAAACACGCTTCACCACTCAAACGTACCGCGCCCGCCATACCAATGCCGCCACCCACGATAAGCACATGGCCCTGTTGACCTTTATGCGCAGTGCGTGGGCGACGCGGCAGGGCTCGTTGTACGACGGTGCCTTCCATACGCTCAGCTACTGCTTCCGTGTGTTGTGCAATCTCAGCAGGAATACCAAGGTCGTCGAACAAGATGCTACCAACCTGATTGGGCCCGTTACCCAGGTACAAGCCCTGCTTCAGGCCGACAAAAGTAACCGTGCGATGCGCACAAATCGCCTTGCCCATGATCGCACCACTATCTGCATGCAGACCGGTGGGTACGTCCAACGCCAATACCGGGCGCGCTGAATCATTTATAGCCTGCACAATGGTTTGCAGTGACGCATCCAATAGTCGCGACAAGCCGGTACCTAAGATCGCATCAACGACCACATCCGCATCCAATAACAATTCGGCGCGCCATGGCTGAGTAACGCCACCTGCCGCCACATAGTCTTGCCATGCTTGGCGAGCCGCGCCCTGCAATTGCTGTGGATCAGCCAACGCAACCACCGTGACTTGCAACTTGTCCGCACTGGCAAGGCGTGCCAATACATAGCCATCGCCCGCGTTGTTACCGTAGCCACAAACAACCAACAGGCGCATCGCCTGCGGCCATTCTGACCGCAGCGCTGCCAATGCCGCTGCGGCAGCACGAGTCATCAAGGTGTACGCGGGAATGCCCAACGCAATAGCGCGAGCATCCATGGCTCGCACTTGGGCAACGCTGTGTATCGAGATTGGCAAGGCAGACATAGGCGCTATTATAGGGATTAGCACCACCACACTGAGTAACAGTTTGCCAACATGCCCCCTGCCGACTCCACCGCCCACCCCATTTACGATGCGCAAGCGCTACAGACGCTGGCGCAGCAGATACGGCAATGGGGTACTGAACTGGGGTTTCAGCAGATAGGTATCAGTGATCTACAACTACAGCAAGATGAACAGCACCTACATGACTGGTTAGCCAAGCAGTATCATGGTGACATGGATTACATGGAAAAGCATGGTAGCAAACGCAGCCACCCCGACGAGTTAATCCCCGGCACCTTGCGCGTGATCTCAGCACGCATGGATTACTGGCCCGGCACCGCGCGCGAAGCCAAGCAGGCGCTACAGGATTCACAATCCGGTTACATATCTCGTTACGCACTGGGTCGCGATTATCACAAGCTGCTACGCGCACGACTGGCTCGATTGGCAGGGCGCATCAGTGCTGCCATTCAACCACACGCGTACCGAGTGTTTGTTGACAGCGGCCCGGTATTGGAAAAAGCACTGGCACGCAACGCCGGGCTAGGCTGGATTGGCAAACACAGCAATCTCATCAATCGTCACGCGGGCTCGTGGTTTTTTCTGGGCGAGATACTCACCACCCTGCCCTTGCCGATTGATACCGGCGTGGATAATCATTGCGGCACTTGCACCGCCTGCATGGATGTATGCCCGACACAGGCTATTGTCGCGCCGTACACTGTGGATGCACGTCGTTGCATTTCATACCTGACCATTGAATTGCGCGAGTCGATTCCCATTGAATTTCGCAAGGCCATGGGCAATCGTATTTATGGCTGTGACGATTGTCAGTTGTTCTGCCCTTGGAACAAGTTCGCCAAAGCCAGCGACGAACCCGACTTCACTCCACGGCAACGACTCGACAGCAGCAGCTTGATTGAGTTATTCGCTTGGAGTGAGGCCGAATTTCTTAACCGCACTGAAGGCAGCGCCATTCGTCGTATTGGTTATGAATGCTGGCTGCGTAACATCGCGGTGGCACTGGGTAACGCCACCCACCACGCAACCGTGGTCAAGGCATTACGCAGCAAACAACAGCATGAATCTGCATTAGTACGCGAACATGTTGAATGGGCGTTACAACAGCATAACCACTAAGAATTTCGTGTGTGGCATGTATCCATGGCAACATGATTAGCATCACGATTAATAATAATAAGCCACTGCCATGATCAAGATTACTCCTGCTTTGCTCACGATACTGCTCAACAGCCTGTTATTGTCAGCCAGTGTACTGGCTGCGACTGACAGTGAAACTACCGCTGCCGAGGACATGTTGACAGAAGTGCTGATTACCGCGCCGGAATCGCGCTACGTAGCACCAACTCGGCGTGATCAAATCGGTTGTATCTGGACACCGATTTACATCAATGACCAAGGCCCGTTCCGTTTTGTACTCGACACCGGCGCGACCCATTCTGCGGTTACCGCAGCGGTAGCCACCGCACTCAACCTGACACCCGATACATCCTCAAATGTGATACTACGTGGTGTCACCGGCAGCGCCGTCGTACCCACCATTCGCGTCGACACCTTGCACGCTGGCGATTTACTGCTGGCGGGCAAACGCTTACCCATCATTACCGATGCACTAGGTGGCTCAGAGGGCATACTCGGTACTGAGGGCTTGGCAGACAAACGCATCTACATCAACTTCCGGCACGACCTGATCAGGATTACGCGCTCGCACGGCGAACGCGCTGATCCCGACTTCATTACCGTTCCGGTCAATTTTGGACGCGGCAAACTGTTAATGGTCGATTCCCGCATGAGGCTGATTCGCCTCAAAGCGATTATCGGTACCGGCGGTCAAGTCAGTATTGCTAATCTGACAGCCCGTGACGCGCTAGCTAAACGACTTAAAGGCACCCCCACCGTTGATAATATTACTGGTGCAACCGCCGACGTACAGGAAGGCGAGAGTCACATAGCGCCCATGATGGAAATGAGCGACATCCAAATTCGCAGCTCGCACATCGCCTTTGGTGACACGCAGATATTCAAACAGTGGAAAATGACCGACGAGCCAGCAGTATTAATCGGCATGGATGTACTGGGCCTGCTCGATACGCTGGTGATTGACTATCAGCGAGCGGAGCTACAGATGAAGAGGCGTACTGGCTGGTAATCACTGGTCGCGCTGAGTTTCCGCCAGTGATCATGGCGAAGGGATGAAAGTGAAGTTGGTGGCTGTTGATTGCCATAAGTCTTCACATCGCTGGGCTTTCGATGCGTGTAGGGTGGATGCCGCATCCACCATTCAAGATGCCGGGTGCGGCGCCCGGCCTACAACAGAGTCAACCACCTTACGCGTTGAGTTACAGATAAAGATGCGCGACAGGTGATTGCGGCGGTATTGACTCGATGGATAAGGCTATAGACAAGAAGCAAGACCCTGACGCCCTACGATCACCCACACCGGCACCGTTGCTCCGCCGAGTGTGCCCTACGCGGTCAGTTTCTCCTTTATTACTGCCACTCTTTCTGACAACGCGCGAAGTTCCTCATCCGACACAGTCTGACTCATTCCAGAAAGACTTTGAACAGGTTCTTAGAGCTAATGGCTACAGTGAGATTGCAACCTGCACATTATCTATCAGTCGCGCACGTCCCAAGCGTGCCGCAGTCAGCACCACTAGCTTGCGTGATTGCGCGCCGGGTACATGCAAGGTATCGGCGTCGCGGATCGAGACGTAATCCGGTTTGAAACCTGATTGCATCAGTTGCTGAACTGCCGATTGTTCAAGTTGTGCGAAGTCACGCTGCCCTTGCTGTAACTGGCTCGCCACCGCACTCAAAACAGCAAAAATACGGGGGGACAAAGCTCTTTGCTCGGCACTCAAGTAACGATTGCGTGAACTCATTGCCAAGCCATCGGCTTCGCGAACGGTTTCGATACCAATGACTTGCAAGGGCATACCCAAATCAATCGTCATACGTTTGATAATGGCCAGCTGCTGAAAATCTTTTTCACCGAACAAGGCTACATCGGGCTGTACCACATTGAACAGCTTGGCCACCACCGTCGCCACACCAACAAAATGCCCCGGACGTACTACGCCGCACAAGATGTCGGACAGTTCTGGTACCTGCACCATGGTGTGATTGTCCATGCCTTGCGGATACATGTCGCTCACATCAGGCGCAAATAACACATCTGCCTGGTACTGCGTTAGTAATGCGCAATCTTCTGCGGGAGTACGTGGGTAAGCTTGAAAATCCTCGTTCGGACCGAACTGTAATGGATTGACAAAAACACTAACGACAACACGATCTGCATGTTCACGCGCCTTGGCCACCAACGTGGCATGACCCTGATGCAAATTACCCATGGTCGGTACCAACGCCACCCGCAAACCTTGTTTGCGCCAGCCGTGTACACACTCCAATATCGCGGCAGGACGCGCGATGATGTCCAGATTACTGGTACTCAATGAAAGATGTCCTAACTTGTGCTTGATTGAAGTAATGAGAAACTAAAACCGCTTAGAAGCAGTGTTCTGGCGCGGGATAGCTTTTGTCACGCACAGCGGCGACATAGTTTTTCAACGCTGCTAACGGACTATCTACACCGCTCATGAAATTTTTGGCAAACCTTGGTTTGCGGCCACTGGTGATATCGAGCAAGTCATACAACACCAGAATCTGGCCATCTGTATCGGGGCCCGCACCAATACCAATCACTGGCACTTGTAGTGCAGTGGTAATTTGCACACCCAGCTCTGACGGAATGCATTCGAGCAGCACCACGTCCGCACCGGCAGACTCCAGCAATTTTGCATCCTGTAGCATCTGTTCGGCAGCAGCTTCATTACGGCCCTGCACACGAAAGCCACCGACTTTATGCACTGACTGGGGTTTCAAGCCCAAATGCGCGCATACGGCAATATCATGGTTAGCCAGAAACTCGACGATGGCCACCTGGCTTGCGCCGCCTTCCAACTTGACCATTTTGGCACCGCCCTCCTGCATCAAGCGCACCGCATTATTCAGGGCTTGCTCGGGGGATGCATAAGTCATGAACGGCATGTCCGCCATCAAGAAGGGTCGGTACAGACCACGGTTCACCGCTTTGCAGTGATAGATCACGTCATCCAGTGTCACCGGTACGGTCGTACCGTGACCTTGAATAACCATGCCCAATGAGTCGCCCACCAGCACCATATCCACATCTGCGTCATCCACCAACGCGGCAAAGCTCGCGTCATACGCGGTCACGCAGGCAATCTTTTCTCGCGCCGCCTTCATCTTGGCGAGCGTATTGATGGTGACCGGCGGTCGCGTCGCATAGCGCTCTTGCAGGTGGGTGTACATGAAACTGACCTATTTAGGTGAACGAGCCAAGGTGAATTGAGGCCGGAACGCACCTTAATGATACCGCCGGGAAACATCAACCCGCACCACTATGCAGCTGCACTTAATAAAAAGCCGGATTGAAATATTGTCTTCCCGGTCTAATCCGAGCCAGCTCAGCAAGTAATTGCTGGTAGTCCTGCTCGCGATTAATGAAATCTGCCTGCGCGGAATTGACAATCAGCAGTGGCGCGTCACGGTAATCGTGAAAAAAACTCGCGTACGCCGCATTGAGTTTCTCCAAATAACCACGGTCAATCTGCTGCTCATAACGTATACCGCGCCGGGCAATACGCTCCAGCAACACATCGGTAGGCGCTTGTAGATAAATCACCAGATCCGGTCGGGGCACGTCAACAGATAAGCGCGCATAAACCTGCTCGTAGAGCGCGAATTCATCAGCGTCGAGATTCACTCCGGCAAACAAGCGATCTTTGCCGAACAGGTAGTCTGAAACGTTCGTTGCAGCAAACAAATCCTGTTGCTGTAATGCATCCAGTTGCTTGGCACGTTGAAATAGAAAAAAGAGCTGCGCAGGCAACGCACCCTGACGTGGGTTGCGATAAAACCGCTCCAAAAATGGATTATCTTCAGCCTGTTCTAATACCAACGCCGCATTAAAGCTAATGGCAAGGCGTTTGGCGAGGCTGGTTTTACCGACACCAATCGTGCCTTCTACTACGATGTAGCGCGGCGGATACGGGTGACTGGTATTCATATCCGCTCCAAGCCCAGCATCCCTAGTTGCTGTACACACGCACTTGCTGTCATGCCATTAGGCAGAATCAGCTGCGGCGCAATTTCCGCCAACGGCACCAGCACGAAATTCCTCAGCAATAATCCTGGGTGTGGCAATTGCAATTTCGCGGTATCACTACGTTGTGTGCCATACAACAATAAATCCAGATCAATCACGCGCGGGCCCCAGCGCAGCGACGAGGCCTGCTTGCCCATGGTGCGTTCTATGTTTTGTAATTCACTCAGCAACTCCAGCACCGGCAATGTTGTTAGCAAACCAGCCACTGCGTTGACATATGCAGGCTGATCCTGTGGCCCCATTGGCGCTGAGTGATACAGGCTTGAATAAACCAACGCGTTACTTGCCGACAGCTGCGCCAATTGCGCACAGGCTAGTTGTACTTGCCGTTGCGGCTGATCGAGATTACTACCTAGGGCTATATAGGCAGGCACCCACACCGGTTCGCCCACGATTAGGCATCCGTGGCGGCACGGGGGGATCGACGGCGGCTACGACGACGCTTCTTCTTAGCAGGATCGGCCGGTGCATCACCCACCACCGCTTCAACTTTTGCCGCACGTGCCTCAGTTGGTAACTCCTGAATATCAGTCCACCAATCCGCTACGGATTGTTCAACTTCGCCCGCCGCTGCGCGCAGTAACAAAAAGTCGTATGCAGCGCGAAACCGTGGGTGATCCAGTAACCGTAGGCTGCGTTTGCCAGTGCGGATATCAAAACGAGGCTGCAGCGACACCACTTCGCGCGCACTCAAACTGAAACGCTTCGGTAAGGCCACGCGTCGTTGGGCGCGTGCTGAAATCGTGTCCCACGCATTCTGTAATGCTTGGATAGGTGATTCAGACATCGCCTCAAATTGTTTGGCTTGACCACGCACCGCAGGCCACAACAACACGGCAAACAGGAACGCGGGCGTTACTGATTTATCGGCTTTAATACGCTCATCTGTGCCACTCAAACCAAGTTTGATCAAGGCCAAACCACTGTCATCGGTTGCTTGCGATAGCGCGCTGGTTAACTCCGGAAACAAATGCGCCAACAAACCGTGCTCACGCAACAGTTCAAAGCCGCGTAACGCGCTGCCGGCCAGGAACATCTTGGTTACTTCATCAAACAGCCGTGCGGCCGGCACACCGTCCAACATGTAAGCCAGCGTGTCGATGGGCTTGGCCGTAGCGTCATCAATGGTGAAATCGAGCTTGGCTGCAAAACGGATGGCACGCAGCATACGTACGGGATCTTCGCGATATCGGGTTTCAGGATCACCTATCAACTTTAGAACACGCGCTCTAGCATCAGCTACGCCACCGACGTAATCCCAAATCGTAAAATCAGCAATGCTGTAATACAGTGCATTTGCTGTGAAATCACGCCGCCACACATCTTCTTCAATAGAACCGTACAGATTGTCGCGCAGGATGCGTCCGTGGGTATCCAATACGCGTCGCGAATCCTCATCAACACTATTGTCTTCGTCCATCACGGTATGTGAGGCACGGAAAGTAGCGACTTCAAGTATTTCCTGCCCATAACGTACATGCGCCAAGTGAAAGCGTCGGCCAATCAAACGACAGTTACGGAACAGATCACGCACCTGTTCCGGATGCGCGTTAGTAGCAATATCAAAATCTTTGGGTTGGCGACCCATCAATAAGTCACGTACTGCCCCCCCCACCAAAAACCCTTGATAACCGGCCTCTTTGAGCCGATACAGTACTTTCAGCGCATTGGGTGAAATGGCACTGCGGGAAATGGGATGATCGGCGCGCGGCACGATGTATGGCACGACGGCCGTTTCACTAGGGGCTTCAGACACTGGATGACCGTGGGTTGTTTAGTTTTACTTGAGCAATATGCATCGCCCCGTATAATAGCGCACCTCGCGCACGGCGCTCGCCGTAATCATGCACACGCTCCCATCGTCTAGTGGCCTAGGACACAGCCCTCTCAAGGCTGGTACACGAGTTCGAATCTCGTTGGGAGCGCCATTAAATCAATGAGTTATGACTTATGGCGCTCACCATACGAAAATCGTATTAGATATTCTGATGATGTGACTAGTTCCTCCTACTCATCAGCTCTCAAGAGTAAAATGGGCTCGATTGAAAAATCAAACCGTCTGCTGCGGCGCATCCCTGATGGGAGCTAGAGATTTGATCAACTCCAAGATGGAATGTCAGCTCGCAACACTCACAGGGGTGCCTGCTCGAGCAGGCTGGAAAACGAACCAAGACAATTATGCGGCTTGTTCCACCACGCACTGGTATGGCATTGACATATACTTATTTCTCATTGCCCCCGGCTCAAATAACATGCACGACCTCACACTTGGCCGTTATCAACATTTCAAAGGCAAGGAATATCAAGTTATCGGTATCGCCAAGGATTCGGAGACTTTAGCAACCCTTGTCGTTTATAGGGCACTCTACGGCGACCATGGGCTATGGGTGCGTCCGCTTGAGATGTTTACCGAGATAATCGAACGCAATGGGATCATGCTTCCGCGCTTCCAGCTAATTGATGACCCAGAAGCCTGACTGCTGAAAATGGTTTGCCAAAATAATCCACACGTTACCAGTGCAGCCACACTTTCACCGCAGCAGAGTGAAGTAACTTGGTGGCTATATCTGCTGGCCTGTACCGATGGTCGTACTTATGCCGGAGTGACGCCGGATGTAGCGACCAGATTTAGAAGTCACCGCAGTGGCAAAGGCGCAAAATTCACCCGCGCAAACCCACCACTAAAGATCCTCGGCGCGCAGGAATTTGCTGACAAATCCAGCGCCATGCAAGCCGAATATGCGTTAAAGCAATTAGATAAAGCGGATAAACTAATATGGGCACAACACTGGCCTTACCAACCAGCCAGTCATGCGCAATAAAACGCCTTCTGTCGGCTGTGCCAGCTATTTCACAGCCTGCCGCGAATTGCCATGCATAATGGTCGCCAAATTCATGGAGCGTTTATGACCCCTGCAGATAAGCGCGTACTGGAACTACTTGATCGGTGGCTGACCAGTATTGAGCTGCACTTGAAATATGTCGATTTGGACGAACAGAGCTATGAGCAGGTGCAATCGTGGCCGACTCACGAACGTCCAGCACGTTGGATACTGGAGCTGGCACAGCAAAAAGTATTGCAGCTGAAGACGTTGTGCAAAACACAGATTGCGAAGCAGGATTCAACCTTGGCTGAATCACTGGAATTAATGGCCTTTTTGGCCAATCTAGTCGGCGCACAGAATATCAACCGGTTTATTCCCCTTGCCGATCCCGCCGGGGAAAAAAGCATTTCACCTGCCGCGACCACCGACCCCACAGCGGACGATGCCACGCAAGAGTCGATAGTGCCCGTGCTCAACAACCCTCAATACCAAGTAGATGCCACCCGTGAAATCCCTCAGTTACCCGCCCAACAATACGTCACCAGCGCCGTGGAACACACGCGTGAAATGCCGAAATTAACAATACCGGTGAAAAAGCCAGCTGAAAAATCGACGGAAAAATCAGTAACCACGGATCGAATCCAAGAACTGATCATCGCTGATGCCATCCGCCTGCTCAAATGGGGCAAGCAATGGCACGAACTGGCCGAATCCATAGCACGTATGGCAGAGCGTCCAGCGATCACGGAGGTTCGACGGATCTTGCGCAGTAACAAGCCGCAAATTGAGGCAAAAATTGCCGACTGAATTCCGCCCCCTATCGACAAAATCAGGACAAAAAAAGGCCGGGTATCGCTACGCCGGCCAATAGGGGGATTCGAGCAAAGAAAAAATCGTCAGCTGAAAGCCATCACTATTCAGGACAGTGGCCACTCACTTGCCGTCTGACCCAGTCATGCGGGAAAAGTTCCTGCCGCGACCGCCTTTAATGCTGTGGTGCACAATATATATTGTGCCGCACTACTGCGCAAGCAGTTTTTTATTTATTTTTCATTAACAAATTTATAACATTCTAATTTATAAAATAAATATTGCATTCACCGCTCAGGCAGCAAAATTACTCGGCTGTTGCTGATCTGATCATGCCAGGTCAGCCGTTCGGCACTTTTGTATATCATCAATAGACCCATCACCCCAATTAATAGCAATCCCAACCCGAGGGCTTTTAGCCCTGATGAATCAAGATGATCGGCGATACCGAGCGTCACCAGCGCGGGCATCCAAGGCAGCCAAGCCGCCGTCCAGCGCCGCAGTGATGCCCTCCAGTTCAATAACGATCCATCGCACGCTTCGATACGGATACGCCAAGCACGCATACCAAGGGTTTGGCCACTTCGCCCCCAGAAGTAACCATAAAACCCGAACCATAGTCCCAGCATAGACAGTAAATAGAGGCCATATAACGGCCAGCCAACCTCATCGGGCGCCATGACTCGCTTACCCAATACAGTCAGGAGTGGCACAAAGACTATCAAGGTGGCCAGCGCCAGTAGTGCAAATATCACCAAGGAATCCGACACGGCGGCGCCGAGCCGACGCAGCAGTCCAACAGGTGTAGGTGTGACGGTCATGAAGGCACCTAGGTGAAGCACATCAACGAACTCTGGCCAGAGCGATACTCGTTGCCAGCGCCAAGACAAAGGTCGGCCCCCACGCCACAACCAACGGATCCAAGTCATAAACTACGCGACCATTGTCGAGCATCTTGGCCAACAAAAAGAAAGTGGCGCCAACCAGAATGCCAATCACCATTCGTGCCCCCATACCCGAAGATCGCATAGGACCAAAGGAAAACGGCACAGCCAGCATAACGATCACCAACAACGTGCAAGTACGTGCCACGCGAGTCCAGAAGGCAGTGCGATATTCCGCTGACTCAAGTTGATTAGCCTCAAGGTAGCGCACGTAGCGCAACAACGCGCGTCCAGTAAGCGTCTCGGGGTCAGCACTGGCAGAGCTGAGAAACTCGGCGGACAAGCTGGTATTCAACTCAGCGGTTGCTCGTGTACTGGCGATCACTCTATCAGCCGTAAAACGAGTTTCACGGTAACCTTGCAACTGCCACACCTGAGATTGATCTACCTTCGCAGAATCAGCACGCGCAACACTTTGCAAACGATGTTGATCATCGAAGCGCACTACATGCAGGCTGCCTAACTCGGCAGTACCGCCCTGCTTTTGTACCGAGACAAACACATCACCATCTTTGGCCCACAACGCCTGTCCACCACCCGCAAGATATTGATTGGTTTTGGCCAGCGTTTTGTACCGACTGGCAAATTGCTCGGCCGGTGGTGCCAGATAATCACCGATACCCCAGGCAAGTACTGTCAGAACCGCCCCAGCCATGGCAACCCAACCCGCCAAGCGGAATACCGACACACCCGCACCACGCATTACCACCAATTCACTGGAACGAGCCATGTTACCCAGCGCCAGTAAGGCGCCCATCAAGCCTGCGATAGGCAATAACGTAAACGCCTGTTGTGGCAAGCGACAGGCCACCACAACCAGCGCGTCGAACACACCGTAACGACCAACACCCAGCTCCTCTGTCTGACTGAGAAACAGGTATAGGCCAATCAGGGTCAGCAATACAGCCATCACCATGGCGGTATAACCCAGCACTTCCCGAATGACGTAACGCGCTAACACTGACATCGTTACGCCCTCGCCTTACGCCATGCAAAAATAGTTCTGCTGCCGGTGTAATGCCATAACAGCACCGTCACCATCAAACCCAACCCATGCACCCACCACATACCCAACCACGCTGGCGACTGACCACGCGTCATCGCATTACCAGCAATCACAATCAGACCGGAATAAAACAGGTATGCCAAAATAAAATACCCCACCTTGGCATAACGCCCTTGGCGTGGTCGCAAGTGCGCCAAGGGTACTGCCAGCATCGCCAACACCAATACCATTAACGGGCCAGCCAAACGTCGTTGCAATTCAGCTTTCACCTGCAAATCATCAGAACCAAGCAGGCTGACGGTGTCGCGCATATCAAGCTGGGTACCGGTTGCAGCCACTTCCGGCAAACTTACCGGAATAGCACCTTCAACAAAATCGATGATGCGAAACTCGCTACTGCCCGGCGTACCCTCATACCGCTGCCCTTCATATAGAACAAAGGTTTGCTGCTGCTCACCAATACCTAGTTGAATCGCACGTTTAGCGACCCAGATCTCCAGACGGTCACCTTGGGCACGTTCAGCATAAATATTGTGTAGTACACCTTGTGCATCGACGCTTTCCGCGTAAAAAACAATGCCACTGCTACCATTGAAAGTAGCAAACTTGCCGGGCTGCAAACTGGAAAAGCGTGCCTGACGCACCGCCTCACTGCGCAGATCCAGCGCGCTCTGTGCGGACTGAGGCGCCTGCTGCAACGACAACCAACACAGCAATGCCGCCGCCAGCAATGCCAGCCATAACACCGGCTTGAGTAAGCGGCGATTACCTAACCCACAGGCCTGCATCGCTGTTAATTCACTTTCGTGATATAGCCTGCCCAACGCCAACATGATGGCCAAAAACAAGCCAACCGGGATCAGCACCACTAATTGCTGCAATGAAGTCAGCCACAGCAAGGTCAACACTACCTTACCGCCAAAACCACCTTCCGCCGCACGCTGCAATGCCGACGCCAGCGAATTCGACAGCAAGATAACCAGTAGCACCAAGGTGACACCGATCCAGTTGCTCATCACTTCACGAAAAATGTAGCGCTCAATAATTCGCATCAACTCAACTCTCACCACTCATGCCAACCAGCACAATCGTCGCCAAAGATAGGCTAGACTGGTGGCTTGGGTTATACACACTGTGTTCAAAGTATCCAGTTTAACGACGCTTTCACCAAGGTAAACAAGATTATGGAATTGCTTGCTGTTGCCGCTACTGCATCTCGTCAACGTACAGACTGCGCCATCGTTGGCGTGTATGAAAAAGGCCTGCTAAGCGCAGCCGCCGCAGAACTGGATAGCAAACTGGGCAAGCAATTATCACGCTTGGTCAAACAGGGGGATGCGAGTGGCAAGTTGGGTGAGACACTGTTATTGACCGACACCAAGGGCAACGCTGCGCGAATTCTGCTGGTGGGGATGGGCAGCAAGGATCGGTTTGGCCGTAAGCAATACCGCAAGGCATTACAAACCGCCTTGAGCATAGTCAACAAAACCGGCAGCACCAATGCGATTAGTTACCTGTCACAAGAAACCGTTGCGGCCACCAACGCTTATTATGTTGGTCGCTGCAGCGCGGAAGTGGTCGCACAACTCGCCTATCGCGTGCCAGATTTGAAGACAGCTAAGAAGCCACCCTCCCCAGCGTTGAAAAAACTCAGCATTGCCATCCTCGGTAGCCCGGAACGCACTCAAGCGGAAAAAGGCTTGCAACAAGGTACCGGTATCACCAGTGGTATGGCTTTGACTCGTGATTTAGGCAATCTGCCTGCCAACATTTGTACGCCAACGTATCTCGCCAAGACTGCTCAAGATTTGGCGCGTGCACATCGCGGCGCACTGAAGGTTCGCGTGCTGGATCAAGTTGAAATCCGCAAACTCAAAATGGGATCGTTCCTGTCCGTCACCGCCGGCTCCGCGCAACCACCGCGATTGATTGTGCTCGAATACAAGGGTGGCAAGACCAAGGATGCACCGATTGCTCTAGTTGGCAAGGGCATCACCTTCGACACCGGCGGCATTTCAATTAAACCCTCGGCTGCGATGGATGAAATGAAGTACGACATGTGTGGTGCCGCCGCCGTGCTGGGTGTATTCAAGGCGGTCACTAGTTTGAAACTACCCGTTAATTTGGTTGGCGTCATCGCCACCTGTGAAAACATGCCCAGCGGCAGCGCTACTAAACCCGGTGATGTCGTCAAAAGCATGTCCGGCCAAACTATTGAGGTTCTCAATACCGATGCCGAAGGTCGACTAGTGCTATGTGATGCGCTCACTTATGTACGCCGTTTCACGCCTAAGACAATCATTGATATTGCCACGCTAACCGGCGCCTGCGTCATCGCGCTGGGAAATCAGTACTCTGGCTTATTCAGTAATGATGATGAACTGAGTGCCGCACTGGTCAGTGCTGGAAAACGCGCGGAAGATGGCGCATGGCCGATGCCTGTGGATGAAGAATATGCGGAGCAGCTAAAAAGCAATTTTGCTGACATGGCCAACATTGGTGGCCGTGAAGCCGGTGCAATTACCGCCGCGTGTTTCCTAGCTAAATTCACCCAAGGCACGAAGTGGGCACATCTGGATATTGCCGGTACCGCATGGGTATCCGGTGCCAAAAAAGGCGGCACTGGCCGACCCGTACCCTTGCTAATGGATTACATCCTCAACAGTAAGTAACCATGCCGCAGATTGAGTTTCATATTCTCAGCAACACTGGCGCTGACGCAAGTATGCGTCACGCCTGTCAGCTGGTGGATCAAGCTTGCCAGCAACAACACGCCGTGTTCCTGCGTGTTGAGTCAGATGCCGCCGCACAGCACATGGATGAACTGCTATGGACGTTTCGTGATCAAGCATTTATTCCCCATGAAATCATCTCTGCCCAGTCGCCATCGCATCCACGCATCATGGCGCTGATTGGCAAAGACGAGAAACTCCTTGCTCCGTTTCAATCCTTATTAATTAACTTGAGCAGCACGTTACCTGTGCAATTGAATGACGTGCAGCGCATCATAGAAATCGTCGATACTGACCTGCTGCATAAACAACATGCCCGCGACCGTTACAAGCTGTATCGTGACCAAGGCTATCAACTGGAAACACTCAACATATAGTCAGCCGCAACATCAATCCAAGTTCTAATGTTCCGATGGTGAATGGATGGGAGAACTAATCCATGCTGGATACACACAAGTCAATAGTACGCGCTATTTTCCTTAGCACTCTAATGATCAGTTGGGTCATGCAAATGTTGCTAGCTACGGTACAGGCCGCCGTACCGACATGCATAAAACGCCCCGAAGCGGCACATGCGTTGCGTCAATTACAACAAGTAATGGCTACTGGTCGCTTTGTCGCGTATCAACCCACGTCTCTGCAAGTCATCAATGGGGAATTGACTCAGGCGGATCCCGCCAGCATTGAACGTGATTTGCGTGTTCTACGCCCTCGATTTGATGGCTTGATTACTTATGGCAGTGCCAACGGTGCCGATCGCGTTGCCGACATCGCCGCGCAGCTAGGCTATCGCGCAATGATTGCTGGTGTGTGGGACGTGAGCAACGCCAAGGAAATATCAGCCGCTATCGCTGCTACTCAACGACACCCACACTTAGTCATCGCAATTTCGCTTGGTAATGAGAGAGTCTTCGCCAAGCAATTCAGTCCGCAGCAATTAGCGCAAGCCATAGACACTCTGCGCAAACAAGCACCGCAATTGGTATTAACCACCACCGAGCCCTTTCATATTTTTCTGGAACCTGCGTCCGCGTCATTAATGTCTGCCAGCGACTTCATGCTGGTAAATATTCACCCCATATTCGAATCATGGTTTCGTACTGCGCCAGACATAGCCGCTGCCACATTCGTCACGGACGTAGTCGATAAACTGCACGCCGTGGCCTGCGGTCCAATTTTAGTAAAGGAAACTGGCGTTCCTACTGCACCTAGTAGCATGGGTTTTACACCGACCCGCCAGACGGGTTTTTATCGAGCTCTCACCCAGCAATTTCCATCTGAACTGCAAAAAGCATTCGCTTACTTTTCAGCATTCGATGCGCCATGGCGTGTCAACGATGCCAGTCCCGTTGCTGGCGTGCACCCCGAAGAAGCGCATTGGGGTTTGTATGATGAGCGCCGCAACCCCAAACCAGTGCTGCATGAAATCGTGCTGCTACCAAAATAGAGAGTACTTACCTATCTATAGTGGCTTATACGTGTAGCTTTGCAGTAAACCCCCAGCGACAAATTGGTACAACAGGTCTTTAATCGCCTATGCGTTTACAAAAACTTTTCACACTAGTCCTGTGCTGCACCGCTCATTCGTCAATAGCTGCGGATTATGGCAGTTATTCCGGCGAACAATTGTTTCAGCGATTTTGTGCTGCGTGTCATGGCTCACAGGCCAAAGGCGATGGATCAGTCGCTTCATCATTGACCGTACAAGTGCCAAATCTGCGTCAACTCACCCAACGCAATCGCGGCGAATTTCCTGCCGAAAAAATCATGAAGATCATTGATGGCAGAACAATACTGAACCCACACGGCAGTCGTCTGATGCCTGTGTGGGGCGATGAGTTTTTACGCTCTGAAGCGGGTGATCCGGTGGCTGAACGCGAGACTGCAGCGATGATTCGCAAGATGGTGGACTATCTACGCAGCATTCAAAGCCCATCTGCAGGTAATTGACCTGCATATACTACTGCCAATCAACCTACATTGGTTACTTGCTTACCTTGCCGGGAAATTTAGCAAACATTGCATCCACTAATTGATTAATGCGCTTCTGCGCACTGTCGCCTGTCATGTAAGTCAGATCCTGCTCGACGGTGGCATGCCAGATTGGCTTGCGCGTGGCAGCATCATAAAAATCAAGCGTTACCCGTCCTTCCCGATAGTTGTAGCCACCCACGTCAGACATATAGATCGAACTGCCGAAACGCGGCCCCCAGGTACCGAAACCAAAACCAACCCGTACTGGAGACCGATCGCGATCATTAATGGCCTGACGAGTACCGATGGCAAGCGTCACATAACTGTCAGGCGTGGCACCTGCTTCCGCCAGCTGTAGCCCATTCGCCGCAAGCTGTGCATCAATTGCATCACGCAGTCGTTGTTCGTTAAGCGGGTTATTAAATGCTGGGCCACCCGTTGTGGCATCGATTTCAGCCTGTTCCCACACATAGCTGTGGTAATTACCAATACTAAGCTTGGCATTGTAGTCAGAGCGAACTCGCGGCGTGCTGCAAGCGGCTAGCAACAATGCAGTCACGCATAACAACAGACTGGATAAAACGCGCTTGTTACTCATGATACCCACCTCAGTTCAACCATTGACCGCAGCATACGGCCTGAAAACTGCTAACCGCTACAACTTAGTTCATCGTAGCGAGCAGAAGTTCGCCGCTACAGTAACAGGTCGGAGCAGATGGCGTTGTAGTGTGCAACGCCATCGCCTCGATGGCCTACTTACGGCCACGTGGCGGGCCTTTGCTGAATATCTTCTTTGCGCCGGGCCGAGCTGGCGCGCTACGATCACGCGCTGGACCACGATCAGCAACACCCAGAGTACGGCGTGGTCGCTCTTCGGTGCGATCAAAACGCTTGATGCTGCTGCGCTCTGGACGTGCACTTTTAGCAGGATAACCGCTATTGCCACTGCGCGGTTCCGGCGCACCGGGGCGTTGTGGCGCAATGCGTAACTCCTGTCCGGCCACCCATACTTTTTTCAAGTGCTGCAGGATTTCCTTAGGCATGCCTTCAGGCAGATCAACCAGACTATAAGTATCGAATATTTCGATTCGACCAATGTGCTTGGCATCAATGCCAGCCTCATTGGCAATCGCCCCAACGATATTGCCAGGCTTTACTTGATGTTCATTGCCCACCGCGACGCGATAGGTTTCCATCCCCACTTCAGGCGCCGATTCCCGTGGTGGTCGCGATTGGGTGAATTCGCGGCCTACTTCGCGACGAGCATCACCACGATCATCGGCCGCAAACTGCTCCTCATGGGCAGGACGGCGCTCGCGTGCTGACGGTGCATCAGCAGCGAAATCTTTTTTCTTGTATTCACGACGTGGTCGATCATCTGCAGCAGGAGTACGTTCCTGATCGCGATCAGAACGGCCTTCCAATCGGCCCTCGAAACGAGGTTCAAATTTAGCTTCGAATGCCGACTTGGCTGGACGCGCCGATGCCCGTTCAGATGGGCGTTCACGTGGGCCAGCACGCAACAGCAACGGCGTTTTTCCCTGCGCCATTTTTGCCAGAGCGGCGGCAATTTCCACTGCGGGAATGTTGTGCTCTTTTTCATACTGTTCCACAACTTCGCGAAACAATTCCAGCTCACCTTTCGTAATGGTGTCGGTAATACGTGATTTAAACTTGACGATGCGGTGATCGTTAACGGCCTCAACACTTGGCATTTCCATGTGCTCAATCGGTTGACGAGTAGCACGTTCAATCGCGGCCAGCAGACGGCGTTCACGCGGCGACACAAACAGAATGGCCTCACCACTGCGACCAGCGCGACCAGTACGACCAATACGATGCACGTACGATTCAATATCCAGTGGAATATCAAAATTCACCACGTGACTGATGCGCTCCACATTCAGCCCACGCGCTGCCACGTCGGTAGCAACCAGAATATCCAACTGACCATCACGCAGGCGTTGCACGGTGCGTTCGCGCTGCTGCTGTGGCACATCACCATTCAACGGCGCCACGGCATACCCACGCGCTTCCAGCTTGGCAGCCAGTTCTTCGGTACTGATCTTGGTGCGCGCAAAAATAATCATGGCATCGAAGCTTTCCACTTCGAGCATACGTGTCAGTGCGTCCAGCTTATGCAGGCCGCTGACCATCCAGTAACGCTGACGAATGTTGGCAGCGGTAGTAGTCTTACTGCGAATCAGCACTTCTGCCGGATTGGTCAGATAAGTCTGTGCAATACGCTTGATCTGCGCTGGCATGGTGGCTGAGAACAACGCCACCTGACGCTGTTTCGGCATCTGCTGCAAAATCCATTCAACATCTTCGAGGAAGCCCATATTCAACATTTCATCGGCTTCATCCAGCACAACGGTGCTCAGACCACCGAGATTCAGCGTTCCCTTCTTCAAATGATCCATCACTCGACCCGGCGTGCCCACCACCACATGCGCACCGCGGCGCAACGCGTTCAGCTGCGGCTGATAGCTCTGACCACCATAAATAGGTAGCACATGAAAACCTGGAATACGCACCGCATATCGTTGAAATGCCTCAGCCACTTGAATTGCCAACTCACGCGTCGGAGCCAGTACCAACGCCTGCACACTGCGATTATTAGTGTCGATGCGCGCCAAAATCGGCAGCGCGAACGCAGCGGTTTTACCGGTACCAGTCTGCGCTTGGCCTAGTAAATCACGGCCAGTCAACAGAGTGGGAATGGTCTCGGCCTGGATGGGCGATGGGTTTTCGTAGCCCACATCGGCCAAGGTCTGCAACAAATTGTCGGGCAGACCCAAGTCATTAAAGGTAATAGAGGGGGACGTAACTTCTTGATCGGACATAAGGCCTCAAGATCCCCAACAGCCGGGGATCGGAAAAAAGGGGGCGACTTCTACGCTGTTAAGCGCGGAAAGTCACGTATTAGATGCTGCATCGCAGCGTCAACACAGCTCCACACCCAATTACCGCAAACAGCTTGGCCCAGACGGTATAAATTTTACACCCCTTAGCCACCACTTACTGGCAGCATTAGCCTGAGACTGGAATATTTCTGTGCCTTGGCAGGATTCTCCTTGTCAGTTCTTATCGTTTACACAGAGCTGATGCGGACAATTACCGGCAAAAGTTGATCGCTCACCACAAAATGGGCAGGATTAAAGTGCATTTAATCCGCAGTTCCACCTACTCCTCAATGCCTCATCCAATTAATTACCTCTCCGAGAATCAGCATGTCCCTAGGTCTATGGCAATCGTTCATCACAGTATTTGCAACGGTGTTTCTGGCCGAAATCGGCGACAAGACTCAACTAGCTACCATGCTGTTTTCCGCAAAAGGTGAAACCAGTAAATGGGTAGTGTTCGCCGCTTCCGCATCGGCACTGGTGCTAGCGGCGGGCATTGGTGTACTGATAGGCGGTCAGCTGGAGCGATTCATTTCCCCCGCCGCATTGAAATTCATTGCGGGTCTAGGCTTTATCGCAGTTGGCGTGTGGACGCTATGGTCAAAGTGAATAATCTGCCAAGTGATAGTCGGTCGCAGTAGCCAAGTACGTTGGTTGCTCAGCATTCAGCTTGCGTGCAAGCGTCAAAATACGCTTAAACTATGCTTAGAAATACGCCCAAATCCGCGACCCAGTACTGCGTTGTTGTTAACGTTGCAGCGGGAAATCAACTAAAAAGCAGAATGGGCTAGTGAGTATCCGTGACGGCTCTTGGGCAGGTATCGCCGTCAAACAGAAAAGCTCCTAACCGAAAGCGTGTAGCTGCGTTGAAATACGGTGAGAAAACTACCGTGACCTTGCCATTTCCATCCGCACTTCCGTTCTATATTGCTCAGGATGCCAGCGCTACCGCATCGTAGGCTTATTGGTCTTGAACACTTCCAGATTCACTGACACGGTACGTTCATCACCGGAGTTAAGTGCGCCCACGCCAATCACTTTACGATCTATTTCTTCACCATGTTGATTGCGCACTGCCACCACGAGAGAGTATTCCCATGGTGGCTCATTGTCGGGATGTCGCACCGTGCCTTCAACATGCAGCGCATTAAAACTGGCAATTGGCCGCACTGCTTGCTGGCCGGGATTAAACTGCAGATGATGTTGGCAGGCAGGACAGATCGTCGCGCTGTCGAGAATGGTGGATCTGCAATGCGGACAGACGCGTGTCTTGCCCGCACTACTATTGATGGCACGGCCGGGTAGCAAGTGAATATCCTTACTGGTTAGCTAGCATGCTTAACTGGATTGTCAGTCCAACCAAATTCAGCACGACCCCGCATGCGTGAACCAGCGGCAACAGTAAGTGAGCCCGCTTTAAGATCGCCGTTCAACAAGCCAGTTGCCAGCAATTCGACACGCGTAGTGGCATCAACATTGCCATCCAGCTGACCAGCGATAATAACGATATCGGCCTTAACCTCACCTGTCACCACTGCGCCTTGCTCAATGGTGACATTGCCCTGCACGTGTACATCACCTTTGAAACGACTGGCAATACGCACATGGCCTGCACCTTCAATCTTGCCTTCAATGGTCAAATCAGCAGACAACACCGACTCCTTGAGAGTACGCGCCGGAATTGAAGTTATTGCCGCGACCGGCGCTGGCTCACGATTTACTGGCGCTGTTTGTGGGAATATTTTTTCGACATCACGCGGCTTATTTTCTGGCACCACTTCTTTAGCGGTTTTATCTCCGAAGATCATTTCAATCCCTCCGATTCACGATGGTGAGCAAACGAGGCGCCTACTAGACGCCGATTCATCGGCGCTGTCAAAACCTGTCGGCGCGACAAGACAAAAGCGGGGTCGCTTACCCAGGCTCAGAAGGTAGGGTGCAATCGCTACGCCTCATTGTGCCCTGCGCGCTGCAAAGAAATCACCCGACTCCGGCGACTCACAAAGATTGACAACGCAACGACACCCGCCGTCAGCATCGCACTCACACCTAAATGCTCGCCAAGCAAAAGCGCGGAAAACAACAGAGTAAGAAACGGTTGCAGGAGTTGCAACTGACTTACCCGCGCCACACCCCCCACAGCAAGACCGTGATACCACGCAAAGAACGCAAGGAACATACTGATACCGCTGACATAGGCAAGACCCATCCAGGACGACGAGCTAGCAACGAGACCGTGCTTCCAGATCGCAACAGCGACTGGCCAAATGAGTAGCGGCACAGACAACACCAGCGCCCAGCAAATCACTTGCCAGCCACCCAGCTCGCGAGCCAAACGCGCGCCCTCTGCGTACCCTAGCGCGGCAAGGATCACTGCGGCCAGCAAGGCCATGTCCGCTGGCTGCAAACTTCCGCCCCCAGACAACCATGAATAGGCCACAACAGCGAAACTTCCAGCGGCACTGGCAAACCAAAATGTACGCGAAGGTTTTTCGTGCGCACGCACCGAACCCGCGATAGCGGTAGCTAACGGGAGCAAGCCCAATACGATTGCACCGTGTGAGGCTGGAACAATGCGCATAGCCCATGCAGTCAGCATTGGAAAACCAATAATCACTCCGGCCAGCACCACAGCAATGCTGCGCCACCGCTGTCGGGTAGGTCAACGCTGCTGGGTGAGCAACAGCATGGGAGCCGCCAGACAGGCAGCGATCAGCGCGCGTCCAAGACCAACGATTACTGGGTCAATCGTGGCCACCGCCATACGTGTCGCAGGCAGTGTGAAACTGAAGCCAGGCACGCCGAGGAAGCCGAACGCCAATCCCTCGATGTCACGGTTATTCGCCTGTAGTGCAGACTTCATGTCCAGGTTTCCTCATTGTCAATTTCTCAAGCCACATCCACCGCATCAGCATCAAAACTAAGATTAGGTTGCAACCAGCGTAGTGCATCTTGCAAGCGCATGCCTTTGCGCTTGGCGTAGTCTTGCACCTGATCCAGATCAATCTGGCCCAGCGCAAAGTACTTGGAATCAGGATGTGAAAAGTACCAGCCGCTTACCGCTGCAGTGGGATACATAGCGAACGATTCAGTGATCATGATGCCCGTGTTCTTTTCAACATCCAGCAAGCTCCACAGCGTGGCTTTCTCGGTGTGGTCGGGACAGGCCGGATAACCCGGTGCCGGACGCACACCGCGATAGTCTTCACGGATCAAGTCTTCATTGCTCTTGCGTTCTTCTGGCGCGTAACCCCAGCTTTCGCGACGTACTTTTTCATGCAGACGTTCGGCAAAGGCTTCAGCAAAACGATCGGCAATCGCTTTGAGTATGATGCTGGAATAATCATCATGCTCAGCTTCAAAACGCCTCACATGCTCTTCAATACCAAAGCCGGTAGACACCGCAAACGAACCAATGTAATCGCGCACGCCGCTGCTCTTCGGCGCCACATAATCAGCCAGACAGTTGTGCGCATGACCTTCTGGTTTCTCGCGTTGTTGACGCAGGAAACGCAGCGTCGTTAACACCTCTGTACGTGAATCATCGGAGTAAATTTCCACATCATCATCGCCAATACTATTAGCTGGGAACAATCCCATCACACCACGCGCCTTGAGCCAGTGTTCGCGCAATATTTTACTCAGCATTGCTTGAGCATCTTTGTAAAGCGAACTGCACTGCTCTCCCACGATTGGATCAGTCAGTATCGCCGGAAACTTTCCGGCAAACTCCCACGCATTAAAGAAGGGCATCCAATCGATGTAATTAACCAGATCCTGCAACGGATAATCTTCAAATACCTTGATCCCAAGATGACGTGGCACGGGTGGTACATAGTTGGCCCACTCACTTTTGAAGCGATTTTCCCGTGCTTGTGCCAGCGTAAATTGCGGTGCCTTCACCTTGCGACCCTGATGTTGTTCACGACGGCGTGCGTGCTCTTGCTTGATCTTGCTATGAAACTCCTCGCGAGCACTGGGTGTAATCAAATTGCGGCACACCCCCACTGAGCGCGACGCATCCTTTACATAGACCACCAAGCCTG
>JBFXCU010000017.1:0-64451 GCA_050181835.1 Steroidobacteraceae bacterium | reverse complement strand
ACGCATCGGACGAGCTATCAAACTCGCGATGAAGCCAGAGCAGATGTGTTCCACTACATCGAACAGTTTTACAATCTGCGTCGTCGGCACTCGACGCTAGGCTATGTCAGTCCTGCTGAGTTCGAGAGGGCAGCCGGAATGTGCTGAGGTAAGTGTCAACGGAATCGGGATCAGGTCAAGGCTTTGCCCCACTCCATTCATTTACAACACAACTGAAGCACCCAGATACGCGACAATTGAACTCCGAAATTGAGGATCACTTCTGGTATAACCTATACTGGGCAATACACGTACGTGCGATATCGTGAGTATTCGGATAAGTCGTCATTAATTCAGGGGCAACCGCAAGATGAGCCAACTAGAAAACCCAAATGAGCAGGCCGAACGAGAAGCGGCCAACCCTGGTTCAGGGACACGGATCGTTGCACTGACCATGTTTGGCCTGTTGCTGCTTACGTATACATTGATGGCGGCAGATCGCTACCTCATCAGTAATCTCGCCCCAGACATTCGTACAGCGCTCAATCTCTCGTTACCGCAGATGGGCGCGCTCACCACCATGTTTACCTTGGGTATCGGCATCGCAGGGTTGCCAGCAGGTGCATTGATTGCGCGCTATTCTAGAAAGACCGTTCTGCTCTTGGGCGTTTTACTGTTCTCCATTGCAACATTGCTGTTCACCAAAGCCACCGGCTTTGCCAGCATGTTCGTATTTATCGTCATGCAAGGCGTCGGCATGTCCTTTCTGGCAACCAGCATGTTCGCGCTATCAGCCAGCTATTTCTCGGCTAATCGCGTTGCAGCATTGGGTATTGTAAATGTATGTTTTGGACTTGGCTCTTTCTTGGGACCGTGGGCAATTGCTGATATACGCACCAGCTCGGGCAGCTGGCAGCAGCCGATGTATGTCTTTGGCTTTCTCGGTCTTGCCATTGCGGTGATCATCGCGTTTACCGTACGTCCATGGTTTAGCGAGACTAAGCCAGCAGCAAAGCATATCCAAGCCACTGGCGGCGCAGCTTCGCTGATCAATTACAACACTATGGTTTTAACGGCCATGAGTGCCTTGTACGGGATCGTCATCTATGGGTTCCTTGGCCTCTACCCAACCTTCATCATCAAGGTCTTAGGGTTACACCCTGCGGATGTGGGAGCAATAATGAAAAGCTTCGGCGCTGGCTCTCTGCTGGCCTTTTTTGGTGGCAAGCTGGGTGATAAATTTTCGACGAAGACCGTCCTTTGTAGCTGTTCGCTGGTATTGGTGCTACTGGGTTTTTTTATGTACCAACCAGGCCACAGCAAGTTGTTTTATCAGCTGATGGCCGCACTTGTTGGGATTTTCGGTGCAGCAATCGTTTACACCAATCTCGCTGGTGGTCATGTTAAGGCGCTTAATCGCAGCCTGACCAGCAAAGGGTCGAGCATGTTCGTTACCAGTGTTTATGGCGGTGCCGCATTGGGTGGATACACCATGGGCAAGCTGGTCGAAAGCTCTGGCTGGGAGTTTGCCGGTCATATTCAAATCTCGCTGGCTTCTGCGATTGTTGCGGGGCTCGCACTAACGCTGCGAGAAAGCGAGTTTTCGAAATAGAGCCAGCCGCATTGATCGTCTGATTCTCAGACGATTGTGCCGGAACTGATTAAGAACGAGCATCAGCACTGAGTGCGATGCTCGTTTTTCTTTAGTGCCACTACCGAAGCAACACTGACGCAAGCCAGTTGGCGCGAGACCATCACCCTTGACGGCAGCGAGGCAGTGACACGCAGTCGCACCGATCAACGCTTTGTTGCCGCTCAATCGCTCAATCAGCTTGCTATAGCCGGAGTGCAGCGTCACCAGTAGGTCTCAGTCAAGTGCTACCACCCAGTCAAAGGTGGCACGGAACGGTGCGACATGTTCAGGATGGTCGGTGAAACGATAGCCGTCAGCATGGACGATATTCACATACTCGGCTCGCTTGCAAGAGCTCCAGCTCCAACCGTCACGACCTTCACATACCCGTAACCAACGCTGCTCTGCTGAATTCTGCCGTCCTTTGCTGTATGACTATGGGTGCGTTCGACGCATAGCCCGCAAGTGTCAAAAATACAGCAAGAGGACGATCATTTTGACCAAAACCACTTAGCCCCGCAGCGGTGATTGGTGTTCCAAAATTATTCTAATAAACCGACAAGCAAGCGCAGCGATCAAGACAAGATTTAAGGTTCCAGCACTTTGCCTTTCGTCTCGGGCAACATAAACGCAGCGACGGCCATAATGGTGTAGGCAACGCCAGCAACTAGGCCGATCGCTTTACCCAGAGAAATTGCTGACTCAAGCAAGCCTACTGCCACGGGTGTCAATGCACCGAGAATACGGCCAAGATTGTAAGTAAACCCCTGACCAATTCCTCTCACTTTGGTTGGAAATTGTTCGGTCAGAAACGCACCTTGAGCGCTGAATACACCCGACGAAAAAAACCCGAGCGGGGCACCCAGAATCAATCTGGCGCCTTCTGGAAACGGCACCAGCATGTAAACAATTACCGTAACTAAAGAGCCAATCGCAAAAATCAAAAAGGTATTGCGGCGGCCGACAATATCCGACAGATACGCACCCACCATGTAGCCGCAGAATGCGCCAAGAATCATCACCAGAATGGAGCCACTGGAACCACTCACCGACATATGCCGTTCTTTTTGCAAGTAGAGCGGCATCAACACCATCACCGCCTGCCAACCACCCTGTGCACCGGCACCCAGCAAGCCACCAAAAACGGTCACTCGTAGTAGCGGTGGACGGAAAATATCCGACACAGAAGCTGGCTCTTCACCGGCAGCAATCGCTGCTTGCGACCGTTTATATACCTCTGGTTCTTCGATAAAGCGACGTAGGAAAAACACCAATATTGCCGGTGTGATGCCCACAAAGAACATGGCTCGCCAAGCGTAATCTTGTGGCACAACTAGGTAGGCAAAAATCAGCCAACTAAAAAACAAGGCCAGTGCCCATCCCACGGCATAGCCAGCCTGCATCGATCCCAATGCCTTGCCACGATGTTGCGCACGGATGGTCTCACCCAGCAACACCGCGCCTGCAGCCCATTCACCACCGAACCCCAACCCCATCAGCGAGCGTAGAATGAATAGCTGTTGGTAGTTCTGCGCCAATCCAGATAAAAACGAGAAGATGGCAAACCAGGCGATGGTTATTTGCATGGTGCGCACTCGACCGATGCGGTCGGCCAACCAGCCGGCTATCAATCCGCCCACTGAAGACATGACCAACACCGCGCTCTGCAAAGCCGAAGCCTCAGTAGTACTTAATGTCCACAACGCCATCAGCGTAGGAATAATGAAGCTATACAGCTGCACATCCATGGCATCCAACGCCCAGCCACCCACGCAAGCTTTAACTGTTCGTCGCTCTGGAAGGCTCAGTTCCCGGTACCACCCTGGACCCCATTTGGTACTCATGCTGATCACCCAGAGCAGAGCGTGATTAGCGCTTTACTAAATAAGTTTAGAATGGACTCACTAAATGTCATGGGCATTTCAGTGCATTTATTGTCACAGTGAACAATTGCTCGGTCTCGACAACTAATAACACCTAACAGATCAACCAAATTAAGGCCGCACTTATGCAGCGCGACCAATCAACGCACTTGTATACATCAAGTTATCAAGCATGAATCGCCCGACCATACGCAGCAAGCGTGGCTTCATGCATGGCCTCCGACATAGTTGGATGCGGGAACACAGTGGCCATGATTTGTTCTTCGGTGGCTTCCAAAGTCATGGCTACCACGAAGCCCTGAATCATTTCGGTGACTTCGGCACCTATCATGTGCACACCGAGAATACGACCAGTTTTCGCATCAAACACTGTTTTCACAAAACCATCGGTGTCACCTGATGCCAGTGCCTTGCCGTGATTCTTGAACGCATAGCGACCGACTTTAAGATCATGCCCAGCCGCTTTGGCTTGCGCTTCGGTTAAACCTACTGAAGCAATCTGTGGTGTTGCATAGGTACAGCCGGGAATTGGTGAATCAAGATGCGCGCCAGCAACACCTGCGAAATGCTCGACGCAGCGAATGCCTTCGTGACTGGCCTTGTGCGCCAACCAAGGTGGCCCAGCAACATCACCAATTGCATACAGACCAGCAACATTGGTCTTACCGTTAGCATCAGTGATTACGTGACCACGATCTACCTTTACACCCAATGATTCAAGTCCGAGATTCTCAACATTGCCACTAATTCCAATGGCAACGATGGCACGTTCGGCTTCAAGTTGTTGCGGCTTACCTGCAACTTCGAGTTGCAACTTCACGTTACTTGACGTGACTTGCAACTTAGTAACTTTGGCACCCACATGAAAGTTGATGCCACGCTTTTCAAATGCTTTGCGTGCAGCAATTGAAACTTCTTCGTCTTCAACTGGCACGATGCGATCTAGCGCTTCAACAACGGTGACTTCTGCACCCAGCGCTCGATAGAAACTGGCGAATTCGATACCTATGGCACCCGAGCCAATTACCACCAGCGACTTAGGCATGACCTTGGGCACCATGGCTTCGCGATATGACCAGACGCGCTCACCATCTGGCTGTAACCCGATAGCAGGAATCGTCCGTGCCCGCGCACCAGTAGCAAGAATGATATGCTTGGCGGTGACCGTGCGTGATCCGCCCGCTTTGAGCGTCACCAGCAGCTTAGGTGCAGTCGCACTTTTTTCCAGCTTGGCGTCGCCGAGAATGACCTCAATCTTGTTTTTCTTCATCAAGAACGCCACGCCCGTGTTCAACTGGCTCGACACATTGCGCGAACGTTTTACGATTTTGCTGATATCGAAGCTGCGTCCAGTCACCTTCATACCAAAGGGCTCGAGGTGATCCAGTCCTTCATACATTTCGCCCGCTTTCAGTAACGCCTTGGTCGGGATACAGCCCCAATTCAGGCACACGCCGCCGAGCGCCTCACGCTCGACAATAGCCGTCTTGAGACCCAACTGCGCCGCGCGTATTGCAGCCACATAACCGCCAGGACCGGCACCGATTACAACCACATCAAAATCAAAGCTCATTAAAATCACCCTTTATAAACCGTACTGGAAGACTGTCTGTCGTTACTTGGATGCCGCTGTTTTCGCCGAAGTTTTACTGCGGATTCAGCTTTCGTCATGAGGTCAGTGCTATGTCCCTCTTCATGAACCGACACACCGTTACGCTGCCAGTCCAAGCGGCCCGCCGTATTTCAAATGCGTGTAGTGATTAATGAAACCACCAAGCTGAAGCGGTCGGCAAGCACCCGATATGCTTAGGATGTTCAGGCTTATTAAGCATAATTCCCCAAATTTCTACAAAGAGACGACCAAGCGTAGCTTGTGCCATCCACGGCACTTTCGACTATTTTCCACGCATTATGGATTATTCACACAGTGAGTGACCAGCCAATAGTAGGCCGGCACGATGAATGGCTGGCAGCTCACCGACATACCCACTGACGACACGATTGCTCACAACTAACATAACGACAATCAGGAGCACCACCCATGAAACACCCTTGACCCTTCTACTGAACATGAACGGGCCACACATTCGATCAGCCCCCCAATATTTTATCGGGAGGAGCCCTTGCCCACCATTACCAACCCCGATGTGTATCCGTGCTTAAGTGCGGCACCCATTTTGGAGCGCCCCATATACTTCTGGTTTTTTGACAGGCAGGGCCATTTTTCGAATTTCTCACCCACTTGTTATATATAATGGATAGATTGGTTGGTACGGTTAAAGCAAAATTCATAAGCGGGTTCTGTGGAGCAATCCTGAAGTGCCTGCCAGGAGAAAAAGTCGATGAAGTTAGCAATTGCGGGGCTGGGATGGTGGGGTGGAACCTTGGTTGACGCAGTGGAAGAGAGCGAGGGCATGCAATTTGTTTCGGCCTACACGCGCTCCCGATCACAGCAGGATCAGGATATCGCCGCAAAACACAACCTGCGGCTGGCCGACAGCTACGAAGCCATGCTAGCCGATCCTGAAGTAGAGGGGGTCGTCCTCGCCACGCCCGCCTCGGGCCATTGTGAGCAGATTGTTGCCGCTGCCGCAGCAGGCAAGCATGTGTTCTGCGAAAAACCATTTGTGATGACTAAAGCTGAGGCAGAGCGTTCTGTTGCCGCCGTAACCAAGGCCGGCGTTACGCTAGGTTTGGGCTACAACCGACGCTTTCATCCGTCGTGGATTGATCTGAAACAGCGCATCAATTCAGGTGAATTAGGCACCATCCTGCATGTGGAATGCACCATGTCCGGGCCCAATGGCTTGACCATGGCCAAGGAAGCCTGGCGAGCCAGCAGCGCGCAGGCTCCCTGCGGCGGTCTGTTTCCAATGGGCGTACATGCGGTGGACGGCCTGATTGATTTGTTCGGCGATATTGAAAGCGCGTTCTGCCAGAGCTTCCGTCGCGCCGTCCCTAATGACAACGATGACACCACCTCGATCTTGTTTCGCATGAAGGCCGGCATGTCAGCCTACCTTGGCACCATGATGGCGACTGCGGGTACTTTCCGTTTCCAGGTGTATGGCTCTAAAGCCATGGCGCTGCTGGGTGGCTCGGTACACGTTGCGGGCCAGTCGTCACAACATCGTCGCGCCGGTCTGTTTGGCAGCTACGTCATCCAGCCGATCAAGGGCGATGCAGTGGAGCTGGAAGTGCCCATGTTTGACGTAAATCGTGCTGAACTGGAAGCGTTCGCAACAGCAGCCAAAGGTGGCACACCTTATCCAGTGACTTTTGCACAAATGATCAACGGGGTTGCGGCTACCGACGCGATCATCAAGTCTTCAAAATCCAACAAACTCGAACAGGTCGCGTAAGCGACAAGCTCAATACCGGAGTCAAACCTCATGGATCTCGGCAAATACGGTCATCTAAGCTATTCCACCCTCGTACACCCCGGCGACAACTGGGCAGAAATGTGGGACAGCCTCACCAACTACGTACCACGGGTAAAAGCGCGCGTCTGCCCCGACAAGCCTTTCGGTGTATCACTGCGAATTTCAAATGAGTCAGCAAATTTGTTGGTGAGCTCACCTGCTGAGCGCGCCAAGCTGAAGAGCTTCTTGGCTGATAACGACATGTATTTGTACACGGTTAACGCCTTCGTCTACGGCCCTTTCAAAAACCAATTGGTCAAAGAAAAAGTATACGAGCCAGACTGGCGTACGGAAGAACGTACTCGTTACACCATGAATGTCGCTGATATTCTTGCTGAAGTGGGCTCACCTAACGTTAACCCTTCGATTCAAAGCCCGCCACTGGGCTTCAAGCCCCGCGTGACTGGACCGGAAGTGATTGAGGCCTACGCCGCTAACATTCGTCGTCTGGCTGTGCATTTGCATAAAATCCGCGAGCGTACTGGTCGCACCGTGACGCTGGCGATTGAACCAGAGCCGTATTGCTTTCTGGAAACCACCGAAGAGACGGTGCATTTCTTTACCAAGGTGCTGCGTTCGGAACAATCACTGGCCGCTCTCGGCAAAGACCTCGGCATGAACGCCGAAGAGGCGCGCGCGGTATTGCGCCGTCACATCGGTACCGTTTACGACATCTGTCATCAGGCAGTCGAATTTGAAGATATCAGCAAGTCACTACAAAGCTTGGTGGATAACGATGTACCCGTGTTCAAGTTGCAGGAAGCAGCCGCAATGCAGGTGCCGAATGTGACCCAGGCTGCGGTTAATGAAATGCGTAAATGGGCTGACAGCGTGTATCTGACGCAGACCATTGAAAAGCGAGACGGCAAAATCACCCGCTTCCTGAATCTGGAAGATGCGATTGCTGCCTTCGAAAAAGATCCAGTTGGTCAGCGCGAATGGCGCACTCACTTCCACGTGCCAGTGTTTCTGGAAACGTTGGGTGAGCACATCAAGACCACTCGTTTTGCGATTGCAGAAGCGCTGGCTTTCCACAAAGCCAAACCACTGAGTGCTCAACTCGAAATCGAAACCTATACCTGGGACGTGCTGCCACAGCATCTCAAGACTGGCGATATCGTTGACTACGTGACGCTGGAGCTTGAGTGGGTGAAGAGTCAGTTGGTGTAAGTGTGTTCAAGGCGAGCGGAGTGACTGTATGAAAATTGGATTCATTGGACTTGGTCGCATGGGCTCGGCTGTAGCCTTGCGTCTGTTGGCTGCCAAGTATCCACTGGCGGTGTTTGATCCGGATGCCAAGCAAGCAGCACGGATGGCGGAAGCGGGTGCGGAAGTCGCAACCAGCCTCGCCAGTCTGGCGGCAAGTTGCGACGTCGTGATCAGCATGTTGCCCAGCGACGAAGTACTGCGCTCGGCAACGCTCGGTGCCGATGGTCTGGTCGCCAACCTGCGTCCCGGCGCGATTCATATGGTGAGCGGCACTCACGGCGTGGATGTAATGGCCGAGTTGGTAGCAGGCCATAAGGCAGCAGGCCAAGTGCTGGTGGCCTGTCATGTTCTGGGGAGACCCGACTTGGCAGCCAGCGGTAAACTCGGTCTGGTGCCCGGCGGTCCAGCAGCAGCGATTGAATCGTTACGACCTGTTTTTGCAGTCATAGGCGGTAGCGTGTTCGAAGCGGGTGAAAATCCGCTATCGGCCACTGCCATCAAGATCGCCAACAACTTTGTGCTCGGCTGCGCCGTCGAAGCGATGGGCGAGGGGATGTCGCTGGTGCGCAAATACGGTGTCGATCCAGTGATATTCCATCAAGTGCTGGTGGGCGGACTGTTCAACTGCACCGCTTATCAGGCCTATGGAGATATAATCGCCAAGGAAGATTGGGGTCGCATTGGTGCCACCGTCACCATTGGCTTGAAAGACTGCAACCTCGCAATCCATGCCGCCCATGCGGTAAATGTATCGTTGCCCAGTGGCGAAATCTGGAAGTCGCGGCTTGAAACCGCCATTGCCCGCGGTGATGCCAATCTTGACTGGTCGGTCATGGCGCGTGAGCAATATCGAGCCAATGGTCTTGAGTGAGGCCGCCTCGATTGAATGCACAGCACGCGACTACTGTGCATTCAGCTACAAGTTAAAGCATGAGTGAAACCGGGTTCTCAATGGCCGACTTGAATGCAGCCAGTAATTGTGCGCCCACAGCACCATCAATAACGCGATGGTCACATGACAGCGTCACTGCCATCTGACTGGCAAATTTCACACTACCATCTGCCGCCTCAACCGGAACGCGCATCGCAGCACCCACAGCGAGAATGGCCGACTGCGGTGGATTGATGATTGCCGCAAAATCATTGACGCCATACATGCCTAAGTTCGAGATGGAGATCGCACCACCCGAGTATTCGGCTGGCTGTAATTTGCGTGTACGTGCACGTGCGATCAACGATTTCATTTCGCGAGAAACGCCACCCAATGACTTCCCTTCAACACTGCGCACGACGGGAGTCATGAGCCCACCATCAATCGCAACGGCAACGCCCACATCGGCCTGACTGAAACGCAAAATGCGATCTTCTGCCCAGACTGAGTTTGCTTCAGGCACACGTATCAACGCATTTCCCAGCGCTTTGATAATGAAATCCGTTACCGATAACTTCAAATCTGAACCATTAGCTACTGCAGCTTGATTGGCATCAGCCCGCAACGCGTTGAGCGCATCCAGCAACACATTCACCGACAGATAAAAATGCGGGACAGTTTGCTTGGACTCCAGTAAGCGCCGCGCAATGATCTTGCGCATGTTGTCAACGGGAATCACGTCATGTGGCGTATTGGCATATTGAGCAATAATACTTTGTGCATTGGCAGTAGCAGCCATCGGTGCAGATCGAGCGCCACCACTGGAAATCGCTGCTTCAACATCACGCGCCAAAATTCGGCCACGCGGGCCAGAACCAGTCAACTGACCGAGATTGATCTGACCTTGGTTGGCAAGACGACGCGCCAGTGGCGTAACTAATGTGCCGTCCGGCAACTTTGCTGGCCCGTAGTTTTTATCAGGCGTTAGTACCACGTTATGGTGATCACGCTCAGCAGTCGGAACCGTGGACACTGACGAGGTGCGTTGAGTAGCCGCAACAGATGCACTAACCGGCGCTGCAACATGGACTGGAACTGGCGCAGCCGCCGCTACTGGGGCAGCACTAACCGCAGGCGCGCTCGGCTCTGCTGCCGCCCCGCCTTCTACCTGTATCACTGCCACCACGGTACCCACTGGCACCACTGCGCCCTTGGGAACACGAATCTCTTTGACTATACCAGCAACGGTAACTGGAATCTCCATCGACGATTTGTCGGTTTCGATTTCAAATAATATATCGCCGGGTTGTACTGCATCACCCACGGCTTTGGCCCAGATTGCCAAGGTACCTTCGGTCACTGTTTCGCCCAGCTGCGGCATCAAAATATCCATCGCACCTACCTACCAGTTTACGGACACATATTGTGTCTCTAAAAATTCCATCAGACCTTCGTGCCCGCCTTCGCGCCCGAGGCCACTTTGTTTGACGCCACCAAACGGCGCGGCTGGATCAGAGACCAAGCCGCGATTGAGGCCCACCATACCGGCTTCCAGCTTTTCAGCCACGCGCAGGCCTTTGCTAATATCGCGGGTGTAAACATAGGAAGCCAAGCCAAATTCGCTGGAGTTAGCCAGATCAATCACTTCATCTTCTGAAGTGAACTTCTGGATGGCTGCAACCGGGCCGAAGATTTCCTCGGTAACAATCGCAGCTTTCGCCGGTACATTGGTCATGACTGTGGGCGGATAAAAATAGCCCACGCCACCAACAGCACGACCACCTGTCAGTACTTTGGCACCTTTGGCAACCGCATCATCAACCAACGCTGCGACTTTCTTGAGCGTAGAGGCATTGACCAATGGTCCGACTGATACACCTTCATCAAGGCCATTGCCAATTTTTAATGCCGCCATGCGCGCAGTGATTTTTGTCGCGAACTCATCATGTACCGCAGTTTGTACATAGAAGCGATTAGCTGCGGTACAAGCTTCGCCCATGTTGCGCATTTTGGCGATCATGGCACCGTCAACCGCTGCATCGATATCTGCATCATCAAACACGATGAATGGCGCATTACCGCCAAGCTCCATCGCCGGACGCACTACGTTGTGTGCTGCCGCCTTGATAATGTCACGCCCAACTTCAGTTGAACCTGTAAACGACACCACTCGCACACGCAGATCATCAAGCATCGCATTCACCACCGCGCCAGAGGCACGGGATGGCACGACATTGACAACACCCGCTGGCACGCCCGCTTTTTGCAGGATCGGCATCAATGCCAGCATAGTCAGCGGTGTCGCCGAAGCTGGCTTAAGAATTACAGTACAACCGGCAGCAAGCGCGGGACCAATCTTGCGGGTTGCCATGGCCGCCGGGAAATTCCACGGCGTAATCAGTAGCGCTACGCCGGCAGGCTTATGCGTCACCAGAATCCGCGCGCCCGAAGCAGGTGCGTGCGAGAACTGACCATTGGCACGCACTGCCTCTTCCGCATTCCAGCGAAAGAACTCAGCAGCGTAAGCAACTTCGCCACGCGAATCTGCCAATGATTTGCCGTTTTCAAGCGTGATGATTCTGGCCAGTCGCTCACTGTCCTCAATCATCAACTCATAAGCGCGACGCAGAATCTCGCCGCGCGCGCGTGGCGTTATGGCGCTCCAGCCCTTGAGCGCATCGGAAGCTGCGTCTACGGTCGACAGACAATCTGCAACCGTGGCACTGGCAACGCTTGCCAGCGTGGCTTGCGTTGCCGGATTCTCGACATCAAAACGGGCGCCATCAGCAGCCGCGCGCCACTTCCCTGCTATCCACAGATCAGTGGGCACGCTGCCAATAATGTCTTGCTGAACGGTTATTGCGTTCGCCACCATCGCATCAGGCCATCATCGTGCGACGCACGGTTTCAACGATACGATCTACTGACGGAATCAGCAGATCTTCCAGTTCAGCTGGAGGCAATGGAATGTGTGGTGTAGTAATCCGCACCAGCGGTCCATCGAGATCGTAGAACGCCTCATCCGCAATGATTGACATGATCTCGGCACCCCAGCCGCAAAGACGTGGGTTTTCCTCGACAGTGAACACACGCCCGGTACGTGCCACCGATGCCAGAATGGTTTGTGTATCCAACGGCAACAGCGAACGCAGATCGATGACTTCGCAATCGATACCATGTTCGGCCATGAGACGTTCAGCCGCTACCAGCGCGCGCGGTACCATCAGCGCCAGCGCGAAAATGGTTGCATCTTTACCAGGTCGCAGGATTTTAGCGGTGCCCAAGGTATCAATGATCTCGCCGTCTGGAACTTCGCCTTTTACAGCGTACAACGACTTATGCTCCAAGAAGATCACTGGATCTGGATCGCGTACTGAAGCCGCCAGCAAGCCCACCACGTCAACGGGGCTGGAAGGCACTACCACCTTCAGCCCTGGAATCATCATGCACCAGTTTTCCACGCTCTGGCAGTGCTGTGCACCAAAGCGCGCCGAGCCGTTAGCGAGTCGAATCACCAGTGGCACTTTGACCTGACCATTGGTCATGTACCGGCTTTTAGGAAACTCGTTGGCAAAAAAGTCCCAGCACACCGCAGCGAAGTCGGCAAACATGAGATCGACGATGGGCTTCATGCCGGTCATGGCGGCGCCCATTGCCGCACCCATGAATGCCTGCTCAGAAATGGGCGTATCAAGTACGCGCCTAGGGCCGAACTTCTCGTACAGGCCAACGGTTGCTTTGAATACGCCGCCAGCTTTGGCAACGTCTTCACCGAGCAGCACCACATCGGGATCGCGCTCCATTTCCTGTGCAATAGCGCGCGCTACTGCGTCGCGATAAGTTAATTCCGCCATGCCGCTCCCCCGTTCGCATAAACATCAGTAAATACAATTTCATCCGGCGGCGACGGTGCGGCCTTGCAGGCCTCTGTTGCCGCATTAACCTCAGCCATGACTTCTTTCTCGATGGCAGCAAGCACCGACTCTTTTACGCCAGCACTGAGCAAGCGCGCACGATAGGTTTTGACCGGATCCTTCTTTTTCCACCGTTCCAACTCGCCTTCGGGACGATACTTGGCTGGATCGGCGCGGCTATGTCCGGAATGACGATAAGTCAGACACTCGATCAATGATGGGCCTTCACCCGCACGCGCACGAGCGTAAGCTTTTTGAGCAGTCTGGTACACCACATCGGCATCGTTGCCATCAATCAGGATACGTTCAAGACCGTATGCAGAGGCGCGATCTGCTGCAGGATGCGGCACGGCAGTCACTTCACTGTTCAAGGTGTATTCCATGTACAGATTATTTTCGCAGACGAATACCACTGGCAGATTCCAGATCACCGCAAAATTCAATGCTTCGTGGAAGGCACCGATATTGGTGGTGCCATCGCCGAAGAAGCAGGTGGTCACATCACTCTTACCGTGATACTGCGCTCGCCAGGCAGCACCGCAGGCGATGCACAGATGCGCACCGATGATTGCATACGAACCCATGACGCCGTGTTCCACCGAGGTCAAGTGCATGGAGCCGCCTTTGCCGCGCATCAAGCCGTTATCACGCGACATGAGCTCGCCCAGCACTTTCTCCACCGACACGCCGCGCGCCAAGGTGTGCGCATGGCCACGATAAGTACAGAAACTTAAGTCACCCGGCACCATGGCGGTCGCAAAACCAGCCGCGATGGCTTCCTGCCCTAGTGACAAGTGGCTGGTGCCCTTAACCAGGTTTTGCAAGAAGAGATCATAAGCACGCTGTTCAGCTTCGCGCAGACGATACTGAGATCGGTACATCTCCAGTTTCGTCGCTGCAGAGATGCCAGCTTTCGCAGCTTTTATAGGTGCGGTTTTTCCTTTAGCGGTTTTTTTAGCCATGTTGATACTCAAACTGACGTGAAATAATGCAATTTTAAAGAATTAACCCTCGACGGTCGCCGCTCAGCGTTTAGCTGCCGCGTCAGCCGGGGTCTCCAGCCCCGTTGGAACCACTTTGTTTTCACTGACCAACTTGACTCCCGAGAACCCAGCAAGAGTCTCAAGCAGTGCAGCAAAATCCAGTTCTGCGTTCACCGTCCCCAAATGTGCCTGAATCATCTCACGCGTTGCCGCAGTAATTGGCATAGGCAGATCCAGTGAACGCGCCATCCCCAATCCCAAATCCAGATCTTTGCGCAGCAAAGTCGCCGTGAACGTCGGCGTCCAGTCAAGATTGACCAACGCTGAGGACTTGTAGCGCGTAAACATGGAGCCCATAACGCTGTTATTCAGGAAATCGAGAAACGCATGTCGCGGCACGCCAGCTTTCTGCGCCAATAATGTTGCTTCGCACAATGCCTGAGTCACAACGCCGAGCATCAGATTATGAGCGATTTTGCAGACGCGCGCGAGATCCGCCTCGCCGGCATATGACACACCACGCGCAGCAATCTGCTGCATATATGGGGTAACACGCTTACAAGCAGCCTCTGGCCCGGAGAGAATGGCGGAGAGCAATCCCGCCTGCACAACCTTGCCATTACCACTGACGGGAGCGGCAATGAATGCCACGCCTTTGGCAGCGAGGCGCTCACGGATGGCGGCAGAATCATCCAGACCGATGGTCGAGCAATCCACCAAAATTGACGGATGTTTGCTGCCACCCATCAAACCGTTTTCACCGAAGCAGACAGCTTCAAGGTCGGCCGCTTTCGCGACAATACAAAACACGATATCGAAACCAGCCAGATCGAACGCTTTATCAACAATCACTGCGCCCTTTGCCTGTAATGGCTCTGCTTTGCTGCGGGTGCGATTCCATACTGACACCGGCACTTTCGCGTCCAGCAAACGTTCGACCATGGCGTATCCCATGCGTCCAGTTCCAATCCAGCCAACGCGATCTGTGGTATTAGGCATGTGCGCAATCATCTCCAGTTAAATCAGCAGTGCAAACTATCGGTATAGTTGTCAGATCACAGATAATATCGGATAATTTTCGATATCGGTTAACCAATCTACCATTCATCACACCTTCCAAGCTCGGAGCTACCCCACGCCATGAAATATAACCGCCCTTATTCCACCGCTGCTTACGGCACTATGGCAAAAGACTGGGAAGGCGGTGTCAATTATGAACGACTACGCCGAGAGCGCTTGGGCCGAGCACAAGACGCCATCAAGGCAGCTGGCCTTGGCGGGGTAATCTGCTTCAATTTCGACAACATTCGTTACGTCACTGGTACCAATATCGGAGAGTGGGCGCGTGACAAGTTCATGCGTTACACGTTGTGCCCTGCTGAAGGCCCCCCCTACCTGTGGGATCCTGCCGCGCCAGCAAAGCGCATCTCATCACCATGGATTGCCGATAACGTTGCAGCCCCAATTTCCACCATGCAAGGCGCGCTGCGCCCTTCGATGAAGGTTGAGAGCAGCTTCGCTAAGCAAATCAAGAAAGCATTGGTGCACTACGGCATAGAAAAAATGCCTATCGGTATCGACATCATGGAATTGCCCATGCTGCGTGCGCTGGAAGCCGAAGGCATCGAAATTGTTGATGGTCAACAGGCATTGTTGGATGCCCGCGAAATCAAGACCTGGGATGAAATTGAATTACTCAAAGTCGCCGCAGCCATGGTCGATGCCACCTATGTCGACATCATCAAGGCCGTGCGCCCCGGTACTCGTGAGAACGAGTTGGTCGCGATTGCGCATGATCGGCTGTTTCGCCTGGGCTCAGAGCGCGTTGAGTGCGTGAATTCCGTATCCGGCCCGCGCGGCAGACCTCATTCGCATACCTTCTCAGACCGCATGATTCAGCCCGGCGACATGGTATTCCTCGACATCATGCATTCGTTCAACGGCTATCGCACTTGCTACTACCGCACCTTCATTTGCGGCGAGCCTAACAAGTATCAGATTGAAGCCTACGAAAAGGCGTCGAAGTGGATCAGCGCCTCCATTGATATGATCCGTCCCGGCGTCACCCCTGACGAAGTCGCGCAGGTGTGGCCAGACGCTCAGGAATTTGGCTACAAAGATGAAGCCGAAGCCTTCTTGCTGCAATACGGGCACGGTATTGGCCTGTCATTGTGGGAACGGCCTATTTTCTCCAAGCGTTACAAAGGCCAGACCCAGCCACTGAAAGAAGGCATGGTATTCGCGCTGGAAACTTGGTGCGGTGCAGATGACGGCTCAGGCGCAGCACGTATCGAAGAAGAGGTTGTCGTCACCAAGACAGGCTGCGAGATCATCACCAGCTTCCCATCAGATCGCCTGATTTCCTGCGGGCTGCCCGGCTGCGAGGTTTTCTAGGCAACGCCGTAATGACCAACAACAACTCAGCATCGGTACAACGCGTACCGGTGACATTGCTGACCGGCTTTTTGGGCAGCGGCAAAACCACACTGTTATCACGCGCTATTCGTCATCCAGATTTGGCGCGAACAGTAGTCGTCATCAATGAGTTTGGCGAAGTCAGTCTCGATCATTCACTCGTCGCTGCCAGCAATGACAACATCGTGGTGCTCGACAATGGCTGCATGTGCTGCACGGTGCGTGGCGATCTGCTAGCAACGCTGACGGAATTACATATCGCGCGCGCAGCGGGTGAAATACAGGCATTTGATCACGTTATCATCGAGACATCAGGACTGGCCGACCCCACGCCGGTACTGCAAGCATTGCTGTCTGAGCCAGCACTGGAAACTCAGTATCGCGTGGCGCACATTATCGCCACCTTCGATGCAGTGAATGGCACTGACACACTCATCAAGCACGATGAATCCGTGCGGCAAATTGCAGTGGCGGATCATGTGCTCATTACCAAGCTCGATTTGGTGGCGGGCGATGCAACCGATGCTGAAAGTAAGCTCACCGCCTCGTTGCGTACTGCGAATCCAGCCGCTGTTATCGAACCCGTGCCAACGCAAGAAACGGATATTGTGAAGCTGTTACGCGCACTAGGTTTCGATCCTCGCCGTAGCGCCGAACAAGCGTTGCGCTGGCTCAATGCCGATGCTTACCTACACGATACGCATGACCATGACCATGAGGGTCACGATCACTCGCATCACCTACAAGATATCGCTTCATTCTGCTTTGTAAAAGAACAGCCGATTGCTCGTGAAGCGCTGCACTTGTTACTTAGCTCGCTGGAAAACAACCTTGGTTCCAACCTGTTGCGCGTAAAAGGCTTGGTCAATATCGCTGAAGAGCAAGGGCGACCAGCGGTAGTTCAGGGCGCGCAACATCTGCTACACAACCTTGCCTGGTTAGATGCTTGGCCCGACGCGGATCATCGCACTCGCATTGTATTCATTGCACAGGGCATTGCCCGCGATGCCGTGATTGAGATGATTGAGTTGCTGGAGCGGGTTGCATCACGTACCGCAAAAGCGCGGCTTGCTAGCACAGCAACCGCGCCGCCGAAGCCAACTCAGACCGTCACGTTATAGGGGCACATATCCATCGCGGCATATAGAAGCTGCGATCCACGCGGCCTGACACCATCATCTTGGAACATTACATGATTCGAAAAGCATCGGCGCTCATTATGGCCGCTTAACCTCCACTTCTGACAGCAGTTAAAAAGGGAGGATTATCCGGCGAAAGTTTAACGACCTGACGACGTCCTCCAAAATGTGAGCAGCGCTGGCAATGAGAATCCAATCCACTACGATGCCAGCAGCCCTCCGTTATAGTGCATACCATAACGAACTCAACGACATCTGATGACCCATGATCCAAGCACCTAGCAGCACCCCCATCATTGGCATCCTCAATGTTTCCGACCGCGCCAGCGCCGGGATTTATGAAGATATCCCCGGCAAAGCCTGTGCGGAATTGTTACGCAAATGGCTGAGTACGCCGTTTGAACTTGATTACAGAGTGGTACCGGACGAACAAGAGTTGATTGAAACCGAGCTGAAACGCCAAGCCGATGTGGTCGGCTGTGCGTTGATTGTCACCACCGGCGGTACTGGCCCTGCGGCCCGTGATGTCACACCGGAAGCCACCATTGCGGTATGCGATAAATTGTTACCCGGCTTTGGTGAGCTGATGCGTAGCGCCTCACTCAAGTTTGTGCCCACCGCCATTCTGTCACGGCAAATAGCAGGTACACGCGGCAGCACCTTGATCATCAACCTGCCGGGCAAACCCAAATCAATCAAAGAGAATCTGGAAGTCGTCTTCCCCGCCGTGCCCTATTGCATCGACCTGATCGGTGGGCCACGACTGGAAACCAATGAAGCGGTGATGCAGGCATTCAGACCGGCAATCAAGTAACTACAATCCACTTGATTACCGACCCTAGGATGACACTAACCATTATTTAGTGCCTGCGACGTATTCAAGAAGTTATCCGTCACTTTATATTTCAAACCGAACTTGACGACCACTTCAACATTGGCGTCAGATAGCAACTGATAGTCGAACTTGATTTATGGACTCGTCTTGCGTAGCGGCAGAGGTCTGCTTGATAGAGGCAATCAACCAACAGCTAGTGACTATCCGATAATTTTTGCAAGGTCGTATTCAAGCGCGCCACACTGCATATCAAGGTGATGAGCGTCAGTGCTGCTGCAACCAGAGTCGGCACACTCCCATCACCCACACCCGCAGTCAACAACATCGCAACCATGGTTGCGCCAAGCGTCTGGCCGGTAAGTCGTGTAGTGGAAATCAAGCCACCTGCAGCAGCGGCGCGAGCCATCGGCGTCGAGCCAACAATCAGACGTGTATTGGGAGCCAAAAACAACCCGAATCCTGTACCACATAGCGCCATACGCCACGCAATATCGACATAGCCTGCATCTGGTGGCAAGAACGCCAACAGCAATAACGCCATGGTCGCAATGCTCATGCCGATACCACCGAGGATCCCGGCGGGAAATCGATCCGACAATATGCCGGCCAGTGGTGCTATTACCATCATCGCTAACGGCCATGGCGTAATCACTGCACCCACCTCGCCGGGTGAAAAGTCGTAATGCAGCTGCAAGCGAAATGGCAGTGACAACATCGTGGTCATGGCAGCAATGAAAGCCAACAACCCACCGAAACTCGACAACGCCAGTACGGGTTGTGATAACAAGTCCACCGGCAAAATCGGATCTGGCTCGCCCAACTCACGACGCACAAAGATCACCGCGAAAATGATCCCTAGCATCACAATTGCCAGCGATACCACCGGCGAATCACCGTGCACCACACTCTCCAGCCCAGCGATGGTCAAACCAAAGGTCAGCGCGCATAGCAGCGCTCCCAACACATCATAAGGCTCATGGCGACGTATTGGCTCTGGCAGTACGCGCTGCCCTAATATCAGTGACAACATCCCCAACGGCGCTGCAGCTGCGAATAACCATGGCCACGGCGCAACTGACAGAATCAACCCACCCAGCGTGGGCGCCAGCGCTGCCGATACCGACACCACCACGCTGTTGACCCCCATGCCGCGACCGAGCTGACGTGCCGGATAAATGGAACGCACCAACGCACTAGATACGCTCAATGCCGCCGCCGCACCTAATGCCTGTATGGCACGCACCACCAACAGAAACGGCAGGCTCTTGACGAAGAAACACAGCACCGTCGCGATGGTGAAGGCTAACTGTCCATACTGATACAAGCGCCGCAGGCCGATGCGACTGCCCAATGCCGAAAACGGCAGCAGTGTCATCATCAATACCAATTGATATACCGTCACCACCAGCACTGCCGACGAATTGGAAACGCCCAAATCATGGGCGATAGTCGGCAAGGCGACATTAACGATGGCACCGTCAACAACCGCCAACGCGGTACCCAGTGACACGGCTAAAATCGCCAGATAACGACGCGGTGTCGGCAAGCCATCAATCATGGCGGTCATGCAAATTCACTCATTCAGGAACTACAGGACAGCATAGAGCAACCCGGCTTGTTACGCGCCCAATCAGGTCGACGTTGCGCAAACTGTCCACACCCCGGTTGCGCGGTATAAGGGTGACGCAGCACGGCCAACAATTCGTGTATTCCGTCATAGTCACCCTGCTCGGCGCGCTCAATGGCTTGTTGCGCCAAATAATTACGCAGCACGTAACATGGATTGGCGGCATGCATACGCTGACGACGTGCAACCGGCAACAACTCATCATCATGTAGGCGAGCTACGTACCGACACAACCATGCGTTGAACTGTGCCTCAACGGCGTGTCGTTTGGCGTCGTTATAAAAAGCATCGCCGCATGGATCGAGACTGGGCTTGGCCATATCCACTTCACTCAGCGAACGGAAAAATAGTGTCATATCCACTTCTGCTGCATGCAATAAGGCATACAACGAATTCATCAAGTCAACATCGTCGTCGCGACACTGTGCAAAACCGAGCTTAGCGGCAACATGTTCGCGTTCCATCTGGGTATACACATCAATAAACCGCTGTAGCCCGGCATTCAGCGAATCAACGGAAGCAAACACCGGCACCAACGCGTTGGCCAGACGGGTTAGATTCCAGTAAGCAATACGCGCCTGTTGCCCAAAACGGTAACGTCCACCCTCTGCATCTGTAGTGTTGGGGGTCCAGTCAAAATCAAAATTGTCAATCCAACCATATGGGCCGTAGTCAATGGTCAGCCCCAGTATCGACATATTGTCGGTGTTCATCACACCATGCACGAAACCGACTCGCATCCAATGTGCCACCATACGCGCGGTGCGTTCACATACTTGCGCGAACCAGTCGATATACAGTTGTTCACCACTGGCCTGCAGCTCTGGAAAATCACGTCGAATAGTAAAATCGATCAGTTGCTTCAATAACGCCAACTCGCCCCGCGAAGCCGGTAGCTCAAAGTTACCAAAGCGAATGAATGACGGCGCAACCCGACACACAATCGCACCCGGTTCAGCACGCACATGGCCGTCGTAAAACATATCGCGCACCACGGTATCACCGGTTAACACCAAGCTCAGCGCGCGTGTCGTCGGCACACCCAGATGGTGCATGGCTTCGCTGCACAGAAACTCGCGCAGCGACGAGCGCAGCACGGCACGACCATCTGCGGTACGCGAATAGGGTGTCAGCCCCGCGCCTTTGAGTTGTAATTCCCAGCGTTCGCCAGCGGCATTAATGGTCTCACTCAAGGTGATGGCACGACCATCACCCAACTGGCCTGCCCAATGACCAAATTGATGACCTCCATAATTGGCAGCGTAAGGCTGCATGCCATCCAGCAGTTCATTGCCAGCGAAAACAGCGGCAAAGTGCGACGTATTTACCGCCGCCTCATCAATGCCCACCAACCTCGCTACGTCGGGCGAATGCGCCAACAAGCGCGGCGCTGACACCGGCGTTGGGTAGACACGCGAATACAATGCACCCAGCACTTGATGCGCACGGGTACTGGTCTGCGCTTCGCCAGGTAGCTCACGCACAAAGGCATTATCAAATCGCAGTGAGGACAGCATTGGCACCTAATTAGCGTGAATGGCGATACTCGCCAACAAAATTGCAAAAGAAGCAGGATACTAACAACAATATTTTCGCTTCTCATCCGTCTAACATTGTATGGCAACTAAAGCCCAGCGGGCTCAATACAGGAACCAACATGAACCCAGGTTTTTGGCAGCAGAAGTGGGAAAAGAATGAAATCGGTTTTCACGAAGGAAGGCCCAACTCATTGCTAGTTACCCACTTCAATACACTTGGACTCACACAAGGCGCGCGCGTATTTCTGCCTTTGTGTGGCAAGACCGTAGATATTGTCTGGCTACTTTCTAAAGGTTACCGCGTTGCAGGAGCAGAACTGAGCCAACTCGCCATTAAACAGCTTTTCACAGAGCTTGGCATTACACCAGCAATTGCAACCATCGGTAAGCTTTTGCACTACAGCGCGGCCAACATCGACATCTTTATTGGCGATATTTTTGATCTATCAAAAGCAACTCTTGGGCAGATTGACGCCAGTTATGATCGCGCCGCGTTGGTTGCCTTGCCAGAGCCGACGCGCGCGAAGTATACAAAGCATTTATTAGACATCACCGATAAAGCCACACAGCTATTGCTGACTTTTGAATACGATCAGAGCCTAATGGATGGCCCTCCGTTCTCACTGAGTAGTGATGAAATACGTCGACGCTACCAAGTAGCTTACCAGCTGACGCTACTTGAAAGCAGGCCCGTGGCAGGGGGAATGAAGGGGCTGGGCGCAGCCACTGAAAGCGCTTGGTTACTGAAAAAGTAGCATTTGCGACAATGACACTTCAGCTAACCATCAGCACTGACTAGGATCAGCGCCAACATACTGCTATCACGCAAGCACTGCGGCAGCGACTGCATACTTTTTATCAAGAGCTTCAGGATTTCGGAGGAATTGAATTGTGATCAAGCAGCGCATTAGCGAATGCACGAAAAATGGAAGCAGATGATCCCTGAAGAACGCGAGAAACTGCACGCAGGTTTACGTCATCATTACGGGTCATGGGCCGCGAAAGCGAATCGAGAATGACGTATCTTTCCAGCCTCTCCACCAGTTATGCGGGAACATTAACAATAATCCCGTTGCCAATTTGACCACACACTATGCCACCACAACTGCATCCTGATCGTCCTAAAGCAAAATCGTTAACGCCACTGAGAGGCGTCTGGCCGTTCGTCAAACCTTACTACGGCACCTTACTGTGGGCGGCCGCATTTTTGCTGATCGCCGCCGGCGCGCAGCTGGCACTACCAATTGCGTTCAAACATCTGATTGATGATGGCATGGCACTACGCGATACCGACACCATCAATCAATACTTCTTGCTGTTTCTGTTGGCAGCAGTGGCCTTCGGTGCGTTTGCTGCACTACGCTTTTACATGGTGACCTGGCTAGGCGAACGCGTGATAGCAGATATGCGCAGCGCTGTGTATGCACGGGTAGTACGGATGGACGCCACCTTCTTTGAAGTAACTCGCACTGGCGAAGTGTTATCGCGGCTTACAACCGACACGACATTGGTGCAATCATTGATTGGTTCCAGTGTATCAATGGCACTACGTTCAGTAGTGACTCTGATCGGCGCATTAGTGTTGTTGATCATTACCAGTCCTGCTTTGACCATGATGTTCTTGGTGATGCTACCGGTGATCATTGCGCCAATGTTGTTAATGGGTCGTAAAGTGCGCGTGCTGTCGCGTGCTTCACAGGATCGCATTGCCGACACCAGCGCCATGGCTGATGAAACGCTCAACGCCATGCAAACCGTACAAGCATTCCAGCTGGAACCACTACACAGCAAACGCTATAGCGAAGCCGTTGAAGACTCTTTCACCACTGCATTGCTACGGATTCGTGCACGTTCATTCCTGACTGCTCTCGGCACCATTCTGGTGTTCTCTGCAGTGACACTCGTGCTATGGATGGGTGCGCGCAAAGTGTTGGCGGGCAATATGAGCTTTGGTGAACTCAGTCAGTTTCTGATGTACTCGGTATACATGGCCATGTCAGCCGCCATGCTTAGTGAAGTATGGGGCGACGTACAGCGTGCGGCCGGTGCCATGGAGCGATTGATGGATTTATATCAGGCACAACCGGAAATCCGCGCACCCGCCGCCGCTCAGGCCCTGCCCATACCCGGACAAGGTCGAATTGAATTCACGCAAGTGTCATTTAACTATCCATCACGACCCGGTCAATTGGCCCTGCAAAACTTCAGCCTACAAATCAAACCCGGCGAAACCGTGGCGTTGGTTGGCCCCTCAGGTGCGGGCAAAAGCACTGTCATGCAACTGCTGCTGCGTTTTTACGATCCACAGCAAGGTCGCGTGTTGATCGATGGAGTCGATATATCGCAAGCTGATCCGGCGGCAGTGCGAACACGTATTGCATTAGTGCCGCAGGACACAGTGTTGTTTGGTACCACCGCGCGAGACAACATTCGCTACGGTCGCCCCGATGCCAGCGATGCAGAAATTGAAGACGCTGCGCGGGCTGCAGCAGCGCATGATTTTATCAGCCAGTTACCGCAAGGCTACGACACTCACCTTGGTGAACGAGGCACACGTCTTTCTGGTGGCCAACGGCAACGACTTGCCATTGCACGCGCCATCCTGCGCGACCCACCCATCCTGTTGCTGGATGAAGCCACCAGCGCACTGGATGCGGAAAGCGAACAACTGGTGCAGCAAGCACTAGTACAGCTGATGGAACATCGCACCACATTAGTTATTGCGCATCGACTGGCAACAGTGCTTAAAGCAGATCGCATCGCCGTACTTGACCAAGGACAACTGGTTGCCGTCGGTAGCCACACCGCACTACTGCAAACCTGTCCACTTTACGAACGACTGGCCGCATTACAATTCAATGTCGACACGGCTTGAAATGACGGACACATGCCCGCCACATAAACACGCGAAGATATAGAGACTCACTCGTCGAACTGGCGGCTGGCACGACTATTGCCGCTTTTGACAATCGGTGCGCTGACATGACTGGTGAAAAATGCACTAATACTCGCTGTTCTCTACTTCATGTAAGCGCGACTGACCGACTACGGCTGAATTCTTGATGCTTCTTTTCATTTGTCGAATGGTCTGCAATGACTGAGCGTGGCACAATGAGAACCTTATAGGCTGCATCCGCCACCATGTCGACAAAAACCGCACCCGCAGAACCCGCTCGCTACACCCGCACTGCCATTGCGCTGCATTGGTTAATTGCGGGCTTCATCATCAGTGCTTTCGCGCTGGGGTGGATCATGACCGAGATGGCGATCAGCCCACTCAAGCTACGCATGTTTAACTGGCATAAGTGGGTGGGCGTTACTGTGCTGGGACTGGCGGCAATACGCTCTCTGTGGCGCTTGACGCACACCGCACCAGCACTGTTACCCATGCCAGCATGGCAACGTAACAGCGCACACACATTGCACGGACTGTTATATCTCGCGATGTTCGCCATACCGCTTAGTGGCTGGGCGTACAGCAATGCATCCGGCTATCCAGTAGTGTATCTAGGACTGCTACCACTACCCACTTTCATTGACAAGAATCGTGAGCTAGCGCAGTCCCTGCGCGAAATACATGAACTATTCGGCTGGGTGCTGGTCGTCCTTGTTACCATACATATTGTCGCAGCACTGAAGCATCATTTTTTTGACCGTGACGACACGCTAAGGCGCATGCTACCCAGACGCCACTAGATTGTTTTGGCTTTAAACTCTCGTTATGGAGACCGCTTCAATGCTTAAGTTTGGTTCTTTTGGCGCAAAAATTATGGCGATTGGCCTAGCGTTCACATTGACTGCATTAGCGGCCGACAGCAACGTTGATGCAAGCAAAAGCAAGATCACTGCTACTTTCAAGCAAGAAGGCGTTGCTGTAAAAGTACCGTTCCTGAAATTCAGCGGCCACATTGCTTACGACCCAAAAAATGCAGCTGCCGCCACTGCGGCTATCGACGTAGTAACCGGCAGCCTTGATCTCGGTGACGAAGGCTACAATGCAGAAGTACGCGGGAAAGAATGGTTTGATAGTGACACCTACCCAACGGCAACCTTTCGATCCACTGCTATCAAGGCGGGTGCCGCAGGCAAGTTTGATGCAACCGGCAAACTCACCATCAAGGGAAAAGTATTAACCATCACCGTACCAATTACTGTACAACCCTCTGCCGTTGGCAACATTTTCGATGGCAGCTTTGTATTTTCACGGTCTGCCTTTGGTGTGGGCAACCCCAGTTGGAAAGAAATAATTGATGACAAAGTGACCATACACTTTCATCTCGTTAGCACCAGCAAATAGACGTCGTTTTTTTACTTGAATCTAACGGAGGATTCCCATGAAGAAATCAGCAATCGCCTTATCGTTGATACTCGCATCAGGCGCGGCACTCGCCGCTCCGGTGCTGTACAACATTGACCCAAGCCACACATACCCAAGTTTTGAAGCCGACCACAAGGGCGGCCTGTCGAACTGGCGCGGGAAGTTCAACAAATCCAGCGGCACCGTGCAGCTGGATCTTGCTGCCAAGACCGGCACAGTAGACATCACCATTGATGTCGGCTCAGTCGACTTCGGCCTCGACAAGATGAACGAACATGCTTTGGGCGAGGGTATCTTTGATGTTAAGAAATTCCCAACCGCTACCTACAAGGGCACACTGACTAACTTCAAGGGCGACGCCCCCACTGAAATCCAAGGGGAACTGACCCTGCACGGTGTTACCAAACCAGTGACGCTTACCATTAACAGTTTCAAGTGTATTTTCGACGCAATGTCAAAGAAAGATGTCTGCGGAGCGGATGCGTCGGCGACTATCGATCGATCCGACTTTGGCATTGACTTTCTCAAGGCAGCTGGCTTCAAACAGGAAGTGAAGCTGTCAATCCAGGTTGAGGCAGGAAAAGCGCAATAAACTTGAAAAATACCGCCGAGCCATGGATGGCCCGGCCAAGCGGCGCGCCGCTTACCGCCATCAGAATCACTACTGCGCACAGCCTTGCGCCGCCTTACTGAACGCAACTTGAGATTTTTTAACATTTATTGAATAGGGCCATGGGCAGACCAGATGCGACAATCCATAGCACAGGCATACAGACATGCCTAGAGGAGTGTCATGCACCTGATTCGGAACTGCGCGTTGTTACTAGTTATCCTGAGCTTTAGCTTTGGATATCATCCTGCACACGCACAGAGCACAACAGCCAAAGTTACTGACACGACCATCGAATTACCCGGCGGCAGCGTGTTTTATCGAGATGCTGGCGGCAAAGGCATTCCGGTGGTTTTCCTGCATAGTGCCTCAGGCAACAGCATGCTATGGGAACACCAGATTCCTGCATTTATTGCTGCCGGATATCGCTTCATTGCCATCGACTATCAAGGCGTTGACAAATCAAAGAACACCGATGCATCTACATTGATAGCTGAGCTGACCACCAAACTTAACTTGCCTAAATTTCATCTCCTAGGCACCGCCGCAGGCGGCGGCGTCGCCCTACAGTATGCGTTGGCCCATAGCGAACAACTGCGCAGCGTGATCATTTGCAACAGCAATGGTTACATAAAGGATCGAGAATACAGCACGATGGCTGACCGCATTCGCCCTCCTGAATTTAACCGATTACCACCGGAAGTACGCGAACTAGGACCATCGTACCGTGCCGCCAATCCTGAAGGTCAGCAGCATTGGCTGGAACTGACGAATGCAGATCAGGGCAGTATCGATGGGCCAAATAAAAGTGGCAAAGGTCACAGAGGCGGCGGTCGCAATGGCCACATGGATCCCAGCAGCACCGCCGATCTGCGCATGGTTACTTTGAACGACCTTAATGGCCTCAAAGTTCCGCTGCTGGTCATGACTGGCGATGCTGACCTGTATACGCCGCCGTCACTGTTGCGCGTATTATCCTCACGCTTGAAACGAGTTGAGTCCGCTGTTATTCCCGAAAGCGGTCACTCATCGTACTGGGAAAACCCCGGCGTGTTTAATCGCACGGTACTGGCGTTTATCAGTAAGTACTGACAGCGAGTCGAAAGCCGTTAAACGATACCGCTATTGCTAGAAGCTAACGCTGCTGTAGCTGTACGCCGCCGGTGTCAATGCCCGGCTGATATGCCACGGTGTAATCGTTGAATGCCGTCAGTGCAACATCAAGATCAGTACCTTCCGGCATTTCGTAGGCATCAAAACCGCAGCGCGCCATGCAGAACAATTGATCGCGTTGAATCTTGCCCATCGCCCGCAACTCACCCTTGAAGCCATAGCGGCGGCGTAGAATATGCGCCTGACTATAACCCCGACCTTCACCGAGGCCGCCAAACTCCAAGGCGATCAGCTGTAACTTGCTAGCGTCCTGCGCTAACACTTCCACTTTATCGGCGGGGCCAAGTTTCACGCCCAGTGGTTTGCCGGAAGCAAGCAATAGCGCACGCTCCGCCTGCCATTGCGTCAACGACACAATCACCGCTGGCACAGTCGCATCTTCTTCGGCATAGCGCCACGTATCAGCGATGATTTCACGCTGCTTGATGATCTTGCGCATACGCACCCTCCTTAAATGGCGCAATGCCAGTGCGACGAACGGTATCGACAAACCGTTCGCCTTCTATGCGCAACTGCACGTAGACACGGAACAAACGCTCCAGTACGTCGGGCACTTCTTCCTGTTTGAAGGAGCGACCAATGACTTGTCCGAGCCCAGCTTCTTCACCATTAGGTGCGCCGCCAATCGTAATTTGATACCACTCCTCGCCATGCTTATCGACACCGAGAATACCGATGTGACCCACGTGGTGGTGACCACAGGCATTCATACAACCCGACATCTTCAACTGAATTTCACCCAAGTCGTACAGATAGTCGAGATCATCAAAGCGCTCGTTAATCAAATCAACCACGGTGTAAGTACGCGCATTTGCCAACGAACACAGATCGAGGCCTGGACAGGCGATCATGTCGGTGAGTGTGCCAATGTTGGCAGTGGCCAGATCTATCGCAACCAGCTGTTGCCATAGTGCGTACAGATCACTTTGCTTTACATCGGCGAACAATAAGTTCTGATCGTGCGTAGCACGCACTTCACCCAAGGTAAATTGATCGGCCAGATTAGCCACCGCATCCAGCTGCGAATCGGTAATGTCACCGGGTGGCCGCTTCACTGATTTAAGTGACAGGAACACCGCACGATAACCCGGCATGCGATGCGCACGCGTGTTGTGCTGGTACCAGCGACGGAACTCATTACCCTTGCCAGTAACCGCATCTACATCAGACAACGCCGCATAGGCAGGCGGTGCAAAGTAGGACTTCACACGCGCAATTTCTACATCGGTAAGTGATGGCGCGTAATCTCGCGAGGCCAGCCAGTCCGCGTCCACCAATTCACGGAACTTGTCGATACCCAGTGACTTCACCAGCACCTTGATACGGGCCTTTTGCAGATTGTCGCGCCGACCTTCCAGATTGTAGACACGCAGAATACTTTCCAGACGGCCCAGCAATTCCTGCGGTGTCACAAACTCATAAATGGTCTTGCCAATAATCGGCATGCGGCCCAGACCACCGCCCACCAGCACCTCAAAGCCCAGCACGCCGGCATCGTTGCGCTTCAAGATCAAGCCGATGTCATGCACCCGTACTGCGGCGCGATCAGCAATGGCACCGGTCACGGCGATTTTGAACTTGCGCGGCAAAAAGTTGAACTCAGGATGCACAGTGGCCCATTGCCGCACCAGTTCGCACCACGGGCGTGGATCTTCCAACTCATCCCTAGCCACCCCGGCCAAGTGATCGGAGGTCACATTGCGAATGCAATTACCGCTGGTCTGAATGGCATGCATTTCCACCGACGCCAGCAATTCCAGAATATCCGGCACCTTGGGCAATTCCGGCCAGTTGTACTGAATGTTCTGGCGAGTGGTGAAATGCCCGAAACCTTTGTCATATTCCCGCGCAATCCGTGCAAACATCCGCAGCTGATCACTGGACAGCAATCCATAAGGAATGGATACGCGCAGCATCGGCGCATAACGCTGGATATACAGGCCATTACGCAGCCGCAACTGACGAAAGTCGTCTTCAGGCAGTTGCCCAGCCAGAAACCGCTCAGTTTGATCGCGGAACTGCGCCACCCGCTGGTCGACAATTTGTCGGTCAATTTGGTCGTACTTGTACATGGTAGCGAACTGTAACGGAGTGACCAAACCTAGGTCAGAAACTTTGGCTATGAGTAGATGAATACCCTGCGTAGTTGAGCATGCTGCTCCAGTTCACAAAACCGACCGTCCCTAGCTGCCGACAGCGCGGCCCCGCAGCCAGAGCGGTCGATAATCGCACCTGTTATCTCAATCTCAATGACCGAGGATTCGATGAAAAAACTGCTGTCTAATGGCGCGCTATTTGCCGCACTAAGCGCTCCCCTGCTGAGCACTCCCGCACAGGCTTCTGATATCGATGCGCTGCAGACCCTTGGCCAAGCCGAGTTCAAACTACTAACAGAGGACATGGGTGCCGCGCTGTCTTATAAATCACTATCACCAGCGGCAGCGCTGGGCGTGACTGGCTTTGACCTTGGCTTGTCCGTCACTGGCACCTCGCTAAAAAGCGTGGCCATCTGGGAAAAATCCACCGGCGGCGATTCCATTCCCAACACCTTGCCCGTACCAATGCTACGGGTAGCCAAAGGACTGCCGCTGAACATCGACGTCGGCGCCTTCTACCTGCAGATTCCCAGCACCAATATACGTCTGTACGGCGCTGAAGCCCGCTGGGCTTTTGTTGAAGGTGGTGTCGCCACGCCCGCTATTTCGCTGCATGCCACTTACTCCAAAGTTACTGGTGTTGACCAGCTGAACCTGAAAACCACCAGCATGGATCTTTCCATCTCGAAAGGCTTCGCCGTGATCACTCCATACGGTGGCATCGGTCAAGTTTGGACTAACGCGACACCGGTCAATGTCCCGCTGCTTAAGTCAGCGAGCATCACGCAAACCAAGTACTTCGTCGGGCTAAATTTCAACCTTGGTCTGCCAAATTTGGCGTTTGAAGCCGACCAGACCGGCGGCATCACCAGTTACGGCGCGAAATTCGGCTTGCGTTGGTAGTCACCAAGCCCGACAAGAAACTTTGGTCATAATTGCGGCTCGTAGGCTCGATGTGACACACAGCCTACGAGCCGAGTTTCTTTTCCATATAGTGGTAGCCCATAACGAATCCTTTATGCAAGCAAAGTCGATGCGCATCGTATCGCGCAAACCCTGTACCCAAATGAATAGCGGTACAACATAAGGCTTCCGCTTGTTGGTCAATTAATCCATCTAGCAATGACCCGGCAAAACCTTGGTGCTTTTGATGAGGGTCGGTAATCAGATCATCTCAATAAACTCATCTTGGACAAGTGTGGACGAAGCACAGAGAACAAAGGAAATAATTGACGCAGCTCGCTCACGTCATTAAGCGAAAGTTCGATGATGGTAGATTTGTTTATTTCCCAACTCCTTTCGGCCTAACCTTCCCCGCCACCTCCTTCGCTCGCACTCTGGCAACTGCCACATCCGCATCAAATGCTAGTGCCACACCCATACGACGTTTGACGAAGCTTTCTGGTTTACCGAATAAACGAATATCAGTGTTGGGAATACACAGTGCGTCGGCAACGCCATCGAACCCAATGGCTTCTGCATCGACGCAGCCGTAGATCACGGCACTGGCGCCCGGACTTTTCAATGCGGTATTCACAGGCAGCCCGAGAATGGCGCGAGCATGCAGTTCAAATTCGCTCTGCCATTGGCTGATCATGGTGACCATGCCGGTATCGTGCGGACGCGGGCTGACTTCACTAAACCACACTTGCTCGTCTTTGACGAATAGTTCAACACCAAAAACTCCCTGCCCCCCGAGGTTATCGGTCACGGCTTTGGCAATGTCACGGGCGCGTTGCAACGCTATTGGCTGCATGGCATGTGGTTGCCAGCTTTCTACATAGTCGCCACTGACTTGCACATGGCCAATGGGTTCACAGAACTGCGTTTCGATCTTTCCATCAGCGCCAATAGCTCGCACGGTAAGCAAGGTAATCTCGTAATCAAAGCCGATAAATCCTTCGACAATCACACGACCTTGGCCGACACGGCCACCTGCCATGGCGTGGTCCCACGCTTTGGCAACATCGCCAGGGCCATCAACCTTGCTTTGACCTTTTCCGGAGCTACTCATCACTGGCTTGATGATGCAGGGATAGCCAATACCACTATCAATCGCTGCTTGCAGCTCAATAAACGTGTCGCAAAATTTATAAGGACTGGTGGGTAACTCCAAGGTCTCGGCAGCAAGACGGCGAATACCTTCGCGATCCATGGTCAATCTAGCGGCACGTGCGGTCGGAATAACCTGTACTACGCCCTCGGCTTCCAGATCCTGCAACACGCTGGTAGCAATAGCTTCGATTTCCGGCACCACCAAGTCTGGCTTCTCTTTGAGAATCAACTCGCGCAGTGCGACTGGATCGCTCATGGCGATGGTGCGGGCGTGATGTGCCACTTGCTGACCGGGCGCGTTGTCGTAACGATCCACCGCAATGGTTTCTACGCCCAAGCGTTGCAGAGCAATGATGACCTCTTTACCCAACTCACCGCTGCCTAACAACATGACGCGAATAGCCGCAGGAGATAAGGGGGTGCCAATATTTTTCATGCAATCACTCTGTAACCAAATCAGAGCCGGGTTAAGGCCCGGCCTACGGCACAAGCAAAATGTCGTTTAAGGGTTGTAACGAATCAAGCCCTCTTGCGCCACGGACGCCACCAACGCACCGGCGCGATTATAAATCAAGCCACGCGATAGCCCACGCGAACCCGAGGCACTGGGGCTATCGATGCAGTACAGCAACCATTCGTCAACACGAACTGGACGATGAAACCACATGGCGTGATCAATACTTGCCAGTTTCAAGTTGGCGCTGGGGAATGGAATACCGTGCGGCTGGGTTGACGTACGCAGCAAATAAAAATCAGAGGCATAGGCCAGCACGCAATGATGCAGCACTGGATCATCCGATAGTTTATCAATCGCACGAAACCAGAACTTTGATTGCGATTCGGAGGGATGTGCTGACATCATTTGCTCAGAATCAACTGGACGAAACTCAATGGGCAGCGGAATCTTAAACCAGCATTTGAGCTCCGCTGGAATAGCGGGGGCCTGCTCCATCAGGTCACGAATGTCCTGCAGGTTTTCCGGGGCGGGTACAACAGGCATTGTCGATTGATGCTCCAAGCCCTGTTGTGCAGTCTGGAAAGATGACGACATATGAAAAATCTGCTGGCCATGCTGAATCGCCACCACGCGTCGACTGGAAAAGCTGCCCCCATCACGACTGCGATCCACCTCGTAAATGATGGGCGCTTTAACATCACCCGGCAGCAAGAAATACGCATGCATTGAATGCACATTGCGGCCCGCTTCAAGAGTGGCGCTGGCCGCAGCCAATGATTGACTCAGCACCTGACCACCGAACACCTGAGGAAAACCCAGATCGCGACTAACGCCACGAAACAGATTGATTTCCAGTTGTTCCAGCTCCAGCACCTGAACCAGATCAGTTAATACGGCGTTCATTGACTTCACCAATTGCATTAATTTTAATCAGGAAAACTCCCGATCGAACATTCTCAAAAATAACTACGCTGCACTCAGCCTCCACCCCGAATACCGATAAAGCTCAGAAATTCCTGTCGGGTACGGGCGTCGGAACGGAAGCTACCTAACATCTTGCTGGTAATCATTGATACGCCGCGCTTATGCACACCTCGCGTGGTCATACATTGGTGCACGGCATCCATCACCACACCGACACCACGCGGCTTGAGCACCTCGTTGATGCATCCTGCTATTTCAGCGGTCAGTTTTTCCTGTACTTGCAACCGCTTGGCATAACCATCGACCACTCGCGCCAACTTGCTGATACCCACCACCTTGTCAGTTGGCAGATAACCGATATGGACTCGACCGATAATCGGTGCCAGATGATGCTCACAATATGATTCGAATTCGATATCACGCAACACAATCATCTCGTCGTAACCGGCAACTTCCTTAAAGGTTCGCTTTAGATATTGCGCCGGGTCCTGTTCATAACCAGCGAACCACTCGCGATACGCGGTCGCGACTCGCTTGGGTGTATCCAGCAAACCCTCGCGCTGTGGATCGTCACCGGCCCAACGCAGCAAGGTACGCACTGCCTGCTCTGCTTGCTCACGCGACACCTCAGCTGGGACGGGCGGTGTCGCAGCCTGTTTGGTGATTAGTTTCTTCATTAACTCACTCCTGATGCGTTGGCAGCTTAGCATGTGGCAAGCTGCGTAAATGAAACCTGCCCTGCGACGTGGATATGTTGGCCTGCTGCTATGTCTGCTCTGCTCCCAGACGGCGAATGCATGGAGCAACATCGGACATCGAATCACCGGCCTGATTGCTGAATCATTGCTCACCAATGCCGCGCACCGCCAGATTGAACAACTACTGGGTGAACAAAGCCTGTCAATCGCTGCAACCCACATGGATACATACCGAACCGCGCTGGCACAGCGCTGGCCCGAGTCGGATCGTTGGCATTACGACAATCAGCCAGTCTGCCAACACCGTGATTATTGCGCTGACGGCAATTGCGCCACCCGACAAATCGCCCTGTTTCGTAAGCAGCTTGCCAATCGCGAGGCCAGCCTTAGTGAACGTGCGTTGGCATTACGCCTGCTGGTACACATGCTGGGCGACATCCATCAACCCCTGCACATGGCGGACAATGCGGATCGTGGTGGCAATAGCCTACAAGTACGGTTATATGCTGGCGGCGACCAATATCCGCTGCATGAGGTACTCGATAGCGTATTGATTAAGCAGCTACAAGGTAGCATGCGCATCAAAAACTATGCCGCCAGCCTGCAACAACGCTATCAAGGTGAGTTTGCCCATTGGCAGCATGGCACTATCCAAGACTGGGCAAAGCAATCACACACACTGGCGGTGCAACAGGTTTATGGTCGTTTGCCGGGGTTTGCGTGCGGTCATCAGCAAAACAGTACGCTGACGTTGTCCGCCGACTATGTAAGTGCAGCTAAAACCTATCTACCGGAACAGCTTGCCAAAGCTGGGGCACGAATCGCACAAGTACTAAACAGCACCCTCAAATAATGCCTCACTACTCACTACCTAAGTTACTGCCGCCACGCTTTTCTTGGCGCAATGGTAATCAATTTGAATTGCTAGTCGATGGGTTACGGTATTTTCCCGTCATGTTGGATGCGATTCAACAAGCACAGCACAACATTGAACTGGAAATGTATCTGGCCAGCAGCGGCGAAGTATTCTCACAGTTCATCGCCGCCTTGGTGCAGGCAGCACAGCGCGGTGTGATCGTGCGCATTTTGTTTGATGGATTTGGCTCGCTGCAAGTAAGCCCCGCCGACAGGCAGCAGCTGCGGACATCCGGCATACGACTGCAATTTTATAATCAACTTCGATGGCGCCAAGGAGTGGGTAATTTATTGCGCAACCATCGCAAGCTGTTACTGATTGATCGGCAGCTAGCCTTCGTTGGCGGTACAGGCTTGGTTGACGAATTTCTACACAATCGCACAGTAGACACACCATGGCATGAAGTCATGTTAAGCGTGCGTGGCCCGGTGGTTGCGGACTGGAACGAGTTATTTGACCGCAGCTGGTTTGGGCTGAGTAGAAAATTTTTCAAAGCAAAAGCAGCGGCAATCACACCAATACTTGCAGGGAACCAACAAGGCCGCGTCTCTGCCAGCAACGGCCCACATGCACATCATGTAGCCCAGTCATTACATATGCGCATTGCCACATCAACACAACGCACATGGCTGGTCACGCCTTACTTCCTACCGTCGCTACAGCTGCGTTACCTGCTGATTGAGGCCGCTAAGCGCAAATTAGACGTGCGCATACTGGTACCGGGCCAACTCACGGATCACCCGCGTATCCGGCAAGCGTCACGCCGCCATTACGCTCGTCTGTTAAAAAATGGCGTGCGGATCTTTGAGTATCAGCCGCGCTTCATTCACGCCAAAATCGCCCTATGCGATGACTGGGTCAGTGTAGGCTCTACTAACTTTGATCGCTGGAATCTGCGCTGGAATCTGGATGCCAACCAGGAAATAAACGATGGCGCTTTTGCGGAAAAGGTGCAAAAGCTGCTGCTACAAGACTTTGCACAAAGCGAAGAGCTGCACTACACCACTTGGCTGCAACGACCGTGGTACTCACGCATGCAAGAATGGTTCAATGGCAAACTGGAGCAGCTGCTAAACCGGTTGAATTAGTTACTCGCACTCAACACGTGATCGTCTCGCTGCAATAGCGCAACGAGCTGTTGTGATGACTCCATCCAGTTCTTGATGCGAGCGGCATCCGCTACACGAGTGTACTTACCAACCGAATCGAGCAAGACAATGACCACTGAACGTCCGGCGATCATGGCTTTCATCACTAGACATCTGCCTGCTTCGGAAATGTAACCGGTTTTCTGTACTGCGATATCCCAGTCCGACTTCGCCACCAGCTTATTGGTATTGTGATATTCCAGCATCTGGCGCCCCGCTTTGACCGCGTAAGCCTGATCCGTTGAATAGCGCCGAATAGCAGCATTCTGCGAGGCAGCGATCACCAGCCGCGACAAATCCTCGGGACTGGCCACATTTTTACTGGATAGACCAGTGGGATCGACGAAGTACGCATGGCTCATACCCAATTGTTTCGCCTTGGCGTTCATCGCTCGCACCATGAGCGACAAACCGCCCGGATAATTGCGTCCCAGCGCATGCGCGGCACGGTTCTCTGACGACATTAACGCTAGGTGTAGCAAATCGGCGCGACTCAACCGGGTGCCCACCGCAAGCCGTGAGGAACTACCGCGCTCGGTATCTTTGTCGGCGGTGGTAATCTGGATAATTTCATCCATGGGCTGATCCGCCTCCAGCACCACCAAGGCAGTCATCAGCTTGGTAATCGATGCAATTGGCGCCACCACACTCGCTTGCTGCGAAAGTAATACTGATCCGCTCGACTCGTCGATCACCAGCACCGAATTCGACTTAAGGGCCGGCCCCTTGACGGTCGACTGGTAAGCCACGTCAGCGGCCAGCGTTACGACCGGCTGAACTGCCCAACAACCCATGACCGCCAGCAGCACCGACAACCGATTATTGAAAATTGACCCCATTGCGATTCAAGCCCGTATCTAGTTAACCATTGATCTTGCCTTGAGTTAACCGTAAACGCACTAACAAACGCAATTATTATGGTCACAATATGCAGAACAATTGGCTAAATTCGTTTGCTGCTCACGGCTTGGCAGTGACGCCCCCTTAAGTCGCCTCCGTAAGCGCGTTATGATTCACCCCCTACCACGAACCAGCGCCATGACTCAATTGTCCATCGCCAACCTCGCCCAACCAAGCACCGAGTTACTCATGGCGGTACTACATCTTGCCCGTCAGGCCAGTACCGCCATCATGCAAGTGTATGCCAGTGAGTTCGCGGTGGAAAACAAACTGGATGATTCACCACTGACACTGGCGGATCGGGAAGCACATCGCATCATTGCCACTGGACTGCAGCAGCTAACGCCAACGATTCCAGTGCTGTCCGAAGAATCGCCAGCCGAACAGCATCAATTTACGACGCGCCATCATTGGCCCACTCTATGGCTAGTCGATCCGCTGGATGGCACACGCGAATTCATCAAGCGTAACGGCGAATTCACGGTAAATATCGCGTTGATCCATGAGCAGCGCCCTGTTTTGGGGGTGGTAGCGATACCCGCCGCTGAAGTTGCCTATGTGGGTGCAGTGGGATTAGGCGCACACCGTATTGACGAACAAGCGGCGCAGCCCATACACACGCACCGACCTGCGCGCCAAACACCGATTGTGGTCGGCAGCCGCTCGCACCGAGCCGGCTCACTGGATGCGCTGTTGGTTAAGCTGGGTAAACACCAGCTGTGCGCCGTCGGTAGCGCGCTCAAGTTTTGTCGGGTAGCAGAAGGCGCGGCAGATTTTTATCCGCGTCTAGGCCCAACTTCAGAGTGGGATACGGCAGCCGGACAGGCAGTATTGGAAGCAGCAGGCGGACAAGTCCTTAATCTGCAAGGTAAACCGCTGACTTACAACCAACGCGATACGCTACTGAATCCACACTTCATGGCCATCGGTGATCCTCAGTTCGCCTGGCAACAGCTACTGGTGCCACCATGCTAAGCACATCACTGTTATTGCTAATTATCGTTACCGTTGTTGCGGTAGGCTTTTTTTGGCAGCACAGCCTCGGCGCACGTGAGCGCGCCAATCGCGCCGCACAGGACGCCTGCACCCGCATGAACCTGCAATTCCTCGATGGCACTGTCGCATTTGCGCGCATTAGCCTGACGCGTGTTGCCGGACGACTGGCACTGCGCCGGACTTATGTATTTGATTACAGCGCCGCCAGTATCGAACGCCGTCAAGGCTTTGTAATACTGCTGGGACAGCGCATTGAGTCCATCGGCTTTGAACCAGATAGGGATACGTCGCGTCAATTCGCAGACAGAACAGCGGGCGAGTACAGTGACACATCGACTGACATTGCACCTTCGCAGCGTAACAAAGTACTGAATCTTGATGATTGGCGTAGACAACACCCGGACAAGCGGACACCACCTTCAAATTCACCGCACAACAACTCCAGCAATCAAGGCTGGTAAGCGGCCACTCCGATCCGCAAATTGGGTACAGTACGCGTACTTTGTTGAGCAGTAGTGATGAGCGACCAGGAAGACACCACCGACCCCTCTGCCGATGACGCCGCCAATGTGGAAACCCGGACGTTCAAGCGTCTGGAGCGGCTGCGTGAATTGCGCATTGAACATCGCGATCTGGACGATGTCATTCATCGCCTGCAAATGGACTTGTACGTCAATGAAGTGCAATTACGCCGCCTGAAAAAACGCAAACTAATGGTCAAAGATCAAATTGCGCGTATGGAAAGCGAATTGATTCCCGACCTTAACGCGTAACACTCAGACTGGCCCTGCATGCAACAATTATTGATAAAAATCGGTAACAGCCTAGATCAGCTAGCAAGTGGCCTAGGCATGCTGCAACTGCTGGTACTCATCGCCATCACTTTGGGGGCGGTCGCGGTAGGTCGCTGGATTCGCAGCTCTGACGCCATGCATCGGGTCGGCCACCAGTTCGGTCTGCGTTACCGCCTGCAGGAAGCGGCATACATTGTGACACCACATCTGCTGGCCTTGGTGTTAACGGCAGCTAGTGCCGGCTTTCTCCATGCGCTAAAAGAAAGTCCCAAGCTGCTGGACACCAGCATTCCACTTATTGGCTTGCTGCTGCTGGTACGACTGGCCGTATATACGTTTCGAGTCTCGGCAGGGTCGCGGGCACCGATCAAGGGCTGGGGCAACACCATCAGCCTGATCATCTGGCTGGGTCTGTCATTACATGTACTGGGCTGGTTCGAGCCGGTGGTCGGCGCACTGGACGCCTCTGCAATTCAAGTCGGCTCGGTGCGCATCAGCATCTGGTCAGTGGCCAAGGTGATCGTCACCGTCAGTTTTTTCGTGCTCGGTGCAATCTGGGTCGCACGCTGGATTGAACGCCGCCTGATGGCAATGAATGGTGTTGCGATCAGCATGCGCATTGGCCTGTCCAAATTCACCCATGCAACCTTGATTGCGCTGTCGATACTGCTCGGCCTGAACGCCTCCGGACTGGATCTGACCACGCTCAATGTGTTGACCGGCGCCATTGGTATCGGTCTGGGTTTTGGCTTGCAGGCCATTGCCTCCAACTTTGTGAGCGGCTTCGTGCTGTTAATGGATCGCTCAATCAAGCCTGGCGATGTAATCAGCTTCAGCGGCACCACCGGCACCACGACCGAAAATTTCGGCTGGGTAGAAGAACTGCGCGGCCGTTATGTCGTGCTGCGTGATCGTGATGGCGTGGCAACGCTGGTACCTAATCAGCACCTTATCACCAACCCAGTGATTAACTGGAGCTACACCGATCCACGGGTACGGTTGAAACTGCCCGTACGGGTCAGTTACGACAGCGATCCTGAGCAGGCGTTAGATTTGCTACTGAACGCCAGTCACCACCATCCCCGCGTGTTGCGCGAGCCAGAACCTGTATCACGCATGATTAGCTTTGGTGACTACGGCTTTGAACTGGAGCTGCGCTTCTGGATCAGCGATCCACAGGAAGGGGTTAACAATGTACGCTCCGATATCAATCGGGCCATCTGGAAACTGTTCCAGCAACATGGCATTCGCATCCCTGTACCGCAGCATGAGGTGAAGTTGCAATCCGCTGCCCCATTACTGCAATGAGCAGTATTGCCGCTGATGCGTTCGCGGAATTAGCCCAACTGGGCGTGCCCGAAACCGCGCTGCAATTACGCATGATTCGCAGCAGCGGCCCCGGTGGTCAGAACGTCAACAAAGTATCCACTGCCGTACAACTCAGTTGTGACCTGCAAGCCTGCGAGCTGAGCGCACCAGTCAAGGCACGATTAAAAATCCTCGCTGGCCGACGCTTGAATAATGAGGGCATCCTCGGCCTCACTGCGCAACGACTACGCACGCAAGAACAAAACAAACGTGATGCACTGGAGCGCTTACTACATTTGGTTGCCGAAGCACGCATCACACCCAAGCTACGGCGCGCAACCAAACCCACCAAGGCATCCAAATTACGCCGTCTGGATGGCAAGCAACAACGCGCTCAACACAAGCAGCTACGACGCAAAGTCACCCGTCACGATGAGTGACTACCACTCTCCCTAGGCCGCACTGTCCAGCAATTGCTCGACGCTCATGATCTGTAGACCGAATGGGGCAACACGACGCGCCAACCGCAACAACTGACGATCACGCGACACCAAGGTGGCGTGTGCGTGAAACGCCAACGCCAAAAACGGCTGGTCGTCCACATCACGGCAGCGCGGAAAACCGCCAGGCAACAATAAATTATTGACTGCAAACCCGGTCGGCAGGGTGGCGGGACAGGTTTGTGATCGATACTGAACCAGAATGGCCGACTGTCGGATCGGCTCAAGTTTGAGCACCGGATAGCCCAATACCCGCTGCAACTCATCCAGCGCGGGCAGGTGGGTCAGTACTCTTACTCTGCCTGTCGCTACCGCAGCCGCCAGCGGATCCAGACTAGTCGCGGCAAATACTAGCCAATCGAGCACCACATTGGTGTCCAGTACTAGGCGAGTTGGCAAGCCCACAACTCGTCACCTACCCCGTCGTGAGATCCGGGCAACGTCATCGCAGCCCCTGCTGCACCAGTTTTCAAGCCCATGCCTATCTCCTACAAACTCTCAATCTACCATTTGAGCACAATTTTCTGGATTTTCGACTACAATCCGCGCCCCCGTATTTTGATAGACAAAGGTGTAGGCGTGGTTCCGGCAGATTTTGAGCTCCAGTTAAAAGTTTGGAAAGACCTAGCGGTTAGTAAGCAGATGTTGATGCGAACGGCCGCAGAAGCTTTGAATCTGGATCCCAACTGCGATCAAGATGAACTAAAAGCCGCACTGGATGCCGCCCTTAAAAAAGTAAAGGATGCGGATGCCAGCGTGATCGCCGCCCGCGAACAAGCACGTCAATCCATTCTGGAGATGGAACGCAAAGTGGCAGCCAGCCAGCGGGCACAAACCGTGGCAGAAGCCGCTGCGGCTGACATCATTGCCAAACAAGAACGCGTAGCACCGCAAATGGCCGCAGAGCGTGCCGCAGTTACCAAAGAAATTCAGCAACTGAAAAGTCAAGTAGCTGAAAAAGACAAAGCACTCAAGGTAATCAATACCGCGTTAGCAGACACGCCAGAAAACGTCGTAAAAAAACTAAAATCCCTGAAAAAAGAAAAGCAGGATGAAGCCGATACGCGTAAAAAAATCGAAACCAGCTTCAACGCGCTACGCAAGGAAAAGCAGGATCAAGACAAGGAACTGACCGAGTTACGCGAAGTGCGTGATAACAGCCTCAAGCTCGCCGCCCAGCATCGCGAGTTGCATGAATTGAGCAGCAAATTACACACACAGCTCAAGCCATTGGTGAAAGATGAACAGGATCTGCCTGCACTGACCGACTTGGATACCAAGCTACTGGAATCCATCGCCCCCACCGACAAGGATGAGAAGAAAGACGGCAAGGCTAAAAAGAAATAACCACCGCTTTATTCCGATAAAAGCCAGCATGACTATGGTCACACCATTCTGTGCTGGCGGCCCAGATGATCTGGTTATTCCGAACACTTTTTAAGCAGCGAATCTGACGTGCTTGGCGTACACTTCACCGCTGCGCAGTAACTCGTGCAAGCTGCATCTGCAGCAAGAGTAGCGCTCAACTGTTTCACGCATGAACGCACACAACCGACTCTCAAGTTTTCTGGTGGCAGCGATATTCGCACTGCTGACCTTTGGTCTGTGGGCGTATTTCAATCGTCCTACCGAAGAGCCTGCATGGCCGCACCGCATCGACAATGGTGGCTTCGCCTTTTCGCCATACCACAGCGGCAAAAGTCCGATCAGGCATGAAGAACCGACACTGCAAGAAATTGACGCCGATCTCGCCTTGCTGGAAGGCAAGGCGCGCGCAGTGCGCATCTATTCAGCCCTCGAGCCCTTCTCCGAAGTTCCACGCTTGGCAGCGGCACGCCATCTCAATGTGACAGTAGGCGCATGGCTGGATCGCGACCTAGACAAGAATGACCGTGAAATCAGCTCGCTGCTAAGCATCGCTGCCAGCAAGCCCAAGAACGTCATTCGATTGGTAGTCGGTAATGAGGTAATTCTACGCGGCGACATGACCCGCGATGAACTCATCCCGTATCTGGACCTAGTACGTGAGCAAACCGACATTCCAGTGAGTACCGCCGAGCCCTGGAACGTATGGGTAGCCAATCCCGAACTGGCTGATCACGTGGACTTCATCATGGTACACATGCTGCCGTATTGGGAAGGCATCAATGTCGAAGCGGCCGTGGATCATGTTGTAAATCGCATGGATTTACTGCGCCGGGTATTCCCCAACAAACCCATCATTATCGGCGAAGTGGGCTGGCCTTCCGAAGGTCGTACTCGCGGTAATGCCGTCCCCTCTCAATCCAACGAAGCGCTGTTTCTACGGCGTTTTCTGGCGCGCTCGAAACATGAAGGCTATCTGTTTTACATCATGGAAGCCTTTGACCAAACCTGGAAGAACGACGCCGGCGAACGCGGTGTCGGGGCATACTGGGGCGTTTATGACGAAGAACGCCAAGCCAAATTTGAATTCATTGACCCTATCGTGCGGGTACCGGAATGGCACACCCTAGCTGCCATCTCGGTAGTAATCTCAGCACTGCTACTCGGCGTGTTCTTCATTAACAGTCGCTCGCTGCGCAATCGTGGTCGTAGCTTTCTGGCAATCGTGGTTTATGGCGTTGCCACCGTGACGGTCTGGATTGTGTACGACTATTCACAGCAATATCTGACCGTAACAACTGTAGCGGTGGGTTTTTTGCTGATTCTAGGCATGCTGGGCGTGATCGCGGTACTGCTGGCTGAAGCGTATGAATGGGCAGAAGCGCATTGGGTAACTAGCCATCAACGTGCAGCGGGTCTGTCATGCCATTCCACCTTGGACTATCAACCCAAAGTATCAGTGCATGTGCCCGCCTATAACGAACCGCCAGACATGTTAATCGAAACACTGAATGCAGTCGCAGCACTCGACTATCCTAACTTCGAAGTGCTGGTCATCGACAACAACACAAAAGACGAGTCCGTGTGGCGACCGGTTGAACAACATTGTCTGCAACTGGGCGAACGCTTTAAATTTTTCCACGTTGACCCACTGGCCGGCTTCAAGGCTGGGGCACTTAACTTCGCGTTACACAACACCGCAGCCGATGCGGAAATCATCGCCGTCATTGATAGCGATTACCAAGTCGATTTGAACTGGCTAAAGGACATGGTGCCGAACTTTGCCGAGTCCAACATGGGCATTGTGCAAGCACCACAAGATTATCGCGATGAAGCTGATAATGCCTTCAAAGCCATGTGTTATGCCGAATACAAAGGCTTCTTTCACATTGGCATGATCACTCGCAATGAGCGCAACGCCATCATTCAGCATGGCACCATGACCCTAGTACGACGGTCGCTGCTGGATGAACTGCAAGGCTGGGCTGAATGGTGTATCACTGAGGATGCAGAGCTGGGACTGCGTGTTTTTCAGAAAGGCTATCAAGCACACTATCTGCCGCGTAGCTATGGTCGCGGCGTCATGCCCGACACCTTTATTGACTTCAAGAAGCAGCGCTTTCGCTGGGCATATGGCGCGATGCAAATTTTGCGTCACCACACGCGCAGCATGGTGCGCAGTGATGCAGGCCTGACCGGCGGTCAACGCTATCACTTTCTGGCGGGTTGGCTACCTTGGCTGGCAGATGGTTTCAACTTGCTATTCACCGCTGCTGCCATTGCATGGTCGCTCGCCATGATCACCAGCTCTGGCGACCCAGCTACAGCATTGGATCCGCCACTACTGGCCTTCTCAGTGTTACCACTGACCTTGTTTGCGTTCAAACTCATGAAAATGATTCATCTGTATATCACCCGCGTGGGTGCCAACTTGCGGCAAACTATCGCGGCAGCCATTGCCGGACTGGCCCTCTCACACACCATCGGCCTTGCGGTGCTGAAGGGATTGGTAACGAGCAACGAACCTTTCTTCCGTACTCCCAAGCTCGTACGTCCGCATGGATTATGGGCGGCTATCAGCGCCGCGCGCGAGGAAACGCTACTCATGCTGTTGCTGTGGGCTTGTGCAGCGGGTACCGCCTACACAGCCAATTCCTTCAGTGGCATGGACATGTCAGTGTGGATTATTGTTCTCATTATCCAGTCACTACCGTACTTGGCCACACTACTGATATCACTCACCAGCGCCTTCCGCCTGCCAGCAACACTACTGGGTCGTGACCGGCAACTATTAACGCATTCCAATAACGTAAGTGACTCTACATAGATATCGGCAACTCATTGCAACAGTTGCCATCAAGCGTGACACCACTTGGTTACGCTATCTTGCGTCTTTCAGGCAGCTATTGTGTTTTGTTATAGGCAGCGCGAACAGCATTTCGTTCCGCATGCGCAAGCTGTAACTCAATCAAATGCGGAAGACGTACCAAGTCGTGACCTGACCGTTGTAGCCTTCAATTGATCGCAACAGCTCACTGATTTTCGCGGGATCGGTGAGTGACGCGTGACGCGTCGTCACTACGGTTGCCAATGCATCGCGCAGGTTCAAAATCACATCGTGCTCGACTCGCTCAGCAATTACCGCATACCTACACACTTGGCTAATTCGTTGCCGGGTACGGTGAGCAGTTTCGTGCAGGCCGCCTCCCTCAATGCGCTAGCACCTTGAGTACTTCAGCGGCGGTGATCTTGTCGTAGGTTGCGGCTGCCAGCTGTTTTTCTTGCAACACCAACCATTCACACGCAACCGCCTCGAATGTATTGCTGCGTGCTACCTTTTCAGCCTGACGAGTGCCGCTGGGGTCGGGATAGCCGCCAAACGCGAGCATCTTCTCTCGCCCTTCATGGCGATACTTGAAACGCCACAGTGCCCATTGGGATTAACCAAAAGGGTTAAACCTTGACCGTCAGCCAGCCTGTAAGGTCGCTCCTACGGCTTGTCGCTCAGCGTGTGGGTACGACTCCTTGAATTTGCCCCTGTACCCACAGATATACCCACATTGTGGGTACGACGTCAACGGACAGAGCGGGACACCCTGAGACGATAAATCGTTATTTTAAGCTTGTTTTATAGGGATTTTTGGACGTCTTAGGACGTTCTTGAATACTTAAATGGTGCCGGCTGTAGGATTCGAACCCACGACCCCCTGATTACAAATCAGGTGCACTACCAACTGTGCTAAGCCGGCTTACCGAAACTGGATATCAATGAGTGTTCCAGCCCAGCTCAGATTGCTGGGGGCGCGATTGTAGCGGGTCAGACAGGATAATTCACGCCAAAATATGGATGAGGCGAGCTTTTCACTCAAGAGCCTTGGTCGTGGAGGATGACTGATGTGCCACCACTGCGGCCACAGGGCAAGGTCGGGTTTCCAAACGCAGAATGCCTGCAGAATCCGCTTGCAGTAGCGTCGGATCCAGCACTTGTCCTGGTTCTTGTAAGTTGATATCCAACCAGTGAGCTTCGCCCATGCGAGTACGCTCCTTGATTACTGGTTCAAACCCTAGTTTGGCAATATCAGTGCGACGTTTTTCGGCGCGCGACCGTTCAGTGAACAATCCCAGTGACAGCACGTTGGGCGCCTGCTCGTCATTCAGGATATAGGCATCTGTGACACCACTGGCATGCAGGCGGGTTAGCACCTGCTCTGCCGCTTCTTTGCTGGCAAAATCTTGCAAACTAACCCAATACCCCGCGAACACCTCTCCCGCTGCGACACGCTCACTACTGCTGAAATCTGCCGCTCGCAATCGCTGTGCAAGCACGGAGGCTTGTTCGGCGGCAGCGAAGGGGCCGACACTGATGCAGCTTAATTCACTACTGATCTGCGCAGTTACCTCCGCTGGTTGTTCGGTGCGTTCGCGGGCTAGCAACAACGGCGGGGCGCGATTGGCAGTGACGATCACATCGTTGCTACTGAGCATGGCTTCCGGTACATCAACGTAGTGCGTCCAGAAGTAAATGCCAACATTGGCCAGTATCAGCAGTAGTGCAAGGGTGCGCATGATGGATGAGTTACTTCTTACCTGCGAGCCAATAAGCCGCAATGTCGGCGATTTCTGTCGCGCTAAGTTGCACTGTGGTTTTGCTGTGTTTTACTTTGCCGGACACCACGTCTTTGATCAACGATTCAAGACTACTGGCGGTTTCACCTTGCCAGTCAGCCGGTTCGTGACAGTTGGCGCACTTTGCCTGCGCCAGCACTTTGCCCGCATTAGCATCTGCCGCCCATGCCGTTGAACAGCCAGCACAGAGACAGAACATCAAACCAGTAGCGAATCGCATAGCTCCCCTCTTCACCGCAACGCCGAGCAGATCATAACTGAGGCGAGCGACCTATCCATAATGACTCAGACCTCGCAACACCAGATCGGGAATCACTTGGACATCCGCTGTTAGCTGCGACTGCAAAACGGTGGCGCCGCCGCCAGTCAACAACAACTGCACTTCTCCTAGCTGGTGCAAATGCTGGTAAGCAGCGTCGATCAAGCCACAGGTGGCACGCAGCGAGCCTAATTGCACACAGCCACGCGTATTATCAGCGAAATAACTAGCAGCGGATAAATCAAGCACAGCAGTCTGCGCAGCTCGCGCGGCAATATCACTGGTATGGCTCAGTAAGCTGCTGGTCATCAGCTCCGGCCCCGGTACGATCAAGCCACCGAGATGCTGCCCTTGCATATTCACCGCATCAAGCGTCATCGCGGTGCCCACCGACACCACCAACACAGCACTGGCCGACATGGCATACGCAGCCAGCATGGCCAGCCAGCGATCTGTACCCAAGTGCAGCGGCTGCGGATAAGCATTGCGTAGCAACCTGCCCTGCACACTCATTTGTGCAGCGGCAGTAATAAACATCGGCTCCAACTGCCAGCAATCACGCGCTGCTTGCCGCACCTGCTCGGCCACGGCTTCGCCAGCAACGTTAGATACCAGCACAGCACTAACCTGGCCACAGGGCGCAAACACCTGCGTGCCCAGCTGCACGGCACTCAAACCATGGTGGCTGACAGCCTGCTGCGCGGATAACCCTTGTGCTGTCTGCACTGCCCACTTGATGCGGGTATTACCGATATCCAGTAGCAAGCGCATCAGTCAGTCCTCGCGCGCAAGCTGACTTCACCGGAATTAAATCGCTGCATACCTACTGGCGTATTCACCAGCAGGCAGCCATCAACTGACACACCCTGAGCAACCCCAAGCACTTTCTGCTCGCCCAACAGCACCTGCACCTCAGCACTGTGCAACATATCGTATGACTGCCACTCGGCCATAAATGGGTCAAAACTGGTTTGCGCAAACTGCTGCAAACACTGTAGCAACTCAACCGTGAATGCTGCCACTAAGGCATTGCGATTCGGGCATGCTTCGCCCAACACCTCATGCAGGTCACACGCTGCCACTTGCTGCGCACGTAGCTGTTCACGGCTTACCGTAGACAAATGCATATTCAGGCCAATGCCGATCACAACCTGCGCCTGGCCATCTGGCTCGCCGCGCATTTCAATCAACACGCCAGCCAGCTTGCGACCATGCCACAACAAATCATTGGGCCACTTCACGCCTACCTCGTGCGCTCCGTGAGCTCTGAGTACGCGCGTCAATGCAACACCCACCACCAGACTAAGCGATGCAAAATTTGGCGGCAGGTTGTCAAACATCCAGCCCAGCGACATGCAAATGCCTTCGCCAAAGGGAGCCAGCCAACTGCGCCCGCGTCGACCACGTCCGGCTTGCTGGAACTCAGCCACACACAACACAGCGCTTCCTGTCGTGGTCACAGGGTTCTGGGCCACATGACTATTGGTTGAAGCCGATGTAAACAGACAATCGACTTGCTGCAAACGTGCCGCATGTTCACCACACAGCCGCCGCACGTGTTGTTCGTCATACATCTCTACGGCTTGCAGCAAGCGATACCCTTGATGCTGAGCGTCAATCGCCACACCCAGATCACGTAATGCATGAACCAGCTTCCATATCGCCGCACGGGTGATATGCAACCGCTCGGCGAGCCGTTCACCGGAATGCAGCTCACCATCCACCAACAGCGCCAATAATTGTTCGCGACGCGGCACGTTCTGAGAGGCAGCGGCATTCATATCAGCATCATGCACGTGGTTTGAATAACCACAGTTTGCGCGCACGATTCTCAGTTCCAGCCAGCATGCGTTTGATATTGCCACGATGAGTAAAGACAACCAATAGCAACATCACCAGCCCAAACCATTGCAATGGCTGACTATCAACAGGTTGAGCAAGCCATACCCACAAATTGAAACTCAGTGTCGCCAGCATGGTGCTCAAACCGACAAAACCACTGAGCAGCAACACCAACAGCCACGCGACCAACACAGATGGCAACGCAGTGGGAGCAATCCCAACCACGACACCCGCCAAGGTAGCTGCCCCCTTGCCACCGCGAAAACCAAACCATAACGGCCACACATGCCCCACCACCACTGCCATCGCACAACCGACCTGCAACCAGATCGTCGATACCGTGCTGGGAACAGCCGGGATCGACCAACGCGCCAGATAAGCAGCAGCAAACCAGCCTTTGCCGACGTCGATCACCATCACACATAGCGCGAATTGCCAGCCTTGAGTACGTAAAGCATTGGTGCCACCGGCATTGCCACTGCCGTGTTGGCGAATATCCACACCACCTTTGAGCTTGCCAATGATCAAGCTGCCCAACAGCGAGCCAAGCAGATACGCCATCAAAATTTTTATAATGAGCTCAAGCAAGATCGACATTCCGCTAGCTTCAGAAGAAGCGCGATTCTAGCAGGCTACCGCTCGCTAACCAGCAGCGAACTTCGGTGGCAGAAAAATCTCTGCCAGCATGCACCGCACGCTGCCGCCACCCAAGCGCTCGATGGTCGGGATTGCTGTTGCTATTAGTGGTCCACTCAAGGACTGAAGCTCAGCGCGCTGTGCTGGTGAGAAGGCATCAAAAGCAGACTGCGACATGGCCACGCACAAGGCATCTGCTACCGTGCGTAACTCAAGCACATTTCCCGCGAACGCATGCATCTGTGCCACAGTGATAGCAACCACTTTATGACCACTATCACTTAACGCTTGCAGTACCGCCGCCCGTTCCGGTTCGGCAATCACTTCAGTGCACAGCACTGCGAAACGAGTACCGATACTCATCAGCACATTGGTATGATAGATGGGCACACCATTCGCGTCAGTAGCCGCAAAACTGATCAGCTCGTAATCGAGCCGCTGTGCAAATTCACCCAACACATCCAGATCGGTACGCGGTGACACACAGGCATAGGCAATGCGATTAATACGATCCAATACCAGACTGCCGGTGCCCTCCAGATACTTTCCGTCCTGCTCGTGATGACTGAGATCTATGATCTGCTGCAAGCGAAAACCTTGCTCACTGAGTTGCTGCAATACGTCCATGCGTCGTTCCTGACGACGATTCTCCGCCAGCATGGGGTATAACACTGCCGTGCCGTCGGCATGAAAACTCACCCAGTTGTTGGGAAAAATGGCGTCCGGAGTATGTGGCTCAGCCGTATCGGCAAACACTCGCACTTGCACACCCGCAGCTCGCAATTGCACCACCACAGCGTCAAATTCCTGCAACGCCTGATTCTGTATCGCTGCAGCGGACGGCGATGCCTGTAGATTCTGAAACCGATTAGAGGCACTGGTTTGTACATTACCGGCAAAATTCACCGGACGGATCATCAGTACCTGATGAGTGGCTTGGGTATCGGTCATTGAGGCTTATCCTCGCATGTAATAATGGTCATCAACCACTTGCTAAGTATCTGTGCTGCGAGTCAACCCACTTAGCTGTTCCAGCAATTCATCGGCTGTCTGGTTTGCAGGTAACCGCACCAACAGCCTGCCCTCAGGGGATAGCAACAAAAATTCGTTACTGTGATCCATGGTATACCCGCCCGGCAAACCCTCATCTCGATGTTCAAATGCAATGACACCAAAACGCTGCGCAACAGTTTGCATAGCAACCGAAGAACCCGTCAGCCCAACAATATGTTGGGAGAAATGCGTTAAATATTCTGCCAATTGCGCTGGTGTATCCCGCGCCGGATCAACACTGACAAATATCGGCTGAATACGCATTGCATCGGGATCAAGTTGCCGCAAAGCAAGGCTCAGATTGGACAATGCTGTTGGGCACGCATCGGGACAGAAGGTGAAACCGAAGTACAGCAAGGTGTAACGGCCATGCAGGCTAGCCGCATCGAATGACTGTGCCTGCTGATCCAGCAACCCAGTAAGTGCACTACTCGAATCTTGCGCCGCAAGCTGTGGCGCTGGACCCGAACGAAGCGTTGCAACAAACAAGCCTGCTCCTGCGGCGACTCCGAGCAGTAACACCAAGGCCATCTTGATGAAGGCCGTACTACGGGTTTTGCGTAGTGCTAGTTTGCTCATAAGCTTTGTTACTTGCTGCCGCTCATATCCATTTTGGAATGATCCATCGTGGAGTGATCCATGGCATCGGTAGCAGCAGTTGCATCGCTGCTGACCCTGAAATTAATGGTGGTTTCACAATTATTTGAGTCTTTGATCTTCACCGCCACTGCATCCCCACTGCGTAGACCAGACTTGGGATTGATGAGCATGAAGTGCTTGCCACCGGGTGCGAACTCCGCCTTGCTGCCTGGAGCAATTTCCAGTTTGTCGATAGCACGCATCTTCGCTATGCCATTTTCGGTAAGACTTTCATGCAGTTCAATCGTGGCAAAGGCTAACGATTGCACATTGACCACCGATAACGGTTTGTTGCCCGTATTACTCAGCACTGCATAACCTGCCAATGCAACGGCGCTGCTAGGTGCTGCACGGATCCACGCGGACGCCACTTTCAGATCACAGGCGAAGGTATTGCCTGCTAAAACACAACTCAACCACAGTAACTTACGCATCACCAACCCTCACTTACCAGTTAGCCCACAATACACCGTCACACTTCCACCGGCGACTTTGTGTTGCCAGTAACACCATTCTTAACACCAACAACGTCGACTTCGCCAGTAGTGGCAACAAACGCACTTGATTCCACACCCCTGATTCACCACATCGAAACTACCGGCCAGAGGCCACCACCAGCAACATGCCGAGGCTTAGCGCAAATCCCACTTCAGTTCAGCGGTATAGCTACGTTGTGGGTAAGGATGGAAATTCCAATATTGATAGTTATTGAGATTATCCACCCCAACAGCCACCGACCATTGTTTGGCGAACTGATAGCGCACGCGCACATCAGTAACAAAGTATTTGCTGGCTGCCGTGTATGCAAAACCATTGATGTCACTGTTTTCCAGCGTTGAATACTGTTTGCCGCTATATCGTGCGCCGTAAGCCACATTCAAGCCATCGGTAACGCGATAGTTAAGCAGGGCTGTTGCACGCCAGACGGGCACACGTGGCTGGTACTTGCCAATGGTGTCATTGGACAACACATTACTGGTATTAACATAGCCATCATTCTCCTTGATACGCGAATCCGCCCAAGTAACGCTGCCTGACACATCCAGTCCACGCAGCAACATATCGGTACCTGAAATGGCCAGCTCGATACCTGGTGTAGCAATCTTGCTGACATTGACTACGCGATTCACCGTGGAGCTGCCCACTGAGCGACGGTCAGTGAATAATGAATCAGTCACCACCTCGTAGAATCCGGTGGCCCGCAACAGAGCAAAACCAAGATTTTTTTCAGCCGTCAATTCAGAAGTCCATGACCTCTCTGGGCGGATATTTGGAGCATTGATGAATTGCGAATTGGCCGTTGTGGTTGCGCCATATAACTCATTGACAGTCGGCATACGCACCGCACGGCCCAGAGACGCTTTCAACGCAAGATCAGCGCTCACCTCGAATGCCACCGCCAACTTGGGTGACACGAAGGTGTTTTGCCGTGATGAGTAGCTATCTATTTTCGTAGATGTTTGCGTAAAACCATCAAACGCCTGCCATTGCTCAACACGCGCACCGAGCACGGTCTTCCATCGCGGAGTCAACTGCCACGCGTCCTGCGCATACGCAGACTGAATGCGGGTATTGCCACCTACATGAGTATTCAACGCCCCTGCCACATCGGTAATCCAGTTGCCCGCGATATCCGACTTCAAAATACTTAGCTGGTAATCATCCAACTGATACCCAAAGTCGACAATGTGCGAACCTCCTGCACCACCTGGACGCCACACTCCCTTGAGTGCCAGGTTGTACCAACCTGTGCCATCCATATCCGTCACGGTCCCCGCGCCGCCAGTTAACGCAGCAGGAATCGCTGCTGTCGCAGTACGCAGCTCGTCCTTTAGATAATCAACCATGCTGGCAGCCACTTCCCAATCAAACACACCTAGTGTATTGCTCTTGAGCGACAGCCCCTGCATGACATGAGTAAGTTCTTCATTGGTAAGCGCAAACTCAGCAGCCCCAATAGTGAAATCGTTACCGTCAATGTTAACTGTGCCCGAGTACACCGGGTTACCACTGGCATCATGCAGATAAGTCTGCGACCGACCTTCAGAATCATTATGCCAATAGCCAAACAGATAACTGGCTCGCAGCGTAGGCGTGATGTCATAGGCCAGTTTCAGTTTGGCATGATCCTGAATCGTGGTGTATTCATAACCCCCGCCCAATAAATACCAAGGTGTGTTGGTGCGACTCATACCAGCCACTGCGCCGGTAACTGATGTCCCCGCATTACCTGCGGTAGTAGGACTGGGCGTTTTATTTTGAAAGATCAGTGGCTGGCCTTGGCTATTCAGATGACCTATATCCAATAGCCAAGACAAATCACCTGAGCGATCGCCCACCGAAGCACTTTCTTGATGGCCTTGATACGTTTCATCAGTGTTGTATAGACGAAACGGCTGCACCTGATAAGACGCCTTGGCATGCGCCTCGAACTTGTCCGGCATGCGCGTGACAAAATCCACCACCGCACCCACGGAATTACCGGGATAGGCTGCGGAAAACGGGCCATACATCACACCCACATAATCGATCTGCTCTGGCGTGACCAGCATCCAACGTGGTGCATACGACGCACCATTGCCCAGATAATTAGATAGCAGGATGCCATCGGCATATACCGCTGATCGCGCACTATTCCCTGTACCAGAAGCGCGGCTGGACAGCACTGCATGGTTGTAATCACCAATGTAGCGCTTACGCACTAGCAGACTAGGCAAGTACTTCAGCACATCCTCGCTATCCGTCGCATTGACTGTCACCTCGATCCGCTCCTTGGTTATACCTTCCATGGTGGTAGGAATTTGTGTAGGCAACGAGGTCGGCGCACGACTGGTGGCCGTGACAATCACTGTTTCAAACAGACTCTTCGACGTATCAGCCGTCTGCGCCTGCGCGGTGAATGCAAATAACAAGGCCGACGACACATAGGATCGCTTCATCATTCATCTCCAAAAACCAGATGGCCTTAATTCAGGCCAATAAAGACGACCGGCAGGAGATGAGAATCCAAGATCAATGACTACAGTTGAACGTAGCCCGTCATAACAAAGGTTGGAGCATTTGCCAACGCTTGCAGACCTGATTCCTTCTCACCACGCAGTCGTGGCTAAACAGGGTTTTCAGGCGAGAACGGGCGGGCCGCGAGTGGCGATGAAGCGTGGTGGGCCGACCGCGTAGTAAGGCGACTCGACCGGCGGAAGCAGTTCCGCAGAATGAAACAAGGTGATAGCGTCGCTACCGCTGATATCCAGCAATAGCGCAGCGGCAGCGTGAGCAAAGGGACAAGAAAAATCTGCTTGGCCATTGTCGCCATGGTGACCCGCGTCACCCGCAACATCATCAATAACCAAATTCTGCGCATACCCGGCATTACAGAAGACCAGTCGTAACTGACCGCCCGATACCTGCGCCATAAAACCTACAGGCATCAGCGCGCGCGCCACCAATATTGGCAGCAGCCACCAAACCCAGCATTGTGCGCGACGGAATGTCATAGGCAGCGTAAACAACTCACTACTGATTTTCAGACATGACCGACCGTTGAAGTTCGATCTGCTACGACCCGTCGCAGCCGACGTGGCTATTGCATCACTTTAAACTGCTCGCAGGCTCAACCATGGCTGACCGCAGCCACCACTTTATGAGCGCACCCGGCAAAAATAACGTCGCCCTGACAGGGCCAACGCTATAGAACCGAGTAAATAGATTCATCATTGAATGGTGCGACCGGAGAGATTCGAACTCCCGGCCTCCTGGTTCGTAGCCAGGCGCTCTATCCAACTGAGCTACGGTCGCACAACAAAAAACTGGCGGAGAGAGAGGGATTCGAACCCTCGAAGGGCTTTTGACCCTTACGCCCTTAGCAGGGGCGCGCCTTCGACCACTCGGCCATCTCTCCGGCGCACGATCCACCTACCACTGTTCGCTCAGTAATCGCTGGCTTATGCCATCAACTTGTTACTGGGGGTTCAGCCTCTCAAGCCGGTAAGCAGTTATCTACCAACCAGTTCGGCTCCATTCGCATCGCTACATGCTGGGAGCCCTGCAAGAGGGCGGCAAGAATACTTGCCGATACGTCATCAGTAAAGGCCTGATGCGGGGAATTTTCAGAGAAAACCACCGCGCTTGCTACAGATGTAGCAAGCGCGGCAGCGTTCGATCTCAGTTGCCGTTGTCCGAAACAGCAGCGCGTTGTGGAACGCCGCCCTCTTCTTCTTGCTTAATGCGTTCGTAAATTTCTTCACGATGCACCGAGACTTCCTTAGGAGCATTCACACCAACACGCACTTGGTTACCTTTGACACCCAACACGGTCACGACGACTTCCTCGCCGATCATTATCGATTCACCAACTCGTCTAGTTAAAATTAACATTTCCGCTCCTTGCAAAGGGGGGCGCGATTTTATGTGTGTATCCATCATCGCGCCATATATTTACGTAATTAAAAAACACCTATCGTGCACAGTAAGAACTCTCAGCCACCTCGCAAATAAGCACTTCCCTGATTCTTGCACTTTATTGGCGCTGCATATCACATAACCACTGACCAGCGAGTCATTCACGAACTACTTAGCGACCGCAACTATCATCTCGAAATCGAAATAGGGGAGATAGACTATCGTTAGTTCGCGCAATAGCATCAAAAGTTCAGATCATTTCAAGCGCGGCTCGAGCCAGCCTGCAACGGATTCCAATGCTATTGGCAGCTGATCGGCATCTGTGCCTCCTGCCTGCGCCATGTCTGGCCTGCCACCACCACGCCCCCCCACCTGCTGGGCAACGAAATTCGCCAGATCCCCCGCCTTGACGCGAGCTACTTGATCCGGGGTAACGCCAACGATCAACAGCACCTTTCCCTGCGTATCGACACTACCCAGAACAATGACAGCTGACTTAAGTTTATCCTTGAGCTGATCCACAGCCGACCGCAACGCGGCCACATCAGCACCTGCTAACAGCTGGGCCACCAGCTTTATGCCACCCACATCCACTGCTGCAGCGGATAAATCAGTACCTTGGCCGCTGGCTAATTTCGACTTGAGCTGCGCCAGCTCTTTATCCAACTTGCGCCCACGTTCCAACAATTGCCGCGCCTTATCCGCGACGTCGTCACGACCGCCTTTGAGCAGGCTTGCTACCTCACGTAGCAACCGCTCGGTATCCGTGACCCAATTGAGCGCTCCCTGTCCGGTAACCGCCTCAATACGCCGCACCCCAGCAGCCACACCACCCTCGCTGACGATCTTGAACAAACCGATATCGCCAGCCCGATCTGCATGCGTACCGCCACACAACTCCATCGAAAACTCACCAATGCGCAGTACACGCACTTCGCTATCGTACTTTTCACCGAACAACGCCATCGCACCGGCAGCCACCGCCGCCTGCTGATCCATCAAGCGGGTTTCAATCGACGCATTGGCACGCACCTGCTCATTCACCAATTGCTCGATTTTTTGTAGTTCTTCGGCAGTCACCGCAGAATAGTGCGAGAAATCGAACCGCAGTCGCTCTGCCGTCACCAATGACCCTTTTTGCGTGACGTGGTCGCCCAATATTACGCGCAATGCGGCGTGTAGCAGATGGGTAGCTGAATGATTTAACCTGGTAGCACTCCGGCGTGCGTGATCTACCTGCGCAGTCAGCGCATCACCCAGTTTGATCTCGCCTGCTTGTACCCGGCCAATGTGGGTAAAGGCCCCACCCAGCTTCTGGGTGTCAGACACGACAAACTTTTTAGCCCCAGTAAACAGTTCACCGGCATCGCCAACCTGTCCACCGCTCTCAGCATAAAACGGAGTGCGGTCCAGCACTACTTGACCCACCTCATCCACACCTAAACGATTCACCTGCTGACCATCACGGATCAACGCCACTACCGTTCCTTGATCCTGCTCGGCAGCGTAACCACTGAACTGGGTCTTGCTATCAAGGTTGATAGCCGTTTGCTGATTGACACCAAACTTGCTGGCGGCACGGGCGCGCTCGCGCTGCGCGGCCATAGCCGAGTCAAACCCCGCTTCGTCAATAGTCAGGCCGCGTTCGCGAGCAATGTCAGCAGTCAGATCCATCGGAAATCCATAGGTATCGTAAAGCTTGAATACTGCATCACCGGGAATGACCTTATTGGCAAGCCCCTTGATAGTGGCGTCCAGTAAGCTCATGCCTTGAGTAAGCGTTTCCGCAAAACGATCTTCTTCCTGTTTCAGCACACGCTCAACATGGGCGCGCTGCTGCATCAATTCTGGATAGGCTGCACCCATTTCTTTTCCCAGCGCGGCCACCAACAAGTGGAGAAACGGTGCACTTTGTCCCAATTGGTAACCGTGGCGAATAGCACGGCGAATAATCCGGCGCAGCACATAGCCACGACCTTCGTTCGAAGGCAACACGCCATCAGCAATCAAAAACGAACCAGCACGAATATGATCGGCAATCACGCGCAACGAACTTGAACGCAAGTCCTTGGTACCCGTAACTTCCGCAGCAGCACTAATCAGACCCTGAAAAACGTCGATCTCGTAATTGGAATGCACGCCCTGCATCACGGCAGCAACTCGCTCCAGCCCCATACCGGTATCGACTGAAGGCTTGGGCAATGGTGTCAACTGACCGCTGGCATCACGCTCGTATTGCATGAACACCACGTTCCAGATTTCAATCCAACGATCACCGTCTTCATCCGGCGATCCTGGCGGGCCACCGGGAATGTGAGCGCCATGATCGTAAAAAATCTCGGTGCATGGACCACAGGGGCCGGTATCTCCCATCTGCCAAAAATTGTCTGAGCCACCTTTCGGCTTGTCACCAATACGCACGATGCGTTCAGCAGGCACACCGGCAACCTTGTTCCAGATTGCAAAAGCTTCGTCATCAGTGTGGTAGACCGTTACCATCAGTCGCTGCGGATCAATACCCAGCCAATCCTTACTCGTTACAAATTCCCAAGCGAATTTGATTGCATCGAGCTTGAAGTAATCACCGAAACTGAAATTACCCATCATCTCGAAGAAGGTATGGTGCCGTGCGGTATAGCCGACGTTTTCTAGGTCGTTGTGCTTACCACCGGCGCGGACACAGCGTTGCGCTGTGGTAGCGCGCACGTAGGAGCGCTTCTCCTTGCCAAGGAAACAGTCCTTGAACTGCACCATGCCAGCATTGGTAAACAGCAGAGTGGGATCGTTGCCTGGCACCAGCGAACTGCTGGGTACCACGGTGTGACCGTGCTGGCGGAAAAACTCAAGATAGCGCGCTCGCAGCTCGGCGCTCGACAAAAACTTAGGTCGAGATGGAGTCGTGGTCATAGATATTAGCTAGTACTCGGCGTGGTCAGGTAGATCGTTACCGTCACCGGACTCAAGCAACTCATCTGCGCAGCTCGTACCCAAGGCGATCCGGATCTGATCCGTCGTAAAGCCGCGATATTGCAGGAAGCGAACCTGCTTTGCACGCTCACTCATGGTCTTGGCAAAGGCACCGCCAAATTTGCGCTGCCGAATGTCGACCGCCAACTGCACCCAATCGACCTCAGCAGCGTCCAGATGCTGCTCTATCAATTCAGCCGACAGCTGTAATTGTCGTAATTCGCCACGCAACCGCACCGGGCCTTGCCCGCGTGCTGCCCGCGAACGAATAAACATTTCGGCAAATCGCGCATCAGAGAGCAACCGCTGCCGCGTCAGCTCATCCACCACTTCCAGCGCGACCGCATCGTCGTAGCCCCGGTCACGCAACTTGCGCTTAATTTCGGCCTGCGCGTGCTCACGACGTGACAGCAGACCGATAGCAGTATTGCGTGCAGCAGTACGCGCCTTGCCGGGATCGACCGGCTCTAAATCATCCGGATCGGGCTGGTTCACACCCGATCGACCGTTACGAAATTGGCGTCCGCGTTTGAACATCGCGCAACTCCATTCGCTCGCAATTAGGCTTCGACCACCTCAACCTTGGCAGCATCACCACGCTTGGCGGGTAGCAGTTTTTGCCGCAACTGGGTTTCGATTTCTTTGGCAATTTCCGGCCGCTGTGCCAGAAAATTCTTGGCATTCTCTTTGCCCTGACCAATGCGCTCGCCGTTATAGGCATACCACGAACCGGATTTTTCAATCAGATTGTGCAACACGCCCATGTCAATAATTTCGCCATTCCGCGAAATACCCGCGCCGTACATGATTTCGAACTCAGCTTCGCGGAATGGCGGTGCCACCTTGTTTTTCACCACTTTCACGCGGGTCTGATTACCGACTACTTCATCGCCATTCTTAACGGCACCGATACGCCGGATATCCAAGCGCACCGAGGCATAAAACTTCAATGCATTACCACCAGTAGTGGTCTCGGGATTACCGAACATCACGCCAATTTTCATACGAATCTGGTTGATGAAAATAACAATGGTATTGGAACGCTTGATATTGCCAGTCAACTTACGCAGCGCCTGCGACATCAACCGAGCCTGCAAGCCCATGTGCGAGTCACCCATTTCGCCTTCGATTTCCGCCTTGGGCGTCAGCGCTGCCACCGAGTCGACCACCACCACATCAATGGCGCCTGAGCGCACCAGCATGTCAGTGATTTCCAGCGCCTGTTCACCCGTATCTGGCTGAGATACCAGCAGCTCGGTGAGATTCACCCCCAGCTTTTCCGCATAACCGGGGTCTAGGGCATGTTCCGCGTCGACAAAGGCGGCCGTACCGCCCAAACGCTGCGCTTCGGCAATGACCTGCAAGGTCAGCGTGGTTTTGCCCGACGACTCCGGGCCATAGATTTCGACTACGCGACCGCGCGGCAGGCCACCCACACCCAACGCCACATCCAATCCCAGTGAGCCGGTGGAAATCGCATCCACTTCATAGCTGGCATCAGCATCTCCCAGCCGCATTACTGAGCCTTTGCCAAATTGCTTTTCAATCTGACCCAGCGCTGCAACCAGCGCTTTTTTGCGATTTTCTTCCATTGTCGTATGCCTCGATCTTTATAAAGCCGGAAAACTAGAGAGTTACTGGCCGATGCTCGGTGGAAAATTGAATAGTGGACTAAACTTGACCCAACCACACCCGCTCAAAGCGGCAGCGCCATAGCTGTATTATTGTACAGTACTGGTAATTACACCAGCATTTTGATGCGCAATAGCACTACAGCTCCAAAATACCATTTAGCGTGATTGCCACGCTGCACCGCCGCACTGCATCTCGATCGCCAGCAATCAGCTTGAGACGTGCGTTGCAGTCAATGGCCTGGCCGCGCCGAAAGGCCCAGGCAAACCAGACCGTGCCCACAGGCTTACCGGGCTGCGCACCACTCGGGCCAGCAATACCACTCACCGCCACCGCCACTTGGCCGCCGAGATGCTGCAACGCGTTAGTCGCCATTTCTCGCACTGTCGCTTCGCTAACTGCGCCGTGTAATGTCAAGGTTGCGTCACTCACCCGCAACAAGGATCGTTTCAGTTGGTTACTGTAGACCAGCACGCCACCAAGATAAAACCCCGAACTGCCGGGAATATCGGTTAATACTTTGCCCACCCACCCGCCGGTACAGGATTCGGCACTCACTAACTGGCGACCGGTATTACTCAGATGGTGGCCCACTTGCACTGCAAGTTTGAATAAATCGTCATCATTTTTCATGGGCCACTTTATAGCAGATAACCACAATTCACCCGAGCTTGCCGCAGCGCCGGGTTATCTCTAGCATCGCGACCTTTCGCGCCACAGAAAGCTCGCCGTGGACAATCAAAGTCTTGCCGCCCATACGCCCGTCATGCAGCAGTACCTACGCCTCAAAGCGCAACATCCAGAGGTACTGCTGTTCTATCGTATGGGCGATTTTTATGAACTATTTTTCGACGATGCCAAACGCGCGGCGCGACTGCTCGACATCACACTCACCTCACGCGGACGGTCGGCGGGCCAACCCATCCCCATGGCTGGCGTACCCTTTCACAGCATGGAGCCGTATCTGGCGCGATTAGTGCGCATGGGCGAATCCGTGGCGCTGTGCGAACAGATTGGCGACCCCGCAAAATCAAAAGGGCCGGTAGAACGGCAGGTGGTACGCATTGTCACTCCGGGCACGCTCACCGACGCAGCGCTACTGGAAGACCGCCGCTCCAGCTTGCTGGCGGCGCTATATCAATCTGGCGAGCAACAGTTCGGTTTGGCATGGTTGGAGCTATCCAGTGGGCGATTTCAAGTACTAGAGGCACAAGGCGAAGAAGCTCTACGCAGTGAACTGGAACGATTACGTCCGGCAGAGCTGCTGACCAGTGAAGGCGCAGCTGAGGTGTTGCGCAGCTTGAACCTGCACACCCACGAACGCCCCCTCTGGCACTTTGATCTGGATACGGCCAGCCGCGCGCTGTGCGAACAATTTGGTACTAAAGACTTGGCAGGCTTTGGCTGTGACAGCTTGCCACTCGCAGTGCGCGCCGCAGGTTGTTTGCTGCACTATGTGCGCGACACACAAAAAGCAGCACTACCGCACCTGCGCGGTCTACAAACCGAAACACGCGGTGAAGCGGTGCTGATGGATGCCGCGACGCGACGCAATCTGGAACTTGATATCAGTCTTGCCGATCGTCCCGAATGCACACTGGCAGGCATACTCGACCACACCGCCACCGCCATGGGCGGTCGCGAACTGCGCCGCTGGATACATCGTCCACTACGCACCACTGCCCTGCTGGAGCAACGCCTGCATGCCATTGCCACACTCATCAACTCACGCCGTGATGAGTCTATTGCCGAATTACTTAATCAGGTAGGCGACATCGAACGTGGCTTGGCACGAGTGGCACTGAAGTCAGCGCGACCACGTGATCTGGCACAACTACGTGATGCCTTAGCGTTACTACCGCAATTGCAAACGTTACTCAACGATCAAGACTCACCACTGCTGCACACCCTCGCGACGCAAGCAGGCACGCATCCTGAGCCGCTTGCGTTGCTCACGCGCGCGATCAACATCACCCCCCCTGCACTACTGCGTGAAGGTGGCGTTATTGCAGCGGGGTTTGATACTGAACTGGATGAACTACGCCAGATCAGCGAACACGGCGATCAATATCTGCTGGATCTGGAAAACCGCGAACGTGACCGCACCGGCATCAGCACCCTCAAGCTGGGCTACAACCGCGTGCAGGGTTACTTTATCGAAATCAGCAATAGCCATTCGGCGCGGGTGCCGACGGACTACGTGCGACGCCAAACCGTGCGTAATGCTGAACGCTACATCACCCCTGAACTCAAGTCCTTCGAAGAAAAGGTACTGGGTGCACGCGACAAATCGCTGGCACGTGAGAAGCAACTCTACGATCTGGTACTGGAACGATTAATCGCGCAACTGGTAGCGTTGCAACACACTGCCGCAGCACTGGCAGTGATTGATGTGCTGTGCAACCTGGCAGAACGCGCTGTGACTTTGGGCTACGTGCGACCCGAGCTCAGCGACGAGGCAGCGATTGAAATTCACGCAGGGCGACATCCGGTGGTCGAACGCTTTATCGACCAACCCTTCGTGCCTAACGACCTTGTATGCAATGAATCCCACCACATGCTGATCATCACCGGCCCCAACATGGGCGGCAAATCCACCTTCATGCGCCAGACCGCATTGATTGTATTGATGGCGCGCATCGGCAGCTTTGTTCCAGCAAGCTTTGCACGCATCGGCGCGGTAGATCGCATCTTTACTCGTATCGGCGCGTCGGATGATCTGGCGGGTGGGCGCTCCACCTTCATGCTGGAAATGACCGAAGCAGCAAATATCCTCAACAACGCGACCTCGCACAGCTTGGTATTAATGGATGAAATCGGTCGCGGCACCAGCACTTATGATGGTCTGTCATTGGCATGGGCCTGTGCTACATACATTGCTGAAAAGGTGCACGCGCTAACGCTATTTGCCACGCATTACTTTGAACTCACATCGCTTGCCAGCGAACTGGATGGCTGTATCAACGTGCATCTGGACGCCACTGAGCATGGCGAACAGTTAATCTTTCTGCATACTGTGAAAGAAGGCCCGGCCAATCAAAGCTACGGCCTGCAAGTCGCCGCGCTCGCTGGAGTACCGCCAAAAGTCATTGCCGCTGCGCGCCATTACTTACAGGAACTGGAGCGTCATTCAGCCATGACGCACGCACCACGTCGGCAGCAAGAATTGCGTTTGGAACCACCGATTGAAAAACGACCCTCCGCCGCCTTGCTGGAACTCAAACGACTTGATCCCGACAGCATGACACCCAAGCAGGCGTTACAGGCGCTGTATCAGTTAAAAGAACTATCAGCGGAATAATTCGAGTGGCACGATTTCGTAGTGAATAACAAGAATAAAAGTTAAGCGCACTTACTCTTCGCCCGGTTTTTTTACAGCCGTCCCAGACATCATCTGTTCCTGAAACTTTGCCCACAATTCCATATTCTTGCGAGTAGCCTCGACCATACCAGTGACCGGCGATTTATTCATCAGCTGCCAAAATTGCTGCTGCATGGATTCTTGTTGTTCCAGCAATTTCTCAACACTTTTTTCCAGATACTGTCCGGTAATGCCTTCCATGGCGGTGCCATAGAATCGCAAAATGGAATGCAGTAGCTGTGAAGAGAGAATGGGTTTGCCAAAATGCTCTTGCTCAGCGACGATTTGCAGCAATACGCTACGAGTGATGTCGTCACCGCTACTGTCATCGACGACTTTGATCGTCTCGCCAGCCACAATCAGTTGATGAATATCTTTGAGGGTAACGTGTCGTGATGCGGTCGCATCATAAAGACGTCGGTTCGCATACTTCTTGATCACACGTTCGGCTGTTGCTGTCATGGTCGAACTATAGCAGAGGTATGCAGCGCAAAAAAAAGAGGTCGGTCAAACCTGACCGCCCTCTTTACTGTATCAACGCCCGCGCTGGCTTAATTAAGCAGCTTTAGGTGCGAACTGCGCCGTGACCAAGGTTTTGGCATCATCAGCCCACTTGGTAACACCTGACTGCAGCTCAGCGGTGAGCTTCAGATATTCCTGCCATTTCTGGCTGTTAGCATTGACGAAGGCTTCCGTCAGCTCAGTCTGACGAGCGACAAACTTATCTGGGCTACCTACTGACTCCGCAGTGGCGTGCAAACGTGCACTGCCATGGTTGGCCATCTCAATAGCTGCTTCAACCTGATAACGTGAAATTTTTTCGAAAGAAGCGGTGACGATATCGGTTAGCTGGGCGAAAGAAGCCAGCGACTTGTTCGAATAATCCGCAAGCGACTTGATGTCTGGGTAAGCGTTAAACATTGCGATCTCCTAATCCAAGTGGAATTCAAAATAAATCGAATCAGTAACAAAACTGGCTGTACCAGGTGGCGTCAGTATATATAAATTTGTATGCACTGCAAAATATTTTTTGAGGCTTCTAAAAAGCGGAGCATCAAGCCCATAAATAAATAATAATTATTTAATAAACAATAAGTTATAAATAACACAATCACACATTAAAAAAATCACTCAAATTAAATAACCGCAAAACTAACGCGCCGCATTCAATTTACCGGCGTATTCGACGAACCTGCCGAAGACACCTTGAGGTGGTCCCAACAAACCGAACAGATGGATAAGTGACGGCGTTGCTCTGTGAGGCGAAGATATCGCCTTGAATCAGGAGCAATCATGAGCAAGAGATCCAGACGTAATCATTCACCGGGGTTC
>JBFXCU010000016.1:0-69854 GCA_050181835.1 Steroidobacteraceae bacterium | reverse complement strand
GCCCTTGACCGGCGCACGCCCGATGACGTGTACTTCACCTTACTGCCGCTCGCGCAGGCGGCCTAAATCGCAACGCCACACTTAATCCTGCGCGTCTAACTGTTCAGTTTTGTGGGACCACCTCTGAATATGCAACGTGCCAAACAATTTTACGAAACGGTGTTGAAGCGTAAGCTGGATAAATTAAATTCACCCATGCCAGGCGCAGAAATGTGGGCATTTTCCATGGATCAGAATGCAATGGGCGCTTCGGGAATGTTGGTACAGATGACGGGCGTCCCTTCCTGTGATGGTGGCACGCTGGTGTATTTTCATTGTGAGGATTGCTCCGTCGAAGAAAGCCGGGTAGTTGACGCCGGGGGCAAGATCAAGCAAACCAAAATGTCTATTGGTGAATATGGCTGGATAACGCTGGCTTACGATACCGAAGGTAATTTATTCGGTCTGCATTCGATGTAGCGTAGACGGTTGTATAACTTTGAGAAGTTGTAACTTTTTCACAAAAAAGAAAGTTAGACGCGATTTGCGAAACATTTTTAAGTCGTTCTGAATAACGAAAATCATAATTTCAATGGAGAAGTGACATGACAAATATTGCGAAGAACACGATCTGCCTTTGGTACGATGATGGTGCCGAAGACGCTGCGCGATTTTATGCCAAGACATTTCCAGATTCGTCGGTTGGCGCGGTGCACCTCGCACCTGGAGATAATCCATCTGGGAAAAAAGGGGACGTATTGACTGTTGAGTTCACCGTGCTGGGTATTGCGTGCCTCGGTCTTAATGGCGGGCCCATGGTTAAGCACAACGAAGCGTTCTCGTTTCAGGTTGCGACCGAAGACCAAGCCGAAACGGATCGTTACTGGAATGCAATCGTTGGCAACGACGGTCAAGAAAGCGAGTGTGGCTGGTGCAAAGACAAGTGGGGCATCTCTTGGCAAATTACGCCGATCGCCTTGACGAATGCATACACTAGTACCGATCGCCTAGCCGCCAAACGAGCCTTTGATGCGATGATGACGATGAGAAAAATCGATATTGCTGCTATCGAGGCGGCGTTTCGTGGTTGAGATGTGAGCGGTATGACAAGGCATTGCACTCGACAGATTGTAAGTAGGGCTTATGCAATATCGCTGCGCCAAGTTTATCGCAACCCGCTACTTGCAATCCGCAGGTGAGTGCAACGTTCGCATGCACCGTGTGCTATCTCGGTTGGCAGGAGTCGCTGCGGAATCTGGCGAGGCTCGTTGAGCCTGAGATTCTTGGCTAACTTTAACGATAGGAGCATTGGACTTCACCCGGAGCCCTACTATGAAACCAATCATCACCGCCTTTGACTCGTCGCCGGATCGCGGCCAAGGACTGGCGCGTGACACGCGCGTTCGCTGGGCGCTTGAAGAAGTCGGCCAACCCTACGAGGTTCGCCTTGTTTCTTTTCGTGCGATGAAGGAACCCGTGCATCTTGCGCTTCATCCTTTCGGCCAGATTCCGACTTACGAACAAGGCGATCTCGCCCTGTTCGAGACAGGGTCGATCGTCTTCCATATCGCCGAGCGTCATACGGGCCTGCTCCCGGAAGATGCAAATGGCCGGGCATGTGCGATCACATGGATGTTTGCCGCACTCAGCACGGTGGAGCCACCGATCCTTGAATTCGCAAACGCCAAGCTTCTGGAGAACGATAAGACATGGACCAAGGAGCGCATGCCTCTGGTTGTGGATCGTGTCTGCGGTAGATTGAAGCAACTTTCCACTCGGCTTGGCAACGCCGACTGGCTCGATGCCGCATTCAGTGCGGGCGACCTCATGATGGTGCATGTGCTGCAGAGGCTGAAGCCATCGGGCATTCTCGACGAGTATCCGAATCTCTCCGCCTATGTCGCCCGGGGTGAAGCGCGGCCCGCCTATAAGCGGGCTTTCGACGCTCAGCTGGCGGTTTTCACTGGCAAGCCACCGGTCGACCGGTAGTAACGCCAACCTGATTAGCTTCCTTCAACCTATATACTTATGAGCAAACTCATGAAACTCACCGTTGCAACTGTCATCAATGCACCCATCAACAAAGTCTGGAGTGCGTATACGACACCCGAAGATATTAAACAGTGGAATGCGGCGTCTGACGATTGGCACACTACCCAAGCGGCTGTGGATTTGCGCGTCGGCGGTGTGTTTACCTCACGCATGGAGGCGAAAGATGGCAGTTTCGGTTTTGACTTCGCCGGAACCTATACCAAGATTGTCCCTTACTCGCTTATTGAGTATTCCTTTGGAGACCGTACTGGCACCGTCGAGTTTATGGCTGACGATAGCGGTGTAAACGTGCGTGTCACATTCGATGCTGAAACTGAGCATTCAATCGAACAGCAGCGTCAAGGATGGCAAGCCATTCTGGATAATTTTGCCAAGCACGTTGCGGCAGGCCGGTAACGTGCGCGCAGCGCGTTGTTGATGATCAATTAACAGTATTATTCACGCACTGATACAGGAGACACTATGAAAACAGTGGGATTAATTGTGATTGCGTTAGGCGTGTTTCTGTTTTTCGTGGCTAACAGGCCAGATACGTTCCGCCTGCAGCGTTCGCTAAGCATCAAGGCTTCGCCGGAAAAGGTCTTTGCTCTACTGAATGACTTTCATCAGTGGGGTGCTTGGTCGCCGTGGGAAAAGCTCGACCCGGCGATGACCAGGACTTTCAGTGGTGCCAACAGTGGAGTGGGTGCGATATATGAGTGGCATGGCAACAAGAAAGTAGGCAAGGGACGTATGGAAATCATCGAGTCGTCGCCGAGCCACTTGCTGCGTATCAAACTGGACTTTCTTGCGCCGTTCGAGGCGCACAACACCGCTGAATTTACCTTACAGCCGCAAGCTGATGGAACCAATATTACTTGGGCAATGTATGGGCCGAGCCCTTTCATTTCCAAGCTGATGACCATGTTTTTTAGTATGGACAAAATGGTGGGTGGCGATTTTGAGCGGGGGCTTACCAATCTGAAGCAGCTAGCCGAGTAATATGCGAATCAATCCGCTTACAATCTAAGTTGGCTAACCAAGTAACGCAATCGGCTGAGTTGCTGTGGCATAGCGTCGGGTTTGTAACGTAATGCGATGTACAGGTCGCTTAGTTCTGCCAGTTGCGTTGCCGCTGCTGGTTTTGCGGCTGCGGCGCGAGTCAGGAAATCAACTGGCCCTTCATGCGCTACGGTACTAATTCCGGCTTTTTCCAGTTTGCGTTTTAGCGCGTTATACGCTTGTACTATAGGGTCGTGCCGCTTCGGTCGATATTTCCAGCCCAGCCATACCATCATGGCGACAAAAAAACTGATAAAAGTGATGAGTAGTCCCCAGCCCAGTGTGCGCCAGTCTGGATTCTTGATGCCCAGTTGAGTCAGCACATTGCGTTGATCTTCACTATCGAAGTTGACGATGCGTGCTTTCCAGAAGGTATTGACTGCATCCCAGTTCTGTCGTGCTTGATACAGCCATGCCCAGCGGCGCAGGGTGCGCCCAGGTACCGATTCTGATTGGGCGATAGCAGAATCCAAGCCGCGTTCGACGCGCTGTGGCGCGATGGCAGCAGTGGGGTCAACGCGTACCCAGCCACGGTCGTCTAACCATACTTCTGACCATGCGTGCGCATCCGACTGCCGTACGACCAAGTAATCATTAACCGTATTCACTTCGCCACCGAGGTAGCCCGTGACCACGCGTGCGGGAATTCCCGCCGCACGCATCATGAAAGTAAACGCCGAGGCAAAGTGTTCGCAGAAGCCACGTCGAGTATTGAATAGAAAATCATCCACCGTATTAGTGCCAAGTTTGGGTGGTTCCAGTGTGTAAAAGAAGGCTTGCTCACGGAACAATTTCAGCATGGCATTTACGTAGCTGGCTGGGTCATTGCTGGCTGTATACATCTCATTAGCCAAGACACGACTACGTGGATTGAGCGCGCCTTGTAATCTTGTATCTATACGACGCATGGCGGCACTCAGGGAGCCGCCCAGTTGATAGTCCGTTGCAGCAACCACATCTACCGCAATCAGTTGCGTTACTGGCTGCCAGGCAATCAATTGCGCATTGCTGGTGAGGAAGCTGCGTCGCAAATTGGTTTGCAGCGGCATATCCAGCACCGGAATCCAGCGCTGATTGCTGGGTTCCATCAGCATGCGATAGCTGTAGGTTTTCCCTTTGGCAATAACTTGTTGCACAGATAGGGCTTCGCCGCGTCGATACCGCCAAGTACGCCCGTCAAAGTCATGCAACACAACTGCCCGCCAATAGCGCTGTGAAGTGGGTGGTGGCGCACCGGTAAACTCAACTCGAAACGCCACTTCACTGGAAAGACTGAGGTCGGAGACATCGCCGGGGCTCATTTCATCGCTCAGGCCGGAAGTGGCGGCGTCGCGTGATGGCAGTACCCAGAATTGTCCTGGCAGTCGTGGTACTAATAGAAACAGCAACGCTGCCAATGGCAAAGCTTGCAGCAGCATGCGTGTGCTGCGCCAGAGTGCATCGCGGAATCTCAGTCCTGCGCCGCCATCATGCATGCATAACAGACATGTGATGCTTAGTGTCGTACACAGCAGCAGATAGGGCAGCAGAATGATTTCCTGTTCGTATAACAATTCGGCGAATAATAGAAACAGGGCGATGAAGATCAGAATGCTGTAGTCGCGTAGCTGTCGTGATTCGAGTAATTTAATGCCTGCCATGGTGGACAGTAATGCGGTGCCTGCTTCCAGGCCGTTCAAGCTACGAAAGTTGCTCACTACACCAAGCATCGCAATCAGTGCCAGCCCATTGCGTAGCCACTTGTTGGGCAGGGCGCGTGCATGAACTTCAATCCATAGCCGCCACAACATGGCGCTGATTACGCATAGCGGAATCCAGATTGGCAGATGCGTGACATGCGGTAGCAATGCCAGTAACAACACAGCAGATAAAATGCCTAGCGACTTGGCGGACTCAGGCCATGTGCGTAGTGTCCATAAAGCTTGCAGTGAGCTGATGCTGTTAACGCTCTGGTTGGGCATTACATACCGCCATGAAACAAGGCCAGCGCTTGCAGGCAGCGGTTACGATGTGCTTCGTTCAACGCCGGTGCAGCCATAAAATTCGGTAATTTTAACCCATAGGCGATACCTTGTTGATGGCTATCGATTAGCCACCGGCACAATCGTGACAAGCGAGCTTCGTTATCGAGACCTGCTAACGTGTCCCAGTCGAGTACACAGGTACTGATCGACGCGCCAGCGTATTGTTTGACCATCAGGCCTTGCTCGCGCGCATAGTTTTTCCACGCAATGCGTTTTGGGGAGTCGCCAGCATGAAACGCACGTAGCCCAGAAAACTCTTCGTCACCGCGTTGCAGGTCTTCAGTATTACGAGTGTCGAACTGTGTGGGTGGCGGGGTACTGTTACGTTCGCTGGGCTTGGGGTAGATCAAGCACTTCAATGGCATGTGCAGCACTGTCCAGCCGCGAAATAATCCAAACGGGTAGCGAGTGCTGATTATCAATCGTTCAATGCTCAACCAACCACGCCGCTGAGTGGTAAGGGGCAAGTGCAGTGCCGCTTGTGTATCGCCAGCTACAGCGATACAGGAAGAGGTGTACAGCGCTTTGCCAAGATGGGCTTCGGCTTGCAGTGCCAGTCGCGATTGTGGTGAACCGTTTTCAATCGTCAAATGAATGTGTGCCAATTGCCCGGCAAACACTGGCTCATTGGCCATGCTGTGAATTAGTAATCCGGCCAGATTGCGATGGGTGTGATGCATGGCGACAAAGCCCAATGCTGCCAACATGAATACCAGCAACAAGGCCAAATTGTTACCGTAGTTCATGCCACCAATGCCCATGGCAACGACAGTCACTGCATACAATAGTCCCAAGCGCGTCGGCAGGATGTAAATGCGCCTATTAGTAATTTCCACCGGCGAGGTATCTACACCATGGCGCTTACGTGACCAGTTGCCGATGCGCTGGTGAAGAGTGGTGGTTAGAGACATGTAGGCATCATTAGTGGAGGAAGTCTACGAAGCCCCTACGGCACTGCCACCGCTTGCAGCACATGCGCGCCGATATCGGCAGGCTTATTCAAACCGGCATCGTCAGCAGGCGCTAGGCGATGACCGATGACGCTGGTGAGTACGGCTTGCACATCTTCCGGTAGTACGCCGACATGTCCGTGCATCAAGGCCCACGCTTGGGCCGCGTGTTTCAATGCGATGCCAGCGCGCGGCGATAAACCGGCAACAAACTTGTTGCAGTGGCGCGTATAGGTAGTAATAGCTTGCAGATAGTCGAGCAGTGCATCGGATACATGCACTTGCGGTACGCGGGTTTGTAGCGTGAGTAATTGTGCAGGCGCTAGCGTTACTGGCATTTCGCCGAGCATGTCACGACGATCACGACCACTAAGTAACTGTCGTTCATGCGCTGCATCGGGGTATCCCAGTTCCAGTCGCATCAGGAAGCGATCCAGTTGTGACTCGGGTAGTGGATAGGTGCCAATCTGGTAAGTGGGGTTCTGGGTGGCAATCACGAAGAATGGTGATGACAGTGGATAGGTGTGACCATCGGTAGTGACCTGTTGCTCTTCCATCGCTTCGAGCAATGCACTCTGTGCCTTGGGTGTAGCGCGATTGACTTCATCTGCCAATACTAGCTGAGCGAAAATCGGGCCTTTATGAAAATGAAAGCTACTGTTGTTGCGATCAAAAATGGATACACCAATGATGTCGGCAGGTAATAAATCGCTGGTGAACTGCACACGCTGGTAGCTAAGTCCCAGCGTGTGCGCCAGTGCGTGTGCCAAGGTGGTCTTGCCCATACCGGGTAAGTCTTCAATTAGTAGATGACCGCGCGCCAGTAAGCAGGCCAGCGCCAGTTTGAGCTGTACTTGCTTGCCAAGAATAATCTGGTTGAGTTGTTGAATGCTGTCATTGACGGCTGTAACCGGATTGGTGTCCGGGGCGTCAACGACCTGATACAGCGTTGGGGTCTTCATACTGCGAATCTAGCATTGCAGAGGGCTTATCCGCCAACCTTTGCCGTAACTTTGCGAGGTTGATCAAAAACAAACCGGCTTATTGACTGGGTTGCGCTGCTCATGTCCTCTCCCAGTGGTGGGAGAGGGCGCACCTAATTGTCTTAGCGCAATGTTTCTACTCGTTTCGCCTGTTCTTCCAACTGCGCGAGCTCTGCCTTGAAAGCGGCAATGCGCGCTCGTTCCTGTTCGACCACTTCGGCGGGAGCGTTGTCAACAAACTTGGCGTTGCCGAGTTTGTTTTCGCACTTGCTCAGTTCCTGTGCGGTTTTGACTTTGCGCTTTCCAATGCGTGCCAACTCCGTGTCGATGTCATCAATCAGCTCTTTCAAAGGTGCATACAATGAACGGCCATCGACTACTTGCAGGGCAGTGGGCGGCAGGCTTGCATCATCTTTCACTTCAATAATTTCCAAGACATTGGCTGCACCTTGCACCAAGGTCAGATTATCTTGAATCGCTTGCCAGTCACCGGGCTGTGCGGACTTGAAGTACAGCGTTACCTTGCGTGATTGCGGCACATCCAGCTGGCCGCGAATCTGACGCGGACCGAGAATGGCGGCTTTGATAGGAGCGATGGCACTGTCTGCCGCAGTATCAATCGGAAAATCACACAGCTTCGGGTAGCGCTGCAGCATGATGGTCTTATTTGATTCTGCTGGGGAAACCCTGCTCGTTAATGGCGCGATACTCTGCCATATTTCTTCGGTGATAAATGGCATTAGTGGATGTAACAGTCGTAGATACGCTTCAAATACCTGTAATAGGGTTTGACGTGTGCCGCGTTTTTGCACTTCGCTAGAAGTATCTGATTGCAACACTGGCTTGCACAATTCTAAATACCAGTCGCAGTACTCATACCAGGCAAATTCATACAGTGCTTGTGAGGCCAGATCAAACCGATATTCATCAAAGCGCTTGCGAGCCTGTTCGATGGTATGACCAAGGCGCGAACGAATCCAGCGATCGGCAATGGAGTATTCGCACTCACCACTCAGGCCGCAGTCCTTCCCTTCAGTATTTATCAGCACATAGCGCGCTGCGTTCCACAGCTTATTACAGAAGTTGCGATAGCCATCGATGCGACCCAGGTCAAAGCGAATGTCGCGGCCCTGCGTGGCTAATGCAGCAAAGGTAAAGCGCAATGCATCGGTGCCGTAGGCTGGAATGCCAGCGGGAAATTGCTTGCGCGTGGCTTTTTCGATTTTGTCCTTTAGGTGCGGCTGCATCATGCCCGATGTTCGCTTTGTCACCAGCGCTTCGAGTTCGATGCCATCAATCAAATCCAATGGGTCAATAATGTTGCCCTTTGACTTTGACATCTTGTCGCCGTTTTCATCACGAATCAGGCCGGTGATGTACACCTCTTTGAAAGGCACTTCGCCGGTGAACTTTAAGCCCATCATGATCATGCGTGCGACCCAGAAGAAAATGATGTCAAAGCCAGTGACCAATACATTGGTGGGATAAAAGGTTTTTAAGGATGGTGTCTGCTCCGGCCAGCCCAGTGTAGAAAAGGGCCATAGCGCCGAAGAGAACCAGGTGTCGAGCACGTCGTCATCTTGCTTGAGTGCTACCGCTTTGCCGTGCTTGGCGGTTGCTTGTTGCTGCGCTTCTGCTTCTGTGCGTGCAACAAAGATGTTGCCTTGCTCGTCATACCAGGCAGGTACGCGATGGCCCCACCACAGTTGCCGACTGATGCACCAGTCCTGAATGTTATGCATCCATTGGTAATAGGTTTTGCTCCAGTTTTCCGGCACAAACTTGATGCTGCCATCTTCGACAGCGTTGATGGCAGGTTTTGCCAGCGGTGCGATACACACATACCATTGGTCGGTGAGCCAGGGTTCGAGTACGGCGTGGCTACGATCACCGCGTGGTACAGCCAGCGTGTGTGGCTCAATCTTTTCAACCAGATCCAGTGCTTCAAGATCGGCAATGATTTTTTTGCGTGCTACAAAACGATCCAATCCCTGATATTGCGTTGATACAGCGTCGTTCATGGTCGCGCTGGCATCAAAAATATTAATCAGTGCCAAGCCATGTCGCTTGCCCATTTCATAGTCATTGAAATCATGTGCGGGCGTAATTTTCACGCAGCCGGTACCAAACTCACGATCCACATAGTCATCGGCAATGATCGGAATCAGTCGATTGGTTAATGGTAGCTTGACCTGCTTGCCGATCAGGTGTACGTAACGTTCATCTTCTGGATGTACAGCGACGGCAGTATCGCCGAGCATGGTTTCAGGACGAGTGGTGGCGACGACCAGATGACCTGAGCCGTCCTCAAGCGGATAGCGGAAGTGCCACAGGTGGCCTTGCTCGGGTTCGGACAATACTTCCAGATCAGAGAGCGCGGTGTGTAGTACCGGGTCCCAGTTCACCAGACGCTTGCCGCGATAAATCAGCTTTTCTTCATGCAGCTTGACGAAGACTTCGGTGACGGCTTTCGATAAGCCTTCGTCCATGGTGAAGCGCTCACGCTGCCAGTCCACGGAATTACCGAGGCGGCGCATTTGTCGTGAAATGGTGTCGCCGGATTCCTGCTTCCACTCCCACACGCGTTCAATGAATTTTTCACGACCCAGATCATGGCGCTTCTGGCCGGTTGCATTCAGTTGTCGCTCCACCACCATCTGCGTGGCAATGCCCGCGTGGTCGGTGCCCGGTTGCCACAAGGTGTTATCACCCTCCATGCGGTGCAGGCGGGTGAGGGTGTCCATCAGCGTGTGCTGGAAGGCATGGCCCATGTGCAGCGTGCCGGTGACATTGGGCGGCGGAATCATGATGCAGTAAGGATTGCCGCTACCCGAGGGGGCAAAGCAGCCAGTTGATTCCCATTTTTGGTAAATGGGCTGTTCGATGTCGTGCGGCGAGTAGGACTTATCCATGAGGCGGGAAATCTGCGGCTGATAAAGCGCGGAATTATAGCGGGCTTGGCTGCCCAACCTGATGTTTGTTAGGGGTGATTTATCGCTTGATTGCCTGCGGCGAACGGGGTGCGATGGAAATTCGCTGCCAGGCCGGAATCAATTCCGACCGAACAGCGCTGAGATCGGCTGAAGTAAGTCTCTACGCTCCCAGCTGATTTGGGTCGCGCCATGCCCGTTCAAACGGCAGTCGCCAGGCGTGCGGAGCAACCAATTGGTGAATAGCGTTAGGGCCCCATGAGCCTTGAGCATAAAAGCGTACCGGCGGAGGTGATTCGAGCAATTGAGCCGACACGGCCCATAAGCGTTCAATGCCTTCTGCCGTGGTAAATAAGGTGTGATCGCCGCGCATAGCGTCCAAAATCAGTCGTTCATAGGCTTCGAGTACATCGTCGCCCAAACCGGTGTCATGCATGGCGAACTGCAGGCTCAACTTGTCCAGCCGCATTCCGGGGCCGGGGCGTTTGCCATAGAACGACAGCGACATTTTCGAGACATCAGCCAAGTCGAAGGTCAGATGATCCGGCCCTTGCGCGCCGACGCCAGAATCGGCCGGAAACATGCTCTTTGGTGGTTCACGAAAGGCAATTGAGATAATGCGTTGGCCTGCTCCCAAGCGTTTGCCAGTGCGCAGGAAGAACGGTACGCCGGCCCAGCGCCAGTTATCTATTTCGCACTTCAGGGCAATGAAGGTTTCGGTATCTGATTCGGTATCCACGCCTTCTTCGGCTCGATAACCGGTGTATTGGCCGCGCACCACGTCGGCTGGCCTGATGGGCACCATACTGCGAAAGACTTTGTTCTTTTCTTCGCTGATTGGTTTTGGGTCAAGTGCGGTAGGGGGTTCCATCGCCACGAAGCCAAGGATCTGGAATAGATGCGTGACTACCATGTCGCGAAACGCGCCGGTATGTTCGTAAAAAGCGGAGCGGTTTTCCAGTCCCAGCGTCTCCGGCACGTCGATTTGTACGTGGTCAATGAAGTTGCGATTCCAGATTGGTTCAAACAAGCCATTGGCAAAGCGGAAGGCGAGAATGTTCTGCGCCGGTTCTTTACCCAGAAAGTGATCGATGCGGAATATCTGTTCCTCAGTGAATACTTCATGCAGCTTGGCATTCAACGAAACGGCGCTGGCTAGATCGGTGCCAAACGGCTTTTCCATGATGATGCGCGACCGTTCTACCAGTCCAGCATCACCCAGCATACGTACTACGGTTAGCGCCGCAGCAGGCGGTACGCTCAGATAGTGCAGTCGACGACATTCGCTACCAATGGACTGTTCTGCCTTCTCCACCGCTGCCTTAAGTGCTGTCTCGCCTGCACTAAGTGGCACAAAGTCCAAGCAGTCGGCAAAGGCTTGCCAAGTGGCATCGGTGACTTTCCGGGTGGAGCAGTCTGTAATTGCCTGCCGTGCTCGTGCCCGAAATTCGGTGACATCAATGTCATCTAGCGACACGCCAATAATCCGACAGCTGGGAATAAACCCCGAGCTCGATAAATGAAACAGGCCCGGCAACAGCTTGCGCCGCGCCAGATCGCCGGTTGCACCTACCAATACCACCACTTGCGGATACTTCGGGCCCACGCCAGGAGGAATCTTTGCCACCGTGTTCAACCTCATTTAACGAACTAATGTGCTGTCTAAGCGATTACAAGCATGCAAGATAGGCACCATGTTACTTGTTTGTCGTCACAATCACGCAAAATCAAGAATAGCGGTTGGTGTACGCAAGTCATTAACTGACTTACAGTGACTGACTGTTGCAGGTTGGAATCTATTCCGACCGCCTTAAACACTCAAAGTTGATATGCCGTCACCGCCAAAACACAGTGTTGCCAGTACTCTACAACTGCCGCCGGGTAGATGGACAACAGTGCTGGATTGCTTATGTGATCATTTTGATCACATCAGTCGTGAACAATGGCTGAGTCGTATGGCGCGTGGCCGCGTGCTGGACCAAGAAGGAAAGCCTGTGGCTTTCGATAGCCTCTATCGTGTCGGGCAGACGATTCGTTATTTTCGTGAAGTTGCAGCGGAGCAAATCATTCCCTTCGCTGAATCAATTGTGTATGCCGATGCCAACATCGTCGTCGCCGACAAGCCACATTTTCTACCGGTGACACCTAAAGGTGAGTACGTTACACAATGCTTGTTGGCGCGATTAATTGAACGGCTCGACGCACCGCAGCTGGCACCTTTGCATCGTATTGATCGTGGCACCGCCGGGTTGGTGATGTTTTCGATCAATCCTAAAACACGGGCGCAATACCATGCACTATTTAGCGGCCGCAACATTACCAAACACTATCAAGCCATTGCGCCCGCATTGCCGATGCTTGAGTTTCCACTAACTCACCGCAGTTGTATGGTAAGTGGCGAGCCTTTCTTTCGTATGCAGGAGGTGACGGGCGTGGCTAATTCCGAAACGCACATTGACGTGCTTGAACGTGGTGCAGTGAATTGGCGTTATGCACTATCACCTATCACCGGTAAGAAGCATCAGCTACGAGTACATATGGTGTCATTGGGCGCAGGTATTCTCAATGATGACTTTTATCCTGCCTTGACTGAGCGCGTGGCGAATGATTATTCACGGCCCCTTAAGCTGCTAGCAGCGAGATTGGAATTCGTCGACCCGGTTAGTGGTGCACCAATGCGCTTCACTAGCTCGTTAAGCTTGTGATGATAAGCAATGCGAGCAGAGGCACATTGCTTTTTCCGCGACTTGGGCGACTAGAGTGAGCGAATTTGATCGCGCTACTGACCAACATGGGTCATGGCGACAGTACCCATCGGGATATCCTTGCGCTTGTAACAACCGAAACAGTACACGTGCCGTGCACCAGCCCACTTTCAGCCACACACTCGCCGTTGAAAATAAAATTTTCAACGGCGAGCTAGGGCCAATAGAGCATAGATACCGCAACACAGGTAAGCGCCCAGAATATCGGGTATTCCTTACCCCCTTTGGGCCATAACCAGATCCATTTTTTGTCGTTGGCAAAAAATACAGAGACAGCAGCTACGCTCAACATGCCGGTGCACATTAGAGCTACATAGTGGGTGTAGATATTTAGAAACAGCAAGGAGCTGGTAGTTATTTCGATAATCAATGCTATTCGCATGAATACCAGTGGATGAGGGTATCCTGCCTTGATAAAAAATTCTGAGGCAGGTGGAGGATTACCAAAGGCTTTGAAATGTATATGTGGAATAAAAAATAACGCGCACATCAAGCGCAGAATGACGGTGCCGCTAGTTAGGTCAAATGAATTGGCAAGCAACATAGTTACATTTCATTGTACAAGCAATATCGATAAATCCAGATCCTAGCCAGTAGCCGCTAAATTCTAATTTTAATCCTGCGCCACCAAAAGAAACGACCGTGCTAGCGAGTCACTCGCCAGTACGGTCGTTAGTAAAGGAACCAAGATGCAGAAAGCCGCATAGAACAGGCGGTAACAACTTTTACATGTACCGCTCTGTTGAAGATCCGCCATTGTGTGGGTCGATTTAGGCTACAGCGGCTGCTTTCGCTTTAGCTACTTCGGCGATCACTTCATCCGCTACTTGGCGTGGTACTGGGTCGTAGTGTGAGAACTCCATCGTGAATGAGGCGCGACCGCTGGTCATGCCACGTAAGTGACCGATGTAGCCAAACATTTCCGATAGTGGCACGGTGGCTACAACCGCGATATTCGTGCCGCGTTCCAGCTGATCCATGATGGTGCCGCGACGACGATTGACGTCGCCGATGACGTCACCGAGATAGTCACCGGGGGTGACGGTCTCTACTTTCATCACGGGTTCCAACAAGATTGGGCCAGCTTTGCGGATAGCTTCACGGAAACAGGCTTTGGCGGCAAGTTCGAAAGTCAGCGCGTTCGAGTCCACATCATGGTAGCTACCATCGGTGAGGGTGGCGCGGAAATCGACGGTCGGAAATTGGGCCATGACACCAGTTACCAACTGCATCTTCAGGCCCTTCTCCACCGAGGGGACGTATTCCTTAGGTACCGAGCCACCCACGGTCTTGTCGACAAACTCGAAGCCTGAGCCACGTTCTAACGGTTCAAAGGTAATCCACACTTCGGCAAATTGTCCCGAACCACCAGTCTGTTTCTTGTGTACATACTGCTCGTCGATCTTCTTGGTGAAGGTTTCACGATAAGCAACCTGCGGCTCACCCATAACGCCTTCTACATTGAACTCGGTACGCATACGATCCAGTGTCACTTCAAGATGCAACTCGCCCATGCCGCGCAGAATGGTCTGGCCGGTTTCACGATCTGTTTCCAGATGCAGTGAGGGATCGGCGCGCACCATCTTGCCCAGCGCTGCGTTGAATTTTTCCTGCTCGGCCTTTACCTTCGACTTCACCGAAACACTGATCACCGGATCAGGGAAGCGCATGCGCTCCAACACTACAGGATGCGCCGAATCGCACAGCGTATCGCCGGTTTCGGTATCCGCCATGGATACTAGGGCAATAATATCGCCCGCCCGCGCTTCTTCAATTGGGTTGGCTTCTTTGGCGAACATTTCCACCATGCGGCCAATTTTTTCGCGCTTGCCACGGGTTGAGTTCAATACCGATGCACCCTTGGTCAATACGCCGGAATACACACGCACGAAGGTCAGCGCGCCGTAGGCATCATTGATCACCTTGAATGCCAACGCTGAGAACGGTTCTTCATCGGAACAATTACGTTCGCCAACCGGCTCGCCATCCGCATCAACCGTCTTGATGGCGGCTACGTCGGTAGGTGCGGGCAGGTAATCCACGACTGCATCAAGTACTTGTTGCACGCCTTTGTTTTTGTAGGACGAGCCACACAATACTGGAGTGAATGCGGAAGTGATTGTGCCTTTGCGCAGCGCTGCGCGCAGCACCTCGGCGCTGGGCGGAATGTCATCGGTCAGATATTTCTCCATCGCTGCATCATCCTGTTCAAGACAGGTATCGATCAGTTCCATACGGTATTTCTGGATGTCGTTGAGAATCGCCCGATCAGTCGGTACGGTGATGCCTAGCTTGTCAGCCATGCCATCGGTGACATCAATGATCTGCCACTCAGCATCCTTGTCGTCTGAAGCCCAGACGAGCGCCTTCATCTCGACCAGGTCGATCATGCCCTTGAAATTGTCTTCCGAACCAATCGGCAGCTGGATGACCAACGGACGAGCGCCGAGACGCTTCTTTATCATGTCAACGCAACGCAGGAAGTTGGCGCCACTGCGATCCATTTTGTTGACATAGCACATGCGCGGCACGTCATAGTTATCGGCCAGACGCCAGTTGGTTTCTGACTGCGGTTCCACACCAGCTACACCGTCAAATACCACTACCGCACCGTCGAGCACACGCAGCGAACGATTCACTTCAATAGTGAAGTCAACGTGTCCGGGGGTATCAATGACATTGATCTTCTTGTTGCGCCAGAAAGCAGACACAGCGGCACTTTGAATCGTGATGCCACGCTTCTGCTCTTGCTCCATGTAGTCGGTAGTCGTCGACGTCTTCAGATCCTTGGTATCGTGAATATCGATAATGGTGTGCTTGCGTCCGGTGTAGTACAGGATGCGTTCGGTCGTCGTCGTTTTGCCGGCGTCGACGTGGGCGATGATGCCGATATTGCGAATATCAGAAAGGGGCGTTGTGCGAGGCATTACAAAATTTCCGTAACAGTTTTTAAAAAGTAACTAAATTCGACCACCTGATTATCAGGTGGAGTATAGACAGGAATTCGGATCCGTTATTTCCGTATGAATGCGACTGACACCTAGTCCAGCACATCCGGGGGCTCAGCCTGACCAAGAATCGCGGGATTCTAGCTGAACTTGCCGTGTCTGAAAAAAATAATTCAACGGTGCTGCGAACCAAAAGGGTCGTCGGCTAGGCTGCTCGGTGAGTTTAGTTAGGGTGGCTGCTCAGCGGCTGCCTGAGGCAGTGAGTCGCTCGGGTTGAGGAGGGCGGTGCCGAAGCGCATTTTGAATTAGCAAGGTGACGCCGTGAGCTCCATCTATAGTAGGCTATCTTTCGGTACATCGTTTTCGTTGTCGGGAGTTACTGTCGTGAGTGCAAAAGTAGGAAAAACAAGTGCTTCCAAGCCAACTGCCGGTATTTCACAGGCTGTGGCCAAACTGCAGCTGAAGGCGGCCAAGCAAAGAGTGCAGGCCGTTAAACAGGTGTTGGAAGCTACCAAGGGTTTACTAAAAGCGGCCAAACAGGAATTTAAGGATGCCAAGAAAGCTGCCAAGTCGAGTAAAACTTCACCGCTCAAGGCCAAGCCAAAACTGAAAACCAAAGCGGGTGTTAAAAAGAAATCTGCTACTATCAGCAAGAAAAAAGCCGTCAGTAAAGTAGGGAAGTCTTCGGTGAAGCGTGCTGTGGCTGCCAAGCCAACTGAAGTAGCGAAGCCTGTTGCTGTTATTGGAGTCGGCTAAATCTGAAAAAAACGGCATTTCCGGTCGTGGGCGGATGGCCTTTTGTTGGCCGTTAGTATCTTCATAGGTTGTATGGATCGGTCGGTACCCACCCGATTTGGTCGGATTTTTATCGGTTTTTACCAATTTGCACCATAAATGTTTGATTTGTGAGTGGAGAGGCGAGCAACTCCTCTCTATAATGCCGCCCCCCTGATGCCGCGGCGGTCAATGCTCATATCATTGTCGCGGCAGCACCGAATTGCGAAAGTGGCGGAATTGGTAGACGCACTGGATTTAGGTTCCAGCGGGTAACCCCGTGAGAGTTCGAGTCTCTCCTTTCGCACCATCTCTATCTAATGGCGCTGCAGGTGGTCTGTAACGTCGATGTTTGAGGTTTTCAGAAGTTATGCAGATTTCGGTAGAAAGCACCGGCGCACTTGAGCGACGTATGAATATTCAGGTTCCTGCCGAGCGGATCGCTCAGGCCATCAATACTCGCCTGCAATCACTGAGCCGTACAGTACGCATTAACGGCTTCCGGCCAGGTAAGGTGCCGGTGGTGGTGGTCAAGCAGCAGTATGGCGCTGCGGTTCGTCAGGAAGTAATTGAGGACTTGGTGCAAAAGTCCTACTCCGAGGCCGTGACGGAACAGAAGCTCAATCCTGCTGGTGGCCCGCGCATCGAAGAATTCAAGGCCGACGAAGGTCAGGAGCTGAGCTATCTTGCGGTGTTCGAGGTATATCCCGAAATTAAATTGCAAGGCATCGAAGGTCTGGTGGTTAACCAGCCAAAGGTGGAGGTTGCCGTAGCGGACATCGACGCCATGATTGACAATTTGCGCCGTCAGCAGGCTATCTATGTCAAGGTGGAGCGAGCAGCCAAAGACACGGATCGCGTCACGATTGATTTCGAAGGCACGCTGGACGGCGTGGCATTCGAGGGTGGTAAGGGCAGTAATTTCCCGGTTGTGGTTGGTGGCGGGCGCATGCTGCCTGATTTTGAAGCGGGCTTGCACGGCATCAGTGCTGGAGAAACCAAGCAAGTAACGGTTAATTTTCCTGCCGATTACGCTGCAGCGAATCTGGCTGGTAAAGCCGCTGTTTTCAGCATTACGGCGCAATTGGTCGAAGAACAGCAGTTGCCGGAAGCGAATGATGAGTTCGCCAAGATTTTTGGCATCCCCGAGGGTGGTATTGCCAAGTTGCGTGAGGATGTGGCTGACAACATGCGTCGCGAGCTGGCCGACAATGTACGTGGCCGCGTGCGGCAGCAAGTGTTTGATGGCTTGTTAGCTGCCAATCAAATCGAGGTGCCGAGTGTACTGGTGGCCAATCAGGTGCGTGACATGCAGCAGGAAGCGGCACGCCAGCAGGGTGTGCGCGATGCTGCGCAGTTGCCGCCTGCTGAGCCATTCCAGGAGCCGGCTCGCAAGCGAGTGGCTTTGGGATTGGTATTGGGTGAAGTGATCAAGAGCAGCGGTGTCAGCATTGATCGCGCCCGTGTACAGGCCAAGTTGCAGGAAATGGTTGAACAATATCCCGATCCGGCGCAAGCCATGAAAGCCTATCGCGACAATCAAGATGCGCAGCGCCAGATAGAAAATCTGGTACTGGAAGAGCAAGTGATTGAATGGCTGCTGGAGCGTGCCAAGCTGACTGAGCAGCCCATGAGTTTCAAGGAATTAATGAACTTTGGTGCTTAAGTCGGTGACGCCGTCGACCGATATTTTTAGTAATTTTGATGTCAAGGCAGATCCTATGAGCGCAGCAGATTTGATTGCCCAGTTGGTACCGATGGTGGTTGAGCAAACCGCACGGGGCGAGCGCGCCTATGACATTTACTCGCGCTTGTTGAAAGAGCGGGTGATCTTCATGGTTGGGCCGGTGGAAGACCACATGTCTAACCTGATTGTGGCGCAGCTGCTATTTCTGGAATCTGAAAACCCTGATAAAGATATCGCGCTATATATTAATTCTCCTGGCGGAGTGGTAACTGCAGGGTTGGCGATTTATGACACCATGCAGTTCATCAAATGCGATGTCAGCACCATTTGTATTGGTCAGGCGGCCAGTATGGGTGCGTTGTTGCTGGCGGGCGGTGCTGCTGGTAAGCGCTACTGTCTGCCTAATTCGCGCATGATGATTCACCAGCCGTCGGGTGGCTTCCAAGGTCAGACGACCGATATTGACATTCACGCTCGCGAGATTCTGGCGACGCGCGAGCGCTTGAATCAGATTCTTGCCAAGCATACGGGTCAATCGATAGAGCGCGTTGCGCAGGATACCGAGCGTGATAATTTCATGGGTGGTGAGGCGGCTATGGCCTACGGCATGATTGATAAGGTGCTGGATAAACGCGCGTTACTCACGCCGACGGACACTAAGTAGCGCCAACTACATGTAATTGTTGGGTATTTATTATAAGTAAGCCCGCGATTTCTGGTGTGTCGATGCTTCAGTGGGGTGGATTTTTGTGGTCGGTTGAGTGCGTATGCTATAAGCCGACCACATTTATTGGCGACTGCGCCGGTAAACCGGCTGGTAATGTCTGATATAAACCCCATTTCAGGTGATGGGTAAACTAAAGGTGACGCATGTCTGACGACTCACGCGGCAAGCAAGACGATGGCAAGTTGTTGTATTGCTCTTTCTGCGGCAAAAGCCAGCACGAAGTGCGCAAACTTATTGCCGGACCTTCGGTGTTCGTCTGCGATGAATGCGTGGAACTATGCAACGATATCATTCGCGAAGAGCTGGAAGAAAAAGCTGAAACCACGCGCGACAAGTTACCCAAGCCGCATGAAATCAAGAAGGAGCTGGACGAGTATGTAATCGGCCAAGAGCGCGCCAAGAAAGTACTGGCAGTGGCGGTGTACAACCATTACAAGCGCCTGCAGACCAAGGGCGAGGCTCGCTCCAAGGATGACGTTGAGCTGGCCAAGAGCAATATTCTGCTGATTGGTCCTACCGGTTGTGGCAAAACGCTGTTGGCGGAAACGCTGGCGCGCTTGCTCAATGTGCCGTTCACGATTGCCGACGCTACCACGCTGACGGAGGCGGGATACGTGGGTGAAGATGTGGAAAACATCATTCAGAAGCTGCTGCAAAAATGTGATTACGATGTTGAGAAAGCGCAGACCGGCATTGTCTATATCGATGAAATCGACAAGATTTCTCGCAAGTCTGATAACCCGTCAATCACTCGTGATGTATCGGGAGAAGGAGTGCAGCAAGCACTGCTCAAATTGATCGAAGGGACGATTGCCTCGGTGCCACCGCAGGGCGGACGCAAGCATCCACAGCAGGAATTCTTGCAGGTGGACACCGGCAACATCCTGTTCATTTGCGGCGGCGCGTTTGCGGGATTGGAAAAAGTCATTCTGAATCGTACCCAGAAGTCTGGAATCGGCTTTGTAGCTGACGTGCGTCAGCAGAACGAACGGCCTAATGGCAACGATGTGTTCCATGATGCCGAGCCGGAAGATCTGATCAAGTTTGGCTTAATTCCCGAGTTTGTTGGACGCCTGCCGGTAGTGGCGACGCTTGAAGAGCTGGATGAGTCAGCCTTGATGTCGATCTTGCTGGAGCCAAAGAACGCGCTTACCAAGCAATACCGCAAATTGTTTGAGATGGAAGGTGTGGATCTGGAATTTCAACATGAGGCGGTACGTGCGGTGGCCAAGCGTGCCATGGAGCGCAAAACAGGCGCGCGTGGATTACGTACTATTCTGGAAAATATATTGCTTGAGACCATGTATGAACTGCCGTCGCAGAAGAACGTACAGAAGGTGGTGGTCGATGAGGCCGCTATTCGTGGTGAAGGTAAGCCCTTGATAGTGCATGGTACGGATGAGCAGCGTCTGGCCGCAGTCGAGCCGCGACGCGCAACCGGCAGCGATCACCACTAGATTAGGTGTGGTAACCGCTAAATAACTGCAAAGCCGCGTTGATTCGCGGCTTTACAGTTATTGGGTCTCGCTGATGCTGATTCTTAAGCATGGTTTTTACGCTATGACTGGTACACGCTTAAAGCTTCCGGTATGGTCTTGAACGACGCCGATTTGTCCCCATAAACGACACCATTCTGTCTTCTTCCTAGTAGGTATTCATCTTGAGCAGCACTACTCCGGACGCCCCCAGCATTGTCAGTACGCAGGATATTCCGGTGTTGCCATTGCGTGATGTGGTGGTTTACCCGCACATGGTGATTCCCCTGTTTGTTGGTCGCGAGAAGTCCATTGTCGCGCTCGACCAGGCGATGCGTGTTAGCAAGCAGGTGTTGTTGGTTGCGCAGAAGCAAGCAGATGTGGATGACCCCGGTACCGAAGATATTTATCGAATTGGTACGCTGGCTAGCATTCTGCAACTGCTGAAATTACCGGATGGTACGGTCAAGGTGCTGGTAGAAGGTACGGTTCGTGCGCGCATTATTGACATGAAGGTTGATCAGTTTTTTTCTGCCAATGTTGAGGTACTCAAGGATCAGGGGCGGTACGACGAACGTGAAATGGATGTGTTGACACGCTCTGTTGTTACGCAGTTTGAGCAGTACGTCAAACTCAATCGCAAGGTGGCACCCGAAATCCTGACCGCATTGGCGGGCATCGAAGAGCCAGGACGATTGGCGGATAACGTTGCGGCACACATGGCTTTGAAGCTTGATGCGAAGCAACGCGTGCTCGAAATGCTGGAAGTACGTAAGCGGCTGGAGCATATTCTCGCATTGCTGGAAGGCGAAATGGATGTGCTGCAAATCGAAAAGCGCATTCGTGGACGCGTTAAGCAGCAGATGGAGAAAAGTCAGCGCGAGTACTATCTTAACGAACAGATGAAGGCCATTCAGAAGGAGTTGGGCGAGCTTGAAGATGCGCCTAATGAACTGGCCGAGCTGGAGCAGCGCATCAAGAAATCGGGCATGCCTAAGGAAGCGCATGAGAAGGGAATGGCCGAGTTGGGTAAGCTGAAAATGATGTCGCCAATGTCAGCGGAAGCGACGGTGGTACGTAACTACCTTGACTGGTTGGTGAAGCTGCCATGGAAGAAAAAGACCAAAGTGCGTCACGACATTACAGCTGCTGAGCTGGTGCTTGACGAAGATCATTACGGGCTGGAAAAAGTTAAAGAACGCATCATTGAGTACCTTGCCGTGCAGCAGCGTGTGAAGGCGCTGAAAGGCCCCATTTTGTGTTTGGTGGGCCCACCCGGTGTAGGTAAAACTTCACTAGGACAATCCATCGCACGCGCCACCAACCGCAAGTTTGTACGTATGTCATTGGGTGGTGTACGTGATGAAGCGGAAATTCGTGGTCATCGCCGCACCTACATTGGCTCCATTCCAGGCAAGATTGTGCAGAATCTGGTGAAGACCGAGGTCAATAATCCACTATTTCTGCTCGACGAAATCGACAAGATGGCGATGGATTTTCGTGGCGATCCAAGCTCTGCATTGCTGGAAGTGCTTGATCCAGAGCAGAACAACACTTTCAACGATCATTATCTGGAAGTGGATCTGGATCTGTCGCAGGTTATGTTTGTCTGCACCGCCAATACCTTGAATATTCCTGCGGCGCTGCTGGATCGCATGGAAGTGATTCGACTGCCTGGCTATACGGAAGATGAGAAGAGTGCGATTGCACGCAAGTATTTATTGCCTAAACAAGTCAAGCAAAACGGTTTGACGGTTAATGAGCTGAAAATTTCAGATAACAGCATCAAGGACATCATCCGTTACTACACGCGTGAGGCCGGAGTGCGTAATTTGGAGCGCGAAATCTCCAAGATATGCCGCAAGTCAGTCAAACAGTTATTAACCGAGAAAGATATCAAGTCGATTAACGTGACGCCACGCAATCTCAATAAGTATCTGGGCGTGCGTCGCTTTGACTATGGTCGCGCTGAAGCGAAGGATCAGATCGGACAAGTCACTGGATTGGCGTGGACTGAGGTGGGTGGAGAGTTGTTGACTATCGAAGCATCAGTGGTGCCGGGTAAAGGTAAGTTGCTTGATACTGGCAAGCTGGGCGACGTCATGAAGGAGTCCATTCAGGCGGCGATGACGGTGGTGCGTAGTCGGGCCACTGTATTGGGCTTAGATCCCGACTTTAATCAGAAACTGGATATCCATATTCATGTGCCGGAAGGCGCGACTCCCAAGGATGGCCCGAGCGCCGGTATTGGCATGTGTACAGCCATGGTTTCTGCGCTGACAAAGGTTCCGGTGCGATCCGATGTGGCGATGACTGGTGAGATTACCTTGCGTGGTCAGGTGCTACCAATTGGTGGGTTGAAAGAAAAGCTGCTTGCTGCACATCGTGGCGGCATTCGTACAGTATTGATTCCTGATGAGAACACCAAAGATTTGGCTGAGATACCTCAGAACATCAAGAATAGCCTCGACATCAAGCCCGTGAAGTGGATTGACGAAGTGTTGCAGCTTGCCTTGCAGCGCATGCCAGAACCTTTGGTAGATGCTGCTTCGGTGACGACTATAAGCAAGCCTGGTGCGCGTCGCGCGTCTAAACGTTCCAGCAAGCAAGTTCCGGCACATTGATATTGTTAATGTGCTTATACTTGGCGAATAGTTATAACAAGATTGACCAGATCATCAGTCGCTGCTATAACGCGCGGCCAATAATTCAAGTGGCGCGTGATCATGCGTTCCATTGGTTAGATTCAAGCAGAGGAAGTGACATCAATGAATAAAAGCGAATTGGTAGATGCGGTGAGTGGTGCTACGGGTCTAGCCAAGACCGATGCCGCTCGTGCCGTTGATGCGGTATTTGACACTATCACTGCCACCTTGAAAGCCGGTGATTCGGTTGCCTTGGTTGGGTTCGGTACCTTTGCGGTTAAGGCGCGTGCGGCACGCACCGGACGTAACCCTCGTACTGGTGAGCCGATCAACATTGCTGCCAGTAATATGCCTGTGTTCAAGGCTGGCAAGGGCATAAAGGATGCTGTAAACTGAACAGCTAGCTGAGGATCACTGACCGCACGCACTGTTAACTGTTACACAGTGCCGCGTCGGGTAGTGGTTCTTGAGGGTGCTTAGCTCAGCTGGTAGAGCGTCGCCCTTACAAGGCGAATGTCGGCGGTTCGATCCCGTCAGCACCCACCATTTACAATACAGTTTTGCGCGGAGCGGTAGTTCAGCTGGTTAGAATACCGGCCTGTCACGCCGGGGGTCGCGGGTTCGAGTCCCGTCCGCTCCGCCACTTTTCTTATCGGGCATTCGCCATGATGCAAGCAATACGTGACAAGATTTCGGGCTGGGTGGCGAAGGTGCTGCTTGCTGCGTTAGCAATCGTATTTGTTTTTTGGGGCGTTGAACTAGGTTCGGTCGGCTCAGTGGCAAATTCAGCCGCGGAAGTGAACGGCGATTCAATCGGGTTGACGACGCTGCAAAACGCTTGGCAGCAACGCCAGAACGAATTGCAACAGACATTCAAGGGCGAGATCCCTGAAGTAATTAAGAAGCAGGCACAGAGTTCACTGCTCAACCAACTGATCCGTTCGCAATTGGTTCAGCAACGTGTCACGGAACTGGGCTTTAAGGTCAGCGACGACGATATTGCCCAAGCGATACGCAGTCTGGACAGTCTTAAAGTTGATGGCCAGTTCTCGCGTGATCGTTATGCCACCGCGCTGTTGCAACAGGGCATGAATGAAGCGCAATTCGAAGCGCAATTCCGTACTGAGCTTGCAACCAGACAATTACAAAACGGTATCTTGGGTACGGCTTTCATTACCCCGAAAGAATTGGCGCGCGCTCAAGCTTTGTTGCAAGAGCAACGTGCCATCGATTATGTAGTGGTGCCAGCAAAGGCATATGAAGCTGGCATCAAGGTTTCAGATGCAGATTTGGCTGCATGGTATGAAGCAAATAAAGCGAGCTATCTGACGCCGGAGACTGTGTCTTTGCAATATGTGGAACTCAGCTTGGCTGACTCTGCCGCCGAAGTAATGGTCGATGATGCAACGCTACGTGCTCATTACGAGCAAATCAAGGATCGCTTCACTACAGTAGAACGCCGTCATGGGCGCCATATCCTTATTGCCATCGATAAAGAGACAGCCGATGCGGCTGCCAAAAAACAAGCTGAGGAATTGTTGGTCAAGCTTAAAGCTGGTGCGGACTTCACAGAGCTGGCAAAGCAGTACTCCAAAGATACTGGTTCTGCCAGCAATGGCGGTGATTTGGGTTGGGCCGGTCGCGGTCAGTTTGTGCAGCCCTTTGAAGAGGCGCTATTCAGTTTGAAGCCTGGTGAATTGAGCGTGCCGGTCAAGTCCGAATTTGGTTATCATCTGATTCGTCTGGATGAGATTGAAGGTGGTACGACCAAGCCATTTGAAGCGGCGCGTGCTGAAGTGGAATCCGATTACAGGAGCGAGCGGGCGAGCTCGTTATTCTATGACAAAACTCAGAAGCTAGCCGATGCTGCTTTTGCAAGTCTAACCGGGCTGGATAGCGTCGCAGCGGAATTTGGTACCACCGTCAAGTCTATAGCGGGCTTTACCCGCCAAGGTGGGGGTGAGTTTAGTGGAGTTTCGCAGGTCATTGAGGCCGCATTCAGCGCAGCTGTATTAGAGAGGGGTGAAAATAGCCCGTTAATAACCATCGGTGAAGATCGTGCGTTGGTGCTGCGTGTTACTGATCATGTTCTACCAGCACAGAAGTCGCTGGAGTCGGTGCGTACTGAAGTAGTTGCTAAGTTGACTGAGCGGGCTGCTAAGTCTGCAGTGGCGCAGCAAGTTCAAGCTGTCATGCAGCAGTTGAAAACGGGGGCGCTGCAATGGTTGGCATTGAATAAATCTTTGCCAGTCGCCCCAGTGGGTAGGCAGCTATTAGGTCGCAGCGCAGAGGGCGTGCCGCCACAATTACTTAAAGCCGCATTTGCCATTTCTAAAGCTGATGTTGTGGATGACAAACCAGCGTATCGCAGCTTAGCATTGGGTAATGGTGACCAAGCATTGTTGATGGTGGCGGCGGTTCAAAGCGGTTCGGCGGCAACGGATGAGGCAGCGAAAGCCAGGTTGTCGGCATTGCGTACGCAACGTATTAATGGAATTGCAAACACTGAATTCAGTGCCTATATAAAAGAGTTACAACGCACAGCTGATATCGAGATCAATCCGGCTGCGTTTGAATAGTCTTTTGCATGGAGTTGATGTCGCACGCTGGATGCTGAAGTGATTATGTTTGCTAATAACAATCAGCCTGCTTTGATAACAAGGCAGGCTGATTTTTTTAGCCTGTTGCCAAACTCTTAATGCGTTTCAGCTTGGTCGCCAAACGACATGCCAACGTGACTGTAGCCACCGTCTACATACAGTACTTCGCCGGTAATGCCGGCGGCTAGATCTGAACAAAGGAAGGCGGCGGCATTACCGACATCTTCGGTCGTTACATTGCGTCGCAGTGGTGCCGTGTCGGCAACATGACCGAGCATTTTGCGAAAGCCACCAATCCCCGCAGCAGCCAATGTTTTTATTGGTCCGGCGGAAATACCATTAACGCGAATGCCTTGCGGTCCCAGGTCTGCCGCCAGAAAGCGTACGTTGGCTTCGAGGCTGGCCTTGGCTAGACCCATGACGTTGTAACTGGGAATGGAACGTACTGCGCCTAAATATGACAAGGTGATCAACGCGCCCGCTCGACCCTTCATCATGGGCAGTCCGGCACGGGCCAATGCAGTCAGACTATAGCTGGAAATGTCGTGGGCAATTCGGAAGCTCTCGCGACTGGTGCCTTCTACAAAGCTGCCTGCCAATGCTTCGCGTGGCGCATACGCCACTGCATGCACGATGCAATCCAGTGTGCCATCCCAACGTTGGCTCAGTGCGCTGAATGCACTGTCGATTTGTTCATCGAAGGCCACATCCATGGGTAGAACGATTTGACTGTTCAATTCTTTAGCAATATCGCTAACCCGATCCTTGAGTCGATCATTTTGATAGGTGAAGGCCAGTTCGGCACCCTCACGATGCATGGCGGCGGCAATGCCATAAGCGATGGAACGTTCTGTGGCTAGCCCGACAATCAGCACCCGTTTACCGGCGAGAAATCCCATGCGATACCCCAAGCTTAAAGTTAGTTGATCCCGTTAGTTTAGTGCATCCAGCACAGGTCGTCTTGTCGAGTAAGAGTAGGTTAGTAGTGGCTGGACGTTTATCCACCAAGCCGCTGACTATCATCTGTGTAGATGACCAGTCGTTGTCCGGCTTTGATCGCTGTGCTGCTAGGTAGATCATTCCAGCTCATTATTTGCTTAATGGCAACGTTGAATTGGCTGGCTATTTCGCTGAGCGTATCGCCGCTGCGCACGGTGTAAGTCATGCGTTCATGGTTGCTGCTTTTGCTGGTAGAGGCGGTTTCGGCAACGCTTCCGGGGATTTTTAGTTTCTGCCCTGATCTGATGGTGTTCTTCTTGATACCATTAGTACTTGCCAGCACAGTTGGGTCTACGGCATAGCGTTGTGCAATGCTCCACAAGGTTTCTCCTTTGCGCACTGTGTGTGTTTTGGCGCCGGTCGGCTTGCTGCTTGCGACTGATTGGCTGGATGCGCTGGCGATGGATACATTTTGAGTATTACGGTTGCTGCGTAGTAGCAGTTCTTGACCGGGCCGGATGGTGCTGGACTTGAGTTTGTTCAGATTGCGCAGATCAGCCACGCTCATGCTATAGCGTTGTGCAATGTTGCTTAGTGTGTCGCCCTTGCGCACTCGGTAATAAACAACCGGTACCCGTTGTTCGTCAGGTAGAGCCGCCAGTTTTTCGAGAAAACTTTGCTCACTGGCGATTGGTATCAGTAACTGGTGTGGGCCATTGGGGTCAGTGTATTGGTGCTTGAAGCCTGGGTTAATCGCCAGAAAGTCCTCTTGAGGAATGTTGGCCAAGCTGGCTGCTACCGATAGATCTATTTGACCACCTACGTCCACCTTGACGAAATAAGGTTGATTTCGTAGCGTGCCAAATTCCAAGTTGTATTTTTCCGGGTTGTCGACAATGCGGCGCATGGCTAGTAGTTTTGGTACATAAGCTTCAGTTTCTCTGGGTAAATCAAGACTGAAGAAGTCCGTTGGTAGTCCCTTGCTTTCATTGCGTTTGATGGCGCGAGCAACGTTGGCTTCGCCGCAATTGTAGGCCGCTACCGCCAGTAGCCAGTCACCGTTGAATTCCTTTGCGAGGAACTGCAAGTAATCCAAGGCTGCTGTGGTCGATTCCACTATGTCACGGCGGCCGTCGTAATAGCTGTTCTGTTTCAGCCCAAAACGTAACCCAGTGCTAGGTATGAATTGCCATAGGCCCGCGGCTTTAGCGCTGGACAGTGCGACGGGATTGAATGCGCTTTCCACCACCGGTAGTAACGCTAATTCCAGTGGCATGTCGCGTGCTTCCAGCTCGCTGACAATGTAGTACAGATAACGCTCGCCACGGCGGAAAGTGCGATCCAAGTAGTCTGGGTTTCTGGTAAATACAACTTCTTCTTTGTCTATTGAGGGAGAATCGACATCCTCCAGCGTGAAGCCGACGCGAATGCGATCAAACAGATCTTGTTCACTGAGGGACACCACTGTTGATTCAATAGTTAGCCACTCTGGTGGCAGGTGTAGCTCAGGAGTGGCAACCCGTGGCGGTAGGGCAGTCCGGTTAGCGCTGTGGGTAAAATGGGATTCGATTTTGTTTGCCGCAGTCGGTACGGCGCTGCACGCTGTTATTAACAGAGTAGGGACGACGAGTCCTAGTTGCGCTAACCGGCAGAGTAGGTGTTTATTCATTGGTCGTGCTCCGGTCAGCGATCAAGCGAGCAGCCAACCAAGCCGCTCGCCAAGCTCAAAAATGATTTTTCCAATCACGCAGTGCAGCGAAAGTTTCAGATTCACTGTTTAGCGCCCGGTCTGCATGCTGTGCTGCTGCGTATTTCACAGTTTGTTTATTCAGGCGCAAAAACGGGTTGATCTTCAGTTCCAGCTCGATAGTCGATGGCAGAGTCGGTAAACCTTGTTGTCGCAGCGACTGCGCCAGCTTCATGTGCGCCAATGCGTCCTGATTGTCGGGCTCCACCGCCAAGGCAAAGCGCAGATTAGCCAGCGTATATTCGTGCCCGCAATAGACGTAGGTATTACTGGGCAGCTTGGCCAATTGACCCAATGAGTGGCTCATTTGCTCTGCAGTTCCTTCGAATAGGCGGCCACAGCCAGCGCTGAATAAGGTATCGCCACAAAAAACCGCTCCGTGGCCGACGTAGGCAATGTGACCTGCGGTATGTCCCGGAATATCCAGCACCTCGAACTCCAACCCTAATTCAGCCATTTGGACACGCTTACCCGCGCTCACCCGACTCGGCTGGCCAGGCGTTGCTTCGCTTGCTGGTCCAAATACGGGCAGTTCCGGTGTCCGTAGCGCCAAAACACCGCCGACATGGTCGGCATGGTGATGTGTCATCATGATGCCAGCCAACACTAACTGACTACGTTGTAATGCCGCCTGTACCGGCAACGCCTCACCGGGATCCACCGCCACCACCCGATTTGGCTGTCGCGGAGAATGGATGAGCCAGATGTAGTTATCGGCAAATGCCGGAACGGCTGTAACCTGCAATTGACCTGTTGTCGTGGCGTTGGCGCGCCGTGATTCAATGCTCAGGTCGTTTACCATATGCCGACCATTAGACCTGTTGCAGCACCGCCTCGCAAGTGAAAAAATCTTTAGGCTCCGATACATAGCTCGTTTTGTCCGATCGCACATCAGTGCTCAAGTCGAGTTATCCTTGGCAAATGAAAAGCAACGAGACTCATTCTGTCATGACCGACCGAGCGGCCTGGCTGAATAGTCCGTTGGGTCAGCGAGTATATCGGCTCGAGTGCAAGCTGATCGGTGAGGCATTAACTCAAGTGTTTGGTTGGCAACTGCTGCAGATCGGTTTGTGGGGTGATGTGCACAGTCTGTTAGAGGGTGCGCGTACCCAGTGCAAGACGGTGGTGAGCTCACAGCTACTACCGAACATCTCTGGAGTGTTGTCAATTTGTTCGCGCCTAGATGCCTTGAGCATTGCTTCGGACTCGGTTGATGCCGTGCTACTGCCTCATACCTTGGAGTGCGAAGCTAATCCCCATGAGTTACTGCGTGAGGTGTCGCGCATCTTGCCGGGAGACGGGCAATTGATTTTGCTGGGGTTTCGACCCTTTTCCAGTTGGGGGTTGCGCAATTTGCTGGCAGGCAGCAGCTTTCCGCCCGCTACCGAACGGTATCTCTCCGAGCACCGTGTTCGCGACTGGTTACAATTGCTGGGTTTTGAAGTAATCGAAGCGCGGCGATACTTGTTTACCATGCCCTACGGCTCAGCGGTGCCGCGTGCGCAACGGTTTCTAGAAAGCACTGGCAGCAGGCTCTGGCCGCTGTTCGCGGGTGCTTACATGCTGCGCGCCCGCAAACGGGTGTATGTCCTTACGCCCATTCGGCCACGCTGGCGGGTGCCAGCGCGGGCAATGGGGGGATTGATCGAAACTGGCACTCAAATGCGGTCGCCGGACAGTAAGACTGGAAGTTGAGCCATATGGCTGTCAGTCAGGCTGGATCGTCATGCTATTGGTAAGCTATTTCTGCCATAAATCTCGTACACTTGTGTGTCTGCAATAACGAGTTCCACAAGGTTGAGATTTATGGATTTTATTGATCTTAAAAGTCAGTATCGGCGTATCCATCAAAGTGTTAACACGCGAATTCAATCGGTTTTGGAGCATGGTCAGTACGTGCTGGGGCCGGAATGTACTGAACTGGAAGCGCAGCTGGCGGCTTACGTCGGTACCAAGCATTGCGTGGCGGCATCAAGCGGCACAGATACCTTGCTGATTGCCCTGATGGCTTTGGATATCGGTCCCGGTGATGAGGTGATTACCTCGCCTTTTACCTTTATTGCCACGGGGGAAATGATTGCGCTAGCGGGCGCTACGCCGGTTTTCGTGGACATTGAAACACGTACTTACAATCTTGATCCGGCATTGCTGGAGCGCGCTATTACACCGCGTACCAAGGCCATCATGCCGGTGTCTCTGTATGGGCAGTGTGCCGACTTTGACGCCATCAATGCCATCGCCAAAAAACATAACATTCCCGTTATTGAAGATGGTGCGCAAAGCTTTGGTGCGCTATACAAAGGTAAACGCTCCTGTGGCTTGAGTGAGATTGGTTCAACTTCCTTTTTCCCATCCAAACCCTTGGGTGCGTATGGTGATGCAGGCGCATTGTTCACGAATGACGATGCACTGGCCAAGTTGATGCGCGAAATTCGTGTACATGGTCAGGATCGGCGTTACCACCATCCCAGATTGGGCATTAATGGTCGGCTGGATACGCTGCAAGCGGCAGTTTTACTTGCCAAGATGGAGGTTTTTGAAGATGAGGTGCAGGCGCGCTCACGACTTGGTGCACGCTACTCGGCATTGCTGGCTGAAGCATTCGCTGACAAGCAGGTCATTAGCACGCCGATAGTTGAAACGCATAACTTGAGTGTGTATGCGCAATACACCATTGAAGTTCCTCATGAAAATAATGGTCGTGCGCGTTTTGAAGAACGTATGAAAGCGCAGGGGATTCCAACTGCGGTGCATTACCCAGTGTCATTGCACCAGCAGCCTGTGTTTGCCAAGCTGGGCTATAAGTTGGGTGACTTTCCTGTGTCTGAACGGATTGCGGCACGAGTGGTAAGTTTGCCCATGCATCCGTATCTGACGGAAGAGCAGCAACAACAAGTAGTCGCTGCCGTGTGGGCTGCTATGTTGAACTGAAGATCGGTATGCGTCAGATAGTTTTTGATACTGAAACGACCGGCCTGGATCCCAAGCAAGGGCATCGCATTATTGAAGTGGGTGCCGTTGAATTGATTGGTCGGCGCAGGACTGGTCGCACCTTCCATCAATATTTCAAACCGGATCGGGAAGTGGAAGTCGGCGCGATGGCGGTGCACGGTATCACTAATGAGTTTCTCAGCACGCAACCGCGCTTTGGTGAGCTGGTGGATGAGCTGTTAGAGTTTCTCAGTGGTGCCGAGCTAGTGATTCACAACGCAACGTTTGACGTGGCGTTTTTGGATGCTGAATTACAGCGGTTAAAGCATAAGCGCAAGGTGCACGATATGTGCTCCGTCTATGACACGCTGATGTTGGCGCGTGAACTTCATCCCGGACAACGCAATAGTCTGGATGCGTTGTGTAAGCGTTACGACATTGACAACTCCAATCGTGAGTATCACGGCGCTTTGCTTGATGCACAGTTGCTGCTGGATGTGTATTTGGCGATGACGGGTGGGCAGGGCACGCTGGTGCTTGATGATGCAGATCGAGGTATATCGGGCGATGCTGGCGAAATGAACCCAAGCTGGACGCGCCCACACGGAAAATTAGCGGTGTTAGGTGCAACCCAAGCTGAACTGGCGGCACATGAGGCTGTGTTACTAACTTTAGATAAGGTTAGCGGTGGTAAAACCGTATGGCGAAAATTTTTATGCTGAAGCAGTTTTTGTGATGAGGAGGATTTAGATGCATACCACCGTGGCCCGCGAGATGACGCGAAATTTCCTTGGTCATGCACCGGGTTGGTATAAGTTGACCGTTGTGCTGTGCTTGGTACTAAATCCGCTGGTGTTGCTAACACTCGGGCCAGTGACTGCCAGTTGGCTGCTAGTGGCTGAATTCATTGGCACCTTAGCAATGGCATTGAAATGCTATCCGTTACAGCCCGGTGGTCTGTTTGCCCTGCAGGGGATTCTCATGGGACTGACCGATGTTCAATCTGTTTATAACGAGTTGACGGCGAGTTTGCCGATCATCTTGCTAATGGTGTTCATGGTCACCTCCATTTATTTTTTGCGTGACCTGTTGCTGCTGGTATTTACTCGGCTGTTACTAGGGGTGCGTCACCACTGGGTGTTGTCGATAGGTTTCTGCATGGCGGCAGCATTGCTATCCGCGTTCCTCGACGCATTGACGGTCATGGCGGTGGTGATTGCTGTGGGTACAGGTTTTTATTCGGTGTACCACAAGGTGGCATCAGGTAAGGCGAATGATGATCAGGATGATAACCATGACAGTAGTGCCGATGATGATGTGCATGAGTTGCATCATGACGACTTGACTGCTTTTCGTGGCTTTCTCTGCGGCTTGTTGATGCATGCGGCGGTGGGTTCTGCTTTGGGGGGTGTGATGACCCAAGTGGGTGAACCGCAGAATCTGATGATTGCCAAGCAAGCTGGTTGGACCTTCGTGGAGTTTTTTATCAAAGTGGCACCGATCTCAATTCCGGTATTTTTTTCCGGCTTGATAACCTGCCTTTTGGTTGAGCGCTTCCGCTGGTTTGGTTATGGGCAAGAAATGCCGGAAGCGGTGCGTACAGTACTATTGGAGCATGCAAATGCGGTTGCTGCGCGCCGTACTGTCAAAGATCGCGCTCGACTTATTATTCAGGCGATTGCAATTGTGATTTTGTGTGTTGCACTGGGTTTTCACTGGGCGGAAGTAGGTTTGATTGGTCTGGTGATTATGGTGCTGGTTACTAGCTTTAACGGCATTACTGATGAGCATCGATTAGGTAAAGCTTTTGAAAGCTCGTTGCCCTTCACGGCGTTGCTGGTGGTGTTTTTTTCGATCATCGCTGTGATCCATGATCAACATCTGTTTGAACCGGTAGTGCAATGGGTGTTGAATTCTGAGGGCCGCACTCAAGTTGCCTTGTTTTACGGTGCTACCGGCTTTCTCTCTGCGGTGAGTGACAATGTTTTTGTGGCGTCGATTTATATTTCCGAAATCAAGGCCGCAATGTTGGAAGGAGCTATCAGTCCTGCGCAATTTGACCAACTGGCAATCGCCATTAATGCGGGAACCAACATTCCCAGTGTCGCAACCCCCAATGGTCAGGCCGCGTTTTTGTTTTTGCTAACATCAACGTTAGCGCCACTGATTCGTTTGTCCTACGGGCGGATGTTATGGATGGCGTTGCCGTATACCATCGTGCTGACATTGACAGGATTGTTGGCGACGATTTATCTGTTATAGCGCCGCCGACAAAATAGGCGGCTGGTATCTTCAGCGGCTTGCCTGCAAGCTGTCCAGTTCACTCCAACGGCTGTAGGCCTGTTCGATTTCCGTGGTGAGTGCTGCGACTCGTTGTAGTTGCTGTTGCACTTCGGATTGCGGGCGATTGTAAAACTGCGGGTCGCTCATGGTTGCTTGCAGTGCAACTTGCTCAGCTTCCAGTTTTTCAAGTTTGGCTGGTAGTTCTGCAAATTCGCGCTGATCTTTGTAAGAAAATTTTTGTGGCTTCTTGGCGATGGGTGGAGTGCTGCTTTTTGTCGTAGTGGTTTTGTTGCTCGCACTTCGTGCCGCAGCGGCGCGTTGATCACGATAGCGGACGTATTCGCTGTACCCGCCGACAAACTCCTCAATGTGACCACTGCCGTTAAGTATCAGCAAGTCAGTGACCACGTTATCTAGGAAGGTGCGGTCGTGACTGACGAGTAGCAGGGTGCCGGGGAATTCCGTAACGAATTCTTCGAGGAGTTCCAGCGTATCTATGTCGAGGTCATTGGTGGGTTCATCCATTACTAACAAGTTGGCAGGTTTGGCAAACAGGCGTGCTAACAGCAAGCGATTGCGTTCACCGCCTGAGAGAGCTCGAGCCGGCGTTTTAAGTTGTTCGGGACGAAATAGAAAATCACGCAAGTAACTGGTGACGTGTCGTGGCTGTCCATTCACCGTGACAAATTCACCGCTATCCACCACGTTGTCCATCACCGACTCGTCTAGCTTCAATTGGTCGCGTTGTTGATCGAAGTAGGCCACTTCCAGCTTGCTGCCGTGTTTGAGTGTGCCGCTGTCGGCAGTTAATTCGCCGAGCAGTAACTTAATGAGTGTGCTTTTGCCCGCGCCATTAGGCCCGACAATACCTATGCGATCACCCCGCATGATACGTACCGAAAAGTCGCTAATGATTTTGCGCTCACCAAAGCTCAATGAAATCTGTTCAGCCTCACATACTAGCTTCCCAGACTCGTTGCTATCTTGCTGCCCAATTTCAATACGACCGACGCGTTCACGGCGCTGCCGATGTTGTTCACGCAGGGCGTGCAGCGCGCGCACACGGCCTTCGTTGCGAGTGCGTCGAGCTTCTACGCCACGGCGTATCCACACTTCTTCTTGTGCTAGTTTTTTGTCGAACAGTGCGGCTTGTTGTGCTTCCGCTGCCAGCAGTTGGGTTTTCTTTTCAACGTAAGTTTCGTAGTTGCCTTCACTGACAAATAGCTGACCTCGATCCAGTTCAATAATGCGCGTCGCTAGTCGGTTGACGAAGCTGCGGTCATGGCTGACAAACAGCAGCGCGCCGTTAAATTCGCGTAGAGCTTGTTCCAGCCATTCGATAGCCTCGATATCGAGGTGATTGGTGGGCTCGTCCAGTAGCAAAATTTCCGGTTCACATACCAATGCCCGCGCCAGCAGCGCCCGGCGTCGCCACCCACCAGATAATTCCGCAAAGCAGGCTTCGCTATCCAGTTGCAGGCGCGTCATCACCGTGATGACGCGCTGCTCCAGCTGCCAGCCGTCACCTGCGTCGAGTATTGATTGCAAATGAGTGAGGCGACGGGTTTGTTCCGTGGTGGCGTGGGTGCTTATTTCCTGCGCCAGTTGATGATATTCGTGCAGCGCTTGGCCCAGTTCCGGCAATCCTCCTGCAACCACTTCGGCCACCGTTTCGCTGCCCATGGCGATGATGTCCTGCACCAGGTAGGCCATGCGCGCCCCGGGTTTAACCCAGACAATGCCTTCATCGGGCGGGGCTTCGCCGCGTGCCAGTTTCAGCAGCGATGATTTCCCCTCGCCATTTCGGCCTACTAGGCAAATTCGGTCGCCTGCGGCGACTTGCAGTGAAACATGATCCAGCAGTGGGCGGGCGCCAAAGGCTAGCGAAACATTGTCAAAACGAAGTAGCAAGGTAGATCCCGGTTTAGTAGGGCCAGTGAAGGGCGCGCATTATGAGGGGTGGAGTGGCTTAGGACGGAGCGTTTTTCGCTTTGTGCTTTACTAAATTTTTGAGTACACTTCGCGCCCCTTGTCAGGCCTGAGCGTGGCGTGCTGCGTTTATCTCGGGCTTTTTTGGTTTTCAGGTTTTTCGTTTTTGAGCGATTTTCGAGGCATTACAATTCATGGTTACGATCCGCTTGACTCGTCGCGGCGCCAAAAAACTGCCCTTTTATCACATTGTGGTGACAGACAGTCGCATGCGCCAGGGCGGTACGATTCTGGAGCAGATTGGTTTTTTTGACCCGGTTGCCAAAGGCAAAAGCGTCAAGCTGAATCTGGATCTGGCGCGTATTGAACATTGGCAGAAGCATGGTGCGCAGTTATCTGACCGCGTGCAGGATCTGGTTAAGCAGTACCGCAAGCAGGCTGTTGCTGCTTGATTGACGCAGCTGATGCTACCTCTGCTGCCGACGAGCGCCGTGTGGTCATGGGGAGAGTCAGATCAGCAGTGGGTTTGGCAGGTGCGGTCAAGGTTGAATCCTTTACTGAGCCTGCCACCAATATTTTGCGATACAAGACATGGCAGCTGCGCACTCCCACGGGGTGGCGCGCGTTGCGGGTAAGAGCGAGTCGCTGGACTGGTCAGGGATTGCAGGTGCAGTTTGATGGCATTGATGAACGTAATGCTGCCGATCTGCTCAGAAACACTGAAGTGGCGGTATTTCGGCATGAACTGCCACCACCCGCTAAAGGCGAGTACTACCGCGATGACCTGCTGGGTTTGACGGCGTTTAACGCACAAGGCGAATGTTTGGGTCGGCTGGATCATTACGTAGAAAGCCCGGCACATCCCTTCATGGTTCTGCTCAGGCAGGATGTGCAGGCTTTGGCAGAAACCTTGGTGCCGCTGGTCAAAGATCGGGTTGTTAGCGTGGATTTCGCGCAAGGGACGATGGTCTTGGACTGGAAATTGAACTGGCTAGAGCAGCTGGACGATGCTGCTGACGCTTGATTGACTGGGTTGTATGCGTTTGGATTGATGTGAAATAGCGAGAATCGATGCAAGTAGCTGTCATCACGCTGTTTCCTGAGTACATTGCAGACGCCATCAGGGTTGGCGTGGTGGGTCGGGCAGTGCAACGTGGGCAAGTGAGCGTACAGGCGATCACGCCGCGCGAATTTGCTGATGACCCACGGCGTACCGTGGATGATCGGCCATTCGGTGGTGGCCCCGGTATGGTGCTGAAAGTTGAGCCAACGCGCTCGGCGCTACGTGCCGCGAGGGCTGGCTTGCCAGCAGGTAGTAGGTGCATCTACTTGGGCGCAGAAGGCGTGCCACTGACGCAGGCGAAGGTGGCTGAGTTGGCGGTGCTGCCGGGAATGGTGTTGCTGGCCGGTCGCTACGAAGGTGTAGATGAGCGCTTGCTGAGTACCGAAGTGGATGAAACCATTTCAATTGGCGATTACGTGCTATCAGGCGGCGAATTGCCAGCGCTGGTAGTGATTGATGCCGTGGTGCGTACCTTGCCCGGGGTGTTGGGTGATGAAGAGTCGGCACAGCAGGACTCATTCATGACGGGGTTGCTCGACTGGCCGCATTACACGCGACCGGAACAGCTGGAAGATTTACGGGTTCCTGAGGTGTTGATCGGTGGGAATCATGAAGCGATACGACGCTGGCGCTTGAAGCAGGCGCTGGGTCGGACTTGGTTACGACGGCCGGATTTGTTAGCGGCCAAAGTAGCCAGTGGTGCAATGACTGCAGAACAGCAATCATTGCTGGCAGAATTCAAGGCAGAGCAGGACTGAGCCTGCGCTGCGAGAATGGGTTATTTTGAGTATTGAGTTAGAGCGAAAACATATGAACATCATCAAGGCACTGGAACAAGAGCAGATCACCCGTCAGATTCCGGACTTCGGTCCTGGTGACACCGTGGTGGTGGAAGTGAAAGTAAAAGAAGGCGAGCGCGAGCGCGTGCAGGCTTACGAAGGCGTGGTCATTGCCAAGAGCAATCGCGGTCTGAATTCCTCGTTCACCGTACGCAAAATTTCGCACGGCGAAGGAGTGGAGCGGGTGTTCCAGAGCTACAGTCCGGCACTCGGCGAAATTACGGTAAAGCGTCGCGGTAATGTGCGTCGTGCCAAGCTGTACTACCTGCGTGAGCGTACCGGTAAGTCGGCTCGTATCGAAGAAAAAATTCAGTAAGTCGGTCTAAGTCGGGCAATCCCGACAATTAAACCGTGTTGATATTGAATCAAGGCGAGCGCTAGGCGATAAGCTTGGCGCTCGTTTTTTTGTGGGCCGTGTTAAAAAACAGTATTACACTGATTTTGTTCGGGCTATGAGGCAATCATGCGTTACATCGTCAAGTTCTTTCGCTTTTGCTGGCACTTACTGGATGGCTTTCGCAAGGTGTTGCACCTTGGCTTGTTGTTGCTGTTCTTCGGCTTGATCTGGGCTGCGACTTCACCCCGAATTCCATTGGTGCCCAAATCGGCAGCATTGCTGATTGCGCCGCAGGGACAATTGGTGGAACAACTCAGTGGTGGCCCGCTGGATCGGGTGGTAGCAGAAGCATCGGGTCAGAAACAGTTTGAAGTGCAGCTACGTGACTTATTGGAAGCCATTCAGCGCGCCAAAGATGATGCGCGCATTAAAGTGATTGTGCTGGATCTGGATGGGCTTACCGGTGGTGGGATCGCCAAACTTGAAGAAATGGCGCATGCATTGCGTGACTTTCGCAGTAGTGGCAAGCAAGTCGTGGCACTAGGTCAATCGTTTGATCAGCAGCAGTACTATCTAGCGGCACAGGCTGATCAAATTTACCTCGACCCGCACGGCCTCATCTTGCTGGATGGATTTTCGTACTACGGCCAGTACTACAAGGAGGCTATCGACAAATTGGGCGTAACGGTCAATGTGTTCAAGGCAGGTAAATTTAAATCGGCGGTGGAACCCTTCGTTCGCCAAGACATGTCTACAGAAGCACGTGAGGCAAATCAGCAATGGTTGAGTTCGCTTTGGGCTACTTATCAAACGGCCGTTACCAGTGCGCGTGGACTGGAGGCGGCGGCGTTGACCGACTACGCCGAGCAGTTATTGCCTGCATTGCAAGCAACCAAGGGTGACTTTGCGCAACTGGCAGTGGATCGACACTTGGTTACCGAACTGAAAACTCGCGAGCAGGTGAGTGAGCAATTGCGGTTGCAGGTTGGCGAGGATAAGGATAGCCATTCATATAGCTATGTGGATATGGATGATTATCTGGCTGCGGAGCATGCGCAACATTCACTGGAACATCGTGGTAAAAGCAAAGTTGGTATCGTGGTGGCGGCTGGTGAGATCGTTGATGGTGAGGGAGTGGCGGGCACCATTGCCGGCGAGTCCATGGCGGCTTTATTGCGTCAAGCGCGTTATGACGATGAGGTCAAAGCAGTGGTGCTGCGTATAGATAGTCCCGGCGGTAGCGTCATGGCTTCGGAAATCATTCGTCGCGAAGTGGTAGCACTGAAGCAGGTGGGTAAGCCAGTGGTGGCATCTATGAGCAGTACGGCTGCTTCGGGCGGTTATTACATTGCTATGGATGCAGATGAAATCTGGGCAAGTCCCGCGACGATTACTGGTTCGATTGGAGTGTTTGGCATCGTCCCCACTTTTGAGCGGACACTGGATAAGTTGGGTATTAGCACCGATGGTGTCGGTACTACTTCGCTGGCTGGTGCTTTGCGTAGTGATCGCGCCATGAGCGATACCACCAAACAGATTTTTCAACTGGCCATCGATCATGAGTACAGTCAGTTTGTCGAACGAGTGGCGCAGGCGCGTAACAAGCCATTCGCAGCTATTGATGCTATTGCACAAGGGCGTGTGTGGGCGGCGACCGACGCTGAGCAGCGTGGCTTGGTGGATAAGCTGGGCTTACTTGATGATGCAGTAAAAGCGGCTGCAGAACGAGCTCAGTTGGGTGATGAGTATAGTCAGGAATATTTAGATGTAGAGTTATCATGGCGTCAAGTATTGGCGCAACAAGTCAATGTCTTGTCTGGCAAGTTAACGCAGGCGCTGCTGCCAGAGATGCAGTTGTTTTCTTCATTGCGGCAACAGCTGTCGCCGCTGCAAAAGGAAGTGCGGCGCATGCAGCGTTTTGCGGCGTCGCGTGGCAGTTATTACTATTGTGCCTGCACAGTTGAATAAGACATCGCTGAATTGATATGCGATCTGGTGATCAGAATGCCAAGGGTGCGCTTGCGGCAGCAGTGCCAACTTTGCGGTTGGATAAGTGGTTGTGGTGTGCGCGCTTTTTCAAAAGCCGATCACAAGCAACTGACGCAGTGAGTGGCGGCCATGTCCACGTGAATGGAGATCGTGCCAAAGCTGCGCGTGACGTCAAGATCGGAGATAGTCTTGATATCACCCGCGAGACAGTGCGTATGCAGATCGTGGTATTAAGTCTACCGTTGCGTCGCGGCCCGGCCAGCGAGGCACGGGCATGTTACGAGGAGACTGCAGCAAGTCTGCAGCTCCGTGAAACGCAACGAGAGCGACAGTGTTACTCAGGTCCCGCGCCTACTCACAAGCCCAATAAGCAGGAGCGGCGTGCGCTACGAGGCTTGAAGGGACGTTGATCCAGAGACTGCTGGTAGCACTTCTTGCCACTCATAAAGCGAAAACTTCATTAGTCATTCATCACTCTGCATACTGAGGTGTCATGAGTAACCCAGCCAGTTCTGTTGTATGTCAGTTCAAATACTACGATCTGATTATGGGTGCGTATGTCTGCGTGTTGTTGTGTGCCAACTTGATTGGCCCAGCAAAAGTGTCGACCATTACTCTACCAGTAGTTGGCGATATCACTTTTGTGGCGGGCGTGTTGTTCTTTCCGATTTCATATTTGTTCGGTGATGTGCTTACTGAAGTATATGGCTATGCGCGTGATCGCCGTGTGGTGTGGACCGGCTTTGCAGCGTTAATGTTTGCCGCGTTCATGGCGTATGTGATCGTTGCGCTGCCGCCGGCTGCGGCATGGCGGGATCAGCAGGTTGCTGTGGAGGCCATCTTTGGTAGTACGCCGCGAATTGTGGCCGGTTCCATCATTGCATTCTGGAGTGGTTCGTTCGTTAACAGCTATGTGCTGGCGAAGATGAAAATTTGGACGCAGGGTCGCTGGTTGTGGACACGTACTATTGGTTCTACACTTTGCGGTGAACTGGTTGACTCCGTGCTGTTTTATTTTATTGCATTTTATGGAGTCTGGACTCTCGATCAGCTATTGCTGGTCACCACCACGCAATATGTGTTGAAAACTTTGTGGGAAGTTTTCATGACGCCAGTGACCTATCGGTTGGTTGGCGCGTTGAAGCGTGCTGAAGATGTGGATTTTTATGACCGTGAAACTAGTTTCACGCCTTTTACGTTAAGAGTTTAGTTGGTAAGTAAAGGAGAGATGATGATGTTGAATAGTAAGGTGATGTCGCTGCTTGGTGCTGGGTTGTTGAGCTTGCCGCTGGTGGCTGCTGCAGCGTGGACCGGTAAAGGCGAATTGGGTGCAGCGTTATCCAATGCCAGCACTGGTGCTAGCAGCACGACGTTCGCTGCAAAATTTGATGTTGCTAGTGAAGTGGATCGCTGGAAGCATGCTTTTGGTGGCTCCTATGTCTATGCCAAAGCGCAGGCGGAGGCCAGCGCGGCCACCCCTGATCCGACTGATGAAGCCACTGCAAATCGTTGGGAATTGCATGAACAATCGGACTACAAATTGAGCGAGCGTTCCTTTCTGTTCGGTGGTGTGCGTCATGAGAATGACGAAATTGGCAGCTACGAATATCAGTCGGTGCTAGCAACTGGTTATGGATATAAGTTTATGGACACCGAGGCTACTAAGTTGGCTGGTCAGTTGGGCGCGGGTTACAAACGCTTCAAGTCGCGCACTCCGGCAAATTCTGATGCAGAAGGCGAAGCCGTCCTCACTGGTGCGCTGGAACTTAAACAGGTATTGACCGCCACCACTACCTTGGTTGACAAATTGACGGTGGAATATGGATCAAGCAATACGTTGTTGCAGAATGATCTGGCGGTGCAGGTAAAGATGTCAGAGGTGCTATCGCTGGCAGCTGGTCATCAAATTCGCTACAACACCAAGCCGGGGGCGCGTGCCTTCGGTGCAGGTGACTATGCCCACTCAGATCGTTTACTGACACTGAATCTGGTTTACGACTTCAAGTAATCAGTTTCGATGCGACCGGAGTCAGGCCGGTCGCTGTGGATAATCAAATTCCACATTGAGACCCGTGGCAGGTCGTAAGTCCTGCCACGTGGTAATTGAAAACTCCATGGTGACAACTGACGCGGTTGGCATACCGTCAATGCGACGTTGATCTGATAATTTATCTGCCAGCTCACTGATGCCGGGATTGTGGCCTACCACCATCAAGTGTGTGGTTGAATCAGCCTGTTGTTGTAAGCTGATCAATAACTGTTTGGCGCTGGCCAGATATAAATCTTCAATCAATTGCAGCTGCGACTTATTCAGGGCTTTTGCGAACAGCTCTGCTGTTTGACGGGTGCGTACTGCCGGACTACTGAGAATTAACGGTGGGGTAGCGCGCAGCTCCTTCGCCCGGCGCGCCATCTCAGTGCCATCAAGCAGGCCGCGTCGTGTCAATGGCCGATCCCAGTCCTGTTGATCGGGTAACGGATTATCTGCTTGCGCATGGCGCACCAGCGTCAGCCGCATCATGCGGGCATGTCCACTTCGATATTCATGCCGTTAATACGTACTGGAAAGCTTTGAATGTTTTCATAGGCAGGCGGTGCCATCACCTCACCATTACGCACACAGAAGCGTGCGCCGTGGCGAGGGCAGGTTATCTGATCCCCTTCCAGGCAACCACCCGCCATACTGCTGCCGTCGTGAGTGCACTGATCCTCAATGGCAAACAATTCGCCAGCGACATTGCATACCAGTAAAAAAACATCGCCGGTATCTACTTGAATGAAATCACCCGGCGCAACTTGATTCGCACCCGCTACAGGTAACCATGCCATGCTCGACTCCCAAGTGGTTGTTACATCATGCCAGTTTGTAGACGCGCCACTTCTGACATCATGGTTTGATTCCATGGTGGATCAAATGTCAGTTCCACTTCAGCGCGCTTGATGGTGGGAATGATTTCGACTTTTTCGCGTACGTCAGCCACTAATACTTCACCCATGCCACAGCCTGGTGCGGTAAGTGTCATGGCAATCTTGGCGATGCGTTCACCATCCGCATCCACTTCGATTTGGCAGTCATAGATCAATCCGAGTTCAACAATGTTTACCGGTATTTCCGGATCAAAGCATAGTCGCATTTGATCCCACACCAGTTTCTTGATGTCTTCGTCAGTCGCATCGGCAGGCACTTCAATCGCCAGCTCAGGTTCGCGGCCAATGGCATCGGCGTTCTTGCCAGCAATGCGGAATAAATTACCTTCTACATATACGGTAAAGCTACCGCCTAATGCCTGGGTGATAAAGCCGGTCTTACCCGCACGGAGTGTGACTGCTACGCCGGCAGGTACAATGACTGCCTCAACGTCGCGCTGGATGGTGACTGGTTCGTTTTCGTTGCCAAGCATGGTGCTTCTCTTGCGCTGGATCGCTGCGATCACTCTGTGGAAGTGGGTTGTGAGTCATGCTGCAAGGCAGCTTGCAGAGTGTGCCAGCACAAGCTGGCGCACTTCACGCGCGCGGGGAAGTCGCGCACGCCAGACAGCGCACCCAGCTTGCCCAGCGACATAGGATCGATGCTTGAGTCATGCTGTGTTAGCAGTTCATGCACCTTGGCATACAGTGAGGCGAATTCGCTTAGTGACTTGCCGCGTACCGCTTCGGTCATCAACGAGGCCGAGGCGACCGAGATAGCGCAGCCGCTGCCGTCAAATTTAACTGCGGTGATTTGGTCGCCATCCAGCTTGACGCTGACACTAAGTTGATCGCCACACAAGGGGTTGTGACCATCCGCATGGCCATCTGCAGGTTCAAGCCGACCAAAGTTACGAGGGTTTTTGTTGTGGTCGACAATGACGTCGCGATATAGGTCTTTCAGATCCATAGCTAGCCCATCACTTCACGCGCATGGCCCAATGCCTGCACCAGACGGTCGATTTCGTCAAAGTTGTTATAAAACGCGAACGAGGCGCGCGCGGTTGCTGGTACGCCGTAGAACTTCATTACCGGCATGGCACAGTGATGGCCGGTGCGAATCGCCACGCCTTCGGCATCAAGGATCGTACCCAGATCATGTGGGTGAATGCCATCCATCACAAACGACACTACAGCCGCCTTGTGGGGTGCGGTGCCGATGATGCGCAGACCTTGTACCTGAGCAAGTTGCTGGGTGGCATAGTTCAGTAATTGCCCTTCGTAGGCAGCGATATTTTCCATGCCTAGATCATTGAGGTATCGCAGTGCTGCACTCAGACCGATTGCACCTGCGATATGCGGCGTGCCTGCTTCAAATTTCCACGGTAACTGGTTGTAAGTAGTCTTCTCAAAACTCACCGTCAGAATCATGTCACCACCGCCTTGCCAAGGTGGCATGGCCTGCAGCAAAGGTTCCCGACCGTACAGCACACCCATACCTGTTGGGCCGCACAGTTTGTGCGCGGAGAAGCAGTAAAAATCGCACCCAAGTTGTTGCACGTCAACTTTGCTATGTGGAATGGCTTGTGCGCCATCCAGCAGTACTGGCACGCCCAGTTTTTTTGCTACGGCGATGAACTTTTGCACCGGCACCACTGTACCTAATGCATTCGATACATGGGCCAGCGCTAGCAACTTAGTGCGTGAACTAATTAATGCTTCAAATGCGGCGAAGTCGACTTCGCCTTGCTGGGTGATGGGAATGACTTTAAGTACCGCACCGGTGTGCTGACATACATGCTGCCAAGGCACAATATTGGCGTGATGCTCTAGTGCGGAAATCAGGATCTCATCGCCCGGTTGCGCTCGGGGGCGAATAAAACTCTCAGCCACCAAGTTGATTGCCTCAGTAGTGCCGCGCGTGAAAATCACTTCTTTGCTGGAGCGTGCGTTGATGAAGCGTTGCACTTCGTCGCGTGCGCCTTCAAATTGATTAGTGGCGCGCTGACTCAGACTGTGTACGCCACGATGTACATTGGCGTGATCCTTTAAGTAATACTGGCTGATCGCATCAATTACTGATTGTGGGTGCTGGCTGGACGCTGCGTTATCCAGATAGACCAGCGGATGGTCATGCACCTGTTGATGCAATATCGGAAAATCATCACGAATACTGTCAATGGTGCGTGCACCAATCCGTGCCAGTCCTGATTGTGCTTGCGCGTTCATAGCCCAGTGTCCAGTTTGGAACCAAAACGAGCATGTCCCGCTGCTGTTAGTTGTTCGCGTAATACGGCCAGTGGTAGTTGTGCAATGATGTGGTCAGCAAACGCATGCGTGAGTAGGGCGCGCGCCTGGGGTTCATCTAGACCTCGTGAGCGTAGGTAAAACAGTGCGGTCGCATCTAGCTGGCCGACGGTGGCACCATGTGCGCACTTGACGTCATCGTTATAAATTTCCAGTTCTGGCTTGGTATCAATCTCGGCGGTGTTGGCTAGCAGTAAATTACGGCTGCTCTGTTGTGCATCGGTTTTGATGGCTTTTTCATGCACCATCACTTTGCCATTGAATACCACGCGACCACGTTGATCGGCGATGCCGCGATAGTCCTGATTACTATGGGTATGTGGCACGCAATGCTCAATACGTAGGTGGGAGTCGTGATGCTGGGTGTCAGTGGCGAACTGTAAGCCGTTCAAGGTAACGCCAGCGCCAGCGCCTTGCAGGTAGACATTGATGTCCATACGCGCCAGTACCGCACCGAAGTTGATGTGATGGCTGGTTAGGGCTGCTTGTGCGGCCAGTTTGGCGTGCAGCATACCAATATGAAAGCTGTGGCTATTCTCATTCTGGATGCGGCAGTGTTCCAGTTGCGCGCCATCGGCCAATTCCAGTGTTGTCACGGCATTGCTAAAATGTGCGGTGATTCCATTACCTTGGTATTGCTCAATGACTACAAGTTTGCTGTGCTGACCGGCGCGGATGATGACTCGCGGATGAGCCATCAGGCTTGACGGTTGATCGCTCCAGATAAAGTTAAGCAGTAAAGGTTTGTCGAGAGTTGTATTAGCATCTAGCTCAATGAGTACACCATCTTGAGTCAGTGCGGTATTGAGCGATACAAAACGGCAGGGTTCGTTAGCTGTGATCGACAGTGCTGTATCTAATGCGTTGCTATCGGTATGTTGTAGTTCCGACAAGGGATTGACGTGCAAACCTGCTGTGGTTGGTGGCGTGGATAGTTCGTTGCGATAATGGCCATCAACGAATACCAATTGATGAGCCTCAGCAAGCGGTGGTTGCTGTGGTACATAGGGCGCGTCCGGTTGACCTATGCCAAACTCGCGTGCTTCTAGCCGCCGCAGATTGGTGTACTTCCACTGTTCATCACGAGTGGTGGGGAAGCCTTGCCGCAAAAAATTCGCAAATGCATGCTGCCGCACTGGCTGCGATGCGCCTGCATATTGCGTGAAGGCTGCCTGCAGACGTGTTATCGACGCGGTTATAGGTGCGACGATGGCATTCATACGCCCAATTGCTCCGCTGTGGCTTGTTTCTGGAACGCTGATTGCGTTAGCCAATCGTAGCCGCGTTGCTCCAGTTCCAGTGCCAACGATTTGTCGCCAGACTTGATGATCTGTCCACCTGCCAACACATGCACCTGATCGGGCGTGATGTAGTCGAGCAAACGCTGATAGTGTGTAATCATGACGATGGCACGGTCAGGGCTGCGCAAGCTGTTTACGCCATTGGCCACAATGCGCAACGCGTCAATGTCGAGACCTGAATCGGTTTCATCAAGCAGCGCCAGACTTGGTTCCAGTACTGCCATTTGCAGGATTTCATTGCGCTTTTTCTCACCACCGGAGAAGCCTTCGTTGACACCGCGATTGAGAAAGCTCTCATCCATCTGCATCAGCTTCATCTTTTCTTTTACCAAGCCTAGAAATTCAAAGGCATCAAGCTCAGGCAAGCTACGATGCTTGCGTATGGCGTTCAAACCAGCTTTGAGCAAGTACACATTGTTGACGCCGGGAATTTCCACCGGATATTGCATCGCCAGGAACACCCCCTCACGGGCGCGTTCTTCAACGGATAGCTCCAGTAGATTGTTGCCGTTGTAGGTAATGCTGCCGCTGACCACTTCATAGCCATCGCGACCGGCCAGCACTTGCGATAGGGTGCTTTTGCCAGAGCCATTGGGGCCCATCACGGCATGCACTTCGCCAGCACGTACTTCTAGCGAAATACCTTTGAGGATTTGCTTGTCACTAACATTCACATGCAGGTCTTTAATGCTTAACACAGTTCGATACCTTTCAATTCAATGCTTATCTGAAACTCTTGTTCCTTCCCGGTTGCCGGGGAGGGACAGAAAAACTGCAACTTAACCGACCGCGCCTTCCAGGCTCACTGATAACAAGTTCTGTGCCTCCACCGCGAACTCCATGGGCAGTTCCTTGAATACGGCTTTACAAAAGCCATTGACGATCATGCTCACTGCATCTTCTTGTGCGATGCCACGGCTACGGCAATAAAACAATTGGTCATCACTGATCTTGGAGGTACTGGCTTCATGCTCGACAGAGGCAGTGGCGTTTTTCACTTCCACATAGGGGAAAGTGTGAGCGCCACAACGATCGCCCATCAACAGCGAGTCGCATTGCGTGTAATTACGTGCGCCATGCGCGCTGGGCAAAATTTTCACCAAACCGCGATAACTGTTCTGACCACGACCAGCAGAAATACCTTTGGAAACAATGGTGCTCTTGGTATTGCGACCAATATGAATCATCTTGGTGCCGGTGTCGGCTTGCTGGTAGTGATTAGTCAATGCCACTGAATAGAATTCACCCACCGAGTTGTCGCCGGTGAGAATGCAGCTAGGATATTTCCAGGTTATGGCCGAGCCGGTTTCCACTTGTGTCCAGCTGATCTTGGCATTAGCACCACGACATTCACCACGCTTGGTGACGAAGTTATAGATACCGCCGACACCGTTTTCATCACCCGGATACCAGTTCTGAACGGTGGAGTACTTGATGTTGGCACCTTTCAATGCCACCAGCTCTACCACTGCTGCATGTAGCTGGTTTTCATCGCGCATCGGCGCGGTGCAGCCCTCGAGGTAACTGACGTTCGAGCCTTCGTCTGCAATGATCAGCGTGCGTTCAAATTGTCCGGTGTTGGCAGCGTTAATCCTGAAGTAGGTGGACAGTTCCATCGGACAACGCACGCCCTTGGGGATGTAGACGAATGAGCCGTCGGTAAATACCGCCGAGTTCAGCGCGGCGAAATAGTTATCGCCCTGTGGTACTACGCTACCCAAGTATTGCTCGATCAAGGCCGGATGATTTTTCACCGCATCGGAGAACGAACAGAACACCACGCCCGCTTTGGACAGGCGATCTTTGAAGGTAGTGGCGACTGAGACGCTATCAAATACGGCGTCGACTGCCACTCCCGCCAATCGTGCGCGTTCATGTAGCGGAATGCCGAGCTTGCTATAGGTTTCCAGCAGCTTAGGATCTACTTCTTCCAGGCTCTTAGGTGCGTCGGCACGAGCTTTGGGTGCGGAGTAATACGAGATGGCTTGGTAATCAATTGGCGCGATTTTTATATGCGCCCAGTCTGGCGGCGTCATCGTCAACCAGTGACGATAGGCTTTGAGGCGCCATTGAAGCAGGAATTCCGGTTCGTTCTTGATGCGCGAAATACTCCGGATCACCTCTTCATTCAGCCCAGGTGGCAAGGTGTCGGATTCGATATCCGTCACGAAGCCGTGGCGATATTTTTGTGTGACGAGTAAGTCGAGATCAGGTTGTGTAGTAGACATGGTATTAGCGAGGTCGTGGCATGCGCGTTAAGGGACTCACTGAGCGTGCGGTGTTTAAATCAAGTGATTTCAGCGGTGCACGATCAAGACCAGCTAGCTGCGACAACGACACGTCATCCAGCGCGTTCCGAATAGCTGCGTTGACTCGCTGCCAGGAGTGCCCCACATGGCAACTTCCCGCAATGGAGCAGGTGCTGTGAACGTTGCTGCATTCAGTGAGCGCGAAGGGGCCTTCCAAGGCATCCAGAATGGCCGCCGCACTGATGGCTGTGGCAGGCTTGGCTAGTTGATACCCGCCATGGCTGCCGCGACCTGAATTGACCAAGCCAGCTTGATTGAGCTTCTTCAGTAGCTTGCTGACCGTTGCTGGACTGAGATGTGTCAGCTCGGCCAGCTCAGCGGCAGTGTAAAGACGTTCGTCACCGGTGGCCAAGCAGGCCAGAATCACGGTGGCGTAGTCGGTAAGTTTGCTGATGCGTAACACGCGTTTGAGTCCGCCAAGGGTGGATAAAAACCAATGGGACCATTTTAGTACTGATTTGGGCGTCTGTCACCTTCCACTCACTATTTACAGCATCTTCTGATCGCTACTTCGAGTATTGCTTGTCGTAACCGGAATCTCGATTGTGCGCTACGGTCGAGCGCGTCATTTGCTATGCTTGCGCCGCAAATAACCGCATAAATCCCCTAACTTATTCGCAACCAGCTCGCGTTACCCAGTGTCAAACAGCAACACAACCACAGACAACTTGGTCGATATTCGTGACGTCTACTACTCGATAGGCGGCCGCGAGATATTCAAGGGGCTGACGCTGACCGTGCCGCGCGGCAAAATCACCGCGCTGATGGGGCCGAGTGGTACCGGTAAAACCACCTTGCTGCGACTGATCACTGGTCAGATTCGCCCCACGAAAGGTCAAGTGTTGGTGGATGGGCAGGATGTCAGCAAGCTTTCGCGTCAGGATCTCTATGCCCTGCGGCAGCGGATGGGCATGTTGTTTCAGAACGGGGCTTTATTGACCGATATGTCGGTATTTGAAAACGTCGCCTTTCCGCTGCGTGAACATACTGACTTGCCGGAAGCATTATTGCGCAATCTAGTGCTGACCAAGTTGCAAACGGTGGGACTGCGTGGCGCCTACAAATTGATGCCGAATGAGCTGTCCGGTGGTATGGCACGACGGGTGGCGTTGGCGCGGGCGATGGTGCGTGATCCAGAATTACTGATTTATGACGAACCTTTTGCAGGCTTGGATCCGATCTCGATGGGCGTGGTGCTGCGATTGTTGCGCAAGGTGAATGATGCGTTGGGTATCACCAGCATTGTGGTGTCGCATGACGTCGATGAAATTGCACTGGTTGCCGATCTTAGTTACATCTTGGCAGGTGGCAAGGTGGTGGCCTCTGGTACACCCAAGGCATTGAAGGATGCGCCGTCTGAACTGGTGCGGCAATTCATGAATGGCTTACCCGATGGGCCAGTAGCATTTCACTATCCGGCAGCGGATTATCACAGCGAATTGCTGTCCTAACCGCAGATACTTACTTCATGAACTATTCATTGATGGCTGTCTGATGCACGACATATTCAAAGGGCTTGCCCGCATGTTGGCTGGCATCGGCGCTATTGCCTGGTTTTTCGTGCGGGTGCTCGGTCAGGCACCACGCGCCTTGTTGCGACCACGTTTGGTTATTCATCAGGTTCACAATGCTGGCGCTTTGTCGTTGGTAATCATCATGACCTGTGGTTTATTTGTTGGCATGGTGCTGGGCCTGCAAGGTTACGATTTGTTAGAACGGTTCGGTTCGGAAAGTGCCCTAGGTAGCGGCGCGGCGTTGGCCTTAATCAAGGAGCTTGGCCCGGTCATCACCGCCTTATTGTTTGCCGGTCGTGCTGGTACCGCGCTGGCGGCAGAAATCGGTTTGATGCGTGCCACTGATCAATTGGTGGCGATGGAAATTATGGCGGTGGATCCATTTCGACGAGTGGTTGCGCCACGTTTTCTGGGCGGCGTAATCGCCATGCCACTGTTGACCATGATCTTTATTGCTATTGGCATTTTTGGGGTGCAGCTGGTGGGCGTACAGCAGCTGGGCGTTGATCAAGGCACCTTCTGGTCGCAGATGCGCAGTGCCGTTGATGTTGAAGATGTCATGCAAGGTCTGATCAAAGGTTGTGTGTTCGGTATCGCCTGCAGCTTGATTGCCGTATACGAAGGCTATACCGCAGAACCGACCGCCGAAGGCGTGGGGCGCGCAACGACCCGCACGGTGGTGAACTCTGCCGTGATGACCCTGATTCTGGATTACATGATCACCGCAGTCATGCTGTGAGCCATGTTGTGAACATTGTGGAGAGCTTCGATGCAACAGTCTCGTACTACTGAAATCATTACCGGCGCCTTCGTGCTGTTCGGTTTTACTGCGCTGTTTTTTCTGGTGATACAAATCACTAATCGCGATTTCACCAGCGGTGGTGGAGTAGGGTACAGCCTGGTGGCGAACTTTGAGAATATTGGCAGTCTAAAACCGGGTGCACCGGTGTCGATGTCCGGTGTCACTGTCGGTCGAGTGGAGTCGATCAGCTATGACCAGCAGGTTTATAAAGCCGTGGTCAAGATGCATATCAACGCAGAATTTGATCGTATACCCGATGACAGTGACGCTAGCATCATGACCGCTGGCTTATTGGGAGGTCAGTATATTGGTGTGACTGCTGGCGGTTCGGAAAACTATTTCAAGGAAGGCGGAAAGTTTGTCATCGTGCAGGATGCGCTGGTGTTGGAAAATTTGATCAATCAATTGGTGGCGAGTTTTGCCGGTAAATCAGCCGATGCTGCCAAGGAGTCGAGGTAATGAGGTCACAATTGTTAAAGTCGATGTGGGTTGTTGTTTGCTTGATGCTGGGCGGCGCGTTCAGTAACGGGTGGGCTGCTGATGCTAATAGATCGCCTGACAAAGTCGTAGAGTCCGTTGCCGGACAAGTGCTGGCCGATCTGGATAAGAATCGTGAGACCTACCGTAAGGATGCGGCGCAGCTGCGCCAGATGATAGACAAATATCTACTAGCTAACTTTGATACAGAGTATGCGGCAAGACTGGTCTTAGCCAAGTATTGGCGTACCGCCAGTGAGCTACAACGTCAGCAGTTCATTGATGCGTTTTATCAGTCGCTGTTACAAAACTACGGCAACTCCTTGCTCGATTTCACTGCTGATCGATTGAATATCTTGCCTTATCAGGGCAAAGCCGAGGATACAACCGCTACGGTGCGTAGTGAGATTCGTCGTGACAATGGCAGCAAGGTACCCGTTAATTACACCTTGCATAAAACCAAGACAGGCTGGAAAGCTTATGACATCACGATTGAAGGCATTTCCTATGTGAAGTCTTTTCGTACTGACTTTGGTACCGAGATTGAGCAAAAGGGACTGGACGCAGTGATCAAGCGTCTGCAAACCCAGCAAGCTACGCCGATCAGCACCAACAAGAGTATCTGATTCGTGTCAATCGCCAAGCTGGTTCAACAATCCGAAGGTCGCTACGCGGTAAGTGGTGAGCTGAGTTTCGCCACCGTGACTGATTTATTAGCGCGTAGCTCCAGCTTGTTTGCGGGTGAATCGAGTATTGAAGTAGATTTATCCGGCGTAACGCATGCTGATAGTGCGGGTTTGTCGTTGCTGATTGAATGGTTGCGGCAAGCCAAGTTGCGAGGCAAGCAACTTCATTATCTGGGTTTGCCAGTGCAATTACAGGCACTGGCTAATGTCAGTGAGGTGGCGGGGCTGCTTAGTCACTCGGCGTAATACGCTGGTGCGTTGGATTCACGCACCAGCGGTTTGGCGGTTTACTGGCTACATAACAAGCAGACTCGCTTGGTTAAACAAGCTGCGCACTTCTGCATAGCGGTTTTTATCCAACGACGTGTCTGTGGATAGACCTTCAACCAAGTCTTTTAGTGTGGTTATTCTATTGCGAACGTTGCCGCGGCCACGCCGCTTGATAGATTCGTGCCGCCACACCACTGAGAATAAAGCACAGACAAATCACTAATAAATTTAACTAAATCGAGACTGTAGGCGCCGCTGCTTGGGTGAGTTTTGAAGTGGCCATAATCATGGTGGTTTAAGACAGTTGAAGCAGGTTGATAGATTGTTTGTTTACAGCGGCTGTCGGTTTTGAGTAGGAGTTGGCACCACAATTATTTGGCGAGATTACACAATGCCGCCACAAGCTTGTAGTCATACGTTGACTGTCAGTGTGCGGGTTGACTTCCTCAGTCTGGGTTTGCGCGTGTAGAATCCACGCCTGTTTTTTTCGTTGTAATGAGTCATTGCACGCTCGCCGTTCAGCAGAGAAATATCATGGGTCGAATTTTTGAAGTCCGAAAACATACAATGTTCGCGCGCTGGAACCGTATGGCCAAGGGGTTCGCACGTATCGGCAAGGAAATCACCATTGCCGTGCGCAGCGGTGGCGGTGATCCCCACTCGAATCCGGTGCTGCGGCGCGTAATTCAGAACTCGCGTGCGCTCAATATGCCCAAGGATAAAGTGGACGCGGCGATCAAGCGCGCCACCAGCAAGGATGCGACTAATTACGAAGTACTGTACTACGAAGGCTACGCACCACATGGTGTAGCCTTGCTGGTGGAATGTGCTACTGATAATCCCACCCGAACCATTGCCAACATTCGCAATATCTTTAACAAAGGCAATGGCAATCTCGGTACTACTGGCAGCGTGTCATTCCAGTTCAAACATATGGGCGTGTTTCGCCTGAACCCAGAAGGCATTGATCAGGATGAGCTGGAGTTGTACCTGATTGATCATGGTCTGGAAGAAATGGGCGAAAGTACCGGCGAAAAAGAAGAACCGCAAATCGTCGCGCGGTGCGCATTTGCTGACTTCGGTCAGTTACAGAGAGCGCTGGATGATCGCAACATCACGCCGATATCTGCAGAATCCGAATTCATCTGTCAGGTGCCCACTGAACTGCCTGAGCCGCAGTCAACTGAAGCACTGGAATTGATCGACAAGCTAGAACAGGATGAAGATGTGCAGAAGGTATATCACACGTTGGTGTGATTAATTGTCGCTGCTAGTGGTGCGGGGAGTCAGTAACAAGTATCAATTATGATAACGTCTGATCAGACCTGACAGACAACGTCAGAGTTAATCGAAAAAAAACGGTTTCGTCATGCGATAGCGCATAGTTGTTCAGATCAGGGATTACTTCCGCTATTGACCCAGACACTCGATGCGCCCGAAAGCTGTCATTAAAAATGGCAGAAGCGGGCATCGGCAATGAGCTGGAGAGCTATCTGTGAACGCCAGCATGGAGTCCAGCAGTCGGCACAAAGTAACAATCGGAGCAGGAGCAAACATCAGACCTGATCCCGATTTTTCCGTATTAAACGCGTAGAATTTCTCCCTTGAGTGAATAAGCGATGGCCAGTATATCGTTACACGTTTGCTGATCAATATCGTGCTGGTTGAGAACCATTAAAATATCGTCAATCGTTGCCATGTATTCTGCCTCATTGATGTTCATTCCCCGGTGAGCGTCTTTCATGCCACGGCCTTTATATTGCTCGGGACCGCCGCTACCTGCACCCAAAAACGCGCAGGTATGGGCCTTCAACTCGGCGATGCGTCCTTCCTTTTCCAGGTACGGTAAAAATCTGGCCCGGATAACCGGATTCGCCATGTGCGCCGTCACAACATCATCCACGACTCGTGATATGCCGCTTGCGCCGCCCAAGCGCTCGTAAAGTGACGCCATAGTGACTCTCCCAGTAATAATCGTCAGCACACTAATGTGCTATGCCACCTTAGTGGTCTGTGCCGTGGCAGTCTAGTACAAGATCTGTACTAGACTGTAAGAGAGGTTTCGCCATCACTTTCCGAACCATCGTGATCACAGTAGGGGATGATAATGAATAAAGGGTATGGTCAGTTTTGCCCTCTGGCTAAAGCTGCAAAGTTATTATGTGAGCGCTGGACAATGATTGTCGTGCGCGAATTGGTTGCTGGCAGCAAACGCTTTAATGAGTTAAGGCGGGGGCTACCTTTGATGTCGCCGACTTTGCCGTCCCGCCGGTTAAAGCAATTGATGCAGGCCGGTGTCATTGATCGTAGAGCGGAGTCGGATGGTGCATCGCTTTACGAATTAACACGTGCCGGAAAAGAACTGCAACCGCTGATTGAAATGCTCGGGATTTGGGGGCATCGTTGGGTGGGGAGTCAGTTGCAGGATGACGATCTGGATGTCGGCTTATTGATGTGGGATATCCGGCGCGGCGTCAATCGTAGCGTCTTCCCTGAATCACGTATCGTTATTGAATTCGTATTCAATGATGCACCGGCGGACATGGGCCACTGGTGGCTGGTCTCTAGTAATCATGAAATCGATTTGTGCCTTGAGGATCCCGGACATGAGGTCGATGTTTTGGTGAAATCCAGCGTACGAACCTTAACATCGGTATGGCTGAGTCAGTACACCTTCAGTCAAGCATTGAAGGTCGGCGATTTGCGTTTGACCGGTTCCGAAAAAATTAAGCAACAGCTACCAATATGGCTGCAAGGAAGCCCTTTGGCGCGACTTGGCGCGCAGTCGCTGCAGACCGATCCGATTCGCACTTGACGTCTTGAATCACAGAAACAAGATCGCCTTTTTTACCGCAAATAACGGCATTGCCACCTATTTGATCACACGGATGCGTACCCGAATTTCACGCCAATATCGGTGGTGATAACTAATGAGTTCGTCACTGTCTTTCAGCGATTTTATTTTGTCCTGCGTGCGAATGTCTCACTTTGACTCTGAACTGCTTCTCGCATGCTCCGTTAACAGCCATTCAAAAATGCGGAAGCGGACGTTTGTAACGTTTGACTTACTCGGATGGCCGTAGGCCAGTCCGTTTGAAGGAATAGTTAAGCCTCGTCGCGTATGCGTGCTTATGGTGTGCATGACCGGACAAGCGAAGCCTTGGCATTACTGCGAACACGAGCAATAGCCCAATGTAAACGGAGCCTGATATTTTATCTCGGCTTCGGATGAACTCGGCCAGCGTTTTATTTTGAAGGATTACAGCCAGACCCAACTCGGCAGCGACTGAAAGAACAAGAGCAACAAGGCCGACTGCCAATGACCGGCTAGGCGAGCATATTTCAGGGAAGTGGCGCAGTACGTACCCTGCTGCGAGGAAGATGACTGCAGCCATGATGGACATTTCCGAAAGCTCAGCCCAGCGCTCACCTATGCGCGGAACAAGTATTGGAACGCGGAACATACCAAGTACGAAGCCAGTGCCGAGCACGATTGCAAAGTAAACGAGCGCAGCACGAATGGTCTTTGACACTGGTGTGGATTGCCTAGATGGTGGCGTACGAGGCTTAACTAGAAAGTAGGGGGCGAGCTATAGGCCCTAAAAATCCCTTTGCAAAGGGACTTAGTACTGTATATCCAAATTAGATTATCCATTTTGCCATTTCCCCTAAAAGCGCTACCTACGTTGTAGTCGAAAATAAAAGGTAAAGCAAAAGGGGCACTTGAATGTCCGGCATCGGGAAAGCTGAATAATGGATATCAGTGGCAGCTTAGGGCCGATTGCAACGAACGTCGACCGCTTTGATGATGCCTGTGATTTTCGCAATTTGACAACGTCGGTCAGGTCGGCTACCAACTATTGCATTTCAAGTGAGCTTCAGCGCAACTCACTCGGCAAATGCGGGGCAATGGATTCAAGCAATGCGGCATGTATCTTGGGGTTGCCGGCGACGATGTGGCCTTCGTGTTGATACTCGCCACCCCTTAAGGTGCTGACTAGGCCGCCCGCTTCGGTGATTAACAGCATGCCTGCTGCCGTATCCCACGGTGCCAGTCCCAGTTCCCAGAAACCATCAAGACGACCGGCGGCGACATAGGCCAAATCGAGCGCGGCGGAACCGGGGCGACGTAAGCCAGCAGCTTGTTGGGTGAGGTCTTTGAACATGCCCATGTAGGCATCCAGCCACTGCAAGTTGGCGCGATAGGGGAAGCCAGTGCCGATCAATGCGCCTTCAAGACCAAGCTGCTTGCTGACACGTATGCGGCGATCATCCAGTTTGGCACCATCGCCTTGCGCGGCGGTGAACAGTTCTTGTTTGACTGGGTCAAAAATGATCGCGCACTCCATGCGGCCACGTCGTTGCAGGCCGATAGAAACGGCGAAATGCGGAAAGCCATGAATAAAATTAGTGGTGCCGTCGAGGGGATCAATGATCCAGATAAACTCATCGTCGCCATTACTGTTCTTAGCGCCGTTCTTGCTGTCATTGCGACCGCTTTCCTCGGCGAGAATGCCGTGATCCGGGAAGGCGCTGCGGATGATGTCGATGATCTCGACTTCAGCGCGTAGGTCAACCTCGGTAAAAAAGTCATTGCGATCTTTGCTGCGTACTTCCAGTTGGTGCAGACGGCTCATGCTACGCACGATGACGTCACCTGCTTTACGCGCGGCGCGAATACCAATGTTGAGCATGGGGTGCTGCATGAGTAACCTCGATCGACTGGAATATGGAGTAAAGAGCGGGGCGTGCCGACCGAGGCAGCCAAACGGGCGCGCAGCATACAGGAATACGGCTTTGGGCTGTAGACTATAGGCAGTAACTCAGAGTAAAAAAACCCGCTCTCATCACCAACGGTTTATCATCCATGCCCTCATTGTCTCTGCCGGTTCGTATTGTGTTAGTGGAAACCAGCCACCCCGGCAACATTGGGGCGGTGGCGCGTGCCATGAAGAATATGGGCTTGCAACAGTTGCATCTGGTGCAACCGCGTGAGTTTCCGCATGCTGAGGCGAGCGCGCGCGCCGTCGGGGCAGATGACGTGTTGGCCAATGCAGTGTTACATGAGAGCTTGGCAGCAGCGGTAGCGGACTGTGGCTTGGTGATCGGTACTAGCGCCCGGCAGCGACATATTCCATTCGTGCCAATCGAGCCGCGTGAATGTGCGCAATTGGCAGTGAGTACAGCGCGAGCAGGTGATGCCGTGGCGCTGGTTTTTGGTACTGAGCGCACTGGCCTGACCAACCCCGAATTGGCGCTATGTGGGGCGCTGGTCACTATTCCCACCAGCGATATTTACAGTTCGCTGAACATCGCCATGGCAGTACAGATCATTGCTTACGAAGTGCAATTGGCGGCACGTGCCGTGTCAATAGCGATAGAGCCAGATGAACCCTTGGCAACACAGGATGAAATGGAACACTTTTATCAGCATTTACAATCTATGCTGAGGGATACCAGTTTTCGCGACTATGGTAATGACGGGCATCTAATGTCGCGGGTGCGGCGTCTGTTTAATCGAGCGCGAGCAACACAGCATGAGGTACGTATCCTGCGTGGCATCCTCAGCGGATTGCAGTCGCCGCGAGTTGTTCATCAAGTGGCTGATCAAGCAGTCGATCAAGTAGGAAAATCATGAGCATTTATCTGGACTATGCCGCCAGCACCCCGGTTGACCCCCGTGTGGCGACGCGCATGATGGAGTGTTTGACGACGCCAGAACTACAAGGTAATCCAGCCGCACTGAATCACCACTTCGGTCGCGCTGCACGCGAGGCGATTGAGCAGGCACGAGTGCAGGTGGCGCAAAGTATTGGTGCGGTGCCTGCCAGTATTGTGTTTACCTCTGGTGCAACCGAGTCGGACAATTTAGCGTTGTTTGGTGCGGCTAAATTTCATGCTGGTGGCGCTGATGCGGTGAAAAGCAAGCACATCATCTCAGCGCGTACTGAGCACAAGGCAGTGCTGGAACCATTGAAACGACTAGAAAAGCAGGGTTTCAAGGTAACGTATTTGAAGCCTGATTCGGGCGGTATTGTGCATCCGGAACAGCTGCGCGAGGCCATCACGCCAGAAACAATGTTGGTGTCGCTGATGCACGTTAATAATGAAACGGGCGTGATTCAGGATGTTGCTGCGTTGGGTGCCGTCTGTCGTGAACGCGGTGTGCTATTTCATGTTGATGCTGCACAAAGCGCCGGACGTTTGCTGATAGATGTGCAGCGCATGAGTATTGATTTGTTATCTTGTACTGCACACAAGATTTACGGTCCAAAGGGCATTGGTGCCTTGTATGTACGTCGTCAGCCCGTATTGGGTATGGAGGCGCAGATTATTGGTGGTGGCCACGAGTTTGGTTGGCGTGCAGGTACGTTGGCAACGCCACAAATTGTCGGCTTTGGGTTGGCCATGCAGCTGGCTGTTGCAGAGCGCGATATCGACAACGCACGGATTGCTGCACTGCGTGAGCGGTTGTGGTCAGGCTTGCAGCAGTTAGGTGATGTCGAATTGAATGGTCACGCCACGCAGCGTGCATCGGGTATCTTGAATGTAGCTTTCCACGGCGTGGAAGGTGAAAGCCTCTTGTTTGCTCTGAGTGACCTGGCGATTTCTGCGGGTGCCGCTTGTTCTACTGGCTCAGATGAAGCCTCTTATGTGCTGCGCGCTTTGGGACGTAGTGACCAACTGGCGCAAAGTTCATTACGGTTCAGTCTGGGGCGTTTCAGTACGGTTGCTGAAGTGGACGCTGCGCTGCAATTGATTAACCGTGAGTTGCCGCGACTGCGTGCGATTGCTACACCGGTACACACGTGAGCGCGGAGTTACAAATTAGTACTGATTTTGCTTACAGCGACCGCGTGCGTGAGTTATTCAATAACCTGCACCATGCGGGTATGTTATCTGTTGATCAACTCGCAGGTGTCGTCGTTAAGCGTGCTGCAGTCGGTTTGCGCGAGCACGGTGCTTGCGTGACCATATGGATTACGCTGCATGATGCAAAGCTGCAAGCTGTCAGATATCAAGCTTATGGGTGTCCATATTTTCTCGCCGCGTGTGAGAGCCTTGCGCAATGGTTGCAAGGCCGTGACCGTGCTGAATTGTCGCAATGGCGCTGGCGGGATGTAGAAACTGCACTAGCGATACCCGCTAACAAGCGCTCGCGGCTGCTGCTGCTGGATGAGGCGATCAATAGGCTCGCAAATGACTGAGAAGCATGGATTGGCTCGTTGTTGGGCATTCCGACTTGCTTAGCAGTGCGATCGGTAGTATGACTAATGCCCTCTGTCCTTACCCACATTGAGTGTCGCCAATCACTATGTCTATTTCGCTGACTGTCGCTGCTGCCGAACGTATCAAGAGTTATTTGCAAAATCGTGGCAAAGGTATCGGGTTGCGCCTTGGAATCAAAAAAACAGGCTGTTCTGGCTATGCCTATGTAGTGAATTATGCCGATGAAATTAACCCGGCAGATCAGATATTTCAGCAGCAAGGGGTGACCGTGATAGTCGATTCGGAGAGTCTTGGCTATATCGATGGCACCGAAGTGGATTTTGTCAAGCAAGGCTTGAATGAGGCTTTCAAATTCCGTAACCCCAATGTGAAGGGCGAGTGTGGTTGCGGCGAGAGTTTTACCATATAAACTAGGCGGCTCGGCTCCGGTGGGTGGCAGCAGAAATTGCTGGTGGTTGAGCGATCTGATTTGAGCAGATCAGTAGCGATCGCAATAGGGATACAATCACTCATGAGTGGCCGTCGTCGTAACGATCCTGATCAAAGTAATGATCGTCGCAGTACACGTGAACGACGTGGTAGCTATTCATCGGGGTTAGCTGGCGTCCGTTACCCAAGCTTCCATGAGCAGGCGCTGCAATTTCTGACCCGCTATCTGTTCGCGCTATTAGCGTTGCAGTTTTTCAATTTTGGCGTTGACTTCGCCCCCGTGTGGTTGTCGCTGTGGCATCTTAATGCTGCGCTGCTGCTTTACTTGGTGGTTAACACCGGTGCTTTTCTTCACGCCAGAGTCAGGTCAGTGTCGCCGATTCGATATCGGTTGGCGTTGTGGGTCGACATTGGCGCGGTGACTATTTGTGTGGCCAACGATCCCAATACTATTCCGCCATCAATGATTGTGTACATCGTGGTGGTATTGGGAAATGGTATGCGTTACGGCATCCGGTTTTTTGCCGAGGCCTTGGTTGCGACGCTGCTGGGCGGTGTGCTTGCTATGACCATTCGTTACTCCAGTTCGCCGGATATGGTGACCTCGGGAACGCTGTTTTTTGGAATGATTGGTGCGATTATTGTGGTGTATTCCTACATCCTGATGCGTCGTGTTGAGCGCTCGCGGCAGAGCAGTGAGCAAGTGAGTCGTACTGATCCGCTGACTGGTTTGTTGAATCGCCGTGGTTTAAATGAAGCGGTTGATGCTTGGCTGTTTCATCGTCAGCGCACTGCGCACGAGCCGGTAATCATGTTCGCGGATCTGGATAACTTTAAAGCAGTTAACGACACGCATGGTCACGCTGAAGGTGATCGAGTGCTTATTAAAGTGGCGACGATCATCAGAAACTCATTGCGTTCCGATGATCTGGTTGCCCGTTATGGTGGTGATGAGTTCGTAGTGCTGCTGGCAGATGTGGATCTGGAAACGGCGGAGCTGATCGTGCAGCGGATGCAGGCTAGCGTGGATCAGTGGTTTCGCGAAAACGATATGGCTTGTGGCATTAGCATCGGTTTTGGTACTGCGGCAATGGATGAAAAAAACTTGGAGCGCGTATTGCAATCTGTTGACCGGCAGTTATACCAGTCCAAAGCGCAGCGTCATATCGGCGGCCTGCGTACCGTTGATATCCGTCCGATGCAATTGGAATAGACGATCAATTGGCGAGTTTGGGGTTGTCCTAATAAATCAAACTAAACCCCTGCTTGGACTCATTTTCTTGCCGCTATACGCTTCCACCGCTACACTCCGCGCCTCTTGATTCACTGCCGACCGCTATCCCATGAGCATTATGGGTAACGGATGGTTTTTTATTGTTTTTACGTAAAAATTGGCCGGCTGGCCTGAGGTTGAGTTTCATGGCGATTGAGCGCACTTTTTCCATTGTTAAGCCCGATGGCGTCCGCAAAAACCTGATCGGCGCAGTATTGCAGCGTTTTGAAAAGGCAGGCTTGCAGGTGGTAGCCGCACGGATGGTGAATTTGAGTCAGGCTCAGGCCGAAGGCTTTTATGGTGTGCACCGTGAGAGGCCGTTTTTCAAGGATTTGGTCAAATATATGACTTCCGGTCCAGTGGTTATCCAGGTGCTGGAAGGTGAAAACGCCGTTGCCAAGAACCGCGAGCTGATGGGCGCAACTGATCCGAAGAAGGCTGACGCTGGCACTATTCGTGCTGATTTCGCCAGCAGTATTGAAGAAAATGTGGTGCATGGTTCCGACAGTGCGGAAAATGCTGCCATTGAGATCGCCTTCTTCTTCGCCGGTTCCGATCTGTGCCCACGCGCCTGAACTGAGCCATGCAACCAACTGCTGACATCACCACTAACGACCGCGTGAATCTGCTGGGCCTTACGCGCAGTCAGCTGGAAGAGTTGGTAGTTGGCATGGGCGAAAAGCCGTTCCGCGCGCGCCAGCTGATGAAGTGGCTATACAAGCGCGCGGTCGGTAATTTTGATGAAATGACCGACTTGGCCAAGGCGTTTCGCGAACGGATTAAGCTGGTCGCAGAAGTACGCGTGCCGGAAGTGACGCTACGACAGCACTCCGTGGATGGCACCCGTAAGTGGCTATTGAGCGTTGATCGTGGCATAAAGTCTGCACCACAAGCCATTGAAATGGTTTACATTCCAGAACCAGGTCGCGGCACATTGTGTATTTCCAGTCAGGTCGGCTGCGCTATGGACTGCGGCTTTTGCTCCACCGCCCAGCAGGGCTTCAATAGCAATCTGACCGCTGCCGAAATCGTCGGCCAAGTGTGGTTGGCTAATCGTGAAATTCGCGGCGACCAGCCGGTGTCCACCGACACCGCAGAGCGCTTGATTACCAACGTCGTTTTTATGGGAATGGGTGAGCCGTTAGCTAATTACCGCAATGTGATGCCAGCCACTGAAATATTGATGGACGATTTGGGGTTTGATATTTCGCGCCGCCGGGTTACGGTGAGCACCTCAGGCTTGGTGCCACAAATGCGCAAGCTGGCGGAAGAGACCAATTGCGCGCTGGCGGTGTCGTTGCATGCGCCCAACGATGCATTGCGCGACCAATTGGTGCCAATTAATCGCAAGCATAAACTCTCCGAGTTGCTTGACGCTTGTTGGTACTATCTGCAGCGTCAGAACGCGCGCAGCATCACCTTTGAATACGTGATGCTGGATGGGGTCAACGATCAGCTCGAGCACGCGCGTGAGCTGGTGACGCTGCTGAAGCACAAGCCAGCCAAAGTAAACCTGATTCCATTCAATCCGTTTCCCGATGCTCGCTACCAGCGTTCACCCGTCGCGGTCATTTCCCGTTTCCGTGACCATCTGAACGCGAATGGCGTGATTGCCACAACACGACGCACCCGTGGTGATGACATCGATGCCGCCTGTGGCCAATTAGTGGGCCGGGTGCAGAATCGCACCACTGTACGGCTGGGGTCTAAATTGGTCTCATTGGTTGCGGAAGTATGAATCCCAAGTTTTTGATATTGTGTGGATTATTGTCAGTCATTGCTGCTTGCGTCAGCAACGATCCCAAGCTTGGCAACAAGGACAATGTATCTGCTGCGGCCTATAATTTGCAGCTCGGTTTGGATTATTTTCGCCAAGGCAATTTGTCACTGGCCAAAGAGAAACTGGATCGTTCACTAAAGCAAAATCCCGATAGCGCCCAGGCCCATGCGGCAGCCGGTATGCTCTATGAGCGACTGAATGAAAGCCGCAAAGCGGATCAATACTACAGCCGTGCCGTTGCTCTTGAGCCGAAAAATGGCGATGTCGTGAACACCTATGCTGTGTTTCTGTGTCGTCGCGGTGATCTGTCCAAGGGTGAGCAGTTGGCGTTGCAAGCGGCGAACAATCAGCTTTACAAGACGCCCGAAGCCGCTTGGTTGAATGCGGGAATTTGTGCTTTGGACGCAGGTAAAACCGAGGTGGCAGAAGCTCACTTTCGGCGGGCACTGACTGCTAATCCTAAGTTTTCGTCGGTTTTGATGCAGCTGGCGATACTGAAATTCAAGACCAATGACCCTTTGCTGGCGCGAGGCTTTCTTGAGCGTTTTCATATAGCCACCCAAGCAACCGCAGAGTCATTGTGGCTAGGTGTCCGGGTAGAGCAAGCCATGGCTAATCCTGCTGGCGCTGCGGACTATGCGAGTCAATTGAAAGAGCGTTTTCCCCGGTCACCTCAGGCTCGGGCGTTGTCCGAGTCTGAACACAAGAATTAACCGTACATGAGCCAAACACTCGAAACGTCCGGTCTGTCGGAGTCCATGCCTGGCGAGTGGCTACAGCAGGCGCGTATCAAAATGGCGATGTCCATTGAACACGTGGCCAAAGAACTGAATCTAGATATTTGCAAGGTCGAAGCGATTGAGGCTAGCCACTTTGCCGAGCTAGGGGCATCGGTGTATGCCAAAGGGTATTTGCGTAGGTATGCGCGGTTGGTGAACGTACCTGAGTCTGCGTTGTTGAATCGTTATGAAGCCTGCGGCGTCGCGCCTGCGGAAGTCACGCTGATTCCGGCTACGCTGGGCTCGATTCCTGAGCGGCGCCCTGGGTTGCCACGCTGGGTGTGGCGATTGGTGATGGTGCTCATCGTCGCCGCAGGTGTTGTCACCGCGTTGAGTATGCGCACTCACACGGATGACGTTGCGGTGGATGCGCTGCAATCGCAGCGGATTGATATTGCGCCGGTCGCAGCACCGCCGTTGGAAACGCTGCCTACTGACGCAGCCACAAGCAGCGATGCTGTGACTACTGAACGGGCTGCTACTGGACAGGTTGTTCTGACGTTCAACTTCAGTGGTGACTCTTGGGTAGAGGTTTACGCGGAAAATAACCAGCAAGTGCTATACGAGATGGTTAGGGCAGGTGGTTCACGTAGCGCCAGCGTGTTACCGCCGACGCGCGTGGTGCTGGGCTCTGCGGCGGCCGTCACTGTGCAGGTAAATGCCACCCCGGCAGCTATACCTGCCGATCATATTGTCGACAATGTGGCGCGCTTTGTGGTCAATGCAAGTGGTGAGATTGAGTGAATTGACTTTGGAGTTGAGTTGAGTAGTGAAAGTAAGCTGCAAGCTGTCCGGGGAATGAATGACATTCTGCCTGCGGAGATCGCCTATTGGCAGTATTTAGAAAGTACCGCACGTGCCCTGTTTGCCGAGTATGGCTTTCAGGAAATCCGTGTACCCATTGTTGAACACACTAATCTGTTCAAGCGTTCGATCGGTGAACTGACTGACATCGTTGAGAAGGAAATGTATACCTTCGACGATCGTAGTGGGGATTCGTTGACGCTGCGACCGGAAGCGACGGCAGGCTTAGTGCGGGCGATGATCAGTAATGGTCTACTGCACAATCAGCGACAAAAAGTCTGGACCAGTGGCCCGATGTTTCGCCATGAGCGTCCACAGAAGGGACGCTATCGACAGTTTCACCAACTTGATGTTGAGGCTTTTGGTTATGCTGGGCCGGATCTCGATGCTGAGTTGATTCTGATGACGGCGCGTTTGTGGCAACGGCTGGGGATCCAGCGACTGACACTGAATATCAACTCGCTGGGTACGCCCGCATCGCGCCAAGTATATCGCGACCAGTTGCGTGAGTACTTCAGTGCGCATCTTGAGCTTCTGGATGAAGATAGTCGGCGGCGCTTGCAAGGTAATCCGTTGCGGATTCTGGATACCAAGAATCCTGCCATGGCTGAGCTGGTAGCAAAGGCGCCGCTGCTTACCGATTATCTGGATGAGGAGTCTGCGGCGCACTTTAAGACTGTGCGGCGCCATCTTGATTCTGTTGGTATTAATTACATAGTTAACCCACGGTTGGTACGTGGGCTTGATTACTATTCACGTACCGTGTTTGAGTGGGTGACCACCGAGCTAGGTGCGCAAGATGCGGTCTGTTCAGGTGGTCGCTATGACGGCTTGGTCGCACAGTTGGGTGGCGAGGTTACGTCGGCGATGGGCTGGGCATTGGGCGAAGAACGCATCATTGATTTGATGCAGGCTCAGGGTATTCAGGCGCCTTGTCAACGCACGGATGTTTACGTTGCGTTGATCGGGTTGCCAGCCGAGGCGGCGGGTTTGGCGTTGGTGGAGCGTTTGCGCAACCAATTGCCTGGTTGCCATATTGAGACCAATTGCGGTGGTGGCAGTTTCAAGTCGCAGTTGAAACGAGCCGACAAGAGCGGTGCCCGCTATGCGTTGATTTTGGGTGATAGTGAAACCGAACAGCAGTTGGCTGGTCTCAAGAACCTGCGTGCGGAAGAGCCACAAGTTTCGTTGGCATGGGACTTGTTAGGGCCGGAATTGCAGAAGCGGTTGGCGTCGTAACGCTAAATCTGGTTGATTTGTACGGGTTGGGCGGCGTGTTAGCCCAGCCTGTGGACTACATTAGTTTGCATACTTTAGAGTGACGAGACATGGCTGACGAATATCTGACAGACGACGAACAAGCCGAGGTGTTGAAGAGCTGGTGGCGTGAAAACTGGGCGTGGGTGTTGTCCGGTATCGTGCTGGGTTTGGCCTTGCTGGTGGGCTGGCAATATTATCAGCGTTATACGCTGCAACGTGCCTCGGCGGCGGCAGAGGCACTATATCAATATGCAGGTGCAATCGCTGTGGATCAACCCAAAGCGGCTACGCTGTTTAACGAACTCACCGAAAAATACAAGGCCACGCCTTATTCACAACAGGCACAGTTGTTGAAGGCAATGTATGCGGTTGATAGCAATGATCTTGCGGGTGCTGAAACGGCGTTGCGGACAGCCATGGCAGATCGCAAGGATCCGGAGTTGGCGCAAGTGGCAACACAACGGTTGGCGCGAGTGCTGATTGAGCAAGGTAAGCACGATGAGGCACTGGCCCTGCTGGATACCAGCAAAGCCAGTGGCTTTGTCGCGCAGGCCCATGAAATTCGCGGTGATGCATTGCTGGCCAAGCAGGATCAAGCTGCTGCTATTGCGGAATACCAAGCGGCGTTGACGGCTTATCAGAGTGACAGCACGGTCGATACCTCGTTGCTGGAAATCAAGCTGGCAGATCTAGGCGCCAGTGCCGCAGCGGAGCCTGCGACTGTCATGGCTGAAGCGAGCACAAAATGAACTGGTACAAACTAGCTTTGATAACCACTAGTCTGTGGGTGTTGGCGGGATGTGATAACAGTAAGGCTGTGGATGTGCCTGCTGAACTGGTGGACATCAAACCAGTACTACAGATCAAGAGATTATGGAGCAGTAGCTTGGGCGGCGGTGCGAATCGCCTGCGTTTAGGGTTGCAACCCAGTGTTGCCAATGGGGTGTTGTATGCCGCCGACTACAAGGGTGAAGTGCTGGCGCTCACTGCGGCGACCGGTAAGCGCGTGTGGCTGAACAAGACCAAGTTGGCGTTATCGGCTGGGCCAGTCGTGGGTGAAGATCTGGTGGTGGTGGGTAGTGTCGATGGCGAGTTGCTGGCGCTATCGTTAACCACCGGTCAGGAACGCTGGCGGCATCAAATGGCTAGCGAAATGCTGTCCAAGGCATTGGTCGCCAACGGTACGGTAGTAGTCCGCACGGTTGATGGGCGATTGCAGGGCTTGAATAGCAGTGATGGCTCGGTGCGCTGGACTTATGAAGGCGTGGTTCCAAAATTGAGTTTGCGTGGTACAGCGCCGCCAGTATTGGCGGAAGCGGCCAATGCCGTGGTCGCAGGCTTTGATGACGGCAAACTGGTTGCAGTGGATATTCAAACCGGCGATATCTTGTGGAGTGTGGCCATTGATACGCCTTCAGGCCGTACTGAGTTGGCCCGGCTGGCTGATATTGATGCCGCTGCGGCTGTGTCCAATAAAGATGTGTTTGTTGCCGGTTACCAAGGCAAAGTTGCCATGCTCGATCTGGACAATGGCCAGACTTGGTGGTCAAAAGACGCTTCCAGTTACCGTGGTTTCGGTCTTGATGACAGCGTGCTGTATCTGTCCAAAGCTAGTGGTGAAATCACCGCTTTACGTCGTACCGATGGTAACGAACAGTGGCAGCAATCTGCTTTACTGCATCGGGGGCTCACCGCGCCGGTAGTGCTTGAGAACTCGCTGGTGGTCGGTGATTACGAAGGTTATCTACACTGGTTGAGCAAAGTGGATGGCTCGATACAGGCTCGCGCCAAAACGGATGGTGAGCGTATTACCAATGCGCCAATCGTCGCTGAAGGTCGCATCTTTGTGCAGACTGATGGCGGCAAATTGGTTGCGTTTCAAACTAAGCCGAAAGGATAGGAAGGCTGCAGCATCTAGGCTGTAGACTGTAGGTCGGAAGTGAGGCAAAAGCTCACTTCTGGTTCTTACCTGCCGTCCACCGCCCTCAGCCTTTCTCACAAAAAATATGCTCCCCGTTATTGCTCTGGTTGGCCGACCCAATGTCGGCAAGTCCACTCTGTTCAATGCACTCACGGGCACCCGTGATGCGTTGGTGGCCGATTTGCCTGGGCTGACTCGTGACCGCAAGTACGGTTACACCAAGTCTGATTTCCAACCCTGCATTCTGGTCGATACCGGTGGGCTGACCCCTGGTGCAGATGGCGTGGAAAAACTGATGGCAGAGCAAAGTCTGTTAGCCATGCAAGAAGCAGATCGTGTGTTGTTGATACTTGATGCGCGCCAAGGTTGCACACCAATTGACCATTTTGTGGCGCAATTGATTCGGCGCAGTGGTAGGTCATGCATTGTGGTGGTCAACAAAGCCGAAGGTCAGGAAAGCTTTTCTGCCGGCGCTGACTTCCACCAGCTTGGACTGGGTGAGCCCATGGCGGTTTCTGCTACTCATGGTGCGGGATTAAAGAACCTGATGGAAGCTGCGCTGGATGGGTTTGATTCTAGCGTTACTGAAATTCCCGATGACCGCGATCGTATTCGTGTCGCGGTGATTGGTCGTCCTAATGTGGGCAAGTCAACGCTTATTAATCGCTTGATCGGTGAAGAGCGGCTGGTGGCATTCGACATGCCGGGTACCACTCGTGATTCAGTGGACGTACCGTTCGAGCGCGATGGTCAGCAATTTACCCTGATCGACACCGCCGGTGTGCGGCGCAAGGCCAGAGTGGAAGAGGCCATTGAAAAATTCAGTGTTATTAAGGCACTGCAGGCAGTCGATTCAGCCAATGTGGTGATCGGTATCGTTGATGCGCACGATACGGTGGCTGAACAAGATGCCGCACTATTTGGCATGGCCACTGAACGAGGTCGTGCCTTGATTATCGCCGTGAACAAATGGGATAACATTCCGCCCGATCAGCGTGACCAGATTCGTGCCGGTATTGATGCGCGCTTTCCGTTCTTGGAGTTTGCCTATCTACATTTCATTTCGGCACGCCACGGCACGGGCGTCGGCGAAATGATGGGGTCGGTGATTGCTGCGTATAACGCGTCCATGAGCGATCTGCCCACGCCCGAACTGACGCGCGTACTGGAAGCGGCCATCGTGCAGCATCAGCCGCCGTTGGTGCGCGGTCGGCGCATCAAGCTGCGTTATGCGCATCAAGGTGGGCGCAATCCGCCGGTTATTGTGATTCACGGTAGTCAGACCGAACATTTGCCGGATGGATACAAACGTTACTTGATGAACACCTTTCGTGAGGCCTTCAAACTAAAGGGAACGCCGGTGCGCATTCAATTGCGCTCAGAGGAAAATCCATTCGCGGGCAGGCGTAATACGCTCACGCCGCGCCAGATAAAGAAGCGGCAGCGGCTAATAACGCGGGTGAAGAAGAGCTAGTAGCAGGGGCTGTCGTTGTCTATCCGTAGATGTCCTTACTTGTTGACGATCTGCAGTGGGCAGAGGCTGCGACGTGTCCCTCCATGTTTTATGGAACATCCGCATCATGCCAAGAATACCAACCCTGCTTGCCCTGTCGGTGCTGCTGAGCCTCACTGCGTATAGCAAAGAAGAGGCGCCTGCTGTAGCGACGCTGCAACCAGTAGCCTCAGTCAAGCAGCTCATGTTGGGGATTGTTATTCCTGCATCGGACATTGTTTTTGGTGTTGCGGCTGAAGCGCCTGCTGACGATACCGCGTGGATCAAGGTACAAGCCAATGCAGCAGTGATCGCAGAGGTGGCCCGCTTATTGAATAGCGATGGGCGCAAGGTGGATAACGGTGAATGGCTGAAATTTACCCAAGCACTATATGACAGTGCCATGGGTGCCAGCACTGCAGCGGCGGAAAAGAATGTAGAAAAAGTCAGTAATGCTGGTGACGCACTCTATGATTCCTGTGATGGCTGCCATATGAAGTACATGGCAGCGCGCCAAGGTGAAGCCAGTGCGCCTCCCCAATAGTCCTAAGAACCTGTTCAAAATCTTTCTGGAATGAGTCAGACTGAGTTGGGTGAGGAAAAAGTATCTGAGCGACATCAGTCGTAGTCAGTTTGAAGTGATCCGCCCGTTGCTGGAAAGTGCTCGCAAGAAGAC
>JBFXCU010000015.1:0-70405 GCA_050181835.1 Steroidobacteraceae bacterium | reverse complement strand
TACCGAGTCTTAATATGTCTGGCTACAGCTCTACACTGATATGACCTTTATTAACCTGCAACTGCAATCCGAGCTCATCGCAGCACTCGACAAGCAACAGATTACCGCGCCCACACCCATTCAGGCTACTGCGCTCCCAGTGTTGTTGGCAGGAAAGGATGCCTACCTGCATGCCGAGACGGGGACGGGTAAGACGCTGGCTTATTTATTGCCGATATTTGCTCGACTTGATGCGGCGTTGGCTGCAACGCAAGCGGTGATTATTGCGCCGACTCATGAGCTGGCTATCCAGATTCAACGTCTATGTTGTGATCTTGCCCGCGATGCAGGGTGGCCCGTTCGCACGCTATTGTTGATTGGCGGCACGGCAACGGATCGTCAGATAGATAAGTTGAAAAAGAAGCCCCACTTGGTGGTGGGTTCGCCGGGTCGCATGGGGGAATTGATCAGCAAGGGTAAGCTGAAGATGCAACATGTCCGCAGTATTGTCGTTGATGAAGCTGATCGGTTGCTTAGCGATGAAAGCATGCTGGCGATTCGTGCCATTATTAATGCGGCGCCACGCAATCGACAGTTAGTGTTTGCCTCGGCGACTGTGGAGTCGCATAGCACTGCCGTCATCAAAGAGCTGGCGCCGGATATAGTAATGCTGCAGGTTAGTGCGGCTCCGGTTAACCCGAATATTGAGCATATTTATCTTGTTTGCGAAGAACGTGACAAGCCTGATGAGCTGCGTAAAGTGCTGCATGCGCTTGAGCCAGAGCGCGCCATCGTATTTGTACATCGCAATGACATTGCGGAAAAAATTGCGAGCAAGTTGGCGCACCATCACATCCCCGCAGCCGATCTGAATGCGGCTCTCGATAAAGAGGATCGCAAGCGAGCGATGGATGGTTTTCGCAACACCGCGATTCGGGTGCTGATTGCGTCTGACATTGCCGCGCGCGGTCTTGATATTAAAGGCGTGACGCATGTGTTTAATTTTGACGTACCAACCTTGAGCAAAGCTTACTTACATCGAGTGGGTCGGACTGGCCGCGCTGGTGCCAAAGGCTTGGCCGTGTCGTTGGTTACTGAAATAGAAGCGCGGGTAATCCGTCGCTATCAGGAAGAGTTGGGTATCGACATGCAGTGCGTGCGTATGCGTGAAGGCAGGTTGATCGTCGTGAACGCGTAGCGGCAGGTAAACCTCAGTTTTCTAGCTCAGATGCTGATGAAGTATCGAGCGTGCGCGGTGGTAAGTTCCTGTATGGGAGTGTCGTACAGTTGACTGAGGTTGCTTGCGGAGACGATATCAGTGCATTTGCCGTGCAGCCAGCGACCATCACCAAATAACAGTAAGGCGTGATCAGCAAAGCGCACAGCAAGGTTGGGTTCATGCAGGCTCATAATGACGGCACTGCCCGCATTGGCTTTGTGGCGTAATAGATTTAACACCTGCAACTGATGCTGTGGGTCAAGGTGGTTGGTGGGTTCATCCAGAATAAAGATGGCAGGGTCTTGAGTTAGTGCGGTTGCGATAGCAAGACGACGGCGTTCGCCACCTGACAGCGTTGCGACATTGCGGTGGGTAAACGCGGCAAGGTCTACTGTGTTCAGCGCTGCCCGCGCTAGCTCGTAGTCATGTACTGACTCCCATTGCCAGAAGCCTATGTGGGGATGGCGACCGCTCACTGCGCAGTCAAGTACGCTGACTGGAAATGGTTCTTCAAAATCTTGCGGTACGAAGCTGAGGCGTTGTGCAATTTCACGGCGTGTATAGTCAGACAATGAACGCGCCTGCAGGTGGATAGCGCCGGTTTGATGTGCGCGTAAGCCGGCTAACGTATGCAATGTCAGTGACTTGCCCGTGCCATTGCGACCCAGCACGGCGGTGATACTGCCAGCAGCAACATTCAAACTGAGTTGTTCAACCAGCACGCGCTCCTGCACGGCGATGTCGAGCGCTGCGCAGCTCAGTAATGTATCGCCGGTTCCGCTCATTGTGCTTTGGTCCAGCCAATTTCGCGTGCAGTCAAATCGCCGATTACGCAGTCGCTCAGGCTGTTGGCTTGCTCGGCATGAGTTTCGCTTACAGCAATGCGCCCGGCCATCAGTTCCGCCAGTGTTTGCGGCAGGGATGGAGTTTTCTGTGGGTCGGCGTAACCATCAGAGTAAAGCGGTAGGTTGGTTTGCAGGTCGTATTTATCCGTTGCGCCCAAAGTATGTAGCAGCTCGTGCGCTACGATCACCTGATTGGCGTGCGCCATGTCTTTTGCTGCAAAAACATGCGCGATACCAACCAGACCTTTTTGCAGCCCCACTGAATGCGGCAGCACGGAAGCGTTAGCGGGATCGTGATACAGCATGAATAAGCGAATGGTCGGTGTGGGGCCAGCCGGATCAGTTAGCTTCCAAGTAAACCAGCGCAATTTCAGACTCCACAACATTACCCCGAGTCGGCCTGCATCTTCGGGAACGGTGGGTGGCACTGCCACCAGCGCAGGCGCGAGCGAGAATCGCAATGGTCGTTGTAGTGATAGGCCGTGGTACTGGGCTTGTTGCGAGAAAAAATCCTCCAATCGCTGTAATTCACTGCTGGATAATTGTTCAATAAAGTCACTTGCAACGTTGCTGCCATCCGCATTGACTGGATACAGTGCTACTTGCAAAGCGCCATTCCAGTCGGTGCTGTACACCCGATCCAGCCAGGTGTTGGCGGCAACAAAGATCAGGATGATGAGCAGTATGGCAATACGCAGTTTGCGGAACATGGTTGGGTGTCTTTATTGCTGTCAATCAAATTGCGGGATGCCTTCGCAGCGATATTGTATGGATAACTGCCATTCCGTTGCATTGTTTTGCTACCTTAGAGGTAGTTATTGTCAATGAGTCTGTCGTGACTAAATCACATAAGCAATGCTCAGCAGCCGATTGGTCGCGCATTCAGACTGTGCTGCTGGACATGGACGGCACGCTGCTCGATCTGAGCTTCGACAACTATTTCTGGACCGAACTGATTCCGCTGCGTTACGGCGCAGCGCGTGGTATGGCGTTGCATGAAGCCCAGGCCGAATTGCAGCCGCGTTTTGCCGCGCATCAAGGCACTTTGCAGTGGTACTGCACCGATCACTGGAGTCAGCAACTGGGCCTGAATGTGGCCGCGCTGAAACATGAGGCGCGCGAGCAGATTCGCTTTTTGCCGGGTGCGGAGGCCTTTTTGGTTGCGATCCGACAAATGGGTCGTCGGGTGGTGCTGGTGACCAATGCACATCTGGATGCCTGTGCGGTCAAATTTCAGCATACCGGTCTGGAACAATATCTGGACGAAGTAGTGTCCTCACATAGCTTGGGCTTTCCCAAAGAAAACCCGGCGTTCTGGCCGCAACTGCAAAACAAACTAAATCTTGAACGTACAAAAGCCCTGTTCGTGGATGACAACCTGTCGGTACTGCGTGCTGCCCATGCCTACGGCATCGGTCAGGTGTTCGCCGTCGCGCAACCGGATTCGAGTATGCCGGTGCGGCACATGGCGGAATTTCCGGCGGTGAATGCGGTGCGGGAATTGCTGCCGGATCCGGTTCGGATATAGTTCTCAGAATATCTTGATACAACTACAAGTGAGAGATTAATGACCCCTTCAGTTCCTAACGCAGATTCCGAATACTATGCTGCGACCCGCGCAGAGCTTAGGGGGTTTCTGCCGGAGCGTTATTCGCGCGTCTTAGAAATAGGCTGCGGTCGCGGCGGGTTTAGTTCAAATCTTGCTGAGACTGCTGAAACGTGGGGTGTGGAGCCTTTCAGGGATGCAGCCGAAATTGCCAAGAAGAGCTTAAATAACGTGTTGATCGGCAAGTACGAAGAAGTTCAGCCGCAACTGCCTAATGCCATATTTGATTTAGTAATTTGCAACGATGTCATTGAGCATATGGCTGATGATTTTGGCTTTCTTATGTCTGTACGCGAGAAAATGTGTACTGGTGGATACCTTATGGGCTCAATTCCCAATATGCGTTATTTTCCCGTATTGAAAGATCTGATGTTTAACAAGGAGTGGGAGTATCACGATGAAGGCGTTCTTGATCGTACGCACCTACGCTTCTATACCATAAGAAGTTTCCCTAAGTTACTCATGCGTGCTGGGTTTGATGTCGTTCGATTCTCTGGTATCAATCGATACTGGCAACGGAAAGGCTGGATCACAAGGAGTTTACTGAAGACGCAATGGTTTGAAGATACCCAGTGGATGCAATTTGCTTTCCTCGCCAGAATGTCTAGTTCTAGTTAGTTTTCTGGTGGCGGCAGTGATTGGAGGTGTGCGGTATTTTCTACTGTGATTTCCTCATGATTGCCAGCTACGTCGTCCCTGTTTTATAAGGCTTAAGTTTGCTATCGAACTGAAAATTTTTTGTAGACTTTGGCAGTATTACAGAAGGATATTTTCAGCCTCGTGCGACACAGATGGCTGTATCGCGTCTTGATTTATGATTGCGGGAGTTTCGGATCATAGCTATATTGGTGATCAACATCTGATGCTACTAAGAGTAAACGAGTTTTTGCAGATTTTTCAGTGATTCTGCGTACAGCAATTCGGAATGTTTTTTTAGCTCTTGCTGCAAGTTTGCATAAATATCTTGTGTCATGAAAATTGTGTCACCCATCGCCCGTGCTAGATCCGAATTCTCCTTGTACACAACACTGTTGTCTTCATTGAAACCATTTACGGGCGCAAACTTTTTAGCAATCAGGCAGGGCTTCACAAAACCGTAAATCAGCTGGAAGCTGCCGCTGGTGCCGGTGGTGATGTAGCGATCATGTTGTGGATTCTCCGGGTCGAGCAGCGTCAGAAAGAAGTCGGCTTGTTCCAGCTCTGCATACAGGGTTGAAAAATCCACCCGGCCCTTGATATCGAAATGATGTCTGATGTGTGCAGGAACGGCACGCAGGCTGCCGTTGCCGATCACGGTGATCTTGAAGTGGGTGATGCCCCGGTCATGAAGGACTGTCGCGGCTTCAATCAGCAAGCGTGTATTGCGACGTTTGCCGCGCATCGCGCCAATCGTGATGAAGTTGACAGTCTCTGCCTTGCGGTGCGCCGTGTTAATGTTGCCAAAGTAATGCGGGTTGATCACGGTGGTAAGGGCGTGCTTGTAGTGTGCCTTGCGCAGCGTGATGATCTGCGGCGTCAGGCAGCCGTTATCAGCGGTTGCCTTGATATCGTGCTCTACCAGCAGGACTTTCTGCTCCGGTCGCAGCGTGGAGAACAATTCGCGTTCAGCGATATAGTTATCCTTGCCGCTGATCTTTCTTGCTGTAGTGATCAATATGCCGCGCGCCTGTAACAGGCCATTTTTCCGGAAAAACCGCCGTATGGAAGCTTGAGACAGTCTGTTCAGGCTGATGCGTGGGTCATCGAATCTTGAAAACAGGCCTTCATCAAATCGTTCTGGCGTGGCAAACACTGAGACGTCGAATCCCAGGTCGAGCAGATACTGCACATAGCCCGGCACCACTTCGGCATGCGAATGGGTGCAGGGCTCCCAGACTACAAATGTGTTCGGCGAGATGGTTGGCGTAGTAGCGCCAGAGATAAGCTTACGAAGCCAGTTCAGCATCGTGGCGACAGTTGTATTTTTTGCATGTCGGTATGGTAATGGGCACTCGAATGAGCAGCAAACATTGTTGTGCTACGCGCTTTAGAAGACCTTTTGTACGAATGTGGCTGGCGCTGTCCGGCCTGGCTGAAGGATAGCGACCAAGCCGATACTCACATTGGTTCTCCTAGTTGGCGGTCTGTTACTGTGCGAATAGATGGGGTTGGATACAATCTTAGGTCTATGGCTAATTGCGGATACTGATCCATGAATGATACGAATGCTGGTTCTCTGAAGCTTTCAGCTAGCATCTTTCTGTTGGCGTATCGAATGGAAAAAACCATACTCGAGACACTGGAAGGTGCGCTTGCGCAGACTGTGCCATGCGAAATTATTGTGTCCGATGATGCGTCGGATGATCGCGGCTTCGACTTAGTCGTAGAGCGTGTGGCGCAATACACCGGACGTCATCGTGTTGTTGTGCGACGCAATGAGGCCAATCAGGGGTTGTGCCAACACATCAATACCTTGGCAGCGATGGCGGAGGGTGATGTATTTGTATTCATGGCTGGCGATGACGTGTCCCATCCGCATCGAGTCCATGACCTATTGCTGGCGATGGAAACGCATCCCGATATTTATGCAGTAGGCTCGACGGTGGATGAGATCGACCAGCACGGTGTGGTGCTGCGGCGTGGAGTCTGGGGTATCAAGTCACCGATGAATCAATATCAGTTTCTGCATTGTGGAAAATTTGCGACCTTGCTGGGTGCATCGATGGCGATTCGCCGTGAGCTGCTGATCGGGCTGCCGCCGCTTCAGGGTACAGTTGAAGACACCATGCTGAGTTTGAGAGCCAGCCTGTTCGGGCCAGTCTACTGCCTGCGGGAGTCGTTGCTGCGGTATCGCCGCCATGAGAACAATCTCGGCAATTGGGTCTATTCAATTGAGGGTGGCAGGCGCGGCTCACGCCGTCGCCGATATGAACGCACCATTCGTATTTATCGGGAGATTGCCGATGATCATGAGCGCTGCTTGATGGCGCTGACCCAGTTGGTGCCCGAGAAGCGCGCCATGGCTCGGCGGATTGTGTCTATGTATCGTGTTGAAGCTGATGCCCGCGAAGCGGTGCTCAATCAGCCTAAACGCGCTTGGTTGCGGCATATTTATCGTGGGCTGATGCATCCAGGGTTACGTCGTAAAGCATTCGAGCGCGCATTCAAGTTGCTAGTCCCCCGGCGCTGGATGGGGTTGTGACTGGTTGATCTGCAAGCGGCTTGCGTTTCGCGACCTGATATAGTGATCCGATGTGTGCCATCAATGAATGAGTTGGTGGCACCGGAACATGACATGCTGTTGTCCTGTCATGCGGGTGTAAAGCGCTGACTGGCACAGCGCTATTTGTTTGATGAAGCGGCTCTGGTCAGCTCAATTGAGCGGGTCATAGCCATGTCACAACCGAAATTGAATTTGCTAGGCGGCAAGGCGTGCCTGGTATCTGGAAAACAAGGCCGGGTTTCATGGACGCATCAAGCATGCGCTGGGTGAATTGAATGTTTGATCTGTCTGCACGCACGAGACTGGTTTTTTTTACGCTGTTACTGGCAGCCCAGCAGGCCGATGCACGCGGCGTGTCACCGTATCTGCCGCTGAACTTGTCGCCAATGATTGAGCGCCAGATTGAACGGGCAATGATATTGGCGGGTCAGCCGGTCATGCGGCGACCGATTGCTGCAGCGGCTGTTCTTGATGCCTTGCCTGCTGTCTGTGAGGTTGATCCGGGGTTGTGTGCGGTGGTGCGGAGTTACCTGCAATCCTATATGCGCGATTCAGGTGTCACACTGTTTCAGGTGCAGGCCAATGCAGCAGTCGGCGACACTAAGCAGGTAATTCCCAATGCGCATGGCAAAAGTGTCGATAGCATCTGGCAAGTTGCAGCAAGTGGCTTTTATCAACCGTTTGATCATCTGCTGTTGAGTGCCGGTGGTGTGGGCTATGACGGTGAGGTGACGCCAACAGGCACACTGCTCAGTGCTGGATTCGATTTTGCCCAGCTGGACATCGGTTATCGTGACCACTGGCTGTCACCCATGTCCGACAGCAGCATCCTGATTAGCACCGAAGCGCCCACTATGCCATCGGTGACGCTGTCCAACGCCGTTCCACTCGGGCCGCTGGGGATTTCCTATGAAGTATTTCTGGCGCAGATGTCGCGTCAGAATGACATTGCCTATTTCGGTTCTACAACGGCAGGGTACCCGAAGCTCGCCGGATTGCAGCTCAGCGTCACACCGGCTCCCGGATACGCCGTGTCGCTAAACCGCCTGATGCAATACGGTGGCGGTGCGCGCGGTGCGCGCTTGTCAGACTTTCTTGATGCTATTACCGTCAATTCGAATCGTCCTGACGTAGCGGGCACTAGTCAGGAGTTTGGCAACCAAGTGGCATCACTGGCCAGCACGATCTTGTTCCCGGGCAAAGTGCCGTTTGCAGTGAAAATGGAATTCGCGGGCGAAGACAATTCATATGCTGGTTCGTATCGACTCGGCGATTCTGCTCTGATGCTGGGAGTTGATTTTCCATCGCTTGCCGGACGCTTCGATGCGACGTACGAGTTTTCCGACTGGCAAAATGTCTGGTACACGCACCATATCTATCCTGATGGGCTGACAAACCATGGCGATGTCTTGGGACATTGGTTCGGTGACCAGCGTGCGCGCGGAGATAAAGTGACTGGCAGCAGTCACTTGTTGCGTGTGGGTCTGCGCACAGACTCTGGCGCGTATTGGCAAGCCAGCTGGAGGACGGCCGGGTTCGGTTATCCGCTGGGCCAATCTGCCTTGCAAGGCAGGCAGTACCAGCATTTGCATCAAGCGTCACTCAAGTACAGCACGGCCTGGCGTGGCAAGGGTGTGGATACGGAGATTTACGGGGGGCGAGGTGCGTTTGAAGGGGGCTATGGCGGGCTGCGTGCCTCGATGGATTTTGCCGGATTTGTCTTGCCTGTTGCCGGGATGGGAGATGTTTCTGGTGAGGGAACTGATTTTGGTGTGACGTTCTTTGTGGATGCGGGCGTCAACAACAGTCACATGCGCGATATCCTGTTGCCCGATGCGCAATTCAACTGGACGGGTGATGCGGTCGGTTATCACGTGGGGGTCGGGCTCAGGCGGCCTGTGTCTGAAAGCAGCGATCTGGGTACTCGGATTGAGCTGGACAACATGCATGGCAGAAAGATCATGTCATTAAGAGCGCTGGATTATCGTTACCGGTTCAATAAAAGTTTTGCAGCTTCCGGCTTTTTTGGCGTGGGCCGGATGCATGAGGGCGCGACTGCACTGGGCTACTACTGGGGCGGCGGCGTGCAGTGGTTGCACCTGGTTCCAGGCTGGGATGTTGGTGTTGATATGCGCATGCATGACAAGCTGACCCGAAATCGCATTCTGCCTACAGATCCTCCGGACATCAGCGGCATCATGCCACGCATACATACTGACATCAGTGGGTTCAGTCTGTATGTTTCACGAACTTTCTGAGGGGGGTGTTTGAACTCTCCTCCTCTTGAAGCACTGGTGTCGATCCCACTATGCACCTACAACGGCAAGCGTTTCCTCGCTGCCCAGCTGGATAGCCTGTTAAACCAGACACATGCGAATCTGGAGGTTCTTGCATTTGATGACGGCTCCCAGGATGGTACTGTTGAGATTCTTCTTGACTATGCTGGTCGCGACGCGCGCCTCAGGGTTCACGTCAATCCTCTGAATCTGGGGTTCAGGGCCAATTTTCTTCAAGCCATCAGAGCTTGCGGGGGCGAATTCATCGCGCCCTGTGATCAGGACGATATCTGGCTGCCAGAGAAGCTTACCGCACTGATCGAGTGTATTGGTGATCGAGCGCTGGCCTACTGCAACTCGCGCCTGGTCGATGCCACTGCCGCATCGTTGCATGCACGGGTTTCGGATTACGTGACGATGATCGATGGTGATAATCCTGCACCATTTGCATTCGGTAATTGTGTATCAGGCCATGCAATGATGTTCCATTCCAGACTGCTCGCAAAACTGTCGACCATTCCAAGCGAGTTTTTTCATGACTGGTGGATTGCGGCGGTGGCAGCATCATCCGGAGGCATTGTGTACTGTGACCGGGAATTGGTCTGGTACCGGCAGCACGGAGAAAATGTTACGAACATGATGGGGCAGAGGTTCATCGTGCGCGCTAACCGGCCAGATGGCTACCGGTTGCGGGAGCTGCGCGAGGTTGGTCGCCGGTTGGAAAAAATTGCGACGCTTGAATGCCAGCGGCAGAGGTTTATACGGAGATTTTCAGTATTATGGATACAGCGTGAGACCCAGTGGTGTTCGTGGCGACTTTGCTGGCTCATGCTATGTCATGGTGTGCAGTTGCGCAGAATTGAGAAGCAATCACGATACAAGATTATTAAAGATGCCTTGCAGATGTTGCCAGGCATCAAGCTCAAGCGATTGGTCAGTCCAAGAGCTTACGTAGCGGATGCAGGTTCAGGTACGCACTCTTCCTGATGGTGCGGCATAGAATGGATTTGACTATGGATGAGTGTGCGTGAGTCACTCAGCGCGGCGTACAGATTGACTGGCAATGTCGGTGCAAGTACTCCCGAAGTGGTGCAGGCGATGCGTGTATTGCCAGACAACAATGCGCTGGCAGGTGTACGCTACTGCACTGCCGCCGCAGGACAATCCCATTGTGCGCTATGGGTCACTCGGATTTTTGCAGTCGCCAACGCTGGCGGCAGCGTAACTGGCCACGACGCCCTATCATGCCAAACGCTCAGTCATTGATCTCAATTCCATTATGTACCTATAACGGCGTGGCCTTTCTGCGACAACAGATGGACTCATTGTTGCAACAAACCCATGTTCACTTTGAGATCGTCGCTGTTGATGATTGTTCTGATGATACAACGGTGCAATTGCTGCACGACTATGCCCGGCGTGATGCGCGGATTCGGGTAGTTGTTCAACCAGAGAATTTGGGTTTTCGCAGAAACTTCGAGTATGCACTGCAGCTGTGCGTGGGTGACTACATAGCTCCTTGCGATCAGGACGATATCTGGGTTCCGGAAAAACTTGCGGTACTGCTGCGGAATATTGGTAGCCGTGCATTGATCTATTGCGATTCGGTGCTGGTAGATGCCGAAGGCAATTCACTCGGGATCAGGATGTCTGACAAGTGGCCGATGCGGAATCTGAGTAGTCCGCTAAACTTTGTAATGACCAACTGTGTTTCAGGTCATGCGATGTTATTCCGTCGTGAGCTGCTCCAGCAGGCCTTACCTATTCCTGCCGTCTTCTTTCATGATTGGTGGTTGGCGGCCTTAGCAGCCACTGCGGAGGGTGTGGCTTACTGGCCCGAAGTACTTGTGAGGTATCGCCAGCACCATAACAATGTAACGGATGTGTTGAAGCAACGTGACGCACGACGTATGTCACATGGCGCTGGCATTGACCGACTGCGTGCTACCCGTGAGCGGCTAGATGCCTTGGCGTCTTTGCCTGGAACACACCAGCGCTACTTGCAGCGCCTGCTAGTGTTATGGGATCGTCGTTTTCAGCAATGGGTTAGTATCGAGCTGCCTTTACATATGTTTCGACAGGCGGGTGAGCTATTTTGTTTGACGCGCAGGACTGCACTGCAGCGGGCGCTGGCACCCATGAAATACTTGTTGGGACTAAGATTGAAACGCTGGCTGGAACCGAGCAAGTATGGCGAGTCAATGCCTGTCCACCGCCCGAAATGATGATTGACTTGGATTGCCAGCAATTGCTCATCGAGATTCGTTGCAGATGTTGCCAAGTATCAAGCTCAAGCGATTAGTCAGTCCAAGAGCATACATTATAGATGCAGGTTCAGGTGAGCATTCCTTCTGATGGTGCGGCATAGAATGAATCGATGATGGAGGTGTGTGGGCGAGTCACTCAGCGCGACACATCCGGATTCAGGCATTGCATCGGCAACTTCAGCTGCTGGAATAGTTGTGTATTGTCGCCCAGAATTGAACGACCGCCACAGCGATACATAGGTGAGGCAATGGCCATCATCAGCAGCAAGGTCAGAGTGGTCACGCTCCATATGCAAATGATGCACAGGACCCGCTGACGATGTTGGGTGCGCAGCAGCGCTTCAGTGGTCATGATGACCAGTAGTGCCGAGCACGGCAGCATGACAAATGCTTGCCACCACATCGGTGTAGTGGGTGAAACGGCGAACGAAATCAGCGCAGCGGCAAACATCAGCGTGATGTAGCTGCGCAAGCCTGAGCGCGGTGAGACCTGTTCCAAGGGTGGCATGGCGCGCCACAATTGCGTAAACCGGCGACGCCTGACGAAGACGCGCCAGTTCACCCACAGTGGCACCAGCAGCGAAACATGGGCCAACAGGCCAACACCCCGACCCAGCGGACGCAGCCAGGCGTTAGCAGTCGCGCCCAATGCAGCAGTGAAGTCGAAATCAAGCATGCGATCAGCCATACTGAGGCTACCCATCTTCAGCCATTGCAGCAGACCCTTGAACAAGGGCTGCACATACACCAGGCCGCGCAGGAAGAATCCTTTGTTGCCGGGTTGCAGTGTAGGGTCGGCGGTAACGGCAATGAACCATGGCAGGTAGCTGGCGATGCCGAGACTGATGCCGATGACAAAACCTCCCCAGTGGATTTTCAGATGTCCCTTGAGGAACAGCAGGATGGAAAGAATTGCCAGCACGGCAGCTGAGGTGTGGACTTGCATGGCGAGCGCAATCAGCAGGCCATGCAGTGCGGTGTTCCAGGCTTCGCGATGCTTTGACATGCGTTGCACGCTGGCCAAGTGCAGCACCGCAAAAGCGAACATGTAATTGGAGTTCCAGATGTGCGCCGCGAAATACAGATGCCATGGCGTCAGCCATACCAGCAGCAATAACAGCCACTGACCTGCGGTGGTCAGGACTGGACGCAGCAGGTGACGTAACAGCAGGAAGCTTGCGGCGTTAATCAGCAGCGTGAGAGCGGCGACCGCCCGGTAGTCCTGCCAGACATACAAGGGGGCCGCCACCAGCAATGCGGTCAAGCCACCCGGGGAGCGACCGCCTGCAGAGGTAGGCATGCCATACTGCAGCCACTGGCCATCGTTGAATAGTGACCAGCCCAGATCCAGCATGATGATCTGATCGCCACCCACCTGCGCGTTAAATACCATCACCAGACCGATACCCAGTCCTAGCAGGAAGGCTGTCCAGTACAGACGCTGGTCTAGTGTGTTTAGGTGGTTTTGCATGGGCGCGTGACCTACTGGGGCAAGCCACTAGGCCAACTTGGCAAACACACGCTGTGCGGCAGCAATGGTGTCGGCAATGTCCTGATCGCTGTGTGCTGCTGAAATAAAGCCTGCTTCAAATGCCGATGGGGCTAGATACACACCTTCATGGAGCAGGCCGTGGAAGAATTGTTTGAAACGGTCGGCGTCACTACGCATGACCTGTGTGTAAGTGCTGATATGTTTTTCTTCGTTGAAGTACAGACCAAACATGCCACCTACCTGAGTCGTGCTGAAGGCCAGTCCCGCTTTGTGTGCGGCTTGAGTAAGCCCGTGGGTCAATGCCTGTGCGTGTGTATCTAACTGTTGATGAAAGTCGGCCTTGGCGCAGATCAGTTCCAGTGTTTTCAGGCCTGCCGCCATGGCCACCGGATTGCCAGACAACGTACCGGCTTGATACACGGGGCCAAGTGGAGCGAGTTTTTCCATGATGTCGCGTCGGCCACCAAAGGCGCCGACTGGCATGCCACCACCGACAATCTTGCCCAGTGTGGTCAGGTCGGGCTTCACGCCATACAACGCCTGTGCGCCGCCAAGGGCGACACGAAAGCCAGTCATTACTTCATCGAAGATCAACAGTGCGCCTGACTCGTCGCATACGCGACGCAGGGTTTGCAGGAAGCCGGGTAGTGGTGGCACGCAGTTCATGTTGCCGACTACGGGCTCAACAATGATGCAGGCGATTTCATGGCCTATTTCTTTGAATACCTGCTCGACCTGCGCGCTATCGTTGTAGTCGAGCGTCAGTGTCAATGCCGCTAGTGATGCGGGTACGCCCGGTGAAGTTGGTACACCGAGTGTTAACGCACCGGAACCAGCTTTCACCAGTAGTGAATCCGAATGGCCGTGATAACAGCCTTCAAATTTCACAATTTTGTCGCGACCAGTGAAGCCACGCGCCAGACGAATTGCGCTCATGGTGGCTTCAGTGCCGGAACTGACCATACGCACCAGTTCGATGGCGGGCATGAGCTCGCAGACTTTGCGCGCCAGTTCAGTCTCGATCTCTGTCGGTGCGCCGAAGCTCAGGCCCAGTGCGGCACGTTCTTGCACCGCTTTGATGACTTCAGGATGGGCGTGACCGAGCACCATGGGGCCCCACGATCCCACATAGTCGATGTAGCGTTTACCGGCGCTGTCGTACACGTATGCGCCACTGGCGCGCGACAAAAATAGCGGCTCACCACCCACACTGGGAAAGGCGCGCACAGGTGAATTGACGCCACCGGGAATGTAACGACAGGCTTCACTAAACAAACTCATCTGCAATACCTTCAAGGTGTTGGATAATAGGCCGCCAAGTGTAGGGATTTCCGCGTGCTGTTAACAGTTGTGCTCGCATTGCGGTTGCTTGCCAGCGCAGTTCCCGCTTTAATCGCGGCTCCTTCCCTTGTTGCTGGCTGAAATGAAATCTTATCTGTGCGTGATTTGTGGTTATGTGTATGAAGAAGAAAAAGGCGATCCCGCTGCAGGAATAGCGCCTGGCACCCTCTGGGAAGATGTGCCGCTGTCCTGGCGCTGTCCTGATTGCGGTGCAGGTAAGGAAGAATTTGACATGATTGAGGTGTGAGAGATGCCGGTTGTCGCCTCCCTATGACTCCCTATCTCTGGATCGCTTTGGGCGGCGCCTTGGGCAGCATGGGGCGATTTGCCTGCAGCGAATGGATTCATTCTCGCTGGTCGGCGTTTCCCTGGGGCACGTTGCTGGTAAACGTGGTGGGTAGTTTGTTGATCGGCGCGTTGGCGGGTTTAAGTGAGAGCGGGCGTTGGTTGTTGCCGCTCAATCTGCGCCAATTTTTGATGATCGGCATGCTGGGTGGCTTTACCACCTTCTCTTCCTTCAGTTTGCAGACGCTGATGCTGGCGCGCGGGGGCTCTGTGTTGTTGGCCGGCCTGAATGTAATGGCATCGGTTGGCTTGTGCTTATGCGCTGCGTGGCTGGGTTTTTCGCTAGTTCTGCTGCTGACCAAACTTTGATCGTTTGTGCGCTATTGCAATGTGACTTGATAGCCCGCTGCTCGCAGTAATGACACCAGGCCTGTATCGCCGACGAGGTGCAATGCGCCCACCGCCACCAAGTAGTCGTCGGTTTGTTGGTCAAGTAATTTTTCCAGTGTGCTTAACCAGCGTTGATTGCGCTGCGTGGTCAGGCGCGCAAATAACTGTGGGTTTTCTGTGAGACCCTCGTACAGCATGGTCTGTAAGTGTTGCGTGTCGCCGTTGCGCCATGCTTGTAATAGTTGTGCTAGGTCATCTGTCGATTCGTCCAGTTCATCCAGCGTTTGACGGAGAAAGTCTCGCTGCACAGCCTGATCCAGGTTCGCCAGCAACCCCAGCTGTTCATCCAGTGTTTCCAGTCCTTGTATCGACTTGTGATCCTGTATCGCTTGCCGCGTTAGTTGCATTTCGATACCCGATTCAGCAGCAAACCCTTGCTTGGCGTAGGTAAGTTGCTCAAGTGTCACTGCTGCCAACCAAGGTTGGAATTGTCCTAGTAACTGACTGTCAAGTCCTACCTTGTCAGCAGCGATTTTCAGTTTGCGCTGTGTGGCAGGATTTAATTGTGTCACCAAGTTTTGTCCGTCTGGCAACAAGCCAAGTCGTGTCGTTGCTACTTGGGTGGCGACCGGATCGATATCGTCCATGTCTATCTCCATTAGCAGTTGTTCGGCTTCGCCATAGGCGCGCTGGATATTGTTGGTCAGTTGTTCGTCGCTGGGCAGCATATGAATGGTGCCCAGCAGGTACAGCGTGTTGTGCTTGCCTTTTACCTGCCAAATGGCGGGGTCGGCCTGCGCTGCTGGGCACAGCAAGATCGCTAGCAGCAGGGCGTGGCGTAATACCTTAAAGACTGCTGCATTCATTATTGCGCGTGTTCTAGCCAGATGACCTCAGTAGCGATAGTGCCATCCGTATGTAGCTCAAGCGAGCGATAGCCCGGTGGCCGTGAGTCTACGGCGAACTCATCACTGTTGGGTAAGAACTGTGCGCAGGTGGCGGGTGTTGCCATGTAGTGCACGCCCTCATGACATTGATCCAGTGCTTGATGTACATGCCCCCAGAGGACGCCACGTATTTGTGAATGTGTCTTGATGCATAGGCGAAATTGTTCGGCATCTTGCAAGCCGACGGCATCCAGCCACTGGCTGTTCATGTGAATCGGGTGGTGATGCAGACAAAGTAAAGTGTGATGCTGCGGATGTTGGCTCAATAGTCTGTCCAGCTGCTGTAACTGCGCTGCGCCCAGCTGACCGCCTGCGCTGTTGGCTTGCCAAGTGTTGAGCAGGACAATCAGCCAGCCCTTGATGATGATGTGTGTATCCAGCACGAATGGTGCGCTACTGAGCGATTGTTGCATCGCGTCGGGCAGATCATGATTGCCGGGGATGCAGTACACCGGTATGGGTGAATCTTGGAATGCTTCACGGATTAATGCGTATCCAGACGCATCATCCTGTACCAGGTCGCCCGTCAGTAGGATGCCTTCAGCGTGAGGAAAGCGTCGTTGCGTATCACGTTGTACTGCTTGCAAGGTGCTGAAGGTGGGTATGCCGCGCAGCAATGCATCACGACGACCCAGTAAGTGGGTGTCGGTGATTTGTAGCAGGTGTACGGCGTCGTGCTCGGACATGACAGATGGTGATGAGGTGCGTTTAACGAGTGGTAATGATATCGATATGCATGACAAACATAGCTGAAAGATTGCCGATGAGACCGGCCAAGTGTTGCGTTGGTTCTCGGTATTATTGGTAATGCTTCTCAGTTTTGCGGTTTTCGCGAAATGCCGACAGGGCCGCAGCGATGATGTCGCATCATGCAAACAACAAGGCCGACTTGCGTCGGCCTTGCAGAATCGCTAAATCAAGGCAGTCTTAATAGCGGTAATGATCCGGCTTGAAGGGGCCGTTGCTGGATACGCCGATGTATTTGGATTGTTCGGTGGTCAGCTTGGTTAGCTTTACACCAATTCGTTCCAAATGAAGATGCGCTACTTTCTCATCGAGGTGTTTGGGCAGCACATACACATCATTCTTGTACTTGGCACCGTGCTGGAACAATTCGATCTGCGCCAACACCTGATTAGTGAAGGAGTTAGACATCACGAATGACGGATGCCCGGTACCGCAGCCCAAGTTCACCAGCCGACCTTCAGCCAACACAATGATGCGTTTGCCGTCCGGGAAGATCACATGATCCACCTGTGGTTTGATGTTTTCCCACTTGTATTGTTTGAGTGCGGCGATTTCGATTTCACTGTCGAAGTGGCCGATGTTGCACACGATGGCTTGATGGCGCATGCGCTTCATGTGTTCGTGCGTGATGACATTTACGTTGCCAGTGGTGGTAACAAAAATATCAGCCTTGTCACAGGCTTCATCCATAGTAATAACGCGATAGCCTTCCATCGCCGCTTGCAGTGCACAGATAGGGTCGATTTCAGTAATCCATACCTGTGCTGATAAGGCGCGCAGGCTGGCGGCAGAGCCTTTGCCCACATCACCGAAGCCCGCAACGACGGCTACTTTGCCTGCCAGCATCACGTCAGTTGCGCGCTTAATGGCGTCTACTAAGGATTCGCGGCAGCCATACAGATTATCGAACTTCGACTTGGTTACTGAGTCGTTGACGTTAATCGCCGGGAATGGCAGCTGGCCGTCTTTTGATAACTGATACAGACGCTTGACGCCGGTGGTGGTCTCTTCGGTCACGCCTTTGATCTGCGCTAGGCGCTCTGAATACCAGCCGGGCTGTGCCGCCAGTCGCTTTTTGATCGAAGCATAGAGCGCTACTTCCTCTTCATTGTTTGGCTTGGCAATCACTGAGGCATCTTTTTCCGCTTTGCTACCCAGCAGCAACAGCAGGGTGGCATCGCCACCATCATCGAGGATCATGTTGGCATGATTACCGTTAGGCCATTCGAAAATGCGATGGGTGAAATCCCAGTATTCATCCAGCGTTTCACCCTTGTGGGCAAATACGGGTGTGCCATTGGCGGCAATCGCGGCCGCCGCATGATCCTGAGTTGAATAAATATTGCACGACGCCCAGCGTACATCGGCACCCAGCACTTTCAGGGTTTCGATCAACATGGCGGTTTGAATCGTCATGTGCAGCGAACCGGCAATACGCGCGCCTTTCAATGGCTGCGCAGCGGCATATTCTTGGCGAATCGCCATCAGGCCAGGCATTTCGGTTTCAGCAATGGCCATTTCTTTGTGGCCCCAGCTGGCTTGCGCCATGTCCTTAACGAGATAGTCGGTGAAGTTGTTTGATACAACGGCGTTCATGTGGGCCTCTCCTAACTGAAGTAGTTAAGAGCGCGGTTGATCATTGACTCTGTCGCCGAGCCTGACGGCCCATTTGGGGGCCGCTGCAGCGCTCCTCGGTGCAGAGGAATTGTAATCCCCCTCCGCCGCAGTCGGTGGAGGGGGAACAATAGAGTTACAGTTTAGCGTCTTTGCGTAAAGCCTCGGCTCGATCAGTCTGTTCCCAAGAAAATGCCGTGAACTTTTCTTTCTTGTCAGTTGGACTGGTCATTGCGATTGGTGCCCGTCCGAAGTGACCGTAAGCAGCAGTGGCCTGATACATCGGGTGCAGCAAATCGAGCATCTTGGTGATGCCATAGGGGCGTAGATCAAAATGCTTGCGAATCAGTTTTTCGATCTTGTCATCGGCAATTTTGCCGGTGCCGAACGTGGTGACCGAAATTGAAGTCGGTTCCGCCACACCAATGGCGTAAGAAACTTGAATTTCGCAGCGATCTGCCAAACCAGCAGCAACCAGATTTTTGGCTACGTAACGTGCTGCATACGCAGCAGAACGATCAACTTTTGATGGATCTTTGCCTGAGAATGCCCCGCCGCCGTGACGGGCCATGCCGCCGTAAGTGTCGACTATAATTTTGCGACCGGTAAGGCCACAGTCACCTACAGGGCCGCCAATGACGAACTTGCCAGTTGGGTTTATGTGGATTTTTTTGCTCGGGACTTTTTCAAACCAGGCTTTGGGCAGTACGGGCTTTAGAATTTCTTCGATGACTGCTTCACGCAGATCCTTATTTTTGATCTGTGGCGCGTGCTGAGTAGATAGCACAATCGCATCGATACCCACGGCTTTGTCATTTTCATAACGCAGCGTGACTTGGCTCTTGGCATCGGGACGCAGCCAGGGCAATACGCCTTTCTTGCGTACCTTGGCTTGGCGTTCTACCAAGCGGTGCGCATAGTAAATTGCGGCGGGCATCAACTCTTTGGTTTCGTTACAGGCGTAACCAAACATCAAGCCCTGATCGCCTGCGCCTTGTTCTTCCGGGTTCTTACGATCCACGCCCTGATTGATGTCAGGGGATTGCTTGCCGATCAGGTTCATTACCGCGCAGGTAGCGCCATCAAAGCCGACTTCGCTGGAGTCGTAGCCGATGTCGAGAATCACTTTACGGGTCAATGCTTCCAGATCAATCCAGGCGTTGGTGGTGACTTCACCTGCCACGATAGCGACCCCGGTTTTCACCATGGTTTCGCAGGCAACACGAGCGGCTTTGTCCTGGGCCAGAATGGCGTCCAGTACCGCATCAGAAATCTGATCGGCGATCTTGTCCGGATGGCCTTCAGAGACGGATTCTGACGTGAACAGATAGCTGCCTGACATTGGGGTGAGATCCTTGGGAATTGGTGGGTCACTGGCCGCGCAGTATAGCGATTCGCTGGCGGACATAAATGCATCCTGAAAAAAAGACCAGGTCATGCTGCCAGTGGGATGCAGACCGGCTGCATTCCGGCGGGGAGCTGACAGCGGCCCTCGCGATGCCAGGACTTCAGTGGCGTACAGGTGTGTGGGTTGTCTGTGTACAATGACCTGACAGAATCAATAAGGGGCATTAGATGTGGCTTGATGCTGTATTGCCGCTGACGCTCAAAGATGCCGCGCGTGCTGAGCTCTTGCTCGAATCGCTTGAGCAGAATTTTTCAGGGCTGCGCCGTATCTGGGTGGTGTGTCCGGATGCGCAGCAGGCCGAACTCGCAGCGCGTTATAAAACACGACGCTATGCGTTCGAGCTGTGCGTCGAATCAGAACTGGCGGTGGCGTCGGAATTTGCCCTGAATTTGCGGCAAAGAGGCTGGTTCCGCCAGCAGATGATCAAACTGGCGATCTACGCGCGCATTGAGAGCGAGCTCTACCTGACCTTGGATGCCGACGTCGTGTGTACCCGTTCGGTGAGCGCCGAGCAACTTGCAGGCAGTGGCCGTGGTGCCTGCTTTGTGGTCCAGCATCACGCACAGGATTACTGGTATGAACGCAACAAGTGCTGCGTGTCCACGCCCCGCGACGGGGTGTGACACACAATGTCACGCCCGCGCTGTTACATCGGCGCGCGGTGGACGACCTGCGTTGCACGCTTGAAGAGAAGATTGCTCGCCGCGAATACTCGCGCGGACTGCGCGGCTGGAAGCAGCGCTGGCACTTGAGCCGCACGCGCCAGGCCGGATACGCGGCCTGCCGTGTCTACCTTATGGCAGCAAGACCGTGGACCGAGTACGCGCTGTACTACACGTTCCTCGAAACCAGCGGTCGCTTCGACCGTTACCACTTCTTATATGCCGTACTGTATCTATGACGTCGAACGCTCGCTGTGGCATGCCGTAAACGGCGAGCTGCCGAGTGACTGGGATCCAGCTCCGGCGTTCGTGGGTGAAGGGCCGCCCTGGTTCCTCGTGGCGCAATCCAACACTGGTATCAGCGCCAATAGTATGTGTCTAAAGTTGCAACCGTTACTTAACTACCAGCGACGCGCCAATGAAATCAGCTAGTGAGGTCAGTTAGTTCTGCGCTTACTCATCGCGGTGATGGCTGATGGCTGTGATGGTGATCAAGAGCGCAATGCTTGTTCGGCCAGTTGATACGTTTCCAGCATGCGTTTTCGTATCTCCACGCGCAGCGCTTCACGTTGTGCTTCATTTAGGTCGCGCGGCACATGTATGGGTGTACCTAATGCCACAACGATGCGCGCGAACGGGGGTATTAGGACGAACTTGTCCCAAGTGCGCAGCACGCGTGCCGGGCGCGCCGCATAGGCCATCGGCACTATTGGCACGCCGCTGAGTTGGGCCACCAACAGGGCACCCGCCTTGAACTCGAAGCGCGGGCCGCGTGGTCCATCGGGAGTAATCAATGGTGACAAGTGGTCGCGCGCTAATGCTTTGCAGAGATGACGAATTGCGCGTGTGCCGGTGTAAGTGCTTGAGCCACGAATCACCTGTGCGCCATAGGTCTCAGCCAGCATGCTGGGCGCTTCGCCGTCCACTGATGGGCTGACCAGAAAACCAGGTTTGAGTTGCTTGATTCGACCGGCGACCAAGTAGCGGGCGCACATGAGCAGATGCTGATGCCAGCACACTGGAATTACGCTGCCATGTTTGGTCACGGCATCGCTCATCGTTTGTTCACCGATGACAGTCAAGCGTGAGGTGCCCCACAGTAAATCGATTGTCAGGCGTCCCAGCGCCATCAAAAAGTGATACAGCCATTGTCGCGCAAAGGTAAGACGGCGGTTGGAGCCGGTCTGAAAGCCCAATCGTTCGGTTTCCGGATCAAGATCAGCGGGTGGGCTCATCGTGTTGCGGCCAGGTAGCGCAGTACTGCAAGTGGTGCCGTTGCCGATGCGCAGAGATTGAGTTTGAGTACTTTGTTATGAGTGAGCACGATTTGGTTCACGCAGATGGCTTGTCATAAAGCACAATCATAGGTGGCGCAGCTTTGCAGCGCCACCTATGGCTCGCATTCCGTTTGCTACGCGAGCCATCCTGTTGGACAATGCGCGCCCTTATATTGGCAGCTGAGTTAGGCCGCTGACGCTGGTCATGCTTAGTTCAGAAGAACTGCTCATACTCTGCTGGTCATCTTCGGAGCTGCTGTTTAATGTCTGCTATGTCGTCTCGTCGAATTCTGGCGAATGCCATCCGTTTTCTCGCCATGGACGCGGTGCAGCAGGCAAATTCCGGGCATCCCGGTGCGCCGATGGGCATGGCTGATATTGCGCAGGTACTGTGGCGCGATCATCTCCAGCACAACCCAAGTAATCCTAGCTGGGCAAATCGTGATCGCTTTGTTCTGTCCAACGGGCATGGCTCAATGCTGCTATATGCATTACTGAATCTCACCGGTTATCCACTGAGCATCGATGAGATTAAGCGTTTCCGCCAGTTGGGGTCGCATACGGCCGGTCATCCCGAACACGACTTGCATCTGGGTATCGAAACCACCACCGGCCCACTAGGGCAGGGTATTGCCAATGCGGTGGGCATGGCGCTGGCAGAAAAGCTGCTGGCGACGCAGTTTAATCGTCCGAGTTTTGATGTTGTTGATCACCACACCTATGTGTTCTTGGGTGATGGTTGTCTGATGGAAGGAATTTCGCATGAAGTTTGTTCGTTGGCTGGCACGCTCAGGCTCAACAAGCTGATTGCATTTTATGATGACAATGGCATTTCCATTGATGGCGAAGTGCATGACTGGTTCACCGATGACACGCCGAAACGCTTTGAAGCCTACGGCTGGCAGGTGGTGCCGAATGTTGATGGTCACGATCCGATCGCCATTGAGCGCGCCATCCAGCAGGCCAAGACCAGTGACCGACCGACTCTGATCTGCTGCAAAACCATCATCGGGTTCGGCGCGCCAAACAAGCAGGGCACGGAAGCGACTCACGGCGCGGCGCTGGGTGTGGACGAAGTGGCGGCGGCCCGCAAGAATCTTGATTGGCCGTATGCACCGTTTGAAATCCCCGCTGACATTCGCACTGGTTGGGATTGCCGTGAACAGGGTGCAGCGGTCGAGAAGCAGTGGCAGCGGTTATTTGCCGCCTACGCCAAGCAATATCCTGAGTTGGCCCGTGAGTTTCAGCGCCGCATGCAGGGCGAGCTGCCGACTAACTTCCAGTCTGTGCTGGACGCTTATATTGCCAAGACCATTGAGGCTGCTGCCAGTGTTGCTACCCGTCAGGCATCGCAAGCGGCACTGAACGGCATTGGACCCTGTTTGCCGGAATTTCTAGGTGGTTCAGCTGATTTGACTGGCTCGAATAACACCAATCAAAAGAACGCGCAGGCCGTCACCAGCGACGGTACGGGTGACTATATTCACTATGGCGTGCGCGAGTTCGGCATGTCGGCGATGATGAATGGTCTAGCCTTGCATGGCGGCTTCATTCCTTATGGAGGCACCTTCTTGGTCTTCTCCGATTACGCGCGCAATGCCTTACGGATGTCGGCCTTGATGCGCCAGCGAGTGATTTATGTTTTCACTCATGATTCGATTGGTTTGGGTGAAGATGGTCCAACGCATCAGCCAGTAGAGCACGTAGCCAGTCTGCGCATGATTCCGAATATGCAGTTATGGCGGCCCTGTGACACGGTGGAGACGGCAGTGGCTTGGGGTGCGGCGGTCAAGCATGCCACCGGCCCGAGTACATTGGTGCTGACGAGACAGGCGTTGCCCTTTCAGGCGCGGACTGCGGCGCAAGTTACCGGTATTGCTCACGGTGGTTATGTGTTGGTCGAATGCCAAGGTACGCCGGACTTGATTTTTGTTGCTACTGGTTCGGAAGTGGCGCTCGCTGTGGATGCGGCCAAGCAATTGACTGCTGCTGGTAAGCGCATACGCGTGGTGTCCATGCCCAATGAAGCGGTATTTGCCGCGCAGGATGCGGCGTATAAGGAACAGGTCTTGCCCGCTGCAGTAACGCGACGTGTTGTGATTGAAGCGGGTGCGCCGGATGGCTGGTGGCGTTACGCTGGTCTGCAAGGTGAAGTCATTGGAATGACAACGTTTGGTGCCTCTGCACCAGCTAAAGAGTTGTTCAAAAAATTTGGTTTCACGATTGAGAATGTGGTGCAGGTGGCTGGTCGCGTGCTGGCCGCATAATGCTGAATCTTTAGGTCGTCCAAGAGAGCTTGGGCGGTAGAGTTGAGTTATCACAACCTTAAAAGGTGAGGGACGGAATATGTCTATCAGAGTAGGTATTAACGGGTTCGGTCGCATCGGGCGCATGGTGTTTCGCGCCGCAGTGCAAGACTTTCCAGACATCGAGATTGTGGGTATCAATGACTTGCTCGAGCCTGATTACTTGGCCTATATGTTGAAGTACGATTCCGTGCACGGTAACTTCAAGGGCAGCGTGTCGGTTGAGGGCAATACGCTGGTCGTAAACGGTAAGAAAATCCGCCTCACCGCAGTCAAAGATCCAGCAGAGTTGAAGTGGGGTGAGGTAGGCGCGCAGATCGTCGTTGAATCTACCGGTCTGTTTCTGACCAAGGAGACCTGCGAGAAGCATATTGCTGCGGGTGCCAAGAAGGTCATCATGTCGGCACCATCGAAAGACGATACGCCGATGTTTGTCTTTGGCGTGAACGACAAGACCTACGCCGGTCAGGCCATTATCTCTAACGCCTCGTGCACCACCAACTGTCTGGCACCGATTGCCAAGGTGTTGAATGATAACTTCGGTATCAAACGCGGTTTGATGACCACCGTGCATGCTGCTACTGCGACACAGAAAACAGTTGACGGTCCCTCCAACAAGGATTGGCGCGGTGGTCGCGGCATTCTGGAAAATATCATTCCGTCCTCTACCGGTGCCGCCAAGGCCGTCGGTGTGGTGATTCCGGAGCTAAACAAGAAGCTGACTGGCATGTCTTTCCGTGTACCAACCTCGGATGTCTCTGTGGTGGATCTCACTGTCGAGCTGAAGACGGAGACCACCTATGAGAAGATCTGTGCTGCCATGAAGGCCGCGTCTGAAGGCGCGATGAAGGGTGTGCTTGGCTACACGACAGAAAAAGTAGTCTCCACGGATTTTCGCGATGATAGTCGTACCTCTATATTTGACGCCGAAGCCGGCATTGCGCTCGATGCTACCTTCGTCAAAGTCGTGTCGTGGTACGACAACGAATGGGGTTACTCGAGCAAGGTGCTGGAGATGGCGCGCGTTATTGTCAAGTAATGGAAGAGTAGCAGGCTGTGGGCGGTGGACTGTAGGCGGTGGGTTCGATCAGTTCTGACCTATAGCCCACAGCCTATGGTCTGCAGCCTTTTTAATTTTCGGGGAAACAACAATGAAAGTTCTTCGCATGACCGATCTGGATCTGGCTGGCAAGCGCGTGCTGATTCGCGAGGATCTCAACGTGCCTGTTACCGATGGCGTGGTGACTTCCGATGCGCGCATTCGTGCGTCACTGCCAACCATTCAAGCTGCCAAGGCTAAGGGCGCAGCAGTGATGGTGATGTCACATTTGGGTCGGCCAGACGAAGGTGTGTATGCGGAGGAATTTTCTCTGGCACCGGTCGCTAAACGATTGAGTGAGTTACTCGGTGCGCCTGTGCGGTTGGTGAGGGACTGGCTGGACGGCGTGAGCTGCGCTCCCGGTGAAGTGGTGCTGCTGGAAAACGTACGGTTTAATCAAGGTGAAAAGAAGGATAAGGAAGATCTCGCAAGAAAAATGGCTGCATTATGCGACGTGTATGTGATGGATGCATTTGGCACGGCACATCGTGCCGAAGCCAGCACTCACGGCGTGGCAAAGTTTGCCAAGGTTGCGTGTGCGGGGCCGTTGCTAGTGAATGAGCTGGAGGCGCTGGATAAATCGCTGGCTAATCCCAAGCGGCCGCTGACGGCCATTGTCGCCGGATCGAAGGTGTCCACCAAATTGACCGTGCTCGAAAGCCTCATGGGTAAAGTCGATCAACTCATCGTTGGTGGTGGCATAGCCAACACCTTCCTGGCGGCGGCAGGTTATCCTGTTGGTAAGTCGCTGTATGAAGCTGACATGCTTGATATGGCGAAAAACTTGTTAGCCAAGTCAAAGCAGGGGGGCGTCGGTATTCCATTGCCCATTGATGTAGTGGTTGCGAAGGAGTTTTCGGCCACTGCCGTTGCGACAGTAAAGGCAATCAGTGGCGTCGCTGCCGATGACTTGATTCTCGATGTCGGTCCCAAGACCGCCGAGCTGTTTGATAAATTGCTGCAACAATCCGGCAGTATCGTCTGGAACGGGCCGGTTGGTGTGTTTGAATTTGATGCGTTCGGCGGTGGCACCAAGGCACTGGCGCAGAGTATTGCCGGGAGCAGCGCCTTCTCCATTGCTGGTGGTGGCGACACGTTGGCGGCGATTGAAAAATATGGCGTGGAAAAAGACATTTCTTACATCTCCACCGGCGGTGGTGCCTTCCTTGAGTTCTTGGAAGGTAAGGTCTTGCCAGCAGTGGCAGCACTGGAAGCACGCGCTGCTGGCTGAAGCCAAATGTAGGGGGCGGTTCGTGAACTGTCCTGCCATAAATGAAGTCTGCTTAGGGCGGTTCACGAACTGCTCCTGCTCTTATTGCATTGAGTGAACCATGTTGCGTCGAACCAAGATTCTTACCACCCTAGGCCCTGCCACCGATGATCCGGAGGTATTGACTGAAATGATCAGGGCTGGTGCCGATGTGGTGCGTCTGAATTTTTCGCATGGCAAGGCAGAAGATCACGTGCGGCGTGCCGAAATGGCGCGCGCGGCGGGAACGTCGGTCGGTAAGTGGGTGGGCGTGTTGGGTGATCTGCAAGGTCCAAAAATCCGCATTGATCGCTTCGCTGAAGGCAAGGTTCAATTGACTGAAGGCGATGACTTCACGCTGGATGTGTCGTTAAACCCACAGGATGGTACGGCCAAGTCAGTGGGCGTCGCCTACAAAAAGTTGCCTGAAGACGTCAAAGTGGACGACGTGCTGCTGCTCAACGACGGTCAGATTTCGTTGCAAGTTACCCAGATTGATGGGCCGCGTATTCACACCAAGATTCTGATTGGTGGTGAGCTGTCTGATCACAAGGGTATCAACCGTCAGGGGGGTGGACTGTCAGCGGATGCCCTGACAGAGCGCGATCGCGAGCACATTAAACTGGCTGCCAGTATGGGTTGCGACTATTTGGCGGTGTCGTTTGTACGTAGCGCAGCGGATGTGGAAGAAGCGCGACGCTTGCTGAAAGAAGCGGGCGGCGAGGCACGCATCGTTGCCAAGATTGAGCGGGTGGAAGCCATCGAAAATCTCACCGAGATCATCAAAGCCTCGGACGCTATCATGGTGGCGCGCGGCGACCTGGGTGTGGAAGTTGGTTATGCAGAACTGACCAGCTTGCAGAAACATATCATTGAGGAAAGTCGCAAGCATCGCCGCATTGTTATTACTGCGACGCAGATGATGGAATCGATGATCACCAGCCCGATTCCCACGCGTGCTGAAGTATCCGATGTAGCTAACGCCGTGCTCGATGGTACCGATGCAGTGATGCTGTCAGCGGAAAGCGCTACCGGAAAGTATCCGGTGAAAGCCGTCGCAGCAATGGCGAGTGTGATTCAAGGTGCGGAGAAGTACGAAACCTCGCACACGCATCTGCGTCGCAGCGTTGATGTGATTTTAAGTCGTCCTGATGAAGCTATCTCAATGGCAGTAATGTATACCGCCAATCATTTGGATGTGAAAGCGATTATCGCCTTGACCGAGTCGGGTAATACGGCGCGCTGGATGTCACGTATTCGCTCTGATATTCCAATCTACGCCTTCACCCGCCATGAAGGCACACGCCGCCGTGTGACGCTGTATCGCGGTGTCTATCCGGTGTCGTTTGATATCGTGCACACTAGCTCGCATCTGGTGTATCCCGCGATTTTCAAGCTGCTACTGGATCAGAAAATTGTCTCTGATGGCGACAAGGTGATTCTCACTGGCGGTGAGCTATCGGGTGTATCGGGAAAAACCAATTCAATGACTATCTTGCAAGTTCACTTGTAGTCAGGCTGCAGACAGTATCGCGCTCAAGTGGGCGCGATACTGTGTCAGTTACTTCTTTCCCTGTAGTGCCTTGATGTCAGCCAGTACAATTTTTGAGTGACCTTCTGGGTTAACGCGTACATAGTGCTTGGCAATTTTGCCGTTCGGGTCAATCAGGAAGGTGTCGCGCTGCGCCACTTCAAGTACGCCCATCATCTTGGTCAGCACGCCATAGGCCTTAGCTGTTGTTTTGGTGGTGTCGGCCAGCAGGGTGAAGGGTAAGCCATGCTCTTCAGCGAATTTCTTGTGTGACGCTTCATCGTCCAGACTGACGCCGACGATTACCGCACCTACATCACGAAACGCAAAAATGTTGTCGCGGAACTCGCAAGCCTGCGTGGTGCATCCCGGGGAGTTGTCTTTAGGGTAGAAGTACAGTGTCAGCCATTTTCCCTTGTATTCACCCAATGTGTGCGTCTTGCCAGTCTGATCCTGTAGTTTGAAATCAGGCGCGGCACTACCCACGGCAGGCGCATCAGCGGCTTGCGCCAGGTTCAGAAACAGCAGTGCCATGATGCTGAGCAGTGCGCTAATGGCAGAAGGAAACTTCATTTTCGGGGTCTCCGCGTCGATAAGAGGAGCAAGTTGGTGGGGCAGAGTGGGAGTCAGATCACGACGTTGCTGTGCAATACTAGCGTCAAATAATCATGTCGGCCTACCGCCTTGGACAGTAATATTTGTCAAGGTTCAGCCGGAACACGCGCGGATACGTGAAAAATAGCAGCGAATCGCCAGCTTCAAATAAAACTGCACTGGTTTTGCCCGGTGGTGGTTCGCGTGCGGCTTATCAGATTGGGGTGCTCAAAGCCTTGTCGGATTTGCTGCCAGCGCGAGCGGCAAGCCCCTTTCCGGTGGTGGTAGGTACTTCAGCGGGTGCAATCAATGCCACGGAATTAGCCATTCATGCTGACCGTTTTCGTGTTGCGACCGGCAATCTGGAGCGAGTGTGGCGTAACTTTGAGGTGCATCAAGTATTCGATGCCAGCGCACCGACCATGCTCAAGGACGGCCTGCACTGGTTTATGGCCATGTTGTCGGGCGGCTGGTTGCTTGCGCCACCGCGCTCACTGTTTGATAACGCCCCGCTGCGTACCTTACTCAGCAGTAATTTCGATTTTTCACGCATTGAGCAATCAATTCGGGACGAGCATCTGCATGCGCTGGCTATTTCTGCGGCTGGTTACGGTAGTTCGCGCTCGCTGTTCTTTTTTCAATCAACCCAAGAACAGCAGCCTTGGACGCGAGTGCGGCATGCAGGCGAGCCTGCGGCAATTGATCTTGATCACTTGATGGCTAGTGTGGCGGTGCCATTCCTGTTTCCAGCGGTCAAGATGGGTAACGAATTTTATGGAGATGGCTCGATGCGTCAGTCATCGCCATTCAGTCCGGCAATCCATCTGGGCGCTGATCGCATTCTGGTGGTAGCTACCCGTAGCGGTGATCGTCAACGGGCGCGGGTGCCAGTATATGGTCCGAGCTTTGGTCAGATCTTTGGTTATATGCTGGACGCCTTGTTTTCCGACGGTTTGTATGCCGACTTTGAACGACTGCTACAAATCAATAACATTGTTCGCAAAGTCGGCCCGGTGGTCATTAATGATCGTCTTGTCAAACCCATCGAGATTCTCGTGGTGATGCCCAGCAAGGACATTGCCGATATCGCACGCAAGCATGTGCAATCGTTGCCGCGTAGTTTGCGTGTCCTGTTGCGCAGTATGGGTGCGATGAATGCAGGCGGTGGTGAGCTAATGAGTTATCTCATGTTTCAAAGCAGCTTCACTCGCGAATTGATAGAGCTTGGCTATCACGACGCCATGGCGCAAAGCAGTAAGCTGGTCGATTTCCTGCAGGGTGGTATGTCGGATACTACCGGTATGACATCGGTACTGCGGCGGTTCGAATTTCCACAGCACGATAGTGCGATAGCGCAGCCCGTTTCAGGGCAGTAACAAAGCAGCCAGTCCAAGCAGCGCAGCAAAACCAATACAGTCGGTGAAGGTGGTGAGAATCACCCCACTGGCCAGTGCCGGATCAACCCGCATGCGCTTTAGTACCAATGGCACGGTTACGCCTACTACTGCAGCGGCGAGTAGATTGATCATCATTGCCATGAACATGATGGCGGTGATCATCCACGTGTGAAACAGCAAGTAGGCGTACACACCCACTACCGTGGCCCATAGCACACCGTTAAGCAACGCGACGCTGGCTTCTTTGAACAACAGCCAGCGCGTATTGCTCCAGTCAACCTGGCCCAAAGCCAAGCCGCGCACAATCAATGTAACTGTTTGTGTGCCGGCGATGCCGCCCATGCTGGCGACAATCGGCATCAGTACTGCCAGCGCCACTACTCGTTGAATGGTGTTTTCGAACAAGCCGATAATGCTGGAGGCGAGAAACGCAGTGAGCAGGTTAATGCCCAACCACACGGCGCGACGCCGGGTGCTGGGGATGATGCTGGAAAACAGGTCTTCCTCATCCTGCAAGTTAGCCATCGACTTCATCGAGTGATCAGCTTGTTCGCGAATCACGTCAACCACGTCATCAATCGTGATACGTCCGACCAGCTTGCCATCTGTGCTGACAACTGGCGCTGAGATCAAATCACGATTCTGGAAAACCGTGGCAACTTCGCCAACTTCAGCTTCCGGTGCGATGCCTTCAACGCTGGTGTCCATGACTTCGCCCACGGTCAGTTCCAAGTCGCTGGTCAGCAGAGCTGTAACATCCAGTGCGCCGAGATATCGATCAAGACGCGTGACGACAAACAATCGGTCGGTACGCTCTGGCAATTCGCCACGCATGCGCAGGTAACGCAGCACCACTTCCAGCGTCGCGTCTGGCCGTACCGTGACGGTATCCACGTTCATCAGGCTGCCAGCTGTCTCTTCTGGGTATGCCAACATGGCGGTCAGACGTTCACGATCCTGCATGTCCATGGAATGCAGCACACGCTGGGTCACTTCTTCTGGCAGGTCGCCGATCAGATCAGCCAAGTCGTCGACTTCCATGCCTTCTGCCACGGCGATCAGCTCTTCGGCATCCATGCCTTCGATGAGATCTACGCGTAATTGATCGTTCAGCTCAACCAGTACATCGCCTTCAATTTCCGGATCAACAAAGCCCCAGACGATTTCGCGCTTGGCAGCGGGTAGCGATTCCAGTAAGCCGGCGATTTCCGCTGGATGCAGTGCATTCACCAATCGATGCGCATGACGCATCGAGCCCTGCGCCAACGAGCGGCGCAGCTCATCAAGTCGAGAGGCTTTTTTGGGTGAGATCTCTCTCATGAGAGCGGGACGTTATGGGCTGATGAAAGTGGTGCGCAGTGTAGCTGCGACATAGCACTGGCTACAGTGTTTTTTATCGAATAGTTGTAGTTCCCTCTCTCACCCCGGATCACTACAATCATATCAGAGCTTTCTATTGCCAATAATAGGTTGTAGTTCCCTCTCTCACCCCGGATCACTACAATTAGTTAAAGCCGAACCCCGCGCCACGCCTTGGTGGCGCGGGGTTCGGCTTTTAATTTTCTCGCCTAAAACAGCAGCATTTGGTTGGTGTTGACCCGCTTTTCCTGAAAAAGCGGCAGGCCGACCAGTATTTGCATGGACGCAAATTGTTTCTCGGTCACCGTGAGCACCCGAATGGAGCCTTCCGAGGGCAGGTTGATGACCAGCCGTTTCAGATGTTTTCCCTGCGCGTCCGAGCCATTGACGATGCGACCGTAGACTGAAAACTGGATCATGTCGTAGCCGTCGTTCAGCAGGAAACGGCGAAATAAGGTGTACGCGCGGCGTTCATCCCGCGTCACCATCGGCAAATCAAAGAACACCAGCATGCGCATGTATCGCCTCGTGCCCTGGCTCATTGCCCGCTCCGCTCAGCCCTCTACCACATGCTGTCGCAACCCAATGAGGGTTGGCAGCTCCAGTACGGTTTCACTCGCGCCTTCGTAAATGCGCGCCAATGATTCGATGCAGTGCTCGGTGGCCGACAGCACGCTCATGGTGCCACGCGGCATAATGACATCCACATTCAGTAAACCCACCAAAGCAACTTTATCGGCGGGCACCAGCTCTTGGTTAACGTCGGTGGGCTTGAACTGCTGGGCAACATGCAAGTCGATCACGGGCCGAAACGGTTCAATTACATCATCGGCCAGATTGAAGGCATTCTGTTCGCTGCGATGGAACAGCCCGATGCTGGGCAAAAACCCATGCGCGACCAAGCCTCGTGCGATGGCCCCGCGCAACACCGCATAACCATAGTTCAGGGCTGCATTACTCCAGCGTTCCTGTGCGCGAAAAAAATTGGCATCAAACAGTTCAGGAAAGTAGTAGGCGCTGGCGCGCGCTTCCATGTTATCGGTGTCACCGGAGCGAACGCGCTCGGCCATCACTTGCAGCCGCTCGCCTGAATTGCGTCCGGCCAGTTGCAGGCAGGTGGCTTGATTGTTGATCTTGGCACGCACAATGGCAGCCCAAGTACGCTTGGCTAATGGACGGTCGATGTCCATCTGCAAACGCTGCATGCGGGTGGCGCGGCTGTGTTGCAGGAAGGGCAGAAACACTCCATTAGGCTGGTGGTTGTCACCCGTGGAAAACAAGCCGATGCCATGTTCACCGCATGCAGAGAGCACTGAATGTGTCAGATTGATCTCGCGGTGATTCAGCACAATCACTGCAATGTCTTCAAATGGCACGCGCGCCGCTTGTTCCTGCTCCACCACCAGCGAAAAGTTCTCGCGGCGCAGCTTGGCAGGCTTGGAGATAACCACGCTACGCCAGGTCACGGCGTTGCTCCTTGGGGGCGGGATAGATGTTGCCGAGCACATCGACGTTGAATTTCTCCACGGATAGGGCGGTCTTGACGCCAATGCTGCGGATCAATCCATCCTTTCCGACTTGCTTGTTTCGATCATGGCTCCAAAGATGAATGGCTGATGTTGAACGGTCGCAACCAGCGTAGTAACCAAACCGGGTCTCCTGCTTCAGGGTTACACGGATCAGATCGTTTGGGTACGCTGAAAACTTAAACTCAAAGGTGTTATCTATGAGCGTCCATTCGTTTTCTTCTGTTCCGCCAACGATTGCGCGATCTGGCAAGCCTGCTACAGAGTGGTGTACATAAACCGGCACCAGATAAAACCTCCCAGACTTGGTGAACACATCCACACGCAGCATGCTGTCGTTCTTGGCAATGCCACCACGAACAGGAATTCCTGAGAGCTTGTCGATGACCGTTGTGACGGTGCGTACTATCGGGCCTGTTGGGTTGCCGTCTTTATCAGGCTTATGCAGTGGCCTATCAGGCGTGAAAGCTTTGTCACCCTTGCCGCCGTATTCTTCAAGGCGAGTGCGGATGGCGGCGTAAAGCCGTTCATTTCGATGTGGATCAATCAGCTTGTTCATGTCTTTCAGTGTGAGGCTCGCAAGCGACACTTTCTGGGTGACACCGCCTTGTTCTTTGAGACTTGCTGGCTGGGCATAGATCGTGTCCTTGTGCGCTGCGCCACCATTACGTCTCTGTGGTGCGCGCGAAACGAAAATGGGTCTGACTGACTTGAGTTGATCTTCCGGATAGGTTCCCAGCTGCTGCAGGTCTTCGTGCAGTCGTTCTACGTCATCAGTTTTCAAACGTGTTGTAAGTTCATTCCGAAAGTAAGCCCACGGTTCAGGGAAGTGCTGCTCCAGCTGGGCGAGCATGGCTGGGTTGACGATCTCGCCGGTTTCAATATCGACGAAGCCTTCGCGGGCATGTTCAAGCACCTTGTGACGTGAGTAGTCTGACAGTCGTTTGACCATACGGTGACTGCATGCTGCAACTACCACAGCATCCAGCGCATGGTGCCGGTCGCTTTCACTGCGCACTTTGAGCAGGCCCCAGCGGGCGCGCAGAAATGCAGTGAGTTGGCCGCTAACTACCACGCAACGCTTGCTTTCACTGCTATCAGCCAGTTGCAGGTATTGCTCGACGAAGTTTTTGAAGAACTTGCAAATGTAGCGTGTGTCATTGAGGTTACGTTCTTTGAATTCTTCGGATTCTTTTTTACTGAAATCCTTGCGCAGCAGGCGCGAACGCTTGGCTTGTCGATACAGCTTGTTGCCATCGACAGATGCGACGAAAAGCCGCCAACGTTCGCTATTGTTCGCACCATCCAGAAACTCATAGGGCGTCCGGTTGCCTTTGTTGCGGTTCTCGCGTGTCAGCGCCAATACCTTGTTATTCTTGCCGTCATCAAAGCTGCGCGAGTAGGGCAGTGCATGATCCACTTCTGCATAGCCTTGCTCCATGCAGAACGCGCTGCAAATCGAGTGGCTCCAGACAGTAAGCACACTTTCCCTGCTGTTCGCGATAGAGTTGGTAGCGTTCGAATTCACGGCTCTTGGCGTCAATGTCGAATTCTTCAGCGAACAATTCACGATCGTGCTTGTTGCGGTCGCGGAATTTTTCCTGCTCTTTCTGGACGTCCAAGCGGCCCTCAATATATTTCCCACTTGGCGACCAGTGTCCTTTGAGTGGCCTCGATAAATCACGCGCCATTTCTATATGCACTGCGTGCGGCGAGCCGTGTTTGCGGATCAGCGCATTACAGACCTTGCGGGCCTGATTGAGTGCGCGCAGCACCACCGGATTGCGAGGAACGTCCATGTTCTCGTCGAACACCATGCGGCCACTTTTGTCGCGTCCGGAATAAAACGGCGGCAGATAGTGATGTGCGCCTTCGCCAGTCTTGAAAAGCTGGCTGTGGTGGTAGCCTGCATGGTCACACGCATCGTCATAGCGCAACCCATGTTCCATGTGAGGCACGATCTTGCGCAAAGCTTTGAGTGACAGGGCGTGAAACTTGTCAAAGCGAATGTCGAGCAGGGCATCAATCATTTTCTCACCGCCGGGCAAGGTGAGCTTGCGCAGCTCAGCCACAACCTCGTCGTCCTCTTTGTAAACGCTGAGTACCCATGTGATCTGGTCAAGTTGCTCGGGGCGACCATCCAGTGCCGCCGATTTCATGGCCTCCCATTCGGGCTCAGCCCTTTCTTTTCAAGCAGCTTGCGCAGGTCTTGATATGCCGGGAGCTTTGCCAGCGTTGCTGCTTCAGGATTCTTTTCCTTCTCCTCAAGTTGTTTTGCGCTTGGATAAGACAGACTTGCAAATCTGAACCGATCTTTCTCAAGTAATCCGGCTTTGACCAACGCTGATCCAAGCTGCTTGTAACTAAGATCGGTACCCTGTGAATAGGGTAGGGGTAGGGCAATACGTCGTTCCCCATCCGTCAGAGGTCGTGTTGTCCCGTCTGTGATGATGCGAAGGTTATTGAGTCGTGTGAGCCACACATGACGCTCGGCGGTAAAGCTGGCTTTAGGGGCGCGGAATTCGCCTTTCTCGAAAGTGCATTTGCCAAGCATCTTGAGCAGATTGGCTCCAGACAAAGGCGGCTTCTGTTCCCAGAATAAGCCGCTCTTGCGGTCGCCGGTGCCGAGTACAGCCAGTTCCAGCTCGGGTGTGGCAAATGGATTTCCTAAAGTGCGCTGGCTTTCGAATAGTTTGTGTAGCTCATCAGCGAGCAGTTTGCGTGACAGTGCCTTGCCGTAGTCGCCGTGTTTGTTGCGCTGCGCATCGGGGAACTCTGTGAGCACCATCTCTGCAGCCGTCCGGTAGTTCTGCATGAGTTTGGTGGTGGCGTTGAGTCCTTGTTTGACCTTGCCGCCTTCGCTCTTGCTGTCGCCTTCTGCCTGCTTTTCTTCAGCCCGACTGATCCAGTGGAAGCCACGATGTTTGCACAGGTGGTATATCACTCGTGCCCATTCTTCAGCAGTGAGCTGACGTTCCAGCGCCTCGACGCGCAGTTGCCACAAATTTGGTGTCTTAAAGCCCTTGTCCGGCTGCTGCTTGAGCGCCTTCGTGTCGGCAACCAGGCCACTGCGTTTTAGCAGCTTGGCGAGTTTGGTCAAACGCCATGCTCGACGGTAGAGACGGCGACGCATTAGCCTGGCATTGCGCCGGGCGAGATTCAGGGACTCACCTTCTTTTGCGGTTTCTGCTTTATCAAAGCACCGCACGCCCAAATCCACTATCCGCGTTGGGCTGAGCACCGCCCATCCGACCGACGCGATACCTATGTCAAAGCCGAACGTCAGTGGTTCGTTCCGGGTGTTGCCCTGCATCAATGCCTCCTTCATACTCCACTCCGTTGTGGTTATCCGGGGTGAGAGCCGTTGCTACAATAAGAATCGAAAGATTCGTATCCAGGCCCGACGGAGCAATCCGCCGGGCCTTTTAATTTTGCCTGCTGGTGTTTCAAACTAATCAAGTTGCCCCATAAAAACTGCCGATTAGGTATTGATCTGTAGTTTTTTCGTCTGAGCAGAGAGATTAAGACGCCTCGTAATTCAAGGATTCAAGCGCGTGCTGTGCCAATCTCTCGCTGTAAAGCTGTATTCATCATTCTGTAATAACTCACGTGACCAGCGGGCGCGGTCATGTACCCGGCCCGGCCCTTCTACCCATAGTTCAATGTGTTCTATCCACAAACGATAACCTCCCCAGTGCGGTGGTCGAGGTATAGAGAGTTGTTTGTCGTTGGTGTTAGGGGCAAAGCGGGCGGTAGCAAGGGCAACTTGCTCACTCAGTTGTTGGCGCGAGCTAAGTGGCTGGCTTTGTTGGCTGGCCCACGCGCCGAGTTGGCTGTCCAGTGTACGGCTGTTGAAGTACGCATCGCTTTCCGCAGCGGGTGACTTCAAGATGCGGCCTTCCAGTCGCACCTGTCGATGCAGTTGATCCCAGTGGAATACGGTTGCTGCGTAAGGTGTGGCAGCAAGCGCGTTCCCCTTACGTGATTGATAGTTGGTGAAAAATACTATGTAGCCAAGTGACGTAACTAGTTGTTTGCATAGCACGATGCGTGCGCTAGGTTTGCCATCAGCATCCACGGTAGCCAGTGTCATTGCATCAGGGTTAGGTTGTAACTTGCGCTGGCAGGCGTCGGCAAACCAGTCGGCAAACAGTGGCAAGGGGTTATTGGGCAGCGGTTCCGGTAGAAATACGGCGTGGTTCATGGGTGGGCTTGCTACTGAGCGTGGTGCTGGGTAAAAGGATAAGTGATTGATTGACGAGACCTAATGATTATGACTCTGGATGACTTGCGGCTCAAACTTGACGCGCTAGATTCGCAACTGCTGACTATTATTGCTGAGCGTCAGGCACTGGGCACAGAGATTGCCCGTGTCAAGCGTGAGGTTGGCTTGCCAACCCGTGACTTTCGTCGTGAGCGAGAAGTATTGCTACGTGCGCGTGACAATGCGACGCGGCATGGCATTTCTGCGGCACTGGGAGAGGCAGTGATGCGATTGTTGATCCGCAGTTCGCTGACGACGCAGGAACGCCAGCAGGTGATGGCGCAGGGGCGCGGTTCCGGACGCACTGCACTGGTCATTGGTGGTGCCGGCAAGATGGGGCGTTGGTTCACCAGTTTTCTGCTGGCCCAAGGTTACACGGTGACGGTGGCTGATCCGCTTATGGTGGAAACAGGTGTGGCGTACTTACCAGATTGGCGCAGCGATGCGTTGGCGCAGGATCTAATTGTAGTGGCGACGCCTATTAAAATATCCAATGAAGTATTGCTGGAACTGGCAGCACGCAAGCCGCGAGGCTTGGTATTTGATCTGGGTTCGCTGAAAACGCCATTACGCGCCGGGTTGTCGGCATTGCGCAGCGCGGGGGTGCGCGCCACATCCATTCATCCCATGTTCGGCCCGGATACCGACTTGCTTACCGGTCGGCATGTGATTTTTATTGATCTGGGTGACAGTGAGTCGTTGCAGTTGGCACAGCAGTTGTTTGCTTCTACCATGGCCGAGCAGGTGGTGATGTCACTGGATGAGCATGATCGACTGATTGCTTATGTGTTGGGCTTGTCGCATGCGATCAATATCAGTTTTTTTACAGCATTGGCGAATAGTGGTGAGAACGCACAGCGTCTGGCATCGCTGTCCAGTACTACTTATGACGCACAAATTGATATTGCCACTCGGGTGGCGCAAGAAAGTCCTGAGCTGTACTTTGAGATACAACAACTCAATGACTATGGCCACGAGTCGCTATACGCATTGCGTGCGGCTGTTGAGCAGCTGTGCCGCAGTGTGTCCGATAACGATGCGCAAGGATTTAAGGAAATGATGTTGAAAGGCCGTGAATATCTGTCAGGGCGCATTAGGGAGGGTTGATGGCCACACCTGAGCTGGAAGCCGAAGTATTACGGTTGCGTCGCCGTATTTCGGCGTTAATGGACGAAGCCAGTCATAACGAACGATTGCTAAAAAAAACTCAGCAACGTGAGCTAGAGCTACTCAAGACTGATGGCCTTAGCGAGTTGTTTGATGTTATCTGTAATCGCTTGGCGGTGTCTTACAGTCTGCAGTGTGTAACGTTGGTGCTGATTGATCCGCAGCACGAGATTAGACATTCGTTGTTGGCCGCCAAGGTGCAATTGACAGCGTACCCGCGAGTCATTTTTTTTGAAAAACCTGCAAAGATCAATACGTGGTTTCAGTTGCATACGCACCCCTGGCTGGGGCCTTATTCTGCCCCACGTCATGACTATTTGTTCAAGGGGGCGGAGGGTAGTGATGCTGGTGGCATAAAAAGCATTGCGCTCATTCCCTTGTGGCGACAACAACAGCTGCAGGGATGCATTTGTTTTGGTAGTCAGGACGAGCTGCGCTTTACGCGGCAGTTGGCTACGGATTTTTTATCGCATCTAGGTGCAACCGCCAGCTTCGCTCTGGAAAATACCCTAAATCGTGCGCGTCTGGTGCTGAGCGGTGTGACCGATTATTTAACCGGTTGGCATAATCGCCGTTATTTGGAGGAACGTCTCAAAGAGGAATTCGCTCGTGCCCGACGTGCGCATACCACGCTTGCTTGCATTGTGTTAGATCTGGATCATTTCAAGATTGTCAACGATACATATGGTCATCTGGCAGGCGATATGGCGTTATGCGAGGCGGCTGAACGTATCAAGCATCAGACCCGTGACAGCGATACCGCCGCCCGTTTTGGTGGTGATGAGTTTGTAGTGCTGGCACCGGAAATAACCAAAGAGCAAGCGCTGCATATGGCTGAGCGCATGCGCGATGCGGTATGTGCAACGCCGGTGCAGCTTGTTGATGGTATGCAGCATCAATTCACTGTCAGCGTGGGCGTTGCGGTGTTATCCGGTTCGCTGGTCGAGCGGCATGACGTTAAGGTACTTTCCGAACTGTTGTTTAGCGACGCCGATGCTGCTCTATATAGAGCCAAGCAGCAGGGTAGAAATCGCGTTGAGTTGGTGTTGGTTAAAATCAGTTAGTTAGTGTTTGTGGCCTCTGAATACTAGACCCAAGAACAGTGGCACGCCAATCAAGGCAGTGAGCGTGCCGACTGGTAATTGTCGGGGTGCGAACAGTGTGCGTGCCGCCGTATCTGCCAGCGTTAACAAGCTACCGCCTAGTAGAATTGCGGCTGGGGCAAGTCGGCGATGGTCGGTGCCAACTAGCAAGCGTGCCAAATGCGGGGTAATAAGCCCGACAAAACCAATGCTGCCAGCAGTGGTTACCGCAGCAGAAGTAAGTAACGCGCTAGCGGCAAATAAGCCAATGCGCATTTGCTTTATATTCATGCCTAGGCTCTGGGCCTGCAACTCGCCGCGTGCCAGTACATTGAGGTGGCGTGCCAGTAAAAAGCTCAATATGCCGGCGCCAATCAATAAGCTCCACAGCGGCGCAACTCGTTGCGTGTTACTGATCTCTCCCATCAACCAGAACAGCATGCTGCGCAGCTTAGTTTCATCGCCCAGTGTGAGTAACAAGCCGACCAGTGCGCTGGCGCCGGCAGCAATCACCACCCCAGTTAGCAGTAACCGAGTCGGTGACCAACTGCCTTCGGCATGAGCCAGTGCAAATACCAGAAAAATGGTGATGAAGGCGCCGCTGGCTGCAGCGAGCTCCACTGGCAGGCCATTCAATCCCAACAGCATGGCGGCTAATGCGGCCACCGCCGCGCCACCTGAGCTGCCCAGAATGTACGGGTCGGCGAGCGGGTTGCGTAACAGCACCTGCATCAATACACCTGCCAGTGCCAGTAGTCCACCCAGTGCAAAGCTGGTTAATGCGCGCGGCAGGCGCAATTGAATGAGTACTGCCTGCTGCAACGAAGTGCCTTGGTCGGTACTGAATGCCGCCACCCAGTCCGATGCATGCAGTGTGACACTGCCTGAACACAACGCGACAAGTAGCGAAGCAATGGCGGCTAGGCTCAGCAGCAGAATAATCGGCAGAGTTGGGTGAGGTTTCAAATTGAGTTAACAGCAGCCGTTAGCGATTGCACCATAGCCTAGCCTGCTCGCACAAGTCACGAAAGTTGAGTGTTTAATGGGGCAAGTGTTTGCGCGTTGCAATTATTGAACGACAGAGCGTAGTAGCATGTGAAACAATCTAGCGAAATAAATTGATGCCATGCCATGACTGACTGTATTGACAATCAAGGGTTTCGCGCTAATGTCGGAATCATTCTGATCCGGGATGATCGACAGGTGTTTGTCGGTGGTCGTCCGGGTGGACGCGGGTGGCAGTTTCCGCAGGGCGGTATTGCCCAGGGCGAAACGCCAGAACAAGCACTGTATCGTGAGCTACAGGAAGAGGTTGGGCTACAGGCGCACGATGTTGAGCTGGTCGCCAGTACCCGTGGTTGGTTGCGGTATCGTTTGCCGCGAAATTACCAGCGCCACAATGGCAGGGAGGTTACCTGCATTGGTCAGAAGCAGCGCTGGTTCATGCTACGTTTTATCGGCACTGAAGATCGGTTTCGCTTTGACACCACAATGGAGCAGCCCGAATTTGATCGCTGGCGCTGGGCCGAGTATTGGTCGCCAGTGCGCGAGGTCATTTTCTTCAAGCGTTCGGTCTATACACGGGCACTGGAAGAATTGGGAAATCATGCCTTCGAAGAGGGGCCGCCACCGTTACCGGAATGGTGGCAGGAAGAAAAATCGCTATGCGCGTTGGCCCTGCGCAGAAAAGCGCGTGCTTCCACATAACTGCGTAATCTTGTTGTTGCGCCTAGAATGGCTTCACCACTGCCAGTAGCACAATCGCGATCAATAATACGCTGGGGGCTTCATTGAACCAACGATACCAACGCTGACTATGCGTATTGCGGTTCTGAGCGAACATCTTTACCAGATGTCGGCACCATAGGTGATACGCAAGTAGAATTGCTACTAAGCTCAATTTAGCGTGCAGCCATCCCAGCTGCAGATAGCTCGGAACCGCCACCAGCATCAGCACGCCAAACAAAATAGCGAGTGATGCACCAATATTCATCATCAGGTAAAGACGGCGCTCCATGACCTTGAAGCGTTCAATACTGATCGCGTCAGTAGTGGCTGCGTGATAGACGAACAGCCGTGGCAAGTAGAACAGGCCTGCGAACCAAGTCACAACAAATACAATATGCAGGGCTTTAAAGTACAGCAAGTAGGCAGCAAGACCGGACATAGTTAGCTCGCGTTAAATAGCGCCTTACGCATTATCGTAAGACTGTCTGGTGGTGGCGACTGGAGTGGCATTGTAGGGGATGTGCTGCAATGTCGCTTCATTCACGGAGTAATTACTCGATAAATCAAGGGTTCAGGACTCATCAATGGCCAGCTTTTCGCCTCTACATACGGGGCAGTTCATCATTAAGCAGCGTTCGATACGGCATCGGCGCACCAAGCTGGTCATGTTGGCCATTTTGTTGGTCTTGTTGCCCTATGTCACGTTTGAACTTGGTCGCTTGCAAGCGGGCTACAGTGTTGTCAACAGCGCTCGTGCGTATCTGGAGCAAACCACGCGGATTAACAAATTGACTGATGAGTTGGCTCAGGCGCGCCGACAGCTCAGTAATGCCCAACTCGATAAGCAGGTGCAGATGCAGGCTGGCAGCGCGATGCAGCAGTCCGTAACAGCACTGAAGAACCAGATTCAGCAACAACAACAGGACTTGGCTTTTTATCAGGCCATTGTTACTCCTGCTGCGGGTGCGACCAATGTGCCACAGGTGCAGCGCATCGAAATTGAACAAAGTGGAGCGGCTGAGCAGTATGTGCTACGTCTGGTATTGATTCAGACGATGAGCGCGACTGGCAATGCGCGTGGCACAGTGACAATGCAGGTGAGTGGAATGCTCGCCGGGAACCCGGTCGTGCTAAGTGTGACTGATTTGCTGATTGATAAGTCGGACACTCCGTTAGAGTTTAATTATCGTTATTTTCAGGTTCTAGAGCCGCAGATTGAGCTGCCTGCCGGATTTGAGCCCAGCAGTGTGCTGGTTGAAGTGCGCGCAGCACAGCATGAGGTGCTACGCCAGAATTTTGCTTGGCAGATAAAGCCGTTACTGAGTACAGGTTGATGTTCAAACGCAAAACCAAGATTGGAAAACCCCTGCATATTGATACCTTAATAGGTGCTGGCACGCTGATTATTGGCGACGTACAGTTCAAGGGTGGTCTGCATCTGGATGGTACGGTTCGTGGCAATGTCTCGGTAGAACCACAGGTCGCTGCGAGCCTGAGTATCAGTGATGGCGGTTTGGTCGAAGGCATAGTACAGGTGCCGAATGTGGTACTGAATGGCGCTGTTAATGGCGATATTCATGCCAGTGAACGGGTGGAATTAGGTGCCACCGCAAAGGTGTCCGGTAATGTGTATTACGGGTTGATTGAAATGACGATGGGTGCCCAAATTAATGGCAAGTTGATCCCTGCGACTGCGGCTAGCTCGCCTGAAGCGGGCGCTGCTACGTCAATGGCTACGTCCAAGTCGGCACCCACTGCCGAATTGGGCTAAACTACACCTCGATCGAATTTCTTGCCCCAGAGGGTCCTATGGCTGCTGAACCCACCGATATTGGCTTACCACCTTCCTTGCTGTTTACTGACGCAGCCGCCCACAAAGTTGGCGAGCTGATCCAAGAAGAGGCGAATCCCAACCTCAAGCTGCGTGTGTTCGTCAGTGGCGGAGGTTGCTCGGGCTTCCAATATGGCTTTACCTTCGATGAAAATATCGAAGAAGGGGACACCCAAGTGCAAAATGCGGGCGTCACGTTGCTGATTGATCCGATGAGTATTCAGTATTTGGCTGGTGCAGAAATTGACTATCGCGACGATCTCGAAGGGTCGCAATTTGTGATTCGTAATCCCAGTGCCACTACTACTTGTGGTTGCGGCTCCTCATTTTCCGTGTGAAATGAGGCCGTCGGCCACTGGGCAGTAGGCTGTAGGTTCAAAGGGTTTTTCCGACCCACAGCCCACCGTCCACGGTCTATTTCTCGATGCCGCCCAGCAAAATTCCCGAAATCATTGCCGCTGTCGATCTTGGATCGAACAGCTTCCATATGGTGGTAGCACGCCATCTGCATGACCAGTTGATCATTATTGACCGTTTGCGCGAACCGGTGCGGCTTGCATCCGGTCTGGACGACCAGCGGCGTTTATCGCGTGAGGTGACCGATAGGGCGTTAGCCTGTCTGCAACGCTTCGGCCAACGTCTGCGCGAAATGAACGCCCAAAGCGTACGGGTGGTGGGGACCAATACCTTTCGCCAGGCGCGCCGCAAGGGTGCATTTCTGGAACGCGCGCATGCGGCGCTGGGCCATCCAATCGAAATCATTGCTGGTATCGAAGAAGCACGTCTGATCTACCTAGGCGTTATGCATAGCTCTCCCAGCGAACCAGGCAAACGTCTGGTGGTGGATATTGGTGGCGGGAGTACGGAATTGATTATTGGTGAAGGCCTGCACACCCACCAGCTCGAAAGTCTGCATATGGGCTGCGTCACCATGAGCAGGCAGTTCTTTGATGATGGTGACATTACTGAAAAGCGTATGAAGCGTGCGCGTCTGGCAGCGCGTGTTGAGTTGGAGCCGATTATCGAGCGCTACAAATCAACTGGTTGGGAGCAGGCTTTGGGCAGCTCGGGGACTATTCGCGCACTATCTGAAGTGGCGCGTGCCTGTGGTTCAAGTGATGGCAGTATTACTCTGGCAGTGTTGGAAAAAGCGATCGAGCAAGCCTTGCACGCCGGGCATGTCAGCCGTTTGCGTTTGCCTGGTCTGGACGAAGATCGCTTGCCAGTGTTCGTCGGTGGTCTGGCTATTCTTACCGAGGTGATTTATTCACTGGATATTCGCACTATGCGTGCCACCGATGGCGCGCTGCGTGAAGGGCTATTGCATGACCTGCTGGGGCGGCATACCGACGAGGATGCCCGTGCTCGCAGCGTACGGTCGATGGCGACACGTTACCATGTTGATATTGCACAGGCGGAGCGAGTAGAGGCCACTGCGCTGCGCTTGCTGCGTGATCTTGAGCAGGTGTGGGCCATTGGCGAACCCATGGCTGAACAGATGCTAAGTTGGGCAGCGCGATTGCATGAGATTGGTCTGGATATTTCTCATGCCCACTATCACAAGCATGGTGCGTATTTATTGCGGAATTCAGATATGCAGGGCTTCCCGTGTGAAGAACAGCTATTGCTGGCGGCATTGGTTGGTGCCCATCGCCGAAAATTGAGCCTGCAGGCATTGGAAGAGCTGGTACCACCATGGCACCTAAAAGCTGAACTATTGATCGTATTATTGCGAGTGGCAGTGTTACTTAATCGGGGTCGCAGTACCGCGTCTTTGCCTGAAATCACGCTTGCAGCAAAAATTCGTATGCTGGAGCTTAAGTTTCCCTCTCATTGGCTCGATGAACATCCATTGACTCGTGCCGATTTGGAGCAGGAAGCAGAATTTTTGAAAGCGGTGGGATTCAGATTGAAGTTTGAATAGCCTTTGCTGGCCTCTGTGCCACAGGCCGATTACGTGGCCCAATTTTTGACAGTGCTTACGCTGAGTGGGCGACCAAGTGATCTCAATATGGTTGGTTATGGAACAATGTCCTTGAAGATGACTCGTATTCTTACCGTAACTTTGGTCGCGTTCAGCTACGTTGGCGTAACAAGTGCTCAGCAAGTGGCGACTGCCGAGCTGGCTGGCAACCCTGTGACCAATGTGGTTACCTATGATCAAGAATTCTTTGCCCGCTACAGCTTGAATACAGCGGAGGACTTGCTGCGTCGCATTCCGGGCGTGTCTTCCGTTCTTGATGGTTCCAGCAATCAGCAGGATCGCGGCTTTGGTTCGGGAGGTTCGCAGATATTGATCGGTGGGCGTCGATTTCCCGGTAAGTCCAACGAAATCACCACTACCTTGCGACGTATTGCAGCTGCCAATGTCGAGCGTGTTGAATTGATCCGTGGTTCTTCAAGTGAAGTTGACGTACAAAGTACTGGTGTAGTCGTCAACCTGATTATGCGACCAGGCGCTTCGCTCAGCGGTCTGGGATCATGGGAAATAAATGGCCGCTTCAATGACGCAGGATGGTTCGGTCTCGACGGTCTGTTTTCTTACAGTAAAACCAACGGCCCGCTTACTTACCTGATTGGTATCGAGCGCAATCTATGGAGTCCGTCCAATTTAGAACTATATCGTTGGACTAACCGTACCCGCGCGGAGGCGTATTACTATCCCACTGGACAGTTGCAGGAACTGCGCCCACAGAAGTGGGATCGTGACCACGATAAGTGGATATACACCGGTAGCGTAGTGTATGACCTAGCCAATGGTGATCGCGCCAATCTCAACCTGCTTTATCAAACTTTAAACAGGACTGAGCGATCTGAAACCCCACTGATTCGCTATGACATCAATGGCAATGAAACACTACGTGCTGATGAAGTAAGTGTAAGAGATGTTGATACCAAGAAAACCTTGGAGATCGGTGGTGAATATACTTCCAATATTGGGCCGGGGGGGCTGCTCGCCTTGTTTATAGTAAGGCGTGATAACGCTCCGCAGCTTGACTATCGCAATCGTTCTGAGCCGACTATATATCGCGAAGTGAGCCGGAGCTTTTCCAGAATCACTGAAAGCGAAGATATCCTACGTGTTTCGTATACGTTGCCACTAGGTAAAAACCAGAGTCTGGAGTTGGGTGGTGAAGTTGCCAACAATAAGTTGGAGCAAGAATTACAAGCCTATCTTGATTTGACTAATGACGGCACGCTTGAGCAAATCGTCATTCCGACTGCAAACCCGCAAGTGCAGGAAGCTCGTGGAGAAGTGTTTGCCAATCATAAGTGGACGATAACCGATAAACTGTCGCTGGATAGTTCGCTGAACTATGAGTTTTCCAAGTTGACGACCAATTATCCGTTGCAACCTACGCGTAACTTGAGTTTTGTTAAGCCTCGTCTTGATGCGCGCTACAAGGTGTCGTCTTCTGATCAGATGCGCTTGCTGTTGGAACGTACTGTCAGCCAGCTAGATTTTGCCAATTTTGTGCCCAGCTACAATGCGGTCGATGATCGTATTGTCGCCGGTAATCCAGCGCTGGAGCCGGAAAAAATCTGGACTGCTGAGCTTGGCTACGAACGCCAATTAGCGCAGGACGGTGGGGTTTTGGAGGCAGCCATTTTCTACAGTGACATTACTGATGCCATTGATTATGTGCCACTGCTTGATGCGGACGGCTTTCTCACCTCTGCTTCCGGCAATATCGATAAGGCTTCGTCATATGGGATTGAGATCAAGGCCAGTGTGCGATTGGGTTTCATCGGGCTGCGCGACGCGGTGTTGTCTATGGGCGCGTTGCGTCGATGGTCCGATATCACTGATCCATTTACACAACAAACTCGTACCATTGGTCAAGATCAGATCTATAACTACGACATTGGTTTCCGTCATGACATTACTCAACTGGGTACGTCTTACGGTTTTAACTACGAGAATAAAGGACGTGAATCTATCGATAGTAACTTGCTGGTTACTCAATACCTCGCGATCAAGCCAACTTTGACGGCATTTATCGAACGAAAGTTGTCTGCCAACCTGACACTGCGTTTCGAGGCAGAAAACCTGACTGGATCGCCAGAGATACAGCGTCGGATACAGTACCAAGTTAACGCTATTGATGGAGTGGTGCGACGGCTCGACTACTCTCGCGAAGAGCGCGACAGGCGTGCTGCGCTACGCTTGCGTGGCCGGTTTTGATGCTGTGTGTTTGCAGCGGGCAAGGGCTGTAAACATCAGGAAAGGCGTTTTAGAGCTATCGTGCTAATAGATAATAGCTAGGCCACAGCCGAGAAAAATGATTGGGTTAGTAATCCAAAGTATCCAGCAATAAGCAGTATTTTGTGCCTGTGAATTTGTGCAGGCGCGTGTGTGCGTGCAGACGTGTTCTATGGGCGATTTGCTTTCATAGACGTAATCACTAGTGCGTCACTGCTTTGTGTCCGATCTATTCTGCCATCATGGATCGGATTTTGATTCTCCTCTGCGCAAAATCTGGAAGCAGTGGGTCGGCTGGATTTCCTACTTGGCGCTCTGCTTGTGTCGGCTTTGTAGGCTGGCGAGAATTCCTTGTTTCAGATCTGCATATTTCAGTTGCATGCCTAGCTCACGCAGCAATCGTGAATTATCTATACGGCGTGATTCGTTCAAGTACGAAAGGTATTCTGGGCTGAAGCTTAGTTGTGCTTCATCAAGTGGGATTTCTCTGGGATTGGGCAGGTCTGCAAGCTGCGCGACAAGGTGCAGGTAGTCGGTCATGGTGGTGTTATTGCCATCACTAATGTTGTAAACGCCGCTTATGGTCTCGTTTATAGCGGCAGCACAGCATGCCTGCACAAGGTCATCCACATGAATACGATTGATGATGGGTGAGTGCTCTTGGCAAATCACCGGCTCGTCTGAGTGCAGGCGAGCCAAAGGCAGGCGTCCGGGGCCGTAGATCGCCGGTACCCGCAACACTACTCGTCGCACTTGATTCTCCATACACCACACCCGCGAAATATGCTCGGCGCTCATGCGTCGATGTGCCCGCGCTGTTTGTGGATTGACTGGAGAGGTTTCATCTACTTGCTGCCCATAGGTGTTGCCATAGACGCCAGTAGTGCTGATCTGGATGAACGCGCGCGGTTTTGCTGGCAGCATGTTCAGGAAGCGATGTAGGCGCGTGTCACTTTCGCCAGTAGTCGGTGGCGGCGCAAAATAGAACAGCAGGCTATCGCGACACCATACTGGCGACAGATCCTTGCGAATGAGTTTGTCTAAGTCCAGCACGATGGGTTCGATACGCACAGCGCGTAGCGCCTGCAGCTGTTGAGTGCTGCTCACTAGGCCATACAGATGAAAGTCCTTGCCAAGCCGCGAGCCGAACTGTTGCGTGCAGTGCACCCCAAGATGTCGGCCCACATAGCCGCAACCGACAATAAATACTGTGGTGTTCCCTTTCACGTGATTACCGTTTCCCTTGTTAATGCATGATGGCCAAGAGCGCTGCTGCCATTGTATGAACGCTTGTTTTTTTGCTAAGTGCGTCGATCAATGCCATAGCGACGTTCCGTTGTGCGCAAGGCGCGCAGTCTCGGCAGAGTGGACTTGCGTCCCACTGCCAGTATCAATGCTTGGTTCAATAACTGGAGTGCTTTCTCACGCTCGCCACTGACCTCAAGTAGATTGGCTAACATCTGGTAGGTTTCCAAGCGCGGTCGTGCGCCAAGGCTGGCTTCCAGATAGCTACGCGCCTTGCCGTACAGTTCATTGCGTATGCAACACCGTGCGCAGGTTAGTAGTAGCGCGGCATCCTGGGGATGTGAGTTGAGCCATTTTTCCACAGTTTGCAACAAGCTCAGTGGCTCGGGTATGCCGCGTTCATCGTGAGCAAGTTCACCATAGGCAAGTACAGCCGCTTCATTCCATTCCTCATTCAGCAGCTCGCGTAAGGCTTTCTCCGCTAGCACATGTGCCTGGCACGCAATGGCAGCATGGGCATAGGCGAGCACTACGTCAGAACGTTTGCTCATTGATTTTGGCACTTCGTTCCAGGCATGTTGCAACTGCTGTAACTGTCTGGATGTGCCCGCTGCTTTCAGCATATCCAGATGTATCTGCGCGAGCACCTCATCAATCGCTTGTGGTTGGATGTCGCTATTACTACGCAGCTTTGGTTCTAGTAGCTTAAGTTTCTGCCAGTTGCCTTGTTGTCGATAAATGCGTGCCAGCAAGCTCAGCCCGCGGGCATTTTGATCCCCGCTAACGTCCAGTTGTTCCAGAGTGGTTAATGCGGCTTCAAGCTGATTATGACGTAATAACATTTCTGCTTGGGTAACATGTACCGCAGCACGATGTTCAGGTGATACGTCCAACGCTTTGGCTAGCCACTCATCACGACGAGCTTGTGCCCCCTGTAATTCCGCAGCGCGCGCTGCCGCCAGATAGTGAACCAGTGGGTAGCTGGCGCCATAGGCTGAACGAGTGAGGGTCTGTTCGGATTTGCGCCACTCACCAGCGGATAGCTCGATCAAGCCTTGTGCCAATTGTTGGTGGCTACGTTCGCGCTGGCGCGCCGCGCGTTCGTCAGCATTACGATCACGCGCACGTAGCAGGTGTACGCACAGGCGTAAGCCAATATAGAAGACCAGCAATAATAGCAGCGCGACCGGCAATGACATCTCAATGACGTAGCTATGCAGAGTGATATTCACTCGTCCCGGATCGGTGAGGAGAAAGCTGGCGAGTAATGCGCCGCAGATCAGTGCCAGAGCGAGATAAACGCCGCGTTTCATGGCTGACTCATGATTTGTCCAGATAGCGAAGTGGGTAAGCCATGTTCCAGCGTGCGAATACTGCCATCTAGATCAGGTAGTGCGGGAGCGATGTTCAGTTGTGCCAGTTGTTGTAACTGGCGTTGCAGCGTCTGTACCTCAGTATGCTTTGTATCTAGCACAAGGGTAATCAATGTCTGTGCCTGCTTCAGCGCGGTTTGGTAGGTGGTTTGATCGTGCCCACGGATTGCCAGCGCAGCCTGGGTTAGCAAGCTTTGCAACTGTGTCTGTCCTAGTAGCTGGGTAGCGTCATTGAGCGCGGGGCTGGCATCGTTGTGCACGCTGATCAGTGAGCTAAGAGCGTGTTGCAATTGTGCCCAGCCACGAGCAAGATCTGATTCGGGTAGTGTTTCGCGCACGCTATCTAGCAAATGTGGTTTACGCAACGGCAACTGCGCAACGATTAGTGCGGATTGCTGTAGCTGTTGCTGGGCGCGCGCGTACTCAGCAACGGGTAATTCACGCAGTTGTTGCAGTTGTTGTATCAATTGTCGTTGCACGGCTTCAGTTTCGCCATGACCATTCAATGCAGTGAGTGCCGCAGCCAGACTGTGGGTAGCACTGTCAACATCATGTCCCAGTTGGAGCTGATCCCGCGCTATCCGTAATAGATACACCGCTTCAATGCGCGCCCATTGTTGCATTGCTGGTGTTACACCATCGCGAAGTCCACCCAGTTGTTCGTGAGTGTTGGCCAGTTCGGTCTGCATCTGGTTAAGCTGGATGGTGTTGCCTTGCTGGGTCTTGAGCAATTCTTCCAGTCGCATCTGCAGTTGACGATTGCTGTCTTCAAGCGTTTTGCTGCTATTCTGTAGAACAACGATACGTGCGCGCAGAATATCGACGCGCAAAATCGCATAGGCCAAGCCCAGCAGCGCCAGCACACCCACCACCACGAGTGCAGTGCGGCTGGTGCCACGCGAAAAACTGGAGTTGTGATCAGGTCTGGTCATGCGGCATTGAATAGTTGGTTTGTAGTATAAGAAGCGTCTTATCTTATCAGCTCGTTGCGGGCGCGGGTGTGCCAGCGCGTCAGCGCTGCGACAAGGCTGACATCTTCAGGACTGTATGCCAGCACGATTTCGCCTTGCCAGCCGAGTTGCTGCGCGGCGCGTGCAATGCGGGTACTGCCTGCCAGTAAAATGACTTGCGGAGCGGTGATGGCTGTACCGAGTAGGGTATGTAGCGACTGCACGATTGCAACACTGGTGAGGGTAATCACAGTCAAGGCGTCGCTTTGTAGTTGAAATTGGATCGCTTGTAGTTGTGCCGGGTCGGGTTGGCTGGGTTGGCGGCGGTATACTTCAAGCACGTCTACCTCGCTGCCGCGCTCGATCAATGTATTGCGCAGTAATTCGCGGCCACCGATCCCACGCACAATCAAAATCTTGGCGGGCGGCGTTTGCAGCAGCGGATGACTCAGCAGGGTTTCACTGTTGGCTGCCAGCTGTGGCGTGATATCAACTTGGTAACCTGCATCTATTAACGCTTGTGCGGTACTGGTGCCCACTGCGGCGATGCGTGCTTGTGCGTGCGCTACTAGCACTGCACGACTAAACCTGACTGCGTTGCTGCTGATGAAGATCAGTAAGTCGTAGTGAGTTGTGGGAAGCTGGAAATTGCAGCTGGCGATATCGATAGCTGGCAGACACATCACTTGTGCACCCAGTGATACGAAGCGCGTGTTCAGTGCGTCAGATTGTAGCGCTGGACGTGTTACCAGAATGCTCAATCCTTGCAAAGGTGGCACGAGGTAAGGGATCATTTCAAGCGCGCCAATAATTCTGCTGCGCCCAAGCTGAGCGCACGCTCAGCCAGTTGCTCACCCAGCACTTCGGGTGCGAAGCGCGTTCCTCGCGCCTGTTCGCGAATGACTTGCTGGCCATCGGGTGATGCCACCAGTCCGGTAAGGTGTAGTTGTTCATCGAGTAGCGTCGCGAATGCGGCAATCGGTGCCTGACAACTGCCTTCCAGTCGCGCGGTGAAGGCTCGCTCGGCGCGCACGCAGTGTTCGGCTTGAGGGTCATTCAACGCCGCACACAGGGCGAGCGTTTGCGTGTCGTCTTGCCGGCATTCAATGCCGACGACGCCTTGTCCGGCAGCCGGAATTGAGCGCTGTTCATCAAGATGCTCACTAATGCGTGCCGCCAATCCCAGTCGGTTCAAGCCGGCGCTGGCCAGCACAATGGCGTCGTAGTGATTTTCATCCAGTTTGCGCAGGCGTGTTTCCACATTGCCTCGCACCGGAGAAATGCGCAGATCAGGACGCAGTGCCAGTAATTGGCTTTGCCGACGCAAGCTGGCGGTGCCGACGTGTGCGCCTAGCGGTAGATCGGCAAAACGCGCGAAATGGTTGGATACAAAGGCATCGCGTGCATCGGCGCGCGTCAGCATACAGGTCAGGATTAATCCTTCCGGCAACTCGCTAGGTACATCCTTCATGGAATGTACGGCAATATCCGCTTGATCGTGTAGTAACGCCCATTCCAATTCTTTGACAAATAACCCCTTGCCGCCGACTTGGGCAAGGGTGCGATCCAGTACTTGATCGCCAGTGGTTGTCATTGGCACTAACACCACTTCTACGTGCGGGTGATGTTGGCGTAGCAAGCCGGCGACGTGTTCTGCTTGCCAGAGTGCCAAGCGGCTTTCGCGAGTGGCGATACGTAATGTAGTCATCTTGCTTACTTTCAGTTATTAGTTGTGGTGAGCTGGTGCTCGGCATCACGCTTGGCTTCCAGCTGGAATTGAATTAACGCAACGGCCAGCGCCAGTACCACCGGGCCCATGAATACACCGATGGCACCAAATGCGGAGACGCCACCCAGCACACCAATGAATACAGTGAGAGTGGCCACTTTGCTGCGTCCGGAGATGAGTAGCGGTTTGAGGAAATTGTCTATCATTGATACCAGCAGCGCCCCCCATACCAGCATGAAAATCGCCGCGCCCCAGCGATCCTGCGCTATCAGAATCAGAGCGGCGGGTAGCCAGACAATAGCGGTGCCAGCAAACGGCAGTAGCGCCAGCAATGCGGCGATGACACCGAATACTAACGGTGACGGCAGGCCCACAATCAAAAATGCCGCTCCTACCAGGGCGCCTTGAATCAATGCTGTCAGGCCCGTCCCTACCACTACGGCTCGTGTTACGGCAGAGAGGTGTTCGTATAGTTCGCTGCGCTTTTTGGTAGGCAAAGGAATCAATTCGCGGGTAGCTTCCAGCATCTGTTTGCCATCACGGATGAAAAAAAACATGAAGAAAATAGTCAAACACAATCCGACTACGGAGCCGATGGCACCCAAGAATACTTGACCACTGAAACCGGCCAGAATCTGTACCAACTCGCGTGTTGCCTCGCCCAACCAAGTGCGCAGCTGTACAACACTGATGTTCAGCGTTTGATCCAACCAGAGCAGTATGCTTTGTAGCCAGGGTTGATTGGTTAGTTGTTGCAGATCATTGCGTGTTTCATTGCTAATGAATTTCTGTAGATGCTTGATGAGTGAGCTGGCTTGCTGCACAAATGCGCCTGCAAATGCAGCCAGCGGTCCCATCAGCGCCAGCAGCGCCAGGCCGGTCAGTAGTAGCGCGGAACGATCTGCCCGATTACCCAGTTTGCGGGTCAGTCGCAGATGCGTCGGTCCCAATAGAAACGCAAAAAAAATCGCCCATAGCAACGGACCAAGGAACGGCGAAATAATGCGATAACAGGCCAGGATCAGCAGCGCAGCGGCTGACAGACTGAACGTGCGCACGTAGAAAGAACTGAATCCATTGGGCGTCTGCGGTAGACTGTTCATTCTCACAACCCTTGCGGGCCTTTATCAAGTTGGGCCAACATGTTAGCCATTAACATGGTATTGCGCTGCTAACTTTTCTGCGGACAGAGCACTAGCTTCTGTCGGACGTATAGGGTGTGACGATTGTTGGTTTCGTGCCCGCAACCTCGGGCGATATAGCTAGGAGAGTATCTAATGTCCACCCCAGTAACCACCGCCAAGTTGATGGAAGACCTGAAAGTGTTGGCCCGCGATGCCGAGGCGTTGTTGCAGGTCACCGCCAGCCAAACCGGCGAACGTGTAGATGCGGTACGTGCCCGCGCCAATGAATCGTTGCAGCAGGCCAAAGTACGGTTGGCCAGTGCCCAAGATCAAGTCATGCAAACTGCACGCGATGCAACTGAAGCTGCGGAAACGCATATCAAGGCAAATCCTTGGCAGTCAGTCGGCTTTGCTGCCAGTCTGGGACTGGTGATCGGCATGCTGCTGCGCCGTCGTGATTGAGTTCCGTATTATACATACAGATGCAAGAGACAGAACCAAGTAACACAGAGCCCAGCGGCCCGATCAGTGGCATGCTGCAATCGCTCACACAGGTGTTTGCTACCTTGGTGGCGATGTTGCAAACGCGTGTGGAACTGTTGACCGCTGAGCTGCAGGAAGAAATTCAACGTGCTGCAAACGTGGTTCTATGGGCGGCTGTGGCGTTGATCGCTGCGGGTATCGGCCTGTTTCTAGCGGCCTTGGTGGTGATCCTCATTTTCTGGGATACGCATCGTGTATTGGTATCCATGCTAGTTACGGCTGCGTTCTTGTTGATCGCAGTATTTGCCATGCTGCGGCTACGTCGCCAACTGCATGACAAACCGCGTTTGCTCAATGCCACGCTGATTGAATTGGCGCGCGATCGACAACGCTTGGATGAACGCTTCGGGAGTCGTGAGTGAGTTATGCCGCGTACGTTCAGTCGTAGTGCGCAGTTGCAAGCTCGCTGCGAGATGCAGCGTATGCAGCTGGCAGAGCAGGTTGCCGTTATTGAGCAGCGATGGCAGCGCACGGACGAGATGTTGGGTTCCGTCCGCAATGTATTGACGAGCCCGGCGTTGCTGGCAGGTGGCCTTGCTCTGTTACTTGGTGCAGGTCGCTCTGGCTGGTGGACAAAGTTGAGCCGTGGTGTGGTGTTACTGACTACGGCGCGGCGTATTTACTACGCATTCAAGCACAAATAAGTCTGGAAAATAAATCTAGATAATCGTTCTTACTCGCCTGTATGCGGTTGGATCGGCGCGGCTATTCAGAATCGAGTTCACCACGCAGCCTTCGCAAGACAGCAGTGTTGTGTCGTCTGCTAATCGGCAGCATTTCAGTAGTGTCACGTAACTGCACTTTGTATTGACCCTCTTCGTCACGCACGACGCCAGCAATGACGCGTTCTGCAACTAGCGTGTTGCGATGAATGCGGATGAAACCCTCGGCGAACTCGGCACTTAAGTCCTTCAATGACTCATCAATCAAATCTGTACCTTTCGCGTGATGCACGGTGATGTATTTCTGTTCGGCAACGAAGTAACGAATGTCGTTGACGGGAATCAGGCGCAGTTGTTCGCCGAGCTTGGCGCAGATATGGGCACGCGCCGTGCTGGCAGCATTTTTATTTTTGAGTTGTTGCAGGCGGCTTAATGATAGCCGCGCTGCATGATGTAGCGCTCGCGCCAGCTTTTCCTTGCGAATAGGTTTGAGCAAATAGCCGATGGCTTCGGCTTCAAAGGCATCAAGCGCATAGTCGTCATACGCGGTGGTGAAAATCACCGCAGGCGGTTCGTCTAGGGTATTGAGGTGTTGCGCCACTTCAATACCAGAGAGTCCCGGCATGCGCACATCCAGCAGTACTACGTCGGGTTGCTGTTGCTGGCATAGTTGTAAGGCTTGCTCGCCATTAGCGGCCTGGCCAATTAGTTCGTAGTCAGGCGTATCGCTGAGCAGGCGTTGCAGCCGCTCACGTGCGGGCGCTTCATCGTCTACAATCAGAATGCGCATGCGGTTTGTCTCATCTATTTGGCTCATGCTGTTCCTGATACGGAAAACGTAGCAGCACGCGATAACTATCCACTGCTTGTTGCAGCTCAACCTGAGCTTGTCCTGGCCAGGCAAGATCCAGTCGTTGCTGGATATTATCCAGCGCAATGCCATTGCCGACATGCTTCAACAGGTTTTCTATATTTGGCGTGGGGTTGCTGACTGATAGCTCGATCTGTTCACCATCACAGTGGCCGGTGATGGTGATGGTGCCACCGCCAAGTAAGGGTTCGATGCCGTGATATACCGCGTTCTCCAGTAGTGGTTGCACCAGCAGACTAGGTACTAGCGCTCGCATCGGTAGTTCGGTGATGTTCCATTTTACTTTGAGACGATCACCTAAGCGCAGCTGTTCGATGCGTTGGTAGATGCGGGCGATTTCCAGTTCTTCCTTAAGTGGAATCCAGCTACGTGCTTCGCTGAGATTGGCGCGAAACAGATCAGCCAGATCTTCTACAGCTTCTTCAGCACGTTGGGGATCACTGCGTGTTAGTGATGCAATGGTATTCATGCTATTGAACAGAAAGTGGGGTCTTATACGTGCTTGCAGGGCACGAATACGTGCCTGTGCTTCCAGTTCAATGCTGTTGCGCCATTCAGCTGTGACATGAAAATAGCGCAGCGCAAGACTGCTGACGATGAAGGCGACGGTGAAGGTACCGAGCAGAAAACCAGGATGGTTATTCGGGAACACGTTGACAAGGACGCCAATGCCACCACCCAAGCGCGCACCGAGCTGATACACCACTTCAGCAACGCCAATGGCAACAATCAGCATCAACCCCAGTGTGAACAGATAAGCGCGCTGTGCGCGATAGCGTGTGAGCCAAGGTTTGCTACGACATAGCACTGCTGCGCAAATCAGCCCCTGCCAAAGTAAGAATAGCGAGTTACCGGCCAGATCAATCCAGAAGTTGTAGTGCAAAGGTTGGCGTGCAACGGTGAGGATCAGCGCCACCAGTTCGACAATCAATACCACGGCCAGCGTGCTGTTGCCGGTGCAGAAATCGGGTAGATGAAACCGAGTGTTGCTGGCGTTATTAGGTGAGGGGGCGTTCATGAAGCATTGAATAGTGCTTGCTTCAGGCGGAATAGTGTGGAGATATCTTCCTCACCATGCCCCTGTTCAATCAGGCGGCGATACTGAATCAAGGTCATTTCGATTAACGGCAAGTGCGCGCCATGTTGTTCGGCCATGTTGCGGCAGATTTTCAGATCCTTTTCGTGCAGGCGCACCTTGAAGCCACCTGCATAACTGTCGTTCATCATGTTGACTGCACGATTGTTGAAGTACCAGCTGCTGCCAGCGCCATTGCTCAGAGTGGCAATGAGTCTATCCAGTGGTAAGCCTTCGGCTTCGGCAAAGGCCATGGCTTCCGCTGCCGCTTGAATTGCCCCTGCGCACAGAATCTGATTAGTGGCTTTAGCGGCCTGACCGCAGCCATTAGTACCAAAGTGAGTGATGGTTTTACCCATAGCGGTCAATATTGGCTGTGCGTGTGCGAAAGCATCGGTCGAACCGCCGACCATGATGGCTAGCGAGCCTAGTCGTGCGCCTTCTATCCCACCGCTAACCGGTGCATCGAGAAACTCACAGCTAATACTGGCTAATTGTGCGGCGCACTTGCGCGCCGTGGTGGCACTCACTGTTGAACAATCAATCACCAGCATGCCGGGGCGTAGTGTAGGTTGTAGCTGCGCAATGACTTCAAGTACATCCTGATCGGCGGATACGCATAGCACCAGCGCATCACAGTGAGCGGTAATGTCGGGTAGCGCGGCAACCGTAAGACAGTTCAATTCTTTAGCCAAGGTCACTGCCTTGTTGGCATGCCGATTCCACACCACAGTGAGCAAGCCTTGCTGGTGCAGGTTGCGCGCCATGCCGACGCCCATGGCGCCGAGTCCGATGAAGCCTGTTTTCATATTGTTCAAACGAACGTGGCCGCCCGTGACTTGTATTGGGATCGCCACGCCAGTGTAGCTTTACATGTCAATCTTTTGGTTTAGTTACACCACGTGTCCATTTGCTCTTGGGCTGCTGCGCGAGTCTGGTCAAGTTGATTGTTGTCCATATAAACCCGCTGACCATTGGCATCCAGCGAATACACGCGGCCGGTAGTGGTAACGCTCTCGTAGCGAGCGCGGGCGCGGGTGCAACGATCGGCTTTGTCGGCGGCGGTGATATCGGCAGCCTTTTGTTTGTCGGCAGCACTTTCGGTATTTGCTTGCTGGGCTTTGGCGGCAGCATCACGTGCTTTCAAATCCGCAGCGACGCGATCAGCGATGGCTGAGTTGTCAGTACGCTGTGATTTGATCTTGGTCAGTAGCTCGGCCGGTAGCAGTTCAGGTTTGTCGGTGTATTGCACCTGACCGTTCTTATCCGTGTATTTATAAACATCAGCCTGACTGACCGTACAGGTGAGTAAGCCAAGAGCGAGCAGGGTGGTTACGCGTAGCATGCAGATCTCCGATGGTCGCGGCAGTGTTTACCGGTGGGTGAACTCTGTCACAAAAAATATCCCGGCGGCAATTCTGGCAAAGCTGGGCCCGGCTGTATTGAACCGGGTCACAAACTGGGGGAAAACACAAAACAAAACGGGCGCCTTGCGGCGCCCGTCGTTGAAGCCCGAAGCGGCTTGTCTGCGACTTACATGTTGTAAGCCTTTTCGCCGTGATCGGCCAGATCCAGACCTTCTTCCTGGTCTTCGTCGCTGGAGCGTACGCCGATGGTGTACTTCAGTGCCAGCATAATGACCAAGGCGACCAGGCCAGACCAGACCAGTGCGGTGCCAATGGCCCACAGCTGGGCACTCATCTGTACGCCGAAATCATAGGGAGCCACCGCTTCTGCGGTGTAGTCCCATACGCCGGTGCCACCCAAGGCTGGGTTGACAAAAATACCTGTGCCGAGGGCACCGATGATGCCGCCAATGCAGTGCACGCCAAAGGCGTCCAGCGCATCGTCGTAACCCAGCATGTGCTTGAGCTTGGTTGCGGAGAAAAAACACCCCACGCCTGCTACCGCACAGATCACGAAAGCGCCCATCGGGCCTACCCAGCCGCAGGCAGGGGTAACTGCGACCAGACCAGCAACGATGCCCGAGCACACACCCAGCAGGCTGGGCTTACCCTTGACAATCCACTCCGTCAGCATCCAGGCAGTGCCTGCCACGGCGGTACCGACCAGCGTGTTGAAGAACGCCAGACCTGCCGTGGCACCCGCTTCCAGTGCTGAACCGGCGTTGAAGCCGAACCAGCCCATCCACAGCATGCCGGTACCGACAGCAGACATCATCAGGCTGTGTGGAGCCATCGAAACCTTGCCGTAGTTCTTGCGCTTGCCGAGTACCAAGGCACAAACCAGCGCAGCAATACCCGCATTGATATGCACCACGGTGCCGCCAGCGAAGTCGATAGCACCCTTCTGGAACAAGAAGCCTGCATGGCTAAGTGCGGTCGCAGCCGCATCGGCATCACCTGTGGGATAGGCATCCGGGCCGTCCCAATACCAAACCATGTGTGCCATGGGAATGTAGGCAAAGGTGAACCACAATACACTGAAAATCAGCATGGCGGAGAACTTAAAGCGTTCGGCATAGCCACCGCAGATCAGTGCCACCGTAATGGCGGCGAAGGTCAGCTGGAATACGCAGAACAGCATGTCGGGGATGTACACGCCCTTGCTGAAAGTGGCTCCGGCCGTGTTCAGGTCAACGCCATTCATGAACAGCTTGTCCAACGTGCCGAAGAATGGATTATTGCCTGTGAATGCGGCGCTGTAACCGTACACAAACCACAACACGCCGATGACGCAGAAAATAGCGAAGCTCTGCATGACAGTGGACAGGGAGTTCTTTGTACGAACCATGCCGGTATAGAACAGCGCCAAGCCAGGCACTGTCATAAACAGCACGAAGGCAGTGGCTACCATCATCCAGGCCATATCGCCTTTATCAAAGCTGGGTGCAGCCGCTGGCGCTGTTACGGCCGCCGCTGCGGAAGCGGCTGCATCAACAGCTGCGGCCGCTGGCGCTTCCGCACTGATGGCAGTGGTTTCAGGGGGGGCTGACTCCTGAGCGAAGGCCGGGTTGGTGCTGAACATTGCCAAAGCGATGAGCGCGGCGCTCCACAATGGGGTCAGCACTTTTCTAAGTGCCAGAGGTTTATTCACTGTCGTTCTCCTGCGAGATGTAGTTGCTGTAAAACTGCCTGCGGGTCATTACCAAGTCTGAACCTGATTCAAATGGCCTCGATTCCTACCTCGCCAGTGCGGATTCGCACTGCCTGTGGTAAGTCGAGGACAAACACCTTGCCGTCGCCAATCTTGCCGGTGCGCGCCACATTCATGATCGCTTCGACCACCTGTTCCAAATCCGAGTCGTCAACGGCGAGCTCGATTTTGGTTTTGGGTAGCGAAGTCACGCTGTACTCAGCACCGCGATACAGCTCGGTATGCCCGTGCTGTCGTCCCGATCCCTGTACTTCCGTGACTGTGATGCCCTGCACGCCGATATCCGCCACCGCCTGTCTGACGTCATCAAGCTTGAATGGCTTGATGATGGCGGTGATCAGTTTCATCGATCGCTTGCTCCTGTCGGTTTCATCAAGGTTGAATCAAGTGCCATTTCTGGCGCTTGGCTCTACGGGGAGCAGTTGCATCTTTTGTGCCATGAGGTTGTTGATCTTTAATGACCTATAAACCCACTATTCATTTGAATTGGAGCTATGTTTGATGCCCAATTAAAGAGCATGAATGAGGTTGTATGTCACAAATTAGTGCATAAAGTGGCGACAAAGCAGGACTCGAGACTTGATGCCGCTTCAAGGTGGCGCATGAGTCGTCTGCAACGGCACTTGAGCTCGGTCGCTTAGCTCCGTACAGTCCGAATCTACCTAACCGGAGTTGTCAGAGTGATGGACGTGCCTAGCATCGATCAGAAACTAAGTGAATTGGCGCGCAAGTTGTCGGCATCTTTGCCAGACGGCGCGAGCTACCTGCGGCGTGACATAGAACAGAATTTCAAGGCTGTCTTACAGTCCGCTCTGAGCAAAATGGAATTGGTGTCGCGACGCGAATTTGATATTCAGGCCGGGGTGTTACAGCGTACCCGTGAAAAATTGGCTGCTCTGGAGCAGCGACTACAGCAGCTGGAAAGCCCAAAGTACTAGCCCGCTCACGTAAAACAAGGATGTTTACATGGCCATCGCCACTATTCTCAGCCGTGCCCAATTCGGCATGGCAGCACCCCAAGTCTGTGTTGAAGTTGATATTGGCAGTGGCCTACCTAGTTTCACCATTGTCGGTTTGCCTGAGGCGGTAGTTAAAGAAAGTAAGGATCGTGTCCGGGCGGCCTTACTCAATTGCCATTTCGAACTGCCGCCGGGGCGCATTACCGTTAATCTCGCGCCTGCTGATTTACCCAAGGAGGGCGGGCGATTCGAACTGCCCATTGCCATTGGCATTCTGCAGGCATCCGGGCAGTTGGCGGCGCGTGCTGATACGTTTGCGACGACTGAGTTCTATGGCGAGCTGTCATTAAGCGGCGAGTTGCGTCCCATCAGTGGCGCGTTGATTGCGGCACTAGCCGCAACGAATGCGGGGCATCCGGTGATATTGCCGAGTGCCAATAGTGATGAGGCCTGTGTGATTGCCAACTGCAAGGCCTTTACCGCCACGCATCTGTTACAGGTGTGTGCTCATCTGAATGGTGCGCAGATACTGCCGTTTGCGGTCGCTGCCGAAGTTGCTGTTGAGCGCGTTAAGGTACCCGATCTCAGTGAGGTACGCGGTCAGTCACTGGCCAAGCGCGCGCTGGAGATAGCGGCGGCTGGGGAACATAGTTTGTTGTTTATGGGTCCACCCGGAACTGGCAAGAGCATGCTGGCGCAGCGTTTGCCTGGAATTTTGCCCAGCTTGAATGATGCTGAAGCGTTACAGACGGCCGCAATTCGTTCCTTGATTGGTCAGGGGATTGATCTAGCCCGTTGGCGCATCCGACCCTTTCGAGCGCCGCATCACACCGCTTCGGGTGTGGCATTGGTGGGTGGCGGTTCGCAGCCGCGACCCGGCGAAATTTCACTGGCGCACAATGGCGTGTTGTTTCTTGACGAGTTGCCGGAGTTTGATCGCCGCGTTTTAGAGGTACTGCGGGAACCGATGGAAAGTGGCAGCATTAATATCTCGCGTGCCGCGCGCCAAGCGGAATTTCCCGCTCGATTTCAATTGATTGCGGCGATGAATCCCTGTCCTTGCGGCTATCTGGGTGATGTGGCCGGTAAGTGTCGTTGTACGGCTGAGCAAATCCAGCGCTATCGCTTGCGCATCTCTGGCCCGTTACTGGATCGCCTCGATATGCACGTGGAAGTGCCGCGTATTAGTGCTGAACAGTTGCAGGAATGCGCACCACCAAGTGACAGTAGTGACGTGGTAGCGCAGCGTGTGCGGGAGGCACGCGAACGGCAATGGCAGCGTCAGGGAGTGTGTAACGCGCGCCTTTCTGCGTCACAAGTTGAATGCTGGTGTAAGCCAGCGCCCACAGCGCAAGCTTTGCTGTCCCGCGCCATGCAAAAATTTTCGCTGTCGGCGCGCGCCTATCACCGCATTCTGAAAGTAGCGCGCAGCATTGCAGATTTACAGGGGATGGTAACGGTGGATGCGGCGCACGTTAGCGAAGCTATTTCATTACGCTGCCTGGATCGGGCGGCTGATTGAGCTCAAAAATAGACCATAAAAAAGCCGACTTGGCTAGGCGAGGTCGGCTGTGAGTCGAAGGTGAGTTTCCTTACTTGGACTGACTAACCATGTAGTCAACCGCTGCCATGATCGAGGCGTCGGTTACCGTTGTCAGGCCGCCTTTAGCGGGCATGACGCCGGACTTGCCGGTGTAGCCTTCGATCGCATGTTTATGCAGCGTATCGATGCCCTGAGCGATACGCGCAGACCAAGCTGATTTGTCACCAAATTTGGGTGCGCCAGCCAATCCAGTACCGTGGCAAGCGACACACACGGTGCCATATACCTGCTCGCCAGGCATGTCTTTCAATTCAACGGCTACGGCGGCTTTTTCCTCCACAGCGCTATTATCTTCACCTGAAATAGCGACTTTGCCGACTGGCTGAATGCGCTCGGCAATGCTGGCTTGCAGTAGCGGGTCGCTCCGTACTTCGGTTTCCTGAGTGCGCATAGAGATCGCGTTGGCACCGAAATATAGACCGAAAGCAATCAGTACCAAGATGCCGAGAACCAGCATGAAGGTGTCGAAAAAATGATTATCGTGGGAAGATCCGCTCACAGCGACTCCGAATGACAGGCTGGTTGACGTTAAGGGGCGCAAGTATAGCGGCCTGATCGCATAGCACCAACTCCGGAATGCGGTAGTAGGCAAGTTTGGCTTTTGTGTTGAATTAGATGTGCCGCCGCCGCTACTATCGCGTCCCCGTTTTGCGCCCGTAGCTCAGCTGGATAGAGTGTCGGCCTCCGAAGCCGAAGGTCGCCAGTTCGAATCTGGCCGGGCGCACCATTTCCGTTTCAGAACATTGAAATCCTGCTGAAGTCTTTGAAAGGCAATGCAAGATCAGCGGTTCTAGACCCTATGTTTCTCGCATACGCAAGAGACGGTCACAAAGCCCAATTTAAGCACCATGCGCTTGTCCTCAATACACTCTGAAGCCCAAAGATTCCAAAGTGTGCTTCTGACCTATCAGATGACGCTACCGGCCTTCACCCTTTGTCAGATCTGCAAATGTCGTTAAAACCCAACTCTGCATCACCGTCTCGGTGTGGCGCTCATCGTCATCGTCAAGCAGCACTCAAACTCGACGCCTCTCGTTCTACACATTGCTACAGATCCTCTCCGTTACCCGTCTGCTCCGTTGCAACCAATGGTCGCCGTTTTTCTGATCTGATGACTATGTGCAAGCAGCGGGTTGCAGCCAACGGGCACTGACTGTTTATATATGTGGATTGCGTGAGTGGGATGTTTTATGCCAAATTGACCCGGATAGGTGCCGTCTGCTTCTCCCGGGGGCAATAATGAAAAACGATGATGATGGCGGTAAAGACAGCTGCGTTACTACGTTGTTCAGCGCATTTGTTGAGTGCAAGGCTTCCCTGACCCGTTATGTGGCTACATTTTTTGTGATTCGCGAGGATATTGAAGATGCGGTTCAGGAAACCTATCTCAATGCCCTAGCTGCGCAAGCAAACACCGAAGTCCAGTCTCCCCGAGCCTTTTTGTTCCGGGTGGCGCGCAATATCGCCCTGAACCGCAAAAAAAGACAAAGGAAGAAGTTTGAAGAAGCAGTGGGGGATGTGGATGAGTTAATTGCCGTAGATAATGGCCCCACACTGTTTGACACGCTAGACGGCCAAGAAAAGTTGCGCGCTTTTTGCGATGCACTGGATGCCCTGCCGCCTCAGTGTCGCAGGGTTTTTATCATGCAAAGAATGGAGGGTCTGTCATACCAGGAAATCGCCGAGCGTCTTGGCATCTCGACCCGCACGATAGAAAAGCACATACAGAAAGCATTGCAACGATGCGCGGAGCATCTGGTATCGAACGGGTTTTATATTAAAGCAGACGAATTTCGTGGCCATGAGACCGGTAATGTGAAAAGTATTGAACAGCACAGGAAGCGCCTTAACAGACAAGCGCGTGCTAGCAGGCAGATTGACGTTCTAAAATGAAAACGCGGCACACGGTAATGGAAGAAGCGTCGGCGTGGGTGATTAAGCTCAACGCCAGCAAGGTTGCGCGCGATGATCTGTTTGCTTTTGAGGACTGGCTGAATGAGAACGAGCAGCACCGGCAGATATTCAGGCAGATCACTAAAGTCTGGAACGATGCGGGCACCCTGTTCGATGCCCAAGGGGAGCAACTCTCAGAGCCACTGTCGGTTCGCAAAATTGTTTATGCCTGGGTGCAGTTGAATCCGTTGAAAATCAGGGCGGTGGCTGCGGTAGCAATTTTTGCCATGCTGATTTCCGGATGGATGCTGTCAGCTCCGTTATTTTCCAGTGCCAGTCCGGATTTCGATCGCTTGGCGGCCCATACCCGGGTGGGGGAGAGAAGGATTATCAATCTGTCCGATGGTTCGGTCATCCAGCTGAATACGGATACGGACGTTGAGGTTGCCTATACAGCGGACGAGCGACAGGTCAGGCTGCTCAAGGGCGAAGCAAACTTTCAGGTCGCCAAAAATCCGGAAAGACCATTTCGCGTTTACGCGGGCAACGGAGCCATTGAAGCTGTTGGCACGGCGTTCAGTGTTCATCTCAGAGGCGGAACCACGGAGGTTGTCGTAACGGAGGGCAAAGTAAAACTCGTTCGTATTCCGACAGAGAGCGGTGCTGATCCAAGCGTTGCAGCCATTGCCGAAGAAACACTTGCCCTAGTGACCGCTGGGCGAGATGCGGTAATAAGCAGGGATCTGATCTCGGTGAGTGCAATTGATCAGGAAGACATGACAAAGAGACTGTCTTGGCGGGATGGTAAATTGCTTTTTAATGGCGACACGTTGGAAACGGTCGTGCGTGAATTTAACCGGTATACGCAAATCAGGATTGTGATTTCGGACCAGGCAATTGTAGGCACGCGCATTGTCGGTTATTTCAATGCTGACGACGTTAACAAGTTTCTGCACACTCTGGAAACGTCATTTAATATAGGTGCGAAATCTGTCGGTGACGACATGATTTACCTTTATCGCAAGGATGCGCAGAGTTAGCACCGTCATACGTCAGTCAAACTGCACCGTAGGTATGGAGGCATGCTGTTGTCATGCAATGTGCGGGATGGGGTTTTAGTCAAGGCAGGTGATGATCCCGACTGAAGCGGACAAAATAGCAGTATCGTAGTTCTGCCAAAAAATATTATTGAATTAGAGTGGGGGATATTCCCTTCACGATTGCCTTACTGTGTAGCGGGTTTGTTGTGAATCCTGAAATACGGGTCTCAAACTGTCCGTGAGAAGGAAAATAATGATGGGGGACAGGTTTTTGCTGAGAGCTTTCATCTGGCTCAGCTTGCTGGCGGTGCCTGTGTGTGTTTCTGCGTCAGATCGAACATTCCGATTTGATATACCGCAGACAGATGCCAGTGAAGCACTGATGCGTATGGCGCAACAGGCATCGACGCCCCTTCTGGTTTCCTTCGATCTTGTGAAATCTCGTAAGGCCAATTCTCTTGAGGGAGAGTTCACGCTGAAGGAAGGATTACGCAAGTTGCTGGAGAGTACCGGACTGGTCGCCAATATCGATGCCATGGGTGTCATCGTCGTAAGCGCTCTTCCGGAAGCAAAAGAACCATCGCAAAGTGAGGGGATCGTGGAAAATTTCAGAAAAAAATCACTGTTTGGTAGTGTTTCGACTTTTATCCTATCTGCATTTGGGATAAGCGCCAACGCACAGCAAGCGCCACTTACCGCAGGTGCCCTTGAGGAAGTTGTAGTGACTGCGCGGTATACGGCGGAGAACGCTCAGCAGACATCGCTGGCCATTACGGCGATCACCAGTGAACAGCTGGAATCGCGCGGTTATGAACAGGTAGCTGATGTGGCTGCTTCAGTGCCGAATGTTTCATTCCTGCCCTCGGGCGGCAATTTCGGCAAAGCCATTACGGCGTTGGTGCGCGGTGTTGGCCAGACGGATAACAGCTTTGCCTTCAATCCGGGGGTGGGCTTCTATTTTGATGATGTTTACATGGGCTCGCTTACAGGAGCCAATCTTGCGCTGGTCGATATTGACAGCGTCGAGATTCTGCGCGGGCCTCAGGGTACCCTGTTCGGTGCCAACACGGAAAGCGGTGCGGTTCGCATCAATACCGTCAAGCCAAAGGGAGACAATTCTGGTCATGCCAGTATTGGCTATGGCAGCTTTCATCATATAAAAGTGACGGGTGGGTTCGATATTCCACTCATTGATAACAAACTTTTCTTACGTGCTTCCGGCATCTCTGACAAACAGGATGGCTACCAGAAACTGTACGACTTTCCCTGCCTGTACCCTTCGCTGTCCGGATCGTTGCCCCAGCAGGTGCCTGGCAACGTGGGGTGCCAGAGAGGTACCTTGGGCGACACTGATGTGGTTGCTGCCCGTGTGGCATTGCGCTGGTTGGCTACCGATTCCCTGGAAGTCAATCTGACCGGAGATGTGTCTAACGATACGAGTAATATTGCGGCTACAACCCTGATCGCGATCAATCCGAGCCGGAACCAGAATCTGAATGACACGGTATTTGAGCCTATGTTCGGAGTTCGTTATGACTCCCGGTTTATTCCCTCTAATCCCTATGTGAGTTATCAGACGAATTCTGATCCGGTTACAAATCAGCAATTTGGTCTGAATTCGCCGCTATTTTCTTATGGACTGTCCGGAAAAGTCGACTGGGATGTTGCTGAGAATGTGCATGTCAAATCGATTACTGGCTATCGTTCTGACTCAAATTTTGCACCCTATGGTACGGGCCAGTCACCACTTGGAGGCGTCGCATCGGCACAGAACTTCATCCGGGATCAGTTCAGTGAGGAAATCAACTTTACCGGCAAGGCATTGTCCGGAAAGTTGGACTGGGCGGCGGGAGGCTTCTATTACCGATCTGCGGGAACGACCCTTGGAGATATCGATCTGATGGTTTTTGGGGTGCACTTTCTTACCTACAATAAAGCCAGAGATGAGAACAAATCTGTCTTCGTTCATGGCAATTATCATTTCACTGATCAGTTAAGTCTGGAAGTTGGTCTGCGTCACACCGACTCACTCAAAACCTTTACCATTGGCCAGACTGGAGTCAATCCCCCCCAAGCTGGATTTCCAGCATTCACTGTGGATTACAGCGCTAAGCGGGTTGATCCAAAAATTGGTGTCCAATACCAGTGGACGCCGGACTTCATGACTTACGCCGTTTACTCGACTGGTTTCAAGGGCGGCGGCTCTAACCCTTACGCCGTATCTGGACTGTCTGCAGTGACGCCGTTTGGTCCTGAGTTTGTGAAAAGTTATGAAATTGGTGCCAAGAGTGAGTGGCTGAACCATCATCTGCGTGCGAATGCCGCACTGTTCCGGATGGACTACAAGGATCTTCAGTTGCAGGTTCGGGACGATCTGGGCAACCCTTTTGAGGAAAATGTAGGCAGTGCCAAGGTTCAGGGTATTGAGCTGGAAATTGAAGCGCGGACAACGGCTGGTTTTGCGGTGAATGCAGCCGGCAGTTATCTGCATTACAAGACAGTGGATTGTGGCATTGCCTGTGTATCACGTGGAGGCAGCATTCCTGATGATGGTGTTGCACCCTATGCTCCCAAGTACAAGTTTAATGTGGGTGCGGAATACACGATCAATCTTGGTAATGATGCTGGAACACTAACGCCACGGGTAGACTACACCTATCAAAGTAGCATCTTTACTGACATATCCAACGATCCAGAGTATTCCTACCAGAAAGCCTATGGCGTGGCCAATGCGCATTTGATGTGGAATGCAGGCAGTGACAATTGGTCAGGGCAGGTTGCCATCAGCAATTTGTTCAACAAATTTTACTATCTCAATACCTACAACAATTACTACTCTGCAGGAAGTGTAAGTGGAACACCATCACGGCCACGTGAAGTGATGTTTACGCTGAAACGGAAGTTCTGAGGATTGCCTTCGCGTAGGTGAGTGTCGGCTCCTCTTCTGCAGTGCGGAAGAGGGGCTGTCTTGCGATGGCAGGTGGCTGGTTATGCTGTCAGATGAATGTGCGGCAACGTCGTATCCGGTCGTTTCTGGAATGAAAACATAGGGTGACTGAACATGTCTGGCATCTGCACACGACTGATCGTACTGACTGTGACACTGCTAGCTTCGGGGTTGGCGGAGCGTGCTTTCTCTGCAACCGCTTTGCCAACACAGGAACCGAATTGTGCGCCGGAAAACGGCCTGAACTTTCTCTGTGGGCCACTCAATATAGAAGATATGGTTACCATCCCAGGCCACAATGCGCTCATCGGCAGCAGTGGTCGCGCACCTGATGCGCCAGTGGGTGCGCCGGTCGGGAAACTGTATTTCATCGACACCAAAGCTCGTGCCTTTGTACAACTTGTCCCGGACGTGACAGGCATGGCGCGACAGGAATACAGCGCTTGTCCATCCGCACCGGACATGAGCGCATTCTCCCCGCACGGTATTGGTCTGCGCGCCGGCGTGCATGAGCAGCATCTGCTGTATGTGGTGAATCATGGTGGGCGTGAAGCCATCGAACTGTTTGCGCTGGATGCCAGTCGTACACCAGTCAGTCTCACTTGGGTGGGCTGCGTGGTGCTTCCCGAGGGCGGCTTTGGTAATGGCGTTGCGCCGCTGGCGGACGGTGGTTTCGTGGCGACCAAATTTCTTGATAAACGGCATGGCGACATGCTCAGCCAGTTTTCTATTCAGGAAAAAACCGGCGCTGTATATCGGTGGCATCCGGGGCAGGGCATCACAGAACTTCCAGGGGGTGACCTGTCCGGGAATAACGGGATCGAAACAAGCGCTGATGGCAAGTGGGTGTTTGTCAACGTATGGCCGGAAAAACGTGTCGTACGTTTTGCGCTGGATGGCCACGCGCCTATCAGTATTCCACTCGACTTCATGCCGGACAATATCCACCGGGCTCCCGATGGCAGTCTGCTGATTGCTGGCCAAGACACGGATATTCCGACGTTGTGGCAGCATTTCAGCACCAACACACCGATAGACTGGGTGGTGGTGCGGCTTGATCCGAAGACGTTGCGTGTCAGTCCCTTGCTGAGAGAGAAGGGCACGTCCCATTTCGACAATGTGTCAGGAGCAGCGCAGATCGGTAACGTCCTGTGGTTGGGTCCAGTTCATGGCGACCGTGTGGCCAGCAAGTCGTTACCGTAGCGTATTTTTAAGGTTATCCGTGGAGGAAAAACCTATCCTCCAGCGCATCAAATGCGTTGCCATTCACTAGGCTGATTATGCGTGGCCGTGATATGTGCAAGGCGCGCAATCCGTGATGCCTGAAATGTATACTCCTTGACTGGTGTGGCTTCAGACAGAAACTCCCGTAGAAGACACGCCGGTCGGCCTGTTGCCCGGTAACAGAAAAACCCTGCGGTGCAGGACCGGCAAACGCTCAGGACACCACCAGCAGGACTCATGATCAAGACAGCTGCCATTGAATCGTCGCCCGACGTCACCATCATCCACGATGCGTCCCTGAGCTTGTTCCAGAAAGTGCTGCTGACCACTGACGGCACGATCACGCAGCTGCTGGAGCTGTATACCGGACTGCCACTGCGGGTGCATAAACTTGAACAGCAGGTACAGCGGGGCGAGCATCCACCATGGTTGCAGACTACCGACAAAGATCGCGTACTCAGGCGCATCATTCTGCTATGCAACGACCAGCAGAATGTTATGTATGCTGAATCGTTCATTGCAATTGACCGGCTGCCTGTCACCATGCAACGCGAGCTACTGGAGAATGACCGGCCCATCGGTTTGTTGTGGCGCGCCGAGCGCATGGAAACTTATCGGGAAATCGTCGCCTATCACCGCGAGCCTGCCGACCTGCTGGCACCTCACTTTGGTTTGAGTGCAGATGAGGAATTACTGTCCCGGACTTACCTGATTTATCACCGCCATCAGGTCATCGGTGCCATCACCGAAAAATTTCCTGTGAGCTATTACCGGAATTAAGCCTGGCAAGGATGACAGACACTGCGAGTGCACTCATAGCCGTCATTGTTGAGTTTAGCTAAAGCTCAAATCCGCTTAGTTAATTTTGTCGTGTAGCTAGGTTATCGAGCAGAAGTTTCTGCGTATCAACCATAAAAAAGCGGGAATCATTGTTATGAATGAATTGTTGGCATGCTCAGCCAGCACACTAGCTACCTTGATTCGTATGTGTCGCTCACGGTGCTTAAGCAGAAGTTGACGAGATGTTTCAGAGGTGGTTCCACAAAACTGAACAGTTAGACGCGCAGGATTAAGTGTGGCGTTGCGATTTAGGCCGCCTGCGCGAGCGGCAGTAAGGTGAAGTACACGTCATCGGGCGTGCGCCGGTCAAGGGCGG
>JBFXCU010000014.1:63801-72071 GCA_050181835.1 Steroidobacteraceae bacterium | reverse complement strand
AAGGAGGTGATCCAGCCGCACGTTCCCGTACGGCTACCTTGTTACGACTTCACCCCAGTCATTGACCACACCGTGGTAAGCGCCCTCCTTGCGGTTAGGCTACCTACTTCTGGTGCAATCAACTCCCATGGTGTGACGGGCGGTGTGTACAAGACCCGGGAACGTATTCACCGTGACATCGCTGATTCACGATTACTAGCGATTCCGACTTCATGCAGTCGAGTTGCAGACTGCAATCCGGACTACGATCGGCTTTCTGGGATTAGCTCCCCCTCGCGGGTTGGCAACCCTTTGTACCGACCATTGTAGCACGTGTGTAGCCCTGGCCATAAGGGCCATGATGACTTGACGTCATCCCCACCTTCCTCCGGTTTATCACCGGCGGTCCCCTTAGAGTTCCCAACTTAATGATGGCAACTAAGGGCAAGGGTTGCGCTCGTTGCGGGACTTAACCCAACATCTCACGACACGAGCTGACGACAGCCATGCAGCACCTGTCTTATCGTTCCCGAAGGCACTCCCACATCTCTGCAGGATTCGACAGATGTCAAGACCAGGTAAGGTTCTTCGCGTTGCATCGAATTAAACCACATGCTCCACCGCTTGTGCGGGTCCCCGTCAATTCCTTTGAGTTTCAACCTTGCGGCCGTACTCCCCAGGCGGACAACTTAACGCGTTAGCTACGACACCGAGAGGCTAACCCTCCCAACATCTAGTTGTCATCGTTTATGGCGTGGACTACCAGGGTATCTAATCCTGTTTGCTCCCCACGCTTTCGCACCTGAGCGTCAGTATTGGTCCAGGAAGTCGCTTTCGCCACTGATGTTCCTTCAGATATCTACGCATTTCACCGCTACACCTGAAATTCCACTTCCCTCTCCCATACTCTAGCAAGACAGTTTCGAATGCAGGTCCCAGGTTAAGCCCGGGGATTTCACACTCGACTTGTCAAGCCGCCTACGCGCGCTTTACGCCCAGTAATTCCGATTAACGCTTGCACCCTCTGTATTACCGCGGCTGCTGGCACAGAGTTAGCCGGTGCTTCTTTTGTTGGTTACGTCAAGGTACCGGCGTATTAAGCCGATACTTTTCTTCCCAACCGAAAGGGCTTTACAACCCGCAGGCCTTCTTCACCCACGCGGCGTCGCTGGATCAGGCTTTCGCCCATTGTCCAATATTCCCCACTGCTGCCTCCCGTAGGAGTCCGGACCGTGTCTCAGTTCCGGTGTGGCTGGTCGTTCTCTCAAACCAGCTACGGATCGTCGCCTTGGTGAGCCGTTACCTCACCAACTAGCTAATCCGACTTGGGCTCATCTAATAGCGCCAGGCCTTGCGGTCCCCGGCTTTCCTCCGTAGAGCGTATGCGGTATTAGCCCGAGTTTCCCCGGGTTATCCCCCACTAATAGGCAGATTCCCAAGCATTGCTCACCCGTCCGCCTCTCGTCAGCATGTATTGCTACACCTGTTACCGATCGACTTGCATGTGTTAGGCACGCCGCCAGCGTTCAATCTGAGCCAGGATCAAACTCTTCACTTAAAAGCCAAAGCTTTTAGATCAGAAGCTTTCTCCAATAACCCATTCTGGCTATCAGTTACTCGCCATCAATCGTTGTCACGACGACGCGAGTCCCCACAAAAATTACCTGTTTATGTTCTTAAAGAGCTGCACAACTTTCGCCGCGCTGAGAAGCGGAACTTTAACCGGCTTCTTGTTAGTCTGTCAACAAATTCCGAAGATATTTATTGCCCTCTTCGCTGCGTTTTCAGCTGTTTTTCAACAGGCCGGGCTGCGGGAGGGCGCGCAGTTTACCCAATGCAAAGTGACTGTCAACATTCTTTTTCAATAATCTTTATAGCGCTTAGTTAGCGGACGATTTCACCAAGAAAATCTCTGCAAATTCGCGCTTTCCTACTTGCACCAAGAACACACCACCTACCTGTAACTTGTGCTTAACATCAGTTATTCGCTCACCACCCACGCGTACCGCACCCTGCTCCAGCAAACGGTTAGCCGCCGTGGTGCTAACCGCCATGCCAGCGAACTTGATCAGCTGCGCCAACAACACTTCATCACCAGCAATGGCAATGGTTTTTTTAGGGATGTCATCAGGCAGTACGCCTTTTTGGAAACGAGCTATAAACGCCCGTTTGGCGCGCTCACCCGCAACCTGATCATGAAACCGCGACACCATCTCAACACCCAGTTCGAACTTAACGTCCCGGGGATTGCGACCATCAGCCACCTCACGCCGCAGCTGTGACAGCTCGGCATTGGAGCGAAATGACAACAAATCAAAGTATCGCCACATCAATTCATCAGAAATTGACATGAGCTTGCCAAACATATCCTCCGGCGTATCGGTAATACCAATGTAATTACCCAGCGACTTGGACATCTTGTTGACGCCATCCAGCCCTTCAAGCAGGGGCATGGTCAGCACTACCTGAGGCTCTTGACCGTAGACCTCCTGCAGATGACGCCCCATCAACAAATTGAATTTTTGGTCGGTTCCGCCCAGCTCCACATCCGCTTTTAACGCTACTGAATCATAGCCTTGCACCAAGGGGTATAAAAACTCATGAATGGCTATTGGCTGTCCACCCTTGTAGCGCTTGTTGAAATCGTCACGCTCGAGCATGCGCGCCACGGTGTGCTTGCCCGCCAACTGGATCAGATCGACAGCGGACATCATGCTCATCCAGCTGGAATTAAACTCAACGCGAGTTTTCTCCGGATCAAGGATCTTGAATACCTGCTTTTGGTAAGTGAGCGCATTAGCCTTCACCTCATCGGGAGTAAGCGCTGGTCGTGTAGCATTTCGACCGGTAGGGTCACCAATCAAGCCGGTAAAGTCACCAATCAGAAACACCACTTGATGCCCTAAATCCTGGAAGCGACGCAATTTGTTAATCAGCACGGTATGACCCAGATGCAAGTCTGGGGCGGTGGGATCAAAGCCTGCCTTGACCACCAAGGGCTTGCCACGTTTGAGCTTTTTGAGTAACTCTGGCTCAAGCAACAGCTCGGCAGACCCTCTGGCCAACTCTGCTATCTGCGCTTCAGGCGACATCTGACCCATCAACTCCATCTCCGTTAAACCCGATAAAGACCGAGGACTTTAGGGGGTTCGTCGAAACGGCGCAAACACAGCACACCCCTTCTGAACAAAACTTAAGCCATGATTGGTTGACGCAGGTTTACCAAGAAACTAACTTTCTCTCTTTGATGGTAATTGGCTTAGTGAAATACGTGGCAAAATCAAGGCATAGTGCCGTTAGCGACCAACCCAAAGCGCGCACCGCAACCGCCCACATCAGCTGGGCGATTTTCAGCTTGTTGTTGCCCACTTTGGGCGGCATTGCCGTTTATAAACTTTTCATTGCGCAGCAGAACACACCTATTGCGTCTTCGGAACTGGTAGCACTGACTAATGGAATCGCGTCGGGGTTACCCCTCCCTAACTTGGACGCCCCCCACGAGAAGGCTTTGGTCAATACAGTGGAATTTGTAGTCCGCCGCAATGACACCATGGAGCGCATATTCAGGCAGCTACAACTAAATCTGCAAGATTTAGCAACGATTCGCCAGCTGCCCGGCGTCCAGCAAGCAATGGATAAGCTCAGACCTGGTGATCCCATTACTTTTAGCCACAACAGCGCGGGTGATTTACAAAGCCTATCGCGTCAACTCACCGACAGCACCAAATTGTCAGTAATTCGCGATAGCACCGGTTTCACAGCCGAAGTAATCAATACACCGCTACGCATCAGCAGCACCATTGTGCGCGGCACAGTTACCAATTCACTGTTTGAATCAGCGCGAAAAGCGGGGCTGAGCGCGGATCTGATCATGCGAATGGCCAATGATATTTTCGGTTGGGATATCGATTTTGCGCTGGACATCCGTAACGGCGACCGCTTCAACATCATCTATGAAAAACAATACCGGGATAATGAGTACATTAGTGATGGTCGGATTCTGGCGGCAGAGTTCATCAACGATGGTCATGTATTTCGCGCCATACGCTTTGACTCGCCCGATGGTGAGATTGGCAACTACTTCACACCCGAGGGTCGCAGTATGCACAAGCAATTCCTGCGCGCCCCAGTTGATTTCACTCGCATTAGCTCAGGGTTCAGTTTTGCACGCTTCCATCCGATCCTGAACCGAATGCGTGCCCACAAGGGCGTGGACTACGCGGCCTCATCCGGCACACCCATCAAGGCCGCCGGTGACGGCAAAATCAGCTTTCAGGGGAAAAAAACCGGCTATGGCAACGTCGTCATCTTGGATCATGGTGCCGCCATCACCACGCTGTACGGCCACATGTCGCGCTTCTCCAAGGGACTCCGAAACGGTAGTCGGGTCAAGCAAGGCCAAATAATTGGCTATGTTGGCATGACCGGTGCCGCTACCGGCCCCCACCTGCATTACGAATATCGTGTCAATGGCGTACACAAGAACCCACGCACTGTACCGTTACCCAACGCCAGCCCGATCCCATCAACTTATCTGGCCGAATTTCGTCGTCAGGCCGAACCGCTGCTAACCACTCTGGATCGTAGCCAGCAACAGGCCATTACGGTTGGGCCGACCCGGCGATGATGACAATTACATGGCCCACATCCCGTCCGTTGTTACAGCGGGTGGACTGTCACACATCTGTAAAGCACTGAGGAGTATTCTGGGTGTCGCACTCCCCATCGACGGTACCCATGCTTGATGTAAATCTGTCCGCGCCAGAACTGTATATCAACCGCGAACTATCGCTGCTGGCTTTTAACGAGCGCGTATTAGCGCAGTCGTCGGACAGTTCCCTGCCGCTACTGGAACGCATTCGTTTCCTGTGTATTTCCTGCAGTAACCTCGATGAATTTTTCGAAATCCGCGTGGCTGGCCTACAGCAACGACTCGATCTAGGCTCAAACAGCGGCGGGCCAGATGGGATCAGCGTTCAGGAACAACTTAACGCCATCCACAGTCGTGCCAGCAAACTGGTAATCGATCAGTACACATTACTGAACGCAACCCTGTTTCCGACTCTGGAGCAACAGGGCATCCATTTCATCAATGGACAAACAATGAGTCCGCAACAGCGGGATTGGCTAGCTGCCTATTTTCTTGCGGAAGTGGAACCCGTATTGACGCCACTGGGTCTGGATCCGTCGCGGCCATTCCCGCGCATACAGAACAAGAGCCTCAATTTTGTGGTGCGACTGAGCGGTACAGATGCCTTTGGACGTGATACGGAGATGGCAGTGGTGCAAGTGCCGCGCGCGCTACCCCGGGTAATCCGGCTACCACCCACCACCGATACAAACGGTTCACCCTGCTTTGTGTTTTTATCGGTAGTGGTCGAAACATTTGTTGCTGAACTGTTCAACGGCATGAAGGTAGAGGGCTGCTGGCAGTTCCGCGTCACACGCAACTCCGATTTGTTCGTCGACGACGAAGAAGTGGAAGACATGTTGCGCGCAATCGAAGGGGAACTGGTGCATCGCCGCTACGGCAATGCGGTTCGGCTGGAAACATCGCTGGATTGCCCACCCGAGATGACGCAATTCCTGCTCAAACACTTTGAGCTGAATGAAGATGACCTGTACCAAGTCGATGGCCCAGTGAATCTCAACCGGCTGATGGCAATTTACGATCTGGTGGATCGTCCCGACTTGAAGTACCACAACTTCACTCCCGCGATCCCGCAAAGCCTGAGTAACGCGGAGGACAGTTTCAGCGTCATCCGCGAAGTTGATGTATTACTTTTCCACCCTTATCACTCGTTTGCACCAATTATCGATTTTCTGCGTCAAGCCAGCACTGACAAACAGGTGGTGGCCATCAAACAAACCCTGTACCGCACTGGTCCAGATTCACCGATCGTCGATGCGCTGGTACAAGCGGCTCGCTCCGGCAAGGAAGTGACGGTAGTGATTGAGTTGATGGCCCGCTTCGATGAGGCAGCTAACATTGACCTAGCCAATCGTCTGCAGGAAGCCGGCGCGCATGTCATGTACGGCGTGGTTGGTTACAAGACACACGCCAAGCTCATCATGGTGGTACGCCGCGAACACGGCCTGCTGCGTCGTTACTGCCACCTCGGCACCGGCAACTATCACCCCAAAACCGCGCGTGCTTATACCGACTACGGCCTCTTCACTGCAGACAAAGCGATTGGCGAAGATCTACATGAGATTTTTTTGCAGCTAACCAGCCCCAGCCGCGCTGCCAATTTGAAAAAACTATTGCAGTCGCCATTTACGTTGCACACCAGCCTGATCGACAAGATTCAACGCGAGATTGATTACGCGCAGCAGGGCCACCCCGCTCGCATCATCGCCAAAATGAACTCGCTGGTTGACCCGCAAATCATCCAAGCCTTGTACAAGGCCTCGATGGCTGGTGTAAAAATCGACCTGATCGTGCGTGGCGTCTGCGCTTTACGGCCCGGTGTCGCCGGAATTTCAGAGCACATTCGCGTCCGTTCAATTGTTGGACGCTTTCTGGAACACTCACGGGTGTACCACTTCCACAATAACGGCGCGGCCGATTTGTATTTGTCCAGTGCCGACTGGATGGAACGCAATTTTTTTCGTCGTATTGAAGTCGCCTTTCCCGTTCAGGATGCGCGTTATCGCGATCGCATCAGTAAAGACCTAGAACTGTATTTGGCCGACAATACCCAAGCTTGGCAGCTGGAAAATACCGGTGATTACGTACAACTCACCGGTGGCGACACCGCCAAGATCTGTGCGCAGGAAGTACTACTGAGCCACATCGTCAATTATCCGGATTAAGCAGGGTTAGTACCAAGTCATCGCGATGAATGATTTCATCGCGACCACGGAAACCCAGCAACTGCTCAATATCGCCAGATTGCCGCCCACAGATCTGTTCCGCATCGGCACTGGAATAGGCTGTCAAACCACGCGCCACCTCCACTCCCGCTGCAGAACACACTCGCAACGCATCACCACGCTCAAACTTTCCGACCACCCGAGTCACACCGGCAGGCAACAAACTTTTGCCACGCTGTAACGCCGCTAACGCGCCCGCATCAATGATCAAGTCCCCCGCTGGCTTGAGAGTACCGGCGATCCATTGTTTACGCACTGTGGCTGGATTGGCATCGGGATAAAACCAGGAGCAGCGCTCACCATCGAGAATGCGTTGCAATGGATGTAGCTGCGTACCCAGCGCCACACACATGTGACAGCCCGCAGCCACAGCAATCTTGGCCGCCGCCACTTTGGTCGCCATGCCTCCCGAACCTACGTCAGAGGACACACCACCCGCCATGGCCTCGATCTCGGCGCTGATACCGCGCACCTCGGCGATAAAACGCGCATGCGGATCTCGACCTGGATCGGCGCTATACAAGCCATCCACATCAGAGAGCAGCACCAAGCAATCGGCACTGATCATCTGTGCTACGCGCGCGGCCAGCCGATCGTTGTCACCGTAGCGAATCTCGGCGGTGGCCACCGTATCGTTCTCATTGATAACCGGAATAGAGCCCAATTTGAGCAAGGTGCCCAATGTACTGCGCGCATTGAGATAGCGACGGCGCTCCTCGGTATCCGTAAACGTCAGCAGAATCTGCGCCACGGTCAGCCCATGTTGCTCCAGCACTTCGGTCCAAGCATGTGCCAGCCGAATCTGGCCAACGGCTGCTGCCGCTTGGCTTTCTTCCAACTTCAATTTGCCGGGAGTCAGCCCAAGCTGTCGCCGACCTAGCGCAATAGCACCTGACGACACCAGTAGCACCTCTTGGCCCGCGTCGCGCAAGCGTTTGATGTCCTGCGCCAGCGTAACCAGCCAGGTGCGATTTACCAACCCGGTGGCGCGCTCTACCAGCAAAGATGACCCCACCTTTATCACAACACGCCGCGCCTGCAGCAACGGTATCTGCGTCAGCGGTAGAGCAAGCGGGGGAAGAGAGTGATCGGTTGGCATAGCCGCAACACAGGGTCAATAAAAATAGCGACGCAAAGTTTAGCAGCAACCGCCCTGAAAAATTTCCAGCAATAGCTTTATCCATATTGAATGCGTTCCAGCAACTGCCTAATATCCCTCCGTCTTGGCCTGTCGTTTTTTTGAGGTGTCACGTGGGAAGAGATTTTGATCCGGTACCGGGGCAGTGGTACGAAGACCTAGAAGAGGAATCCCTGTTCAAGGTGCTGGCGGTAGATCCGGACGAAGAGCTGGTGCAGATTCAGCATGAAGACGGCGAAATCGAAGAATTCGACCTGGATATTTGGCATGAGCTGGA
>JBFXCU010000014.1:0-63701 GCA_050181835.1 Steroidobacteraceae bacterium | reverse complement strand
GAAGATGATGACTGGGACGACGATGAGGAAGATGACCGCTAGCTCGCGCTAGTTGATAGCCATCAGCACTGAATGCAACCGACGCCGAAACACCTGTGTTTCGGCGTTTTGCTTTGCTGATCAAGCACTCACGCGCGCCAACCAAGCTTGGGTATCAAGCGGCTTAGCGGCGCGTAACCAGTGGAATACCAAGCTATGCCAGAGAATACGCTGCACATAACCGCGTGTTTCGTTGTACGGAATGTTCTCCATCCACACATCCGAATCCATCGCCCTGTCTGGCAACCAGCGTCGCGCGGCACCAGGGCCGGCGTTATACGCCGCTAGTGCCACAATGGTCTGCCCGTTGAAACGCTCAAGTAGCGATTTGAGGTGAACCGCACCCAATGGCACATTGATAGCAGGATTGAATAAATCCTCCACACTGGGCGCAGGCATTTTGAATTGTCGGGCGGTACTGCGCGCCGTAGCGGGCAATAATTGCAATAGCCCACGCGCATTCGCGCTAGACACTGCATCAGCACGAAACAGGCTTTCCTGACGCATTTGCGCGTAAATCAGGTCGGTACTAAAGCCACTTGATTTGGCAGCGGCGTTTACCGCCGCGTCATAAGGGCGCGGATACAGTAATTCATAATCGTTATACAGCCCCATACGCGCCGTCACTGCCACCGCTTGATCATGCCACCCCCAGTCACTAATGAGCTTGGCTGCCGCCAGCTGCTGATCGCGTTGCCACATTGCGCTTGCCACGTTCCATTCCGAAACAGCTTGGCTGCGCAAATCAACTTGCAGCAATTCACGTATCCGCTGCATCGCTTCTTGGACACTCAGCTGCTGCATCACGCTGGCATTCACCATCAGTGGCTTGGCGTTTGGGGTATAGCTCACGCCCAGTCGGGCTGCCGCCATCGCCGCGTAGTAATTGTCATCCTTTGCCCCTAACAGGGATTGATATAGATCGCGCGCCTTAGCAACGTCATTTAGCTGCTCTTTCGCACGGGCCAGCCAGTAGCGCCAACGAGCTTGTGTCCTGAGCGTCTCCGGCATGGCATTGATGACTTGCGCAACCATCGACCAATCCTCAGCCCATAGCGCCGCGCGCACATGCCATTCATAACCCAGCTCGGACTTATCGCTGGCCTGTATCTTCGCAAAATATGCCAACGCCTCACTGCGGCGACTCCACGACAAACTCAGCGCCACACTCTGCGCATAAGGACTGGCGGCTACCGCGGTCAATCCCCGTGCTTTAATCAACGCTGGAAAACGCGCTATCGCCCCATCGGCATCCTTTCGAGCCAGGCGATACCAACCATCCTGCAACGCCACGTCTTCAACCTTGATAGCAGGATTAGCAATTAAGGCATCAATGGCTTGTTGCGGTTTTTCAATAAGCATCGCCCACTGGCGAATTGGCTCTGCCTTAGTCGCGGACAGAGTCACCGCAAGATCACGCGCCAAATCCGCATTACTCGCCTGCAACGCCATGCGAGCACGTTGTTCGATCAACGCCGAAGTAATCAGGTTGTTACTACGCGCCCAGTCGAAAGGCGCGTTACACGCCGGTGGCAACCGGCTGCCACTCAACCATAGTGCAGGCAACAATGGAGTCAGCACGCGCAGCTGTTCATCGCTTGATTGCGTGGCCAGAATGGCGGTTGCCTGCCAACAACGCAGTTCGGCGTCGTTGACGTCTGTTGGCAACATATTCAGAAACTCTGTCCACTGCTGCCGCTTGGCTAAATCCAGCAACCAGCGATAACGCAACTCACGTGCTACCGGCATCCCCTGCTGTGCCAGCAAGAACACTTTAATTTCTTTGTCTAGCGATGCCGCATCACGATTGGATTGCGTCAAAGCTTGTTGCAGCCGAGCAGCCTGCAGATAGGGGTACAGAATATATTTTTTCAACGCAGCGCTATCAGAACGCACTGTCGAATCAGGCGCCGCATAAGCCTGCTTGAACTCTCCACGTACCATCACATCAGGATCACTGGCAGCGAGACACTGTGTACTCAAGAGTATCGCCATCATTGCACTGCATCGACGTAGCATCGTCTTCACCTATTTTGCAACCGACGAACTGGCCGCTGCACCCAGTTGACGTGCCGCGAATTGATGCGTCAACAATAACCGGCCACCCAGACTGGATCGCTCCAGAGCTTTGACTGAGTACAATGCTTCAAAACCTTCAAAACCCTGTTGTACATCGGCTTGCTTATCGAGACTGGCAAGTGAGACAGATTGTGTCACCGACTCCGCAACATGCAGCAAGGCAACATCGCGAGTGCCCGCCAGTATTACCAACTCATTACCATCCTTCGTTGTGCGCGCGGAAAAATAACCGTAGTCCATATACATGGCGCGACTATCCTCAAACGCCGCACTCGCCTGACTCACATAGTGCTTACCTGTTTGCAAATCAATTAATTCATCGAAAGAATCGCCAATAGCGAATCGTGAGCCGTCAAACACGATCTGGCGCAGTATTCCCATACCACTGACCAGCCCGACATAAATAATATGCGCCGACCGCGTCATGGTAGGCGTCAGATCGGAAGCGAGAATCACTTGTACCTGACGCGCCCCCTTATTATTTGGTTCCAGAATCGGCATCAAATTACGTAACGCAAACGCCGTTGATGTCGGTAGATACTGCAACGACAAATCCATGTAGCGATCTGCCAAATCGGGACTATTTTTGAGGTGCTGCTCAAGCTCGTTGGGAGAGTTGATGTCAAAGTCACGCACCAGTCGTCGCAACCGACTGCCGTCATCACTTAGTTCACCAAATATGTAGTAGTCACCTACCACAATATAGATAGGCAAGCTGTCATCCAGCAATTTTGCCCAGATTGGATTGCTGCGCACCGCTTGCAGGTCAGCCGAGTCACGCTGCACTGTCGGACGCAATACAAGTGTCGCCAAATTAGTGATCAATAACGCTGCTACCGTCGCCATCAACCATGGCACCCAGCGACGTGCATTACTACGCGCAGCAGCACTGGCCACCAATGATTCCAGCTCAACTTCGGCTTCACTATTCAGTACTGGATCATCAGGCTCTGGCTCTTCAGCCTGCAGCGGCGATTCGGCATGATCCTGAAATACAAACCGATACTCACCTTTCGGGATAATCCATCGTGACTCGTCATCCTTGCCCGGCCCGGCGTAGTAATCGTCCAGCTTACGGCGCAGTTTGTGGATGTAGACGCGCACCACTGCATCCTGACCGACGTCGAAATCAGCTTTCTTACCGAACACATCCAGACCGACTTCAATTTCTTTGGGGACACGCTGCGTACGTGCGCAATCAACAAAATAATTAAACAACCGCAGCATTAGCTCTGACCGCCCCAAGGCACCGCTGGCACGAATTCGCTCTGCGTGAATTTGCAATTGCTCGAAGGAAGTCATGTGGAACCGATCCGGGTTTACTGGCAAAGAGAGCACAGTGTAACAGCCGCAGAGTGGGTCGTTAACGTTGCGTTAACGTCATGAAATCGCAGCTCTAACAGCGGTTATTGACAGAAACAACCGCTTCCCAGACATCACATGAATAAACAATGACTGACTTAATCGCCCTTATCAATGAACCTAGTCATTGACTGGAAAAGCCGCCAGCAACAAATCCATATTTTTTCGCATCAATGATTGATACCCCAAGGGCAGCAATGCACCAGTAGCCGCAGCAGCACCCGGATCACCCGCATCCAGTACCACCAGTTTTGCTCCGGCCTTGGCAATTGCAGCTGCAATTTTTTCATCCGGCTGCCATTTGTGCACCACCACGCGAATTGCATGGCTTTTCAGATAATCAGTCAAGGCAGTGTAATCAGTGTCACTCCAATTCACATCCTGCTTGATGAACCAGCCATCGACAAATACGCCGAGATCCGACATCAGGTAGACAAACTCGTCTGCCAGCGACATCAGGCGCGGATCAGGTAGCGCAGCGAACTTCGCACCATACTCTGCGCTTAGTTGGCGCATTGAAGTGGTGAAGTTATTCAGGTTCGCTTGAACACGTGCTTTGTCTACAGGCGATAGACGCATCAAATCTGCCGCCACTAGCTCGGCCATGCGTGTGACATTAGTTGGACTCAACCATACATAGCGTGACAAACCGGGATCCGCCTCGTCTTTGTTAATTCCCCACGGCACGGTATTGACCGGTTTGCGGATGACGCTCACGCCTGCCTCTTTCGGATCCCATGGATAGGCAGCGTCAATGTTGATGATGTGTAAATTGCGTGCCCGCGCTGCCGCATATAGCGGATCGTCGCGCCATAGCTTGCCAATACTGACCACCGCCTCAGCCTGCTTGAAGATGGCATCATCAACTCTGGTCAGTGCAAACGCTTGGCTGTCCATCACTGCACCTTGCGACGGCACGTTGACCACCCGAATAGTGGTGCCATCAGCTAACGCCGAAGTGATCGAGTAGGTTGCTTGCAAGGTGGTAAGCACAACATGGGGAGAGCTGGTTTGCGCCAAGGCCATAGCCGATGCCACCACCACCCCCAGCAATAAAATCGCCAACCGATATGCATTACGCATAACTAGCCTCCTCCAGCACGAAAGCGGGGCATGGTGGTACGCATAATGGTGGTCACCACAAACGCCAGTGCCGCCACCAAGACAATGGCACCACCAGTAGGGACTGGCAAGGCAAGTTGCATTGGTAACAACACACCCAGCACACAAGATATCGTCGCAATGATCATGCTGCCGGCAACAAAGCCACCCAGCGTGCGACTGATATTGCGTGCGGCAGCAGCGGGAATTAGCAACAACGCTTCCACCAGCACTGCACCAATGATCTTCAGGCAGGCCACGGTAACAATGGTGACCAGCACAACAAAGGCGTATTCCAGCAAGCGTACATTTGCACCACGCGCATGCGCCAAACTTGGATTGAGACTGGCAAGCAGCATCTGGTTATAGAGCGGGATGACTACCGCAGCGGCGATCAGCGTCACCACCAGCAGGATATTCATGTCGGTGTAGTCCACAGCGAGAATCGAACCAAATAGCACGCTCTCCATCACATGCGTATTGATCTTGGCCGACACATACAGCAGCAGTGACGCGCCAAAGGCGAGTGAGATCGACAGAAAGACGCCAATCAGCGAATCATTGGAAAGATTAGTGCGGTACTGCGTGTACTTGAGAGCGATACCAAACAAGATACAAAAACTGAACATCGACACATAAGGCGAGGTATAGGATTCGCCTAGCAAGATACCAATAGCTACGCCAGTCAATGCTGCATTACCGACTGCTTGACTAAAAAACGCCATGTGCTTAATGACAACCATAGTACCCAGCGCACCCAACAATGGGCCAATCAACAAGGTGCATAACAACGCGTTGATGACGAACTGGTAAAAGAACGGCTGCGGCAAGGTACCTTGCTGTGCCATCGCTTGTACTGCGATGCGAATGGCTTCGTAAATTTCAGTCATGACAACATCACTTTGGGCTCTACCCACGTCAGTACTTCACTCGGCACACCATGAAACAGCACTTTGTGATTGATGCCCGTAACCGAGTGCGCTACGCGTCGCACTTGATCCCAATCGTGATTAATCCACACCACAGTGACACCACTGGCATTCAATTCCAGCACCACTTCTTCGACCATCTTGGCACCCAGCTCATCAATGTTCGCACTAGGCTCATCAAGAATTAACAGCGCTGGCGACGGGTGCAACGCCTGCGCAAACAGTACTCGCTGACGTTCACCACCTGACAAACCACCGAACGGTCGCGATTCTTTATCCAGCACACCGGTTCGCCGCAACGCGGCTTCCACACCTTGACGATGTAGTTTTGACGAGCCAAGAAATGCCGGTTTGCGCTGCGTCAGCATCGCCATCACATCGCGCACCGTCATTGGCACGTTGCGATCAAAGTCCAGCACTTGCGGCACATAGCCTACCGGCCCCTGATGTGCGCCCTCCAAGCGAATCTGCCCCGCGTGTGGCATCTGGCCGATCAATGAACGAATCAACGATGTCTTACCACCGCCATTCGCACCGACGATGCAATGCAATGCGCCAGCTTCAATACGAAAGCTGACATTGTCGAGAATGGCAGTACCCCCCAGCTCTAGGGATACATGGTCAAAAACAATCGCCGGGCCACGCATGATCAGGTTCCCTTCTGGTTTTGAGCCGGGGTATGAGCGGTGTATTCAATGGCCTCTGCCAACGTAGTCAAATTTTCGCGCATCTCATTTTCAAACTTGTCGGCGGTATAAGGGCCTTCAGAAATATGCGACAGTGAATACACTTTGACACCAGTTGCCGCTTCAATCGGCTTAGCCAAGCCATTGGCAAAATACTTTTCAGTGAACAACACCCGCACATCGGCCTGCTTGATGGCATCAATGGTATTCGCCAGCTGACGCGCTGTAGGACTGACACCATGTCGTGGTTCGATAGTGGCGGAAATGCTCAGCCCAAATTCCTGCATCATGTAATCATAGCCGGCGTGCATGGTGGCGCAGCGGAACTCGCTTAAATCAAGCTTGGCAAAGCGGGTCATAAAATCCGCACGCAAGCGCCGCAGGCGTGCCGCGTACTTGGTCGCGTTACTGCGATAATAAGCGGCATTGGTAGGGTCAATTTCTCCCAGCCGCCGGGTAATTTCAAAGACCTGCTGGATAGCTGCAGTGATCGATACAAAAGTGTGTGGATTCACTATCTTGGCATTGCCTTGATCCCCATTGATCGGAATCAGGGCTACCGAAGCATTGGCATAGATAATGGGCAGCGTGCTCTTGCGTCCCGCTGCCTTGACAATTTCGAACGCCCACTCATCATGACCGATGCCATTCACTACTAGTGCATCCATGGTCATGGCGCGTTTCATGTCATTCGGCTGTGGTTGGTAGTTATGCGGATTTGATTCAGCATCAATCAATGGCACAACTTCGGCGCGATCGCCAACAATATTTGATACAAAGCTGTAATAAGGATGCAGCGTTGTACCAATCTTCAACTTGCCTTTGCTGGGCGCGGCAGCCATTGCATTACCGAACGGCAGCAAAGCAAAGCAAGTCAGTATCACGCTCAGCAGCGCACGTCGATTAACCATTGTCTTTTCCTTTCACCCGCTCTACTTCGCTGGCGCCGTTGTAGGGAATAATCTGCCGCCAGCCATGACTGACTAACGACTCTGCTTTCAGCACATCAGGAAGGGGCTCATTTGGATTCTTGTGTATCCATAGCGTCGCCTGATTAATGAAGTACACGCCGCTATGCGCATGACCGATCACCACCAGGTAGGTGCTTTGACCAGGTGCCGTGCCACCCGAGCCGTAGTAACTTGCGGCACCCTGACCCAAGGTGCCTTGATAAACCTTGTTGGGAGCCTTGAATGGATCCAGGCCGCTCTTGGTATCCACCGGCGGCGCCTCAGTGACTGCAGTGCTGGTGGCACCAGGCATGATGACTTGCCACTTCACTTCACCGTTGGTTTTCCAGAAATTGTCCCGATAGAACGGTGGCAACAACGTACCTTCAAGCTCGGGAATGGTGAGCCAGGTTCCCGTATCATTGTTCGCCCAGATAATTTCCTCAGCAGCAGGCAGCAGCGCACTATGTATGGCCTGATCGACGGTACTTAGTCCGTCGAATGAACTGACCTGCCAGCTCAGCAGCTCCGGCGGGCCTTCATTCTTTGGTTTAAGCAGGACGTACCCTGCGGTACTCGCCACCAGCATCAATGCCGCCAGCACAAACAAAATACTTTCAAAGCGCCCTGATAATGGCGGAATGATTCGCGGCTGTGGTAGTGATGTCGCACTGTTCATTGACGCGGTACTACTGCATGTCCTTGGCTTGAAGCCACAACACCGCGTCCTGCGATAGCGGCTTACCGAGATGCTCCGTCACTGGCCCAACATGTAAGGCACACACACCCCACCAACCAGCGCGTGGCAAACCAATCGCGAACTGGCCATTAGCATCGGCCTTGATGCTCAGATTACCGTAAGCCGGATGTGGCGCTGTAACCGCAGCCTTGGTCGCAAAGGCCTTGCCTTCCAAGTCGGGTAAATGATTAATGTATTCAATTTCAATTTCAGCAAATGGCACCGGCTTACCTTGCGACAACACGATGCCGCGAAATACCCCACCCACCCAATTGGCATACGGTTTATTGAGTGGCTGAATCTCCGCTGGCAAGCCTTGCACATCAGCCCAGTTACCCGGTACGCCACCTACGTTCATCACCAGCTTGGTAAATTGCTGAATATACTTGTCTTCTTCCTTTTCAAGATAAGGCTCGGGCTCAAGCAGAAACACGTAATCGCCCTGCGATCGTACCACTTCACGCGGTATCGCCGCTTCATAGGCCGCCGCGTTATTGCCAACACCCTGCCATTCGACCGGCTTCAAGTAGGGCTGTAAATCCGTTGTCCGTGACTCAGCATCACCACGTTGGCTGACCACACTGAAAGACCTCGGCTTACCCATTGCCATGGTCGGGCCTCCAGCAAAGGGGTGAGTAAAAATGAGCCCCATAGTCAGGGCGCTCCCTCGCTGTAAGGCAGATTCCTGAACGTACAACATCTGAAAATGCGCAAAGACAGGTGTAACTACCAACAGCAATGCCGCAGCCAGCCCACCGCGCGAAAACTTGGCATTACTCTCTACGCTCATCTGAGTTCTTTACCCTCTGGGCACACCATAACGATCTGACTATTAACCTAACTCAACGCCGGTCAGGAAATCTGCGCGCTATACATAGTAACGACATGACTCTCACCGCCCTCAAAGACCACATGGTAGTCACCGACCGGAGCTGTGAACGTGAACGCACCGGAACTATCCAGCACCCCCTGCAATAACAGTTTGTTGCTAGCGTCCAGCACCATGATTTTTTTACCTTCAGCAGAAGTGCCATCCGAATACCCCGCCTCGCACCTAACCTGATCAGCGTCGACATAGCAGTCAAGTAGAGGCGCATGAGCAAATGCCGCTGCCGACACCACCAGCAGCGGTATCGCCATCATCAAAGCAAGCATGCGAGGTTTCATGATCACTCCTTAAACCCAAGTCGTCTTCAGCTCCCATATTTGGCCTGAGCTGCGGTATAAGCAAGTAAAGAACTGTTGTTATTTACGTTTATTAACGCGAATTAACGTGAGCTGATGCAGCGATATCGCAAGTGATTTACTGCACATCACCACTACGGCAGGCGCGGTAACTGCTTGCCTCCCTCTGGAGTGAAGTAAAGCGTGCAGCGTTGCGAAAAAGTGGCAAGCGCACCGGCACGACGCGCGCTGCCGCAGATAATCAGAACCGACAATGGCAAAAGACTTTGCGGCAAGGCACTACCGACGTGAGCACACCAACACACTATCGCATTACGACTGATTGAGCCCGGCAAGCCCAAGTTACTGAATTGATTAATTTCATCTCAACCACCGTTCATTGCGAAGCGGTGAGCTACCTAGTGCACGAGACTGCACGAGACTGGAAGATCGGAAAACTGACAAAACAAGTAACTTATTGTTTTTATTAAAGAAAGTGGTGGTGATGGGCGGAATCGAACCGCCGACCTAGGGGTTATGAATCCCTCGCTCTAACCGTCTGAGCTACATCACCATTCGTTCGACCCCAGCTGCGTAGCTGTGCCGTTTCTAGGGTCGCGAATTCTGTTGGCAGGGGTGCCGACTGTCAAGCTAAGTGACCGCCTTAAACACCCCTAAAATCACACGTTGAAACGAAAATGCATCACATCACCCTCACGAACCAAATATTCCTTACCTTCGAGGCGTAATTTACCCGCTTCTTTGGCACCTTGTTCACCGCGCAGCGCAATGTAATCGTCGTAGGCGATGACCTCGACACGGATAAAGCCTTTTTCGAAATCGGTGTGAATCACGCCGGCAGCTTGCGGCGCGGTAGAGCCGGCGCGAACGGTCCAAGCACGCACTTCTTTGACGCCAGCGGTGAAGTAAGTCTGCAGACCCAGTAGCTCGTAACCAGCACGGATGACGCGATTAAGGCCTGGTTCGGTCAGGCCCATTTCTGTGAGGAAGTCGGCGCGGTCAACTTCCTCCAGCTGGGATATTTCAGCTTCAATGGCAGCGCACACTGACACCACCTGCGCGCCTTCTTTCACGGCCAGCGCACGCACTTCGTCGAGGCGTGGATTGTTATCGAAACCATCTTCAGCGACATTGGCAACGTACATCAGCGGCTTGATGGTGATCAGGTGCAGTTCGTGCAGCAGCTTGTGCTCCTCTGGCTCAATCGGCATTGAGCGCGCAGGCTGGCCACTATCCAGATGCTCATTCAATCGCTTCAGCACTGCACCTAGTTTGACGGCGTCTTTGTCACCGGTTTTGGCGGATTTTTCCGCACGACGCAAGGCGCGCTCAACGCTATCCAGATCCGCCAATGCCAATTCGGTATTGATCACCGCAATGTCATCCAGCGGACTGACTTTGCCAGCAACGTGGATCACATCATCATCAACAAAGCAGCGCACCACATGCGCGATCGCGTCGGTCTCACGGATGTGCGATAAAAATTTATTACCCAAGCCTTCACCAGTGGACGCACCGGCGACCAAGCCCGCGATATCCACAAACTCCACCATGGTGGGCAGAATGCGTTCCGGCTTGACGATCTCGGCCAGCGCTTGCAAACGTAAGTCAGGCACCGGTACTACACCCGTGTTCGGTTCAATGGTGCAGAACGGATAGTTCTCAGCAGCAATCTGCGCACGCGTTAGTGCATTAAAGAGCGTCGACTTGCCGACGTTAGGCAGACCGACGATGCCGCATTTGATGCCCATGAATAATGTCCGACTAAATTAGTGAATAAGGAATAATCAGTTGAGTGCAGTCTACGCAGACTTACCACTCTGACTGTGCAATGCATGCATGGCTTTTTCAGCGCCCTGCTCCAGAAACACCGGCACCTGTTCCAACGCCGCCTGCAACGCGGTAACAATCAGGTCTTCTTCTTTTGCTGAAGCACGCTGCAACACAAAATCAATTACCTCAGAGCGATCACCAGGATGACCGATACCCAAGCGTAGACGCCAGAAATTCTGGCCAACATGGGTAATGGTGTCACGTAAGCCATTGTGACCACCATGACCGCCGCCCAGTTTGAAACGCGCCACCCCAGGCAACAAGTCCAGTTCATCGTGAGCGACCAGAATTTGTTCCGGTGCAATCTTCAGGTAGTCACTCAGTGCACGAATCGATAAGCCGCTGCGATTCATGTAGGTTGTCGGCTTCAGTAGCTGCACTTCTTGCGCACCAATTTGAATGCGGCACACCTCGCCCTGGTAGCGGGTATGACCGCGAAACTGGCCGCTATATTTTTGCGCTAACGCATCCACAAACCAGAAGCCCGCATTGTGGCGAGTCTGTAGATGTTCGGCACCGGGATTACCCAAGCCGACAATCATATGCAATGGAGTCCCTGGCATGACGACAAGCAGCTAAAGTGTTAGCACTGAAATGCGAGGGCCGTCCGATCAAGGACAGCCCCGACAACATGACAGTGCTTACTTTTTGCCGCCTTCTTTCTTGGCAGGAGCCGCAGCAGCAGCCTTGGCAGGCGTAGCTGGCGCAGCAGTGTCGGCGGCTGGCGCAGCAGCCTCTTCCGCTACCACGCGTGAGTGATGCACTGACACCACCGCTTCATCACGACCGTGCGACAACAACACCAGATCCACACCCGCCGGCAGCGACAGATCGGACAGATGCTTGGTGTCATTCATTTCCATGGCCGCCATATCAACTTCGATGAACTCTGGCAGGTCTTTCGGCAAGCACACCACTTCCACTTCATTAAGCAGATGCGACACTTGACCACCTCCCGTCTTCACGCCCGGCGCAATAGCGGCATTGAGGAAGTGCAGTGGAATCGTCATGCGAATCGGCTCATTTTCCATGACGCGCAGCAGGTCAAGATGCAACACGGCATTCTTGGCTGGATGACGCTGAATATCTTTCAAGATCGCCGTGTGCTTTTCGTCACCAATGCGCAACGACAAAATTGACGTGAAAAAACGCTCTTTTTCCAGCAGCGTCAGCAGATTCTGATGGTCAAGGGTAATGCTCTTCGGGGCAATATTGCCACCATACAAAATTGCCGGAACCTTACCGGCATGACGCAGGCGGCGGCTCGCACCCTTCCCCTGCCCCGTACCACGTGGGTCGGCAACAATTTCAAATGCAGTCTTCATAACAATCTCCAACTATTTACCAACAAGTCATGCAGTGTCGCGACCAAGCACTACATGACCACTTATGTCAGCGCGAGCAACTCACACCGAGACATACTTGCAATCCGCTCTTGCCTAATCGACATAGAGCGAACTGACGCTTTCTTCATCGCGGATACGACGCATGGTTTCGGCCAGTAATCCGGCCACCGACAATTGTCGAATCTTAGGACACGCCTGTGCCGCCGCTGACAACGGAATGGTGTCGGTGACGATCAACTCATCCAGATCCGACTTGCCAATGCGTTCTACCGCTGGCCCAGACAATACCGGGTGAGTAATGTAGGCCACCACACGCTTGGCGCCTTCCTGCTTCAGAGCTGTTGCCGCATGGCATAGCGTGCCTGCGGTATCAACCAAATCATCAAGCAGTACGCAAGACTTGCCCTTCACTTCACCAATAATATTCATCACTTCTGATTCGTTAGCGCGTGGACGACGCTTATCGATGATGGCGAGATCAGCATCATCCAGGCGTTTAGCCAGCGCGCGTGCACGCACCACACCACCAACGTCCGGCGACACCACTACCAAATCAGCATATTTCTGTTTCCATACCTCGCCCAGCAACACCGGCGACGAGTACACATTGTCGACCGGAATATCAAAAAAGCCGGTGATCTGATCTGCATGCAAATCCACTGTCAGCAAGCGCCCCACACCGGCGCGCATGATCATGTTGGCCACTAGCTTGGCGGTAATCGCCGAACGTTGCGCACGGGGGCGGCGATCCTGCCGTGAATAGCCGAAGTACGGCATCACCGCGGTAATTCGACCCGCTGATGCGCGTCGACAGGCATCGACCATGATCAGCAATTCCATCAAGTTGTCATTGGTGGGCGCGCAAGTGGATTGCACAATGAACACGTCGCGCTCGCGCACGTTGTCCATCAATTCAACGGATATTTCGCCATCACTGAAGCGACCGGCAGCGACCCGCCCCAGCGGTAGATTTAGGTGACGCGCAATATCCTCAGCCAGCTTGCGACTGGCATTACCGGACAAGACCATCATGCTGGATCGATCCACTAACGCGCTCCCGAAGATTATGGCTGGATGAGTTGGTTGGGGTGGAAGGATTCGAACCTCCGAATGGCGGGATCAAAACCCGCTGCCTTACCACTTGGCGACACCCCAACAACACTCAAACTCACTCTGCCTACTGCTTGCCCGGCACTTGGCGCAACCGCCGCAGCAATGGCGACTCATTGTAGCCTTGCACGACAAATCCGCGCCAATTCGAGCCGTTGACCGACGATTGCGCCGACAACTGCGCGGCAACGCGCGTGGCAGTCGCGCGTTCAGGCCAAGCTGCAAACACGCAAGCACCGGTACCCGTCAGGCGAGCCTCGCCATAATTCGCAAGCCAATCAATCGCTTGTGCTATAGCTGGGTACCGTGCTCGAACCGTGGGGGAACAATCGTTATGCCCACCCTCGGCGAGAAAGGCGCGTATTGTGGTGAGGGGGGTATCGCGTGTCAATTCAGATGCTTGAAAGATCTCAGCGGTACTGACCGAAACCCCCGGATCAAGCACTAGATAGCTGGGCTGCGGAAACGCCACCGGGGTTAGTATTTCACCTACTCCCTCGGCCCAAGCCGCACGACCATGCACGAACACTGGCACATCGGCACCTAGCTGTAATCCCAGCCGAGCCAGTTCCGCAACCGGCAATCCCGTGCCCCACAGGTGGTTCAATGCCACCAGCGTCGTCGCAGCATCGGAACTGCCGCCACCCAACCCCGCCTGCATCGGAATTTGCTTGACCAACTCAATCGCGACACCTTGCGCGCTACCTGTCGCCACTTGTAGCAGGCGTGCCGCGCGGATCACCAAGTCCTTTTCGGCAGGTACGTCACTCGGCCCCGCAACGCGTTCAATGACGCCTTCTGGCCGCTGAAAAAATCGTAACTCGTCACACAGGTCAATGAACTGAAATGCTGTCTGCAACAAATGGTAGCCATCAGCGCGCTGTCCAACGATGTGCAGACAGAGATTGAGCTTGGCGGGCGCAGGCCAGCTATCGGTATCGCCCGGCTGAGCGGTAAGCAAGTTCCCATAACCCATGTGGCTCATAGACCCACATTCCAGCTTTGGATCACCACCAGAATACGCACACTGTCACGCGTTAATACCAACCGCACCGGTAGACGCAACTGTTCGCGCTGCGACCATTCGGCATAAGCAATTTGCCAGCCATCTTGTTCAAGCAGGGTGTTATCTGCATTCAACCAATGATGCTCACCGGGTGCCGCCATCCCCAACAGCCAATAACGCAATTGCCCCACCGGTAGTGACGCACCTAAGCGCAGTTGCATTTCCGACAGCGCGGCATCGGCAGCGTAAGCGGTACCATCACTAGCCTGAATCATCAAAACTGCTGCATCAAGAGTCAAAGACAGCGAGCCAACACCTACTGGGCCACGCACTTGCACTTGGCTTAATGCATCCTGTTGCAGCCAATTAAAGCCAGCAGAACCCGATTGCTGCTCTGAACTGATGCCAATACGACCGCTGGCCTGCCAGTGTTGCAACTCACTGGCAGTGCGTGCATCACTGTTACCGGATATGCGCTGTGGCTGTGTCACACAAGCGACATTGAGCAGCAGCAACGACATCAGCAACAGAAAAATTCTCATGACAACAAACTAGTTGTACTTAGCAGCACGCTTGGTACGTTGTTGCAATGCTTTGTTATCAGGGGAACGTTTCAATCCCTGCTGCCACACTTGTACGGCTTCGTCGCGACGATTCAATGCCCACAGTACTTCACCAAGGTGCAAGTCCACCTCACTATCATTCATTTTCTGCGCCGCTTTTTGCAGATAAACCAGCGCCTCTTCCTTCTGATCGAGCTTGAATAGTGCCCAGCCCATGCTGTCCATAACCGCCGCGCTGTCTGGTGAATGCTGTAGCGCCAATTCGATGTAATCATGGCCTTGCTGATATTGCTTGCTGTGATCCAGCAAGGTGTAGCCCAGTGCGTTGAGTACCGTGGGGTCTTGCGGACGTAATTCATGTAACGCATACATGGCCTGTAATGCTGCCACAGGCTTATCCATCTTGACTAACAGGAAAGCCCGCGCCAACCGCAACGACGCCACATCAGGATAGTCACGTAGCGCCTGATTATAAATTTTCAACGCGGCAGCATCATCCCCCGCCGCAGACAGCATTTGCGTCCGCGCCTGCAAGCTCAACAGCAACTCATCGGGGCTAGCTTCGCCATAGGATTCCAGAAACGACAGTGCCTCAGCCAAGCCGTCACTGTCTTGAATCAACTTGGCAATACGCAATTGCGCAGCAGAGGCAAATTCACCATCCTGCACTCGACCATATAACTGCCGCGCTTCAGCGGTACCACCAGTGCGCTCAGCAATACCGGCCAAGTAAAAAATGGACTCACTCAAGTACTTGCCGCTATTCAGTAGCGTATTGAAACGATTGAAAGCAGATTGAAAATTACCAACTTGAAAATCGATCTGCGCCAAGGCCCGCACTGCGGCGCTATTATCACCTTCGGTCTGTTCCAACTCTCGCCACAACCGCACCGCTTCGTTCGGTTTGCCCGCTGCCAACAAAAAGGCAGCGTAGTCAGAGCGGGTAGCAAGGCTGCCATCATTCTTGATCACCTCCTGAGCCGTTTGCAGTGCCAACTGCTGCTCACCGCGCAACAACTGCGCCCGCGCCAGCTGCAATCCAGCAGGCGACCAATACGGTGCCAGCTCATGAGCGCGCTGAGCAGATTCCTGCATCAGTCCCAAATTTTCGGTGTGTTCGGCCAACCGCGCCACGACGTAGTTGGCCTCCGCCAACTGCGGGTAAGCTGCCGCCAGCTTTTCCATGACCGCCAGCGCGGCGTGGTCATCATTACCCGCAATCTTGTTCGACCATTCAATGAACCCAGCTGCGGGCGTGATGTAAGCCGACTCGAATAAGACTTGTAGCTGTGCGGCAGCTTCATCGACCTCATACAACTTGAGCGCGGTCAGCGCGGCCAGTTCGCGGGCTTGCTGATTAGTTGGATTGATGTCCAGCCATCGTTTTGCTATTTGCAACGCCGCCCGTAATTGCTGAGTGTCATAGCAGGCACGGGCCGCTTCCTCAAGTTGTTGCTCATCGCCGCTAAGCCGCGCCATCTGTACGTACCAGCGCGCTGCGTCGGGATAGTTGCCCGCAGCCGTCGCCCGTTCGGCTGCCGCCAGCAATTCGGGCAGCGTTTGCGTGACTGGTATGGCCACAGTGGTAACCGGATCGGTCGCGCTCTGAGTAGTGCATGCGGCCAACCACAGCGTGCTAGCTAGCATGAGCAGAAGGAGCAAACACGCCCCACGACCGGCGCGAACTGAACCACATGCTGACAATAAATTAGAATGGGTTGGCATAGGCGAGCCACTATACAGGGGGACAGCGGGTTATCGCATCAACCCAATTCCTTGTGTTGCCCGCAAGCTTCACTGACAATCCGCGCCGGTTCAGGATCAGTCGTAATGTCATTTATTGTTGTAGGAATCAATCACCGCACGGCGCCAGTGGCAATTCGCGAACAAGTTGCGTTCGCGAATCCCGAGCTGCCGTCGGCGTTGAGCGAGCTGCGCCAGCTGCCACAGGTCAGCGAAGCGCTGATTGTGTCTACTTGCAACCGCACCGAAATCTACTGCCACGTAGAGCCGCCACTGACCCACTCAAGCGCCGAATCCATCCAGCCATTGTTGCAGTGGCTGACCGAGTGGCATGAGCTGGGCTCCCAAGACCTGCACGAATGTGCTTACCAGCATCACGACGCCGCAGCCGTGCGCCATGCGTTTGCAGTGGCCGCCGGGATGGACTCGATGATGGTGGGGGAAGCGCAAATTCTGGGGCAGCTGAAAGAGGCGTATCGAATTGCGCAGCAGCACGGCGGCACTGGCCCCTATTTGAATCGCTTATTCCAAGCGGCATTTTCGGCCGCCAAGCGCGTGCGTACCGAAACCCGCATCGGTGCCAATGCGGTGTCAGTGGCCTCGGCCGCAGTGAGCATGGCGCGACGAGTGTTCGAGGACTTTAGCGAGCGCACCGTATTACTGGTCGGCGCGGGGAACACCATCTCACTGGCCGCCAAGCATCTGTACGCCAATGGGGCAAGACGCATGATCGTTGCCAATCGCACGCTACAACGCGCACAGACGCTGGCTGCTGAGTTCAATGCTTACGCCATTACCTTGGATAGCCTCGACGGGCATTTGGCAGAAGCCGACATCGTGGTCAGCTCCACCGCCAGCCCAACCCCCGTCATCACCTTCAATGCCGTGCAGGCTGCTCTACGCGCACGCAAGCATCGACCCATGTTCATGGCTGATATCGCGGTACCTCGCGACATCGAAGCCCAGGTTGCTGAGCTGGATGACGTTTATCTGTTCACCATTGACCACCTGCAACAAGTAGTCAGTAACAACGTGGCAGCACGTCAGGAAGCCGCAACCCATGCCGATGGACTGTTGAATGAAGACGTACTGCACTTCACCCGACAGTTGCGCACCCTGGATGCCGTACCCACCATTCGCCTGATTCGCGATGAAGCAGAAATCATTCGCCAACAAACGGTAGGACAAGCGCGGCGCATGCTGAGCAATGGCCGACCTGCCGCCGAGGTGCTGGAATTTCTCGCCGACACCCTGACACATCGCCTGCTACACACTCCCAGCCAGCGATTACGCGATGCGGGCACGCAAGGCGAAGCCGAACTCATCCGCGCGGCGCAGGAATTATTTATGCAACGCGCCCCAGACAAAGAATCACCAAGTAAAGAATGAAAGACTCGATCAAACACAAACTCGACCGGCTTGCCGATCGTCACGCCGAAATCAGTGCCTTGCTCGCTGACCCCGGCGTTATCAATGACAACAACCAGTTTCGCGAGCTGTCGATGGAATACGCACGACTGGAGCCGATAGTGACTCGCTATGTCGGCTTTGACTTCTTGCTTAAAGACCGCGCCATGGCATTAGAGATGGCCGAAGGCAGCGACTACGAATTACGCGACATGGGTCGAGAAGAAGTTAAAGCACTGGATGTTCAAATCGAGCATGAAGAAGCCGAACTGTCGAAGCTGCTAATCCCAAAAGATCCGCTGGACAACAGCAACATTTACCTGGAAGTACGCGCCGGTACCGGCGGCGACGAAGCCGCTATTTTTGCCGGTGATTTGTTCCGTATGTATTCACGCTACGCTGCCAACCAAGGTTGGCAAATGGAAATCATGTCCGAGAACGTGGGTGAACATGGTGGTTTCAAAGAAGTGATCGGGCGCGTGATTGGCGCAGGTGCGTATTCACGCATGAAGTTCGAAGCTGGTACTCATCGCGTGCAGCGCGTACCAGCCACCGAGGCACAGGGACGCATACATACTTCAGCGTGCACGGTCGCCATTCTTCCTGAAGTAGATGAGATTGAAGCCATTGATATCAATCCAGCTGATCTGCGCATCGACACCTATCGCGCATCCGGCGCGGGTGGTCAGCACGTCAACAAAACTGATTCGGCGATTCGCATCACGCACATTCCAACTGGCACCATTGTTGAGTGTCAGGACGAACGTTCACAACACAAGAATCGCTCGCGCGCCATGTCATTGCTCAAGTCACGCCTGCTGGCTGCCGAACAAGCCAAGCGAGACCAAAAGGAAGCCGCATCACGCAAACTGCAAGTCGGCTCGGGTGATCGCTCCGAACGCATCCGCACCTATAATTTTCCGCAAGGACGGCTCACCGATCACCGTATCAATCTCACCATCTACAAACTTGATATGGTGATGAACGGCGATCTCAACGATGTCATTGAACCACTACAAAATGAATACCAAGCCGAGCAGTTGGCGCAGTTGACGGAGTGATGCCATGGCGCATATCTCACGAAGGAAGAAGCACGACGTTCCGAAGTTGGGTTCAACATGAACGGCATCAGCCTTCGAACAAAAAAACGTACCAGTTGAATGTTGGGCTGCACTACGTTTAGCCCAAGCCACTTGCTTGCTAAAGGTGGATGCGGCATCACCCTACGGGGTCGCTTACTTCCTCACTGCCAACACGCCATCGCCATTCAACTCAGTGGCAAACCCAGCTAGGCGTAATCGCTTTGAGACTTCATCTGGCACATTACGGCCACGACCGACTTTGTTCGGTGTACCAGTGTAATGAAACAACTTGCCGCGACGCTTGATGACGCGCGCCAAGTGATCGTAGAACACTTGTGAATACAACTCGCCCGCGATACCGAATCGCGGTGGGTCATGCAGGATGGCATCAACCGATTGATCAGAGAGAGTAGCAATCTGCTCAGCAACATCAGCTTGCGTTAACGTTAGCACCTCATTCGTTTGCGGCGACCAAGGGTTGAGACTGCGCAGCCAGATCACATCGGGATTTTTTTCAAACGACTGAATGCGTGCAGCGCCGCCACGTAAACACCATGCGGCAAAGTAGCCAAGCCCACCACAGGTGTCCAGAATCACTTTGCCACGCGGCTGAATCAACCCCACCTTGCGCTCAGCATCCGCATACGGTGATACCTTTGCCGTAGGCAGCATCTTGATGCCATCAATTTCAAAGGTGGGTGGGCCCCACTCGGTGGGCACCAGCTTGATGAGTGAATTGGTGAAGCGCGCTACCGGCTGAAATTCATCACCCATCCAATGATAAATCGTTCGCTCCTTGCAGGCATCGAGATAAGGGTAACGCTGTTCCTGCCAACACCAGCCGGTGGCATCCACTGCAACCGTCGTTGTTGCAAGACCAAGGTCGAGTGAGCACTCAACCGTGGTCAGGCCTGCGCGCACAGCCGTGCGCAATTGTTCGTGGACTGTGGCAGTTAGCAATGGTCGCATCAATTTCACGTTGGCTGCGCACGCCACGCAACCATCACGCGCCGTACTGCCACGGTATTTAAGCGGTGTTACTCGCCCTGTTCGCCCATCTGCGACTGGCTATAATTCTGGATACCAATACGCTCGATCAATGACAGCTGGGTTTCCAGAAAATCGATGTGATCCTCTTCTGACTCCAGAATGGCAGCAAACAAGTCACGCGATACATAGTCACCCAGCTTTTCGCAATCGGCAATTGCAGTCTTCAAATCTACGTGCGCCAAGTGCTCCAGCTTCAGATCACAGGCAATACATTCTTTGATGCCCTCGCCGATCATCAATTTGCCCAAGTCTTGCAGATTGGGGAGGCCGTCGAGGAACAGGATGCGGGCGATCAGTTTGTCGGCATGCTTCATCTCATCAATGGATTCACGCATCTCGTGCTTTTCCAAGGCTTTCAAGCCCCAGTTACCGAACATGCGCGCATGAAGAAAATATTGATTAATAGCCGTCAGCTCATTCTTGAGCACAACATTCAGATGACGAATAATGGTGGGGTCGCCTTTCATCGCTTCACTCCAAAGAAATTAAGCGGCGATCTTGGCGGAGGCGCCGTAAAGACGCAACCTTGCGTGCGGACTTTTGTACGTTACGCTGCCTTGCTCACACAGCAACCGGCTTGCTGTGCGTGATGGGTGTCGATTACTTCCTGCGCGGTGGGCAGACATCGACCGCAGCATCCACCAATGGGAACCTGCAATTGCACTTCACCCAAGGTCGTCGCACCGCGTGACAACGTCTCGCGAATCTGACCATCAGTAATACCGTGACAAATGCAGACGTACATAAGTACCTCGTTGCGTGGGATGCGACACCGGATAGCAAGCTGCAGCTGCTAGACCACCCGTGGACTTAATCCTAGTTGCTAATAAGAATGATTGTCAATCAGGATTTGACTTAAACGCAGATGAATCCAGAATTGAAGCGATTGACTGCCCGACCACCGACCGCAACACTGCGTGCCCACGTTATCTAGCCACGCCAACCATGCCGATTTCCGTCCAAGACGCACTGCGTGCCACCCAAGCACAACTGACAACGCTTAGCGCCGCCCCACAACGTGAAGCAGAATGGCTGCTGGAACACCTGACCGGCCTCAGTCGCAGCCAGCAATTAATCAATGAAGATCAATTACTTAACGAGCACCAGGTTACTCAACTACAGCTGCTGACGCAGCGTCGCAGCGCCGGCGAACCCTTGGCTTATCTGTTAGGCGAGCAACACTTCTGGAGCTTGCGCCTGAAAGTCAGCCCCGCAGTACTGATTCCTCGACCCGAGACCGAATTGGTCGTTGAACGCGCCCTGCACCACTTACCTGTACATCAAATTGCCAGCGCGCTGGACTTAGGCACTGGTAGCGGTGCCATAGTCCTAGCCATGGCATGCGAGCGCCCAGCCGCGCAGCTGCTAGCCACAGACTGTTCAGTAGCAGCGCTGGAGCTGGCGCGTGACAATGCGACACTGAATCAGATTACCAATATAAATTTTCTGCACAGTGACTGGTTCAGCAACGTGCCGTCGCAGCAGTTTGCGCTGGTAGTGAGCAACCCGCCTTATATCGCCATCAACGATCCTGATGTAGAGCCCTCGGTACACCAGCATGAGCCGCATCTGGCGCTGTATTCGGGTAATGACGGCCTGAGCGCCATTCGCCATATCATCGAGCAAGCACCCCGATTTCTCGCTGATCGCGGCTGGCTGGTGCTGGAGCATGGCTGGCAGCAGGCGGACGCAGTGCGAGAATTGCTTGAGTCGGCAGGCTTCTCTAGCGTAGCCTCGCACGCCGATTTGGCAGACCATGCCCGCGTTAGCGAAGGCCAATGGCAAAGCCACTCCTGAATGACTTTATTTCCCGTGTTTTTAAGAGCAAACCAGAGCAGACCATGATTGAATTCACCACCTCCAAGGGTAACTTCGCCGTTGAACTCAACACTGAAGATGCACCGATCAGCAGCGAAAATTTTGCCGCCTATGTTGATGCCGGCTTTTTTGATGGCACCATTTTCCATCGCGTAATTCCAGGCTTCATGCTGCAAGGCGGCGGCTTTACTGCTGATATGAAGCAGAAAAAAACCAATGAACCCATCAAAAACGAAGCCACCAATGGCCTGAAAAACAAACGCGGCACTTTGTCGATGGCACGCACCAACGACATCAACAGCGCTACCTCGCAGTTTTTCGTCAATTTGGTAGATAACGATTTTCTGGATAACAAACCGGGCAATTACGGTTACGCTGTATTTGCCCATGTGGTGTCCGGCATGGACGTAATTGATGCCATCGCCAAGGTGGCAACCGGCAACCACGGTCATCATGCTGATGTGCCCGTAGAACCCGTAATCATCGAATCCGCCAAACAAAGTAACTAAGCCTCACTGCAACTGCTGTTCGTGGCGAAAGCACGCTCCTTTGGTAAGCGACTGCTACGCTGGCTAGGCCTGTTGCTGGCTGGCTGGCTGGTGTTTTCCATTGGTAGCGTGCTGTTGATGCGCTGGGTCGATCCGTGGACATCCACGCTCATGCTGCGTGACCGCAGCATCGCTCTGTTCAGTGGCGACAAGAGCTATCACTTCAGCCATCAGTGGGTGGATTGGCCACAGATATCCAATCAAGTAAAAGTCGCTGTCATAGCGGCAGAGGATCAAACCTTTGCCGCCCATGCAGGCTTTGATTTCACTTCCATGAAAAGCGCCTGGCAACACAATCGGCACGGACTAAAAATTCGCGGCGGTAGCACCATCAGCCAGCAAGTGGCCAAGAACCTGTATCTCTGGCCGGGGCCAAGTTATCTGCGCAAAGGCATTGAGGCGTATCTCACTGTGTTAATTGAAGTGCTGTGGCCGAAGCAGCGCATTCTCGAGGTGTATCTCAACAGTGCCGAATTTGGTAGAGGGGTATTCGGTGTTGAAGCCGCCAGCAAACGTTACTTTAAAAAATCCGCCGCAAAATTAACTACCGCCCAAGCGGCCTTATTGGCTGCCGTTCTGCCGGCACCAAAGCGCTATCGCGCAGACAACCCATCGGCCTATGTCAGAGCCAAGCAAACATGGATCATACGGCAAATGGCGCATCTTGGCGGCACAGCGGCTTTACAATCCTTGTAGAGCGTAGTGCTGCACACTCGCTATCGTTCAGTTTCAGCTCAGTAGCGCTGTGCCAAGCTTGCACTCAGAATTGAACTGCCTAAGATACCAATTGTGACGTCGCCTTAGACCGAAGCGCTTTTATAACTGCATTAACCACGCCTACTGGGGGTATTGACGATGAAACTTGCCAAGAATTTCTGTATCGCCGCGCTGTTGAGTTTGGGCGTTGTCGCACCTGTGCTGGCCGAGTGCGCCTATCCGACCAAGCCTGGCGCACCACCCAGCGGTGCCAAGGCAACGCAGGAAGAAATGGTAGTGGCCATGAAAGCATCACGCCAATTCGATACCGATGTGAAGAACTACCAAGCCTGCCTGAATACCGAGACCGAAGCCATGATTGCCGCATTGGGTGATAACCCATCAGAAGCAGCTATCAAAGATATCAAAGCCAAGCAAGACATGAAATTCAGCGCTGCCTATAACGATGCCGTCAGGGTGACTGAAGCCTTCAACGTGCAACTACGTGCATTCAAGGCCAAGTAACTGAATCTGCGGGGCTCAGCCCCAGCGCTTGAACAAAACCGACCCCAGCCATGCTGGGGTCGGTTTTTCATTGAATGAAGGTAAATTGCAAATGGCCAAGCCCTGGTCGACATGCGACACTGACTGAAGATTATTCATGAACGAGTCTTACACGTGTCTGCACTGAGGGTCGATCAGGCGCTAGCCGCCATCTACGCCAACTGTCCATCGCTAACAACAGTCAGCATGGGCTTACGTGAGCTTAACGGTCAGGTACTGGCCGAAACCATCATCATGGAGCGTGACCAGCCACCATTCGAGCGCGTCACCATGGATGGCATCGCCCTACACAGCAGTAGCACAACTCGAGCACTTCGTATCGTCGGCACACAGGCAGCGGGCGCTGCGCCGTTATCCATCACTAATACTGACCACTGCATTGAAGTCATGACCGGCGCAGAACTACCCACTGGCTGTGACTGCGTAATACCGGTAGAACAACTCGTACGCCAACAAGACGAAGCGCAATTAATAGATACAGCCCGGCCCAGCCCATGGCTGAACGTGCACCGACGCGGCAGTGATGCGCAACAAGGCCAAGCCATGCTGCACCCCGGCACACGGCTGAGCGCGACGCAAATCGCCGTATTAGCCAGCGCCGGTTATGCGCACGCGACCGTGCGTCGCTCGCCCCGCATTGCCTTGGTGTCCACCGGCGATGAACTGGTAGAACCAGGTTCACCCATACAACACTGGCAAGTACGTCGCTCAAATACCTATGCCTTGCAAGCTGCGCTACAACAACACGGCCACACGCAGGTTGTGGATCAGCATCTTGCCGATGATCTACCCACACTTCGTACCGCACTTGATCAACTGTTACAACAGCACGACGTACTGATACTCAGTGGCGGTGTGTCGATGGGACAGTTTGACTATGTCCCGCAGGTATTAACCGAACTCGGCGTGCAATGCATCTTCCACAAAATCGCACAACGTCCAGGAAAACCCATGTGGTTTGGGGTGCGCAGCGATGGCAAAGCCGTTTATGCCTTGCCGGGCAATCCTGTCTCGACGCTCATGTGTTTGCATCGCTACGTACTACCGGGGTTATTGCATGCCATGGGCATGTCTACCAGGCCTACCGAGCAGATTGCGTTGCTGCACACTGCCAAGGCAGATCAAGGACTGACTGTATTTATGCCGATTAAATTAACCCCTGACGTTAATAGCAGCGTGCGTGCCGAACCTTGCCCCACACGCGGCTCGGGCGATTTTATTTCCTTATTGGGCACTGACGGCTTCGTCGAACTACCACCGGCACAGGGTATGATTGCAGCAGGCACAGTAGTGCCGCTGTATCGTTGGTAATTACTTATGACCCAGATCCTTACCCTGCCTACCGCTGCGCCGCGCGATCGCTTGCATCGCCCCTTGCATGACCTGCGCATCTCGGTAATGGATCGTTGCAACTTTCGTTGCCCCTACTGCATGCCACGTTCAACCTTTCACGAACACTACGAGTTTCTAAAACCTACCGAGCGCCTGTCATTCGAAGAAATCACCCGACTAGCGCATCTGTTTGTCGAAATGGGCGTTAAAAAAATACGCCTTACCGGTGGCGAGCCTTTACTGCGTCCCAACCTTACCGAACTGATTGCCGAATTGGGTGCCATCAATGGCGTTGAAGACATCGCGCTAACCACCAATGGTGTACTGCTGGAGAAATACGCCACCGAGCTGCAAGCCAGCGGCCTGAGTCGCATCACAGTCAGCCTTGATACCCTTGATGCAGCGGTTTTCGCGCAAATGAGCGGTGGCTTTAATGGCTTGGAACAAGTGATGACAGGCTTGCATGCCGCACAACAAGTTGGCCTTAAACCCATCAAGATCAACTCGGTGGTGCAACGTGGCGTGAATGATCACACGATACTCAACCTGCTGGAACACTTTCGCGGTAGCGACATGATCGTGCGCTGCATTGAGTACATGGATGTAGGCAACCGCAATCACTGGCAACGACAACACGTAGTGCCATCGAAGGAATTGCTGCAACATATCCACGCTCGTTGGCCAGTGCATAGCCTGCCCGGCAACTATGCAGGCGAAGTGGCAGAACGCTACGCCTATGACGATGGCGCAGGTGAAATTGGCTTTATCTCCTCGGTAACGCAAGCCTTTTGTGGCAGCTGTACCCGTGCGCGCCTGTCATCCGAAGGTGTGTTCTATACCTGCCTGTTTGCCACACAAGGATTGGATTTGAAACAACCACTGCGTAGCGGTGCCAGTGATGATGAACTGCGCGCCTTAATTCGTAATACTTGGGAAGCCCGGGATGATCGCTACAGCGAACAACGCGCACAACTGGGCCAGGACGAACAGCCATTGCGCAAAATCGAGATGTACTACATCGGAGGTTGAGCATGAACCCATTTTCACATGTCGATAATGCAGCCCGCCCAACCATGGTAGATGTTGGCGACAAATCAACCACCAAGCGCACCGCCACCGCCGAAACACGCGTACGCTTTCCCGCCGAAGTTGTCGTCGCGCTGCAAGCACAACAATTTAACACCAGCAAAGGTCCAGTGTTCCACACTGCCATCATTGCTGGCACCATGGCCGCGAAACGCACGCATGAATTGATTCCCTTCTGCCATCCGTTGGGCATTGAAAGCTGCAAACTTCATATCGACATGCAGGACAATGACGCGGTGATTCGCTGCACGGTATCGGTACATCACAAAACCGGCGTAGAAATGGAGGCCATGACTGGTGCCAGCATTGCCGCACTTACCATATATGACATGTGCAAAGCGCTGTCACACGACATCATCATCACCTCGACCCGTCTAGTCGAAAAACAAGGCGGCAAGAGCGGTCATTTTATTTCCAACCCACACTCACCGGCATGAGCAACACAGCACGCATCGCTTCCGTGTTCGGGCTGGTGCTGGCAGGCGGCAGCAGTCGCCGCATGCAGCAAGATAAGGCCGCGCTACTCTACCAAGGTCAGCCGCAGCTACAGCGCGCTTATGACCTACTGCAGCCACATTGCACACAGACATTTGTATCGGTACGTGCAAATCAACAGGACGAGCTACGTAAGCGCTGGCCGCAAATCATTGATCAACACGCAGAGATTGGCCCACTGGCGGGGATTGCAGCGGCGCAAGCCGCCCACCCCAATGCGGCATGGCTGGTCATTGCCTGCGACCTGCCACTGCTGAGCGCGTCCACCATTGAGCAATTACTGCAACAGCGCGACCCAACGCGCTTGGCAACGGCCTATCGCAATCCACACGACCAGCAGCCAGAACCTCTGTGTGCCATTTGGGAACCTGGCAGCGCTGCATTGATCCGCGCTGCCATTGCAGCCGACGAATATTCGCCACGCACCTTACTGAAGGCATGGGATACATTATTGATTGCAGCGACTGAAGCGACTGTGTTACGCAACGTCAACACACCAGATGAACATCAACAAGTCAGCGCCGTGCTAACGGCATCCCATCTGACTCTGAACGTACAGTACTTTGCTGTGTTCCGTGAACAAGCGGGTAAACGCAGTGAAACCATCAGCACCACCGCTACCACGCCCGCTTTGCTGTATACCGAACTGCAACAACGTTACGGCTTCAAGCTGGCAGCTACACAACTTAAAGCGGCCGTGAATAATGAATTTTGCGATTGGCAGCATCACCTCAAATCAGGGGATGCGGTAGCCTTCATTCCTCCTGTTGCGGGTGGTTAATAGCAACTCAGCATGCCAATGAAACTCAATTCATTTCAATTCAGCGCCACGCCAATTAACAGTAGCGCATTAAGCAGCTTATTCAATCATCCCACAGCGGGCGGCTTTGTTAGCTTTGAAGGCTGGGTACGCAATCACAACGATGGCCAAGCCGTCATTCGGCTCGAATACGAAGCCTTCGCCGAACTAGCCGTCAAGGAAGGTCAGTGCATTATTGATGAAGCCCTGCAGCGCTTTGCTATCACCGGCGCGAGCTGTGTACATCGTGTCGGCTTGCTGGAGATCGGTGACATGGCGGTGTGGGTAGGCGTTGCTGCCGCACATCGTGGGGCAGCCTTCGACGCCTGTCGTTACATCATTGACGAAGCAAAACAGCGCGTACCGATCTGGAAGAAAGAACACTATGCCAGTGGCGACTCGGGCTGGATCAATTGTGAGGCGCCACGTCCATAAAAAACAATCATAACTTCTGCTGCTGCGGATACCAGAAAGTCACGTGACAGCCCTCACAGACTTCATCAAGTGAATTGGACAGATCCGACAGCTGCTTCGCGTCGCGCTTCTTTGCAGCTTCAATCACACCGGCACCGGTTTTCTGCAGTTCCATTGCATGGTTGCGCAACACGACCGGCTTGGCATCGATGTAACGCTGCACATCAGCAGCCGTCGAAGCACCGGCAACGCCCTCATCCTGAAGCTTTTCCCCCGGCGCAGCGGCGATGATCTGTTTACTGGTTGCCAGTATCCGGCCACTTTCCTCTAGCGACTTGCCAATCGGCAACAGCGCCGCCCACTGTGCGGCACTGAGCTTTGCAGCATCAAAGGTACCATCATCACTCAGCGCACCATTGGTGATCTCCCAGAGTGCAAGTCCCTGAGGATTGACCTTGGTCGACATGATCAAATGCAAATTGGTTTCGGGCGCATCCGCCGCCATCACGCTGCCGACCGCCACCATGCACACTACCACCGCACGCATCAAGTAACTCATGAACTACTCCGCTGGATATGCAGGGGCCAGCAGTTACTGCCACCTGTCGTTGCCTGTGATGGACGCGAATCCCAACCGTGGCGCACTATAGCGAAAACTACGTAGTAATGCAGCCACTGATTGGCATTGATCAATCAAATTCTAGGAGCAGCAGTATTTTTTCGAGTTGCTGTGATCATTAATAGTCTCTACCCAAACCACATTTATTTCGGGGTCGGCAGCCAGCATCTGGCCCAAGACTTCTGTAAGTTGCGCAGGCTGCGCGGTTACATCGGTTTTCTGAACAACTTGCGGGTGACGGGCACGGCAGGAGCCGTGAAACACAGTAACCCGGAATCACCACCACGCGAGTGTCCACAACAAACCCCCAAGGGAATCACTGTGCTGCGCCGATATCCATCACTACATCAATACGACGATTACGTGCGCGGCCATTTTCGGTTTCGTTGTTGGCAACAGGCTTGGACTCACCATAGCCGACGGAGCTGACCTTCTCGGCACTGACCCCCAGATTGGAAATCAGGTACTGCCGCACCGCATCAGCGCGATCCTGTGATAGCAGCAGATTAGCGGAATCCGATCCAGCACTATCCGTATGTCCTTCTACGATCAAGCTGGCGGTTGGGAACAGCTTGATCGCCTCGCTCACCTTGGCCAAAATCGGGAAGCTAGCCGGTTCGATAGTGCTTTTACCACTACGAAAATTGATCGCATTAAGTGACATCACCAATTGATTTGCCTGCCGATAAACACGTCCCTCATCGGCGCCGAACAAACCCTCTACCTTGTTAATATTGTCGCGTAGGCGTTGTTGCGCGCTAAGCATCTTCATCAAGCCCTGGCGCTCTTCCGATTCACCACCCAGACGCGACTCCAATTGCTTGATCGCCGCATTCATCTCGGCAATCTGCTGATCGCGATCACTTACCTTCTGGCGAGCATCGATCAAGTCCTGCTGCTGTTGTTGCAACTTGCTCAGCGCCTGCTGCAACACAAACTCATAACCTTGAGCAAAGCTGGCAGGCACACCCAGTTCACCTACTACCTGACGAATGGCTTCTTCAATAGATAACAACTGCTGCTCAGCCAACTGCTGCTTTACTCCATCCCTACTCTGCGCACGTCCTATCAGGCCAGCCAGATATTGCGCATGCTTGGCTTCGTAACTGGCCTGCGCTGCCAAACGAACTGGCTCATCAAGCGCATAACGGCTGCGAATTATCTGCTGGTCAGCTAATGCCAGTTGCTGCTGCGCTACGGCAAAACTACGCGGCGCAAACTCCGGTACCTTGGCTTGTTGCGCAGCATTGATCAACTCGCGCGCCTCGCCCAGCACAGTACTTTTGATGGCTTGCAATTCGACTTCACGCAACAGCACTTCCGCTTCGGCACCCTTGCTGCGCGCGCCCTCCAAATCATTGCTCTCCACACGCGCTACCGCTTGTGCAAAGCGTTGCTCCGCCTTAACCCACGCATCACCTTGAGTTTTAGGCGCGCCGACAGCAACGGCATCATCATAGGCTTTGATTACTGTATCCAGAGTCATAGTGGTTTGTGCCACCACTTGCTGCGTACTACTAATATCCTGCTGTGTTTCGGCTTGTTGTTTTTGCAATCGGTCTGGCTTGAGCTTGCCGATGTTTTTTTCAAGCGTTGCCAGCGATGCGGTGGCGCGTGCGTAACTACGCGGCGCAAACAACTCCGCACGCTCTGTCTTAGCTTGCGCCAGCAAATTTTGCAGAGGTGCCAACACACCGTTTTGCGCAAGTACCGAGTTCGCGCACAGGATACCGGCAACTGCCAACCATCGACTTAACCGCATAGTCATTCGCCACTCATAGCAAAAAGATAGTCAACCCGCTCGTACTTGGCCCACACCGCGTACCAGATACTTATAACTGGTTAGCTGCTCCACACCCACCGGCCCACGCGCATGAAACTTATCGGTGGAAATACCAATCTCGGCACCCATACCAAACTCACCGCCATCAGCAAATTGAGTGGAAGCATTGTGCAGGACAATTGCACTATCCACTGAGTTCAAAAAGCGCTCCGCTGTTTGTGTATTGCTGGTCACAATGGCTTCGGTATGTGCTGAACCATACCTGCGGATGTGCTCTACTGCTGCATCCACATCATCCACCACCCGGGCAGCGATAATTGAGTCCAGATACTCAGTGTACCAATCCTGTTCGCTGGCAGCGTGCACACGGCTATCAACGTGCTGTACGGCCTGATCACCACGCACTTCGCAGCCCGCATCCAGCAAGGTACGTATCACCGCTTGCATCTGTATCTTTGCTTGACGATCAAACAATACGGTTTCAGCTGAGCCGCAAATACCCGTGCGGCGTAGCTTGGCGTTCTTGACGATTTCGCAGGCCATGTTCACGTCGGCATCGCGATCTACGTACACATGACAATTACCTTCCAGATGGCCAATCACCGGCACGCGCGCATCCTGCTGCACCCGCTGAATCAAACTCTTGCCACCGCGTGGCACGATGACATCAATGTAATCCGCCATACCTGCCAACATGTAACCCACCGCAGCACGGTCGGTAGTGGGCACCATTTGCACTGCGGCTTCAGGCAGCCCAGCGACACGTAAGCCTTCCAGCAAACAGGCATGCACCGCACGACTGGAATGATAGCTTTCAGTGCCTGCTCTTAGAATCGCCGCATTACCGGATTTCAAACACAGTGCCCCCGCATCCACCGTAACATTGGGACGACTCTCAAAAATAATGCCTACCACGCCCAACGGTACTCGTACCCGCTGAATACGCATGCCATTAGGTCGCGTCCACTCAGCGATAACAGTGCCGATGGGATCAGCCAATTGAATAATGTCTTCAATACCCTGAGCCATGCCTTCCACCCGCTTCGGGTCAAGCAACAAGCGATCCAGCAAAGCGCCACTCAAACCACGTTCACGCGCCGAACTCATATCACGCGCGTTGGCAGCTAAAATCTCGGCTGCGTGCGCACGCAAGGCTGTAGCCGTTACTTGTAGCGCACGGTTTTTAGTCGCCGCATCAGTTTGCGCCAGCACCCGTGCCGCTGTAACGGCGGCGCGGCCAAGTGGTTCCATTAGCTCGCCGATTTGGGCGAGCGCAGTGCTGGCTGCAGATGCCGAAGCAGGCTGAGGATTAGACATGGGAAAATTCCTGAAGTTAGCTGTCGGTCATTGTAGGGCTTACCACCCATTTTTCCATCACGGCAACGGAACTTCACACTGCCATCCAGCTCTTGAATTGTCACTATCTAGCCGCATACTTACCGCTGCTGTAGTTCAACCGCCCAGACTTTGCTCACTTAAGGTGTCTCATGAAGCGCGTAGCTCTGTTCCTCGTTACCAATTTGGCCATCGTTTTTGTGCTGAATATTGTGCTGCACCTGTTGGGTGTGGATCGCATTGAGACGGCGACCGGTGGACTGGATATCAATAACCTGCTGGTTTTTTCAGCGATATTCGGCTTTGGCGGCGCACTCATTTCGCTGGCGATCTCCAAGTGGTCAGCCAAACGCATGATGAGTGTGCGGGTCATCACGCAACCCAGCACGCCGCGCGAAATCTGGTTAGTCAACACCGTACAGCGCTGTGCAGAGCAAGCCGGTATCGGCATGCCGGAAGTCGGCATCTTCGACTCGCCCGACATGAATGCCTTTGCTACCGGCGCACGTCGCGATAGCGCCTTAGTGGCCGTCAGCACTGGCCTGTTGAGCAGCATGTCGCAGGCGGAAGCAGAAGCGGTGATCGGCCATGAAATCAGTCACGTTGCCAATGGCGATATGGTGACGCTAACTTTGATTCAGGGCGTGGTGAATACCTTTGTGATTTTCCTGTCACGGGTAATCGGCTATGTAGTTGATAGACTCATTCTCAAAAACGAACGCGGTCACGGCATCGCCTACATGGCCAGCATCATCATTAGTCAAATGGTGCTCGGCATTCTCGCCAGCATGATCGTTATGTGGTTCTCGCGGCAGCGTGAGTTCCGCGCCGATGCCGGTGGCGCAAAACTGGCCGGACGCGCCAACATGATCGCAGCACTGGAGCGCCTGATGAACCGCCACAGTGAAGCCGCACTACCAGAGAAAATGGCCGCCTTTGGCATTTCTGGCGGCAAAGGCATCAGCCGCTTGTTTATGACCCACCCGCCTCTGGAAGAACGCATCGCGGCACTGCGCAACTCGCAGTAACAGACGAGAACCCAGATGAAAATAGTCGAACCGCAATAATGGCAATGCCCGAAGCCGACCGACCGTTTGTTGTGCCCTGCACCCAACTTGATGCTGGCGCACCTCGACGTTGGTTGCGGCTTGGCTGGCAGGATTTACAACGTGCTCCGGCACTCAGCTTACTGTTCGGCGCCACCATCATGCTGTTTAGTATCGCCGTCTCTGCTTTCGCATGGTACCTCGGGCGATTCGCTTTACTGGCAACCCTGTTGTCGGGCTTCATCTTCATCGCACCCTTACTAGCGGTGGGACTGTACTGCGTCAGCCGCGAACTGGAATCAAGGCGCGAACCAACATTGCGTCATTCGTTCACGCTATTACAGCGAGTGGTCGGACAGGCCGGTATTTTCGCGTTGGCATTGCTAGTCATTCTGCTGCTGTGGTCACGCGCGGGGATGATGGTCAGTGCGTTCTTTCCTATACAGGAAGAGGAATGGGAGTCATTGTTCAATTTTCTCGCGCTTGGCTCACTGTTCGGATCAATTTTCGCCAGCCTGACCTTTGCCATTACGGTCTTCTCGCTGCCCATGATCGCTGATCGTGACGTCGACATGATTACCGCCTGCGTTTCGAGCATTAACGCCGTGCTACGTAACAAGAGAGTAATGATACTGTGGGCTACCATCATCGCGTTATTGACCCTGATCGGCTTTGCTACCGCGTTCATCGGTCTGATCGTGATCATGCCGTGGCTGGCTTATTCTGCATGGCATAGTTACCGCGAAACACTCGACGCCTCGGCCTGGCCGCCACTGGAGTGAAGAGGAATGCGCCTCGACTAATGCGATCCGCTTCGTCCTGTAAACATGAATCATCACACTGCCCTGCTCTGGTTGCGTCGCGATCTGCGTCTGGCTGATAACCCGGCGTTGCTGCATGCACTCGCTGAGGCACAACAGGTCATTCCCATCTTTATACATGCGCCGGATGAAGAAGCACCGTGGGCACCCGGAGCAGCAAGCCGCTGGTGGCTGCATCATAGTCTGGCAAGACTAAGCAAAAACATCGCCTCACTAGGCAGCCGCTTGATTCTTCGCCAAGGAGCAAGCATGGAATGCCTACAGCAATTGATTATAGAAACGGGCGCAACGCTAGTGTGCTGGAATCGGCTATACGAACCAGCCGTCACAGCCCGCGACACGACAATAAAGAGCACCTTGAAAGCGGCAGGTATCACAATTAGTAGCCACAACGCGGCGCTGTTATTTGAACCGTGGCAAGTCTGCAATCAACAGAATAAACCATTTCGAGTCTTCACACCGTTCTGGAAACATTGTTTACAGCGATTGATGCAACTACCTCTTCCCTTGGCAACGCCAGCCGCCCTACCCGCTGTGATACCGACGCTAACATCACTACCGCTGGCAACTTTTGAGCTACTGCCACGCATTCACTGGGAGACGGGCATGCGCGAGCACTGGCAATCTGGCGAAGCGGCAGCGCATGCGCGCTTGCAAACCTTCATCGACAACGCCGCGCAGGACTATGCAACACAGCGCGATCGGCCTGACACTAACGGCACATCTGCACTGGCACCTCACTTACACTTTGGTGAGATCAGTCCCAGACAAATCATTGCCGCGCTTAACAACCAACCCGTCAACGCTGAAAGTTATGTACGCCAACTGGGATGGCGTGAGTTTTCCCATCACCTGCTTTATCACTTTCCACATACCACCGATAAACCACTTGATGCGCGCTTTGAAAATTTTCCCTGGGATAAAAACGCTGCTGGGCTTAAAGCTTGGCAGCGTGGCCAAACAGGTGTTCCGTTAGTTGATGCGGGTATGCGTGAGCTATGGCACACCGGATACATGCACAATCGGGTGCGTATGGTGGTCGCCTCATTTTTAACTAAGCACTTACGCATTCACTGGCTGGAAGGCGCGCGTTGGTTCTGGGATACCCTGTGTGATGCAGACCTCGCCAACAATACGCAAGGTTGGCAATGGATCGCAGGTTGCGGTGCCGATGCCTCACCTTATTTCCGTATCTTCAACCCAACACTGCAAGCCAAGCGCTTTGATCCAGAATTCGCCTACATTCGGCACTGGGTTCCGGAGCTTGCGCAGCTACCAGATCGCTGGATCTGTGAACCTTGGGCGGCATCGAGCATAGAATTATCGAAAGCCGACATTGAGCTGGATCGTGATTACCCCCGGCCCATTGTGGAGCCGACCATCGGCCGCGATGCGGCGCTGGCAGCTTATGCGCAGATCAAGACTCCGGCTATGTGAATTAGTGAGGTGGGCATAGTCTTGCTGCAACTTTGCGTCCATTTTTTCGCACCTGTCATTTGAATAGACAACTTTGACCCATTGCTGACTTCACCGTTACCCCAAACTTGCCCTTCAATATCGCCAAAGCAATCAAACGTAAGTTGGGCTTCCGAGACTCAGTCCAACTTACAACGAAACACTACTGCTAATATAGATTGCTACCCAACTATTCTCAGCAGCCGTTTCATCTCCACACTTATATGCGTGCTCGGTATCATGAATAAACTCAGTTTAAGCAGGCTTGCGTCTCTCAGTGATGAAGCGCAGCAATCGCCTCGCAAACGCATGAACCACAATATTCATGCTGAGCTAGCAGATCCTATTCAACGTTTGGCCATTGCGATGGAACCAGAGACGTATATACGTCCGCATCGCCACCTGCAAACATGGGAGTTGCTAACTGCTTTAAAAGGTCGCTTTGTCGTCTTGACTTTTGATGGTGCTGGCACGGTGACAGACCGCGCAATTTTAGGCGAAAGCACTTCAGTGAATGAAGTACCCATTGCTGGCTGGCATGCGGTGCTTTCACTCGATACAGGCGGTGTTATTTTTGAAGTAAAGCACGGCCCGTACGCCCCGTTCCGGGAAGAAGATTTCGCACCTTGGTCACCCGCCGCAGATGATGACAACCACGAAGCACTTATGCGCTGGTATCGAAACGCTGAAATCGGGCAACGCTGGCCCGACGGTGGAATGCATTCACGCTGAGCTGGTAATCATGGGTAAGGTATTGCCGATTCAGACTGGCATAAGCTTTGCCGAATTATGACCCTAACCGGCCGGTCAAACTTTTACAAAGTCGTCATTCAGAAGTGCGGAAGCAGACTTTAACGCCGAGTTGAGGGGCTGTAGCGAAGCGGAAGTCCCAGCGCATGATTTTTATGCGCGAACTCGAACGACTTGTTAGCTCTTTTTCTTATCATCAACCATGCTCTTAAGTTTATAAATACGAGAATCAACATACGTACTCCAGCCTTTTTCACGTGGCGGGTTAGATTTGTCATGGAGGCAACCTATCTGCTTGGAAATATCTTCTAACTCGTTTTGTAGGTTTGTTACATCGATATCACTATTTCTTCTTGCCCAGTCAGCGATAGAAGATAAAGTGAGCCCAGTAAGGTTGCGCCTGCCTGGTGTTAGCTCATTAATAATATCAATGACTTCAGATTGCTGTTTAACTGTGTCAAGCATTTGACTTGCTCCAGTTATATATTTTATTAACCCATTCTTGCGCATGTATAAAACAGGATTCAGATAGTTCTTTATGTATTAATTCGTTATATGTTCCTCGAGTAGAAGATATTCTGCAAAGTCTGAGCGCCTCATATTCTTCTGTGTTTGTATTGAGAGAAATATCGATTTGATAAGGTGAGTACTTAGAAAAGTTTGATACGTTCATCTTTACATTAGAATAAATCATTGCGATATCGCGTAATGACATATACAAAAGCCCCTTTCTAAATACTGTTTGACCTTTTAGTAAGTTTTCTTCGATAGCATAAAATGCAATATTAATGAATGAATTTATATCATCAACCCAATTGGTATATGGTGAAGGGCTATTTAGGTTTCGTATTACATCGGTACCATCTGATGAGTAAATGAGCTTGCTTTCATGGTACAAATGGTGCGCGAAAAGGTCGCCGTTTATAAATATTTCTTTAAGCTCATCTAGCGTGTATGTTTGCATTGAGTTTGGTGTGCTAGCTAGTTCATTTGGATGACAAATACACAATGTATCAATATCTGAATTAGCGTCTACTTCACCACGCGATAAAGAGCCGAACACATATATCCACATATTATCGCCTCGATATTCGTCGCACGAGACTAGAAACAAAAAGCCCGAGCGCAATATATCTCATAATATTAGCAAGTGATGAAGATACAAACCCGAGCTTGTTAGATTGGCCGCCAATAAAGAAAACATGTATTGTTTCATTTATTGATAAAATGATAGGTGTATCTACACTATATGAAAATATTACTGATAGAAGACCAAGAAGTATGGGTATTGAAATAAACATTTTTAACGGTTTTTCACCGTTGCCCCATAAAAAGCTTAAAAATTTATAATATAGATACTTTGCACCATGCTCAATTCTGCCAAAGCCAGAAAACTCTTTTTTGCCACGATAGTATGCCTCTCTGGAAAATGTTGCTTTTTTTAGATGTTCCATTGTTGCAGATATTTCAATATCTATAGCAAAAGTAACGCCCTCGTAATCACCAATTGATGCATAGTTCATTCGTAGGCTTTTGGCTAAATGCATCTTTAGATTTTCTCTGCTTGGTAAATTTCTCTTAAGTGGTATTGTGCTTATATGCGTGCCTGAAAAAGTTGTATAGTCGAATGTGCACCTTACGAAATCCGATCCTTGAAAATTAGAATTCGTGATGCCAGCACCGGTGAAGTCACAGTCTCTAAATATGCAATTACGAAAATAACAATCTCTGATAATAGACTGCTTAAAGCTGACATTTACAAACTTCTTGTCTATAGCATGCACCCGTACCAGTTCATGCTGATAAAAGTCTAGGTTATTCAAATCTTCATTTTGAATTTCAACTTCTTTCGTAATTTTCTTCTTGTGTTCTAGCATATATTGTACTTTCGATTCTGAGAGCTAACGCCCAGCATCAGCGGCGGCGCGAAGCGTCGTCCGCTGCATGCTGTTGTTAGGCAAGTACGCTCAACTATCGGACTTACCAATGACACGATAAATGGCTGCACCAAGCAATCCACCAATAATCGGTGCAACCCAGAAAAGCCACAGTTGCGCAGTCGCCCAGTCTCCGACGTAAAGCGCAACGCCCGTGCTTCTTGCAGGATTCACCGATGTATTGGTTACCGGAATACTAATTAGATGAATCAATGTAAGGCCTAGGCCGATTGCTATCGGTGCGAAGCCAGCCGGAGCACGCTTATCCGTTGCGCCCAAGATAATGATGATGAACATCATGGTCATCACGACCTCGGTAATCAGCGCGGCTTGCATGCTGTATCCGCCAGGCGAGTGTTCACCGTAGCCGTTTGAAGCGAAGCCGCCAGCAACATCAAAGCCGGCCTTACCCGTGGCGATCAGATAAAGCACGCCACCCGCCACGATGCCGCCAATTACTTGAGCGATGATGTAGGGAGCGAGCTCCTTTGCCGGGAAACGCCCACCAGCCCAAAGCCCGATGGAAACGGCTGGATTGAGATGACAGCCTGAAATATGTCCGATCGCATAGGCCATAGTCAGCACGGTGAGACCAAAGGCGAGCGAAACCCCCAAGAGACCTATTCCGATTTCCGGAAACGCCGCAGCGAGTACCGCGCTACCGCAGCCCCCGAGAACTAGCCAAAACGTGCCGACAAACTCTGCGAAATACTTATTCATTTTCATGCCCTTTCATAGGTTGATGGTTTGATGATTGCCTAACGTGTTTTCGCTAACGTGATTTTGACTGATAAAACCATGGGTGGTAGATAACACCGGAATCAATTCCGACGCAAGTAGTTGTTGCAATTGGTTTGTTTGTCATAGTACTGTATATAACAACAGTTATAACACTACCGTCAAAACATGCACCACCAGCCACTTCGGTCGGTCCGCTTGCTTGATCAGCTACGTGAGCGTATCCGCTATGCCCATTACAGCTTGCGCACCGAACGAACCTATGTGTACTGGGCACGTTTCTTTATCCGGTTTCATAGCCTACGCCATCCCAAAGACATGGGCGCTCAGGAAGTCGAAGGGTTCCTGTCATTCCTGGCCAATGACCGCAAGGTCGCCCCCTCCACTCATCGGCAGGCGTTGTCGGCCATCCTGTACCTGTACAAAGAAGTGCTGGATATCGAGTTACCGTGGATGCGGGAGATTGGTCGCCCCAAGCCTCGCTTCCGAATTCCCGTAGTGTTGTCGCGCGACGAGGTATCGCGGTTACTGACCGAGGTGGATGAGAAATATCAATTGATGTGCCAGTTGCTGTATGGGGCCGGCCTGCGGCTGATGGAGTGCCTGCAACTACGCGTTAAAGATATCGACTTTGATCGCAAGGTAATCATCGTGCGACAGGCCAAGGGAAGCAAGGATAGAGTCGTGATGCTGCCGGCTTCGTTGATCGAACCGCTTCGAGCACAACTAGCGCGATCTCGTGCGCTGTGGGCGGCAGATCGTGCCGCTCAACATCCGGGCGTCTGGATGCCCGATGCCTTAGAACGTAAATACCCGCGTGCCGGTGCGAGCTGGGCCTGGCATTGGGTATTTCCCGCGCCTCAACTGTCAACCGATCCACGTAGCCTGATTCGACGACGTCATCATCAGTACGAACAAACTATCGGTCGGGCAATTGCCAACGCGGTGGCCGCTGCAGCCATACCCAAAAAAGTGACTGCACATACCCTGCGTCATTCGTTCGCGACTCATTTGCTAGATTCAGGCGTGGATATCAGGCGAATCCAACAATTACTTGGTCATGTCGATGTCAGCACCACCATGATCTACACCCATGTGCTGAGTTCCTCAGCAGCAGGGACGCCTAGTCCATTGGATGCACTGACGATCTGCAAAGCAGTCACTTGACTGTCTGCTATGTGGAAAATTTGAACCGAGGCGCGAATGTCGCATAAGGGCCGACAGCAGACCATGTTTGAGCGCTTGTTTTCGATACAAAGCTGACAACGTCTGTCAGATTCAGTGCCGCCTGTTAGGGCTTAGGTTGGGAACCACTTCATTCTGAATTGCGTGCCACTCCACTCTGGCTAGGCAAGAGCCAATGGCAGGTTCCATCAGGCGGTAAAACTATGCACACCTAGCCATGAACCAATCATGATCCAACTAGTCAACAACTAGCATCAATCTACACGGACAATCCCGTAGGAAAATTACTAATGACTACCACTCGCCGAGTGTTTGCCGCGTTGCGTGAATATCGTGGCACTTTGTTGTTCCTCGGATTGATGCTGGTGTTTCGCTCCTCCTATGCGGACTGGATGGTCGTGCCTAGTGGCTCAATGAACCCCACCATTGTCGAAGGCGATTATGTGTTCGCCGATAAACACGCCTATGGCTGGCGAATACCTTTTACCACCACTCGCATAACCCAAGGCGCTGATCCGCAACGTGGCGAAATCGCTATTTTCTATTCTCCTGTTGATGAGGTGCGCCTGATCAAGCGGGTGATCGGCGTTCCCGGCGATATCATTGAGATGCGTAACGAGGCACTATTAATTAATGGCAAAGCGGTTAATTACTATGCGTATAACTTTCCTATCGAATTGTTATCGAGCACACAGAAAGCACAACCACAGTTCGTCACTGAGCAATTAGAGGAAGTCGCGCATGCGGTGATGTTGCTGCCGAAGCGGCCTGCATTGCGTAGTTTTGGCCCCATTACCGTGCCCGCTGATTACTACCTGATGCTGGGCGACAATCGCGATAACAGCGCTGACTCACGTTACATTGGCCTTGTGGAACGCGATCGCTTCGTCGGCAGAGCACATCACGTGCTGGTATCCTTCAACCCAGATCGCTACTACCTGCCACGCAGCAATCGTATTTGGAAACCATTGATCTAGTCGCAGCGAGATAAACAAATATGAAGCACGCGCTTATTGCCTTGGTGTTCTTGCTCGCAATAATCGCCGCCTATGCGGCCACACCTGTCCTTGGTGGAATCATGCTGCTGATCGGTATCATTTTCGAAGGGCTTTTCTGGGCGGGATTGTCGCGTTTATTCAAACAATCCTAGTTAATCATCCCAGTTCTTGCTTAGCTGCCTCCAGCCACTCGCGCTCTTCTTTGCGAAACACCGCACCCGCCAACTCCGCATTGGCGAGCAACTCCTTAAACATACTATCGGCCTTTTCATTCTGCCCCTGCCGCTTGAGCAGGCTAGCGTAGCGATAGAGGGCTTCTGCACCCGAGTAGTAATTGCTTAGCGTCTTGTACTCGCTCAGGGCTTTTTCAATACTGCCTTCGGCTTCCAATGCGCGCGCATATAGCAAATGGCCTTCGGGTGATTTGAAATCCGGGTTGTTGGTCATCAACTCATCCAGTGTCTGCCGCGCTTCGGTAATTTGGTTCTTGGCAAATTGCGCCTTGGCCAGACCCAACATTAGCAACGGCTCATGAGTGTAGATACCCGTCATCGCTGCACGATAGTGCTCCATCGCTTCATCATAGCGACCACGCTCAAACAATTGATCAGCAACGTGGCGACGACTATCCACGCTGTCATTCACCGCCAGCTTCTGGCTGGCCTGACGTAAAGCACGATGGGGATCGACGGTCTTGCGCAACCCCGTTGCCGCACGTTTCGCCGTGCGCGTGCCAAGCAACCCCGGCAGGATTTCCACCGCGAAGTAGGCCAAACCGCCAATCAGCGGCACAAAAATAACCAGCCAGATCCACAGGGTGTTGCGGCCCGTTTTTACAATGTGAATCACCAGAGCGACCTGGAACAGAATCGATAATAGCCAATAGCTCATGAGTATCCTGAGAAGAGCAACGAATCTTACGCAGTCATCTTACCTGCTGCACCGAACTCAGTAGAATACCCCTATGCTGATCGTACCCAACACTGAGTTACTCAACCAATTGCGCGCGCTGGTCGGCCCAGCTGGTTTTCTCGATCAACCCGACGATATTGCACCGTTTCTGGTTGATCACCGCAAACTGTATCGCGGCGCTACGCCATTGGTATTGCGTCCCAACTCTACCGAACAAGTAGCCCGGATTCTCGCCTTGTGCAATGAGCATCGCGTTGGCGTGGTGCCAGTGGGTGGCAATACGAGTTACTGCGGCGGCGCCACACCCGCCAGTGATGGTTCGCAGATCGTGCTATCGCTATCGCGACTGAAGCGCATACGTCATATTGACGCAGACAACTATACGTTAACGGTTGAGGCGGGTTGCTTCCTTGCGGAAGCACAACAAGCTGCAATAGCACAGCAACGATTGTTTCCTTTAAGCCTTGGTTCAGAAGGCTCTTGTCAGATCGGCGGCAACTTATCGACCAATGCTGGCGGCACTGCGGTACTGCGTTACGGCATGGCACGCGAGTTAGTACTGGGGTTAGAAGTGGTACTGCCCGATGGCCGAGTGCTGAACGACCTGACCGCATTGCGCAAAAACAATACCGGCTATGATTTACGCGACCTGTTCATGGGTGCAGAAGGCACGCTCGGCATTATTACTGCAGCCACACTTAAATTATTTCCATTACCGCGCACTCGCGTAACCGCCATAGTGGCAGTAGAAAATCCTGCTACTGCTGTAGCCTTGCTCTCACATTTACGTAACAGTGGCAGTGACAGTTTGGCCACTTTCGAATTGATGCCACGCAGCGCGCTGCAACTGGTCTTTACTCAAATCAACGCCACCAGCGACCCGTTTGATGCCGTGCACCCTTGGTATGTACTACTAGAAGCCACCACCGCACAGCTAACAGATACGCTCACGGATGAGATAACCGCCGCATTAGTTGATGCTCAAACACAGCACTTGGTACGCGATGCCTTGCTGGCGCAGAACAACAGCCAACGCGACATGATGTGGCGCTTACGCGAATCCATCCCGGAAGCACAAACTCGTGCAGGCGGCAGCATCAAACACGATGTGTCGGTTAGCATCAGCGCGCTACCATGCTTTATCGAACAAGGCATGGCACGCTGCCAGCAGATTGCCCCCGAAGGCATCATGGTGGTGTATGGACACTTGGGCGACGGCAGCCTGCACTTCAATATCAATCTGCCGCCGCAGGGTGATCGAACTACCTTTTTCGCCAAGACCGAGGCACTGCACCACGCCATGCATGAGCTTATTGTTGAGCACCGTGGCAGCATCAGCGCCGAACATGGCATTGGGCAACTGAAACGGGATGAACTGGCGCGTTACAAAGACCCGGTTGCACTGGCTGTCATGCACAGCATCAAACAGGCCCTCGACCCACATGGCATCATGAATCCGGGCAAAGTATTGTCAATCTCGACCTGAATCACCACGCTATAGAAGCAACGATTACCCGATGTAACTTTTGCCGCCTCTATTACGAATAGACTAGATAGCCCTTTTCCAATCCCAGAGGCACACAATGAAAGCGCTTGTTACCAGTCTTCTAGTTACTACCGCTTTGCTGATGCTGTCCATACCAGTCACGCAAGCCGAAGCAGCCACCGCTTGGATACCTCCCGGCCCTGTAGTGGGCAGTACCTTTCCTGATGCACTGGCATTACAAGACCAAACCGGCAAGGCACAAACCCTCAAAGCACTGCTGGGCAAGAATGGCGCTGCCGTATTTTTCGTGCGCTCTGCTGACTGGTGCCCTTTCTGTATCAAACAATTGACTGAAGTAAATGGCTTGCTAGCCGAGTTCAAAAAACATGGAGTGAATGTCGTCACTGTCAGCCTCGACACGGTCGATAAGATCGCTGCATTCCACAGCAAACAATCAATCGGTTACACCATGCTCTCTGATGCAGACGGCGCTATCGTCGAAAAGATCGGCATTCGTGATCCTCAGTATAACGAAAACAGCAGCGCCTACCGTGTTGCGCGGCCAATGGTATTCATTGTTGATTCACAGCTGAAGATCACACACAAATATGCCGAAGCAAGCTTCCGCAACCGTCCTGACACCAACAAGATCCTGGCTGATCTTGGCGCTATGTAAATAACTTATCCATCAGGACGCTTTGCCTGGTGCGGGAACAAGGTTGAGGTTCCCGATGCACGCAACATAGGCAGTCCAATATGAACGCCGACTCCCAGTCGGCGTTCTGCTAAACAAACCACGTTCATCCCCTCGCGTTCAACGCTCAAGCCGTGCAAAATCAGAGCAACGCCAGCTCAATCTGACTGCCGTTTGCGCTCGTCACCGGCACTTTACTCACGCACCGATCATGTCGAATTCTTCCGCTACACTCCGCCATCGCTTTCCGTCTTGGCTAATTCGTCACTGGCGTTCACTCAGCGCGCTAAGCGCCGCGCTACTGGCCTATGCATTGCTGGGCTTCTTGCTGGTACCACGACTGGCCAGCAATGCTGCTATGGACTATGTCAACAATACGCTACATCGCAAATTGACACTGGAATCAGTACAGTTCAATCCGTTCACGCTCACCGCACAGATAGCGGGGTTACAGTTGTTGCAAGCGGATGACGAAGCCATTGTCAGCTTCGACTCGTTACGTGTGAATTTTGAAATGAGTTCGATATGGCAGCGTGCCTACACCTTCAAGCTGGTGCAACTACGCGGCCCCGCAGTCAATCTGGTTATCAGCCCAGAAGGCATGCTGAACCTGGCTGCGCTAAGCGATAGTGACTCCACCGCTTCCACTGACGCTGAAGCACTACCGGCCATTCGCATTGGCCGCTTTGAGCTGGCAAACGGCAAACTTGATCTTACTGATCACTCACGCCCGACACCGTTTTCTACTACTGTCACGCCGATCAGCTTTACTCTGGACAATTTTCGTACCGAACCGACTCATAGCAATGCATTTCACTTCACCGGCAAATCCAACGCCGATGAGAGCTTTGATCTCCAGGGTGACTTTTTCGTACAACCGCTTCGTTCCGTGGGTCGATTCAACATCAACAACCTGCAAGGCACCACTATTCAAGGCTATCTTCAGGATACACTTCCGTTCCACTTACTGGCCGGTGCGGTCACGCTGCAAGGTGAATATCACTTCGCACTAAACGAGGTGCCGGAGTTACAACTCAGTCTGCCAAGTATTGTGATCACCGCTATACAAATCGCCCCCATGAGTGATGCAACCAACGCATGGGTCACGGTGCCGACTCTCAATCTTCGTGATTCAAAAATAGACTTACTCAACCGCGCTGTCGCAATTCAGCAGGTGGCAATCGGTGGCGCGCACATCAATGCGTGGCTAGACGCGCAGTATCAACTGAATCTGCTGGAATTATTGGGTAATGATGCGCCCAGCGATGCACCATGGAACATACGGGTGAATCAGCTGGTTGTGGATGACGCCACATTGCAATTAGAAGATCGCAGCGTGACGCCTGCGGTGCAATTCACCGTCAATCCCGTGCAGTTACAAGCACACAATTTTAACAGCGCGCCAAACACCAGCATTACGCTTGATACCACGCTGCGCATTAATGACTCCGCTGACCTCAACGCCAGCGGCAGCGTTGATCTCGACACGTTGAATTCACAACTGAATATCAAACTCACCAACTTCGCTCTCAAGGACACACAGGGCTATGTGGCCGCCACCACCGATGTACTTATCAAAGATGGCCAGCTCGGCATGGAGGGGATAGTGACCTACAGCGGCAGCGCCAATAGTAAAACCCCGCAGTTCAGCTTCAGCGGTAACCTCAACATCGACAACCTGCACACACAGGACAAGACCGAGCGCAAAGATTTTATTAACTGGCAGTCACTGCAGCTCCACCATCTGCGTTACAGCATGTCACCGGACGCACTGGAGATTGATCAGATACTGGCGCGCAAACCGTTCTTTCGTTTCATCATTAATGCTGATGGCAGCAGCAATATTCAACGAGTGTTGCGTATTGATACCAACACAGAAGATGTTGAGCAACACGTCAGTGCACCCACACCGACAAGAAAAGTTCGCATAGCCAAGGTGAATATCGACGATGGCTCAGCCAACTTCGCCGATAATTCTGTGCGTCCCACGTTTGCCAGCGGCATTCAAGCATTGGCAGGTACGATTAGCGGCATCTCGTCAGCAAATACTTCACGCGCCAAGGTGCAGTTGACGGGTCGTGTTGATAGCTACGCGCCAGTGGCAATCAACGGTGAAGCTAATTTCATCGCCGCTGACACGTACAGTGACATTACCATGAGCTTCAACAACATGGAGTTGACTACCTTCAATCCCTACTCCGGCAAGTTTGCTGGTTACAGCATTGCCAAAGGTAAGTTGTCCACTGAGATGCACTACCAGATTAATGATCGCAAACTGGATGCCAGCCATCACGTCGTGATTGATCAACTGGAATTTGGTGACGCTACCGACAGCAAGGATGCCGTGCCACTACCCATCAAGCTGGCTGTATCACTATTGAAAGATCGCAATGGCGTGATTGATCTGAATCTACCCGTTAATGGCAGCATTGATGACCCGAAATTCAAAGTCGGCCCCGTTGTCTGGAAAGCCTTTGTTGGGCTGTTGACTAAGATTGTGACCGCGCCCTTCGCCGCACTGGGCTCGTTGTTTGGTGGCGGTGAAGAACTGGCCTATGTGGACTTTGCGCCGGGCTCGGCCCTGCTGAGCAGCAGCGACATCGACAAGTTGACCAACCTGAGTAAAGCCTTAGTGGAACGCCCACAGCTAAAACTCAATATCCCACTAACCGTTATCAATGAAGCCGATGCTGCAGCCATGAATCAGGCCGCGTTTGAGCAGGCACTCGCTGCTGAGTTACCTGACACCGTCAACACCACCACAGCACAACGACTCAAGGCGCTCACTACGCTGTATCAGCACAAGCTAGGCAACGCGCCCGTATTGCCAGCAGACAAAACGGCAGATGACAGTATTGTCAATAACATTGGCTATCTGGAGGCTACGCTCAAACCTCAATTCGCCATTGGTGATGCCGAACGTGATGCACTCAGCCACGATCGCGCCAAAGCGGTTCAAGCTGCATTGCTGGCCAACAGCGAACTCACTGCAGAGCGCCTCTTCTTGACCGCCAGCAGCAATGACGCAAAGTCACCCAATGGCGTGGTGCGTATGGAAATGCAGTTGGAGTAGCCATTCAGATTGCAAAGCCTGAGCGCTACTGAAGTAACGATTCAAGTACGTGTCTGAATTTCAGGAAGCAGCAAAACACCCTGGCTCGACCAACAGAGTTACGACCCCACCACTCCCCCGCCCTGTTTGCGAATGGCAATCACGCTGGAGCGCGGTACCGCATCGCCACCATCCGGCCAATGACTTAGTGGCTTATCTAGTAAACCGCCTTCACCAGGATGTTGAATACTGAGGAACAAAGTCTGGTTATCGGGTGTAAAGGTGCACCCACATACTTCCGCATCTACCGGGCCACTCATGAATTGTTTAAGCAGGCCACGTTGGCCACCACTGGTCGCGCACACAAAACAACCATTATTACTGCCATGGGGTTGATCGCCATCCGTAACTATCCATAAATTACCTGCCGCATCGAAACCAATGTTGTCGGGTGAGCCGATAGCGCCAAGCTGTTTGGCATCACGCTGGCCAGCATAGTAAGAATTCTTTTCGGTAACTTCGCCTGATTTGAGCGATGCCACAGTAGATAACAACCCTCCGTTAGCTGGATCGCCACCCAGCAGCAATACCTCCCAACGGAAGGTGAGCGCGGTGTGATCATCACCACCTTCACTGAGTTCAATAATGTGTCCCCACAAATTATTACCGCGCGGATTTGCGGCATTGGGACCAAGGTCAATCTGACGATTGCCGAATCTGCCCTGCTGATTGTTATCAGTACGCGACTCGTTGCGAGTGCAAACGATATACACCTTACCGGTCAGTGGATTTGGCTCCACATCTTCGGGTCGATCCATCATGGTGGCACCGAGCACATCGGCAGCAGCACGCGCATTGATCAACACTTCTGCCTGATCACGAAATCCAGTACTGGCATTCAATGGCCCATTCACGTCATAAATCAGTGGCAACCACTCACCCGACCCATCGGCATCAAAACGAGCAACATACAAGACACCCTCATCCAGCACCGCCGCATTGGCTTGTGGTCGCTTGGCATCGACACGCTCGCTGCTGACGAACTTGTATACATACTCAAACTTGTCGTCATCACCCATGTACACGGCGAGGCGCCCATTGCTAGCGACAATCGGACTGGCTGCTTCGTGCGCAAAGCGTCCCAGTGCGGTGCGCTTAATCGGTATCTTGTCAGGATCAAGTGGATCCACTTCCACAATCCAGCCGAAGCGAAAGGCTTCATGAGGCTCGACACTGGCATCAAAGCGTTTGTCAATGACATCCCAGCCATAGGGCGATACATCCGACCACATGCGCCAACGCCTATGCACCGCGACTACCGCTGAGTCAGTTTCTTTTTTGTCATAGAAGTTTTTGAAATTGCCGAAGTAATCCTGAATGTTTTCTTCGGCAGATAAGTATGTGCCCCAAGGGGTTCGTCCACCCGCGCAATTGCCAAAGGTTCCCAGCACCGTTGTACCAGTTGGATCTGCGGTTGTTTTCATCCAAGCATGACCGCGCACCGGGCCACTGATGTCGAATGGAGTATCGGCGGTGATGCGGCGGTTATATCTGGATGTTCTGCTATAACCCCACTGGTAATTCTTTTGCTGCACCTCCACTATCGAAATACCATGCGCCGCTTTGCTCATCGCCACAACACTTGGATGCTTGTTGATGTGCTCGCGAACATGCTGCGGATCGCTGCCAAATACTAATTTTCGACCGGGATACATCAACCAGTCATTGGTGTATTCGTTATTCACACACAGCACACCATGCGTGCTGTGACCACCCGGATTGAGTTGAAAAAACTGTATCGCATCACAGTTGCTGCCGAACTGCTGCAATTGCTGTTGTGCAGCCTTGGCTTCCAGTAACGCACCCTTTTTAACAGCGTCGCTACTTATGCTGGGCACAGCGTCCCGCAAAGTATCCCCCCAGCGAATCACCAAATCCCAAACATACCCATCGGGCAGAATAATGCGATCTGCTTTACTACCGACAATGGCTTTGAAATTTAACGCAGCCTGCTGCGCGCTGGCCGACCAGGAAGTAAATGGCAACGCCGTAGCCATCAGAGCCGACTGCAACAACTCACGTCGACTAATCCGTTGCTCAATCACGGAACCGATATAGGGATTGGACATGATGCAGTTCGAATGAGGGGAGGAAAACGCATTGTAGTCGCTGTTGTTGACAATGTTATGACTGATCACAGGTCGCTCAGTGACACATGAATATCACCAGTGAGTGCAAGTATCATCAGCGTGAAGAGGCAGTTGACCATGCTGCATCGCTTCGATTCTTTGATCCTGCTAGTTGCGTCGTTCTGTGCGACTGAGGCGTACCAACCGCGCTTACAACCCACCCTGTGCGCTCACCGAATTTGCCACTTGTGCGTTGCCACCAGACAAAATCACCTGCCGCTAGTCGTTACCGCAGGTGAACTAAAATATGCGGGGCATTAACGCAGCTATTTAGTTTCTGGAGCTGGGCTGGGATCAACCTCTGGTGGGGGGCGCTCAGGGTTTACCTTGATATAAAACGTGTCGTTCGATTTGGGCGTTGCAACAGCAGTATCGTCCTGCCTCCATAGTTCAAAAATACGCTGCATGACCGCCACACCCCAATTGATCATCAGTATCAAGCCCATCACCGTCAGTACCGAAAGTAAACCAAGTAGTAGCTTGTTGCGCGGCGACAGCTTTGGCCTGTTTTGATCATTTTCAATAGTCAGCAAGGCACGGGCACGAATGGCCCGCTGCATCGGGGTTAGCTCTGCATCAACAGCCTTGAAATCCGAATTATCAACCGAAGCTGGTTCCATATCCTTACCCCAACCTGATCCAGGTGGTTTTCAATTCGGTGTACTTGTCGAAGGCATGCAGCGACTTATCGCGACCATTACCCGACTGCTTGAATCCACCAAATGGCACAGTAATGTCATCTTCATCGTAACAATTCACATACACCGTACCGGCACGTAACGCACGTGACATACGGTGCGCGGTATTGAGGTCGCGAGTCCACACCGCCGCAGCCAGCCCATACATCACATCATTGGCTATGTGGATGGCTTCTGCTTCCGTCTTGAAACTAATGGCAGATAGCACTGGGCCAAAAATCTCTTCTCGGGCAATCGACATCTGCGGCGTTGCTTCGAATAAAGTTGGCTCAAAGTAATAGCCGCCACTTGACTGACGTAATTGTTGACCGCCGTGACGCAAATTCGCACCTTGTTGTTTTGCTTCATCGACAAAGTGCTGTACGCGCTGCAACTGTGAGTCGTCTACCAAGGCGCCGAGCTTGGTGCGTTGGTCAAGTGGGTCACCTACTTGGTACTTATCAGCATAGTGCGCCACACGTTCAAGCAGCTGCTCCTTGATTGACTCATGCACTAGTAGGCGCGAACCGGCGGAACACATCTCACCCTGATTGAAAAATATCGCTGCGGCTGCAGCTTCAGCCGCTGCTTCAAGACTCTCCACATCGGCCATGACAATGTTGGGCGATTTACCGCCGCATTCCAGCCACACTCGTTTCAGATTGGACTGTCCCGCGTATTGCAGCATCAACTTGCCGGTGGCTGTCGAACCCGTGAAGCCAATGCAATCTACATCCATGTGTAGCACCAATGCCTTACCTGCCGTATGGCCGTAACCCGGCAGCACATTGAATACGCCATCCGGCAAGCCTGCTTGCGTTGCCAACTCAGCAATACGCAGGACACTCAGCGGTGATTTCTCGGATGGCTTGATAATGATGGAATTGCCTGCTGCCAACGCAGGTGCAAACTTCCACGCCGCCATAATCAATGGAAAATTCCACGGCACAATGGCGCCAACGACACCAATCGGTTCGCGCGTAATCGTCGCGAGCACATTGCGCTCAGTCGGCGCTACTTGGTCATACAACTTGTCGATGGCCTCGGCATACCAGCGCAAGCAACGCACCGTGGCAGGAATATCGACGCTCTGGCTGTAACGAATGGGCTTACCCATATCCAGCGTTTCCAGCAACGCCAGCTCCTCGGCATGCGTTTCGATCAGGTCAGCAAACTTGAACAACACCTGTTTGCGATGGGATGGCGCTGCATGCGACCAACCTCCTTGCTCGAATACGTCACGCGCTGCGGCGACCGCCGCATCAACATCAACCTGATCGCAAGCGGCAACCTGAGTCAGTACTCGCCCATCAATGGGACTGATGCAATCAAACTTCGCACCACTGACGGCGGCCACATAACGACCATTAATAAAAGCGTCGTTGCGATACTGCAAACTCGCGGCACGGGCGTGCCAGTCGATCGGGGTGCGATTACTCATGGAAATCAGGCTCGCTGACAAACGGCTAGGAACGGGGCCATTGTACAGCGGCAGGTAGGGCAAAAAGAGGGGCGGGACAAATCCAGCCCCTCACAAGACTTACCAAGGCAGCGTGGTTGCCACCGTGAATACAAACCGGCCTTCGCTATTGAACACATCCGAACGCGGGTTCGGCAAGTTGGTATCTACATACTTCAGGCCTAGGTCAAATTTGTTCACGGTATACGCCACGCCGACCGCGTAGTCGGTGTAATCCGTAAAGCCGTTATTACCCTCACTGCGGCCAATATGTGCTAGCGCCGACAAATTCTGAATCGGTAGCGGCACAGTCGCACCGACTGATAGGTACAACGCATCCTTGCCATCCGTACCACGACCACCCCAGTCATTGGTATAGCTCAATTTGGCATCGAAGTAGCTGTAATTGAACGCGGTGTAGATTTCCGGAAAATTATATTTGTCTTCGTCATAGGTGTAGTACACGAAGCCCGCATCCCAGCCCAGGCCAGCGTCGGTCTTGCCAGTAAAGCCGGTATAAATATCCAGCTCCAAATCAGTTTTATCGCCAAAATCTACATTACTGGCCCAAGCACCGGCATACCAACCGCTGCGCGCATCTGCATAGTCAAAGCTCGCCTGTAGTGCAGGATCTTCCGCCGACTGTGACATACCACGGAAATCGTAATCGTTGGTCAGGGTAATCGTCGAAGAAATCTCGGCATGCGCCATTCCCGAGAGAGCTAGTAGCCCAAGTATCGAACCAACTTTCAGATGCTTCATAAGACCTCACTGTTGCAAAATAACCACATGTGTGGCTGGCGAGTGAGACTTTACTTAACTGGCAGGGGAAGAGCCAGCATTTAACACAGCATGTCGCGGAGTAGCGTACTTCGCGTCCATGCATATCAAAAAACAAAACCCCGAGTTTGCACTCGGGGTTTTGTATCAACACACATCAAACTTGCACCGACTCGCAGTGCTCGTACATTACCTACTCAGCCATCATTACTTACCGAACGGCACGCTGTAAGAAGCAACCAACTTCAATTTATCTACAGGCTTGCCGTTAGCGTCAGTTACAAAATACGGGGCGTTTCCACCCTTGTCACTTATCTGCTTACTGATAGTAAACGAGAGATTATCGTTGTAGGCGTAACTGAGATCCAGATGAGTCATTTTATCGCTTCCGCTAACACCAGGATTGTGCTGAGCGAGAACCGCTGTGAAAGCACCCAATTTTCCTTTGATGCCATAGTAAGAGTAATCACCGTCACCGTCACCGGGAGTGGCAATGTTCTTATTATAGAACACAGAAACAGGGCCATAACCTAAGCTCACAATTCCTTCGCTTAGCTTACCTGGGGTGCCGAGGTCTTCAGCTACAGCGCCAGTTGGATATACATATGTCCAATAGCTAATGTCATAGGTAAATTTATCAACCGAACCACCGTAGCCAGCGTATAGATCGTATTCAGTGCCGCTAACCGTATCGCCTGAAGAGCCCCAGACACCGCCATAGAAGCCCATTGCGCTGGCATGCAAATCACCCGAAACAGCTGGTGTGCCAGAGCCTAAATCAATACCACGCCATAGATAAGTACTGGCAATACCCATTGATCCAGACACTTCCACTTCTGCATTGGCCGCGCCCGCAACCGCCAGCAAACTCAATGCCGACAGAATCTTTACATGCTTCATAAACAACCCTCTTACTTAACAACTCTAAATTGATTAACTAACACGAATCTGTTTTAGCCGTGGCGCGTAAACAACATGAACGTTTTTAACTGGCGCCTGGAACTTAGCAATGCAGCATCCATGCCAGCCCACCGGAGCCGCCAAAAACGCGTGCATTCCCAGTTCAGGAACGGCAGCAAGCCAATCAGCGCCCCACGATGAGGCGCGACAGCGGCACTGCGGGCACCAATAAGGAGCAGAGATCGCGTTAATTAAGGGAGTCGATCCAGCTGCCGAAAATTATTAATGACCAGAAGCTGGCCACTAAAAGTGGGACTACAAGACGATATTTTGATCATCTGGCCCTCAAATTCTGGGCGCCACTGCCGATGATGAATAGGCACCGGATTGACCTGGCAATCTGGCTTCAACGCGGGAATATGTTGTGAATCTAATCATTGGCCTTGTGGTTGTAATGGGTTGCGTCCTTGGTGGCTTTGCCGTGCACGGCGGTCACATTGCTGCGCTGTGGCAGCCTTCGGAAGTAGTCATCATCGGCGGCGCCGCGTTGGGCGCATTCGTCATTGCCAATGGATTAGGCATAGCTAAAAAAGCAGGTGGAGCAATTGGTGGTACTCTCAAAGGCGCCCCATACAACAAGGCAGATTACTTGGATCTATTCGGCCTGATGTATGACCTGTTCAGCATCGCACGCAAGGATGGGGTGCTGGGTCTGGAGCGTGAAATCGAAGACCCTGGTAAAAGCGCGGTATTCAAAAAACACGAAAAGGTAATGAAGGATCATCACGCTATTGAGTTTATTCAGGACTATTTGCGCATGATGGTCAGCGGCGAAATGAATCCGTTTCAGTTGGAAAACCTGATGGATATCGAACTGCAAACTCACCATCACGAAGGAGAGTCCTTGGCGAAGGCGGTTAATCAAGTCTCTGATGCCCTGCCCGGCTTCGGCATCGTGGCAGCGGTGCTGGGCATTGTGAACACCATGGGCGCACTCGGTGGCCCGGTGGAAGAAATTGGGCACAAAGTCGCAGCAGCACTGGTGGGCACCTTCCTCGGTATTCTTTTGGCCTATGGCCTAGTCGGCCCGATTGCTACTTCGATGGAACGCAGGGTTGCCGAACAGGGCGCATTTTTCACGGTCATGAAAACCTGCATCATCGCCATGGTGCAAGGCTATGCGCCGCAAGTCGCCATTGAGTTTGGTCGCAAGGTGACACCCACAGAATTCCGACCCAGCTTTAAAACACTGGAAGATCACGTTAAAGGCAAGAAGGCGTAATTGGCCATGGAAGACGCCCCACAGCCGATTGTCATCAAACGTATCGTTGCCGGTCATGGTCACCACGGCGGGGGCTGGAAGGTCGCGTTCGCCGACTTTGCTACCGCCATGATGGCGTTCTTTCTGTTGATGTGGCTGATGGGCAGCACCAGTGCCGATCAAAAAGGCGGTATCTCAGAATATTTCGAAAATCCTTCCGCCGTACAAGGGATCAGCCCCACACCTTCACCCACGGCGGTACAAGGCCAGGGAGGCCCCAGCTCGGCAATGATTGATATGGGTGGCTCAATGGAGCAGTACAAGAACAAGGCCCCCGCCAAAGACGAAGAAGACACTGACCCCACCAAGGAAGCCCTTGAAAAAGCAGCCAAAGAAGCGGAACGCGCAGAAACCAAGCAACTTGAGAATCTAAAACAAGAATTGGAGCAGGCCATCGAACTGGAAGCCTCATTACAACCATTCAAGGATCAAATCATGATGGATCTCACTGCCGAAGGCTTGCGTATCCAGATTGTCGACAAAGAGAATCGGTCGATGTTTGATCTTGGCGGCGCGACACTCAAAGACTACACGCTGGGACTGCTGCTGAAGTTAGCCAAGGCAATTGATACCGTGCCAAACCACATCAGCATCAGCGGTCATACCGATCCATCAAAGTACATGCGCCAGAATTACAGTAACTGGGAACTCTCCACTGATCGCGCCAACTCCGCTCGTCGCGCCTTGATTGTGGGAGGGCTGCCAGAAGAAAAAATTGGCCGCGTCGTTGGATTGGCCGACTCTGCACTACTTGATACAGAGCGGCCATCCAATCCGATCAACCGGCGCATCTCCATCATCGTGATGAACGCTCGTACTGAACAGGCCATCAAGCAGGAAAGCGGCGTGACTGTTGGAGCACAAGCCAACGCTACCACAGCAACACTGCATGCGGCGATTACACCTCTCGCACCTGCTATCGCCGCAGCGCCAAAGGCAGTTACCGTGACACCGCCAATCCATCCGACCATCGCCGGAACCACAGCGCACTAATAAAGCGACTCTTGAATTTATCCACTAAACACAAACCGAACCGCGCCTCGGTGGCAGCGTTATCTCCATATTTTATGTAGGTTGGCGCAGAAGCTGCCAAGATGCACTTGTGCAGCCTTCATTTTGCAGTTCGACAGCCACCGCATGTGACTGGCTCCACGCAATGTATCGTACTGTGCGCCGCTACCCGTGCTATTTACAACGAAATACGGTTAAATCTGTCTTCGATAGTGTTGCGTCACGGACAGTGTTATGCGGATTCCTGCCTTATTGGTGTCGTTGTTAGCTGTCTTCGCCACCCTGCTGGCTCAGTCAGCCAATGCTGTGCAAGTCACATCCTATCTGCACGCCGTACCGCAAGCACAGCCACGCACCGATATCGGTCTGCTATTCGCGGATGATGCGCTGAAAGTCAATGGTGCATTAATCACACAGCAACTTGGTAATCAGACGTTGATTACACCACGCGTTTCGTTCAACTACCTGCTACTACCAAATCTGCGTCTTGAGTCAAACGCCAGCTTTGCAAACTGGAATGACGGTACTTCCGCAGGCAATAACCACTATGAAACAAGGCTGGTCGCTCGCTCGCTGCTGCCAATGGTGGACGAAGTCATCGGCACTATGCGTCTCGATGCCGATGGTACCCTGCACCGGAAATTGCGCTTTAACAGCAGCGACAAGCTCGATTTATTGCTTTTTTCCGAGCCATTGCAACTCAACACCAATGCCGTCGTCGAGGAAGTAGCCAACGGCAGCGCCACTGCAGCAATTTACACAACGTTCGAAACAGCACTGCTGCTCAGCCCACCTACCAGTAATGTAGTTGATCGCGTCGCCCTTCGGTACGCTACAGAAAGTGGCGCCACGAAGCTGCAACACACTGCAGCAATTTTTAGTCGAGAATGGCAACAAAGCGAACTACTACGACTACGCATTGAATACCAACTGCTTAATAACACGACCAACTTGCAAAACTTGATCAAGTTCACTTGGCATGGGTCATTCTAGAATCATTTAGGGCATGCATCATCTTCAATGGCGTTCAAAAAGCATACTGGACAGCCACCCTCAGCATTCCGCAAACAGCCACAGTGGCAGTATAGGCATGCAACCTTAGCAGCAACACCATGTCAACACCGGCCTCGCGCCGAGTACTACCGGGCATAAGCTCGCAATGCAGCAGCCGCTTAACACTACAGCTGCTTTAGCTTCAATGTAATTCGCCACTGAACGCGACGCAATATCCTGCACGATCACTGGCTACAACTACCAGCCACACTTCAACATTCGCTGCCGAAGATGTTTTGGCAGCAGCGCCAACCATACTTTGGCTCGCTTGCGCCCTCTCTAATTCCAGCGAATGAATGTATGTAAACTGCAACTTGGCAGCGCCTAGCCACCCTCAACCGATTTTCAAGAGATGCAGATCAATATGATGGACGACATACAACACCTGCTGGCACAGCCAACGACCTCCAAACTATTGGTGTTACTGGGGATGCTGGCCATCTTGATCTTGGTCGTGCGCGTCGCCAAGCGGGCCATTAATCTGCGTCTGGAAAATAATATGGCGCGATATCGGGCGCGCAAGGTCGTGACCTTTGCCGCCTACTTGGTTACCGTGTTGATTTTACTGTTTACCTTCAGTGATCGATTGGGAGGCTTGACTGTTGCGCTCGGTGTCGCCGGTGCCGGAGTTGCGTTTGCACTCCAAGAAGTTATCGCCAGCGTCGCCGGATGGATTGCTATTTCTTTTGGTAATTTTTTTACGACTGGCGACCGCGTGCAACTGGGAGGCATCAAGGGCGATGTGATTGACATCGGCGTGTTGCGTACCACGATCATGGAAGTTGGCCAATGGGTTGATGGCGATTTGTATAACGGTCGGATCGTGCGTGTTGCCAACAGCTTCGTTTTCAAGGAACCAGTATTTAATTATTCTGCTGACTTTCCCTTTCTATGGGATGAAATCAAGGTGCCCATTCGCTACGGCGCTGATTGGCAGTATGCGATCTCGGTACTGGAATCGGTATTAGATGAAGTGTGTGGCCACTTTGCACAACAAAGCGAGGCCGCATGGTCAGCAGCACGGGGGCGCTACGCATTGGAGAACGCACGCATCAAACCAATGGTGACGCTGGTGGCAAATGACAACTGGATCGAGTTAACCGCCAGATACGTCGTCGATTACCGGCAAAGAAGACTGACCAAAGACGCTATTTTTCGCCGCTTTCTAGCGGCAGTGGATCAATCCAATGACCGGATTCGCCTCGCCTCTGCCACCTTCGAGATCGTCAATATACCAAGAGTCGATTTGAACATGCAGGGCAATCGAGGCTCGGCCATTCCCCGCTATGTACCCTGACCGGAATGCAAGCATGACCGACAGCCATTACGTTCCGGGAGTGATGCGCTGACCACTAACATCATCACTACCTACATTGCGATGCAGGATGGCGGGAGGCATGACACCGTGCTCGCGGAATGCTTGTAATACTCGAAAATGCACGTCGGTCTCAAACGGCTTCTCGTACCGACAATCAAACACATAAGGCCTAGCTTTCAAATGCACGGCCATGTAATCCTGCATGATGACTTGCTTGGCAAGCAATGGCACCGGTTGATCAAGGTACAGGTAAGGACTGGTCAGACAGGCTTCACGAATCAGGCTGGCAGCCAGTTCGGCGTCCTGATCAATGCCAATATAAAAATCCATCGGTACTTGCATTTCCAGCACACCATAGTTACCACTAGCAGTAACGTCAGTCAGTATCTTGTTATTGGGAATGGTCACCAGATTATGATCCAAAGTGTTCATACGCACGCTGCGTAAGCCGATTTGTACTATGTCCCCATATTCACCAGCATAAGCGACACGATCACCGACTTGGAATGGCCGGTCAAACATGATGGTAACGCCAGCAATAACAGCACCGACCAGATCACGTAGCGCAAAACCAATGGCAAAGGCAAGACCACCACCAATGACCGCCAATGCGGTGGAGTCCAGTCGCACGCTCAAGCCCACGCAAATCACCACCGTCAAGATGTAGATGATAAAGCGGCTGATTGACTCAGCTTTTTGTATGGTTGGACGACGATGAGCGAAGTGCGCACTCAAGCTTTTAGCAAGCCCGCCAACCAAGCGCAGCAGAATAATGGCGCCGACAATAAAGAACACGGATAGCGTTACACCACCCCAGCGAATCAGCTGCGCAAGTTTGCCAATATCACCAGCGTCGCTGATGTTCTGTGCGCTACTTACGAGCGGCAGCAAGCTGAGGCCCAACATCGTCACCAATTTGATTGGTTGATACAGTTGCCGTAGTTGTCGGTAGTGGTTCATGGTATTGATCATTGCTGTATCACTACGTACTAATCATTCGCCAGCAAATGCCGACGCTGCATAAAGCGAGTAAGCGGCCGATACCAATGCCACACTATGGCGTAACGCCCTGCGGTCAGCTCCAGATAGCCACTTTTCAGACCATAACGAAGTGCGTTATCCACTTCGACCAGTGCGACTCGGGTGGCCTTGGCGATGTCTTCAGCCAACGCATTCTCCATTTGTAGTACTGCGCGCATCACGAACACTGCAGAATCAGGCAAACGGTCAAAAATGGTGGAATCAGGCGCCCGAAATGGGGTCACGAATACTCTGCCATCATTCCCCATCCCCAGCGAGGTGCGCCACATATGCAGCGCCACTCCAGGGTTGCCGTCAGAGTAATCCCAGACCAGACGGTAATAGCTTCTCGCTGCATTTTGTAGCGCCTCGTTGCGTACAAACTCGTCTGTTTGAGCTTGTAGCTCCGGAACCAGCGAATCAAATGCTGGCGTAATACCCGCTTGCCGCGAACGATTTTGCAGTAACTCGGCAATTCCCGCTTCGGACCACGGCTCCAACAACATGACGGAATCAAATAACAAATTGGCAGTACGTGACCGACCGTAGAAGCGCCACACAATTTGATCCATGGCAAACACCCAAGCGCAATGTGCATTGTGCTGCCGTACAACCTGCATCAGCTGATCAAATGCCTGCAGTCCACCCATTACCGGATGGATAAGTCGATGCGCGTTATCAATAACGATGGCGCTATCATCCTGTCGTTCATCCAGCTTGGCGGCAAGGGTTTGCAGGTGGCAATCGGTCGGCAACTGCATGGCTTGCGCCAGCGTGGCCGTCAGCGCAGCGAGACCATCAAAGCCACAGTTGATCACAGTGACGTTAGTGCGCAATTCACAAATTCGATTTAGTGCCGTACTGCGACCTGAGCCGCGTTCCCCCACCACTGCAAATACACCGCCACCGGGCTGATCGATCAGTGTCAGCAGCTTGGCAACACTAGAGTCGTCATCGTATTCAATCATCTCTGCTGACTCAGTGCGCGGCGACAGTGACGTGGTCACTGCAGGGGACAACGGCACCAATGACAGCGCTCCACGCTGTTCAGCCATGCGATCCAGTTTTTGCCTGAAAAGGTAAGCTAGCAAGCGACGCGTGAATTCAAAATCAATCAGCCATGACTTCAGTAAGGCCAGCGTGCCTTTTGCAAACAGATACCCGCCTGCAAGCAGCGCCGCCAACAAGCTAGTCCAGCCACTTTGCTGGCTTAGTACCCATGCTTCAAAAGTGCTCTTACGTGCAACAAAGCCGATGCGTTCAAAAATCGCGCCTCGCCACCATTTCACAATGATCAGTCCGATCGGTATGGCAGCCCACCAGCAAGTACTCAGCACCCACGAATAAATAGTGCCATTGCCAACAATGCGTTGGCTGAGCGACAGGATCAAGCCAATCACCACTACCGTCACGCCAAGCAAACGCAGCGAGCGTAGACGAATGTCATCTGTACTAATGAGGTGGCGCTGCGACATGCGCGTGGTGCGGCGCATGGCAAGTTTGTCGAGCGTCATGATGGCCAGCCAACCGCCTAAGCTCCAGCGCATAACTGTCACTAATAGGGTCACTTCCATCTGTTGCATGACTGCAGCGGGCAGCACCCACACAATTGCCAGTAAAAGCAATAACCAGCTCAGGGGGACAAATACCTGTAAAGTGATATCAATCACGCCATCGAGTTTTCCCGCATCCAGCGCACGCGTGCGACGTGCCTCAGCGCGTAAGCGTTGCTGCCACTCAAGTAACAGATTTCTGCCAAAGCGTCGGCCCCAGAAAAATACGCCGATCACAAATAGCAGTTTGAGCACCACGCCGCTGGTGTTGAAGGCGAGCTTGCCTGACCTGCGCCACTCGCCGCTACTAATCCAACTAGTGACGGTGCGCAGTTGGTAACTGAGCACTAACCCCACTTGGCGCACCTCGGCCAGCGCCTGATCCAGCCCGGCCAGCGTAAACCCGGTGATGGCATCGCGGCGCGTAGGCGACAAGTGCGGGAGTAACGCCACTCGATCTTCATTCAAACGTTGCACTTCTTCGTACAGTTGGCGTAGACGATTGTGCTGGAATTCAGTTGATTGCTCGGCAAGTGATTTGGCAGTAGCGGTGGCACTGGCGAATAGTGCATCTACTTCGCTGCGATCAACTTGTACTGGCAAGTTCGCCAATGGGTCAGCTCCTTTGCGAATCACAAAGGGCTGCACGGTAGTATCGGTCAAATCCGAAGCAAGCTCATCGCGCGATGCACGCAGCCACGTACGTAGTTCCAGATATAACGCATCAACAGCAGCAGTATTTGCTTGCGGTGCGCTGATTATCTGACGTACCCGCCGATTTAAGGCTAAGGTTCGTTCAGCACGCTCCGTCAGTTCACCCTTGGCTCGAGCCAGCACTGCTTGTGCATCAGCCAACTGCGAAGCAACACCCAGCAATCGAGCCCGCTCTTCACCAACCAGCCGCTCTGCTTCGGATTTTGCTAATTGCGCCTGTGCCAATACGCGCTGCTGCTCCGCTTCTGCAGCACGCGCACGCTGGTCGGCTTCTGACGCTGCAATTGCGTTCTGCTGCGCATCAGCCGCTTGGCGTTGTGCATGAGCAGTCAGCAGGCTGGTACGCTGCTCTGGCGATAAGCTATAGAACTGAAACCGAACTTGATCCAGCTCCAGACGAGCGGCCCAGAGCGCCGTATCGACGTTCGCTGGCGTTACTGTCGGTGCCGTCGCACCCATTGGTGCGGTTGCTGCAGCGGGATTGAAAGAATTACTCACAGACGCACCGGCGTCTTTTAACAAAGCCCGCAGCCGTGCCGCTTCCAGCGCCACGGCTGCATCATCGGCAAGCGGGATATCGAACAAACTGGCAGGGTTAATGGCTAACGGTAATGCGCCCATCATGAGTTCGCGAATGGACGTAGCGGTGCCAAGATACAGCTCTACTGGCGATGCAGGTTGCGCGGCAGCAGCTGCCAACTCACTGGGCTGACTTAATTTTATTTGAGCGGTCGAGCTTGCTGATGACTCAGCCACAGCTTCCGCCGCCTGCAGCGGCGAGTAACAAATCGCCAGTGCTAACACACAGGCTGAACAGATTCGAACACTGCTACGCATCACATCAGTTAAGTATCCAAGACAATTCAAACGCATTTGTCTTAGATGTTGTTTGAATCGCGGCGGCGGACAGTTAGCACGTGATTGCATGGTTAGCCATGATACTTGAAGGTTATTCAGCGCAAATGGAAAGTTACGGCGGTGCATTGCGGTCTTGCCGCCTGTGCCAGCAGCCGCTCAACCAAGTCAGTATGTCCCAAAAGATGCCCCGGCCGTGAAGGGATAGCCTTGAGCGGCAGCGGATCAAATACGCCGATATTTACGTGACTTTCAGGGGAGGGTTGCAGACGTCTTCGGACGTTCCGGGGCTGTAGAATTCGCAATAACGAACTAGGTGCCTGATATATAAAAACACACTGAACATCTGAAAACCCAGATACCCGCAAATGCACCCAAAGAAGGTTTTCGCCACGTCAGTAACGAAGACCCACGCGGAACGACACGTCGCTAGGCAAGACTTCACGCCCAGCGTATTTTCAAACGTGGTCACTCAACCGGCAACCATTGACCCTGAACTGCCTCTCGCGTGCTTCGTTAGCAGCCATTCAAATTATAAGAAGCGGATACTCACTCAATACATACGAATCGACGGCCCGGCACCGTTCACGCATCCAGATTTGCAGGTTAAAATGCCAGCAACGCCACCAGCGGATAGCAAACCAAGCTACCGTTCTGCAACGGGTAATCTCACTTACCGCTGACTACGTTGCTCATCCAGCTTGCGAATATGATCGGCCCACAATGCCTCGTTGCAGGAATACATATTCAACGTACTGCCAGTCGGAGCCGGAATGAGCAACTGGTGGCCCTTGGCGGGCTTAAGGTAAACGATCGGATCTACTACTGTTAAGTCGATATCCAGTGCCTTGCCGAATTTGGGATGCTGGATCAATCGCCACCGCTCGGTTACACGCGCCTGAGTACTACGCTGTTTCAGCCCAATGACGTTACGCTCGCTGAGAGCCGAGGTTTTAACTATCAGTGAATCGCCTTCCCAGCGAGCCACCGAGTAGCCATTGGTAGTGGGTGTAAAGCTGACCGGCGGTGCCGTTTCATTAAAATGTATCACACGGTATGCATCCATACCCTCGAACAGCATAGTGACGCGATCCTTGGCTTGGTGAATGTCGATTAGATAATCACCACGACTCACCATCATCCAGGGCATGCCGTGCGCCACGCAGTAATTGACCTGATCATCTGTATCCTTGTGATAATGAGTCAGAAAATATTCGCGACGACGCTTGGTCTCTTCGGTGAAGTTTGCACTGAAATCAGACGCTTGGCTGGCCTTGGCCACTTCTTCCGGACTGGAATCGAAAGTAATAAAGTCGCCATCTTCATCGGGTTTCACCGTCTGATGAACATCCGCTATCATCCACAGGCCCGAAAAATCCGGATGCCGCGCGTCGGCAGCTTCAGCAGGCAACACAAAGCCCCAAGTCCCAAAAATAAACACTATCGACAGTAAATAGGACACTACAACTTCTCCTGACCGAAACCGACTATGTCGCTGTACCGAATCTATAACACCAAAGCTGTCGCAGACGATCCCGCAGCGTCTTTGGAAAAATTGGTGGACAGAAAGAATAAACGCCCTATTCCGTGAAATCCACAGCGCGCAGCGGCGGATGCCATCGACAAGCATATCCGTTTGACCTTACCGGTGTTGATTGTCACGCAACATTGACCCGTCCATTTCATCGATAGCTTGGACTTTCGGAATGGAAAAATTCACGCCGCTCACGCTTGAACTCGTCCGTGGCTTCTTCATGGAACAAACGTTAGCGCGGTGAAAATGAAGTCGAGATTCTTGATCTTACCGAGTTCGCTCTTGAGCGCTTCGAACGCATAGATGGAAAAACACGACGTGGCAACCTTCAGACGGTCGCCTTGCTTGAGCGATGCCTTCAGGTCATCGCCGAGTTTATGGATCGTGTTGTTAATAATATCCATGTCTAAGCCATTTCTGCGTATTTCACGGCAAGGCGGCCACCGGTTTCACGTCATGGCGGCCAGGCATTTCACGGCAAGACGGCCACCGATTTCACGCATGGCGGCCACCCCCTATTGGGTAGTGGGGTAGGCCGACACGC
>JBFXCU010000013.1:0-79902 GCA_050181835.1 Steroidobacteraceae bacterium | reverse complement strand
CTATTCCGTCGACTCAAGGGCTTTCGCCGCATCTTCAGTCGCTTCGACAAGCTCGATCTGGTGTTCATTGCCTTCATCTACTTCGCCCTCATCGTCGAAGGTCTGCGCTAGTGTTAACAGGCCCTAGATTAACAATCACTCAAGCTTGATACGTTACCTGCAAGGTTTGTCCAACTTGCAGGCTGGTTCCAACACCAGTGCTGATGATGAGGTTCTGACCAAATGTCACGCCACGTAACTGTGGATTACGTCGATACTTCATCAAGCTCGCTAGCGGTTCGCTACCTTGTGAAACCCCTGTCAACTGATCGATTGTCGTGATCTTGCAGCGCGTACTGGGCTTCACTACACGCAGGTGCAAATCACCAGCTACCAACTCATGAATTCCATCCTCAGCGTAAGCATCAAGTCCTTGCAGCACAAGATTGGGGCGAAAGCGATTCATTGGTAAAGGAATATCCATTCGCGCATTCAAATCGGCCAACGATGCCTCGCTAATAGTCAGCATCGCAAAGCCGTCAGAAAATTGGTTGGCGGCATCAATCTCACCAGTCCAGTCATGGCTACTCAAACGAGTCTGCGTGTCATCAAACCGTACCAACCGAGTGGACACACCCAAGAACTCACTGAACCATGCTGCTGCCTGCTCACCTTCACTAATAGCTCGACATGTATCCTTCCAGATGGTGACATCCACCACGCCATCGCTCATCACCCCTGACACAGATAGCAGGGGCATGCCGGGCGCTTCGATCACCATACCTTGACCACTAAGCGCAGGCACGATCAGCGCCATCTTCGGCAGCTCGCGCTGAGTGAGAAAACGTCCTTGATCATTTACCAGCATCCAGCGACGGTCGTTGGCTAGCCCGGTTGCCTGCACGGAAGCCGTATCCAGACTGATTCCCCGACAAGATTTAAGTGGATAAATGTACAAGCCACAAATTTTGGCAGAGTTCATAACGACCTTGCTTGTAAAGTATAATTAACTGAAAAAACCTGTGACTTAAGATCAGGCATCTCAAGCTCCAGTCGTAACGACAGTCGATCCACGGTATCACGTCGATACCGTTCAACTATATCCAATCCCTGTGCCGCATCTTTGGAGTGCACAACAAACTCATTACCTTGCCACCCTGACTCAACTTTCAGACTGGCATAACTGCTGACCAAGGCACTATTCACACCTGCTTCAAAAAATCGTCGTGCCGAATTATCACGTGCCATCTCGATCCAAGTTGGTGTTTGTACTATCTTTAGTAACACACTGGGCACCACCGCATTGAGCAAAGCTGTCTGGAGTTCCTGCTGCTCGCGCTGTTGCCAGTTATTGATTGCACCCGAGCGTTGCTGATGGTCAGTCGCAGGTGATGGCATCGGTTCAGGGTCGCCCATGTCGTTTGCTGACGGTTCAGCGCGACGCTGACGCTTCTGTTCACGGCGCATCTGTTTCGCCTGTATCTGCTGCAATTGTTCATGTAACTGGGTCATGATGCTTTGGCGCTCAGATATTGCGAGCTGCCACTGACCGCTCAAATCTATCGCCTGCCCCATAGGCGCAGGGCGTAAATTCATTCCGCAAGCATTACATAGTAATGCCAGCACTAAAGTTACAGCACCACGCCGCGTGAACAGCGGCGTCAGATTAGTAGGTAACTTGAATCGCATTAGCTAGTCTCAGCAATGTTATGGAGGTAATAACGACAACCTTGGCGCTGATTTTTTTCTGCTAAGCATCACAATAGACAGCGACTTAATTGCCTATTGATAGGCTTGCTGGTATTTGGTTTATTAACAATATGAACGTGAGATCTCGTACACGGCCTGCGCTCCTACCAACATTCATGCCTAATGCTTACGTCGACCCCTGCAAACCCTTCCCAATACCATTAACCGACGCCAGCAATGCCTGCAACAAATCTTGATCTTGGCAACCGTCGGCGCGCCATCGGGCCAGTAGATCTACCTGCATTAGATGCATCGGATCCAGGTAGGGATTTCGCAGACGTATAGAGCGCTGCATGGTCTGCTCTGCATCAAGCAGAAACGCACAACCTTTCAGCCGCAACACCTCTTGTTTTGCCAGCTCAAACTCTGCCCTTATTTTCTGTATCACCGGCAGGTATGACTCCCCAGCTAGCTGATCGTAAAATTCAGCAATACCCATATCCGCGCGTGCCAGAGCCATTTCAACCTGATTGACCAGTTGCTCAAAAAAATACCAGCCAGAGAACATCTGTAACAGCACTGCTTCACCAAACTGCTGGCGCGCCGCAGCAAGTGCAGTGCCTGCACCATACCAGCTTGGCAACATATAGCGACTTTGTGCCCACGCGTAACTCCAGGGAATGGCGCGCGTATCGGCCACACTGCCAGGCGTTTCGCGAATGTGCCCATGGGAGCCTAATTGCATTCGCTCGATAACATCTACTGGTGTTGCCAAGCGAAAAAACTCAAAAAACCTGGCATCATCATAGACTAGGCCGCGATAACATCGGCCACTAGATTGCGCCATCAGATCCATTACCAAGCGCCATTCCGGCATCACCTTCTCAGTTGCATGGAAACCTGCACGCGATAAACTCAACGCATTGAATGCCTGTTCGAACACTCTTAACGCGATGGGACGCAGACTATATTTATCGTGTATCAGCTCGCCCTGCTCAGTCATCCTGACACGGCCGCGCACCGTCCCCTCTGGCATGGTACGCATTAAGGTTTCAACCAAACCAGAATTGCGACTGGATGTATTACCACGACCATGAAAGATAGTTATATCCACTTTGGCATCCTGTGCCGCTGCCAGTAGTGCTTCCTGTGCGCGCCGCAAGGACCAACGTGAGGTAACACTACCGCTTTCCTTGTTGCTGGCTGAATAGCCCAGCATGACAAACTGATGATTACGCCTACCCACCAAGTGTTGTTGATACACTCTTGTCTTGAATAGATCCGCCATAATCTGACCACACTGTGCCAGTTCCGCTTCGGTCTCGAACAGAGGCGCAACATCTACCGCCACATCACCAGTACGACGATCCACACTATCCGCCCACTGCGCCAGCAATAACACTGACAACAGGTCATCAGCACCAGTAGGGCCGCTAATAACAAACTGGCCAATAGCATCCGCACCATGACGATGGCGGCAATGTGCGATAGTTTCAAACACCCATAAACTACGCTTACCCGTGGGCCCAAGGATGCTAGATGGCCCCTCATCATTGCTCATGGCCACGCACAAGCGCTGGGTACGCTCGTTCGAACTCATTTGCTGCCAAGCCTCATCACCAAACCCATCCGCTATCACCTGACGATGCACCTGCGCATGTTGACGCAGATCCAGCGTCACCAAGTGGAACCCAAAGGTTCGAATACGACGCATCAAACGCTTCACGTGAAATAAGCCAGCATGCTTTCCCTTGTTTTGCGTCAAACTGGTGGCAATCAAGTGAATGTCGCGCAGGAACTCTCCTGCAGTTTCATAGCGATTCTGCCGTGCCTCATAGTTTGCACGTAGTCTTTCTGCCACCTGCCCCAAGAACACGCGATACGGCATGAAATCCTGGCGCACTGAGCTGACTGTATGCGAATTGGTCAACATCACCGCATAAGCATCAATTTGCGCCTGAAGCTCAGCAGAAATACCAACACGACTGGCACTCTGTGACAACAGCTGAGACAAATGCTGGCACTCAAGAAAGTAGTTATTAATAATTAGCTGATGATGACGCGCAACAGTTTCGCGAATGCTCTTGGCGTTGACGTCAGGATTGTTATCCATGTCACCACCAACCCAAGAACCAAAGCGAATGATCTCCGGAGCGTAAAACTCACGCGCTTGCTCACCATACACACGTAATGCAGCAGCTTCTATTTCTTCGTAAAATACTGGGATGATTTTATAAATCACCTCAACAACGAAAAACAATACATGCTCGCGCTCATCAGCAATCGTGAGACGTTGACGAGAATTGTCGGCAGTTTGCCAGCCTGTCGTTACTTCGGTTTGCACACGCTGCCAGTTCACTCGCGCTTCATTTGAATTAGCAGGCAGGTCCAATCGACTCAACAACAGTTCGGCAACAATTTGTTGATTACGTAAAATAGTGCGGCGTTTTGATTCAGTTGGATGAGCCGTCATCACTGGCTCTATCCATATTTCCTGCAATAGTTTGCGGACATCATCAAGCTGCAGTCCTTTGCTCTTGAGCTTCGACAGGGCCTCGTCAATACCACCCGGTTGATCGACACTGGCATCATTCAGGTATTGGCGACGGCGGCGAATACGGTGCACTTTCTCAGCCGTGTTAACCACCTGAAACCAAGTTGAAAAGGCTCGCACTAGATTTCTGGCTTCCGTTGCTTCGCGGCCACGGGTACGCAGGATTAGTTGAACACCAGCCGCGACATCACCATCGCGGCGACTCAATGCAGCCTGTCGATCACCTTCAACGGCATCAAATAACTCATCTCCACCCTGCTCGCGCAGTATCTCCCCAACCAGTTCACCCAGAGCATGAACATCATCACGCAATGCCGCATCTTTAAGGGGAAAGTGAATCGTTTGCCGTACCATGTATGTTCGCTGTGAATGTGCAATTGCAACAGCGTCGGCCATGGTTTTGTCTAAACCGGCTCCGGCGCCTCCTTCAAGACGCAGAGTTTAGGGCCTCCCAGCGATCTATTCCATCACCGTGATCGCCTCATCAGCTACCGATGAATTGGATTAATCAGCCAGCGGGGAAGAATTCAATGGGGTAGGTCACTTCCGCTACGCCCACATCTTGCGCAGGGAAACGAATTGACTTGATACGCGCCACCAACTTGCCTTCCAGTTCAGGATTATTGAGCTCACTGGAAACAATCTGACAACTAGTGATATCACCATCGGGTGAAATAATCAGTTTCAGCACGACCTTACCCATTAGCTCAGGATTACTGCGTAGGGCGCGAGTATACAGCGCAAAAATCGCCCCTTTATTGCTATCCAGAATCTGTAACACATCACTAACGTTACGCGAGCCTTTTTTATTCCCAGCACCCCGTTGAATGGCTGGCTGATTCGAGTTAGCACCAATAGTACTACTGACTTGCGTGGTGCTATGACCCGCGAGTTCGCCAGTACTACCACCGTAACCACGACTCAATGCCGCATTGTTAATACCCCCACTGCCCTTGCCAGCCGCTGAAGTAATCATATTGCGCTCGGAACGAGTTGCCGCCACGGCACTGCTCAAGGGTTGATTCTGCTGTGCCTTATTGAGCACTGAGCTATCCCGTAATGCCGCCAGTTCATCGAACACGGCCAATGCCTTGGTAGCCTGTTTACGCGCTTGCTCAGTACGATCTGGCTCGGGTTTTGGCGCAGGCTTCAGTTGCGGCTTTTCAACCGGCTTTAGCTCCTCCACTGGCTTTTCCTGCTCAATGATCTTGGGTGGAGGGGGTGGTGGCTTGCGTTGCTCAAGCACCAGCTGGACAACCCGATCCGGCAGCGCCGGTATTTTTTGCTGCGATTGATCCGGCAGCGGCAACAATGTCATCACCACAATCAGTACTGCAAATGCGATCAGGCAGTTGCGTACCACCTTGCGAAAGCGTTGCTCAACCTCTGCCGTGGGCGACCAGGGAAGTTCAAAAGTGCGATAGTAAGGAACCAGCGCGCTCATGCACCGCCCTCGCGCTCCAGCACGGCCAGCGATACCTTGCCGTAATCCGCTTGCGTGCAGGTGGCCATGATTTTCTTTAACACGTCATAAGGCAGATCTCGATCACCCAAAATGGTGACCTCACGCTCAGCGATTGAGTCCTGCGCTATCCCCGTCAGCACGCGCGCTGCTTGCGAGGTCAGCGCAAGCTTGAGCGACTGCACGATTGTCGAAGACTCAGCACGCACGTCGGCTATGGACACCACACTGCGACCATCAACCAATACTTCATCCTTGGTCACCATCACCACTACGGTAGCACGCGGTTTGGTTTGCGAAATCGACTGTGGAATCGAAATATTCTTCGTGTTCGGCACCATATCGGCGTCTGACATGTGAATCAGCAAGAACACCACCAGAATGGTCATCATGTCGATGAACGGTACCAGCGCCATATGACTATCGCCGGGGTGGCTACGCCGCCGATGCTTCTTGATACGATGCGACATCATAGCGGCGCATCTCCAACTGAGATCGCCGGAAACAATTCAGTTTCTACTGCACTGCTTTTGGTCGTATACACACGGATTGTGTCCATTGCCTGCACTAGCGTGTCGTAGCTGATATTCGGTTCCAGCAGCACGCTGGCATCCTGTTTGTCCTGATACTTGGACTTCACCAGCAACAGGTATTCCGACAGACCAGCCATGTCATAGCCAGTTGCGCTGTTAGGTAAACTTTTAAGCAGGCCCTGGTTGCGATCAGTCACATCAATCTTTGCCTGACGCACTACAATTTCCAGCTGCAAACCCTGCGGCAAATCCGGTACATCCGCATCAGCCGCCGGAAAATTCAGCTCAAGAATATTAGTGCGCGTAAACACCGCAGAAAACACCAAGAAGCAGACCAACATCACCATCATGTCTATCATTGGCACGACATTCAGGTCATAAGTACTGCGTCCCCGGTGATGACGGCGCATCACCCGCTTGGAAGCTTTACTAGCCATCGCTTACGCTCAGGCCATGCCACGCGCGGGGGCCGCTGGTCGTGGTGACGGTGCAGGTGGTACTGGAGTTGCCACCGCGTCTTCGCGCCGCTCGACCACCGAGTTCAGGAATTTTACTGAAGCAATTTCCAAGCTATCGATTAGGCTGGTGGTCTTGGAATCCAAGTACATATGGCTGAGCAACAGGGTAATCGCGCAGATTAACCCTGAGGCAGTGCAGTTCATTGCAACGGAAATACTGGCTGCCAGCAAGGTCGCCTTTTCCGCTGGATTAGCGGTCGCAATGGACGCAAATGCTGAGATCAGGCCAACTACGGTGCCGAGCAGACCCAGCAACATGCCAACGTTGGCCAATGCACCCAAGTAATGGGTACGTTTTTCCATACGTGGAATAATTTCCAGCATGCTTTCATCCATGGCTTTCTCGATGTCATCGCGTCGCCGTGCATGCGCCAAACGCGCAATGCCGTAGTTCAATACGCTGGCGATACTGGCCGTGGAATCCCGGGTCAGTTCAAGTACCTTCTTGAAGTTGCCCGCTCCCAGATGGGGCACCAAATTCGCCCACAAGGAACGGTTTTTCTGTGTTTCCACAGTCAAGAAGATGAATCGTTCGATGGCAATCGCCACGCCGACCACAAACACCAAGATGACCGGATAGATGAAAAATCCACCGCTCCTGATACCAAGTAAAAATGAATAAATTTCGTGCACAACTCACCTCACCGCTATTCGCGCCTACACACGTTCTGACAAATCACATTTCAAGTCCGCGACCCAGCTCTCATCCTGCTTGAAACCCCTCATCAATTTTTGTCGGCAGATGGCGTCGCTTGCTGTTCGAGAGATTGAGCACCCGGATGATCCTTGTCAGCGATCACTTGGTAATACTTCACTTCACGTTGAAACACATCTCGATCAACCGGCGCCAACGCCTCGTCTAGCAAGGTATTAAATGGTTGCCCCGGCAAATCACCCAGATTCGCCCGTTTCCAAGGCACGATATACATCACCTTGGGCAGCTCACGATTACCTGTTACTAGCGTCGAGTCGAGCAGCAACTGATCGTTAGCACTTTTGCTATCAGTCTTAGCGGCGTTCGTCACCTTGACTGACAACGCCGAGCTCTCACTGTTTGCTAGGGCGGTTGGTGTCGTTGGGGATACTGGCGTATCCGCTGCCCTTAACACTGACAACGATAGCACCCACAACAGCGCAGTTGCTGTAATACGCAAACTCATGGCCGCACCTCCATCGCTTCGGTTTTAGCAGCCATAAGGTTGAGCCGCCCTTTAACATCTTTGAGCCACTTATCCACCTTGGCATCGGGTGAAGACTGCAAGCTCTGATAGGTTTCGTATTCCTGTATTGCCTGCTGTGGCTGCTGCAGGTACATGTCATATAAGACACCGAGATTAAGATGCACTCGAGCATAAGCCGGATCAGCAGCAATTGCCGCGAGATAAGCCGCTTCAGCTGCTTTGAATTGCCCTAACTGTCGATAGCTCATGCCTAAATTCGTATTGGCCAATACCGACGTGGCATCAAGTTGTAACGCTCGCTTGAAATATCCAATTGCTGCTTCGTGACGGTTGGCTTTCTGTTCCATGATGCCTAGATTGATCAGCGGACTAGAGAAAGTGGGATATCTAGCTACCAGTTCCTTGAAAGACAGATTAGCCTGCTCAGTCTGCCCAGCCTGTAAAGCTTGCAGCGCCTCATCAAACAAGCCTTGTGCCTCTGCTGGAATAGCCACCACATTAGGCTCGGCGACAACCACCGTGCCCGACTCAGCAGTCGCAGCCAGTACCGATGCCACGCCCATCATGCCGAGCGCCACACCACACAGCACACGCATCAGCCAATCCTGTCGCGGTAAGTTATTGCAAGCTATTGACATACTCGCCACTCACTTCGTTGCGCGCATAGCGTCCTGGCACCAGTTTAACCAGCGCTGCATAACTCTTCTGCATCCACGTATCATAGAAACTATCGTGTTGCAGATTACTTTCATGCAGTTCAATTGCCTTTTCTTCAAACGGGAAGGCTTGTTCCTCTAGCAGCACTTCGTACTGCTCCAGTGCATCAGCATCCAGATTTTTTGGTCGTTCAGAAGCCATTACGTCAGCGCCCATCTGACGATACATTTCGGCCATGCCGTAGCTCGCCTCGGTGGTGACCTCTGCAACTTGATAATCTAGTGCTTGGCCATAGGCATTTAACACTTCTTCCATAGCAGTACGCTTTAGTTTTAGGAACTTCGCCAATGGCGAACTCAGCTTGATGGCATTGAACTTATCAACTTGCGGCTGTAACAACATCAGTGATGCGCGTGCTGCAAGATACTTACTGCGATCGGTACGTGCCGCACCTGCTTGTTTGTCAGCATCAACCAATTCGCGTAACCAGCGACTCTGAGCGACTGAATCATGGCTGGTTGCGGCCAACTCAGCCAAGTGCTGTCGCGCTTCAATGGCTTCGTCAAACGGCTGCGGATACTGTGCCACGTAACGCGCGTAGACCGTTGTCGCACGCACCGCCGCACTCGCATCACCTTTGTTGGCCGCTTGTAAATACAGCTCAGCCGCCTGCGCCAACGCTGCACGTCGCACATCAGTTGACTCTTCTTTACGCTCAGCAATGCGCTCGTATTCTATCGCTGCCTCCAGACCACGACCACTCTGCTGGTAACCCAAAGCCAACTTCTTGCCAACTTCAGCAGTAAGCTCATGCCCGGGGTGGACACGCCTGAACTGCTCCAACACTGTGATCGCACGCGGCCAGTTATTTTGCGTTATCAATACCGCCGCTGCATCGAACTCTGCCGTAGCGCTGATCGCAGAGGTAGGCGCTAGCGCAGCAACCCGTAAGTAGGTATCAACTGCCATCGCCGCATCACCTGCAGCCTGACTGGCTTCAGCCTGTTTATAGATTGTGGCAGCGATGCGATCATTGATGGCAGGTAGGTCTGCATCATTACTGGCCAGTAAGTTACGTACTTGTAAATAAGCCGCCTCTGCTTCTGGATAACGCGCACGGTCAAACAGGGAATGGGCCAGCAAAGTAGTTGCGGTTCGGCGCTGCTTGAGATCAGCAGGCGGTTGACGCGCCAACAATTGCTGCGCGACAGCGATAGTGCGATCAAATTCATTCAGGGCAAACAAGTCCTCTGCCGCTTTGGTTAACACCGGTGCTGCCTGCACATCCGTTGGAAAGCTGGTGGCAAACATGACTGCGCTATCAATAAACTTGCGGTGCCAAGTATCACGTTCAGCGCCAGTCAATGTCGGCTCGTGTTTCTGATACGCAACCAGCGCTGCGTAGCCTGCTGCGGCCGACTTGGCATGAACAGGATAATCATAAGCAGTGCGCTCATACTCTTGAGTGGCATCGGCGAAACGGCCTGCATCAAACAACAATTCGGCCAGCAGGTAACGATTTGCGGATGCTTGTGGATCATCTGGGAAAGCACTCAGCAAACTGCCATACCAACGCGTCGCAGCCATATAGTCCGCATCTTGCTTCGTCTTACTGGCTTGAGCATGATAGTACTGCGCTAAATCCTGAAGGTTGCTCTTCAGTTGTGCAGCCACTTCAGGTGCATCCGCAGGCTTGCGGCTCTTCCAGAACGGCGCATCAAATGCATAACTTTCCACAAAGGCCTGCTTGGCTTCGAGCACCTTGGCAGCAAATCCACCTTTCTCATATGCTTCAATCGCACGTGCTTGCAGCGTCGGTGACTGCCGCGCATCTGGCTTGCGTTTAGCAAATGCAGAAAATGCCTGCGCGGCATCCTGATAACGCTCTTTTTCTATGTATAGATCACCTAGACCGTTAAAGAGCAAGTAACCATAGGCGGGATCCGCATGCTGATTGAGCATCGAGGAAATGCTTTCTGGTCCATTTTCATCAGAGGCCATGATCGCCAGGATATGCAGAATATCGCCATTCAATTCCCGCTCGGCGCGCGACAGCGAAGCAAGATCACGCAACTGATTCTGTTTGATAAGCAGACGATCGAGTTCGGTAAGAAAACTGGCGGCACTATCATCGACACGCCCTTGCTTGAATAATGCCCACCCCTGTTTATATAAACCTTGGTCGTAGAATGCGGTGGCCTCAGCCAATTTGACCACCGCCGCATAGGCTGTAGCAGCTTCCGCATAACGTTGTCCGCTGAACAGAAGTTCGCCACGACGAAATTGCGCTTCGCCATACCAAGTTGAATTCGGGTGCTGAGCGACCAATTTATTGAGTGACGCTAACGCTTTAGCAGGTTGACTGGCAGCTTCATAAGCACGCGACAATTGATACAGTACCGCATCAGCACTGGCGTAATCAGGATATGCGTTCAGCAGGTTTTCATAGAGCGTAATCGATTCCTGCAAGCCTTGATTGACCGTAACATCGGCTGACTCTGCCAACACTCCTTCAGTCACTTCGACATTCAGATCGCCAAGACGTCGCATCGCCTCTACGCGCAGTTTGGAATCTGCATTCTGTAACTCGAGAAACTCTCGATAAGCTGTTGCAGCTTGTTCCTGCGTCGCAGTGGTTGCTGCATTGGGCTGTACTTCGATCCGCTTTCCAGCCAGATCTTTCAAAGTCGGCACTGCCTTTTGCTTACTTGCCGCAGTAACCAAACTCGGCGATGCCGTTAATAACGACATCGTCAGCAGCAAGACATAGCGATAAGGACGCTGGCACATCATTGCCCCGCCCCTTCTGTTTTGGCAGGCACGGTAGTAGCTTTGTTCACACCTGTTCCAGACGTCGCAGCCCGATCATAAATAGACGCCAATGCAAACTGCGCTTGCAATGCATATTGAGCCAAGCGTTGTTTCTGTTGTTGCAACTGCTCGATTGCCACCTTGGCCAGATAGGTCTGTTGCGCAGCGTCACTGGCACGGCAACGATCAAGCATTATTTGCAGCCGTGGTGCCAGCTCAGCGACACGGGCTGCAAACTGCTGCGTACGTTGCGGCACTTGTTCACGCGCTCGTTCTACCAAGGTATGGCGGCGACGTACTTCTTTGGTGACCAGTCCCAACTCACGCACCTGCTTTTGTTCATTCCACAAGCGTGCTTTGTAATTACTGCTCATATTCCAGTACAACGCGCCACGCAACAGCCGGGTTTTATCTTGCATGGCAGCAACACCTACATCGCTGCCATCATTATTGCTCAGGGCGTGTTCCAGTCGCATTACTCGTCGCCAGTTATCCTGCTCTTTACTGGTAGCCAGACTTACCACATCTTCATCACGGGCAATTTCACTGACGCGCGTATCGAACTCTAATACCTTGGCTTCAAGTGCGTCGATATCAACCGAGTCGAGTGCTTGCTGCATCGTTGCAGTACGCTGTTCAAAAGCGATGTTGCGGGTATCTACCATGTCTTGAAACGCTTCCATACTCTGCGTCCAGCCGAGCAAGTTTTTTTGCATCACTTGCAAGTCACGATAGTTTTTTAATGCCTCTTGAAAGGTGTTGGAGGCCAGCAAGTCGTATAAGTAACGGGTTTCCGGCGCATCGGGCAGGTTACGTAGCTGCCAGTACCAACCGGATTGATCGCTTTTGTCGTTGTCCAGCACCGTCTTCAATAATGCTCCATCGCGAATGGAGGTAATTGATTCATCCAAACGGGCGGTTTCCTGTTTGAATGAATCAAGTGCAAAACGATACGATTGAGTAGCCTGATCGTTTGCACCCAGTTGCGCATAGGCGTAAGGAATTGCCAGATAGGCTTCCTGTACGGCCGCATCTAGCAAATCACGTTGCTTCAATTCCTGCCAGGGAACCAGCGCTTCATTGAACTTACCTTCACTCGATTGCGCCCATCCCAAACCCAACAAGGCCTTGTTCGATAGTGGCCCATTCAACCGTATCCGTTGTAATACCTGCTCTGCTTCAGCCGCGCGACCTTGCTTGATCCGGGCAAAACCCAGCGCCAAATTAGCTTTGTCACGCAAGGCCTGTAACTCTTCATTATCGCTTGTCAGCGAACCCACTTGATTTAAAAAGGCAGCCCCTTCCTCAGTTTTTTCCTGACGGATCAACGCCACACCCAAGTTAAAGTGAGCATAAGCCAACCAATTAGCATTGGTTTCCTTGCCTTCCAGACTTTGCAGTACCGATGCGGCTTGTTGATATCGATCCTGCTTCATTAATACTTGGGCAAGCAGCAACTGCCGCTCCGCTTCCTGAGTTACAACCAAGCCACCCTGTATCGAATTTAAAGCGCTTTCTGACTCACTCCAGTAGCCACGCTGGTACCAGATCTTGGCGAGATAAAACCAGGCGTGGTTACGCACATCTAAATCGACATTGTCATTCAGCAAGGCCTGAAAAATGCGACCCGCTTCAATATGCTGGCCCAGTGATAAATACAATGCCCCTTTTAGTAGCTCTGCTTCCGTTTGGTGATTGGCAACTCGTCTCTGGGTGATGGCTGCATCCAAATGCACCAACGACTGAAAATAGTCATCTTGGTAAAAATAGAACAAGCTGTCGCCATAATACAAATCCAGTACTGGCTTAGGCACACTCATCAGCGGTGAGGGCGACTTACTAGCCGCCCACAGCGGTGTAGCCAGCAAGTTACTCACCAGCAGGCCAAGCAGACAGAACAAGCGTCCGATCACAGAGTAATGCGTCATTATCTTCAGTGCGGTTGATATCGGGAGTCTGCCAACAGACCTATTCCCAATCCTTAACGATGAACTCCGGTTGCTCCTTAATCTGCTTATCGCTGATTTTCAGCTCCAGATATTTCGCCCCTACGCCCTTGGTAAATTTGAGTGTGGCACCGCGTGTGTAGTCGCGTTGATTTGGGCCTTTCCCGGTAAAAACAGCCACCAGCTCGTGTTCACCGACTTTCAGGTTGCCCACATACATCCGCTGCACGCCACCCTTGAGCAAAGCCTGCGTTTCGCGAGTGGTATAGAGGTAGTTGGCAACCGACTTGTTATCTAGCTTCAAGCTAACCGTGTCCAACCCGAAAAACGTCCCTACATCCATGGAAACAAACACAGCCACTTGTGTATCCGCCGGATATAGCAGCTCTTCTTCCAGAATAAATAGCTCGCGGTTCAGATCCAGCACGTCTTTTTTCAGGGTTTGCACATCCTGATCCAGTGTTTTGAACTCAGTATCATTCGCCGCAACAGACTCTGCACCCTGCACCAGCTCCTGAGCCATGGCAGGAATGGCCAGCAGCGTAAACCACAAGGCCACCATAGTAGACAGGTAGTTGCGCAACAGGTGTTTGTTAGTCGTTTTCATTCGCTTACCCGGAAATCAAAAACTAATTGTTCAATAGCGTGTGTAATTGCGTCGTAATCGCCACTTCATCACCACGGCTAAAGCCACGGTGTGAATAACGCAACTCACCATCACGGTCGATCAGCACAATCAAGGGCATCGACCTCAAATTGAAATGGCTGCTGGTGGACTGATCCATGTCCAGCAGAATCGGAAATCGTAGCGACAGACTGTGACTCATTGCGGCAGCTTGTTCTGCGCTATCGCCCACATTTATGCCGAGCGTCAGCAACCCCGCACGTTGATACCTTTCATTAATCTCGTCCAAAGCTTGCATGGCTTGGCGGCAGTCACCACACCAACGCGCCCAGAACCCTAGTAACACCACGTTGCCGCGCTGTTCTGACAGCCGAATCACCTCACCCGATAAAGTGCGCATCGAAAAATCCGCTACCGGCTCAGCCGCGCTGCTGCTCGCAGCGCATAGCAAACACAGCCCCAGCAACCAAGCCTGAGCGAAAGAACAGATACCAAATCGACTTGTCATGCTGGTGCCATTGAGTACAAACCCAGAAATTTTCAGCCCACCCTGCGCCGCGACTGAGCAAAAGCAGTGCGTCAAAAACATTATCAATACCGGACAAGCGTGGCGGGTTTCATGACACAACGCAAAATGTCGTGGAAAACCAGCACAACCGCACAGCCCAAGGCAGTGTGCAATGGTGTCGGCATTGTTGAATGTGAAAGCTGACACAGATTGCCAGCTTGAGTGTTAACCGGTTCGCGCTACAAAAGAAAAGGCGACGACCGATCAGTCATCGCCTGTTTCAGCTAGCCACTGACCGAAGTAAGTAGCCTCCGTTCAGAATCCATTAGATCTGTTTACAGCGGCGCCTTGGCAATACTGTATCCAGATGAGCGCCAGTACTTGTACTTGGTCTGTAACGCTTGGCGCTGTTCATCCGTCAATGACTCCAGCGCCAGCTGGCCATAAGCGGCAGCCTGCGGGTTGGCCGACTCCGTAATTACATCGGCTATTTCCGCGCGACCAATGGCAGAGGCAGTCGCCATCAGGCACAAGCCAGCAACAATCGAAAACTTACGTTTCATAGTAGTGCTCCGGTTGTGAAGCATGAAATTCACGCCAAGCTCGTGCTGACTCGCGGTAGCCGACCGCTGTTACCAGTGCCATCGGCTAACACCACACCGGCTCGAGGCAACCGACCGCTGTTACCAGTGCCATCGGCTAACACCACACCGGCTCGAGGCAACCGACCGCTGTTACCAGTGCCATCGGCTAATACCACACCGGCTCGAGGCAACCGACCGCTGTTACCAGTGCCATCGGCTAACACCACACCGGCTCGAGGCAACCGACCGCTGTTACCAGTGCCATCGGCTAATACCACACCGGCTCGAGGCAACCGACCGCTGTTACCAGTGCCATCGGCTAACACCACACCGGCTCGAGGCAACCGACCGCTGTTACCAGTGCCATCGGCTAAAGCCACCCCAGAAACCAAAACAGCAACCGACGAAACCATACCAATCATTAACTTACGCATAACATCTCCAACAATTAGTTAAAGTAAAACCTTAAAGATAGGTTACGTTGTCATAAGCGACACAAAATCGAGTATCCGATCACAGTTAAATAGGTAAAGCACAGATTTCAGGTATTGACTTAAATCCCTTGGATCTGAAGCCTGAACGAGAGCCGAACAACGGATAAATAACAATGAACACTACTTGGCCGGACTACCTCACCCAGTCAATCGCATGCCAATCGGTGCTGACGCGCCGATAAACCCATGGCACAATGATTCGCGTAGTTTTTAAGGTACCTATAACAAGTAACTGATTTGCCGCAATGTATTCAGCCACCTCCCCCTCTCCCTCACGCCTCGGCACCGCCACAGAGCTGAACAACCAGCCTGCGGTTACCCGACTGCTGTCAGCGTGGCGCGAAGGTGACAACTCAGCCCTGCAACAGCTGACACCATTGGTTTACGAGGAGCTGCGGCGGCTGGCCCGGGGCCACATGCATCGCGAACGGCATAGCCACACCTTGCAGGCCACCGCCGTGGTACACGAAGCTTTTGTCAGGATGGTGGATATGGATGTGGCCTGGCAGGATCGCGGGCATTTCTATGCCATTGCAGCCAACTTGATGCGCCGCATTCTGGTTGATCACGCCAAGAGCAAGCAGCGCTCCAAACGGGGCGGTGACGCACAGATTCACAGCCTGGAAGTAAGCGATATTGGCAGCAGTACGATTAACGAGCCTTACGACGTTCAGGATATTGATGCCGCCCTGGAACAACTGGCAAAGGTCGATGCACGCCTGGCATCAACGCTCGAATTGCACTACTTCGGCGGGCTCACCTGCCCTGAACTGGCGCAAGCACTGGAGATTTCCGAGGCCACCGTGAACCGTCAACTACGACTCGCCAAAGCTTGGATGTTGAAGGAGCTGAGCCCGTGCAACAGCGACCAGCAACCTGCCTGAGCGTACCTGCTTACCCATGAAAGCCGTTAACCCACGCTGGGCACGCATTCAGGAATTATTCAATCAGGCAGCGGACATGACGCTGGCTGCACGGTCTGATTTTCTCGACGTGGAATGCAAAGGTGATGCCGCGCTGCGTAAAGAGCTGAACGAACTGCTGGCTGCCGACGCTGGCCCACCATCCGATATTCAAAGCGGCATCAAAGCCAGCTTGCTAACCCAATCCGTCAGCCATGCCATTTCGCGAACCACGCATGACCGACGTCACGAGTTAGTCGGCACGGTCATCGGCGCCTATCGACTCACCTCCGTACTGGGTCATGGCGGCGCGGGTACGGTATACCTCGGTGAACGGGCCGACCGACGTTACTCCGCGCAGGTCGCCATCAAGGTGGTAGAAAACTCGCTGATTCACGATGAAGTGATCAAACGCTTTGCCGCAGAGCGGCAGATTCTGGCCAGCCTGAATCATCCCAACATCGCGCGTCTACTGGATGCTGGCGAAGCCCGCACAGGCCAACCCTACTTGGTCATGGAATATGTGCACGGCGAAACCATTGACCGCTACTGCGACACACAGAGACTCAACCTGAAACAACGTTTGGCGCTGTTCGTCAAGGTCTGCGCGGCGGTGCAGTACGCCCATCAGAACCTGATCGTGCATCGTGACCTGAAGCCGGGAAACATCTTGGTCACCCCCGATGGCACGCCCAAGCTGCTCGATTTCGGTATCGCCAAGCTGATGGATGTGAGCGCCAAGGCCGCCGCCGCAGTGGCCGAACAGGCTGTGACGCGTATCAATGACCGAGTTCTGACCCCGGAATATGCCAGTCCGGAACAGATTCTCGGCCAGAACGTCACCACCGCCAGTGATGTGTATGCGCTGGGCATCGTGCTGTACGAGTTACTCACCAATGTGCGTCCGTACAAGGTTCACGCTCTCAGCCAGCTGGAGCTGGAGCGCGTTATTTGCGTAGTGGATGCGCCACGTCCCAGTCAAATGGTAGGGCAATTACTGGAACAGTCACGCTCGCCGCAGACTGAAACAGCGCCACCGGATATACAAACTATCGCGCGAGCACGCAACAGCAACCCCAAACGTTTGCGGCAGGCGCTGCTGGGTGATCTGGATGCCATCGTTCTGCGCGCACTCCGCAAAGAGCCCGGACATCGTTATGGCTCAGTAGAACAATTTGTCGACGACATTGAACGACACCTGCAACAACAACCGGTTGAAGCGCGGCAGGGCAATTGGCTGTACTACAGCAAACGCTTTGTACGTCGCCATGTCATCGGCGTGCTTTCCAGCACCGCCGCCATTGTGTCACTGATTGGTTTTGCCTTTTTCGTTTCCATACAAAACAAGGTTATCAGCGAGCAGCGCGACCTTGCCACGCAACAAACCGCACGTGCTGAGAGCGTCTCGAATTTCATGCTGGAAGTATTCGACACCTCTGATCCGTTCACCAGTCAAGGCAAAGAAGTGACGGCTAAACAGTTGCTGGATAAAGCAGGTGAGCGCATCAGCAATGATGAAGATCTGCGCCAACAACCGGAAGTCAAAGCACGGCTGCTGGAAGCGATTGGCCGCGCCTACCAGCGGCAAAACCATCCCGAACTAGCCATAAAAGCTCTCGAAGATTCATTACAAATACAACGCAAGCTACCCGACAAATCCCGAGGCACCTTGCCGAGAACCTTGGATTACCTCGGCTTTGCACTGCGGGAAAGTGGCAAGTACACTGAGGCCGAAATGGCGCTTTATGAAGCCAGAAATTTACTAGAAGCAGACAAGAAGACAAACACCCCTAGCTACATCCAAATCTTGGCGGATATAGGCTCGTTGGAAATTTATCGTAGCGAGCCTGCAAAGGCACAAAAATCGATAGATGCCGCGTTGATTCTGGCACGGCAAATCTACGGCAATAATCACCCCGAAAATGTTCCACTACTGATCACACGTGCGCAGAGTCTATTGTGGCAGAACAATCTAGGCGCAGCGGTGACTGCCGCACGCGAAGCCGTGGTTATTGCTCATGCCACTTTGCCACAAACCCATCCAGACCGCGCAATTGCGGACACGATACTAGGCGATCTACTGTTCCGCCAAGGTAAATTTGATGAAGCGGCCATACTGGTCAATCAAGCACTTGCCACCCAAAAAGTTTTGTATGGCGAGAACAACTTGACTCTTGGGGGCACACTTGACTCGCTTTCCCTTATTCAATACGCACAGGGAAAATTGGACGAAGCCGAGCAAAGTTCTCGCAACGCACTACGCATCACTGCAAATGGCTTAGGTAGCGATAACATTGGCACGGTGTACTACTACTCCGCTCTAGCTGATCTGCTAATCAAGCGTCAAAAATATACTGAGGCTGAACACCTAGCTCGCACCGCCATTACGATTCTCAAGAGCACGAATTCCACTGACCATCAATACATGGCTTCGGCCGAGTATCTGTTGGCCACTGTGTTGGTTGCCACTAACCGCAGCCAGCAAGCAGAACCGTTGTTGCGTGAAAACATTGAACGTTGGCAACAGAACAAGGCACCGGTCTGGCGCATCGCCCGGTCAGAAAACCTGCTAGGCGCAGCGTTGCTGCAACTGCAAAAGCCAAAAGAAGGCAGAACCTTGCTGCAAAGCTCATATCAAACTCTGCAGGCCAAGGACAGCGGTGCTTCAGCCGAGATCATTGCCGATGCAAAGGCCCGTCTGCAAGCAGCGGAGTTGCTTAATTAGCACCGAAGCCTCGGCACACCCCGCCGGTGCGGAACTTAGAGGGACGAACCTGCGTCTGTTACAGTTCACCTTATTCACTATATTCACCATTAAAACCACAGGCACTGCCATGCACTTCTTCCGATCAAGTTTGCTGACCGCTCTGGCGGTTCTAACATTAGGAATCACCTCCAGCAACGCCGCTCCGCGTCAAGATGCGACACTACTCAATGCAACGCAAGTATTGAGTGAGTTGCGCACGGCGCCGGATCAGAACGCCCCCAACTGGCTGCTGGAGCGCGCCTATGCCGTAGCGGTATTGCCAAATGTCATCAAGGCCAGTTTGATCGCCGGTGGACGCCGAGGGTCGGGGGTCATGGTGATACGTCAGGCCGACGGCAGCTGGAGCAACCCAGTGTTCATCAATATCACCGGCGGTAGTCTGGGTTTGCAATGGGGTGTGCAATCCACCGATCTGATGCTGGTATTCACTTCCAAAGCCAGCGTTGAAGGATTAGTGGGCGGCAAAGTGACCCTAGGTGCGGATGCCTCTGTTGCAGCCGGCCCGGTAGGGCGACAAACCGCCGCCGCCACCGATCTTAGCTTGAATGCACAGGTCTATTCTTATTCGCGTACTAAGGGGTTATTCATTGGAATTGCATTGGATGGCTCGGCGCTAACCATCGATAACACCAGCAATGCCAATTTTTATGGCAAACCCGGAATCTTGGCGAGTGAAATCACCGCCGCCGGTGCTGCACACAGCCATGAGTCGGCCAACGCGTTTATTGCTGCCTTGGGTGGCAATGTAGCACCAACACCGAGTTCAACCCCTGCGCCAGCAGCGGTACCCGCCCCTGCGACCAATACACAACCAGACAATCAATCCAGTGGCTTGGTGACCTACCCAATGGAGGACAACAACGCTGGTGCCGAACCACCACTGTAAGCGGGTTAGGTGAGGCTAGCTGCCCGTTGCACTGACACCGACTGGGCAGCTAAGACCCGTACCACCCAAACCGCAGTAGCCTTGCGGGTTTTTGGCCAAATACTGCTGATGATCGCCTTCGGCAAAGTAAAAGGCAGGTGCATCAAGGATTTCTGTGGTAATTACACCGCGCCCTGCGTGCCGCAGAATCTGGCCGTAAGCAGTACGGCTGTGTTCAGCCAGTTTGCGCTGTTCGTCACTGAATACGTAAATACCAGAGCGATATTGAGTGCCACGATCATTACCCTGACGCATTCCTTGAGTTGGATCGTGAGACTCCCAGAACACTTTCAATAGCCGTGCATACGTGACCGCTTGTGGATCGAACACTACCTGCACCACTTCATTGTGCCCGGTCAAACCAGTGCACACCTCTTCATAAAGTGGATTAGGGGTGATGCCAGCAGCGTAACCCACTGCCGTACTGAAGACACCCGGCTGCTGCCAGAACACCCGTTCCGCACCCCAGAAGCATCCTAAACCAAACAGCGCCAATTGCATTTGTGGAGGAAAGGGAGGCATCAGTGCATTGCCATTAACAAAGTGTTTGGCTGGCACGGCCATCGCCTGAACCCGCCCCGGCAACGCCTGTTGCGGCGTTGGCAGAGTGAGCTTTTTAGTATTGAGAAACATGGTAGTGGCTCCGGTTAGGCTAGAATAGTGCTCTGTCATTTCTACCCTTGGCAAGCAACATGTCTTCTATCTGTCAGGCACATAACCTGGTCACACCCCTGCCCTCTGAAAAGAACTTTGGCATTAAGGTTAAAGTGCGGAGTTCAGATCCATTCCGTAATTTGGTGGGTAACGGCTGGCAGCGCGAGCATTGGTTCGTCAGCGCGGCAGAACGTGACGTGGCACTGGCTGGCATGAGTGAACAGTATGTCTACTTTCGGCCAGGCGACAAACCCAGCCTGGATTTCGAGAAAATCGAAAAGTAGCAGCCGGAGACGCGATTAACGCCTCGAACTAGAGGCGCTTATTGTCATCGTTACTTTGCAAGCGTCCGATGAGGTTGCGCAAAAAGACTTTATTAAAACGCAACTGACATGCAGCCGATGCCTGCTCAATCAAGGTTGAGCTGACTTTCATCAAGGTCAAATCGGTTGCTGCCTTGATGCTCGCCATACGCCTGGCACCGCGCAAATAACTGGTTTCACCAAAACAATCACCGGCGTCGATCTGACCCACAACATTGCCATTGCGCATCACTGCAGCGGTACCCGATACAATCACGTAGAAACGATCATCCATTTCGCCTTCACGCACGATTTCTTCGTCAGCCTGATAGTCCTGCCATTGACTGGCCCGTATTACCTCCATGATTTCCGCATGCGAAAAATCATGGAAGAACTTCAAGGTACGTAAAATCGAAAACTGCTCCTGACGATCCAGCTTTGCCGAACCTTCACGCAACCGCTGGTGAACCCGAGTCAGCTCAGCTGCAAACTCCAACCCATTACGGTAACGTTTGCCAGGATCCTTCTGTAGCGCCTTAGCCACCACTTCCTCAATCAACTCGGGAATATCCGGACGCACTGTGTGGATCGGTGGCGCGGTCGCAAACACAATCTGATGCAATAATTTAGACAGATTGCTGGCACGGAATGGTCGGTATCCCGTCAACAGCTCATACATGACGGCACCGAGTGAATAGATATCCGAGCGATTGGTCAGGTCTTCAGACTGAACTTGCTCAGGAGACATATAGGAGGGGCTACCTGCAATACCCTCGATACGAGAAATATCCGAATCAGCCACCAGCGCAATACCAAAGTCGATGATGCGTACGTCATTGGATTGGGTCAGCATTAAATTGGACGGCTTGATATCACGATGTATGACACCGCGACTATGCGAGTAGTGCAATGCCTTGGCGCACTTGTAAATTATTTCAACTACGTCCTCAATGGGCAATAAATTATCCGGCTTACAATATGCTGCCAGAGTACGCGCGCCATGAATATGTTCGGTAACAATATAGCAACATTCATTTTCTTCACCGGCATCATAGATTGGCAGAATATTAGGATGCTGCAACATGCCAACCATGTGCGCTTCTGAAAGAAACATCTTGCGGGCGATACGTGCCTTTTCCGCGTTACTTGCTTCGATGTTATAGACCTTGATAGCCACATCGCGACGGTAGTAAGGATCGTGTGAAAGATAGACGACGCCAGTACTACCCTTACCCACTTCGTTGACGATCAGGTATTTGCCAATCTTCCCAATTGGCCGATCCGTGGTTGCAGCGGGCAACTTGCTATTGGGCCGGTGATCGGCAGTGGTATGTACTGTATGTAGTGCGGGAATTGCTTTCACAGGTACTCAGAAAAACTATGTTAAACCAGACTGATGAATCCGTGTAACAACACGCAAGCAAACATCCCTGCTATTACGTCGTCCAGCATAATTCCCAGGCCACCAGCCAGTCTGTGATCGGCCTCGCGTATCGGCCATGGTTTAAAAATATCAAAGCACCGAAACAAGATAAAACCGAGCAATAAATTCAACCAGCTAAACGGCACTGCGAACATAGTGATCGCCATGCCTACGAATTCATCCCAGACAATGCCGGGGTGATCATGTGCATGCAATCGCCGCGCACTCTCGCCACACAAATAAATACCGATAACACTCAACATAAGTATGCAACATAAGTAAATCCATAATGGCCATTGCATTAACAGATACACCAATGGCAACGCGACAATCGTACCCATGGTACCCGGCGCTTTTGGACTCAAGCCAGAGCCAAAGCCAAAAGCTAGCAAATGCACCGGATCACGCAAAATTATCTTTGGGTCAGCACTGAATCGCATGGCATTTCATGTATCGGCAAAGTGATCAAAACCTGAATCAACGATGGGACTGGTAGCATTGCCACGATAGCACTGTACTGTTGGCTCACTCACAATGCGCCCTATCGGTGTACACAACACACCAAGGTCGGCAATTGCCGCCTCCACGCGCAACAGCTTTTCGCTTGGTACCGTAAACAGCAGTTCATAATCATCACCGCCCTGCAAGGCGTAATGCTCCGCCAGTGATGTACCAAACACGTTTACCAGTGCCGCAGACTGTGGCAACGACTCCAGCTGCACGCGTGCACCACACTGGCTGGCTGCACATAGCTTGCGCAAATCGGTCAACAAACCATCAGATACATCCATGGCCGCACTGGCTAACGTGGACAACATCAATCCCAGTTCAATACGTGGAGTTGGTCGATAGAATCGTTCCAAAAGTTGCTGCCGATGATGTTCTTCTGCTCGCAAGTCAGACTGCAGTAGTAACTGCAAGCCGCCGGCTGCTTCACCCGGCACGCCCGAAACGAACACCACGTCGCCAGGTTGGGCGGCCGCACGCGTTAGCCACTGATCCTGCTCCACTAACCCCAGTATTTGCACTGAAATAGTTAGTGGTCCTTTTACGGTATCGCCACCAACCAGTTGTACATCGTAACGAGCTGCCAACTGTTGCAGGCTGTTAGCAAACTCGGACAACCAACTTTCATTCGCATCCGGTATGCACAATGACAGCGTGAACCACTGCGGTTTGGCTCCCATGGCAGCCATATCGCTCAGGTTTACTGCCAAGGCTCGGTAAGCTATATCTGCCGCAGCGGTATCAAGCGGAAAATGTGCGCCTGCAACGAGGGTATCGACCGCAGTTACCAATCGATATCCATCTGGCACGGCCAGCACTGCTGCATCATCACCCACACCCAACAAGACATCGGCTGAATAGCCGGTGGGAGTGAAATAACGCTTAATGAGATCGAATTCACCCAAGGGTTGGTTCTTCCGTGTAGGTTAGATGTTCTGACTTAACCATCACGACCGGCTGCACATACCTACTCTAACTACGCAAATTCCGGCGCTCGCCAGCACGAATTTCACGTGCCACACGATCCAATAAGGCATTGATGTATTTATAACCATCGGTGGCACCAAATTGTTTGGTCAACTCCACCGCTTCATTCACTACCACGCGATACGGCACATCCAGCCTATTCACCAGTTCATACATTCCAAGCAACAACACGGCGCGCTCAATCGGATCCATCTGCACCCAAGGACGATCAGCAAATTCACTGACCCGTGCTGATAACATCTGATGACCATCAATGGCACCTACCAACAACTCCTGAAAATAGTCAGGATCAGCGGTCTTGTATTCATCGCGCTGCATGAACTGCGCCAGAATTTCCGTGCTGCTGTACTCAGTCATTTGCCATTGATACAGCGCCTGCATTACGCAGCGTCGTGCCTGAGTTCTGGCACGCGGGGAGTTAAGTCTGCGTGGTTTTTTTCTAGGCTCGGTAAACGATGTTTTTGGCTGCTCTACCGGATTGCTATCTGTGTCGGACATTATTTATCCAGACGTGACAACAAGTTTGCCATCTCAATAGCAACCAAGGCTGCATCTGCACCTTTGTTACCCGCTTTGGTACCGGCACGCTCAATAGCTTGCTCAATGGTGTCGGTGGTCAGCACCCCAAACGCCACTGGCACACCAGTTTGTTGTGCTACCCGTGACAAGCCACTAGCGCATTCACCACATACATAGTCGAAATGCGATGTTGCGCCTTTGATAACCGCGCCCAGAGCAATGACGGCATGATACTGCTTACTGCCCGCCAAGCGTCCGGCAGCCAGGGGCAATTCAAATGCACCCGGCACGCGTACCAGCTCAATATTTTTTTCGCTGGCACCATGACGCTTAAGTGTATCAATGGCTCCCTTTACCAGAGATTCAACAATAAAATCATTAAAACGTGCGGCGACAATCGCGAATTTTAGATCGCGCGCCAGCAAATCACCTTCGATTGTCTTGATTTCTATTGTCTTGATCGCGTCCATAAGGGACTCCGCATTTGTAAAAGCGCTCGCCATGACTGACAGCCATGGTCGGCAGGATGGCGCGCAGTATAACGGGCGACAGCGCCGCCCGCTTGCTGCAGCTCACTTATTCCACGTAACCCACCACTTCCAGATCGAAGCCGGCCAAGCCTTGCAATTGTCGCGGGGCAGACAACACCCGCATGCGGTGAATACCCAGATCACGCAGAATTTGCGCACCAATTCCGTAGGTACGTAACACACCCGCAGCAGGATGCGGGGGATCATCACTGCCTAAACGAGTCACCGCCTCCATCAGGTCTCGTGGCGCCTCGTTGGGTCGCAGCAATACAATGACGCCGGTGCCTTCAGCCGCAATACGCTGCATCGCCGCTCGCAACGGCCAGCCAAGCTTGGCCTCATGCACGCCCACCAAGTCACGCAGCGTGTCTTTGAGATGCACGCGCACCAGTGGCGCATCCACCTTATCAGGAGTGCCACGTACCAAGGCAATGTGCACGATGCGATTGACATGATCTTCATAGCACACCATGCGGAAGGGGCCGAAATCAGTGTCAATTTGCTGTTCGGCAATGCGTTCGACCGAACTCTCTTTATCAATGCGATAACGAATCAAGTCGGCAATGGTGCCGATTTTCAAACCATGTTCCGCAGCGAACGTTTCCAGATCAGGACGACGGGCCATGGTGCCATCATCATTCATGATCTCGACGATCACGGATGCGGGCGACAACCCCGCCAACCGCGCCAGATCACAACCTGCTTCGGTATGTCCGGCACGCGTCAGCACGCCACCAGGTTGGGCCATCACCGGAAAGATATGTCCGGGTTGACGCAGATCTTCCGGTTTGGCGTTGGCCTTCACTGCGGCAAGCACGGTCTGCGCTCGGTCGCGTGCGGAAATCCCGGTGGTTATACCTTCAGCAGCTTCTATTGACAGCGTAAAGTTGGTGCGATGATCAGAGTCCGTGCCCGACACCATCAACGGCAACCGCAGCTGCTTACAACGCTCTCTGGTCAAAGTCAGGCAAATTAAACCACGACCGTAGCGCGCCATGAAGTTAATATCTTCAGGTCGCACCAATTCAGCAGCCATCAACAAATCGCCTTCATTTTCGCGATCTTCGTCATCCATGATTACAACCATCTTGCCAGCGCGTAGGTCAGCCAGAATCTCGTCAACGCTGCTTAATTTTTCACTTGGAATCATTGTTACTTCTCTGTCTGCTGTGCACGCTCGAAGTAGCGCGCGATGATATCGATTTCAAGATTGACTTCAGTGCCTGCCACGTAGGTATTGAGCACGGTAACAGCCAAGGTGTGTGGCACCAGATTCACTTCAAACCAGCTATGATCGGCAGCATCACCCACCTCATTGACCGTAAGACTCACACCGTCAACAGTGATCGAACCCTTTTTGGCAATGTAGCGTCCCAAGTTAACTGGCGTAGCAAAGCACATACGTACTGAACGGGCATCGTCATGACGAGCCTGCACGTGTCCAACCGCATCAACATGGCCCGTCACATAGTGTCCACCCAACGCTTCACCGGCACACAGCGCCTTTTCCAGATTGACCTGACGTTCGGCTTGCCAGTTCTTTAAGCTGGTTACGTCAAGTGATTCACGCGACACATCGGCAGCAAAGGCATCCGGCCACAGTTGCGTCACGGTCAAACAACACCCATTCACTGCGATGCTGTCGCCCAGTTTTGTTTGTTGCAGAAAGCCTTCACCCACTGCAAACACCATTGCTGCGTCACCATTTTTCTGTGTGACGCTACGCACTGTGCCAACTCGCTGAATAATACCTGTAAACACAGCTACCCCTTCACTTGATAGTGCAGCCGCACATCAGAACCAATGGACTGCATATCCAGTAAATCCAGCTCACTACGTTGCTGCATACTGACCAGCAGTGGCAGTTGTAACAGCGCACGCGCATCTGGCCCTAACAGCACCGGTGCCACGTACAGCAGCAACTCATCGACCAAGTGTTGCTCAAATAAGCGGCCACTCAATACGCCTCCCGCCTCTACCAGCACCTCATTGCAACCGCGTTTGGCTAGATCGCGTAACACTGATAACAAGTCAACACCACCGTGCGGATCAGTTGGTACTTGCATTACTTCAGCCGCACCCCGTGCCTGCGGTTCAATCGCTGTATAAATGACTGCACCCGCTTCCTGTATGGCTCGCGCGGTTGCTGGAGTGCGTAGTTGCGAATCGCAGATAACGCGCAGTGGTTGTCGCCCCAGCATATTGATGTCATTGGCCCGAACACTCAGTTGCGGGTCATCAGCCAGTAGCGTACCCACACCTGTCAATATCGCCGAGCTACGTGCCCGCCAATGCTGTACATCGGCACGTGACTGTTCGTTGCTCAGCCATTGACTCACTCCATTCGCCAATGCAGTGCGGCCATCCAGACTTGCCGCCAACTTCACTCGCACCAACGGCAAGCCAGTTTGCATGCGTTTATTAAAACCTACATTAAGTATCTCAGCTTGCGCTTGCAACAACCCCACTTCCACAGTGACCCCCGCTGCACGCAACTTGGCCACGCCTTGACCATGCACTAACGGATTAGGATCTGTTGCAGCGATTACCACGCACTTGATACCTGCTGCGATCAATGCATCTGCACAGGGTGGTGTGCGGCCGTAATGACTGCAAGGTTCCAGCGTGACATAGGCAGTCGCGCCGCGCGCAAGCTCACCTGCCTGCTCCAACGCCAGCACTTCCGCATGTGGCTCACCAGCTTTGTGATGCCATGCCTCGCCAATTACTGCGCCATCGCAAACCAGCACGCAGCCAACTCTGGGGTTGGGATCAGTGGTATACAAGCCGCGCTGCGCCAGATGTAGCGCGCGTTCCATTAGGGCGTAATCAGTAGCAGTGAACATGAGGCTCAGCGCTGTGATTTTGGTTTAGATGCACTGACGCCATCCCATAATGGCAACTGCGCCTCTTCCACTTGGCTTTTACGCTGCTGCCGCCGCAATTGATCAATCTCTTCTCGAAATGCATCCACATCCTGAAAGCTGTGATACACCGATGCAAAGCGCACATACGCCACTTCATCCAAGTGTCGTAGTTCTTCCATTACCAGTTCACCCACTACACGGGCGGCAACTTCCCTCTCACCTAACGCACGCAGTTTGTTGTAGATATGCAGCACTGCCGCGTCCACGGACTCAACAGCGACCGGACGCTTTTCCAATGCTTTGAGCATACTGCCTCTGAGCTTTTGCTCATCGAATGGCTCACGCCGCGCATCACTTTTTACCACGCGCGGCATCACCAGTTCAGCGGTTTCAAATGTGGTGAACCGTTCGCCACATTGCAGACATTCACGCCGACGACGAATTTGTTGGCCCTCGCCTGCCAGGCGAGAGTCAATCACTTTGGTTTCTTCGTGAGTACAGAAGGGGCAGTACATTATTTATGAATGCTTGCTAACTAGGGCGACGAACCACCCGTACGCGACTAACAATCACTTAGCCATACACCGGAAACTGCTCACAGATTGCCAAGACCTCAGCCTTGACGCGCTCACTGGTGGCGACGTCATTGATATTGTCCAATACATCGGCAATCAGGCCTGCCAGACGCACTGCTTCCGCTTCCTTGAAGCCACGCGTCGTGATAGCTGGCGAACCAATACGCAGACCACTAGTCACGAATGGCGAGCGTGGATCATTCGGTACGGTATTTTTATTGACGGTGATATTGGCCTTACCCAGCGCCGCATCAGCATCCTTACCCGAATAATCACGACCGATCAGATCGAGCAGGAACAGATGATTGTCGGTACCACCAGAAACCACCTTGTAACCACGCTTGACCATGGTCGCCGCCATGGCGCGGGCATTGACCACCACTTGTTTTTGGTAATCGGCAAAACTGGGCTCCAGTGCTTCTTTGAAAGCCACTGCTTTAGCGGCGATCACATGCATCAACGGCCCACCCTGCGTGCCCGGGAACACCAGTGTATTGAGTTTCTTGGCAATCTCTTCATTGTGTCGCGCCAGAATCAAGCCGCCACGTGGTCCGCGCAGTGTCTTGTGGGTAGTCGTAGTGACCACATCGGCAAACGGTACCGGGTTGGGATACAACCCCACTGCCACCAACCCGGCGACATGAGCCATGTCCACCACCAGATAAGCGCCAACCGCATCAGCAATGGCGCGGAATTTTGCCCAATCCAGCACCCGTGAATACGCCGAAAAACCAGCAATGATCATGCGTGGCTTGTGTTCCAGCGCCAGACGCTCCACTTGATCGTAATCAATCAAGCCGCTGTCGGGCAGCACACCGTACTGCACTGCATTGAATATGCGTCCAGAAAAGTTGATCTTGGCACCATGGGTCAAGTGACCACCATGATCCAGACTCATGCCGAGAATGGTGTCACCGGGGTTAATTAACGCCAGATAAGTTGCGGCATTGGCCTGCGACCCGGAATGTGGCTGCACGTTGGCATAGTCAGCACCGAACAACTGTTTGGCACGATCAATGGCCAACTGCTCAACCACATCCACATGCTCGCAACCACCGTAATAACGTTTGCCGGGGTAGCCTTCTGCGTATTTGTTGGTCAACACCGTACCTTGCGCCTGCATAACGCGCGGGCTGGTGTAATTCTCCGAGGCGATCAGCTCAATATGCTGCTCTTGGCGAAGCACTTCAGCGTCCAGTGCCGCCTGTAATTGCGGGTCAAAATCAGCGATCTTCAGTCCGGTTGGGAACATGCGGCCTCCAAAGAAAAATTACGCGAAAAATTGGCCGATATTCTACAGGAAGGCCGGTGCGCCTCTGCCTGAATGTTTACTTCTATTCACTTGGTGGCGGCTAGCTACCAGCGAGCTGCAATCACACCGCTACAACTTGGTTGCGCAACTCACCCAGCCCAGCGATGCTCGCCACCACTACATCATCATGCTGCAGGTAACGTGGTGGCGTCATGGCATAGCCCACTCCCGAAGGCGTGCCAGTGGCAATTATGTCGCCGGATTCCAGGGTCAGACCAGCCGACAGCGAGGCAATAACTGCAGGGATATCAAAAATCATCTGCGCTACCGTCGCCTGCTGTCGCAACTCGCCATTCACTTGCAAGCTCAGTTGTAACTCGCGGACATTCGGTACCTCGTCGCGAGTCACCAGCGATGGCCCCAGCGGTAAACTGGTATCAAGTGATTTACCCTTGAACCATTGATCGTGACGCAATTGCAAATCCCGGGCAGTGATGTCGTTGGCGATGCAGTAACCGAACACATGTTCAAACGCCTGCTCCGGCGCAATATCACGACCACCCTTGCCGATTACCACTGCCAGCTCCACCTCATAATCCAGACGTCTGGTAATGCGGGTATCCAGTCGAATATCGCCTTGCGGCGCGTTAACGGTATGCGTGGCCTTGGTAAAAAACTGTGGTGCCCGCGGCAGAGGCACTTCTCCTGCCTTGCCCAACATGCCCTCTTTGACGTGATCCACATAGTTGCGGCCCACGCAGAACACATTACGTAACGGTTGCGGTATCGGCGCCAATAGTTGCACTGAACTCACCGCAATACACATAGACCGGAACTCATTCGCACGCGCAGCCAGTTCGGCCAATGCCTGCCAACTGCTTGTACCGCCACGCACAATGCTCAGCACACTAGAGACATCCAGCGCCATCTTGGCTGCCTGCACTGCACTCACCAGTGGCAGCACTAGATCGCCCAGCAATAAACCAGTCTGTTGCTGAGCGGAGCTGACAAACGTTACCAAACGCATAGCGTTAGTTCCTCGGTCATTAGGCTTTAGGTAGAGTGACGCCAGTCTGGCCTTGATACTTGCCACCGCGATCTTTGTACGAGGTATCGCACACTTCATCGGATTCAAAGAACAGCATCTGCGCCACACCTTCGTTGGCGTAAATTTTAGCAGGTAGCGTCGTGGTGTTGGAAAACTCCAGCGTCACATGCCCTTCCCATTCCGGCTCCAGTGGTGTGACATTGACAATGATGCCGCAGCGCGCATAGGTGGACTTACCTAAGCATATCGTCAAGACGCTACGTGGGATCCGGAAAAATTCCACCGTGCGTGCCAGCGCAAATGAATTAGGCGGAATGATGCACACCTCAGCTTTCACATCCACAAAACTGGCGGGATCAAAATTCTTGGGATCGACAATCGTCGAATTGATGTTGGTAAAGATCTTGAATTCGTTGGCGCAGCGCACATCATAGCCATAGCTTGATGTGCCGTAGGAGATGATTTTCTGCTCGTTGGCCACCCGCACCTGTTGCGATGCAAACGGCTCGATCATGCCGTGACTGGCGGCCATACGACGAATCCAATGATCTGACTTGATGCTCATTACAAAGTCTCTCGCTATCTCTGTAGGTTTTCTAAAAAATCCAGTTTGCCGCCAGCAACGCTCAGGTCGCTTCAACCGTGATGCTGGGCATTGGCTTGGCTACTTGCGCTGCATGCCGCGCCAACCGCGCACTGGTACGTCGCGCCAAGCTCAAATAAGCCGCCGTCAGCGCGCCATCTGGATCCGCTATCACGGTCGGTTCACCGGCGTCAGCCTGTTCGCGAATACGAATGTCCAACGGTAGTTCGGCCAATAAATCCACTGCGTATTGCTCTGCCATGCGTGCGCCACCACCCGCGCCAAATACGTGTTCCTCATGACCACAGCTTGAACACACATGAGTACTCATATTCTCGACAATTCCCAGCACCGGCACACCTACCTTCTCGAACATTTTTAGTCCCTTGCGCGCATCCAGCAAGGCAATATCCTGTGGCGTGGTAACAATCACCGCACCACTGATTGGCACTCGCTGTGACAGTGTCAGCTGGATGTCACCGGTACCGGGCGGCATATCAACGACGAGGTAATCCAGGTCGCCCCAATGACAGTCATTTAACAGTTGCGTCAGTGCCTGCGTCACCATCGGCCCACGCCACACCATTGGCTGCTCATCATCCACCAGCAACCCAATCGACATCACCTTGATGCCATAGGCCGTAAGCGGATCAAAGGTCTTGCCGTCGCGACTGCTGGGCCGTTGCCCGACCAGACCCATCATGCGTGCCTGGCTGGGGCCATAAATATCCGCATCCAGCAGACCTACCCGCGCACCATCACGGGCCAGCGCTAGCGCCAGATTGGCGGCAGTTGTGGACTTGCCGACGCCACCTTTACCAGAAGCCACCACCAAAATATTACCGATACCTTGAACCGGCTTGAGGTTCTGCCGTACGGCACTGGATGGAATCTCACTGCGCACGCGCACGCTGATACTGCCGAAACGGGCCAGTGACTCGCTTAACTGTGCCGCCACGGTCTTGGACGCCGCGCCTAACGGATACGCCAGCTGCACCTCCAAGGTCAGCGATTGATCAGTTGCCAACCACTGTATACGCGCAGCCGTATCAGACAACGCCAAGCCAGAATGGGGCTCGACAAACTCGCCCGCTGCCAGCAGAACCGCTTGTTGATCGACAATTTTCTCGGCTACACCCATGAACATCTGGCTCAGCTGTGATTGGAACCGACGATTGTAACGGATACAGCCTTGTATTCTTCACAGAACACAGCATCCAACATGGCATAATCACCTCACCGCTAGTAGGGTACTTGGCTAAGTCGGTGGAATAACATCATAGTAGTGGCACACGCTGCCGCCGGTCTGACCACCCCATGGAATATTTGGTTTTGGCATACAACTTCACTAACAAAGATCAAACGGATACCGAGACGGGTCGATGAAGTTTTTTGACGATCTAAAAGCTGATCGGCTGATCGAGGAGATCCGCAGCAAAGGTGACGTACAGCACCCTGATGTCCAGAAGACATTGGGCAAGCTGGCCCGTATGGGTGCGGGTAGCATTAACAAGATACTGGAAACCCTTCCCGCCGCTACCAAACAGGAAACTTTGGCTTTTGTTGAAATCCTGACCCAGGCACTGAATGCCAAGACATTTCCAATCTTGGCCAAAGCATTGATCAATGGCGACGCACGCACCAATGCGGCTATTTCGTGGGCACTGTCCAGCAGCCGTAATTATCCGCCGCAGCTGCTATTGGAGCAACTGAACCAACCCGGCATGCCCAAACCGATCATCTTGGAGGTCATCAAGGCACATAAAGATCGCTTCGGCCTACGCGACTTGCTGACTCAGGCTTACAACCAGGAAGCTGCCGACAAGGCCGCACTGTTCAAAATCATTGCTGAATTGGCTGATGAACACAGCATTCCCGAATTAATCAGCCGCATCGAAGGCAAGGACACGGTCGCCCGCACCCACATTGTGGCTATCTTGGCGCGATTCAATCGACCGGATGTGGCGCGCGCCCTGCAAAGGTTACTGAAGGATCCGAATAAGCTGATTCGTCAGTCAGCGTTAAATGGCTTGGTGCGTATCAACGCACCGATAGATATCGAGCCGGTATGTGAATTACTGTCCGACCCGGACATCGAAGTGCAAAACAAGGCAGTGGAACTGGTGATTCGTGCCAACGATCCCAATACCATGCGCTTTCTGATTGCGCCACTGAAAGATGAAAACGAATATGCCCGCCGTGCCGCTGTAGAAGTGTTGAACGCCCTCGGCACATCTAAAGATATCAAGCAGTTGTTACAGATCATCAAGGACGACGATTGGTGGGTGCGCAGTCGTGCCGCCGATGCGCTGGGTAAGATCGGAGGTCCGCGAGTGGTGGATGCCGTACTGGAGCTAATTCGTGATGAAGACGAGGAAGTGCGTCGCTCAGCTATCGAAATCCTCAACCAGACCAAGGACGAACGCGCGGTTAACTTCCTGATTGATGCGACCCAGGACAAAGACTGGTGGGTAGCCGAACGCGCAGTTGACGCGCTGGCAGAAATTGGCAGCAAAAAAGCGGTGCCAGCGCTAATCGCGCTGGCCAATGGCAGCAATACTCAGGCTTTTCCTGCGGTTGCCCGCGCCTTGGGCAAACTCGGTGATCCGCGCGGTTTGGACGTACTGACCCAATTGCTCAATCAGGGCGACCGAGCCGCAAAAATCGAAGCGATAACCGCACTGGGACACATGGCAGATGAGCGGCGTGCTGATAGCATCCGTGCCCACATTCAAGCTTCCTTGCAAAACTCGAGTGACGAGACCTTGTTGCACGCGGCCGAACACGCACTGGATGAAATAGACAGTCGCTACTCCAGTGGCGCGCGTGCCGCACAAGAAAAAGCCGAAAAGTTTGCTGAGCCGGCCAAAACGCTATTAATGGAAAAAGCGGATCTACGTGGCATTGTGCAGGCGGCCGAAAGCGTGGCCGAGATACAAAAACTCGATATCAATACCCTCAAGCCGGGTGACGTTATTGAAGGCCGCTACAAGTTCATCGAGAAAATCGGTAAAGGTGCTTTTGGTACCGTGCTCCTGGTTGAAGACTCGGTGGTGGAAGAACGCCTGATCCTGAAGTTCTTGAACGCCAACGTGGCGCAGGACGAAGAAATGATGAAGCGGTTTGTGCATGAGCTGCGCTACTCACGCAAGATCACCCACAAAAACGTCATCCGCATCTATGACTTCGTGTACATGCGCGGTTTGTATGCCATTTCGATGGAGTACTTTCCATCGCATCCGTTGGGTGCCGAAGTCAAAGCCGACCAACCGATGGATACCAAGCAGGCTGTAAAGTACGGCTGTGACATCGCTACCGGCATGGCCGTGGCGCATCTGGCCGGCATCGTGCATCGCGACCTTAAACCGGCCAATATTCTGGTCAATAGCGAAAAATTCCTGAAGATCGTAGATTTCGGCGTAGCCGCAGCACACAAGGAAGGCGACACACAATTGACCAAAACCGGCTTTGTGATTGGCAGCCCCAAGTACATGGCTCCGGAACAAATACTCGGCAAGAAAGTCGATGAACGAGCCGATATTTACAGCTTGGGCGTGATTCTTTATGAAATGCTCACCGGCATGCCACCCTACTCGCGCGGCGACCACATGGCGGTGATGTACCAGCATGTGCAAGGCAAGACCAAGGCTCCCATTGATGTCAATCCGACGCTACCCAAGGGGCTATCAGACTTGGTGGCAAAGGCTATGTTGGTCGATAAGACAAAACGCCATCAATCCATGGATGAGCTGCGTTTGGCACTTGAAGCCTTCTTGTAAGCCATTGCCATGCCGCTGTGCCTGTGAGACATCTCACAATCAATGCATACATTTTTGCAAATGCCAACCACCACGCTGTAACAAACGGACATAATCCGGCCTATGGCACGCATCGACGCATTCTTGAAACTGGGTACCGACCAAGGCTGTTCCGACATTCACTTCGCAGTGAACGTCCCGCCCATGCTGCGTATGCATGGTGATTTAATGCCAGTGAAGTTTCGCGAACTGTCGCATGCTGAACTGGATGGTTATATCGCCGAAATCACAACCAAGGCACAACAGAACCAACTACGCCGCGGCGAGGATCTGGATTTTTCATATGTATCCGCCACCGGCAGTCGTTTCCGCGCCAATATTTTTCGTAAAGATACCGGGGTAGGTGCCACCTTCCGTGCCATCCCTACCACCGTACCAACGCTGGAGTCGTTGCAGTTACCACCGATCATTCAGAAACTATGCGATAACCATCAGGGCATGATCCTGGTGACAGGCTCCACTGGCACCGGCAAGTCAACCACCCTTGCAGCTATGATCGACTATCTGAATGCCACGCGAAAACTCAACATCATCAGTCTGGAAGACCCGATTGAATTCGTTCATCGCAGCAAGCAAAGTCAGGTTATCCAACGTGAGTTACACACACATCTTCCCAGCTTTGCAGAAGGCGTACGTGCCGCGCTGCGTGAAGATCCAGACGTCATATTGGTCGGTGAATTGCGTGACGCCGAAACCATCCGTTGGGCAATGACCGCTGCTGAAACTGGTCACTTGGTGCTGGGTACACTGCATACAACCGGTGCAGTTAAAACCATCGACCGCGTAGTAGACGCACTGCCTGCCGATGAACGCGAACAAACTAAGAGCTTCCTGGCACAAAGCCTGCTCGCTGTGATTACGCAGGTGCTGGTAAAAAGCGCGGACCTACGCAGTCGTCGCGCCATGTGTGAAATCATGCTGATCACCCGCGCTATTGGCAAACTCATCATGACCGACCAGTCACACCAGATTCCATCACAATTACTGACCGGCAAAGAGCTGGGCATGCAAAGCATGGATCAGGCATTGCTTGACGCCATCAATAGTAAACAGATTGATGCCGATGATGCCTACGTGTATGCCAACGATAAACGCGCGTTCTCACGCTTTGTCACCGATACTGGCATCCTGCCTAAATTGGATTTGGCTTCAGTTTGAACCGCGCTATGACTGACGAAAACCTTTCTACCAGCAACTCCGCGACGCATCGTTCGCTCTCCGGCACGCGTCAGACAGCAGGTGCAGCGGCCATCAAACGCATCGATGAGTACCTGAAAGAAGTGCTGAGCAAGGGTGGCTCGGATTTGCACTTCATCGCTGGCGACCCACCGCGTATTCGCCTACACGGTGACTTGCAAACTCTGCGTAATGAAACACTGGCCCCCCGCTTTGTCGAAGAACTGTTACATGAAATCATGCCGCGCACAGCCGTCACCCGTCTGGAAGAAAAAAACGGCGCGGATTTCGCACATATCATTCCCGAGATTTCACGATTTCGTGTCAACATCATGCGGCACCTGAATGGACTGGGGGCGGTATTTCGTGCCATTCCATCCAAGGCCAAGAGTATGGATGAGCTTAAATTACCGGATGCAGTACGCAATCTGTGCAAGCTCAACTCAGGCTTGATTCTGGTCACCGGCAAAACCGGCTCCGGCAAATCCACCACCCTGGCGGCGATGATTGATGACATCAACACACGCATGAAAGGGCATATCGTCACCATTGAGGACCCGATTGAATTCGTCCACACGCGTAAGAACAGCTTGATCAGTCAGCGTGAAGTCGGTCTACACACACAGTCATTCGCAGATGCATTGCATTCAGCCTTGCGTGAAGATCCAGATGTGGTGCTGGTTGGTGAAATGCGCGATTACGAAACCATCAGCATTGCTGTAACCGCTGCTGAAATGGGTATTCTCGTCATGGGTACCCTGCATACCAATGGTGCGGCACCGACCGTTGATCGTATCGTCAACTCCTTCCCTGCAGACAAACAGCCACAAGTGCGTTCAATGTTATCCACCTCACTGCGCGGTGTCATCTCGCAACAGCTGATTCCCACCAAGGGCAAGGCCGGGCGAGTCGCTGCCATGGAAATCATGGTGAACACTCCAGCTGTCGCCAATCTCATTCGCCAAGGAAAATTGGATCAATTAGAAAACACCATTCAGAGTGGTGCGGCGATAGGCATGCGCACTATGGACAGTGCTATCCAAGAACTGCTAGACAAAGCTTTTATCAGCGGCAAACACGCTTACCTTAAAGCCATCAACAAATCCCGTTTTGAAACAGTGAAAGAACAAAACTAAGATTTACATACCGGCTATATAACAACAGTATTTGCCTGTAGGTGTGGACTGGTTTCGATGCCGAATATATAACTACCGGTTTCTCACCCAGAATGACACTACACTAGGGTATACAGATGAGATAAAGACATGTCATCCGATCCTGTCGAATCCGCCGCCAGTCTCGCCAATACCGTGTTTCGTAACCATTCGGGCGAACTGAAGAGGTATCTGGCGCGTCGTGTGAGGCATAGTCAGGACGCTGATGATCTGGCGCAGGAAGTATTTGCCCGAATCCTGCGAGTTCGGGATGCGGATATGGTACGAAACCCGCTTGCCTATGTCCTAGGTATTGCCACCAATGTCGTGCGGGAATTCCGGCAACGCAAGCAGTATGGCCGGGTACTATTCGATTCTGACGTGACAGATGATCTATGTGAAACATTGGAACAGCTCGCAACACACGACCATGCGGAGCAGCTGGAATTGCAGAACCGTCTCAATCTGGCGCTGGCGCAATTGCCGACGACACACAGGCTGGTTCTGCTACTGGTTAAACGGGATGGGCTTTCCTATACGGAAGCTGCAAAATCTTCTGGACTCTCGGTTCATACCATTGAGAAGTATGTCGTTGAGTCACGGGCGCGGCTGCGACTCCTGCTTGTAGAGTCCTGACCCGTGAGTCCCAATATGCAGAACCCGAATCGCCAACTTAAATACCTACATGCCCAGCAAGCATCTGAGTGGGTGCAGATTTTAAAGAACCCAACGCCCGCACAGCGGGCAGCATTTGTCGCTTGGCTGAAGGAATCACCCAGAAATGTGCGCGAACTCCTGCTGATACTCACGGTTGACCAAGCCCTGGATCATCTCGACCCAAACTGTGAATACGACATTAATTCGTTGCTGGCGCAGATTGACAGCCAGATTGTGCGTTTTCCCCAGCCAGCCGCGCTGACAGTTCACCAGCCAACACGATCGCAAGCGTGGAAATGGGGCGGAATTGCAGCGAGCTTAATCCTACTAACCATTTTGGTAGCTGGATGGCACTTCATTGAGCGTAGTGAGCCCGACTGGAAGGAGTTTCAGACGGGTACCAGCGAACAGCGCGCGTTTGAACTTGAGGATGGTTCGATCATCCATCTCAACACCCATTCACGGGTCGCCATCCATTTTTCCAATCTGCGCCGCGACGTGCGCCTATTGGAAGGCGAAGCCCTGTTCAAAGTGCATCACGATACAACTCGGCCATTCCGTGTGTATGCAAGTGATGCCGTCATTCAGGCTGTTGGCACACAATTCAATGTTTACAATCGGGCCGAAGGCACCGTAGTCGCTGTAATAGAAGGCCGTGTGAATATTGAGCCAGTCACGACTACACCATCCAGAGGAACTTCGATGCACAATGGAACTGCCCCACCTATTCAATCCGCAATCCGCATGCTAGCGGCCAATGAAGAAGCACAAGTCAATGAGGCAGGATTAGTCACCATTCGCACGATGAGTGACGTTTCGGACGCTGTAGCATGGCAGCAACGGCGGCTGGTATTCAAACAAAAGACACTGGAGTACATCGTCGGAGAATTCAATCGGTATAACCGTCAGAAAATTCGACTGGAAGGATCGACCATCGTGAATCGCGTTTATACAGGCGTGTTTGACGCCGATGACCCAGACTCGCTGGTGCAAGTACTAGCCCGTGATACGAACCTGATTGTGGAGAAATCCGAGCATGGAATCACTCTCAGAGAGCATAACTAATAAGTCACCCACAGCCACCGACAACCAGGGGAAAATCTGAATTGCCTGCATTTCCCGCTGCGACAAGTCATCAGAAACCGACACCAGCAAGCTGTCTTTCTCGACGAATCGGAGCTGCTGTCATACGTAACGACCTTTTGCTCCGGCGACGATAGCGGACTGGACTAATGGGCCGCATCACGGAAGAGTGTGCCGGTGTTTTGGCCTTGGGTGCGTTTGGTGATCGTGTCATTGACGATGAAGGCATTGATCGCAGCGATGTCCTTGGCTGTGAGAACATCAGAGAAGTCGGCCATGCCAGCATAGCGATAGATCCCTGGCTGCCCGACGATAAGCTCAAAACTCTCCAGCGTCGCTTGGTTCATGTGCCATAAATTTGGATATAGCCCTCGAGCACCACCGACCACATGACAGCGCGAGCACAGTTGCTTGAACAGCTCTTCTCCGTGTGCAAGTGTTGCGGAGCTCACCGGGAACGCTGCCGGTAACGGTGGTAGTGGTTCCTCACTATTCTTCGGTGGAAGTGGTACCGGAGCGGCACCGATTTTCAGAACCAGTAGTCGCTCATAATTCCGATATGTGAACCCCGCCTGATTGGGTGCGAAGCTATTGCCCTGCGGCCCGCCGGCACCGGCCGTGACGGCAATGTACTGCACGCCGTCGAGCTTGTAGGTCATGGGTGCCGCCATGATGGCCGTGCCCACGAACAGCTTGTGCAACATCTTGCCGGTGCGCGCATCGAAGGCATACAAATACCCATCGCTCGAACCTTCAAACACCAGATCACCCGCCACCAACGTGCCACCGCTGATGAAGGGCATCGGGTCGGACTGCCAACGCACCATGCCCGCGACCGGATCCCAAGCTTTCAGCCGCGATTCAAACTTCGGCGGTGGCTGGCCCACCAGTTGGGCTTGGTCGGCTGGGCTGTCGAAGGGAGGAAACTGGCCGCTCACTCCCCGGTTAGGTGCGCCCGAGATGAATTGACCCTGAGTATGCGATTGATACCGCATGGCGGTATCGTAAACCTGCACATACACCAGCCCGGTACGCGGACTGAACGACATCGGGGTCCACGCATGACCACCGGCGGCGCTGGGCCAAATGATGCGCGGTTCGTGCGAGTAATCGGCTAGCCCCGTCAACAGGGGTCGGCCAGTCTTCATATCCACACCGCTTGCCCAGTTGATGAAGGTGTAGGGGTTGGCCCGCAGCAACTGACCGGTCACCCGATCCAGCACATAGAAGATGCCGTTCTTGGGTGCCTGCATGATTACTTTGTGCTGCTTGCCATCAATCGTCAGGTCGGCAAACACCATTGGCGAGGTGGCGGTGTAATCCCAGCTGTCGCCGGGGGTTTCCTGGTAGTACCACTTCAGTCGGCCCGTTGTGGCGTCGACCGCCACGATACTGGACAGGAACAGGTTGTCCTGACCCTTGGTGCCGCTGCGGCTGCGCAGCCACTGCGGCTGCGGCCCGCCATTGCCCAGACCTAAATAGGCCGTGTTGGTTTCCGGATCATAGGCCATGGCATCCCAAGCATTGCCGCCCAATCCCAGCTCCCATCGGGAATCCACAGGCCATGTCTTGCGGGCCAGTGTCACTTCTGGCGTCTCATCCGGCCCGTCCTTCGGATCACCGGGAACGGCCCAAAATCGCCACGCCAATTTTCCGCTCTGGGCGTCATAGGCCGAGACATAACCACGCGCCCCCATATCTGCACCGGAATTACCGATCAGTATGTTGCTCCCTGCAATGTACGGTGCGCCGTTGATCACGTAGTTCCACTTTCGCGAATAGAACGTATCCACTTTCCACACCAGCTTGCCGGTCCTGGCATTCAGCGCAATTAGATAACCATCCGTTGAGGCGGTATACACCTTGCCGTTCAGCACCGCGATTCCACGACTACCCACGTCACAACAACTGTTGCGAGCATATTGGCCATCAGCTTCTGTATCGAACTTCCACACTGTCTCGCCACTACGCGCGTCGACCGCGTAAGCATTGCCCCATGGGCCGGAAAAATACAGCATGCCTTCATGCAGAATCGGATTTCCTTGCATGCCCCGGTGCGTACGACCGCGCACGATGAAGTCCCTGAACTCCCACGCCAGCCCGAGCCGATTCACATTGTCAGCATTGATATCAGTAAGGGGCGAAAATCGCGAGCCACTGAAGTCGCGACCATTCATCGGCCACGCATCGGCAGCGATTTGATTTACTGCCGCATCACGCAATCCTTCGACCGGTGCGGCGTAGACTGAGACACTAACAAGCAGCGTCGACAAGAAAATACTGACTAATCGCTGCACGCTCTTCAATAACTCCCCTCCTGCAGTCAACGACCACGCCACGGCGTTCGGATACCCCACTAATAATGTTGGTGAGATGAATTTCATGCATCAGCGCTCTCGAGTATTTGTACATATGTACTCAGCCATCTCAAACTGCTTGTCCGGGATACGCCGCCAAGTAAGCTTGTATTCGTATGGTTTTGCGAACGCCTTTGAATCCTCAAGACGGTAACGTATCTCAAGAAAGCCGGGCTTGTACTCCCGAATCCATTCGGTGATATGCAGCTGGTCACTATGAGGTGACAGAATACCGTTCAGTTGGGTGCTTTCAACAATGCCTACTGTATCAACCACTAATGTATCGCCCTCCCATCTCCCGATGGAATGCCCATTTCTGGAAGGATCAAAAGCATCCGCAGATTTATGCCCCCGTCCGTCCGTATAAATTCGACGCACTTCCCTGGACAATTCCATCTGTATCGTCACTTGACCGGGGCGCATCTCAATTTCTGCACTATAAGGTATAGTCATATTGTATGGCATGCCCCACGGTAAACATTGCGCGCCGTAGTCATACTCCAAAGCAGCCGACGTCCCCAACACCTCGTAAATTTTTTTCCATTTCTGAGCGTACTCTGGGGTATATGCAGGCAAATCATTCAATGACATTCGGGTGCCAATGAGCGTAGCAGGATTGTCAGGATCTGCTGTCCTTTCCCAGTAGCCGCGCCAATCAGGAGCCGCCATCCCAGCAAGCGGCAAAAGGAGAAAAAAAATGATGGCAGTATTTCTTACAGATGTCGGTGTAATTTTATTCACTATGATCACCTAAGCAAAACGCAAACCATGACAGACCTCATCATCGGTAAATAGCAACTGCGGCTGCCGTCGCTTACTCTGTATATGATTCCAATACCATCCCATCTGCCCGCTTCACCCGTATCAACATCCCTCCTTTGGTGCCATCTCTAAATGGGCTCCATTCTACGGTCACTTTATCCCCGGGCTTCAGACTGCTTCTGCTCCAACCCTTCCTCATGAGGATATTGGTGCCAAATCCTTCAAAGGCATAGTCCTCCAGCTCGCCTGATTTATTAAGAACATTCACTTGCACCCAGACATGCGGATTCGCCCATTGCACCTCTATGACCGATCCTTCCACAGTGAGTTTGGTCTCTCTGTCGAATGCAGCGAATGAATGATGCGCAACTGCCTGACTTGCGAACATATACATACACACCGTCGTGCAAAAAAGTAGCCGCACTTTCATATTACGAAACCACATTATCTGCGTCCTCTTCAGTAGAAATAAATAAGCCATCTCTTCCCTCTTGCCAGGGAAGGGTGATCCGCTGCCGGTAGAGTTAGAATTGGAGCACATCCCATGCTCCAATCGTGACTGGCTTTAGAACTTGTAGCTGAGCTCAACTCCGACTTCACGCGGACGACCGACATCCAATAAAGACATGCCAAAAAAACTGTCGTGGGGACTACTCGAACCATGACTGTCCTTGCTGGCCGGACCCGATGGATCGAAGGCACTGGTCAAGTAGTATTCGTTCAACAGATTGTTTCCAAACAGCGCCACACCCCAGTTATTGCTCGCCTGGTATTCCAGACGGCCATTCAGCAGCCCATAAGAGGGAAGAATGACCGTGTTGGTTGGCGAAGCCGTACTTGATTGTGAGTCCTTCCAGCCCCAGTTGAGGTCGAACACCAGCTCTGCATCGTTTATGAGCGGCTGCTTGTACGTGGTGCCGACGGTATAGGATATCTTGGGGCTACGCAGTAATGGCGAGGTTCGGCCTAGGACTCCGCTGGTCTGCACCGCAATGTCTGACGCATATTCAGACTTGGTATAGCCAAACGCGCCACGGACAGTCAGGTGATCGCTTACCGCCACCACCGTATCCAATTCAACGCCGCTGACAGTGGCCCCCGCATTCAAAGTTATCTGGGCAGGCTGCGTGCCAAAGAATTTGATGGCTGATACCTGCATGTCCTTATAGTCGGTATAGAATCCGGTCAAATTCAAGCGGACGCGATGGTCGAGAAATTCCGAGCGCAACCCCGCCTCGTATGTCACGAGGTTCTCTGGCTTGTAATCGGTGATGCCGCAGCTGGCATCACTGCAATTCGTGGTGCCCGATGCCGAAACAAGGTTATCGTTGAAACCGCCCGCCTTGAACCCCTTGGCAACCGACACATAGGTCATGAAATCCTGAGTCCAGCGTTGCTCCAGACCCAACCGAGGTGAGAAGCTTGCCCAATTGCCACTGGTGGAAATCGGCAGGTAGGTTCGTTGCTCCGCCGGCAAGGAGTTCGTCGCTGGATCTGAATTGCGCCCAAAACGGAAGACGGTGAAGTCCTTGGTATCGCGGTTCCAGCGCAAGCCAGCAGTGGCGCTGAAGCGGTCGGTGAAATCAAAAGTCCCTTGGCCATAGACTGCAATACTCTTGGTGTCAATATCTTTGTACTCAAGAGCCCTAACAATATCGGTTGGCACTGTGCGCCACTTGTCATTTCTTGACTGGTCGTTGTAATAGAACAGTCCGCCCACCCACTTTAGCCGATCGTCAAATGCCCTTCCGTTGAGCTGAAACTCTTGGGTAAAGGTTTTCATGTCGATTATATCTTCTTGGGCAACCAGCACGATCGGAGCTCGATCGTAGTCCTGCTGCAGACGCTGATGGCCATGGTTGTAGCCACTCAAGGATTTAAATGTCAGGTTATCCGCGAGCTCATACTGAACCGTGAGGCCAACGCCGCTGGAAGTAAATCCGTTGCGCTCCGGGGTGCCGCCATAGGTCGTATATTTGCCATTCGCTGCGTTGTAGGCAGCTATGTCGGAAGCAGCCGCAGCTGCAGCTGCAGGGGTTCCGGCGATACCCGCGCCACCAAACGTCGTCACACTGGCGGGCGTGAGAGCTCGCACTGCAGCGGCAGTTACTGACGGACTGGTGTAAAGCATGTTGATGAGAGCATCGACATCGCGATAAGCACCAATCACAGTGGGCGTACCGTGATCAAAAGTCTTTATCTTGTTAGCCGACAAATTGATATCCAATTTGTCACTTGGCTGCCAGCGCAACTGGCTGCGCGCTGCCGTTACGTTCTCATCACCGGTACTATTGCCGTCGATGACGCGTGAGATATACCCGTCCCGGGTCTTGTTTGCAAACGTACCTCGGAAGGCAAGGGTGTTGGTCAACGGTAGATTTAACGTGCCGCTGACATCACGACGGTTGTACGAGCCCAGCGTAGTATTGAAGTTGCCACCCAGTTCAGCAGTGGGTTTCTTCGAGGTATAACGCACCGCACCACCGGCGGTGTTGCGCCCAAACAGCGTGCCCTGTGGACCACGCAGTACTTCCAGCTGTTCAGCATCGACAATATCAAGGAAAGCCCCATTGGGGTGCGCAAGCAGGATGTCATCAACATACACACCGACAGCTCCTTCTTGGGTCACCCAGCCGGAAGACCCACCACCTATCCCACGTATTGAGAAGTTGGCCACTGCCGTCCCATTACCCTGGGTGCCGCCAATACTCAGGTTAGGCACAAAGACATCGAAATTCTTAAGACTGTCCACCCCCATGGACGCCAACTGGTCGCCGCTCACCGCGACGACTGAAACTGGCGTCTGCTGCAGCGATTCCTCGGAGCGACGCGCAGTAACAACAATCTCCTCCAGCTGCACTCCAGCCTTTTTTCCAGACGCAGAAGCTGCTGCGTCCTGCGCACAGGCACTACCCGCATGCAGGGTAGAACTGCAAACCGCAAACAGCCCAAATATGCGGGCAAACAAATTTTGATGACGTACTGCATTTCTATTTTGCATTGTATTTTCCCTATTTTGATCAAGGTTAATGGTGATGGTGTGAGAATTGACAAACTCGAATCGCAACCCCGTATCGGCGAGCAGCGCTCGTAGCGCCTCCTCGGCAGTAAGTTGCCCCTTTACCGCAGGACTGCTCAGACGATCCACGAGCCGGGATGAAAATAAAACTTGCAGCCCGGATTGCTGGGCCAGTTCATTGAGCGCGTCTTCCAACGGCTCGACGGAAATATTGAAGTTATAGGAACCCGTCTCATTCGGGCTTTGCGCAGCAGCGTCACTGCTGATGACCAGAGCCCCCACAGGACCCAGTAGCATCGAGCAAACGTAGATTACTTCCCCACGCATTTACCCCCCCCGGTTAATTTGATTGTTCTTGTATGTCATGCCATCACCACATAGCGATAGCATGAGATATCTGCTTTATATAGGGCCAGTGTGGTTGAGTAGTGAAAACCCGGTAGTAAAATATCAATTATCGGCTTTTCGCCCAGAATGACATGGCAGCTTGTCGGGTTTAAGCAGCGATGCACAAGGTAAGACATGTCCGTCAGCACGACTAGACCATGAATCGTGAGCGCCCCAGCAGATGAATGCACTCACCGAGCCACTGCTGATCACTCAACACAATGGCTAAGATATAGAAGCTCAGACTTGATCTGACAATTACTGGATTTGGTAGTTTGGTAGTAGTGACTGTCAGGTCAAATTCAGTTGATCACTTTGCTCTGCCAGATTTGTTTAACTTCCATTAAAGTCTCCATTGGCATCCTGCCACAACACATCTTGCCCTCATGCGGGGGTTACTCCCAATGGATTGTTTGAGTTCTCGCTATCGACATCAAGAACCACCCTATTTCACCAGCCCCAAACCCACGAGCCTAATGCTGTCGATGATTCATCATTACAGCGCTGCGCGACGCGCTATCGGGTTGTGCCACCCCCCATCCTCTTGTATGAGCTCATCGGCCTGCTTCGGCCCCCAAGTACCGCGCTTGTATGGTCGTACTTTGTGATGGTCTTCCAGTACCGAGTTGACGACCACCCACGCCGCCTCAATGGCATCTGCGCGAGTGAACAATGCGCCGTCACCAGACATTGCATCGTCCAACAAGCGTTCATACGGCATGGCTTGATTCGGTTCTTCTTCCAGCAGGTAGAGTTCCTCTTGGTCGCCAATGAATTCTTTGCCAGCACGTTTCACACGCGCCGCGAGTGCTACAGCCGAACAAGGTGACAACCGAAAACGTAGATAATTGTTGCGACCAGCGGGATGAACGGCATCATCGAATAGTTTCTGTGGCGGTGGCTTAAGCTCAACCAGAACCTCCGCCGCTGTTTCGGGAAGACACTTGCCGGAGCGCAAATACCACGGCACACCTTGCCAACGCCAAGAGTCAATAAATAACCGCAGCGCGCAATAGGTTTCGACATCAGAGCGTGCGGCCACACCATGTTCTTTGCGGTAACCCACATATTGACCGCGCACCATATCTTCTGGTGTTAGGGGACGCATGGCCTGAAACACTTTGGCTTTTTCCGATTGAACCGCCCCATATCCCTGATAGGCAGGCGGTTCCATCGCCAGCAATGCGACAATCTGAAACAGATGGTTTTGCACGACATCGCGCAAACAACCGGCGCTTTCATAGAAGGCACCGCGCGTTCCAACACCGAAATTTTCGGCCAAGGTGATTTGCACACTGCTAATGTAGTTGCGATTCCAAATCGGTTCGGCAAACGAGTTAGCAAAGCGGAAGTAGAGGATATTCATGATGGCCTCCTTACCCAGATAGTGATCAATACGAAAGATCGAATCTTCATCGAACAGCGCGCATGCGGTGCGATTGAGCTCACGCGCGGAGGCAAGATCGCGTCCAAACGGTTTTTCGACAATAATGCGTGCATTGCGATCCAAGCCAGCGGCCCCAAGTCCGGCGATCACCGGCGCGAACAGTGAAGGTGGTATGGCTAAATAATATGCGGGACATCGTGCTGGACCGAGCGTCTTCTTTAGTGCGGTGAACGTCGCCGCGTTTCGATAATCACCAGCAACATAGTTCAGCGACGCTAGTAACTGGGTAAGCGCCTTCTTGTCATCCACCTTGCAGTGGTGCGCAATGCTCTCTTTGGCGCGTTGCTTGAGTTGCGCCACACTCCAATCTGAGGAGGCGACGCCAATGACGGGCATGGTGAGCTTGCCCCTCTTGGCCAACGCGTACAGTGCCGGAAAAATCATTTTGTAAGCAAGGTCTCCCGTTACTCCGAACAAGACAAGCGCATCGGATCGTCGTTGGTCTGTGTGAATGCTCGTCATTGTCAGGTACCGTCCTTGCTTTTTTCATCGTGTCCGCCGAACTGTTTGCGCATCGCAGAAAGCAGTCGGTTGGCGTAGTCGTCATTGCCGCGTGACTGAAATCGTCCGAACAGTGCCGCGCCAATTACCGGCGTCGGCACACCTGTATCGATGGCTGCATTCAACGTCCAACGTCCCTCGCCGGAATCGGATACGTGACCTGCATAATTCTGCAAGTCCGCGTCGTCGCGCAACGCTTGCGCGGTTAGATCAAGCAACCATGAACTGATGACACTACCGTGCCGCCAGACTTCGGCGATCTGTGGCAAACTCAGATCGAATTGATAGTACTCGGGGTTGCTGAGCGGAGTGGTCTCCGCATCGACGTCATGTTGGCGCTTGCCGATGTTGGCGTTGTACAAAATGTTCATGCCTTCCGCGTAGGCTGCCATGACGCCGTATTCGATACCATTGTGCACCATCTTGACGAAATGGCCGGCACCGGATGGACCGCAATGCAGATAGCCAGCCGCCGCACCGCCTAACTTAACTTGTGTGGCTGAACTTGACTCGCCGCCGGGAGCGAGTGCGGCAAAAATAGGCGTCAGGCGTTCCACAGCTTCCTTCTCGCCGCCAATCATCAGGCAGTAACCGCGCTCTAGTCCCGCAATGCCCCCGCTGGTGCCGACATCCAAGTAGTGAATACGCTGTGAAGCAAGTGCAGCACTGCGACGCATGTCGTCACGATAGTAGGAATTGCCGCCATCGATCACCGTATCGCCAACACTGAGTAACGGCGTGAGCGCTGATAATACTGTATCAACTAAAGCGGCAGGCACCATGAGCCAAATAGCGCGCGGCGTAGCGAGAGAATCGACCAGTTCAGTAAGCGATTTAGCGCCGACCACATTGGGTTCAAGGTGTCGCAAAGAATCAATGGCTTGAGGATTAGCGTCATACACCACACAGGGCTGACCGGCATGTATTAGTCGTCGCACCATGTTGGCGCCCATGCGTCCCAAACCGATCATGCCAAGTTGCTGCCTAAGCTGATGCATGGTGAGTCCTGCTGTATTGGTTAAGGTCTCCTTACTTTACACACACAACGATCGTGTCGAGGACAGATCATGTAACGGATTTGAGTGCATAGACAATCTGTGATAACCGCAAGGCACGTGTAAGCTCAGGGCATTAATCGGGACGAGCAGTACCGCCACTGGGTCGCGCAGCCAGTCGATGCTAAGATGCCAGCCTCACTATTCCCACTTCAGGAGTTTTCCGTCATGACAAAAATCCTCGGCATTTCCGGCAGTCTGCGCCGAGCATCGTTGAATACCATGCTACTGCGTAATGCCGTTGAGTTAATGCCGGAAAACGCGCAGCTTGAGATCGGTTCCATCCACGGCATCCCGCTCTATGATGGTGATGTGGAAGTTGCCAGCGGTATCCCGGAGGCTGTACAGAAACTTAAGAACCAGATCATCGCCTGCGACGGATTGTTGCTGGTAACGCCCGATTACAACAACAGTATCCCGGGCGTATTCAAGAACGCCATCGACTGGTTGTCGCGACCTCCTGCAGATATCCCCCAGGTGTTTGGCGGTCGGCCAGTGGCAGTGATCGGCGCATCCCCCAGTGGATTCGGCACCATCCTAGCGCAGAACGCTTGGCTGCCAGTACTACGTACACTGGGAACGCGTCCATGGTTCGGTGGTCGCCTGATGGTGTCCCGTGCTGGCAGTGCTTTTGATGCGTCCGGCACCCTGACTGACGATGCCCTGCGCACGCAACTGCGCAACTTCATGAGCGGTTTCGCGGCATTTGTCCATTCGCCGCAGTAGCGTCAACTCGTCAGGTCAGACTCTTGCGTGCCACCTCGCACGTTGGCGATTCGCTGTACTGAGGGCAAGGCAGTGTCGCGGGCCAGTTGCCACATTACTGCATCACTCTGACCAAGGAAGTCAGTACACCAGCGACAGGTTTCAACGCGCGGTAACGGCGCATGATCTGACATGCAGCATGAATGGAACGTTTCGTCTCAACCCTCAAGACCGAGCGGACTCATCGAACGATTTATCAAACACGAGACGAAGCTAGGGCCGATGTGTTGCACTATATCGAACAGTTCTACAACCTCTGCGTCGTCGGCACTCGGCGCTAGGATGGTAATCCACTCGATTACGAAGAATTAGCCTGTTAGGTGTAGAAGTTCTACTAGCCAAGTACATTTCATTTTTTCTGTTTCTAACCATATCACCAGTTACATCACTTGCAACGCGCCTTGAAAAACAGAGTTGAACTCTCTACCCAAATCAGTGCCAAACCAGGCATTAAGAGCGAGTCTGAACAGCTCGCCTGATTTCTGACCTACCGAGGTGAATCATGACTAACTCCTTTAAGACTCGCACGACGCTGAACGTCAGTGGCAAATCGCTAGGTTTTTACGATCTCTCCAAGCTACAGCCAGCACATGATCTCGATCGCCTGCCATTCTCGCTGAAAATCCTGCTGGAAAATCTGCTACGATTTGAAGATGACATTAACGTCACACGTGATGACATTGAGGCACTGCTCAATTGGCAGGCCACTGCCACACCGTCACACGAAATCTCTTTCACGCCCAGTCGTGTGGTGATGCAAGACTTTACTGGTGTGCCTGTAGTCGTTGACCTTGCCGCCATGCGCGAAGCTATGCTGAAGCTGGGCGGTAATCCGGATGACATCAACCCACTGGCACCTGCTGAACTGGTCATTGATCACTCGGTGCAAGTGGATGAATACGGCAATGCGCAATCACTGGTTGATAACACCCGCATTGAGTTCGAGCGCAATGCTGAGCGGTATGCATTTCTACGCTGGGGTCAAACGGCGTTCCGTAATTTCAAAGTGGTGCCGCCAAACACCGGCATCGTGCACCAAGTGAATATAGAACATCTGGCGCGAGTGGTTTTTGACCTTGAGCAAGGCGCTGAACATCTGGCTTACCCAGACACGCTGGTAGGTACTGATTCACACACCACCATGGTCAATGCGCTGGGTGTGTTGGGCTGGGGTGTTGGCGGTATCGAAGCTGAAGCGGCGATGCTAGGTCAGCCAGTGACCATGCTTATTCCACAAGTGATTGGTTTCAAGCTGGTTGGCAGCCTGAAGCCTGGCGCAACGGCGACTGACCTGGTATTGACCATTACTGAAATGCTGCGCAAGCACGGTGTAGTCGACAAGTTTGTAGAGTTCTTTGGTGATGGCCTGAGTAACTTGCCGCTAGCTGATCGCGCCACCATTGCCAACATGTCGCCTGAGTTCGGCAGTACCTGTGCAATTTTTCCTATTGACGCAGAAACCATTCGTTATCTGCAACTCACCGGACGCTCTGCTGAGCAGCTGGCATTGGTTGAAGCCTATGCAAGGCATCAGCACCTATGGCGAGAAGATGGTCAGCGCCAAGCGGACTACAGCGCAGTGGTCGAGCTTGATCTTGGGACTGTAGAACCCTCACTGGCAGGGCCGAAGCGTCCACAAGATCGTGTGCCATTGCGTGTGGCGAAGCAGGCTTATCAAACTAGTTTCAAACAGATGGCCACCGAACGAGCACAGAAAACTTCATCGGCTACTGGCAGTGTTGAGGTCACGGTTGCTGGTAAGCAATTTGCAGTTGCAGATGGCGCGGTTCTGATCGCGGCTATCACCAGCTGTACCAATACTTCCAATCCCGCCGTGATGATCGCCGCTGGACTGGTGGCGCGCAAAGCACGCCAACGCGGTATCACCGCCAAGCCATGGGTCAAGACCAGTCTGGCACCGGGCTCACGGGTTGTAACCGATTACCTGACTAAGTCGAATCTGTTGACTGATCTGGAAGCTACCGGATTTTATACTGTGGGATATGGTTGTACAACGTGCATTGGTAACTCCGGACCATTGCTGCCGGAGATTTCTGCGGCAGTAAAACAGGGTGATGTTATTGCCTGTGCCGTGCTATCCGGCAATCGCAATTTTGAAGGCCGTGTGCATCCTGAAGTCAAAATGAATTTTTTGGCATCACCACCCTTGGTGGTGGCCTATGCACTGGCGGGTACGCTAAATGTAGATTTGAATAACGAAGCCTTGGGCGTTGGCAATGACGGCAAGCCCGTATATCTGCGCGATGTGTGGCCGACACCGAGTGAAGTGCAGAGCATACTGGCTGGCTCAGTGGACGCGGCAATGTTCACGCATACCTATGCCAGCGTGTATGACGGTGACGCCAACTGGAACAGCATCAAGGTGCCGACAGAAAAAATATACACATGGGACAGCCGCTCTACCTATGTGAAACATCCGCCCTACTTCACCAACATCACCATGCAGCCACCGGCAGTAACCGATATTCGGGGCGCGCGAGTGCTGGCATTGCTGGGTGATTCAGTCACCACCGATCACATCTCTCCTGCTGGTAATATTGCCAGCAACAGTCCTGCGGCCAGCTATCTACAAGCGCAGGGGGTGGCGGTAGCCGACTTCAATTCCTATGGCTCACGACGTGGCAATCACGAAGTCATGATGCGCGGTACCTTTGCCAATATCCGTTTACGTAACTTGCTGGTTCCGGGTATTGAAGGTGGTATCACCAAGCATATTCCCTCCGATGAGGTACTGAGCATCTATGACGCTGCCATGCGTTACCAGCAAGCACATACGCCATTAATCATTCTCGCCGGTAAAGAATATGGCTCGGGTTCGTCGCGTGATTGGGCTGCAAAAGGTACGATGCTACTGGGTGTCAGGGCGGTAATCGCAACCAGCTTCGAGCGCATTCATCGCTCTAACTTGATCGGTATGGGCGTACTACCTCTGCAATTCAGCGCTGGTCAAACCGCTCAGAGCCTTGGCCTAACCGGGCAGGAGCAGTTCGATATCATGAATCTCGATGCCGGTGCTGCCAAACAAGTTACGGTAATCGCACAGCAAGACTCCGGAGTTAAGATTGAATTCGCTGTCAAAGTACGTATCGATACACCCAAGGAATTAGAGTATTTCCAACATGGTGGCATCCTGCCCTATGTGCTGCGACAATTGGCACAGCGTAAGACTTGAACCAAAAAAAATCACAGTGCCCGATGAAACTCCTGTAACTTGATGCGGGTTCTGTGCGAACTATCTGGTTGAAGATGAGAAGAGGATCTGAATATGCTAATTCACCGTCACAGTTCTGCAGATGTCGCCCGCATTTTGCCCTCCGAAATCACTCCGGAGTCGGCCTATCTGAATCGTCGTGATTTACTCAAGTCGGCGGTAGCTGCAGGTTTGATCAGTTCGATTGGCTGGCAGGCGGCAACGGCTGCCACGCAAAAACTTACTTTCACCAAGAACGCTGAGTTTAGCGTTACCGAAAAGCCCAACACTTACGAAGAAATAACCAACTACAACAACTTCTATGAATTTGGAACCGATAAAGATGACCCGGCCCGTTACTCGGGAAACTTCAAGCCCACGCCGTGGAGCGTCAAGATTGGTGGTGAATGCGATGTAAAAGGCACCCTGACCCTGGAAGATATTATCAAGCCGCATGCGCTGGAAGAACGCATCTATCGCTTTCGCTGCGTTGAAGCCTGGTCGATGGTGATTCCATGGGTGGGCTTTCCACTCAAAGACTTGCTGGCTCGTTTCAAGCCTAATTCGCGTGCCAAATATGTGGCCTTCAAAACCATTCTACGTCCATCCGAAATGCCGGGGCAGCGCTCTCGTAACTTGGACTGGCCGTATGTAGAAGGCCTGCGTATTGATGAAGCCATGCACCCCTTGAGCATGATGGTGGTGGGGTTGTACGGCCAGACGCTACCAAATCAGAACGGTGCGCCGCTACGGTTGATGACACCATGGAAGTATGGCTTCAAAAATATTAAATCGATTGTCGAAATAAATTTCGTCGAGACGCAACCGCCCTCCACTTGGAATATCGCCGCACCGCGTGAATACGGTTTTTATTCTAATGTGAATCCCCATGTTGATCATCCTCGCTGGAGTCAGGCGCGCGAACGTCATATAGGCGCAGGCGGCGGATTGTTCAATGCGCGGCAGGAAACGCTGATGTTCAATGGCTATGAAGAGCAAGTGGCGGGTATGTACAAAGGCATGGATTTGAAGAAGTATTTTTAATGCCGTCACAGCAAGTCATTCGCCGCTATCTCAAGCCGATAGTTTTCGTTGTTTGTCTGATACCCGCATTGCCTGCCATCCACAGCTTGCTGGCATTGGTCGCCAATAACTTCAGTGATTCATTCAGTACATGGATCGTCAGCTCAATTGGCTTCTGGCATTTCGCCCAGACTCCCGACCCCATCGCCAGACTATTGCATAGCCAGGGCGAATGGGCGCTGCGTTTTCTCATGATTACGCTTGCCGTGACACCATTGCGTTTCATCACCGGCCAGCCTTGGTTGCTGCACTTTCGACGCATGTTAGGTCTGTATGGCTTTACCTATGTGCTTCTGCACTTCTTGATCTGGTTGTCACTAGATCAAGGATTCTATTGGGCGGGCATTGGTGCAGACATTGCCAAACGACCTTTCATTACTATTGGCTTTGCCGCACTGTTACTACTAATTCCTCTGGCAGTGACTTCCACGAACAAGATGATGCGTCGCTTGGGAAAGCGCTGGAATAAATTGCATAAATTGATTTATGTGATAGTGCCACTCGGCGTGTGGCATTTTTACTGGCTGGTAAAAAAGGACGTGACCGAACCATTGATCTATGCAGCGATTACCGCCTTTCTGCTTGGCTATCGATACTGGCGCTCACGTAAACGTCGGCAGGCTGCGTTGGATAGTCAAGCGTAACTAGCCCCATTAATAATCCTATTTTCAATTTAAATCCTCCTGACTTGATTTTGCAGTTTTCTGCGACCTGACCAAATTTTTACTTACGCAACGATCATACCGATGAGCCACTCTTCGGTATCCTAAGTACAATTGTGCCCGCAATCTTGTCATGCCAACTCTGCTTGCCATCATCAATGGCAATCCAGATAAAACCAAAACCTGCTGGCAGTAACGACAGTAAACAACTCAATGCGCGAACCACAACGGTCTGCCAATCCATGACGCGTCCATCAACGCGAACTACATGTAGATGAAACACCAACCCACCAATAGTGGTTCCTTTGAATTTCCACATCAGCCCCCCATACAGCGCCAAGATCGGCAAGAAAATATCGTCGATACTCACTAATTTAAGTACAAAGAGGATCAGCATGGCATCTATCATCAATGCTCCCATACGCACCCAGAAAGTAGCGCGCGGCAGCTCAAGATTGTTTGTGTTACTCGGTGGTGTAGCTGCTTGCGCCGTAACCGACTCGGTGGCAGCAGATGCGGTGAATACAGACTGATGCCGTGGCAATGCTCCGCCTTGTGGCGTTACAGACGCAGGTAAGCGTTGCCGAAAAGCAAGCAGCAAGGTGTACAACACCACACCATAGCCAACAAAACCGAGTAGCTTGTAGACTGCGAGGCCAAGCACTGGCACCAAGTACAGTAGCGTCACTAACAAACCACCAATCAATGTTGCCATGGACATATTCCCGAGCACCGGATCAGATGAACCTCGCATGAGGCGACGACCCAGCCAAGCTAGCATCACTAACTTGCCGAACATACCAATACAGAACAGCGCGATACCCACAAATGGAATGGCGAGAATGCCTATCATGGTGATAAACAGCAGGATCATTAAGACAGGTGTGAGCACCATACCCGCCAATGCTGCCAGTAGCGACGCACCAGCATGGTGTTCCAATGTTTCAACGCAGCGACGTACGGAACGTGGCGCCAACCACGCCGTCAACACATACGACAGCAACGATACTATCGCGACAACCCATGCCCACGCCAAGCCGGGGCCAATTGCCAGTGGTCGTGCATACTTCAAACATTGATCTATCCACGGTTGGAGCCAAGCGAAGCTCATTGACTCAAAGCCTTTACCAACCTGTTGAACACTATCATGCACTTTCGCCGCAGCATCGCGCTTGAGCGTTCCGCCCACGACCACCACTTTGCCACGCACATCCGCTTGCGGACCGAGTTCAACATTGCCAAATACAGCGACCACTTCGCCATTCACTTTGTTGTTGACGTATACATTGCCTATTATCGCCACAGCGTCACCGCCAATTGGCCCGGTGACATGGGTATTACCCATGATGGAAACCACTTCACCACTAACTTCCCCTTCACTGGTGGAAGAACCGAAAATGGACACCACGGTATTTGCTTGTTCACCAGCAAGCAGTTGCGAATTATCACCCATAGTAACTATCTCAGTACCATCATTGACACGATGCTGACCACGCAGTCGGCGCGATGAATTATTCTGTTGAGTAGCCCCTGCTTGCTGATCAACAGGATCAGAGACTTGCGCCTGATAAATTTGCACTTCGGCTACATTCACAACAGCTGAACTCGCCACGATATCTTGCGCCAAAGCATGCGTGCTGATAACCAAGCTGCCGAACAAAGCAAAACACAACAACGCCATCTTTATGGCTTTAGATAGAATAGCGTTCATAGCTGCTGTTCCGAATAGAACAATCATTAGTTAACAATCAGTGGAGTAGCGATGCCATAGCAATGCCTGATACAGGGCTGCGCGCACCGTTAGTCACTACGCAGAAAACGACTTGCGCCACCATGGCAAAGCAACTCTGCTGCAGCTCTCCTGTGCCCGCGTTTGCAACCCCATGGCGCACGTTGCAAAGGTAGATCACGCAAAACGTTGTCGCTCCGGGCAATCGTAGCCCGTAAGCGATGGCTGGCCCCGCGTAATGGATATTAGCCGAACAGCTTTCCCGCTAACGCACCCAGTGTCGAATTGAGCTTGTCACCGGAGTGATCGTCAGTGGCCTGACCGTTGGGCGTCAGTTGATCGACAAGCTGTGGCAGGAACTTCGACAACATATCCCCCGCCTGACTGGAATTCACACCCAGTTGCTCTGCGGCCTGCTCCATCTGACCCGAACCAAATACCTGTGTCAGTTGTGCAGCTGAAACCGGCAAATTCGGCCCGGCTTTGCTGAATGCGCTCACTAGACCACTCAATCCCCTGTTATTACTCAGTAACGACTCCACCACAGCCATCAGCTGCGCCTGCTGTTCACCGCCCATTGCGCCACCGACGACTGACTTGATAATCCCATCCAACATACCCATATCCCTTCCATCAGTTTACTGATCGACAATCATTATGGAGGCTAGTATGAGCCAAACGTATCAGGCTCTGCTAGGCTCACCCCACCTCCAGCGCATCGAGGCACCATGACCGAAGACGATAACTGGTCGTTTCCCAGTAACTTGCAGCCACTACCGGCGCAACTAGACTTTGATTTGCAACAAGCCTTGCAGAATGTGGTGCGGGTGCGCAGTGAAGTTCCTGACGATGCATTCACGGCTAGTGCGTTAGGCACTGAACGCGTTGGTAATGGTGTGGTGATCAAAGCGGGCGAGCGACAAGCAGTGCTCACTGTCGGCTACTTGATTACCGAAGCGCAGAACGTCTGGCTTACCGCCCACGATGGCCGCCAAGTTGCCGGTCATGCACTGGCATATGATCAAGCGACAGGCTTTGGCATCATTCTGCCATTAGGCGATCTGGATGCTTCCGGATTACAACTGGGCAGCGCGCAATCACTGCTTGCTGGTAACGAAGTTATCGTCATGGGTCACGGCGGTATTGCCCACGCACTCAGTAGCAAGGTGATCGACAAACGCGAATTTGCCGGTTACTGGGAATATCTATTGGACGAAGCCCTGATGGTGTCACCGCCGCATCCACAATGGGGTGGCACCGCCCTAGTAGATCAACAGGGTCGGCTGGTAGGCATCGGCTCACTATTGGTTCAGGAATTATCCAGTGGTGATCAATTTGATGCCAATCTATTTGTGCCGATTGATTTACTGACACCCATTCTTGACGAGCTGTTAAACAACGGCAAAGTACAGCGCCCACCTCGCCCTTGGCTGGGCCTGTACACCACCGAACAGAATGATGAGTTATTGATCGCCGGGGTCACCGACAGTGGCCCAGCACATGAAGCACAATTACGCGACGGTGATATCATCACTCACGTCGCAAAGCAGGCCGTGCAAACCTTGCCACAGTTCTATCGCACTCTATGGGCACAAGGTACGGCGGGTACGATGATTACACTCGGCATCAAACGCGGTAATAAACATCGGCAAGTGATGCTGCGCTCAGCCAGTCGGGATGATTACTTGCTGAAGCCGAAGGCGCATTAGTTGTTAGCCACATTCGATTCTATTTGTATTTTTATTGGCCACACTCAAAACAAAATTCCAGCGGTGGATCAAACTACCTCATTCACATTGCCGAACACAGTGACTGATTTACGACGCGCTCAAACCCATAACCTATTTTCCCGGTATAAAAAATGCTTGTCGGGTATTCTGAAAATCTGGCAGAGCTTCACAGCGAGCCGATAGTGATTGCATGTAAGGGAATAGTTCTAGATTCACGCTCACCGCTTCAGATAGGAAAGTCGCCGCGCAAGTCAGGGTAATATCGGCTTGACTCATACACTCACCGATCAGCCAGTTACTTTTACCGCACGCTAAACATATACGCTCAAGCTCCATTAATGCGCCCTGCACTTGGCTTTGGCAACGATCCAGCCACGGCTGATGATGCTTTTCAATTGGACGGAAAGCACTTTCATACACTATCGCTACGCCCTTCTCCGCCGCACCGATAGCAGTTGCCATAATTCGTAACGAGTCACGACGCGCTTTGTCAGCGCGTGGTAACAGGGCATGCTCAGGCCCAACCAACTCATCGAGATAATCCAGTATGGCGGCGGATTCCAGTAACACTTCGTCATCATCTAATACCAGCGTTGGTACTCTAACCAACGGGTTGTACTCACGAATACGATTGAAATCCTTGCCGACCGACCAGTTAGCATGCTCAAAATCAATGCCTAGCAACTTCATGCTGATTGCCACGCGTCGCACAAAGGGTGAATCGAACATACCAATCAGCAACATGACCTGCCTCTGAATTAGCTCTAATTATTCGCAGCATAGCTGCGTTACGCCGCAACCGAGCAACCTGTGCTCAGCTTATCAAGACTCGAACCGGCGCAAAACTACGCCGATGCTCTGGACAAATTCCATAAGTCTGCAAGGCCTGCAAATGGGCGGCCGTACCGTAGCCTTTATGCTTGGCGAAACCATAAACAGGATATTGCTGATGCAATTCCAGCAACCATGCGTCGCGGGTTACTTTAGCCAGAATAGATGCCGCGCTGATTGCGGGAATTAACGCGTCACCCGCCACCACCGCCTCTGCGCTGCAGTGAAACGGTAGATCATGAAAATCAGGCAGCTTGTTTCCATCTACTTGCAAATGGAACTTATCATTGGCATGGCAAGCAGGTGGCTGCAAGGCCTGTAATGTACGACGCATTGCAAGTAAGGTCGCTTGCAGAATATTGATTGTATCTATTTCAACTACGGAGGCGGAAGCCACCGCCCATGCCAATGCCTGTTCACGAATGATCGGTGCCAGACGCTCGCGTTGTTTTTCCGATAGTTGCTTGGAGTCATTCAAGCCGGCGATCGGTCGATCAGGATCAAGTATCACTGCACTTGCGACTACCGGACCTGCCAACGGGCCTCGGCCTGCTTCGTCCACACCAATGATTAGGTGAACTTTGGACTTTGGACTGTGGGCTGTGATCAGTCCAGTCATGCCTGTGGCACCAACAGTTCTTTGATTGCCTGTGCGGCTTGTGCGCTGGCATTTTGTCGCAGCTGTTGATGAATACATGTAAATGCCGCATTGAGCTGCACTAGATCTGGTCGGTCAAATTGCGCCAGTAGCGCCGGCCCCAGTAATTCGGCGCGTACCTCATTGTTAAAAAACTCTGGCACCCATGCTGTGTTGGTTAACAGATTAGGTTGCGAGAAGTATGTGGTCTTGACGATACCTAGCCCTTTTAGCAAAAAGGTAGTGAGCTTACCGATACGGTACGCCACCACCATGGGGCGTTTTAATAGCGCCGCCTCCAGCGTCGCGGTGCCGGACGCCAGCAACACCACATCACTGGCAATCATGGCTTGTTGAGACTGACCATCAATCACCAGCACTTTTGACAACACCCCTGCGCGCTGTAAGGCCTGCGTAAATAGTTCTCGCGCCATGGCATTAGCCATGGGCGCCACAAAGCACATCTGTGGTTGTTGCCGTAACAACCAGACGATGGTACTGGCAAAGTCATCACTCAAGCTGAGTACTTCACCACGGCGACTACCAGGCAGCACTGCAACACAGAGGGCATCAGGCGACAGCCCAAGATCAGCACGCGCCACAGCACGATCAGTATGCATGGGTATTTGGTCTGCCAAGGGATGACCAACAAAACGTGCTTGCACGCTATGTCGGTCATAAAATTGTTTTTCAAATGGCAGTAAACACAGCATCAAGTCAACGGTACGGGCAATTTTATTTACCCGCCCCTGTCGCCAAGCCCAGACTTGTGGACTGACATATTGCACCGTACGAATACCCGCAGCCTTGAGTTTGCGTTCAACACTAAGATTGAATTCTTTGGCATCCACCCCGATGTATACGTCCGGGGGGTTCGCCAACAGGCGTTGCACCAGAGCCTGCCGCAGGCGTAGCAAACGTGGCAGGTGTGGAATAATTTCAAAAATACCCATCACTGAGAGGCTGTCGGCGACCTCCCACGCCTCGCAGCCGACTTCAATCATGCGCGGCCCAGCTATACCAAAAAATATTGCGTTCGGATAATGCTCACGCAGCGCAAGCATCAATGCGGCGGCGAGATTGTCACCAGACTGCTCACCGACCACTATCGCAATACGAGGATAAGGCGGCGCCCGATTAGCACTCATGGATTTACGTTACAAGCTAACGCGCAATACCGCGCACGCTACGATCCAGGAAATCAACAATAGCTTGCAACTCAGTCTGGGTCTTTGCCGTCTCGCGCAATCGCTCGGTGGCCTCGTCCAATTTCAATCCTGAGCGATACAGTACGCGAAACGCATTACGAATATTACGTACCTGTTCTATCGAAAAACCACGTCGCTTCAACCCTACTTCGTTGACGATGCGAGGTACCGCAGGTCTACCTTCAGCGGTGAAATATGGAGGGATGTCGTAGGTAGCTGCGGTGTTATTGGCAATGAACGCATGAGAGCCGATTTTGGCGAATTGGTGAACACCCGCATAGGCACCAAAGATTACCCAATCGCCAACTTCAACATGACCTGCCAGCCCCACCGAATTCGAGAACACACAGTGACTGCCGACGATGCAATCATGCGCCACATGTGAATACGCAAGAAACAAATTATCCGAAGCAATGCGCGTCACACATTTGTCTTTCATGGTGCCACGGTTAACGGTGACGCATTCACGAAAAGTATTGCGATCACCGATCTCCAGCCGAGTTGGCTCACCCTTGTAACTATGGTCCTGCGGTGCATCGCCAATGGAAGCAAACTGGAACACCTTATTACCAACACCCATCTTCGTTGGGCCATTAATCACCACATGCGGGCCAATATGCGTTTCTGCACCGATCTCGACACCGGCACCGACAATGCTATATGCGCCAATTTCGATGTCACCTGCCAACTTGGCATCGGGAGAAATGATTGCTGTTGGGTGAATAGCCATATGATTCTTGGAAATTACTGAGGTGGATATTATTTCTTTTTGCCAACGGCAATCATCATGTTGCACGACGTTGCTTCCGCGCCATCAACTTCAGCAACAGCCTGATACTTCCAGATACCACGCATCACACGTTGTACATCCACTTTCAAAATCAGTTGATCGCCAGGCAGCACTGGTTTACGAAAGCGCACTGCATCAATGCCGGCAAAATAGAACTGAGTAATTTGATCCGGATACACATCTTCGGTAATAAAGGCCAGCAACCCCGCTGCTTGCGCTAAGGCCTCCAATATCAACACGCCAGGCATCACCGGATTCCCGGGAAAATGACCAAGAAAAAAGTGCTCGTTAATTGTTACATTTTTCAGTGCCACGATAGACTTGCCAGACTGCACTTCCAACACCCGATCCACCAACAGAAATGGATAGCGATGCGGCAGACGGCGCATCACTTCCATAATATCGATGGTAGTGGGCTTACACGTTGTAGAGTTTGTCACAATCGAGCTGGTCATACGTTTCCCTAATTCATTCATTCGTTATCATCTTCGGCTGCAAGTTGCTCATCAGCTACCTGCCGTGTACCACTCAAACGACGCACCTGCTTGGCCAACTCATCCAGTTGCGCAAAGCGCGCTGCATTACGTCGGAATTTGCGGGCCTCTTCCACATGCAACGCACCGGAATAAACGCCGGGTTTGCGGATAGAAGCCGACACCATGCTTTTACCCGTCACTACCACGTTGTCGCAAATACTCAGGTGTCCTGCAATTCCCACCTGACCAGCAATCATGCAATGACTACCTATAGTGGTGCTGCCTGATACACCGACAAAGGCCGCCATCGCGGTATGTTTGCCGATCTGCACGTTATGCGCTATCTGGATTTGATTATCGAGCTTTACTCCATCTGCAATCACGGTATCGCCGATAGCGCCGCGATCAATGGTGGTGCTGGCACCAATTTCCACATCATTGCCAATTTTAACCGCGCCAATCTGTGGCACTTTCACCCAGCCACTGGCCGGGTCGGGTGCAAAACCAAAGCCTTCTGAACCAATCACTGCATTAGGACTGATAAGGCAACGTTCGCCGAGCACAGTGCCATCACACAATGTCACGTTAGCTTGTAAACGCGTATCCGCGCCTACAATCACATTGTTGCCCAGCACACATCCGGGACCGATCATTGCCCGTGCTGCAATTCGACACCCTGCACCGATGACGACATTCGGGCCTATGTGTGCCTCAGAATCTATCTGCGCAGTGACATCAACTATCGCGCTGACATGAATACCAGCAGGTAACAATGGTGGTGGATGTAATTCGGCGGCTATGCGCGCATAAGTAAGATAGGGATTTTTCGCTATCAGCACAGGCACTGAACAGGCATCGGCGCTTGCCACATCCAGCACCACTGCGCCGGCATGCGTCTGTGCCAAGTGCACCCGATACTTGGGATTGGCAAGAAACGACAACGCATCTGAGGTCGCCGTCTCCAGCGTCGCCACCCGGATTACTACTGCGGCGGGATCACCGCGCAGCGTACAACCAAAGCGAACGGCTAGCTCACCGAGACTAACTCCAGCACTGTTCAAGCCGGCGAACCCTTATTTGGCAGCAGGCTTGCTGGCTGCAACCGGTGCCGCCACCAGCGGCCGAGATTGCAAGTAAGTTAGCACCTGAGCGGTCACGTTGTAAGTATCCTTGCTGTACAAGGCAACACTAGATGGAATCATTAAATCGTAAGCGCCCGTTTTGGCAAAAGCAGCCACCTCAGTCACCAGCAGCGCCTGCAATTTTCCCAGCTCTTCGTTACGACGGGAATTGACCTCTTCGTTGAAGGCTTCGCCATCTCGCTGCAAATCACTCTGCCCTTTGGTCAATTCTTTCTTCAGCGAAGCCATCTCTTGCTCGGACATGATCGCCGCATCACGACTCAGCTTCTCTGCTTTAGTTTGCAAGTCTTTTTCTTTCTGCTGTAACTCGCGTTGCCGAGATGCGAACTCGGTTTGCAGCACCTGTCCAGCCGCTTTCGCCTGTGGTGATTCTTCCACCAAACGCTGGAAGTCCACTATCGCAATCTTCATTTCGGCGTAAGCACTGCCTGCGGCGAACATCGCCAGCACCATCACGGCAGCAACAACTTTACGAACAGTTACAACGGACATTATTGAATCCTCTTAATCTGAATAATACTTTTTAGAACGCCTGACCCACCGAGAACTGGAACCCTTCCTTATCATCCGCATAGCGAATGCCATCGCTCTTCTTTGCGTTCAACGGAACTGCATAGCTGAAGCGGAAAATACCCAACGGTGCCAACCATTGCACCGCCAACCCCGTGGAGTGTTTCAACTCTGCAAAGCTGAACTTGTAATCAACCGGCGTCACAAAATCTGCACCAGTGAATGCTACATTCTCAGTAGAAAAGACATTTCCGATATCATAAAACAAACTGAATCGGGCACTATTACGCCATTTATCCGGCATTGGCAACAGCAACTCTGTCTGCAATACAGTGCGCAGATTACCACCATACGGACGGCCATAAGCGTCTCTCGGACCCAGATAGCTTTCTCGGTATCCCCGCACCGAGGTAGGACCACCTGCATAGGAGTTCAGATAAGGCGGCACGGAACTAGTCTTCCCCACTGCCTGCGCATACATCACCTCACCATTGAAGAGAAGCGTAAAAATCTTGCCCAATGGAACCAGTTGCACCATGTTATAACTGGCGGAGAGATAGGTTACGTCACTGAAAGGCAGTGTATAAGACAAATTCAGCTGATGACGCACACCACGGTCTGCAAACAACGCACGATTTAGCGAGTCATAACCCCACCCTGCACTCAACGAATAACTCACGAACTTATTACCATATAGAGCGGTAGCGATGGGCGGCGTACCTTGATAGGTATAGCGGGTATAAGGCTTACCGTTATTTCTTACCCAATCTACTGCTTGGTCAGCACTGGCGCTACTGGTAAACGTATCCGTGTATTGTGTACTTACCCCCCAGCGCACTGTCTGATATTCAGTCAGCGGATAGCCATAGAGCACATTAGCGCTAGCAGTTTTGGACGAGAAATCAGAAGAAGAAGAAGTGAACTGAGTAGTATCGCGATATGCCACTGCCACGGTGCGCGCAATACCATCCACCGTTGCATAAGGATTGGTATGCGAAAAACTGTACACCTTGGAATACTTGCTAGAGTCTACTTCCAGCGCAACGCGATTACCGGTACCCAGAAAATTGGAATGCACAACGCTGGCATTCAGGCCCAACTTGTAGGTTTCTGAATAGGAAACACCCGCCGTAAATTGACCGGGCAAGCCTTCCTTAATCTTGAAATCCACGTCCACCATGTCTGCGGTGCCCGGAACGGGGGTGGTAGCAACATCCACGTTTTCTACAAATGGTAAACGCTGCAACAAAGCCTTGGAACGATCAACCATGAAATTGGAAAGATAACCCCCTTCCAATTGCCGTGTATCCCGACGGAATACATCATCGTTAACCGTTGTAGAGCCGCTGAAGTTCACACGACGAACATAGACGCGATTACCCGGCTCAACCAAAAAGGTTAGCGCGACTTCGTGTTTTTGCTCATCGGTGGCAGGTACTGCTTCAACTTTTGCAAATGCGTAACCATCTACCCCCAAGCGAAGCTTGATTGACTCTTCTGTGGCCGTCACTAACTGTCGTGAATACACCGCACCTGTTTTAACCTGAATAAGTTTTAGCAGATCCGCTTCGTCGACCATCAGGTTGCCTGCCAATTTAACGTCGCCAATTGTGTAGACATCACCTTCGGAAATATTAAGCGTAACGAACATGTCGTCTTTTTCCGGCGCAATAGTTACTTGAGTGGAAGTCACCGCGAAATTGGCGTAACCACGATTCATGTAAAAGGAGCGGAGTTTCTCCAGATCACCTTCTATTGATTCACGCGAGTAACGATCATCCTGTTTGAAAAACGAGGTCAGATGTGGCGTTTTGGTTGCAAAGTTATCGCGAATTTCTTTTTCATCGAAAGCATGATTGCCAACGACATTTACCTGGCGGACTTTGGCACGTTTACCTTCAGTAATATTGATGGTGACCTTGACTTGATTCTGCGGCAGATCTTCCACTTTGGCATCGATCACCACTGCGTACTTGCCGCGTGAAAAATACTCATCAGTCAGGTAACTTTTGATTTCATCAAGAGTCGACTGGTTGAAAGATTTGCCAGCAGCCAGACCGACATTCTTTAGCGACCTGGTCAAGTCTTCTGTCTTGATGTCCTTATTTCCTTTTAGTTCGAAGCTCTCAATAGATGGCCGTTCCAATACCCCCACTACCAAGGTGCCGCCATCGCGACGCAATTCGATATCCCGAAAGAAGCCTGTGGCATACAGTGCTTTGATGGCTTCAATACGCCGCTGGCTATTCAACCGATCACCAATATTCACCGGCAGGTAGTTATATACCGTACCTTCGGAAATACGCTGCAAACCTTCGACGCGAATATCACCCACCGTAAACTCATCGGCGTTACCGACGGAAGTGACTGTGGTCTGGGCGAAGCTGGTACTACTGGTGGCGAACAACAGTATGGTGTGAATAATCAAACGCAAATTCATTTATTGGCCTAGCTCAGATGTCGGGCAATATCGTTGTAAAGGGTCAGGCTTAACAGTATCAACAGCACTGCCATGCCAACTTGCTGACTAATGAGCTGTATGCGCTCTGAGACCGGGCTACCTTTAAGCAGTTCCACTAGTTGATAAACAATCTGGCCGCCATCCAGCATTGGGATCGGCAACAGATTGAACACACCGAGACTGATACTGATCAATGCCAACCAGTTCAGGAAGGCCATGCCACCCTGACGCGCCGCTGCACCACTGATTTCAACCATGCTGATGGCACCGCTAAGGTTTTTGGTAGACACCTCGCCAACCAACATTTTCCAAACCATTTTTAGCGTCAGCACCGAGGTGTCCCAAGTTTGGCTAAAGCCCTTACCCAACGCCGCCGTGGGACTATATTTCTGTAGCGCCCGCATTGAGTCTGGCATGGCAAAGCGAGTATCAAGTGATACGCCAATGCGACCTACCCGCTGCCCTTGGCTGGTATCTGCCAGCACCGACACCGGCAGATCTAGTTCAGATTGCGCGCGCTTGATTCGCAGCACTGTCTCTTGACCCACTAGGGGGCCGATGAGTTTACTGACAGCGGTGATGTCGGCTACCGGCTGTCCGCCAATCGACAGAATTTCGTCACCTGCGCGCAGTCCCGCCTTGGCTGCAGCGCCTCCTTCAGTCACTGCCGCAATAACGGCAGGCAAACGTGGTGACCAGAACTCGAGCCCCAGACCAGAAAGCATATTTTGCGGCTCGGTGAGATCACGCCGACCAGTACCCGGTTGCAACACTACTTCGCGCTCTGCGCCCTGCCCCTGCGCAGCACGCACGCGTAGCGGCACGCGACCGGTGGTAACACTATCAATCACGCCCAGCATGACATCCGTTTGAGTATCAACCGTGCGCCCCTGCACGGCGACAATCAAGTCGTCACGCTTAAGTCCTGCCTTAGCTGCGATGGACTCAGGCATTACATCACCGACCACTGGCTTGAATCCCGGAATCCCGACCATCAACAATACCCAGTAAGCCAGCACCGCAAATGCCAGATTGGCAAAGGGGCCAGCCAGCAAAGTCAAAATACGTTTCCAGATGGGTGCGCGGTTATAACTGTAACGAGCCTCTTCGGCCGTGACGTTGCCTTCACGCTCATCCAGCATCTTCACGTAACCACCCAGTGGTATCGCAGCGATGATGTATTCCACGCCATCTACTTTCGACACATGTTTCAATAGCGGCTTGCCAAAGCCGATTGAAAATTTCAGCACACGAATGCCCAACTTGCGCGCCACCCAGAAATGTCCGTACTCATGTACAGACACCAACAGGCCAATCGCGACGATGAACGCAGCGAGCATGCCGAGTAGTGATAGAACTGAATCAAGCATCTAGGTCAATACTCCCGAAGTCGCTATTACCTTACCGTGCAACAACTGTTGCGCTCGACAGCGCGCCCACTCATCCACCGCCAGCACTTGCTCCAAGGTTGTTACCTCTGTGAGGGCGTGCGACTCCAGCACTGAGTCAATCACTGCCGGAATTGCCATAAACGGTAACTGCTTATTCAGGAAAGCTGCTACCGCAACTTCATTTGCAGCATTCAACACCGCCGGATAACTACCACCCGCCTCTGCTGCCTGTCGCGCCAGCCGTAGACAGGGAAAACGCCGTGTATCTGGCGCTGCAAAATCCAACCGACCAGCCGCAATCAAGTCCAACGATTCTACACCGGCTGGCAGTCGCTCAGGCCAACTTAAGCCACAGGCAATCGGCGTACGCATATCGGGATTACCAAGTTGCGCCAGTACTGAACCATCCAGATATTCCACTAAGGAATGCACAATGCTCTGCGGATGCACCACCACCTCTATTTTCGCAGGTGGTATAGCAAAGAGTAGGCTGGCTTCAATGAGTTCCAATCCTTTATTCATTAATGAGGCAGAATCCACAGAAATCTTGCGCCCCATCACCCATCGCGGATGGGCACAAGCCTGATCGGGCGTAACACCCTGTAACTCAGCATCAGACATGTGCAGGAATGGCCCACCTGAAGCGGTAAGCAACAAACGCTTTATGCTTGGTTGCGGCTGATCTATCTGTTGGCCGTTGCCCGGCAGACATTGAAAAATGGCATTGTGTTCACTATCAATGGGGATGAGCTGCGCACCACCAGCACGCACTGTATCCATGAACAAGTTGCCAGCCATCACCAATGATTCTTTATTAGCCAATAGGATTCGTTTACCAGCGCGCGCTGCTGCCAACGTAGAGCTTAATCCTGCGGCGCCGACAATAGCCGCCATCAGGTAATCTACATCCGCATGTGCTGCCAGCTCGTCCAATGCTTCTGGACCCTCTAGTACTTGGGTCGCCAGACCGGCTGCGGCCAGCTCTTGCCGCAGCCTGCGCGCAGCATCCTGATCAACCAGCGCGGCAAACTTCGGTTTGAACTGCAAACATTGAGCCTTTAAACGAGTGGCATTGTGATGCGCTGCCAGCGCCACCACGCGGAACTTGTCGGGATGTCGCGCCAGCACGTCCAGGGTGCTCTCACCAATACTGCCAGTGGCACCAAGTATCGCGATGCCCCGCACACTCTTGTCAGTATGCTCGCTCATGCGACAAACACGCCGAGATAAATAAGACCATACAGAAACATCGGTGCAGCGGCAGTAATGCTGTCGATCCGATCCAGTATTCCGCCATGTCCTGGCAGGATATTACCGCTGTCTTTTAATCCGGCGTGGCGCTTGAACAAACTTTCACTGAGGTCACCGACAATGGAAATCATCACCGTCAGTAGGCACACACCTAAAAAAGTTTTCATAGGTTGCGCGAACCAGTAAGCGCCTGCTACCGCCACCGACATGGAAAGTAGTAAACCACCAAACACTCCTTCCCAAGTTTTGCCAGGGCTGACTTGCGCAGCCAGCTTGGTATGACCAAAGCGTCGCCCGAACAAAAAGCCACCGATATCAGTGCATACCACCAGCAGCAACATAAATAACAGCCAACTAGGATCCAGCAATAATAAACTGGAAATACAAATCCACGCTGGCACCAGCGTCAAGACACCTGCCAATGCCGTTAACCAGACTGACTGCTGCTGCGGGAAAAAAACAATCCACAACAAGACTAGCACCCACCACAGCAAGGCTGTGTACAGCAGCATTGGTAGATACACAGGACTACGCAAGCACCACCAAACCAGCGCCATCGCAACGCCAAGCAACGTCACATAAATACAACGCTGCCACACCAGTTGCCAGCGCAATAGAGATGTCCACTCCCATGCGCCAAGTAACACTACTAGTGCAAACAATCCTGTTACTAACATGGGCGGCAGAAAAAACAGCATGCCAATCAGCGGTAAACCGATTAATAGAGCAGTGATGATGCGCAGTCTTAGCATTAACCACACTCACTAGCGACGCGAGTTGCAGCACTACTGGACTGGCTATTAAGTTGCTCAGCGGTCAAACCAAAACGCCGCTGTCGCGCACTAAAGTAGTTAATTGCTGCAGCCAGCTCGTCATCACTAAAGTCCGGCCACAATGCCTCAGAAAAATACAGTTCGGTATAGGCCAGATTCCACAACAGGAAATTACTGATGCGGCGCTCTCCACCAGTGCGAATAAACAAGTCCGGATCCGGCACATCATGCAATGCTAGATTGGCATTAATATCGGCTTCAGATAACGCCTCAGCCAGCTTTTCGCCGTTCACGCATTGCTGCGCCAGTTTACGGGCAGCTTGTAATAAATCCCAACGACCACCATACGCAACTGCAATCAATACCTGCATACCGGTATTGGCAGCGGTAAGCTGTTCGGCGTTGGTCATCCGCTGTTGTAATTTATCGCTCAATAAAGCGCGTTCGCCAATAAACTTCACGCGGATGCCATTACGATGCATGCCACCCACTTCGCGATCCAGCGCCTTTACAAACAAATTCATCAGGCTGCTAACCTCTTCCGCTGGACGCTTCCAGTTTTCACTGGAGAAAGCGAACAGCGTCAGCGCTTCAATGCCACGACGGGCACAGCCTTCCACCGTAGCACGCACGGCTTTCACACCCGCATGATGTCCAGCAGCGCGTGGCAGGCTGCGCTTTTTAGCCCAACGGCCATTGCCATCCATGATGACGGCTATGTGACGCGGTGGATTAGCGTGAATAAGCGTATCTGGCACTGACTCAGACCTGCATCACTTCTTTTTCTTTTTCAACCAACACCTGCTCAATTTCGGCCACGTATTTATCAGTCAATTTTTGTACGTCGTCCTGAGTACGGTGATCTTCGTCTTCGGTGACCAACTTTTCTTTGAGCAGATCTTTCAAATCACTCAGCACATCGCGTCGCACATTACGCACTGCAACACGTGCGCCCTCTGCTTCATTACGTACCACCTTGGTCATGTCGCGTCGACGCTCTTCGGTGAGTGGCGGCATCGGAATGCGAATCACCGTACCAGCCGTATTGGGCATCAGTCCCAAATCAGACTTCATAATGGCTTTTTCGATGTTCTGCACCATGCCTTTGTCAAACGGCGTCACCACCAAGGTACGTGCATCTTCAACACTGATACGCGCCACTTGTGATAACGGTGTCAGCGTACCGTAGTAATCCAGCTTCAAATGATCCACCAGGCTGGGATGAGCACGACCAGTACGTAATTTCTTCAATTCATTGCGCAACGACAGTACGCATTTTTGCATACGCTCATTGGCATCTTTTTTAAGATCTTCAATCATTGATGACTCCAACCCGAAACTGTGGACGACCAGAAAAAGCTTAAATCAGTTGGTAACCAAGGTACCAACATCTTCGCCCCGCACAATGCGCAACAGTTCACCCGGTTTAGTAAGATCAAACACGCGCAATGGCAAATTATTTTCGCGACACATCACAATGGCAGTGGCATCCATTACCGCCAAACCATCTGCCAGTACTTTTTCGAACTTCAGATGATCGTACTTTGTTGCCTGAGGATCTTTCTTCGGATCCGAAGTATAAATGCCATCCACCTTGGTTGCTTTTAGCAGCAGGTCGGCATTGATCTCAATAGCGCGCAGACTGGCTGCTGTGTCAGTAGTAAAAAAAGGATTACCGGTACCCGCAGCAAAAATAGCGACGCGGTTTTTTTCCAGATGGCGCACCGCGCGCCGCCGAATATATTCCTCACACACCTCATTGATGCGTACCGCCGACATCACCCGTACGTGACTACCCAGTGCCTCCAGTGCATCTTGCATTGCCAGCGAATTAATCACTGTAGCGAGCATGCCCATTTGATCGCCAGTAACACGATCCATGCCGGTGCGCGCCAAGCCTGCACCACGGAAAATATTACCGCCACCAATGACCACCGCAATCTGCACACCGAGATTGCTCACCTCACGAATTTCTTTGGCAATACGCTTGAGCATGACAGGGTCAATTCCATATTCGCCCTCCCCCATCAGCGCCTCACCCGACAGCTTGAGCAGAATGCGAGACAACTTGCCGTTACGGTTTTTGCTGGCCGACTTGATGCCGCCGCCCGTGGTGCTTGGAGATTGCTTAGTCATAGTTGTACAAGTTTAGCCTGTGACAAAGCCGTTGGGTTTAACTTCCTGTAATTTATCAACAATAACCCCGCACTAGGCGGGGTTATTCATAGAGTCGGTTAGTAACTCACCCTGAATTGGACTTTAGGGGCACACACAACTCACAAGTCTGCCGACGGATATTAGCTGCCAAACGCCTGTTTCATGACTTCGGCAGCAAAATCTTCCTGCTTCTTTTCGATGCCCGCACCGACTTCAAAACGCAGGAACGAGACGATTTCGGCCTTGGACTGCTTGAGGTACTGCTCTATCGTCTGCTTGTCATCTTTGACGAATGGCTGACCCAGCAAGGTGATTTCACCCACCCATTTACGCAATTTACCGTCAATGATCTTGACCAGCATGTCTTCCGGTTTACCGACATTCTTCGGGTCAGTCTTGATCAATTCCAACTGAATGTCTTTCTCTTTGGCTATCACTTCGGCAGGCACATCCGCAATGGATAGATGCGCAGGGTTGACAGCAGCCACATGCATGGCGACATCCTTGGCCACGGATTCCTCACCTGAACGCAAGGCCACCAGCGCGCCAATCCGGGTGCCGTGTAAGTAAGCCCCCAACACACCCGATGCTTCAAGCAGACCAACACGACGCACGGTAATGTTCTCACCAATTTTGGCAATCAAAGCGCGCCGCGAATCTTCCAGAGCAGAGCCATCAGGCAACTTGGCGGACAGCACCGTCGCAACGTCAGTAGCACGACTGGCCAGCGCCAGTTTGCCCGCATTGGCGGCGAATATCTGGAAGTCTTGCTCACGGGCCACAAAATCAGTTTCGCAATTAACTTCGACCACTACTGCAGTTTTGCCATCGGCACTACGCTCAATGACCACTACCCCTTCGGCGGCGATACGCCCGGCTTTTTTGTCGGCCTTGGTCAGGCCCGTTTTGCGCATCATTTCTGCGGCAGCGTCCAGATCCCCGCTGGTTTCAACCAGGGCTTTCTTACACTCCATCATGCCGGCGCCAGTGCGCTCACGCAGAATTTTGACAGCTTCAGCGGTTACAGACATTGCATACTCTCCAGATGACGGCCCACCGTTTATTTGGGTGGGCCACATACATTAACTAACAACGAGGATTCTAGTTGGGGTTAGCAACCCCACTTGATCTCAAGTCGCGTCAGTTGGCGCCTCGACTTCGGTAGCAGGTGCTTCGGCATCTGGCACTTCAGCAGTAGATACTTCGGCTTCGGTAGCAGGCTCAGCTACAGCAGATCCCGTGGCGGGTTTTTTACGGCCGGCGGCAACTGCCTTGCGACGAGGTGCTGGCGCACGCGACTTAGGCTTACCTTCTTCATCCAGCTCCACGAAATCATCTTCGCCAACCGGGAGATCCGGCGATGCTGAACGACCTTCCAGCACCGAATCAGCCATACCGGCGGCATACAACTGGATGGCACGCATGGCATCGTCGTTACCTGGGATCAAATAATCCACACCTTCCGGCGAGCAATTGGTATCAACCACTGCCACCACTGGAATACCCAGTTTTTTAGCTTCATGGATGGCGATATGCTCATGACCCACATCGATAACGAACAGCACATCCGGTAGCGAGTTCATGTCCTTGATACCACCGAGGCTGCGATCCAGCTTCGCCAATTCGCGACGCAATTGAATACCTTCGCGCTTGTTGTGGTTATTGATGGTGCCGTTGGCAGTCATTTCTTCAAGGTCTTTGAGGCGTTTGACAGACTGACGTACGGTTTTGAAATTGGTCAACATACCACCCAACCAGCGGTGGCTAACAAACGGCATGCCGCAACGTTCGGCTTCCAGCTTGACTGATTCGCGGGCAGAGCGCTTGGTACCTACAAACAGCACCTTGCCACCACCGGACGTTACCTGACGGATAAAGGCGGCGGCGTCGTTAAACAACGGCAGCGATTTTTCGAGGTTGACGATATGAATACGATTACGCTCACCAAAAATATAGGGAGCCATCTTCGGGTTCCAGAAGCGGGTTTGGTGTCCGAAATGGACACCCGCTTCCAGCATCTGTCGCATAGACACGCTGGACATGTAATCTCTCCAAATTGTAGGGGTTAAGCCGCCACGCATCCCTTCCGACAACCCAGAATTTTCACGCCAGCCCATTCTTGAAAGAACGGTTTGATCGCTACAATCCCAAGCACCCAGCCGCAAGTGACGATACGTGTGTGGTTTTGATTGATAAAAAAACGTGCGCTTTATACCATGAGTTGCCTTATCAACCAACTATTTATGCGAGCCTGTGCAGATATCGCAGCCGGGCTTAGCCGGTTACCAAACGGCTGACTAACACTATGAAATTCACTATCAAAACCCCTGCCGAACAGGACGCCATGCGCCGTGCGGGCCGCATGGCCGCCGATCTGCTCGATTTTATCGAACCACAGGTACAACCCGGCATCACCACCGACGAACTCAATCACCTCTGCCACCAGCACATGGTGGAAGTTCAGAAAACCATACCAGCACCGCTGAACTATCGGGGGTTCCCCCGCTCCATCTGCACCTCGGTAAACCACGTGGTATGCCATGGCATTCCGGGAGACAAAAAACTGAAATCCGGCGATATCATTAATGTCGACGTGACCCCCATTACCGATGGCTGGCATGGTGATGCCAGCCGCACCATTGCGGTAGGGACGATTGCCCCGTCCACCGCGCGCTTGATTGACGTGACCTACCGCGCCATGTGGTTAGGCATCAAACAATTACATCATGGCGCCTACCTAGGCGATATTGGTGCAGCTATCCAGCAGTATGTTGAGGCCCAGCATTACTCAGTCGTGCGGGAATATTGCGGCCACGGTATCGGCCAGACCTTCCACGAAGATCCACAAGTGCTGCACTACGGCAACGCTGGCACCGGTATGCAATTGCAGGCAGGCATGACTATCACCGTCGAACCAATGGTCAATGTCGGCAAGCGTCATGTACGACTGTTGCCGGATGGCTGGACCGTGATTACCAAGGATCACTCGCTGTCGGCCCAATGGGAACACACAGTACTGGTGACTGAGTCGGGCTATGAAGTACTGACGCTAGGCACTAAAGAGCGCACCCAAGGGCCACCGCTGTAGATCAGTGGCCCGGCCGCGCCTGTGGCATCATGCGCACGCTCTACTGTCCCACGACTTACCCCCTGCCCGGCTGTGATATGCAAATTTTGAAGACGGAAGAACTTAACGAGTTGAATGATCTCAGCCAAGACCCTGCCTGGGATTATCTTCATTCGGTGCAGCCTGAGCTCAGCAGGCAACAGTATGCAGTGGCAGCTTTTCGCGATGCCTTGAGCGCAGGGGACAATATCCTCAAACAACGCTTCATGAGTAAGAACTCGGTCGAAGTGATCGTGCGCGACCGGGCACGGCTGGTCGATACCCTGCTGCGTACAGCGTGGGAGCTACAAATAGGCAACCAATACAAGGAATTGGCATTGGTAGCGGTTGGCGGTTACGGGCGTGGTGAACTCAATCTGTGCTCCGACATTGACGTCATGATCTTGCTACCCAAGAGTCAGGACAAAGCATGGCAGCCCAAGCTCGAACGCTTCCTGACATTTATGTGGGATATTGGCCTGGAGGTGGGTCACAGCGTTCGCACCATTGACGACTGCCAACGTGAAAGCGCTGCCGACGTGAGCGTCGCTACCACCTTGATTGAATCCCGCCTGCTGGTTGGCCCTGAAGCCTTACTGGATGCGATGCGGCGCGCACTTGCTCCAGAGGAGGTCTGGCCCACCAAAGACTTTTTTGAGGCCAAGGTTGCCGAGCAGGTTGCTCGTCATCATCGCTTTCACGATACCGCTTACAATCTGGAACCCAATGTCAAATCCAGCCCCGGTGGTCTGCGCGACATTCAAACCATTGGTTGGGTAGCGAAGCGTCACTTTGGTGCCGACTCGCTTGATGAATTGGTAACCCATCACTTTCTTAGCCGCAGCGAACTACGCAAGCTGAAAACCGCTCAGGCATTCTTGTGGCGTGTGCGCTTTGCATTACACCTGTTAACTGGTCGGCGTGAAGACCGCATCCTGTTTGACTATCAAATCAAACTGGCTGAAATGTTCGGCTATGAGGATGCCACCTATACGCTAGCGGTAGAGCAATTCATGCAACGCTACTATCGTAATGCAATGGAGATCAGCCTCCTCAACGAAATGCTGCTACAGCTGTTCAGTGAGGCCATTCTGTCGGACCCGACGCTGGCACCCATACCAGTCAATCCACGTTTCCAGATTCGCAATGGCTACTTGGAAACCAGCAGTGAAGATGTATTCGAACACAACCCTTCTGCATTGCTGGAAATCTTTGTAATTCTGCAACAGCATTCAGAGTTGCGCGGTGTGAGCGCACAAACCATTCGGCAGATTACTCGTGACCTGTGGCTCATTGATGATGAATTCCGCCAGCACCCGCGCAACCATCGTTTATTTATGGAAATTCTGCTGGCGCCAGTGGGTGTCACGCATGAGCTGCGGCGCATGAACACCTATGGCGTACTAGGTCGTTACATTCCCGCCTTCGGTCGCGTGGTGGGCCGCATGCAATACGACCTGTTCCATGTCTACACCGTAGATGCGCATACACTGTTTGTGTTGAGCAACCTGCGCCGTTTGGCGATGCCCAAGTTCGATAACGAGCTACCGGCCATCTCACAAATTATGCAAGCACTACCTAAACCTGAAGTCGCCTACTTGGGCGCTCTATTTCATGACATTGCCAAGGGGCGTGGCGGTGATCATAGCGAGTTAGGCTCAGTAGATTCCGAAACCTTTTGCCTTGAACAAGGCATGTCGCGCTATGACGCACGCCTAGTGTCATGGCTGGTGCGCAACCATCTGGTGTTCTCTATCACCGCGCAGAAAAAGGACATCAGCGATCCGCAAGTCATTCACGAGTTTGCCGAACTGGTTGGCGATCAGATTCACCTTGATTATCTGTATGTACTGACTGTATCCGACGTGCGCGGCACCAATCCTAAACTATGGAACAACTGGCGAGCCTCTTTGTTCAACGAATTTTATGAGCGCGTCAAACTTGCATTGCGACGTGGCTCTGAAAATCTGGTAGACAAGGAAGAACTTATTGCTGAAAACAAGAAAAAAGCTGAGCAAATGCTACTGGATAGCGGCATTCAACTAGAACAGATGCATGCTATCTGGCAACGTTTTCCGGACATCTACTTCATTCGCTTTAACCCCAATGAAATTTCATGGCATACACAGCTACTTATAAAGCATGCTGATGATGACGCACCGCTGGTACACATTCGCCAGATTCCCGATCGCGGCGGAACTGCCGTGCTCACTTATACTTCTCGACTGCAATATTGTTTCGCCAAAACCACTGCGTTACTGGATCAGCGTGGTCTCAATATTGTTGGCGCACGCATCATGCCCACTAATGATGGACACTCACTGCACACCTACCATGTATTGGAAGATAACAATAAAGAACTGACAGAATTCAATCGCATCCGGGAAATTGAGAAAGAATTGCGCCGTGTACTTGCTACACCGAATGACAGCCTGATTGCGGTCACTCGACGTGCCGCACGACAAGTTCGTTTGTTTACCACCCCCACTCGAATCAATTTCAGTGACGACAAACTCAAGAATCGCACGATACTGGAATTAATTGCAGGTGATCGTCCTGGACTATTGTCTGAAATCGGCAAAGTGCTGATGCAAGAAAATGTCTATCTGCACGATGCCAAAATTGGTACGGTGGGTGAGCGAGCCGAGGACGTCTTCTATGTCACTGACGTAGCTGGCAATCCTTTGAATGCACAGACACGCGAACGAGTACAGCAACAGTTGATTGCTGAATTGGATCAGAAAAGCAACTAGCTGGCAGCCACGATGAACCCTAGCCTATCGCTGCTCAATCCCTATCCATTCGAACGACTACGTGAACTACTTGCCAACAGCAAACCAAATCAGCAGCACAAGCTGATTGGCTTGCAGATTGGTGAGCCGCGGCATCCGGCACCCTCTTTCGTCGAACAAGCCCTGACCGACAACCTGAAGGGCTTGGGCAGTTATCCGCTAACGGCAGGCACCGCAGAATTGCGTCAATCCATCGCTAACTGGTTGATACGCCGTTTCAAACTGCCTGCCGATAGCGTTAATGCCGACACCATGGTGCTGCCAGTCAATGGCACGCGCGAGGCGTTATTCTCGTTTGTGCAAGCAGCCGTGGATCGCACTAAACCAGCGGCAGTGTTGATGCCCAATCCTTTTTATCAAATCTACGAAGGTGCCGCACTGCTAGCGGGTGCAGAGCCGATGTATCTCAACACCACTGCCGCCACAGCTTTTCTACCAGATTTAGATAGCGTGACGCCCGCTACTTGGCAACGTTGCCAAGTGTTATTCCTGTGTTCACCTGGCAACCCCACCGGGGCAGTCATGTCAATTGATTATTTCAAGCGTGCATTGCAACTAGCCGATCAATATAACTTTGTCATTGCCTCCGACGAATGTTATTCGGATATTTTTCTGGATGAAAACACGCCACCAGTTGGCTTACTGCAAGCTGCTCAAGCGATGGGCCGTAGCGACTTCGCACGCTGCATCGCATTTTGTAGTCTATCGAAGCGCTCCAGCATGCCAGGCTTGCGTTCCGGCTTTGTCGTCGGCGACGCCGCGATGATCAAATCCTTCCTGCTATACCGCACCTATCATGGCTGTGCCATGTCACCACCAACACAAATGGCCAGCATGCTGGCATGGGATGATGAAGCACATGTGAGCGAAAATCGTCGTCTATATCAAGCCAAATTCGCTGCCATGCTACCCATCCTCAAACCAGTGATGGATATTTACGAACCTGCGGCGGGTTTTTATCTGTGGCCAAAGGTGACCGATGATGAAAGCTTCACTCGCGAACTGTATGAGCAGCAACACGTGATAATATTGCCCGGCAGCTACTTGTCACGCAACACGGCAACAGGTGACCCTGGCAAAGGCCATCTGCGGCTGTCACTCACTGCCAGCGTGGATGAGTGCCGGGAGGCAGCAGAGCGTATTCGTACTTATATTGAACGAACCTGATTACCCCAGATCAACTTACACGATCTCGCATTCATTATCGCTCCGACCTGCGCTAACAAAGACAAGCATTGAACTGCGACGCTATTTAATTTCTCGTTACCTTACTGACTAATTGCATTGGAAATTGATGTTATGACCGACTACACAAATCTAGCCAACACCATTACCGCAGCATTTGAACAACGCTCGCAGTTCTCACCAAAGAACACGCCCACCGAGGTGCGTAACGCTGTAGAAGACGCGTTAGCATTGCTTGATATTGGCAAAGTACGAGTTGCCGAGAAAGTTGATGGTAAATGGCGAGTCAATGAATGGTTAAAAAAGTCCGTGCTGCTATCGTTTCGCTTGAATGACAATGTCCCTATGCCAGCCGGTGGCTTCGCGCAATTCTATGACAAGGTGCCCACCAAGTTTGCCGATTACGATGCCGCCCGCTTTGCCGCTGAAGGGGTGCGCGTAGTACCTCCTGCAATAGCACGACGTGGTTCGTTCATTGCGCCGAATGTCATTCTCATGCCCTCATACGTCAACATCGGCGCCTATGTTGGTGAAGGTACCATGGTAGACACTTGGGCCACCGTGGGTTCCTGTGCGCAGATCGGTAAGAACGTACATCTATCTGGTGGCGTTGGTATTGGTGGGGTACTCGAACCTTTGCAAGCCAGTCCTACTATTATCGAGGACAACTGCTTCATCGGCGCACGTTCTGAAATCGTTGAAGGTGTGATTGTTGAAGAAGGTTCGGTCATCTCGATGGGCGTATTCATCGGCCAGAGCACCAAGATTTATGATCGCACTAGCGGCGAAATAATTATGGGCCGTGTACCAGCAGGATCAGTGGTTGTCTCAGGCAATTTGCCAGCAAAAGATGGTACACATAGCTTGTATTGCGCGGTGATCGTCAAGCGTGTTGATGCGCAGACCCGTGCTAAAACCTCGATTAACGACTTGCTACGCGACTGAAGTGAAGTACACGCCACTTGTGCTTACAAGTCTCAAATACAGCCGCTTATAGCATGAGCGGCTTGCTTTTGATGACGTATCGTTTAGCAGCGTTAATTTTACTACTTTCCTTAGAGCTATACGACCTGCTGAAATCACGAGGAGAGGTGGTCCCACAAAACTGAACAGTTAGACGCGCAGGATTAAGTGTGGCGTTGCGATTTAGGCCGCCTGCGCGAGCGGCAGTAAGGTGAAGTACACGTCATCGGGCGTGCGCCGGTCAAGGGCGG
>JBFXCU010000012.1:0-82214 GCA_050181835.1 Steroidobacteraceae bacterium | reverse complement strand
CACTACATCGAACAGTTTTACAATCTGCGTCGTCGGCACTCGACGCTAGGCTATGTCAGTCCTGCTGAGTTCGAGAAGGCAGCCGGAATGTGCTGAGGTAAGTGTCAACGGAATCGGGATCAGGTCATACTACACGATCGCCAATGTAGTGCGGGTTAAGCAGGCTCAAGAACTGTTCGGTGCTGAATGACCGGAGCAGGGCGTGTGCTCGATGATTAGAGCAAAGTTATCGCCGCAACGCTTTAATCGTGGCGCACCTTCCGGTAGACTGGCCGCCCGTCGAGAAGCGCGAATCAATAACCCGTTCCCGGGAGACGATTGCGCATTATTTCCAGTCCTTCTTATCCGACGGTGCCGCTGCAATGACTAAATTTATCTGTGTGACCGGCGGCGTGGTTTCCTCGTTGGGGAAGGGCATTGCTGCGGCGTCGTTGGGCGCGATTCTTGAGGCGCGCGGCCTGAAAGTGTCGATGATCAAGCTCGACCCGTATATTAATGTTGATCCGGGCACCATGAGTCCGTTCCAGCACGGCGAGGTGTTTGTCACTGACGACGGCACGGAAACGGACCTGGATCTGGGTCATTACGAACGCTTTATTCGCACCACCACCGCGCGCAATAGTAACTTTACTACCGGTCGTATTTACGAGCGGGTGATCGCCAAGGAACGTCGCGGCGATTACTTGGGTGCGACGGTGCAGGTGATTCCGCACATTACGGATGAGATCAAGCATTGCATCCGTTTGGGTGCGGGTAATGCCGATGTGTGCATGGTGGAGATTGGCGGTACGGTAGGCGACATTGAATCGCTGCCCATGCTTGAGGCAATTCGTCAACTGGGCGTAGAGCTGGGCCGTGACAATGTGCTGTACATGCACCTGACACTGGTGCCGTACATTGCTACTTCGGGCGAGATCAAGACCAAGCCAACTCAGCATTCGGTTAAAGAGCTGCGTTCCATTGGTATTCAGCCAGACATCCTGCTGTGCCGTTGTGCCGAGACCATTCCTGATGAGCAGCGTCGCAAAATTGCGTTGTTCACCAATGTGGAGGACAAGGCGGTGTTCTCAGCCGTGGATGCCGACGACATTTATAAAATTCCACAGTTGTTCCACGACCAAGGTCTGGACGAGATCGTGGTGCGTAAGCTGCACTTGGACGTGCCGCCAGCCGATCTGCATGAGTGGCAAAAGGTGGTCAGCGCCAAGGCCAACCCCGAAGCGACAGTAAACATCGCCATGGTGGGCAAGTATGTCAATCTGCGTGATGCCTATCTGTCATTAAATGAGGCGTTAATGCATGCGGGGATTCGCACCCGCAGCCGGGTCAAGGTAGAGTACATTGAAGCCTCCGATATTGAGAAGCACGGCACCAGCGTCTTGGCTGGGATGGACGCGATCTTGGTGCCCGGCGGGTTTGGTGAGCGTGGCGTGGAAGGCAAGATTGAAGCCGTGCGCTATGCCCGTGAGAACGGCATTCCCTACCTCGGAATTTGTTTAGGTATGCAGCTGGCCATCATTGAAAACGCTAGAAATGTTGCTGGTCTGGAAGGCGCGCATTCCACTGAATTTAATCGTGCCGCACCACATCCGGTGGTGGCACTGATTTCAGAATGGCAAGACCAGAAGGGCACCGTTGAGCAGCGTAGTGATGCCTCGAATCTGGGTGGCACCATGCGCCTGGGTGCGCAGGAGTGCCGCATTTCGCATGGTTCAAAGGCGCATGAGATTTATGGAGCGGATGTGGTGATGGAGCGGCATCGGCATCGTTATGAGTTTAATAACAAGTACTTGCAGAAGTTAATGAATGCCGGGCTGAGGTTTTCAGGCTTTTCACGCGATGGTCTGGTAGAAATCGTTGAGCTACCCAATCATCCGTTTTTCATTGCTTGTCAGTTCCATCCTGAGTTTCATTCAACCCCCCGCGATGGTCACCCATTATTTACTGGGTTTGTGAAAGCAGCGCGGGCTTATCAGACGGGGCAGCTGCCGCAGGTGGCGAGCGCTTGATAATGGAAGAGGCCGCCTCTGAATTGAGTTGTAAATTACTGATAATCAATTGATTGCGGCACATAAGAAATGAAATTAATTAACTTTGAGGTCGGCCCGGATCAGCCGCTTTTTCTGCTGGCTGGCCCCTGTGTCATCGAAAGTGAGCAGCTCATTCTCGATACCGCCGGTGCATTGAAGGAACTCACGCAGCGGTTGAGCGTGCCATTCATTTTTAAGGCGTCGTTCGACAAGGCCAATCGCTCGTCGGTGAAAAGCTTTCGCGGCCCCGGCATCGAGCAAGGTCTGCGTATCCTTGCCGAAGTAAAGCGCCAGCTAGGCGTGCCAGTCATTACCGACGTGCATGAAGACACGCCATTGAACGAAGTCGCTGCCGTAGTGGACGTGTTACAGACGCCAGCTTTCCTGTGTCGGCAAACCAACTTCATTGTGGCCTGCGCCTCGCAGGGCAAGCCTGTGAATATCAAGAAGGGCCAGTTTCTCTCACCGTGGGAAATGCAGAACGTAGTTGATAAGGCGCGCACCACCGGCAATGAACAGATCATGGTGTGCGAGCGCGGCTTCAGCTTTGGCTATAACAACCTGGTCTCAGACATGCGTTCGCTGGCAGTCATGCGGGCGACCGGCGCGCCGGTGGTGTTCGACGCCACCCATTCGGTGCAGTTACCGGGTGGCAAGGGTGATGTTTCTGGTGGTCAGCGTGAATTCGTGCCGGTGCTGGCACGTGCAGCGGTGGCCGCAGGTATTTCTGGCCTGTTTATGGAAACGCATCCAGATCCAGAAAAAGCGCTATCCGATGGCCCTAATGCCTGGCCGTTGCATAAAATGGCGTCCTTGCTTGAGAGCTTGAAAGAAATTGACAGAGTCGTGAAATCCAAACCTTACGAGGAAGACTTGCTATGACGAAGATTATCGACATCCGTGGCCGCGAGATCATTGATTCGCGTGGCAACCCTACGGTGGAAGCCGATGTAATGCTGGCTTCCGGTATCGTGGGTCGCGCCGCTGTGCCTTCGGGTGCCTCGACCGGTACGCGTGAAGCAGTCGAGTTGCGCGATGGCGATAAGAATCGTTACTTAGGCAAAGGCGTTACCAAAGCCGTTGCCAATGTGAATGGCGAATTGAAGCAGGCGCTGCTTGGCTTTGATGTCACCAACCAGGCCGGTCTCGATAAAGTCATGCTCGATCTGGATGGCACGGAGACCAAATCGCGGTTGGGTGCCAATGCGTTGCTGGCAATCTCGATGGCCGCCGGTCACGCCGCTGCCAAGTCCAAGGGTCAGAGTTTGTTCCGCTACTTGAGCAAGCCTGAGTATGGTGCGGCTTCGCGCACTTTGCCGGTACCAATGATGAACATCATCAACGGTGGTGCCCATGCCGATAACAGCGTTGATATTCAGGAATTCATGATTCTGCCAGTGGGTGCGCCGTCGTTATCGGAAGCGCTGCGTTATGGCGCGGAGATTTTTCACACGCTGAAAAAAGTGCTGCACGATCGCAAGCTGGCAACTTCAGTGGGTGATGAAGGTGGCTTCGCGCCAGACCTGCCCTCCAATGAAGCGGCGCTGGAAGTGATTCTGGAGGCGATTGAAAAGGCGGGCTACAAAGCTGGCCGACAGATTTTCTTGGGGCTGGATGTGGCCAGTTCTGAGTTTTATCACGATGGCATTTACAACCTCGAATCCGAAGGCCGTAAATTTACCTCCGAAAAATTTGCGGAGTATCTGGAAGGCTTGGTGGGTCGTTATCCCATCATCACCATCGAAGACGGCATGGATGAAAGTGATTGGGCCGGTTGGAGCACACTGACCAAGCGTCTTGGCAAGCGCGTGCAGCTGGTGGGCGATGACTTGTTCGTCACCAACACCAAGATTCTCAAGCGCGGCATTGATGAAGGCATTGCCAACTCCATTTTGATCAAGCCGAATCAGATTGGCACCTTGAGCGAAACATTGGCCGCCATTGAAATGGCAGCCGCTGCTGGTTACTCGTCAGTTGTTTCACATCGCTCGGGAGAAACTGAGGATTCAACCATTGCTGATATTGCGGTGGCAACGCGCGCCACGCAGATCAAGACCGGCTCCATGTCGCGTTCGGATCGCATTGCCAAGTACAACCAACTGCTGCGCATTGAGGCCGAGTTAGGTAATGATGCGAAGTACGCTGGTGTGGAAGCATTCCCCGTGCCGATTCAAGGTCTGAGCTGCTGATACAATTGCGATGATGAAAACCCTCGCGCTGTCATTACTCGCCATCGTCCTGCTACTACAGTATCGGCTATGGGTGAGTGACAATGGCATGCGCGAGGTATGGCGCTTGCGGCAGGAAGTGGCAACGCAGCAGCAGCGCAATGCGGAACTCAAAGATCGCAACCGGACTCTCACTGGTGAAGTGTTGGATCTGAAAAAAGGCAAGTCGGCCATTGAAGAGCGTGCTCGTACCGATCTGGGTATGGTCGGTTCCAACGAAACGTTTTTTCAGGTTGCGCCTGCAACAAAAGCTGATGACCAATCTGGCCCTGATCAGCCAGCTGACACTAACAAGCTGGGCGGTGGTACATCGACAGACAGACCAATGCTGACCAATCGTGCGCTCAACACTTTGAGTGATACAGCCGCACGCGCTGGAACTGACGTCGGTAGTCGTTGAGTTGCACAGTCCGGCATGACTGAGCATTCCTACTGGGCAGTGATTCCCGCCGCAGGCTCAGGGGCGCGATTCGGTAGCGTAACGCCCAAGCAATATTTACCGTTAGCCGGTAAGACGGTTATCGAGTGGGCTTTATCTCCATTTCTGGCTGATGATCGGTGTCGTGCGGTAGTGGTCGCAATCGCCGCCGATGATGCGCATTGGTCTCGCTTGGCAGTAACTCATCCTAAGCTGCGTGTGACTCAAGGTGGCAGTGATCGAGCGCAATCCGTGCTGTCAGGATTACTGGAATTACAAGAAGTTACAACGAATTCATGGGTATTGGTACACGATGCGGCGCGCCCCTGCTTGCATGCTAATGATCTGCAGCACTTGCTAAATGCGGCCACGCCGGAGCTGGTAGGGGCATTACTGGCAACCCCCTTGGCGGATACGCTGAAACAAGCAGATGCTGAACAGCGCATCGTTAAGACCTTACCGCGAACGCGGTTATGGCGCGCGCAAACTCCGCAAATGTTTCGTCTCGGTATGCTGCGCGATGCTCTGCAAAGTGCGATCAGTAACGGCGTGAGTGTTACTGATGAAGCTTCAGCTATGGAGGCGATGGGCTACTCGGTGCGCTTGGTGGCGGGGCGCACAGATAATCTGAAAATCACCTTGCCAGAAGATTTGTTGCTGGCTGGCAGCATACTTGCTGCGCATGCCTCGACCAATGCAGCATGATCAACCTATGAACACACAACGTATCGGCCAAGGCTATGACGTGCACGCCTTTGGTCCCGGTGATTACATTATGCTCGGTGGTGAGCGCATCACTCATATCACTGGCGTACAGGCGCATTCCGATGGTGATGTATTACTGCATGCGCTATGCGATGCACTGTTAGGAGCGATGGCTTTAGGTGACATCGGCATGCATTTTCCTGACACCGATCCAACTTGGCGCGGTGCCGACAGCCGGGTGTTCGTGCGCCACGTGGCGAGCTTACTGGTGGATCGCCGCTATCGTGTAGTGAATGTCGACACCACAGTGCTGGCAGATGCGCCACGACTAGGCAAACATCGCGATGCCATGCGTGCGAATATTGCCGCCGATCTCGGCATCAGTATTGAGCAAATCAATATTAAAGCCACTACCAGTGAAGGCTTGGGCTTCATTGGCAAGCGTGAAGGCTTGGCATGTCATGCCATTGCCTTGATTGAATCAATTCAACCTAAGTAAGCAACATGCAGCAATTTATATCCCCTCTGCCAGCGCACGGCGCGCCGGTTATCTCTGCGCGTTTCAAAGTGCAGCCCGAAGATTTTGTGGTACGCGAATGGTTGGGGTTTGAGCCTGACTGTGCTGGCGACCATATGCTACTAACGGTGCGCAAGCGCGGCGCCAACACTATCTGGGTGGCCAAACAATTGGCCAAGTTTGCCAACGTGGACGCGCGTGATGTCGGTTTTTCTGGACTGAAAGATCGGCAAGCGATTACCGAACAGGCTTTTACCGTTCCCTCGCGCAACTTGCTTCCTGATGCGTGGCTGGCATGTAAAGGCGAGGGCTTCGAAGTGCTTGCCGCCACTCAGCAACGTCGCAAACTAAAACGGGGCTCGCATAAAGGTAATGATTTTGAAATCATCCTGCGTGACGTGCAGGGCGATCCGGTTGCGCTTGAGCAGCGTTTGCAACAAATACGGCAACTGGGTGCACCTAATTATTTTGGTATGCAGCGCTTTGGTCACGATGGTCACAACTTGCAAATGGCCTATGACTGGTTGGTAGAGGGACAAGATATCCGTGATCGTCATCAGCGAAGTTTTGCCTTGTCAGCAGCGCGTTCCGCTTTATTCAATGCGGTGTTACAGGCGCGAGTGGAGCAGGGTAGCTGGAATCAGTTGCTCGCTGGTGATATGGCTAATTTGAATGGTAGTAACAGTGTGTTTCCTGTGGCTGAACTGGATGCGACCTTGCAGCAGCGCTGTGCCGATTTCGATATTCATCCCAGTGGCCCGTTATGGGGTGTGGGCGAATCACGCCTACAAGGCACGCCTGCGGCATTAGAGACGCAGGTGCTAACGCAACACCCAGAGCTTGCGGCGGGATTGCTGCGCACCGGCGTCGAACATGATCGACGCGCACTGCGGATATGGGTAAGGAATATGACATGGACGTTAGAAGGGGCGCAGCTCATACTGCGATTCAGGTTGCATCGCGGTGCATTCGCCACGGCTGTGATTGCTGAATTGCTGGGTGCAGCGGCAAATGCGTTTGGGGAAAATGAGGATGCTTGAAGAATTCCAACATGGTGAGGTGCGGGAAATTCGTCTGGCACGCCCGCTTGCCAATGCATTGAATCAAGCATTAGTAATGGAGCTGACCAATCGCTTGCGTGCTGCTGCGCATGAAGGGGCGCGTGCCCTAGTGTTGTCGGGTCAGCCGGGTATGTTCAGTGGTGGTCTGGATGTGCCGATGCTAATCACGCTTGACTGGAATGAGTTGCAACGCTTCATGCGTTCCGTACTGAATCTGCAGCACCAATTGGCGGTGCAACCCATCCCCATTGTCGCAGCGATTACCGGACACTGCGCTGCAGCGGCGACGGTGATGGCAGCATTCTGTGATTACCGCGTGATGACTGCGGGCAACTACAAAATTGGCTTGAATGAAGTAGCGGTGGGTTTGTGTCCGGGGAAAATAGCCTACCAGTCGTTTCGTCGTCTGGTCGGTGCGCGTTACGCAGATCAATTGGTGGTGCGAGGCGAGTTTATTGATCCCGCTGAAGCCCTACGCATCGGCTTGGTGGAACAGGTGGTGGCCGCAGAGCAGGTCATTCCCGCAGCGATTGCCTACGCGCAAGCTTTTGTCGCGCTGCCACCGCAGGCAATGCTAGAGACTCGTCGTATTGCGCGCCACGACCTGGTGCTGTTGTGTGAAGAAGCTATGCGTGATGATTCGGAGTTGCTGCATAAGCGCTGGTTTGATGATGAGGCACAGCAAGGGTTGCACGCGCTGGCGCTTAAATTAGCGAGTGATACGCCACGCTAACGGACACCCAGTGGTTGCTGCATGGCAATTGTCAAATTAGTGCAATTGCAATAACACAAACACTGCGCCACTACCGCCATCTGCAGGGCGAGCAGAACTGAAGGCGGCCACCACTTCACACTGCCGCAGCCACGCATTCACCGTGTTTTTGAGTACCGGGCCGCGCTCACCAGAGCGCTGTCCCTTGCCATGAATAATCCGCACGCAGCGATACTCATGCTGTATGGCTTCGTTGATAAACTCAGTCAGTGCCGTAGTTGCTTCGCTGACTGTTAGTCCATGCAGATCCAGCGCCACAACGGCAGCATAATCACCCCGACGTAACCGCTTCAAACACTGATGAGTAACATGGTCACGGCGAAAGCTGAGTTCATCCCCGCTGGATAACAGGGTCGGCTCAGCGACTGGATGCGTCTGGCTGGGCGGCATTTGTGCGGAACGAGGTTGGCGAACGGCGGTCTTGGGCTTGATTGCTTGCGACGGGCTAGCAACCGTCGGTCGCGGTCGTACATCGCGTACGGCATCGCGAAACAGGATGGCTTCATCTGGTGGTAGTGTATGTTTCACATGGGCACTGAAGACATGAGTAATGGGCCGGATTGAAGTATAGTTCCCGCATACCGTGTGATCCGAAAATTATTCTGGCGTGGTCTCCTTGAAAATTTTAATAAGTAATGATGACGGCTATCGTGCCGCAGGTTTGCAGCATCTGGTGCAGGCGTTACAGTCGCTAGCGACGTTGACGGTAGTAGCCCCTGAACGTAATCGTAGTGGCGCCAGTAATTCACTCACTCTGGATGTACCGTTACGCGTTACCCGCTATGACGATCGTAGTTACTACATTAACGGTACCCCCACCGATTGCGTGCATATGGCGATTTCCGGTTTGTTGGATGAAGAGCAGAACATGGTGGTCTCTGGCATCAATGATGGTGCCAATCTAGGGGATGACACTTTGTATTCGGGGACAGTGGCGGCCGCTGTTGAAGGGCGTTTTTTAGGCTTGCCAGCGATTGCTGTGTCTTTGGTTAACAACGGCACAAAAGTGGGTGGCAATCACTTTGCCACCGCTGCACGGGTTGCTGCGGAGCTGGTGATACGTCTACAGCACACCCCACTGGGTGCGGCTACCATTCTCAATGTTAATGTGCCGGATGTGCCGTATGAGCAACTCAAGGGCACGCAGGTGACTCGCCTGGGATTTCGGCATCGCTCTGAGCCGGTGATTCGCAGCCTTGATCCCAAGGGCAAGGAAGTGTTCTGGATAGGGCCTGCAGGGGCCGAACAGGATGCCGGGCCAGGAACTGACTTCCATGCTATCGCTAATAACTATGTCTCCATCACGCCGCTGCAAACTGATTTGACGCGTCACGCCATGCTGGATGATTTACGTGATTGGCTGAAGGGGCGCGCATGAGTTCAGTGATGGGTGCATCTGGTATTGGTATGACCTCGGCGCGCACCCGCGAGCGACTAGTACAAAAGCTGATGGAGCAGGGGATTACTAATCCAGCAGTGCTGGAGCAAATACGCAACGTGCCACGACATCTGTTTGTTGATGAAGCGCTGGCTACGCGTGCCTATGAGAATACGGCTTTACCTATTGGGCTGGGACAAACCATTTCACAACCCTTTATCGTGGCGCGCATGACTGAAGCGTTATTTGAAGGAGCCGAGCCACGCAAGGTGCTGGAGATTGGTACTGGCTGTGGGTATCAAACTGCGGTGCTGTCACCACTGGTGAAGTTTCTATACAGCATTGAACGTATCAAGGTGCTGCAGGATCGTGCCAAGCAAACGCTGACTACCTTGGACTTACGCAATGTGTATTTTCGGCACGGCGATGGTTTCCGGGGTTGGGTAGGTCATGCGCCTTACGATGCCATTATCTGTGCTGCTGCACCGATGGAAATGCCACTGGCCTTGTTAAAGCAACTTAGTCCAGGTGGGAGATTGGTTATCCCCATCGGCCCAGATGGTCGACAGGAATTAATCCGCGTGGTTCGACGCGTGGATGCACGTGGCGAAGATTTTGTTACTGAACGTCTTGGCTTGGTTGCTTTTGTACCGCTGGTGCAAGGCTTGCGTTGAGGTGTCGGCACACCGGATTTTTATACTGAGTGCGGCACTGTTACTGACTGCCTGCAGTAGTCAACCGATTCGTGGTAATTACTACTTGGTGAAATCCGGTGATACGGTGTATTCAATTGCAGCGCGCGCAGGCATGGATTATCGCGAGCTGGCTAAACTCAACAACATCGGTCGCGACTATCGTATTTATGCAGGCCAGACATTGCGGCTTGCATCAAGCAGCTCACTACTGGTTAATAAATCTGCAGCAAGCAAACCTGCCGCTAAATCACGCGCAGTAATTGCACCACCCAGTAATATCAAGTGGCAATGGCCGAGTAACGCGCAAAGCTATGTCGCCACCACTCAACCTAATGGTGGGGTGGGTTTATCAATTACAGGTCAACTCGGCCAAGATGTTTTTGCTGCCGCTAGTGGCAGCGTGCTGTATGCAGGTCGAGGCTTGCTCGGCTATGGGCAATTAATCATCATCAAACATGATGAGATTTTTCTAAGTGCCTATGCACATCTGAACAGCATGCTGGTGCAGGAAGGTGCTCCAGTTACTGTTGGTCAAAAAATAGCCACCATGGGTAATGATACGTCTGGTAAACCGCTGCTGTATTTTGAAATCAGGGTCAATGGTGTGCCGGTTGAGCCGCTGCCAATGCTGCTAAAGCAGTGATAAAAATAGCCTTCATTGCTTGCATCAATAAGTTTGTTTGTGCAGTATGCCGTCCCAGTCGCTAACAGCCGACAGCTTTTTTGGCAGTAGTTGACTCCCCGCATGATGCAGGGCTATCGAGAGAAGACGCGAACATGGAGGGGGATTCGAGACACATAGCGAAGAACAAGAAGATCACAAGAACAACAATATTGTCGTAAGCCCATATTTATATGGGCCAACGGTTTGTTCGAACAACTGCATCGTTTCGCGTCTTCTCTCGATGGCCTTTTCATTACCCCTTGTAGGGTCAGGCTTCAGCCTGACCTACAGATTCACTGTCACCTAGCAGCAATGCTGCCACCACTTGCCGATCTTCACTCAACAGTACATTAAAGGTGCGACAGGCGGCACCGAGATCCATTACTTCAAACCCTATTTTGCGCGCCAAAAATGCCGCGCGGATTGCTGCAGCAGGGAACTGCTGCAGCACGCCAGTACCCAAAATAACTAATTCCGGTTTGAGTGCGAAAATGGGCTGCAAATCTGTCTCACTCAGGCTGCTGACATTGCGCGCACTCCAGTCGGTAATGACTTGCTCGGGTGCGATCAAACAGTTACTCACGATACATTGTGTCGCCAACTCAACAGACGCGGCGGTGTAACTGCGAATGTAATTCTGGCTGCGTGAGGCTAGGGTCAGTTTCATCAGCTATCCCGCTGGTTTTCTTTGTGACGACGCAGTTGTTTACGTTTGTACAATTTGTAAACTAACGACAGATGCCAACTCAATCCCAACAATATATAGGCCACTACGCTTACTGCCAAACCAAGAATCAGGCAGCCCAACAGGAACGGCTCGAGGAAGGGGCCCTGGAATGCAGGCAGCCAATGATGGGCAGTAAATTTAGGCAGGCGAGTTAAAGGCTCCAGTCCTAGCACGTAGCAACCACTCCAGTATGCCGCGTAGAACAACGGCACCATTGTGATGGGATTGGTAATAAATATGGCTGCCATGGTGACGGGAATATTGACACGTAGAGCGATGGCTGCGGCCAGTGCCACCAACGTGTGCGGAATGGGTGGCGGTAGAAACGCAATAAAAAAACCCAGCGCAACAGCGCGCGTGACATTGCGACGATTGATACTCCAGTAAGCGGCATCACCAAATACAAATGCAAATGGCTTCATGTACCAGCGAGTGCTGAGGTGATGACGTTGGCGACTCAGTTTTTTGAATAAATGCAGTGACATCTAAGCCCGTTTGATCGTTTGGCAGAACCCGCTAACTTGCTCTATTCTCTGCATGCAGTCACGGAGTTCGACAGTAAACCACAAGCAGGACAGCTAATCAGCAAGGACGCATATGCTGCAATTTTCTCTCGCTTTTCTATGCGGCGACCTATGGCTGCAATGGCAACCAGCACTCACCGCCTACTATCTTGTGTCTCCCTGTTGCGTGGTCGCTGTGCTGTGGCTCATACCTTGGAGTCGCAAGCGAGTGACGTCGCCAGTAATTGTGGCATGGTTGCTTGGTTTTTGTTGGGCCGCGCTGCATGCACAAGTGCAGCTGCGCCAGCAGTTGGCTCCATCTTTGGAAGGTCAGGATCTGTTGGTCAGCGGATATGTGGCCGATATCCCTGAGCAAGAAGCATATGGACAACGATTTATGTTTGTGGTCGAGCACAGTGATGTGGCGGTGCCGCAGAAAATTGAACTGACCTGGTACCAAGCAACGCCCATTATTCATGCTGCAGAGCGTTGGCAGTTGTTGGTACGCATGAAACGCCCGCATGGCTTTGCCAATCTTGGTGGCTACGACTATGAAGCGCAGTTATTTCGACAGGGCATTGGTGCAACGGGCTATATACGTAACAGCCCGGATAACGAACGTCTGGGAGTCGACAACGGGCAACGAGTTCTGCAAGCCCGTGCTTGGTTGACTCAGGCGATTGCCACCGCCATCCCCGGCGCAGCCATGCAAGGTGTGGTACGTGGTCTGGCAGTGGGAGATCAACAGGCAGTTAGTGATGCTGCGTGGCAGGTGTTTGCTCGTACCGGAACCAGCCACTTGATGGCTATCTCCGGATTTCACATCGGTATGGTGGCGGCGGTGTTTGCTTGGCTAGGAACGGGGTTAGTGCGCCTGCCGATGGCGCAACGCTATCGAATCACTGCGCCCGATCTGCAAGCGCTATTCGGTATGAGCGCAGCGTTGGGCTATTCCTTGCTAGCCGGGATGTCGGTGCCTACTCAACGTACACTGATCATGCTGGCAGTGTACTTCGGTGCGCGCTTGTTACGCCGTGAGGTGCACGTCTGGCACAGCTTTGGCTTGGCCTTACTGTTGGTACTGATCCTTGATCCATTTGCACCGTTGGCAGCGGGTGCCTGGCTGTCATTTGGCGCAGTAGCCGTTATTTTGCTGAATCAGCATGGGCGAGTAGGCGGGTCTTCTTGGTGGCGTGGCTTCTTGAGCATTCAGGGCGTGGTGAGCGTGGGATTGGTGCCATTGCTGCTCAGCAGTTTTGGCAATCTGTCGTTGCTATCACCATTAATCAATCTGTTTGCCATTCCCGTATTCACGGGCTTGCTGGTTCCCATGGTGTTGCTGTCTTGCGCGCTGCTGGTAGTTGATGTGGAGATGGGGACACAGTGCTTGCAATGGGTCGCGTGGTTATTGGAACAGGTGTATGCCGCCTTGCACTGGGCAGCGCAATTACCATGGGCGACTTGGTACGCACCGACCGCACCGTGGTGGGCAATGGGGTTGCTGGTGTTGGGTACAGTGATGATGGTGTTACCGTGGATCTGGCCATGGCGCCTGATCGGTGCGCTTAGTTGCCTGCCAGCATTGGCGTGGCAACCGGCGACGCCCGCCCTGGGTGGTTTTGAATTGACCGTGCTGGATGTTGGGCAAGGCTTGGCGGTGGTGGTGCGTACTCGTCACCATGTGTTGCTGTATGACACCGGGCCGAGCTTCCAAAGTGGTCATGATACCGGCGAATTGGTGGTATTACCCTACCTGCGCGCACAGGGCGTACACAAACTGGATTTGCTCATGCTCAGTCACGGCGATGCAGATCACGTGGGTGGACTCCAGTCAGTGCTAGCGGGAATGCAAGTGGCCGCCATCTCTGGCGGACCATCGGTCAAGCAGCAAGCAGCGATGAAGCCCTGTCAGCGCGGTCAACAATGGCACTGGGATGGCGTTCAGTTTGATGTGCTGCACCCACAAGCTGGTACCAGTGAAATTTCTGATAACAATTTATCTTGTGTGCTACGGGTGAGTACCGTAGTGGGTAGTGCACTGTTATTAGGTGATATAGAAAAAGCAGTAGAGTACGATCTGGTTACTGCGGGGTTTATTCGCCCCACCGACATTGTAGTAGCCGCCCATCACGGTAGCCGCAGCTCTTCCACTACTGAGCTGGTGGCGGCCACCCAGATTTCCCAGCGCACTCAATGGGTAATTTTCAGTGCTGGCTATCGCAATCGTTGGGGCTTTCCCAAGGAGGATGTGGTGGCACGATGGCGCGACTCAGGTGCAATGCCACTCAGTACCAGCGCAGCGGGTGCGGTGACTCTATCAGTGGCGCGCAACAATGGAGTTGTGGTGCCGAGCCTCTGGCGAGAACGTCACCGCCGTTACTGGCAAACACAGCAGTTGTCAACCTTGGTCGATTAAGTGACAGATGTTTGCGGTGTGTTTCGTCGTGGCGTTGTACTATTAGGATTCAACGTTATCTATACCTTTACCCCTTGCTACTGACGAACCACATTGCATGTATGAAATAGTCAAAGCTGGCGGCATCATGATGGTGCCGATCCTGCTCGCCTCGATCATCGCTATTGCCATTATTGTTGAACGCCTGTGGACTTTGCAGCGCGATCGTATTCTGCCCGTCAAATTGTTTGAAAAGGTGTGGCAATGGGTGGAATCCGGCCAACTCGAGAGTAACCACATACTGGCACTGCAACAGAACTCACCACTGGGCAAAGTACTGGCGGCCGGCTTGATCAATCGGCACCGCCCGCGTGAAGTAATGCGCGAGGCGATTGAGGATGCTGGACGGCATGTGGTGCATGAATTGGAGCGTTTTTTGACCGCGCTGGGCACTATTGCTGGTATCGCGCCGCTGCTGGGCCTGTTAGGCACTGTATTTGGCATGATCGAAACCTTCAATGCGATCACCGCTGCGGGGATAGGTAGCCCTGCAGCGCTATCAAGCGGTATTGCCGAAGCACTGGTCGCCACCGCCGCAGGCTTGGCTGTTGCTATTCCATCACTGATCTGCTTTCGCTTGCTACGCCGACGAGTAGACAGCTTAGTGGTGGAAATGGAGAAAGAAGCCATCAAGTTGGTGCAGGCAGTAGAGAATGCCAGTGCTGAACGCGCCGCTGCCGATCCTTCAAGCAAGCCGAGGTAAGTGCGTGAACATTGGTAGTCGTAACAAACGCGACGATGATCTGGAAATCAATGTCACATCGTTTATCGACGTGCTGTTGTTGCTGCTGATTTTTTTCATGCTCGCCACCAGCTTTGTCACCGAAGGACGCATCAATATCCGTCTGCCGGATGCCAGCGCGCAGGCAGACAGCAAAGCCCCGCAGTCGGTACTGGAAATTGGTGTGAGTGCCACTGGTAACTACCGCGTGAATGGCCAAGATCTGCTCAACAATAGTGTTGCCACTTTGGAAGCGGCCATTAATAAGGCGGCAGGGCAGTCGCGTGAACAGACCGTCTTGATCCGCGCCGATGCCAATAGTAGCCATCAATCTGTCGTAACTGCCATGGATGTCGTGGGACGGGTTGGCTTTAAAGCCATCAGCATTGCCACCGTGCATCAAGCTGATAACACCGTTAGCCCTGCGAGCAATTAGACATGTCGCCTTCCAAGCCCGCCAGCATTTGGGCCACTTATAAGCGCCTGCTGAAATATATACGACCATACCGGTTGCAATTTGTGATTGGTACGTTAGGCGCATTGATGTTTGCGGCGACTAACACCGGCGTAATATTCCTGACCAAAAGCTTTCTGGATGGCACCTTCCTGAAACAAGATCAGCAAATGCTGGTGTGGGTACCTATTGGTCTGGTGCTGCTATTTGCTATTCGCGGTTCCGGGGATTTTATTCAAACTTATTACATGGGATTTGTTGGTCGACGCATCATCAAGCAACTGCGTACTGATCTGTTCGAGCGCATGCTGCACCTGCCGATCAGCTATTTTGATCGCACTGCATCGTCAGCCATGCTGGCAAAATTACTCTACAACACCGAACAGATCGCAACCGTCGTGACTGATGCCGTCAGTACAGTGACTCGGCAAACACTGACTATTATCGGTTTAGTGATCACGCTGGTATGGCTTAATCCCACGCTAGCCGCAGTGTCGTTTATTACCGGCCCACTGATAGGCTGGTTAATCTCCATCGTCAACAAACATTTTCGCCGCTACAGTCAGCGTATACAGAACTCGGTGGGTGATGTGACCGGAGTGGCCAAAGAAGCGTTGGATGCACCGCGTGTCATCAAGGTATTCAATGCGCAAAGTCACGAACGACAAAAGTTTGAGAACGCCAATGAGCAAACTTTCCGTTCGACAATGAAGTGGCTGAAGGTTCGCGGCTTGGCAAACCCAGTGGTGCAGGGCATAGCCTCCATTGCGTTAGCTGTGGTGCTTTGGATGGCCACCAAGCAAGCGCTGGATGGCAAGCTTGATGTGCCAGTGTTTACCGCCTTCATTGCCGCCTTGCTAAGTATCATGAATCCTTTGCGTGATTTGGTAAATGTATCTGGCCCGATACAACAGGGCATTGCTGCCGGTGAAAGTTTGTTTGAAGTCATCGATACGCCACTGGAATCGGACGCCGGAACCTATCAGGTGGCGCGCGCCAAAGGTGAAGTTGAGTATCGCGACATCACTTATACCTATGATACCGGCAGCACTCCTGCATTAACTGGGGTATCGCTGACCATTAAAGCGGGCGAAACCGTGGCATTTGTCGGTAGATCGGGCAGTGGAAAATCCACCATGGTCAATCTGTTGCCGCGTTTCTATGACCTTACCAACGGCATGTTGTTGGTCGATGGGTATGACGTTCGCGATTATCAATTACACAACTTGCGTGAGCAAATTGCCTTGGTCAGCCAAGATGTAGTGTTGTTTGATGATAGCATCAGTAACAACATTGCCTTTGGTCGTGCTGCCAGCATTGATGACATTGAGCGTGCCGCCACGGCAGCTCATGTCATGGAGTTCGCCAGCAAGTTGCCGCAAGGAATGGCAACCACTGTAGGTGAGCGTGGTGTTCTGTTATCCGGTGGGCAGAAGCAGCGCATCTCCATCGCGCGTGCGCTGCTCAAGAATGCACCGATCCTGATCCTCGATGAAGCGACTTCGGCACTGGATTCGGAATCAGAACGTACTATTCAGGCGGCGCTGGAAAAGTTGATGCAGAATCGCACCACACTGATTATTGCGCATCGTTTATCAACCATCGAAAAAGCGGATCGTATCGTGGTAATGGATAGTGGTCGCATTATAGAAGTGGGTGCCCATGATGAATTGTTGGCCAAGGGTGGTGCGTATGCCGCACTGCATCGCCTGCAATTCAATGCCTGATCATGTCACTTGACTTGCAGTTGCAGAAACTCTGGTACGGCAATTCACCTGCTGCATGGCTACTGCTGCCACTATCGTGGTGTTTCAGGTTGGTAGTCGCGGTGCGACGTTGCTGCTTTGCTGTCGGTTTGCTAAAAAGCTATCGATTGAGCCAGCCGGTGATTGTGGTTGGCAATCTCACCGTTGGTGGCACAGGCAAGACGCCGTTAGTGATATGGCTAAGTAATGCATTGGCGGCGCAAGGCAAGCAAGTTGCGGTCATTACACGTGGCTATGGTGGTAAAGTCAGTCACTGGCCGCAGCAGGTACTAGCACATAGCGACCCGCTGCTGGTGGGTGATGAAGCAGTGTTGCTCGCACAGCAAACCAAAGCCATCGTGATGGCCGGGCCGGATCGGGTTGCCAGCGCACAACAGGCGGTCACAGCAGGCGCGGACGTAATTATTTCCGATGACGGTTTGCAGCACTACCGGTTACAGCGGGACTGTGAGCTGGTGGTGGTTGATGCCAGCCGTTACTTTGGTAATGGTTATTTGTTACCGGCTGGCCCATTGCGTGAGCCGGTAGCGCGACTCAAACAAGCGGATTTAGTGTTGCTAAATCAGCGTATCGGGTCGCAATCGCTATCGCTCAATGTCCCAACGGTGTCGTATCGAGTTGAGCTAGATCAGCTACGTGGGATCAGTTCAAACCGCATCCGGACATTGGCAGAACTTCAGGGGCAGAAAGTGCATGTGGTAACGGCGATTGGTAACCCAGAATCGTTTATTAATGCGTTACGGGAATACGGTCTGGAAGTGGTTCCCCATGTTTTTCCCGATCATGCCGCATTGGGTCGAGCCGATATTGAGTTTGCTGATGATTTACCGGTACTCATGACCGAGAAAGATGCCGTAAAATGCCACGCTATTGCCGGGCCGCAGCATTGGGCAGTAGGTGCGCAAGTAGTGTTAAGCGACCCGGCCAGAACGCAGCTACTAAACTGCGTGCAACAAGCTATGCAACAGCGATACAGCGCAACGAGATAACTTCATGGATTCACGACTACTCGATATTCTGGCCTGTCCGATCTGCAAGAGTCCGCTTAAGTACGACAAACATGGTGAGCAATTGATTTGTCGCGCCGATCGTCTGGCATTTCCGGTACGTGATGGCATTCCCGTCATGCTGGAAGAAGAGGCGAAACAACTGGCTTCCGATGACGCGCTACTCGAATGAGCTTTAAAGTAGTCATCCCCGCGCGTTATGCCTCGACGCGTCTTCCTGGCAAACCCTTGCTGGAAATACAAGGCAAACCCATGGTGCAGTGGGTGGTGGATGCCGCATGCCAGAGTCGCGCGGATGAAGTGCTGGTGGCCACAGATGATGTGCGTATTGAACTGGCGGTGCGCAATCCGCGTGGCGATGCATCGTTGGCAATACTGACCAGCAGTGACCATTGTTCTGGTACTGATCGAATTGCCGAAGTGGCCAATCGCCGCAGTTGGTCAGTGGATACGGTGGTGGTCAATGTGCAGGGCGACGAACCACAGATGCCACCACAGTTAATCAACCAAGTTGCAGAGTTATTAATTGCCACGCCGCAGGCACAGATGGCCACCTTGGCGACGCCGATCACCACACTGGAGGAGTTTCTTAATCCTAATGTGGTCAAGGTGGTCTATGCACAGAATAGCCTGGCTCTGTACTTCAGTCGCGCGCCAATCCCTTGGTATCGTGACAGCGCGCCAGCCGGACCGGGTAGCCAAACCCAGTTTAATGGTGCTCAACGGCATCTCGGCATTTATGCTTACCGCGTAGGCGCCTTGTTGCGCCTGACGAACCTGCCACCAAGTAACCTGGAATTGGCAGAAAGTCTGGAGCAGCTGCGTGCCTTGCAGTCCGGCATGAGCATCACGGTGGCTACTGCAGTGGCGCAACCGGGTATAGGCATTGATACACAGCAGGACATTGAACGCATTCGTCAACTTGGTAGTTAATAAAGCAAGCAGAGTTATCATGAAATTAATCAGTAAACGGGAATACACCGGTCAGCGCGTGGTTCTGGATGGCCGCAATTTTGTTGAATGCAAATTCACCAATTGCACATTGGTGCTGGAAGGGTCGGCGTTATTCCAGATGGATCGTTGTTCGATCAACGATGACTGTCGTTTTGCCGTGGAACGCGATGCCAAAAACGCGCTAGATGCCCTGAAGCTGATGCTGCATGGGGGTGGCTGGTTATCACAGGTGGCCGATGCCGTCTTGAACAAAACTCGTGAAGCGCCACGCTTCATCAACGCTGACGCCAACGTGCAAAAAGTTGCAAAGTAGGAAAGTGCCACATGCTGCAACATAACAGCTACTTCGACGGTGGCGTGCAAAGCCTTGCTTTCGAACGCAACGGCCTACGTGCATCCATCGGTGTCATTACGCCCGGTGAATATCATTTTGGAACTGGCTCGGCAGAACGCATGACAGTTACCAGTGGCCTATTGCGCGTCAAGCTAGCTGGTGCCGAATGGCAGAACTATAGCGCTGGCACCGTGTTTGAAATTGCTGCTAACAGTGGTTTTGAGGTACAGGCGGTTGGTGGCCCGGCTGCCTACTTGTGTGAATATCTAGGTGGCTGAACCTAGCTGCTACAGCAAATAAAAAAGGCGAGCATTGCTCGCCTTTTTTATTAAAGGCTGATTATTACAATCAATCATCCATACTTGCAAAACCCAGCAGGTGCAGCAGGCTGGTAAACAGGTTGTAGATACTGACGTACAGCGACACGGTGGCCGTGATGTAGTTGGTTTGTTCACCGCGCACGATACTGCTAGTTTCGAACAGAATGAAGGCACCCATCGCCAGCACAAACATGCCTGAAACTACCAACGACAGAGTTTGCATCTGGAAGAAGACCGCAATCAGGCCCAGCACAAATGCCGTCAGAATACCGACAGTCAGAAAACCGCCGAGGAAACTGAAATCTTTGCCGCTCTTGATGGCGTAAGCCGACAGCCCCACAAAAGCAACAGCAGTGGTGCCCAATGCCGTCACTACCACCTGATGCCCATTGGGCAGGAAGCGCAGATAGGCATTGATGATTGGGCCAAGAGTGTAGCCCATAAAGCCAGTCAGGGCGAACACGGCCAAGATGCCCCAAGCGCTGTTCTGTAGTTTATTGGTAGCGAATAGCAAGCCAAAATAGCCAACCAAGGTAATGACAATGCCGGGATGAGGCAGATTCAACGCCATCGCTACCCCAGCGATCAGTGCGCTAAATGCCAAGGTGGCGCTCAGCAACAGATAGGTGTTGCGCAGTACCTTATTGGTGGTCAGCGTTGACTCACGAGCACGGTCAAACACTTGAACCGGGGTATTGGACATCTCGAACCTCCTCAGATGGATTAATTTCAGCCCTGACTATAGCAAAGTCGTCCTGTTGACTGTGTCATGAAGTATAAAGTTCCCGTCGGTAGCAGTGACCTGGCTGCATAGTTGTGTACAATGCGCGCCCGCGCTAGATTGCCTAAGACGGAGAGGTGGCAGAGCGGTTGAATGCACCGGTCTTGAAAACCGGCGGGGCTTCGCGGCCCTCGTGAGTTCGAATCTCACCCTCTCCGCCAATGTCAGTCAACTGCAAGTTGCGTTCACGGTCGCTTGCTGCACCGCTATTCGCTCTGCGTGCTGGCTGGTATAGTCCCCGGTCTTCGTTGCTTGCCTTAAGCCAGCAACGAATATCAGCAAGTTTATGGTGACTCGCGTTGGTTTCTTCGCGACGATTAACCGCGAATCCCGCCAGGCCCGGAAGGGAGCAACGGTAACGGTGATATCGAGTGCCGAAGAGTCGCTGGCGCGAGTCACCACCCTGATCCAGTTGCCACTATGTAAATTCGGGGTTGTCTCAACTTCATGAGTTATCTGGTTCTTGCCCGCAAGTGGCGCCCCAAGCATTTCGCTGAACTGGCAGGTCAGGAGCATGTAGTGCGGGCGCTGGTCAACGCCTTGAATTCGGGTCGTGTTCATCACGCATTCCTATTTACTGGCACGCGTGGTGTTGGCAAAACCACCATTGCGCGAATATTCGCCAAATCCCTTAATTGCGAAACTGGCGTCAGCGCCAACCCATGCGGTGTGTGTTCCACCTGTCGTGAAATTGATGAAGGTCGCTTTGTCGATTTGTTGGAAGTCGATGCCGCATCGCGTACCAAAGTGGATGACACACGAGAGTTGTTGGATAACGTGCAGTATGCACCTGCACGCGGTCGCTACAAGGTGTACTTGATTGACGAAGTGCACATGCTATCGACGCATTCATTCAATGCGTTGCTCAAGACCTTGGAAGAGCCGCCGCCCCATGTGAAGTTTTTGTTGGCGACTACTGATCCACAAAAATTACCGGTGACCGTGCTATCGCGTTGTTTGCAATTTAATTTGAAACGTATGACGCAGGCCGTCATCTCAGCACGTATTAATGAAATTCTGCAAGCTGAACATATCCCCCATGAAGCCGATGCGGTACAGCTGATTGCACGCTCGGCGCAAGGCAGTATGCGCGATGCATTGAGTCTGCTGGATCAAGCCATTGCTTTCGGTGGTGATCAGCTGAATACCGCCGATACACGTACCATGCTCGGCAGCATTGATCGTCAACAAGTATTTTCGCTGGCCACCGCCATTGCCAATCATGATCCACGCGCAATGTTGCAGCAGGTGGCCATGCTTGATGAGCATGCGCCAGATTACAACGATGTGTTAGCAGAACTAGCGTCGCTGTTGCAAAAAATTGCGCTGCTACAAGCAGTGCCGGACATGTCGGTAGAAGAGGCCGATGATGCGGATACGTTAAGACAGTTGGTCGCGGCGTTTACACCTGAGGAAGTACAGCTGTGCTATCAGCTGGCAATTATCGGTCGACGAGACTTGGATTTGGCACCAGAACCGCGTGCTGGGTTAGAAATGGTGTTGCTGCGCATGCTGGCGTTTCGACCAGCGGGCGAGTTAACTACTGCAAGTAAAGTCGTACCACCACACGTACCGATAAACGCGCCTTCTCCCACACCCACAGCGTCTGTTAATCATTCAACCACAGCATCTCCAATGATGAACGCAGCTGCGCAAGATTGGCAGGGCATGGTACGGCAAATGCAGCTGGGTGGACCGGCGGCGCAGTTGGCAGCGCATTGCAACTTACAGGCGCGACTGCCGGGCAGAGTGCAACTGCTACTGGACAAAGATGGCGAGCATTTACGCCGACCTGCGGTAGAACAAAAACTACGACTAGCCTTAAGTGGCGTGCTGGCTGAAGAAATCAAACTAGAGTTTATTAATCCCGCTAGTACTGAAGTTGCTGATACGCCAGCCAAGCGTCAACAGGCGGCAGTGGCGGAGCGACTGCAAGCTGCAACGCAAGCGATCAACGCTGATCCCAACGTGAAGCAAATGATGGATTTGTTCGGCGCCGTGGTGCAGCCGGAAACCATCAAACCCATTGATAAAGCATAGATTCAAATCCATCGAAATTGAGACGGAGACAAGCATGAAAGGCGGAATCGGTAACATGATGAAGCAAGCGCAGCAGTTGCAGGCCAATATGCAGCGTGCACAGGCAGAAGTAGCCACACTGGAATGCACTGGTGAATCGGGTGGTGGCATGGCCAAAGTCACTATGAATGGCAAGCATGAAGTCAGTCGCGTGCAACTTGATCAAGCCCTGCTGAGTGACGACAAAGACATGCTCGAAGATTTGGTGGCAGCAGCCATTAACGATGCTGTTCACAAAATCGAACGTGCCACACAAGAAAAAATGCAGAGTGCAATGGCTGGCATGCAGTTGCCACCAGGCATGAAGTTACCGTTCTAATTAGGCGCACTACAGTCAGATGCTGTATCCACCTGCGTTACTTAACTTGATTGAAGCCCTGCGGGCATTGCCTGGAGTTGGGCCAAAGTCGGCACAGCGCATGGCATTTCACTTATTGGAGCGCAATCGATTAGGCGCACAAGTGCTAGCCACATCACTGCAAACAGCCAGCAAAGATATTGGTCAATGTCAGCGTTGCCGTATGTTCGCTGAACTGGAACTGTGCCCCATTTGTGCTAGCAGTCGTCGTGATCAAACTCTGCTATGTGTAATTGAATCTCCCGCCGACGTGGTGGCAGTGGAGCAGTCCGGTTCATACAAAGGATTGTACTTTGTTCTGATGGGGCACTTGTCGCCACTGGATGGCATTGGTCCTGAACAGTTAGGGCTATCGCAACTGGAACAGATGCTGCGTGCTGGAGAGGTTCAGGAAGTGATTCTGGCCACCAATCCCACCGTCGAAGGCGAAGCGACAGCTCACTTCATTGCTGAATTGGCTCAGAAGTATCAAGTCAAAGCCAGTCGCATCGCACATGGCGTACCGGTTGGCGGTGAACTGGAGTACGTGGATGGCGGTACGCTGGCGCATGCACTGGCAGGACGACACCTGATTCGCTGAGAGGCATGTTGCTGCAATGGTGTGAAATTTGATTACGCCCATTGAATCGAGGCAGCGCACTACATACAGATCGCCATGTTGACTTCACAATTACTGACGCCAGCGACTAGCCACAAGCGACCAGAATTGAGGACAATACGCCGTCATTATTTTCCCGCACCGGACTATCTGGTCGTTGCCATATGAAAGAGACTACTGTGGAAGAAGAACTGAAAAAAGCCGCGCTTGAATATCATCGCTGGCCCACTCCCGGCAAGATTTCACTAAATTCCACCAAGGCACTGGCTAATCAGCGCGATCTATCGCTCGCTTATTCGCCCGGCGTAGCCTATGCCAGCCTGGCGATCAAAGAAGATCCACTGGAAGCCGCCAAGCTCACTTCCCGTGCCAATCTGGTCGCCGTAATTTCCAATGGCACTGCAGTGCTAGGTCTTGGCAATATCGGCCCACTGGCGAGCAAACCGGTGATGGAAGGCAAGGGTTGTTTGTTCAAAAAATTTGCCGGCATTGATGTGTTTGATATCGAAATCGATGCCACGGCCCCGGACAAACTGGTCGACATCGTCGCAGCATTGGAACCCACGTTTGGTGGCATCAATCTGGAAGACATTAAAGCGCCTGAGTGTTTTTATATTGAACGCAAGCTGCGTGAACGCATGAAAGTTCCGGTGTTCCATGACGATCAGCATGGCACCGCAATCATTGTCACTGCTGCCGTACTGAATGGTTTGAAAGTTGTGGGCAAGGACATCAGCAAAGTAAAGCTGGCAGCTTCTGGCGCTGGCGCTGCGGCAATTGCCTGTCTGGACTTACTGGTCGCGCTGGGTCTGGATCGCAACAATGCGGTTGTTAGTGACAGTACTGGCGTGATTTATGAGGGTCGTCCCAATACCACTGATGCTGACAAACTACGTTACGCGCAAAAAACCGAGGCACGCACGCTGGCGGACAGCATGGTTGATGCAGATATTTTTCTGGGATTGTCTGCGCCAGGTGTGTTGAATCAGGACATGGTGGCGAGCATGGCGGCGCAGCCGTTGATTCTGGCGCTGGCCAATCCTGAGCCAGAAATTCGCCCAGAACTGGCCAAACAAGTTCGACCTGATTGCATCATTTGTACAGGTCGTTCTGACTATCCGAATCAGGTTAATAACTCACTGTGTTTCCCTTTCATTTTTCGCGGTGCGCTGGATGTAGGCGCAACCACCATTAATGAAGCAATGAAATTGGCTACGGTGTACGCGATCGCGGAATTGGCAGAGGCTGAACAGTCGGACGTCGTTACTGCAGCGTATGGCGAAGCGCGCGCTGGTTTTGGTCCAGATTTCATCATTCCACGCGCATTCGATCCACGTCTGATTACGCGAATTGCCCCTGCGGTCGCCCAGGCAGCAATGGACAGTGGTGTGGCGACGCGTCCGATTACCGATATGGATGCGTACCGCGCGCGCCTTAATCAATTTGTCTATCAGTCAGCATCCGCCATGAGTCCGGTATTTACGGCAGCCAAACGCAACCCTAAACGCGTGATCTATACCGAAGGTGAAGATCCACGTGTGTTACAGGCGGCACAGGTGGTCATTGATGAAGGTGTTGCCTATCCCGTGTTGGTAGGTCGAACTGATTTGATGAAAGAACGCATTGACAAGCTCGGCCTGCGTCTGGAGTTTGGCGTTAATTGCGAAGCGGTAAACATCAACAACGATGCCCGGTTTCGCGATTGCTGGAGCGAGTACTACCAATTGGTGAAGCGTCGCGGCGTATCACGATTACAGGCAATGGAACAGATGCGCAGCCGCAGTACGCTGATCGGTGCCATGCTCGTTCATCGTGGTGATGTCGATGCCATGCTGTGCGGTACCATGGGCGACTATCAATATCACCTCAAGTACATTGACCTGGTATTGGGGAGACGCGAGGGCGTCAGCATTTTTGCAGCCATGCAGTTATTGATTCTGCCCGAGCGGCAGCTGTTCTTCTGCGATACCCACGTTAACAAGAACCCCAAAGCGGCACAAATCGCTGAAATGACCTTACTGGCGGCCGATCAGGTGCGTCGGTTTGGCATTACGCCGAGCGTCGCCTTGTTGTCACATTCCAGCTTTGGTAGTTCCCGTTCATCCTCAGCACAGAAGATGCGTGATGCGTTGAAGCTGATCCATGCCCGCGCGCCGGAGTTGGCGGTGGAAGGTGAAATGCGTGCCGACTCTGCGCTGAAAAAATCAATTCGTGATAACGAATTTCCTGACTCACGCCTGACTCAGGATGCAAACTTGTTGATCTTCCCGAATGTCGATGCAGCCAATATTACTTACAACACCTTACGTGCTGCGACCGGTAATGGCGTAACAGTAGGGGGCATATTGCTGGGTGCAGCCAAGCCGGTGCATATCATGACACCGTCTTCCACCGTGCGGCGTATTCTGGATATGACCGCGTTTGCGGTAGCTGAAGCGGGTGCGGTGAGAAATACAGCACTCACTGTCGGCTAGGATGGTTAATTGGCAGCGAGTGTGGCCCGCTGCCGCAAAGCGAAGGATTTATTTGGTATCGGCTGGGGGCTCGTCAGCCGGTTCATCATCGAGCTCCATGTCGCCTAGATCTTCCACAGGTGGGCTGCCATCAAAGATCAGATATTCGCGACGTTGCAACCATGCGTCACGCATGACGCCATAGGGATCAAATGCCTGCTTTAAGGTGTCATCAAGGCTAAGCAGGCTCTCGCGGGTTTGCAGTAAATCCAGAGTGGTCAGGCCGGTTTTCGTTTCCCATGGGATGTCAGCATGGCGCGTGGGATTCGACAGATAGTCGGGCACACGGCCAAATCCATCACGCAGTGTGGACGGACCAAATGCCGGTAATACCAAGTAAGGTCCTGACGGCACTCCCCATACCGCCAACGTCTGGCCAAAATCTTCATCATGGGCCTCTAGTTCCAGTTTGCTGGCAACATCAATAACACCTCCCAATCCCCCCACCGTATTCAGTACAAAGCGAGATGTCTGATGGGCGGCTAATTGTGGTTTGCCTTGCAACACTTCATTGGCGATCGTCCATGGTGTACCGAGATTGTTGAAGAAGTTACTGACACCAGTGCGAAACCAGCGTGGGGTAATTTTCTGATAGGTTTTAGCCGCTGGTTTGAGCGCCACACGATCGACTGTATCGTTGAATTTATAGATGCCGCGATTCATTCCCTGCCAAGGATCATCGCTGCTGGTACGGCCGGGAGCGGTGGCACACCCTGACAATAGCGCTAACAATGACAAGGGTAGCAAACGAGCCAAGAAACGTAGGTAACGTGTAGACAAAGGTGAGTCCTGCAAACAGGGTGGCGATAAAAATTGAGTGCCAGAAGCGGTTTATTCTAACGTGACGAGCCATCAGAACCACCATTGCCGGATCCACTTTGGGTTTCGGCAAGGCTACCGCGTCCCTTGCGCGGCATGGCGCGCTGAATTTCCTCAAGTCGCGCTTCAAAGCGTGCCCGCTGTATCGGCGTAAGACCCGGTACCGCCAGTGCCATTTGCAGCTGACTCATGGCTAGGGATAAATCGCCCCCCATCAGTTGATACTCAGACATGTAGTAGTAGGCCTCAGCGACTTCTCCGGCAGAATTGGCCGCCATCGCAATCAGCTTGGCCTGCTCAGGTGTTGGCGCTACAACATTGAATAAGTCGAGTAGTACTTTATGCGCCAATCTGGGATTGCCAGCATGCAGCAACACTTCGCCGTAACGCACGGTGATGGGAATATTGCGTGGAAACAATTCACGGGCATGCGCCAGCGTGGCCATGGCGGCCTTATCGTCGTTGTTAGCCAATTGTGCCTGTCCCAACGCAGCATGAAACTGCATCACCGTGTCGTTACGCGTGCGTAAGTCAGAAAGGATACGAACGGCGTCAGCGGCATTATTGGCTTTGATATCTGACAGCGCCTTCCCATACAGACGTTCAGTGCTCATACCAGCCTCGTTACCTACGTAGTACTGCAGGGGAGACTCACCCGCTGGAGTCATCACTACCCGCATGCGTTCACGCATCAGTCCATAATTCAAACTGTCCGCAACCGCATGCGTGGCAGCACTGGCGGCGCGACTGCGTGTCTCGGCGATGCGCTCAGCGGTGACCGGGTGACTGCGCAGAATGGCCGGAATGTCAGCTTCGTTGATACTGCCGTTCTGACGTTGTAACACTTCGAAGAATTGCCACATGCCATTTGGATCGTAACCGACTCGTGCCATCAAATTAATGCCCACATTGTCCGCTTCAGTTTCATTGGCACGCGAAAAGGTCATCTGATTATTCAATGCCACCGATTGAGCAGCGGCCAACCCTGCAATGGCAGCATCACCACCACCGGCCGCCGCACCCAGCAAGATGGCGGCCAGCATAGCGGCGGTAGAGACAATGCTGTTGCGACTTTGCGCGGCAATACTGCGTGCGATATGGCGTTGCGTGACGTGCGAAATTTCATGCGCCAGCACTCCTGCCAATTCGTTTTCATTGCGAGTCGCCAATAACAAGCCGGCATTGATGCCGACAAAGCCACCTGGCAGGGCAAACGCATTAATTTCCGGGTCCTTAACTAGAAAAAAAGTGAAGTTCTGGCCCGGTAGTTGTGCTTGGGTAGCTAGACGTGTACCGATATTCTGCAGGTATTCGTTAATTTCCGGATCATCCAGTACCTGCCCCTCGTCACGCAGTCCGCGCATCACCATACTGCCCAAGCGATACTCATCTTCAAGACTGATAGTGACATTGGCCTGAGTACCGATGTCGGGCAAATTCACTGCGGCACTATGCGCTGGCAGTGCAACGCTCATCAGCGTCAGCAATGGCAACAACAAACCCACGTATCGACTCTTGTTTCTCATTACGTCAATCGCCTTCAATCCATCAGCGTAGGCTGTTCTGACCCGCTCACCAGCCAGAGGTTCGTTCAGGAAAGTGGATTAATTATCCATGATTCCTCATGAACCAATCCTATAAATGCTCGGATGCATAATCTGCCAAGCGTGAACGCTCGCCACGTTTTAAGGTGATGTGGCCAGCATGCGCCCAGTCGCAAAAACGATTAACGACATAGGTCAAACCACAAGTGGTCTCTGACAGGTAGGGTGTATCAATTTGTGCGATATTACCCAAGCAGACCAGTTTGGTGCCGGGGCCAGCGCGCGTGATTAGTGCCTTCATCTGTTTGGGCGTCAGATTTTGTGCTTCATCAATAATCAGGAAGCGATTAAGAAAAGTGCGCCCTCGCATGAAATTCATGGACCGAACCTTGATGCGGTTACGCAGCAAATCATTGGTTGCCGCCCGACCCCAACTACCTCCTTCCTGACTATGCGTAAGCACTTCCAGATTGTCCATCAAGGCACCCATCCACGGTTCCATTTTTTCTTCTTCGGTGCCGGGCAGAAAACCAATATCCTCGCCTAAAGGAATGGTTACTCGCGTCATGATGATTTCGCTGAAGCGGTTATTTTCCAGTGTCTGTACCAAGCCCGCTGCCAGCGTCAACAGGGTTTTTCCCGTACCAGCTGGGCCAAGAATAGTGACGAAATCAATATCGGGATCGAGCAACATATTCAGAGCAAAGTTCTGCTCACGATTGCGGGCAGTGATGCCCCAAACGTTATGTCGATCATTACGATAATCGTGCGCCACTTGCAATACGGCTGTGTTGTCGTCGATCTGACGTACCATTGCATCAAAACCATTGGCTTCCGGTTGATATAGGAATTGATTGACATGCCAGTCGCGAACCATCGGGCCTTTTACCCGATAGTAAGTATTTGAATGCTCCTGCCAGGAATGAATCTCCTTACCATGACGCGCCCAAAAATTCCCGGGTAGTTCCTGCACTCCGGTATAAAGCAGATCAGCATCTTCGATGGTCTTATCGCTGTAGTAATCCTCGATATGGACACCGACAATCGCCGCCTTGATACGTAAGTTAATATCTTTGGATACCAAAGTAATTTGGGCATCCGGATACTGTTTCTGTAATGCAAGAGTTTGACCAAGAATGGCATTATCAGCGCCACCACCAGGCAAAGAAGCAGGCAGGCCGCTACTCAGGATGCGGGTCTGGAAGTAAAGACGTCCGCTGGCGGGCTTATTGCGTTTGGTGCCGTTCATGTTGCGCGCTGAAGCGGGCAACGGCAGGCCTTTGTCGATTTCCTCCTTGCTGGCATTGACCATCAGCTCATCCAAGAAGCGACTGACTTGGCGCACATTGCGCGCCGCTTCGGACACTCCTTTTTTTCCAGCGTCTAGCTCTTCGAGCACAATCATCGGAATGAAAATATCGTGCTCATCAAAACGGAAAATGGCGGTGGGGTCGTGCATCAGCACGTTGGTATCAAGTACGAACAGGCGGCGTTGGTTTACAACTTTTACCGAGCGTTTAGCTTTGGCCAAGCGATACTCCTGTGGATGCATGCTCTATGATGAGTGAGTCTACTAAATCTACAGCTTACCGACTTCAGTCAGCACCGCCTCGACGTGTCCGGGTACTTTTACCTTGCGCCATTCATGACGTAGTTTACCGCTGCTGTCGATGAGAAAAGTGCTGCGTTCAATGCCCATGTATTCGCGACCGTATAATTTTTTAGCTTTGAATACTTCAAATACATTACAGACGGTGTGCTCAGTATCTGACAACAGTTCGAAGGGTAGTGCGAGTTTGGCTTTGAACTTCAGGTGGGCGTTCATGCTGTCAGCGGAGATGCCAATAATTTCCGTTGCCATCTTTTTGAACTGTGGATAGTGATCGCGAAATGCAGTGGCTTCAGTGGTGCAGCCTTGGGTGTTATCGCGCGGATAGAAATACAGCACCAAGTGTTTGCCCTTGGCTTCGCTCAACTTCCAATTACCACCATTGGTGCTGGGTAGTACAAACGCTGGTGCGGTTTTATTGATTGCCAGTTTGCTCATCGGTGCTGATTGGCCTCTTTTACTAAAGATAACTCAGGCTTTAAAAGGTTCCAGGATGGCGTCCAAGTTCATGTGATCACATAGTTCCATAAACTCCTCACGCAGAGAAGCAATCTGTATTTTGCTGGGTACGTGAATCACCATCTGTACCGCGAACATTGATGCGCTGGTGTGTGCTGCGGCAAAGTTACGCGTACTGACATCACCAATATCAATGCCGCGTGAGCTGAAAAAGCCAGCCAAGTTGAATACCAGTCCCGGCTGATCCAAGCACATCACATCGACACTATAGGTGATGGCATCCGGTCGCGGGCCGCGTTCTGTCGTGCGGCGAATGGAAATATTGATATTGGCCGATTCAGTGAGTTTCTTGAACTCACTTTCCAATTTGGTCAGTGTGTGCCAGTGGCCGGAAACCAGTAACAGCATGGCGAACTCACTGCCCAGCGCCGTCATGCGGCTTTCCAGCACATTGCCACCACAATCAAGAATTACGCGAGTCACGTCGAAAACCAAGCCGGTGCGGTCGCTGCCAATGGCAGAGATAACGATGAGTTCTTTCATTCTGTCCTGATAAGCAAACTAAACCCCGATACGACGCATAAGTTACGCGTGTTGCTGCAGTGTACAGGCCTAAAGAGGGGCTGTAACCAGTTCGATTTTACTGTGTGGCTTGCGTTACCGGTTGGCAGGCCAGTACGATCACACCCCCGGTTTTTTTTGAGAAGTACATGTTCAGTGGAAGTATCGTGGCGTTGGTTACGCCGATGCGCGTAGATGGCACAGTTGATAACGACGCGCTGGACAAATTGGTTGAATTTCAGATAACCAATGGCACTAACGCGATTGTTGCTGTTGGTACCACCGGCGAGTCGCCCACGCTCAGTGTGGATGAACACATCGGTGTAGTCCGGCGCGTAGTGCAAAGTGTCAAAGGCCGTATTCCAGTAATTGCGGGCACAGGTGCTAATTCCACCAATGAGGCCATTGAGCTGACCGCAGCCGCCAAGCAGGCTGGCGCCGATGCCTGTCTGTTGGTGACGCCGTATTACAACAAACCCACGCAGGAAGGGTTGTTTTTGCATTACCAAGCGATTGCTAACGCCGTTGCCATTCCGCAAGTGTTGTACAATGTACCCGGACGCACCGGCTGTGACTTGAAACCCGAGACGGTGGAGCGGCTGGCAACCATCCCGAACATCGTTGCGCTCAAGGAAGCCGCTTCGCTGGAGCGCAATCGCGAACTGCTGTCCCGTGTCGGAGGACGTCTCGCGTTGTTTAGCGGCGACGATGATCTGGCCTGTGAGTGCATTTTGGCAGGTTACCAGGGAGTCATCTCGGTCAGTGCTAACGTCATTCCGCGCCAAGTACGTGCGGTGGTTGATGCCGCGCTGGCACGTAACTATGCCGAGGCGCGTCGCTTGGATGCGCAGTTGCAGTCACTGCATAAATCGATGTTTCTTGAGTCGAATCCTATTCCCGTCAAATGGGCGTTGTCGCGCATGGGCATGATCGAGGCGGGGATTCGTCTACCACTGACGCCATTAGCGGTGCAGTTTCACGTGAAAATTGACAGCGCTCTGAAGTCAGTTGGCGTCGCGATTGCCTGACTGCACGCAGCTGTGTAAGCTGCGCGCCCCTTGCTGTGTAAGAGCATGATAACGCTCTACCTAGCGTAGGTTTTAAGGATGCGGAGAGGTGGCCGAGTGGTCGAAGGCGCTGGACTGGAATTCCAGTAACATCTTCACGGGTGTTCCAGGGTTCGAATCCCTGCCTCTCCGCCAAACATAAAGTACCGGCCTTGTGCCGGTTTTTTTAATGCCTGTAGATGCTGATGTCCAGTCTGGACTAACTCAACCTCAATAGAGGCATGGCATAAGCGAACAGCAGTACGCACCTAATCGTTCCGCTAGCTGCCTCTCAAACTTTATGGTTTCGCGCCAAGCGTAAAGCGAACGGTCATTCCATTCTCACCATCACTATGCGCCCATATGCGGCCATCATGACGTCGAATAATTGTTGCGGCGATGGCCAGACCCATGCCAATACCTTCATAGTCCTTGCTGGAGTGCAGGCGGCAAAATGGCTGGAACAAGCGTTCTTTGCGCTCTACCTTAAAGCCCACGCCGTTGTCAGTAAGAAAATACACAAGTTGCTCGGCTTCGAACTCAGCACCGAAGCTGATGACAGGGCAAGAAATTTTGCGGGTGAATTTGATGGCGTTGTCGAGTAGTGCCTGCATAACCAACTTCAACATAATTGGATCGCCAGTGTTGGTGGGAGTGGGGTGTAACTCAAACCGATAGCTAGACAGTTCGGCCAAGTCGGGGCGTTCCTTATTGCACTCAGTAATCAGCGCGGTCAAATCTACGCAGGAAAGGCTGAGTGGCTGCTGCGATAATTGACAGTACTTGGTCAGCGCAGCGATCAGACTGACTTGGCGATTGGCGCTATTGCGGATATGTTCAAGATATTGCCGCACCACTTGTGGGTCAGGTGAATTGTCATGATCGGCCAGTAACAAATCCGTAAACCCCAGAATAGTCATCGCTGGCGTACCCAAGTCGTGTGACAAGGAATGCAGCAGCATGTCTTGCAGGTTCTGTAGTTGCCGTTGCTGCGACTCGATTGGTAAGAATTCGGCAGTGGAGGGGGGGGCGGGCTTAAGCATGGTTGGACTAAGCGTTTCTCTAGTGGTAGCGAATCCTTTCCATGGCATTATTACGGAACGTATAAACAACTGCAGTGGCGTATCGAATGCGTAAAGCAAAAATCAAGGCCGAATCAGGCTTAACCCAGTTGGGCCAAAGTGTGAATATTCCTGTTTCGCCGCAGGTGGCGCCATTAGAGCGTGTTGCAAACCCGCATCCTCAGCAGCGCTACTTGGCGCGATTCACTGCGCCGGAATTCACCTCGCTGTGTCCCATTACAGGTCAGCCTGATTTCGCACACCTAGTGATCGACTATATACCGGACAAGTGGTTAATCGAAAGCAAGTCGTTGAAACTATTTCTGGCTTCATTTCGAAATCATGGCGCTTATCACGAGGACTGTACCATGACCATCGCACTGCGTTTACAGCAACGCATCCTGCCGCGCTGGTTGCGTATCGGTGGTTATTGGTATCCGCGTGGTGGTATTCCCATTGATGTGTTCTGGCAAACGGGCAAGCCACCTGTTGATGTGTGGATTCCTGAGCAGGGAGTCGCCACTTATCGCGGTCGCGGATGATCTCAAACTTAGGTCTACGCATGGAATTCAGCTTGCTTAGGCGATGGCCGCTCGGTATTCTTGCGCGCCTTTCGTTGGATGGTCATTCATTCGGCAGTAGTGGGCGCGTAGCTCAGCGGTAGAGCACTACCTTGACATGGTAGGGGTCACAGGTTCGATCCCTGTCGCGCCCACCAATTTTCTTTGTTTCCACTGCTTTTTTTGAGGATGCCGCAAAGAAAGCAAGTGGTGATATAAAAAGGGGCTGCATGGAGACCCCATGCGCCAAGCCTCCGCCCGCAAACAGGAACTGGTCACATGCCGATCATCACGCTGCCTGACGGCAGTCAGCGCAGTTTTCCCTCCACCGTTACAGTCGCGGAATTGGCCGCCAGTATTGGTGCCGGTCTTGCCAAAGCCGCTATTGCGGGCAAAGTAGATGGTCAACTGGTGGACACCTCGTTCCAGATTGAAAAAGATGCGCAGGTAGCGATCGTTACTGAACGTGATTCAGAGGCGCTGGAGATCATCCGCCACTCCACTGCACATCTGTTGGCGCAAGCCGTGAAGCAATTATTTCCTGATGCACAGGTCACTATCGGCCCCGTCATTGAAGATGGTTTCTTTTATGATTTCGCCTATAAGCGCCCCTTCACACCGGAAGACTTGCTGGCCATTGAGCAACGCATGACAGAGTTAGCCAAGGCTGACCGCCCTGTGTCGCGTCGAGTAATGGCGCGTGATACGGCGGTACAGTTTTTCAAAGATCAGGGCGAGCATTACAAGGCAGAGATCATTGCCAGCATTCCATCTAACGAGGCGATTAGTCTCTACGGGCAAGGTGATTGGGTCGACCTATGTCGTGGCCCGCATGTGCCCAGCACCGGCAAGCTCAAAGCATTTAAGTTGATGAAGTTAGCGGGTGCCTATTGGCGTGGCGACTCCAACAACGAAATGCTGCAACGAATTTATGGCACTGCCTGGACTGATGAAAAAAGCCTGAAGGCCTATCTCACTCGACTGGAAGAAGCCGAAAAACGTGATCATCGCAAGATAGCCAAGACACTCGACTTGTTTCACATGCAGGAAGAGGCACCCGGCATGGTGTTCTGGCATGAGCGCGGCTGGCGCATTTATCAATTACTGATGCAGTACATGAGTGATTTGTGGCGCGACAATGGCTATCGCGAAATTCGCACACCGCAACTAGTCGATCGTTCGCTGTGGGAAAAGTCCGGTCATTGGCAGAACTTCCATGCCGACATGTTCATCACCGAGTCGGAAAAGAAAGTGTTTGCCGTCAAGCCGATGAATTGCCCCTGTCATATCCAAGTATTTAATCAAGGCATCAAAAGTTATCGCGACTTGCCGTATCGCCTTGCGGAGTTTGGTTCCTGTCATCGCAATGAAGCTTCGGGCGCGCTGCACGGGCTGATGCGAGTACGGGCTTTTGTGCAGGATGATGCGCACATCTTCTGTACCGATGAACAAGTCCAGAGCGAGGCCATTGCGTTCATTGATATGTTGCACAAGGTCTACCGGGATTTTGGCTTTAAGGAAGTAGTTTACAAACTGGCCACGCGCCCCAAGGAACGCATTGGATCAGACGAAGTATGGGATCGTGCCGAGACCGCGTTGGCGGAAGCCTTGAATGCACGCGGTTTGCCGTGGAGTGAAAAGCCGGGCGAGGGGGCTTTCTATGGCCCAAAAATTGAGTTCACACTCACTGATTCTATCGGTCGCTTCTGGCAATGCGGCACCATCCAGGTCGATTTCTCCATGCCCGGACGACTAGGTGCGGAGTATGTAGCGAAGGACGGCAGCAAGCAGGTGCCAGTGATGCTGCATCGGGCGATCTTTGGTTCGTTGGAGCGTTTTATCGGCATTTTGATCGAAGAGCATGCCGGCTCCTTCCCACTTTGGCTGGCACCGGTGCAGGTGGTGTTGATGAGTATTACCAGCGCACAGGACGAATACGTGACCAAGGCGGCTGAATTGCTGAGAAATCAGGGGCTTCGCGTAGAAATTGACTTGCGCTACGAGAAAGTGGGCTTTAAGATCCGCGACCACACGCTGCAGCGCGTCCCCTACCTGTTGGTGGCCGGAGATCGCGAGGCAGCTTCCGATACGCTGGCAGTACGCACGCGCAGTGGCAAAGATCTGGGTTGCATTTCTATTGATGTGCTGGCACAGAGACTTGCCGACGAGATCGCAAGCTATGGCCAGAATGAATTAACTGTTTAGAGGTATAAACGCATCGCTGCTCCAATCGCCAACACCAAGCGTGTAAAACGTAATGAGGAAATCAGTTCGCCGCGCTTACGTGTTATTGATGCTGAGGGAAACCAGGCCGGTGTATTAACCCGTTTTGAAGCCTTGCAAATGGCCGAAGCGGCCGGCATGGATCTGGTGGAGATTTCCCCCACCGCTGATCCGCCCGTGTGCAAGGTGATGGATTTCGGTAAGTTCTTGTTTGAAGCAAACAAGAAGGCGCATGCGGCGAAGCGCAACCAGAAACAGATACAGATCAAGGAAGTAAAATTTCGTCCCGGTACGGAAGAAGGTGATTACCAGGTTAAATTACGTAACCTGACTCGCTTTCTCACCGAAGGGGACAAGGCCAAGATAGTATTGCGCTATCGTGGTCGAGAAATGGCTCATCAGGAGATCGGACGTGAGCTTCTTAGTCGAGTACAGCAAGATTTGGCCTTGGTAGGCACAGTCGAGCAGTTCCCGATGATGGAAGGTCGACAGATGGTTATGCTGATCGGGCCAAAAAAGAAGTGAGCAATAACCGGGGTTAACGCCCTGTGCAGGTCGCAAGATTTGTGGTTATTGTCCCGCCTTGAAAATCGCTGCTCTTGGTAATAATCAGGACAGATGATTTGAACAGGCTAAAAGTTGCGGAGTTATTTTAATGCCTAAGTTGAAAACCAACAGGGCAGCGGCGAAGCGTTTTCGCCCAACTGCCAATGGGTTCAAAAGAGCCCAGTCCCATCGTCGTCATATCCTGACCAAAAAGCCCAGTAAGCGTAAACGTCAACTGCGGTCACCGAGCATGGTGTCCAAGTCAGATTTAGGACGTTTAGATCAATTGCTACCCAATCTTTAAGTCGGAGGTGACCCATGGCTCGCGTTAAACGGGGTGTGATTGCTCGCGCCCGACACAACAAAGTTCTCAAGAAAGCGAAGGGTTATTACAACGCCCGTCGTAAAGTATTCCGTGCTGCCAAGCAGGCGGTCATCAAGGCAGGTCAATATGCCTATCGTGACCGTCTGGCTAAAAAGCGTGATTTCCGTGCGTTATGGATTACGCGTATCAATGCCGCCGCACGTGTGTATGGCTTGTCTTACAGCAAGTTGATTGCCGGCATCATTGCCGCAGAATTGACTATCGACCGCAAGGTGCTGGCTGATTTAGCAATCCATGACACAGTTGCGTTTGCCGCAATTGTAAAGCGTGCCAAGCAAGCATTGGCGACCGCGCAGGCTGCTGCTTAACAGCTGCGTTCGTCGATCCGGATAGAATCCGTACCGGGCCGCGCCATTCTTGATCGTTTGGCGCGGCTTTTTTATCTCAAGACCTTAAGACAGTAATGAGTAAATTCCGCCAGTGATTTCCATACCTGATTTAACCGGTCGAGTTACATCATGACTGTTCCCGACAATGCTATTGAAACCATGGTGGCTCATGCCACTATAGAGATTCGCGCTTGCGACAAGCTGACCGAGCTGGAGCAGATTCGCGTACGACTGCTGGGCAAGAAGGGCGAGTTGACCGAGCAGCTAAAGACGCTCGGTAAAATGCAGCCGGAAGAGCGTCGAGTTGTAGGGGCCGTTATCAACTCTGCCAAAGAGCAACTAACCGCCACACTTGATGCGCGTCGCGATGAATTGCAGGCTGAGCAATTGGCTCAGCAGCTAGCCAACGAAACCATTGATGTCACCTTGCCTGGTCGCGGTCAAACAATGGGTGGTTTACATCCAGTTACTCGCGTGCGGCAACGGATTGAACAATTGTTTGCTAGCGCAGGTTTTTCCGTCGCTGATGGCCCGGAAATTGAGGATGACTGGCACAACTTCGAAGCCTTGAATATTCCCGGTAATCATCCTGCACGCGCTATGCACGATACTTTTTATTTTGGTGATGGCCGATTACTACGCACCCATACCTCTCCAGTGCAAGTGCGAACCATGCAACGACTGGGTGCGCCGTTACGAATCATCGCGCCGGGTCGCGTCTATCGCTGTGATTCCGATATGACGCACACTCCCATGTTTCACCAAGTAGAAGGGTTGGTGGTGGATGAACACATCAGTTTCGCCAACCTGAAAGCCATTCTGCATAACTTCATGAAGTCTTTTTTTGAAGCGGACGTGGCAATGCGTTTACGCCCTTCCTATTTCCCATTTACTGAGCCATCCGCAGAGTTTGATATTTCCTGCGTGAATTGTGCTGGCAAAGGTTGTCGAGTGTGCAAGCAAACGGGTTGGCTGGAAGCAGGTGGCTGCGGCATGGTGCATCCTAATGTGCTACGCGCAGTGAATATCGATCCGGAACGCTACACCGGCTATGCCTTTGGTATGGGTGTCGATCGACTAGCCATGCTGCGTTACAAGGTCAGCGATATACGAATGTATTTCGACAATGATCTCAACTTCCTGAAGCAATTCAACTGAGCCCGGCATGAAAATCAGTTTGCAAAGCTTATCGCGCTGGGTGGATGTCGGACATGATGTGCCGATGCTAGCGCATACCTTGACGATGACGGGTCTTGAAATTGAAGGCCAAGCAGTGGCAGCGCCGGCCATGTCAGGTATTGTCGTGGCTGAAGTGTTGGCCACCAGTAAACACCCTGATGCTGAAAAACTTTCCGTATGCCGTGTCAATGATGGCAAACAAGAAGTGCAAATTATTTGCGGTGCCAGCAATGTTCGCGCGGGTATTAAAGTACCTTTGGCGAGGATTGGCGCGACCTTGCCTGGCGGCATGGAAATTAAACAAGCGAAATTGCGTGGTATGGATTCATTCGGCATGCTGTGCTCCGCCAAAGAGCTAGGTTTGGCGGAAGAGAGTCAGGGATTATTGGAATTACCAACTGATGTGCTTGTTGGTCAGGATCTAGTGACGGCCTTATCTCTTGATGATGTAGTGTTTGACATCAATCTCACCCCCAATCGTGGGGATTGCATGAGCGTGCTGGGCGTAGCACGTGAGGTGTCTGCGCAGCAAGGTACGTTATTGGCTATGCCTGCACAGCCGCCCATTCCGGCAACGCATGCGCAGGTATTGCCAGTCACGATTGCCTCAGAAGGCTGCGGCAAGTTTGTCAGTCGTGTTATCAAAGGGATTAATCCCGGTGCACGATCTCCGTGGTGGTTGCAGGAACGTCTGCGACGTGCCGGAGTTCGCTCGATCAATGCAATTGTCGATATCACCAACCATGTAATGCTGGAGTTGGGTCAGCCCATGCACGCCTATGACTTGCACAAACTGCAAGACGGCATCGTGGTGCGACAAGCGTTTGCCAACGAGCAAGTAACTCTGTTGGATGGCAAGATAATTACTCTGAGTAGCGATGTGTTAGTGATTGCTGACCAGCATCGTACATTAGCGTTAGCTGGGGTGATGGGTGGCTTGGATTCCGCCATCAGCGATACCACCACCGATGTTTTACTGGAAGTTGCGTATTTCAATCCTGATGCAATCGCTGGCCGGGGCCGTCGATACGGCTTGGTGACTGATGCCTCGCAGCGCTTTGAACGCGGGGTTGATTTCAACCTTCAAGAGCGAGCAATTGAATTGGCCACTCAGTTGGTTTTGACCATCGCCGGTGGTGAGGCGGGGCCGGTGCAGGTGACGGGCTCTACCAGACCAGCGCGCCAACCAATCAAATTACGTCATACGCGTATCTGTCGGGTATTAGGCCACGACATTCCCGCCAGCGAGGTGACTCGCATATTGAACAGTCTTGGCATGCAAGAGATTGATGCGGCAGCTGACGCAACTGTCTGGAACGTAGTGCCTCCAAGCTGGCGTTTCGACCTCAGTATTGAGGAAGACCTGATTGAAGAAGTGGCGCGTATATACGGCTATGACCGTATTCCTGCCACGCCGGAGACGGCTATTCAGCGCTTGCATAATATAAGCGAAACACAAATACCTGCCAGACGCTGCGCCTTATTGCTGGTGGATCGGGGCTATCAGGAAGCAATTACTTACAGCTTTACTGACCCGGTCATTCAGCAGGCAATGTTCGCGAATGCGCCTGCGCTGACACTTGCCAACCCCATTTCAGCTGAACTCGCCGTCATGCGATTATCGCTGTGGCCGGGTTTATTACAGGCGCTGCAACACAACCAGAAACGGCAACAGCCACGGATACGGTTGTTTGAAACCGGGCGACAGTTTTCTGCTGATGGAAAGCAAGAAACAGGCGTGATTGCCGGTATAGCAGGTGGCTTATTGGCTCCCAAACAATGGGGCACTGCCACCACCGTTATCGACTTTCATGATGTTAAAGCGGATGTGGAAGCCTTGTTGACGTTGACCGGACGGTTCGGAGAATTTAGTTTCGTTGCCGCCTCTCACTCTGCGCTACATCCTGGGCAGAGCGCGCGCATTTTGTGCAATGGTCAACCGGTCGGTTGGCTGGGTAGATTGAACCCTTCATTAGTAAAATCACTGGACTTGATGTATTCAGCAATAGTGTTTGAGCTCGAGATTGAGTCGAGATTTGACTCTCAACTACCAGAATATAAAGAAATATCTCGTTTTCCAGTGGTGCGCCGTGATTTGGCATTACTGGTTGCAGAGAGCACGCCATTCAGTGAATTAGCGGCGGCGGTGCGTGAATCTGCCGGCCCACTGCTACATGACTTCAGTATTTTCGATGTATATCATGGGGCTGACTTAGATAAAGGCAAGAAAAGCATAGCCTTAGGAGTTTATTTGCAGGATACTTCACGGACGCTAACTGATGCTGAAGTTGACACCGTGATAATACGAGTCATTGGACATCTGGCGCAGCGACTGGACGCACGACTCAGAGACAAATAACTATGGCGGCACTGACCAAGGCAGAAATTGCGGAAGCCCTGTTTGACCAATTGGGTCTAAATAAGCGTGAAGCACGCGAATTGATTGACTTATTTTTTGAGGAAATCCGCACCGCCCTGTCCAATGGTGAGCAAGTCAAGTTGTCCAGCTTTGGTAATTTTGACCTGCGCGACAAGAACCAGCGTCCAGGCCGCAATCCCAAAACCGGCGAAGAAATTCCCATTAGTGCCCGACGAGTTGTTACTTTTCGCCCAGGTCAAAAACTCAAAGCCAGAGTAGAGGCCTATGTTGGAACCAGCGAATAACAACGAATTGCCGCCAATTCCTGGTAAACGCTACTTCACCATTGGTGAAGTGAGCGAGCTGTGCGAGGTCAAACCCCATGTGCTGCGCTATTGGGAGCAGGAATTCGAACAGCTGAGTCCAGTGAAGCGACGCGGCAATCGCCGCTATTATCAACGCCAAGATGTACTGGTCATTCGTCAGATACGCAGCCTGCTATATGACCATGGCTTCACCATTGGCGGCGCGCGCCTGCGTCTTGAAGGTGAAGAGGCCAAGGGTGACGCGAATCAGACGCAGCAAGTCGTGCGTCAATTGCGCAGCGAGCTTGAGGACGTACTAAAGATACTCCGGCGCTAAAGTCGATAATTCTCTGTTAGGCGTGATGCGCTTCCGCTATGATCCGCAGCCTGCGTAATCACGACTATAAACTGGTTACCATCGGTCGGGGCGTGGCGCAGCCTGGTAGCGCACTTGCATGGGGTGCAAGGGGTCGGAGGTTCAAATCCTCTCGCCCCGACCAACTTAGTAGAATCCACCAGTCACTAGCGGGAGCTCGCCAATTTTGGGCTCACATGCTGCCACACGTCAGACGGTAGCTTGTAAGTCCTTACGAGGTAAGTAGACTCGGGCAAATAATATCGGCATCAGTCACTAGGATTCACTGTCAGCGTGCCAGAAAACACAGCCAACGATGCGTGGGAAGAAGAGGTGCTCGCCACTTGGGGCTTGAATGAGCCAGCCTTTGCTGAAGTCACTACTGACAGCTACTTTTTCCCGGGCGAGCAATATTTGCGTGCCTTGGATTTTATGCGTCGTGTGCTGTGCTCGCAGGTTTCTGCCGGAGTCCTGACCGGCAGCAAAGGAGTTGGTAAAAGCTTGCTGGCACGCCTGTTTCTTGCAAGCCTAGATGACCGAATATTGGTGGCTCACATACAGCGCACAGATATGGGGCCGCGCGAGTTCCTATTGGAGATTTTACGTCAATTAGGTGTTGAACTAGATAGCCAAGACCGCACCGATCGGCGTTTACTGCTGGACAGATACCTGACGCATCAAGTAGGGAATGGGCGTATCTGCCTGTTAATTATTGAAAATCTTGAATGCATGCAGCCGCAAGTATTGGAGGAATTGCGGCATATTGCTTGCTTGGAATCTAACGGAGCACGTCTGATCAAGCTACTGTTGCTGGGTCAACCGCTGTTGAATCTTGTGGTTGACTCACCACGACTAAATAAACTTGTTCCTGCTGGCGTGCCGCGAGTTGCCATCACCGGCTTGTCCGAGGATCAATTAGCCAACTACGTGGCACACCGACTGCGCGCCGCCGGTGCGCAGGACCCTGACCATTTGATACCACACACATTAATGTCCCTGCTATATCGCTTGTCGAGCGGAACCCCTACTGTGGTCAATCGGATTTGTAATCGCGCGCTGGCAGTGGCAGCAATGGAAGGACTGACTGCTGTAAACGAACAATCGATACTAATGGCAGCGCTACAGCTTGGCATCTCGCTTGTAACGGAAGAGCCTATCTTGGACATGCCTCATGAAGCCGAGACAGCACCAACTGAAACATTACTGTTGATTTCAGTACGCGGTGGCGTCGACAGCGTGCAAAGCTTACAGGGTGATCGGATGTTAATCGGTCGAAGCGAACTGGCTGATGTCAGTATTGATAGCGCTTTTGTCAGTCGCTACCACGCATTGATCGTGCGTGAACCGGCGCAGAATTTGCTGATTGATCTAGGTAGCACTAATGGACTGCTAGTCAATTCGCGTCGCGTGGTTCGGCACGTACTTCAGCATCGAGACCTGATCCAGATTGGCCCAGCTCGCATTACCTATCTCAATTCAACACAAGCGCCCACTGCCGTAGTGGACTCTTCCGAAACGCTTAGCTTCGCCCGCACCGGTGCCGCCAACAACGAACACGCCGTGTTTGCCTTTGGCCGCTTTAACGAACCCAGTTAATCACGCCATAACGCCTGAGCTCGTTTGATTTTGTGGCTTGCTCACGGCAAATACTGTCAGTACAGTGTCGGGCCTTGCGCCGCCTGCGGACGGGGTCACGCCTGCCAAACAGGCGCTGTGCACTAGGCGCGCACTTTCTCGTAGCAACTTGATAGAGAACAAGCAGTGGCTCAACGCGCCGTGGATTCGTCGATACTCGCTCAACAGTGGCAGGTTCATAAATTTGGTGGCTCCAGTGTCGCTGACGCACAATGCATGGAGCGGGTAGCGAATATTCTGGAGCGTGACCCTCATCAACGCATGGCGGTAGTGCTGTCCGCCTGTCGCGGCGTCACTGATGCCATGCTGAATCTGGTGGAATCCGCCGAGCGCCAAGAAGCAACCGTCACTACGCAATTGGAAGCCGTACGTCAGCGCCATATCAAGATTGCAGAAACACTACTGACTCCTGCCGATCGCCAAGATTACAGCGAGCTGCTGGATCGGGACTGTCAGGACATCACCAATATTTTGCATACGGTGAGTTTGATCCGCGCGGCTTCACAGATGGTGCGAGATCTGGTGGCCGGTTTTGGTGAGATCTGGTCAACCAGGCTGTTCATGCGCTATTTGCGCGGTCGCGGCAACCGTCCGGGGATAGTTGAATGGATCGACGCCCGCGATATCGTCAGCGTTGACTGGAGCCCGTTAGGCCCGGCAGTGCGCTGGGAGAACTCACGCGCCAACACCGCAAAAGTTATTCAACACCAAGGGCCAACCACATTAATTGTTACGGGCTTTATTGCCCGAGATGCCAAAGGCCTGCAAACCACGCTGGGGCGTAACGGCAGCGATTTTTCTGGATCAATTTTTGGTGCGCTACTCAACGCCTCAGAAATCATTATCTGGACCGATGTGGATGGCGTACTGAGTGCCGATCCGCGCCTGGTACCGGATGCGCGAGTCATTGACTCGCTGTCTTACAACGAGGCCATGGAGCTGGCGTACTTTGGCGCCAAAGTCATTCATCCGCAGACCATGGCACCGGCGGTGGCACAACAAATTCCTATCTGGATTCGCAATTCTTTTGCGCCGGACAAGGCGGGCACGCTGATTTGCGCCAAACCGGAATCGGCCTTGCTCGTGAAAGGCATTACCAGCTTTGACAGGATCGCACTGGTAAACCTCGAAGGTGCTGGCATGATTGGCGTACCGGGTACTGCGCATCGTCTATTCGGTGCATTACGCGAACATGAGATTTCGGTGATATTAATTTCTCAAGGCAGTTCCGAACATTCCATTTGTTTTGCCATACCCGAATCAGAAGCAGATAAAGCCGAACACGTAGTGCGTGACGCTTTCCATAGCGAGTTGCGGCAGGGCCAGATTCAGCGCGTCGAAGTGACCCGCGACTGTAGCATCCTCGCCGTAGTAGGTGACGGCATGGCGGGTTCGCATGGAGTGGCTGGCAAGGTGTTCAATGCACTAGGTAATACTGGTGTTAGTGTCAAAGCCATTGCGCAGGGCGCATCCGAACGCAATATTTCGGTGGTCATTGATGGTAAGCATTCGGCGCGTGCATTACGCTCGGTGCACTCTGGATTTTATCTTTCGCCCAATACGGTTTCCATTGGGGTGATTGGCCCTGGCTTGGTCGGTGCTGCGTTCCTAGACCAACTAGCTACGCAAGTTGAACGCTTGGCGCGCAACTTCAATATAGACCTGCGTGTGCGTGGTACGGTCAAGTCAAAAACCATGCAGTTGGTGGCTGGCGAAATGTCGCTCAACAATTGGCGTGATATGGCGTCCACCGAAAAAGAACCTGCTGACTTGAAACGGTTTGCCGAACACATTCATGCCAGTCACTTACCGCATGCGATAATCGTTGACTGTTCAGCCAGTGCCGAAGTAGCTAGTCACTACGCAGAATGGTTGGCAGCAGGCATTCACGTCGTCACCCCCAACAAGAAAGCCAATAGCGGTAGCTATACTTATTTCCAGCAGCTACAGGCGGCTCGTCGCAGCGGTGGTTCGCACTACTTGTATGAAGCCACTGTAGGTGCTGGGTTACCGGTGATTCAAACCTTGCATGACTTACGTGAAACTGGCGATGAGATCGTACGCATCGAAGGAATACTATCGGGCACACTGGCGTATTTGTTCAATGTCTATGATGGTTCACAGCCATTTTCAGCGGTAGTACGCGAAGCCAAAGCGAAGGGTTACACCGAACCTGATCCACGCGATGATTTGTCTGGCTTGGATTTCGCGCGCAAAGTAGTGATTCTCGGTCGGGAGATGGGCCTTGACCTTGAGCTGACTGATGTCGCGCTGGAAACGCTGGTGCCCGCAGCACTCAAGGACTGCAGTGTCGATGAATACCTGCAACGGTTGCCAGAATTCGATCAACAGATGCAACAACGTCTGGCCGCTGCGCGCGGTCGTGATCAGGTACTGCGGTACATAGGTTCGCTGGATGCGGCAACTCGCAAAGCAACCGTAGGTCTGGTAGAGCTACCTCGCAATCATACCTTCGCCAACATCAATCTCACTGATAACGTCGTGCGCTTCAGTACCAGTCGCTACAATCAGAATCCATTGGTAGTGCAAGGTCCGGGAGCGGGCCCTGAAGTAACTGCCGGTGGCGTGTTTGCCGATCTGTTACGTGTCTGTGCCTATCTCGGTGCCAAGCTCTAATGACAACCTCAAATAATGCGGGCCGGCAATCGGCTACGGCGTTTGCGCCAGCCAGCGTCGGTAATGTCGCGGTCGGCTTTGATATATTAGGCTTGAGTGTGCAGGCCATCGGTGATCGGGTTACAGCACGCCGCACCGTGGAGCTTGGTGTGCGCATTGCTGCCATCACCGGAACAGTGCTGGATTTGCCATTGGAAGCGGAGCGCAACACAGCAGGTCGCGCAGTAATGAGCATTGTTAAAGCGCAACAACCAGGGTTCGGCATTGAGTTGACCATTGAAAAAGGCATCCCGCTCGGCTCAGGACTGGGCGGCTCAGCTGCTTCTGCAGTCGCCGCTGTCGTTGCCGCCAATGCACTATTACCCACACCCTTGACTCAACTGGCCTTGTTGCAACATGCCATGCATGGTGAAGAAGTGGCCAGCGGTTCAGTGCATGTCGATAACATTGCGCCTTCATTGTTTGGCGGCCTAGTGTTGACAGTGGGCATTGATAACCCAAACGTCAAACAGATTCCCGTTCCGGACAATGTTCGTTGCGTGCTGGTACACCCACACATGATGCTGGCGACACGCGATGCACGCAAAATCTTAAAGGACACGGTACCGTTGTCAGATGTGACTTGGCAAACCGCCAATCTGGCAGGTTTTCTGACCGGGTGCTTTACCAACGACTTACGGCTGATTGGCGAATCGTTGAACGATGTGATTATCGAACCGCAACGTCGCGTATTGATCCCTGGCTTTGATGCAGTCAAACACGCCGCCATGAGTGCCGGTGCGCTAGGGTGCTCCATATCAGGTGCTGGCCCGACGGTATTTGCCTGGATTACTCCCGACCGCGCAGAATTGGCACGCGATGGCATGGTCGCAGCTTTCAAGGCAGTAGGCTTGGATAGCGACGCGTGGATTTCCAGCTTGGAACCCACTGGCGCCCGATTAATTGACTAAATTTGACTAAGTTGTTTTTCATGGTTGGTTAATTGATGTTGTTTCACAGTACCCGTAATCCGGATCATCGTGTCAGTTTGAGCACCGCCCTTGCCCAAGGCATTGCGCCCGATGGCGGCTTGTATGTGCCGGTTGATATACCCCGCTTCACCGCCGCAGATTTTGACGGTCTTACTGAACTGGCAGATATTGCCGCCAAGTTGATTGCGCCATTCGCAGCCGGTGATGCACTCGCTCCAGTATTGGCGGAAGTGTGTCGTGAGGCCTTTAATTTCCCCGCGCCTTTAACCCCCATAAACGGAACGGCAGGGCCAGTATCGGTGCTGGAACTGGTGCATGGTCCAACTGCCGCGTTTAAAGATTTTGGCGCACGATTTTTGGCTGCCAGCATGGAGCGCATCCGAGCTGGCAAGCCACGTAAACTGACTATTCTTGTGGCAACTTCCGGTGATACAGGTGGCGCAGTGGCTGCTGCGTTTCACGGTCGACCATGGGTCGACGTGGCGGTTTTGTATCCCAAAGGTTTGGTCTCACAACGCCAAGCACAACAACTGGCTTGTTGGGGTGGCAATATCCGCACCTTCAGCGTGCATGGCACCTTCGATGATTGTCAACGCATGGTAAAAGAGGCGTTCATGGATGCGTCGTTAGCGCAATCACATGAATTGTCATCGGCCAATAGCATCAACATTGGTCGGTTATTACCACAAATGGTTTACTACGTACGTAGTGCGTTGGAAATATGGCGCCGTACTGGCCAGCCAGCCAATTTCATTATTCCCAGTGGCAACCTTGGCAACTCCATGGCCTGCATCTGGGCACGCGCCATGGGACTGCCCATCGGTCAGGTGATACTGGCTACCAACGCCAATCGCACCATTCCTGACTACCTTGATACTGGTGAGTGGCAACCACGCCAGAGTTTCGCCACATTGGCGTCGGCGATGGATGTAGGTAATCCCAGCAATATGGAACGCCTGCGTTCGTTGTATGGCTTTGATGCCTTGCGTCAGCAGGTCACTGCCGTCAGTGTCAGTGATGAACAGATTCGCGCGCGTATTGCACACGATGCGCAAAAGTTGCAGTTGGTGTGGTGCCCGCATACTGCCACCGCCGCAGAAGTGTATTGGCACTTGCCCCAGGAGCAATTGAGTAAACAGTGGGTGTTGGTCGGTACTGCCCATCCAGCCAAGTTCAACGATATTGTTGAACCGTTAGTTGATAAACCCGTGCCGGTGCCACCGGCGCTGGCGCAGTTGTTATCGTTGCCACGTCAGGAAACTGAAATCGAGCCAACCTTGGCTGCTCTGCGTACGCAATTACAAGATGTGGCGAATCATGAATGAAGTGGTGCCGTTTTGGGTGTATCCCGTTGCTGGTGCAGCCATAGTGACGGCAGGGCTGGTCGCGGGTATCCGTGCTTACTTGTCGCGACGGATAATTCGTCGCAATGAAGATATCATCAATTCCATTGCCTATGAAATGCTACGCAATGTATTGATTCCGAATGGCAGTGGCGGTCAACTGCATTTGAACTATTTGTTGCTTACCGAACGTGGTTTGCTAGTGTTGGACTTATTTGATGTGCCGGGTGCGGTATTTGGTGGTGATCAAATGTTTCAGTGGACCGCCATCGGTCGCAAGCTGCGTTTTACCTTCGCCAATCCGCAATCCATTTTGTATGACCGTATGGCCGCGATAAAATCGTTAGCCGATGCAGTTCCAGTAGAGGGCAGATTGGTATTCACTCAACGCGGCGACTTCCCTAAAGGCAAGCCCAAGTACGTGGTACGCATCGATGAACTGACCAGAGATTTTCCGATGATTGATCGCTCACGTGGTAATGCCGCAGCGGCGTTTGCCGATGTCTGGCGCAGTATCAAGCAGCAGGCCAAGCCCAACCTGCATGGGTAAGCGTTCCGCAATCAAACCGGCCATGCGAATAGCCGCTGCGCATTGGTAGTGGTGGCCTCTGCTAGTAACTCTACCGATTCATCACGACATGCGGCAAGGCGCTGTAGCACCGCCGGTAAGTACATAGGTTCATTGCGATGTGACTTGGGTTTGGGTTTCAGATCGCGTGGAATCAGATACGGTGCATCGGTTTCTATCAATAACCGATTCAGTGGAATCTCACGTACCGCTGCACGCAAACTCTGCCCCCGACGCTCATCGCAAATCCAGCCAGTGATGCCGATGTATAAGCCCATTTCCACATAACAACGAGCCTGCTCAGGCGTACCGGTAAAGCAATGCGCAACCCCACCGCTGATACGCGGCAGGTAGTCGTTCAAAATACTAACGAAGGTTTCATGCGCATCACGCTGATGCAGAAACACCGGCTTGCCAGTCTCAACTGCTAGCTGTAATTGCCAGCGAAAGGCCTGCTCTTGTTGCTCCGGCGTGGAAAAATTACGGCAGTAATCCAAGCCGCTTTCACCCACGGCAACCACCAGCGGTTCAATCAGTAATTCCCGCAGGGTGGATAACTGAGTTTCAAGCAAATCCTTAGCATGATGCGGATGCACGCCCGCCGTGGCGCGCAATCGCTGCGGGTCATGTTTGGCTAGCTGCCATGCAGCATGGCTATGCGCCAGATCACTACCGGTAATCAGCATATGGTTGACACCGACCGCAGTGGCACGCGCCAACAACTCACTACGATCATGGTCGAAACTGTCATGGGTAAGATTCAGTCCAATGTCGATCAATTTGTGACACCTTGTTTAGCGTTGCAATAAAACAAATTAACCAGCGAGATTGTAATGCCAAATGCAATGCGTGATGATCGCTCCTGTTTATCAAACATGAGTTTACCCAATGGGTTCATTGCGACACTTGCACATCGTCGCCAAGCTGGTAGGACTGCTGACCGGAATGCTAGCCTGCGTATCTGCGTGGTCAGAAAATGAGCAACTCAATGACTTGGCAGGTCGAATGGAGTACGCATTTTATGCAGAGGACAGTCGTTCCTTGCAACTGGCCATTCAATCTCTAACACAGCTGGAACTCGATACTGAGTCAGATATGTTGCAGCAGCAACAACAGTTGGATTATGGTCGATGGAAATTGGCGCAACTGCTGGGTAAGCATGATCCGGCGCTGGCTACACAGATGGCAGAGGAGTGCGCTGACAGCAAAATAGCCAACACTGTCGATGGCACGTCATTAGCCATTCGTCATGCTCTACACGCCGCTTGTCTGTCTATACTGGCGCAGCTGCGCCCTCTCCGTAGCGTGCTGTACAAGCGCCAGCGTAATGCAGAAATTGACCAAGCGCTGCAAATAGACAGCAGATCGCCACAAGTGCAGTTAGTATCAGCCTGGTTACATGCGGACGATAAGGAACCGCAAGATATGGCACCACTATCGACTGTAGTAGCGGCATATGACGCCGCCGCCTTGGTGCAGATTACTCATAATGTGCTATGGGGTCATGCCGAATCCTGCTACCTGCTCGGTCAGCTGGCAATTGCCAATGGTGAGTCTCTTGCTGCCCGGAATGCGTTGGAACGGGCATTAATACTGATGCCGGATTATCAGGCAGCATCGACCTTGTTGCGCAGCCTAACGGTGAACTAGTCGTACATGATGGATTTCAGTAGTCATCAACAGCTACCGTTGCTGGTTGAGCAAGTCGATGCAGCGTGGCAAGTACGCGTCAGTCCACGAACACGGCGGCTGTCCATAAAAATCTATCCGGCGGGTAGAGTTGAGGTGGTAGTGCCGCCACGAACTTCAGCCAGCAGAGTGCAGCAATTTGTCAGCAAGCATCGCGACTGGATTAATGTGCGAGTCAGCGAATGCATTGCCCAGCAACGTGCATTAACCCCTCCTGCTGAACTGGTATTACCGTCGATTGGGCATCTGATGCATATCGAGTATCGTTACGAGACTGGATTCCCAAGATTAAAAACATTGAATCAATCACAGCTATTGTTACGTGGCCCGATTACCGAGAGTAAAGCTTGGTCACGCTTGTTGGTTGGTTGGCTGAATGAGCTGCTGCACCAGGAATTTCAGCAGCGGCTACAACAGCTGGCCGTTACTCATGACTTCAAGTTTGACAGATTACAGATTCGTCGTCAGCGTACCCGCTGGGGCAGCTGTTCGACCTCTGGTACCATCAGCCTGAACCTTTGCGCGGCGTTTTTGCAGCCGGAAGTACTGCATTACTTGATGATTCATGAGCTATGCCACACCCGTCACATGAACCATTCATCGCAGTTTTGGGATCTAGTTGAGGCTTGCGAGCCTGACTATCGGCGCTTGGACAAGGAACTAAACAAGGCATGGAAACAGGTGCCGGCATGGATATTTATCAGTAGATAAGCCATATTTCTTCCAATTAACACTTAGTGATCAGAATACTCATGACGACCCCTGAAAATCCGTTGACGCATGCGGCCATTGATATCAGCAACGAGTCTGTACATTGGGATCTGGGCGACTCCAAAAGTTATGGTGAGTACCTGAATCTTGATCAGCTGCTTAGTGCGCAACAGCCCAACACTTTTGAACACGATGAAATGCTGTTCATCATCATTCATCAAGCTAGTGAACTCTGGATGAAGCTATGCATCCATGAGCTGCTGGCGGCAATCAAGCATATTCAACGCGATGATCTTGGTCCGGTAGGCAAGTGTCTGATGCGACTGTCACGCATTCAGGCACAGCTGACGCAGTCATGGGATGTGCTAGCCACCATGACGCCAATGGAATATTCGGCATTCCGTAATTCATTGGGTAAGGCTTCAGGCTTTCAGTCCTATCAATACCGCATGCTGGAGTTTCTGATCGGCAACAAGAACCCCAACATGATAGAAGTATACAAGCGTCATACCGATATCTATGCAAAGTTACAGCGGGTACTGAATAGCCCGGCATTGTACGATGAAACGCTACGACTACTCAGCCGCCGTGGCTTTGGCATTCCCGCTGACTATCTGGATCGTGATTGGTCACAGCCTTATCGAGCCAGCAAACAGGTGGCTGCCGCATGGTTGGCGGTGTATCACAGTCGTGCTGAGCACTGGGATCTATATGAACTTGCTGAAAAGCTGGTCGATCTGGATCATCAGTTCCAGCTGTGGCGATTCAGTCATATGAAAACAGTGGAACGCATCATTGGTTATAAACGCGGCACCGGTGGCACCAGCGGTGTGAACTACTTGAATAAAGCGTTAGAGCTGCGATTTTTTCCTGAGTTATGGTCGGTTAGAACCTCAATGTAATTCCTGAACACGGGAAGTATTTTTCCAAATGGAGCTTTTAGCTATGGCACGACGGTTCGTTGTAGCTATACGGATAATTTGATGCTAGTAACCTTGAACAAAGTCATTGTGGGAAACAACAAGCTCTACATCGCCAAGAAAACTTGGAAATACGAGTCCAAGGAAGCTGAAATGAGAAGATGGAGCTAATACTCTGATATGGTTGCGAACCACCAAATCAGCCAAAAAGTGATCGTAGTGCGCGATAAATTTCGTGCTTTATCACTTCTAGTTGGAATCGTTACTGCCGCATACATTAACAGCAACATAACCCAATTATCATTTTCAACCTATGCGCTTAACCGTTCATACTGACTACGCACTTCGATTGTTGATGCTATTGGCGATGGAACCCGGGCAGCTGCATACCATTGAGGAAGTCGCAGATCGCTACAAGATATCGCGCAATCACCTGATGAAAGTCACGCAAACCTTAGTGCAAGCGGGGTTTATCATAAGTCAGCGTGGCCGTGGCGGCGGTTTAACCCTGCAACGCAGCGCGAGTGATATCAATATTGGCGACATCGTCCGCGTCACCGAAGATGGTTTTGCGCTGGTTGAATGCTTCGATGCCGAGCACAACACGTGTCTCATTGTGTCCGCATGCGGATTGCGTGGCCCGCTGAAAGAGGCAGTACTGGCGTTCTTGGCTGTGCTCGATACTTATTCTCTGGCTGATCTAATTGACAATCCCAACAGCTTGCGCCGGATGCGTAAACTGTTGTCTGCATAAATCTCAGCTTACTAAGCTAATAAGTATATCCGCCTACATAAAGTGGTATTGAATATACCTCTTTAATCCTTCATGCTCGCGCATAAGTACAACAGTGCGTAGTATTCATTTTGAAAAGCAGCATTTCAGAGTCGTCACACAACCAAAATCATAGTAACAGCTATGCTAATAACGGCATTGATGAGGCACTAATTGAGCGTGTAGTACGTCTGTTTTACATAACAGTTCGTGCCGATACCCTGCTAGGGCCGATTTTTTCGGCGCGCATTCCCGATTGGGAGCCTCACCTACAACGTATGTTCGCATTCTGGTCGTCAGTAACCTTGAGCAGTGGTCGTTATCACGGCCATCCCATGCAAAAGCATGCCGCATTACCTATTGATGCTCGTCATTTCGATCAATGGCTGGCGCTCTTTATAACCACCGTACGGGAAGTCTGCCCGCCGGTCGCAGCTGATCAATTCATTGCGCGCGCAAAGTTGATCGCATCCAGTCTCGAAATGGGGCGAGCTGCCGCAAATGGTGAGCTGCTACAAAAAGGCCAACGTTTTATTGACTCGTCATTAGTGATGAATTGACACGCAGGGTGTGACAAATCAAACCGCTGATCAGATCAATAATCGTTTCTCGGTAAAACAACTGCTACGCGCTACATTGGGAAGCATCTTGTGACATCAACAAAACGACTGTGGATTGGCCTTGGGTTATTACTTGCTATCTCATTCACGATACTGCTGTGGATGGGGCGTGAAGTATATTTGCATGCACCACCGTTGCCTGAGCAAGTGGTTTCAGCAAGTGGTCAGCTGCTGTACACCCGCGCTGACATGGAAACGGGCCGTCAAGTGTGGCAGACCACCGGTGGCCAACAGTTGGGTTCTATTTGGGGCCATGGTGCCTTGGTCGCACCAGACTGGAGTGCTGACTGGCTGCATCGCGAATCCAGTGCACTGCTGGAGCTCTGGGCTAGTCGTGACCATAGCACTAGCTATTCGGAATTGAGTGAGGCACAGCAGGACTCACTGAAGGCGCGCTTACGACAGGAACTGCGTCCAAATACTTATGATGCCGCAACCGGGACGATCACGTTGTCTGATGATCGTGCGCAGGCCACCATTGAAGTAGCGGCGCATTACGCCAGCCTGTTTTCAACCGATCCGGCGATGGCCAAGCTGCGCGAAACTTATGCGATGCGCGATGGCAGCATCGATACAGTAGAGCATCGTCGCCAACTAACCGCATTTTTCTTCTGGACTTCATGGGCAACCGTCACCGAGCGTCCCGAATCAAAGGCCAGCTACACCAGCAACTGGCCGTATGAACCGCTGGTGGGTAACACCCCTACCGCTGGTACCTTCCTGTGGACGGTGTTCAGCATACTGTTCATGCTGGCAGGCATCGGCTTGTTGGCGTGGCATTACGCCGCTTATCACGGCAAATTACCGGCACTGGTGCCTCCTGTAAGTGATCCGCTCAAGGACCTCATAGTCACTCCGTCGATGCGCGCGACGCAGAAGTATTTCTGGATAGTGGTCGCTTTGTTTCTAACGCAGATTTTGCTCGGCGCCATCACCGCTCACTATCAGGTAGAAAAGCAGTTTTATGGCTTTGAAATTTCCAACTACCTACCTTATTCACTTACCCGTAGCTGGCATACAGAATTAGCAGTGTTGTGGATTGCCACAGCGTGGCTGGGTACGGGTTTGTATATCGCACCCGCGATATCCGGACATGAACCAAAATTCCAACGTCTTGGGGTCAACTTCCTATTTGCCTGTCTATTGATCATTGTGGTCGGTGCATTCACTGGACAGTGGTTTGCGGTTATGCAGAAGATGGGACTGAAATATAACTTCTGGTTTGGCCATCAAGGCTGGGAGTACACTGACATTGGACGCTTCTGGCAGATATTTTTGTTCATTGGCCTCATGCTCTGGCTAACCTTGATGGGACGTGCGTTATGGCCAGCTTTGCAGTGCAAGGATGATATGGCATCTATCGTCGGCTTGTTGTTTGTATCCATCATTGCCATCGGCTTGCTGTACGGCGCGGGCTTGATGTGGAGTGAGCACAGTCATATTTCTGTGGTCGAGTACTGGCGTTGGTGGGTAGTACATCTGTGGGTGGAAGGCTTCTTCGAGGTCTTTGCTGTCGCCGTTATCAGCTTCCTGTTCGTAAAACTGGGATTGGTGCGTGCAGCTACTGCCACCACTAATGTCCTATTCGCTACCGTAGTGTTCATGGCAGGTGGTGTGCTAGGTACCTTCCATCACCTGTATTGGGCAGGCACTCCGACTGCGGTACTGGCATTGGGCGCTTCCTTTTCAGCGTTGGAAGTCGTGCCGTTAGCATTGATCGGCCTAGAAGCACATGAAACCTGGACACATAGCCGCGCTATACCGTGGATGGAACGGTATCGTTGGCCAATCATGTTCTTTCTTGCGGTGTCGTTCTGGAACATCGTCGGGGCCGGATTGTTCGGCTTTCTAATCAATACGCCATTGGCGTTGTATTACATGCAAGGCCTGAATCTCACGCCATTGCATGGACACACAGCCCTATTTGGGGTGTACGGCATGCTAGGAATTGGCTTGATGCTATTTTGTTTACGAGGCCTGAAACCGGAAATTGAGTGGCATCAGGGCGCGCTGCGGGCGGCGTTCTGGTCACTCAATATAGGGCTAGGCCTGATGGCATTGCTAACACTGTTACCCATTGGTGTACTGCAATTACAAGCGGCGTTAGAAAAAGGTTATTGGTTCGCACGCTCAGCCGAGTTCATGCATCAACCGCTGATACATCTGTTGGTATGGATGCGCGTTCCCGGTGATACGATATTCGCGGTTGGTGCCTTGTTAGTGGCATGGTTCGTATTTCGACTGTGGATTGCACCGCGCAGGTTTGAATCTTCGACCACCAAATAATGGTGCTTGGAACTGTGCGACATACTTCGCCAGCTGTTTCGCTCACTGAAATATCGCAACAGCGTAGTGCGAATCTATGCGGAAACTTCTACTCATGCCAGCACCTGGTTGTTAGTTTCCGCAGTTGGCTGGCTGAGTTTGAGTTAGATGGAGGATTGCACGCCAAGACTAAACCAGTAGGGAAAGCAACTTCCTGTCAAGCAACCCTTTTCTCAGTTGCATAAGCACTCACCGTCGCATCAATGACCCCGCCACCCAAACAGGTCTCGCCGTCATAGAAGACCACATACTGACCTGGTGTGATGGCGCGTTGTGGCGAGTCAAATTCAACATGGGCGGTATTGTTATTACCGATCGTCACCGTACATTGCTGATCGGCTTGTCGATAACGCGCTTTGGCAGTGCAGGTGAAATTTGCAGCGGGTAGCGTGCCAGCAATCCAACTGAGTTCAACCGCATCTAGCGCGATCTGTTGCATGGCTGGATGATCATGGCCTTGCACGACGATGAGCTGATTGTGCTTTAAATTCTTCCTGACAACAAACCAAGGTTCTTCTGCATGATTGGCTTTGCCGCCGATGCCGAGCCCTTGACGTTGACCGAGGGTATAATACATCAGACCCGTGTGTTTGCCGAGTAGATCACCATCAATGCTGCGAATTTCGCCGGGTTGGGCGGGCAGGTACTTTGACAGGAATTCGGCAAATGGCCGTTCGCCAATAAAGCAAATTCCTGTGCTATCTTTTTTGTCGTGCGTGGGCAGGGCGAGCTGTTTGGCGATGCGACGTACTTCATCCTTATGTAGCTCGCCCACTGGGAACAAGGTTTTAGCCAAGACTGCACTGGGCATGGCGTGCAGGAAATAGCTTTGATCCTTGCTCGCATCCAAGCCTTTCAACAATCTGGCGGATGAAACTGACGCATGAACCACGCGCGCATAGTGTCCGGTAGCCATCCAGTCTGCACCGAGGCGTTGCGCATATTCGAAACAGACACCAAATTTAATTTCGCGATTGCACAGCACGTCAGGATTGGGCGTTCTACCAGCGCGATACTCGGTCAGGAAATGTTCAAAGACGCGATCACGGTATTCTTTGGCGAAGCTGACTTTGTGTAGCGCGATACCAAGCTGTGTGCATACTTGCCGAGCATCCTGATAATCCTGAGCGCTAGTGCAGTAACCATCTTCGTCTTCTTCCCAGTTACTCATGAACAGACCTTCAACGCGGTAGCCCTGTTGCAGTAACAGATGAGCAGCAACAGATGAATCTACGCCGCCGGACATACCAACGATCACCAAAGGAGCCGGGACTGGGGCAGAAGGGAAGTTCATGCGGCCATTATAGGAGCCTACAAGGTCGTAAGGGCTGTGTTCCAGCCACTAGATCGTAGCCATGCGTTCCGGGTTGGCCTTGAAGTAGGCCAATATCTCTACCCGGTCGCGCAAGCCGTTCGCGAAGAACGGGTCACCCTGATAGACTGACTCAACGTCCGCCTTGCTGTCGGCTTCGATGATCCATAGTCCGCCGAGTGAGTCGCCGTCGACGTCCGTCCGGACCGCACCTGCCAGCAGAACCCGGTCGCTGTTGGCTGCCAGCCAGCTGAAGTGCTCCTGCAGAAGTTCTGCCCTCCGCTCTGCAATTCCGGGTTTGTCGTGAAATCGTGCGATAAAAAGCATGGTTATTGTCCTTATGGTCAGTTGAGCATCTCAGGCCCTTAAAAACGCAATCGAGAAAATAGATCCTTTACCCATGCAACGCTACTGCGAGATGGTCGTCGATGTCCAGCCGCTACTTAATATCGGGAGGACGTCGGAACTTCAAAATAGTGACTGCTGATTAGCAGCGATTACGGGTCAAATTACATGAGTCCCGACCAACCCTCTGGTAGTAATCAGGCTTTCGGGACTACCTAGATGCGTGAGTAGTGAGAGGGGATAACGAGCGCCGCTGAGATAATCATCAATACACTGCAGCACCAGTGGGCTGCGTAGCTGCGTCGAACGCTGCTCGACTTCATTGCGGGACAGCCACAGGGCGCGACGGATGCCATGGTCCAAGCGCCGTTCCGGGTGATGCTGTACCACCTGCCCAACAAACGCCACACGCAGAAAGCTTATCGGGCGCTCCGGATGTGGCCATAGATAAATTCCACTGACCGACTCCGGAACAAAGCTCCACGCAGTTTCTTCCAGCGCCTCGCGGATCACTGCCTCGCGTAGCGACTCATTGGCCTCCAAATGGCCTGCAGGCTGGTTAATGACCAAACGTTGGCCCATGTGTTCTTCAACGAGCAAAAAGCGACCGTCGCGTTCAACGACCGCCGCAACAGTAACATCCGGCTTCCACACCATAACAACCTCAATATGTTGGGGCTTGGAGGCTCACGCTATGTTCGAGCGGAGTTGGTGGCTGTGCCGCATTCCAAGCCGTATCAAACTGTACGCGATAAAATCGCGCCACCATTGGATCGTAGATATTCGCCATACCATCCCAGCGATCTGGTTGGATTCGGTATAGCACACCACGCTCGTCAGCGAGCAGCAATTCAGCCGCCTCCAGACAGGTGCTATCCGTAGCACGGATTTCGAAACAATTCGGTAGTCGTGCCGCCATCAATAAAATCGGATGATCACGTTCAGTTTGTTCAGTAAGAGGAAGGGTGAGAATCCTGACTTTGGCATTGCGACGCGCCAGCACAAACCGTTTCAGCACATCCAGAAAACTGGCGCTTTCAAATAAGCCGGAGTTCAGGTCACGCGACCAGAAGGTTATCTGGCGCTCTGCGGTGCGAGCCAGACACAGTAGTTGCTCGCGCATTTCTGCCTGTGTGGTGAATAGTACCGGTGAGCTGGTTAGTACCAGATGGCTACCGGTGTCAGTAGTTATTGTTCGGCCTATTTCCAGGCTCATGGCAGTACTCGTCGTTAAGCGGTGCTGCTCAGCCTCGTCCTCCCTGCGGAGCAGCGTCAAATGACGCCTTAAACGTAAGTATTTCGTCCATGCTGAGCTGTTGACCGGGTCACGTTTTCGGATATTACGTCAAGAAAGTTGCAGCAAGTGCCGAACAATTCAGATATTTTTCGCCAAATCCGAAGCAACTCCGAGATAATTGGCAGGCGTCAGCTTGAGCAGTGCTTGCCGAGCTTCATCCGGAAGATTGAGTCCGGAGACGAACCGCTGCATTGCCGCCGCGTCGACTCGCTGCCCACGTGTGAGTTCTTTTAATTGCTCATACGCATTTTCAACACCGTAACGACGCATCACAGTCTGGATTGGCTCAGCCAGTAGCTCCCAGTTGGCATCCAAGTCTTCGGCCAGCCGGACAGCATTGACGTCAATACGATCCAAGCCCCGGTTGATCGATTTCCATGCCAGCAGACTGTGGGTTACCGCGACGCCAACATTGCGAACGACGGTTGAATCGGTGAGATCACGCTGCCAACGCGAGATCGGTAATTTGTCGGCAAGAAAACGCAGCAGGGCGTTAGCAAGTCCAAGATTGCCCTCGCCATTCTCAAAATCAATTGGATTCACTTTATGCGGCATGGTTGATGAGCCGGTTTCACCTGCCACTACGCGCTGTTTGAAGTAACCCAGCGACACATAACCCCACGCATCGCGACTGAAATCTATCAACACCGTATTGACACCGGCCAGCGCATCAAAGCATTCCGCCATCCAGTCGTGTGGCTCGATCTGGGTGGTGTAGGGGTTCCATTGCAAACCCAATGATTCGACCAACCGTTGCCCCAGTTGCTGCCAGTCAACCTCTGGATACGCGACCACATGGGCATTGAAATTACCCACCGCGCCATTGATTTTGCCAAGTATGGTCACCGCAGCCAGCTGATCATGCTTGCGCTGTAAACGAAACGCGACATTGGCAATTTCTTTGCCCAAAGTAGTAGGTGTCGCAGGCTGGCCGTGAGTGCGCGACATCATCGGCAGATCGGCCTGATCATGCGCAAGCACTTTAAGTCGCGCAATCAATTTCACCAGCGCAGGTAGCAGTACCTGATCGCGCGCTTCTTTGAGCATCAAGGCATAGCTCAAATTATTAATGTCTTCCGATGTGCAGGCGAAATGTACGAATTCACGTCGGGCTTTGCCTTCAGGGAAGGCATCCAGACGAGCCTTCACCAAGTATTCCACCGCCTTAACATCGTGATTGGTGCTGCGCTCGTACTCTTTTACTTTGGCGGCATCTTCCAAGCTCAGGCCAGCGGCTAATTCGTCCAGTGCTGCAAATACTGTGGCTGGTAGCCCGTTCAGCTCAACAATGCCTTTTTCCTGAGCCAAGGCTTTGAACCATAGTGCCTCAACCCGTACTCGCTGCCGAATCAAGCCATATTCACTGAAAATAGGTCGTAGCTCGTTAGCCTTGTCGACATATCGACCATCTACAGGGGAAATGGCAGTTAGGGCGTTGAGATTCATAAGCGTACCCACAATCAGGCAGAGAAATTCGGGCGCGCATCATACCCTAGGGGCGGGAAATTCCCGTACTACCACCGGTGCTAGAGTGATAATGGGTGCCAAGAGTGGGTTGTGTGCCGGTGCTGCGCAAGTTCGTTAACGCATTGACTCGTTGATGCACTAGCGGGATCGTGGACAATTCAGCAGGCGTAACCGTCCAGCTATTCCGCAGAATAGTTAGTTAGCAAAGCCACGAAGCCGATCCGTGTTGCCCATGACGCTACGGCGTCGGCAGGGTTGTGGCTGGCTTTAGGGCGTGGCCGCGCTCGCGCTTGAGGGTTGCAGCACCGCTTGGCATGATTCGGAGGCAATGCGGCGGCTTTCTGGCGAGGCAAACGAACCGAACGCCCCAAGTTGCTGTTTGACGCAGAACGCATAGCGCCGGGTCAACTCGCGTTCTTTTACTGCGGCGGGATCGCCAGCCGTGGTGATGCGATCGGCCACGGTGCAGCCAGTGAGCGCGGCCAGCACGGCCACAGTGAATAATGGTTTCATTGGATATCCTCGAGTGGTGGTACAGCATGGCGTCACGCCATGCGATGAGCTGGGAACGTGGTCGCATTCCTGAGCCGAAGTGTCTTGCGTCGGCGGCGTCGGGCCAGCGCATCACGTATTACTTGCCATAATATACATTATGCGAAGTCGTCAGTACGGGGCGGACAACCCTCGGTCAGGCTTTCACCCTACGGAATCCCCGTCTACCACCTTGCCCAGCTGGGATCGGTCTCAGACCGTACCGCTCATCGTTGGAAGCGTGCCGACAGAGTGTCACCGGGATATGCCGCCCTTGTTGCCTTGCGCTACCACGGCGACCTCGGCTGCCTTGATACGGCATGGCAAGGGTTCACCCTCCGAGCCGGTCAGCTCTGGACGCCGGACAATGAGCCATTCACCCCAGGACTGCTACGGGCGTATGTCATCGTCAAACAACAGGTCACCAGCCAGCAACGGGAAATCGGTCACCTCCGGGCATGGATTGAGCAATGGCGGCGCGATCACGTCCTCAACCTGCCCAAGCCAGCCCCACAGCCAGCACGGTGACGCGGTTGGGGCTGCGGCTCTCGCGCTGAGGGATTCAGCGCGTCCGGGCGAAGCGGAAGCAGGGACGCGTAACCGTTCCGTGCTGTCTAACGGAGTGCCGTCGGTGGTGTCGCCCTGCTCTACAGGTCGGAGGCGGGTCGCTGGTCGATCTGGGGAAGGTCTGGCGGCGTCTGCCGGGGGTCAGGTCGAAGGGCCGATTGCCACCCCGGACAACCTTCTTGGGGGCGTGTCATCGCTTGCTGTCATGGCAGGAAGTATGGCCGCCGCTTCGCTCGCGAGTGTCGTTCCGGACGCCGGAGGCGGCTCGGACGTCACCGCGCGCGAAGCGCGCCCTAATCTTGATTTAGTAACACTTAAGCAAGAAGGCATACAGGAGGCCCGGAATTGCTCATTCGAACCTGAACAGGAATGCACACTCGTTCAGCAACCAAACCTTGCTAACTCACCCTTGGCAGCTCACCCTAAACCCACAGAAGGAGCTATACATTATGCGAAGTAATATGGCTCGGTATTTCGTTGCCCTTGGTATTTCAGTCCAGCTTGAATTCAATGACATCCCAACGGGTGGATTCTTCATGGCGAGCTTGACGCTTGATGGCGTCGACAATGTCACGGTCATTCCATTCAACGACTTCGCTGGCGAGCGCCTCTAAAAGCACCGGCAGCTTTTCTGCGACACCAAACGCTGCCAGCACAATTACAGGTTTGTCGAAGCCTTTGGCACAATTCACCTGAAAATCAATCCAATCTTTATGTTCCTGATACTGACCAGCTGGAACTAAGATGACTTCAGACAGACCAATTTGCCTGCGTAGCTCTTGGCGTAGCCCATCTTTGTCCAGAGTTGGGCTTACCTCTGGCACGCTACAGTTGCGGTAAAAGAAATTTTTGGAGCCTTCCAGATATTCAAATAGTCGCCGATAGTCGTCATTACTGGCGAATGCATGCGCGACAAACACGCGAACCGGATTTTGCTGCGAAACAGAACTCATTCAAGGCTCCTTATATTGGCCTAAGCCTGCCAAACTATCACTTGGGCTCATGCCAGCACGCCCATTCTAAGCCCGACGCCTACCTAGAAAACACCCTTACCCAAACCACGATGAAATTTTTGCTATATAACATTCGTTATGCCACCGGAACCGGTGCCGCGTTCCATTTGCCACTACCTGGCGCAGGTTATCTGCGCAGTAATCGCCGAGTATTGAACCAGATAACCCGGTTTATCAAGGAGCAGGATCCCGACATTGTTGGTCTGGTTGAGGTTGACACCGGTTCGGTACGATCAGGATTGATTAATCAAGCGCAGTATATCGGCGATGCAATTGGTCACTACTCCCTCTACCAATGTAAGTATGGCGTGTCTTCCATCAATCACCTATTGCCCATTATCAGGAAACAAGCCAATGCGTTTCTGGCAGCACCGCGTGTTCACGGTGAACGCTTCCATTACTTCGATCAAGGTATCAAGCGTCTCATCATTGAGCTGGAGCTAGAGGATTGTGCGATTTTCCTGGTGCATCTGTCGCTCAAGTTCAGGCATCGGCATGATCAGCTGCGATATTTATACAGCTTGATCAAGCGCTCTGAAAAGCCAGTCATCGTGGCAGGCGACTTCAATACCTTCTGGGGTGATCATGAGATATACCTGTTTTGCCAAGCGGCTGGTTTAGTCAGCGCCAATAAGGACGGACTGCCTTCTTATCCCAGTCGATCGCCGCGCCGGGAGCTGGATTTCATCCTGTATTCTCCGCAAATTAGGATCACGCGCTTTGAGATACCACAGGTAGGTTACTCAGATCATCTACCCTTGATTTGTGAATTCGACATCGGCTCAATGTAGTATCTACAGTAGCAACGATAGTGTTAGCACTTCTCGATCAGGAAGGGACTTATGAGTAACAACAGCTCCAACCACAGTATGTGGCGGCATAGTATCGACAGTGACCAAGTTGCCTGGCTGGAGTGCGACAAACCCGAATCCTCTGCTAATACTCTGTCGCATGCGGCGATGAATGACCTGAATACACAGCTGGCTGAACTGGAAAAGCTCAAGCCACGGGCGTTAGTGATTACATCCGCCAAAAGCAGTGGCTTCATTGCTGGCGCTGATATCAAGGAATTTACCGGCCTCGCCACCAAGGAACAAGCGTATGTACTCATCAGGTCTGGCCAACAGGTGCTGGATCGTCTTGAGCAACTGCCCTGCCCCAGCGTCGCTGCGATTCACGGCTTCGCACTGGGTGGTGGCTTAGAGCTGGCTCTCGCCTGCCGTTATCGAGTTGCAGCCAGCGATGTGAAAACATCACTGGGGTTACCAGAAGTTCAGCTGGGGATTCATCCCGGTTTTGGTGGCACGGTACGCGCTGTCAAACTACTTGGCCCGGCTTCGGCAATGGATCTGATGCTGACCGGTAAAACCATACCTGCCAGCAAAGCAAAGCAAATTGGCTTGGTAGATCGTTTGGTACCGCTCGCTGAGCTGCGCGACGCAGCTAAGCAACTGGTGTTGAGCGCACCGGCACCGCATCAACCTGCATTCAGTGCTCGGTTGATGAACCTCGGCTTGGTGCGACCTTTCATTGCTAACAAAATGCGTCAAAAGGTCGCGCGCCACGCTGCACCACAGCATTACCCTGCCCCCTACGCAGTAGTCGATTTATGGCAGCGTTACGGCGCACACGGCAATGCGGCATATGAAGCAGAAGCACAGTCGATTGCAACCATGTTTTGTACTGATACCTCGCGCAATTTGGTGCGAGTATTCATGTTGCAGGATCGACTAAAAAGCCTTGGCGGCAAGTCTGCACCCAAAGCGACCCACGCACATGTGGTGGGCGCAGGAGTCATGGGCGGCGACATCGCCAGTTGGTGTGCGACGCGGGGGCTGCAGGTATCGCTGCAAGATCGTGCCATGCAATACATTCAGCCAGCACTGGATCGCGCCACTGTATTTTTTGAGAAACGGTATCCAGATAGCGCTGAACGTAGCAACGTCGCCGCGCGCTTAACCGCTGATGTGGAGGCTCAACAGGTCAGCACAGCAGACGTGGTAATTGAAGCCATTTTTGAAAATGTTGAGGCCAAGCAAGCGCTGTATGCCAAGCTTGAACCGCAACTGAAACCGGGAGCCATTCTCGCCAGCAATACTTCCAGTATCGTATTGGAGCAACTGTCTGGTGGCTTGCAAGATCCAGGACGATTTGTCGGTTTGCACTTTTTCAACCCCGTAGCGCGCATGCCGCTGGTAGAGATTATTCAATCTGCGGAGACCCGCCCTGAAGTGCTACAGGCCGCCATTGCGTTTGCCCGTCAACTCGACAAGTTACCCGTTCCCTGTCGCAGTGCGCCTGGTTTTGTTGTGAATCGAATTCTAATGCCCTACTTGAACGAGGCCATGCGTGCTGCTGACGCAGGCGTGCCGCTCATTGTGCTTGATAAGGTCGCGACTGATTTCGGTATGCCAATGGGCCCAATTGAATTGGCAGATGTGATCGGATTGGATGTTTGCCTGCATGTCGGGGCAATCTTGGCGCAAGCGTATTCACGGCCACAAGCCAAAACCATTCAGACCTTGGTCGAACAAAAACTGCTGGGCAAGAAGTCTGGGCAGGGTTTTTATAAATGGGTAGAAGGCAAACCAATCAAGCCACACGCCAACCCCGGCTCGATTGCTGCCGACCTAGAAGACCGCTTGATTCTATCCATGGTGAATGAGTCCATGGCAGTACTACGTGAGCAAGTGGTCGCTGACGCCGACTTGCTGGATGCCGCCGTCATCTTTGGGACGGGCTTTGCGCCATTTCGCGGTGGCCCATTGCAGTACGCACGCAGCGTCGGCGCGAAGACCCTCATCGCAAAATTGGAGCAGCTGGCCAGCAAGTACGGGACGCATTTCAAACCCGACGCGGGCTGGAGTGATGGCTTGTTATAACCCCCACAAAATACCGCTGTTATTCACATTTTTACTGGAAAGTCAGCGGCCTGCGGCGAATCACTATGCTAACATCTGACGATATTGATGGCGGACTTGGCACTGATGTGAGCGCAGTCCGTCGCTTAATTCATCACCGCCAACCACAATAGAAATCGATTCAAAGAACCTAATGGAGAGTAAACCAATCGATCTCGCCACCTTGAGATCCTTCTCACCTCTGGATGGCCTTAAAACCGAGAACCTGCATGCGTTGGCGCGTAAGGCCGTGCTACGGGAAATAACCTTGGACAAGGTGCTGTTTAGTCAGGGTGATAACGACAAGCGCACCGTGTACTTGGTCAGTGGTGTCATTGAACTCAATCAGGATGGCAAAACAGTGGCCGTCGTTCGTGCCGGCTCCCCTGAGGCACGTAATCCTATCGCACCCATCATGCCCAGACGTTACACCGCCGTGGTGGCATCTGATAGAGCCCAGTTGATGGTTATAGACAGCGACTTGCTGGACGTCATGCTGACTTGGGATCAGACCGGTTCATATGAAGTGGGCGAGATCGGTGGCACCGCCAACATGGATGATCTGGCCGATGACTGGATGACGGTTATGCTACAAACCAAGGCCTTCCATAAAGTCCCGCCCGCAAACATTCAGGCGATCTTCATGCGCTTGCAGCGTGTTGATTTCAAAGCCGGTCAAACCGTAATCAAGCAAGGCGACGATGGCGATTTTTTCTATGTCATTGTCAAAGGAAAATGCCAAGTAACCCGCGAAACGCCGCTCAACAAAGCCGGCATCAAGCTGGCCGAGCTTGGTATGGGTGACACGTTCGGTGAAGAAGCCTTGATTTCCGAAGCCAAACGCAACGCCAATATCACCATGCTAACCGACGGCACGCTGATGCGTCTCAACAAGGAAGATTTCAAACTCTTGCTTAATGAGCCGATGCTTGAGTACGTAGATCAGTATCAGGCAGAAAAGCTCGTATCGCAGGGAGCAACTTGGCTGGATGTGCGGCTGCCCTCAGAGTTTGAGGGGCAGCATCTGGATGATGCGGTAAACATCCCATTGTATTTTTTGCGTATCAAGCTCAAGACGCTCGATAAAGATATGCACTACGTGGTCTATTGCGATACCAGTCGGCGTAGTTCGGCAGCGGCGTATATCTTGTCTGAACGTGGCTTCCATACCTATGTGCTGCAAGGCGGTCTACAGGGCATGATTAGCTTGGTTAAATAAGCCAAGCCCAAGCTCTGGTACTTACATGGTATGTGTTGGCTTGTCGCCACCTAGGGCACCAGCCAGATAGCTTTCAATTTTGCGCTGTGTATTGCCGCGATCCTGCTCGCTGAACTGTACGCCAATGCCTGCAGTACGCTTGCCTTGTGAACCCTTTGGCGTCATCCAGATCACTTTGCCCGCTACTGGCAGCTTTTCATCTTCGCCCATCAAGTTCAACAGCATGAACACCTCATCGCCAAGCCGATAGTTGCTATTGGTGGGAATGAACAACCCCCCATTCTTTACGAATGGCATGTACGCAAGATACAACGCACTCTTGTCCTTGATGGTCAAGGTTAAGAGACCAGGTTTGCTACTAGGTTGTCGCATTGACGGATTCACTGTTGTTTTCGTTAGCGTATTGAATGAAGCGGTTAATAAAGTCTCAAGTTCGAGCATGCAGCGCGTGCTGCACCATTGCCAATATCGTAACCAAGGCAAGTTCGCGCTGTAGTGCGGTACGGCGCAGCTGTACCTTAAGTTCGCGCAACTTGTCCAGCACCAAGAACATAGGGCTTATGTTTAACACTTGTGCGGCTCCGTGCAAAGACTGGCGCGTGACTGGATCGGCATTTCTGACAACTTCCCGCTGAATTTGCTCTGCCAGCCAGTAGTCCAGCCAGTGTAGACGCTCAATCAGATGCTCATCTGCCCAAGCTTGGGCCAACTGCGTCAGATCAGCACTGCCATCGCTCAACGCACCGAGTCCAGATGACATGGATTCCCGTAAGTGCTCGAATGACGCCTCAGCATAGGCCATTGCTCTTAATGGCGCGCCACCGGCAAGGCGCAGCAATTCTGCTGATACCGACTTACCAGTTTGATCCTGCAACCAAGCTTGCGCCACGGCAGTAGTGGGTACCGCCATGCCGAGCTGCTGACAACGGCTGCGCAAGGTTGCCAATAGACTAGCCGCCTGTGAAGTCACCAAGATAATAAGGCTATCAGTGCCTGGTTCTTCCAATGTTTTAAGCAAGCTATTGGCGGCGGCATTCGTCATCTGATGCGCCGGTTCAACAATGGCGACACGATAGCCGTTACGCGTACTGGTAATATTTAGGCGCTCGTTGGCGACACGAATCTGATCTACAGAAATTTGCTGCTTGTCATCTTCAGGCGAAATCAACAGCAAGTCAGGGTGTGAACCGGCTTGATTAAGCTTACAACTGACACAATCGCCACAGGGCATAAGCGACTGCGCATCACGCTCACATAACACGGCATGGGCTAACCATTGTGCAAACTGATATTTACCTAAGCCAGCAACACCATGCAGCAGTAGCGCATGCGGTAACCGCTGCAACTGCCAACTACGGTTCAACTGCGTATATATTGGCAAATGCCATGGCCACGGAATTGGTCGATCAGGTCTGGTGCTGTTGGCCTGACTCGGGCTCATGACACACGCTCACTCAGAAATTGCTTAATCACTGCGCGCACGGTCGCAGTAACACTGGGTAAGTCCTGACTGGCATCCAGCACCCTGAAACGCCGTGGTTCGGCCGCTGCGCGCTGCAGGTATCCCTGCCTGACGCGCTCAAAGAATGTCGATTGCTCGATTTCAAACCGATCGCCCGCACCCTGCCCTCGCGACTGATTGCGTGCGCGTGCGCGTTGTAGTGCGAGTTCAATTGGCGCATCCAGCAACAGAGTTAAATCGGGCTGCACTCCCTGTTGCACCCAGTGCTCCAGTTCGGCGATTTTGGTTAATGACACACCACGTCCATAGCCTTGATAGGCATAACTGGCATCGGTAAATCGATCACAAAGTACCCATGCGCCACGCCGCAGTGACGGCAAAATCAGGTTATGCAGGTGTGTTGCACGCGCAGCAAACATCAGCAATAACTCACATGACTCTGGCATAGCCTCAGTGTCGCGCGCCAACAGCAATTCACGAATCTGTTCAGCGCGCAGTGTGCCACCGGGCTCGCGCGTGACCACCACGTCCAGCCCTGCCGCTTGCAACTCCATTTCGATGGCGTTTAGCTGCGTCGATTTACCAACGCCCTCGCCGCCTTCCAGAGTGATGAATTTTCCAGCTGTTATCGGCATGGTAGTAATCAGTTACGTACTGCGGCCAAGTAGCGCCGCACGGCAGCATTGTGTTCTTTGAGAGTGCTAGAAAAGTAGTGACTGCCGTCACCCTTACCCGTTGCCACAAAAAAAATGTCGCCAGTACGTTTCGGATGCACCGCTGCGTACAACGCCTCGGCACCAGGAAAGGCAATCGGTGTGGGTGGCAAGCCAGCACGAGTATACGTGTTGTAAGGGCCATCGCGCAGTAAGTCTGACTTACGCAAATTGCCATCGTAGCCAGCGCCTAGTCCATAAATGACGGTCGGGTCAGTTTGCAGCATCATGTTGCGCGCCAATCGCTCCATAAACACTCCGGCGATCTGCGCCCGCTCACTGGCTTTGGCCGTTTCTTTTTCGATAATTGATGCCAGTATCAATGCTTCATAAGGCGTTTCAATTAATAAGTCATCATCACGCTGCTGCCATGCCTTGGATAATTCACTTTGCATACGTAGCCTTGCCATGCGCAGAATCTCTAAATCACTGCTGTGCTTGGCAAATTGATACGTATCGGGAAAGAACTGACCTTCGGGGTGCGTCTCCGGCATATCCAGCATTTGCATCAACTCTGCATCGGAGATGTCGCGCAAGCTTTGCTCAATGTCATCACGCCGCGCCAGCACTTGGCGCAGGTTAGCGAATGTAGAACCTTCAATAATAGTGAGGCTACGCAGAATCACTTTGCCACTGGTAAATAGCTGCAACATGGCTATCGGTGTCATGCCGGGTGTCAATGCATACTCGCCAGCCCTTAGTTTGCTGGATAATCCCTGAGCACGCGCCCACGCAGCCCAGATTCGTGGATGTGCAAGCCATCCCGCTTGTTGCAGATCCTGCGCAATCAAGTTAGCCGATGCACCACGCGGTACATCATAGTTAATAGCATTTTGAGTGACGACTGGCTGATGCAGCCAATGCCATGCATAGGCTGCACTCACTACCAGCACCACCGTAACCAGCAATGCTAGCCAGCCAATTCGTACTAGGAATTTACCGCCAGTCATAGGCTCAACTCCAGTGCGTTTTGTAGTCGTTGCGTGACAGGGCCGACTGCCCAGCACCGTTGTTCCAGTTGCGTCACCGCTTGTATGCCACGCACCGAGTTACTCAGAAATATTTCCTGTGCAGCATAGACATCTTCAGCGCGCACCGCGCGTTGCTCAACTTCTATGCAGTGCTGCATTGCGAATTGCAATAAATTCTTGCGAAGCACGCCGTGAATGCCGCAATAACGCAGGTCTGGTGTAACTAATACGTCCCCCAATACCAGAAACACGTTGCTCATGGTGGCCGCAACCAACTCACCTTCAGTATCCAGCATTAGTCCTTCGCCAATCGTGCTATCGCTCCACTCGGCTTGCGCCAACACTTGTTCCAAGCGGTTACAGTGCTTAATACCAGCCAAAGTGGCATTGCGTGACAGACGTGTTGTACACCAACGTACCTGTATGCCGCTTGTGGCTGGCAGAACAGGTGCAGCAAACAATTGCCACAGCCGCGTTGGGTGTACCAATGGTGGCGGTCGATAGCCACGCTCACTGCGACCACGACTAATAACAAGTTTGATCACAGCAGTATCATGGTAGGCAGTCAGTTGGGCAAGCTCTGCCAGCAGCACAGTGCGCGCGGGCATGGGAATTTGCAGGCGCTCGCAACCAAGCTGCAAACGTTGCCAGTGATCTTCGATAAATCGCACTCGACCATGTTGCAACAACATGGTTTCAAACACCCCATCACCATAGTGGAAGCCGCGTTCATCAAGGCACAGCGCGGGCCGATCAGGTTGAACGAGCTGACCATCAAGCAGTGCAGCCAGCATGATCAAGCCTGCAACGCGCGCAACAAACCCAGCGCCTTGGCACGTGTTTCATCAAGCTCACACTCGGGAATGGAGTCCGCAACGATGCCGCCACCGGCTCGAAAACGCAGCGTCGTCTCTTGCAACTCCAGTGTGCGAATCAGGATATTCAAATCCATACTGCCATCTCGATTCAGATAACCCATGGAGCCAGTATATGCGCCACGCGTCTCAGGTTCGAGGCTGGCAATGATTTGCATGCAGCGCACTTTGGGACAGCCGGTAATGGTCCCGCCCGGGAACACCGCAGCGATTGCCATGCCTGGCGTCACGTCACTGCGTAGCCGTCCACGCACATTTGAGACGATGTGATGCACATGTGCATAACTCTCAATGCTCATATATTCATTCACTTCCACTGTACCAGCCTGACAAATTCGTCCCAGATCATTACGTTCCAGATCCAGCAGCATGATATGTTCTGCACGTTCCTTGGGATGTGCCTGCAACTCAGTCAGTAAAGCTTGATCGGTTTGCGTATCAGTATCACGGGGGCGAGTACCGGCAATGGGGCGCGTATTGGCCCAACCGTCGCGCACCTCAATTAACCGTTCTGGTGATGAACTGATAATAAAGTGATCGGCACTCAGGCGTGCCAAGCCAGAAAATGGAGCGGGATTCGCAGCTTTCAATGCTTGATATAAAGCTGCCGCACTATCGTCGGGAGTCTTTGCCTGCCAACCGCGTGACAAGTTGGCTTGATAAACATCACCAGCAGCAATGTGTGCCAGCGCCGCGTGTACAGCGTCGATAAACACCGCAGGCGTATCTTCTTGCAAAGAGTACACTTTTACCGGTAGCAGGATCGTCGCTGCAGCGCGAGCCGCATGCAAATCCTGCCGTAATTGCGTCAACCGTGACTCTGCTGCGGCTTCGTTTTCCGACACAAACCACGATGTCCCAGTATCACTACGACGAATGATGGCAGCAGGAATGCGCACTGCCTGCGCAAGTAATTGCGTAACAACTGGTGATGGCGCTGGTTGCAAACTCGGCTCGATCTGCCGTGCTAACTCGTAACTTAGATAGACAAACCAGCCACCGGCAAAGACTGGAGCTTGCGTTGTTTCCGGCTGACGTAGCTGCTGCCACCATTGATCCAGTGCATCCAGAAAGTTAGTTGATTGCGTTACCCCCAGTTCCGCTGGGAGGCTTAACCCGTGCTGGGAATGCAAACTGAGTTGCGCGCCGGGAAAGGCTAACAAGATGTCGTTGTTATCTAGCGCACTGCCAGCCGCTGATTCCAGTAAGTAGGGATATCGCTCGGGATATGCTGCATGCAGCGATAGCAACTCATGCGGTGCCAGCTGGCCAAGTGGCCAGATACACACATCAGCAGTGGTTTCCATCATGTCAGTGGATATCACAAGCCGCTCACTGACTTACCTACCGTACGAGATGAGCCTACTGACTGCTAAGTCAGCAAGACTCAAGCTCAACGCAGTATTTTGAAAATCAAACTGCCATTGGTGCCGCCAAAGCCAAACGAGTTTGACAGTGCAACTTGCAGCGGCATTTTGCGGGCCGTATGCGGCACATAATCGAGATCACATTCCGGACTAGGGTTATCGAGATTAATGGTCGGTGGCACCACTTGGTCCCGCAGCGCTAGCACAGAGAAAATAGCCTCAACCACACCGGCCGCACCCAGCAAATGTCCAGTTACCGACTTGGTCGAACTGACTGCCAGCTTGAAGGCATGATCACCAAAGGCACGCTTCATCGCCATAGTTTCAGCGCGATCACCCAACTCAGTAGAGGTGGCGTGAGCATTGACGTACTGCACATCGCTGGGGTTCATGGCTGCATCACGCAGTGCATTCGCCATCGCCAAGCGTGCACCTTCGCCATTCTCTGGTGGGGTAGTGATGTGATGTGCATCACCGCTCATACCAAAGCCAGCAAATTCCGCATAAATACGCGCGCCGCGCGCTTTAGCATGCTCGTATTCTTCCAGCACTACTGCACCAGCACCATCAGACAGCACAAAGCCATCACGATCACGATCCCAAGGACGACTGGCACGAGCGGGATCATCATTGCGCTGCGATAGCGCACGAGCTTGACCAAAACCACCCAAACCCAAGGGGGTGGTGGCCATTTCGGCACCACCAGCAATCATCACATCGGCATCACCGTATTGAATCAGACGTGCCGCAATACCGATGGCATGTGTGGACGTCGTACAGGCGGTGACCGTGGCGATATTCGGTCCGGTTAATTTAAGATTGATGGACAGGTGACCGGAAATCATATTGATGATGCTGCCCGGCACAAAAAACGGCGAAATACGCTTAGGGCTGTTATTCGCCCCCAAGTATTTGCTGTGATTGTCTTCAATGGTGTCCAGACCACCGATACCCGCACCCATGGCAACACCGATGCGCTCTGCATTCTCGGCGGTGACTTCCAAGCCTGAGTCTTTGAAAGCCTGCGTGCCGGCGGCATAGCCATAGTGCATGAAGGGATCAATCTTGCGCAGCTCCTTGGCAGCCAGATAGTCCTCAGCATTGAAGTCTTTGACCGCACCGCCAAAGCGTACCGGGAAGGCACTGACATCAAATCGGGTAATCAGACCGATGCCACTTTGGCCCGCCACTACGGCGGCCCATGCGGAATCTATGCTGCTACCAACCGGCGAAACGATGCCAAGGCCGGTAATGACAACGCGTCGCTTGGACAAACGTCACCTCATAATTAGGGTATAAAAACTATCGTTTGCACCACGCCATCCGTAGCATGGTGTGAATCAAGGCGATTAAGCCTTGCGGCGTTGCGTAACGTAATCAATCGCCTGCTGCACGGTGGTGATCTTTTCAGCGTCTTCATCAGGAATCTCGGTTTCGAATTCCTCTTCCAACGCCATGACCAACTCGACCGTGTCGAGGGAGTCCGCCCCCAAATCGTCAACGAATGATGCGTCGTTCGTTACTTCTTCTTCTTTAACGCCCAATTGTTCGGCGACGATGGCTTTAACTTGTTGCTCGATGCTGCTCATTTATCTGAGTCCTCTGTGGTGAAACCCTACGATTCGGATCAAGCTTTTTGAGGTCCGAGCGTATGGGGCGCGTATTCTATGTGAAGTCGCGCCCCTGTCCAATCATTAAAAAGCCAAGCCTCAACAACAACTTGACTGACGCCAGCAGACGCGCTAGGCAATTCAGCCCATCATTGCTTCAGATCATGTACATGCCGCCATTTACGTGCAATGTCTCACCGCTAATGTAGCTAGCGTGTGGCGACGCCAGAAATAATACCGCTTGGGCAATGTCGTCAACATTACCCAACCGCCCCACCGGCACCTGTTCAATCAAGCGGTTACGCTGATCTTCTGGCAGTTGTGCCGTCATATCAGTAGCAATGAAGCCGGGCGCAACCACGTTCACGGTAATGTTGCGCGAACCTACTTCGCGCGCCAGCGATTTTGAAAAGCCAATTATACCGGCCTTGGCAGCAGCGTAATTGGCTTGACCGGCATTACCCATCACGCCGACGACCGACGCGATGGTGACGATGCGGCCTTTGCGCGCTTTCATCATGCCACGCAGAACTCCTTTGGAGAGCCGGAACACTGAACCAAGATTCACGCTCATGACCTCGTCCCATTCCTGATCCTTCATACGCATCAGCAAATTGTCACGGGTGATGCCCGCGTTGTTGATCAAAATACCCGGCGCGCCTTCGTGTGCATCGACCTCTTTAAGCAAGGCGGCCACTGATTCTGGATCACCTACATTCACAACCAAACCACGCCCCGACAAGCCCGCCTCAGCAAAGCGCTGGCTGATCGCGACGGCACCCGCTTCACTGGTAGCCGTCCCCACCACCTGCGCCCCTGCTTTTGCTAACGTATGGGCAATCGCTTGACCAATACCGCGTGAAGCGCCGGTCACTAGGGCAACTTCACCAACCAGTAATTGTGACTCAGACATCAAGGCTCCTTTACGGCATGTAATGCTTCAGTGAGAGAGGCAGGATCCTCGACCGCCAGCATCACCAATTCTTTGTTGCGATCAATGCGTCGATTCAAGCTGGTCAACACCTTGCCAGGCCCACATTCAATGAGGGTGTTAACGCCGGTAGCCAAGATAGTCCTGACACTATCAGCCCAGCGTACCGGCCCCACCAACTGTTCAAACAGTGCTTGTCGAATTTCCGTATCTGAGCCGTGAACACGCATATCGACGGTGTAAACGGCGGTGGTGGTCAGTTTAATTTCGATCTGCTGCAGGCGTTCGGCCAACCGCGCTGCAGCGGGGCGCATTAGTTCAGTATGTGAAGGCACGCTGACCGGCAAGCTCAATGCACGCTTAGCGCCTTTGGCTTTAAGCAATTCAATAGCACGCTCCACGGCCGCTTTCTGGCCGGCAATAACTACCTGCCCGGGTGAATTAAAATTAGCCGCTTGTACGATGTCACCCTGCGCTGCCTCAACGCAGGCAGCGATGACATCTTGGTCTTCCAGGCCCAGAATCGCCGCCATCGCGCCTTGCCCCTGCGGCACTGCACTTTGCATGGCTTGGCCACGAAACCGCACCAGATCTACTGCGGCCTTGAAATCAAGTGCACCCGCGCACACTAGTGCCGTGTATTCACCCAAGCTATGGCCCGCCATCGCGGCGGGCATGGCACCGCCATGCTTGCGCCAAACGCGCCACGTTGCCACCCCCGCCACCAGCATCGCAGGCTGGGTGATTTCAGTCGCACCTAGCTGCTCCTCTGGCCCCTGCTGACACAGCTGCCACAGATCATAACCGAGCACGCCTGACGCTTCGGCAAACGTCTCGCCGATCAACGGTTCTGCTGCAGCCAGCGCCGCCAACATACCTACTGACTGCGAGCCCTGCCCCGGAAACACCATTGCAAACGCCATTAACTCTTCTCACTTAACTTAAAGATAACCGCAATTATAACGAGCTTGGTTTGTACTATGCCCAATTTATCTAGTCGCGCTTACGCATCGGCAGCTGGTTCACCAGCATCAGGGCAATGACCAAGCCGCCGACTGCGCCATATAAATGCGCGTTCACAATGACGGGCAAATCACCCGAAAGGGGCAATGCGCCCTGCCATTGCTCCCAGCTTAATTTACCGATCAGAATACAGGTCAGCGCAGTCGCCATGGCTGTTGATTCAATACGCCACCAGGCCACCGCACCTGCCGCCAGAATCCCATGCAGCACCCCCGACAAACCTACATACCAGAGCAACTGTGGCATCAGATACATCAAGCCGAGATCAATACTGAGAGCCGCAATCAGCGTAATCAACGCCCACTGCCAGCAACGATAGGTCGCGCGAAACAGCATTGAAAGCAGCAGCAACCCCGCCAGATTCAGCCAAGTGTGCTGCCAACTGCCATGCACCAAGTGCGCGGTCAGCAAACGCCAATACTCATGGTGCTCCAACACGGCAACGCGCTCATAACGCAGCATCTCACGCAGTGGCTCACCACCCAGGCTGAGACCCAGCAGCAACATAACGACTGTCAGCGTCAGCCGATGGCGACGCAGCAACGAATCTGGATTTGTGTTGTCATTCAATTGACTAGCCTGTTTGTTATGATCAGCGTAATTGCCAAGTTCTCACGCTCCAATGGAAAACCGCACCATGCAGAAACCAGCTTCACTTCACCAACCGCTCGTTAAGTTTCGCTTCAGTCAAGGTTTTACCCTGATTGAAATCATGGTGGTGGTAGTCATTCTTGGCATTCTGGCAGCGCTGGTGGCGCCACAGGTCATTCGTCGTATTGATGATGCCCAAGTCGCCAAGGTCAAGCAGGATATTCGCGCCTATGAAACCGCCTTTAACCTGTTTCGTCTAGATAATTTTAGATATCCCACCACCGAGCAGGGACTACAAGCATTGGTGGTAAAGCCAAATGATTCAACTATCCGTAATTGGAAACCAGGTGGCTATATCGACGGCTTGAAACAAGACCCGTGGGGCAACGACTATCACTACTTGTATCCTGGCTCACATGGCAAAGAGTATGACCTGTGGACCCTGGGTGCCGATAATCAAGAAGGCGGTGAAGGTGTCGACGCTGATATTGGTAACTGGGATCCTCAATAATCCCCCATGCTTGATACAGCATAATGTCACGCGAGAATAACCTTATTGCTCGCTGCTCGCCGCCACTGGAAGCGAGCAGGCAGTGCCGGAAGTGGCCACATTCCGGCTTTACCCTGATCGAGTTGTTGGTAGTGATTGTCATTGTCGGCATTGTGCTGACCATGGCTGGCTTATCGATGGGAGTACTGGGTCGAGACAACGAAATTGAAGATCAGGCAAAACGGCTGCAAGCCGTGATAAATCAAGTTCGCGAAGAGTCCGAATTGCAAGGACACGACATCGGCTTGCTGATTGAACAGAATGGCTATTTTTTCATGCGTTACGACTATGCAACACATCACTGGCAGGTGATGAGTAACGATGAATTAACCGCCTACCGCAAGCTGCCGGACGGTTTGCAATTTCGTTTATGGCTGGAAGGTCGTGAGGTCGTCGTCAAAACTCACGAGCAGAACAAAGAATTACTGGCGCGCGTTTCCTCCAGTTCTAGCAGTAGTTCCAGCAGCGCAGCGACTGATGCCAACACCGCATTGAAAGACGATGTAGTGCCACAGGTAGCCATTCTATCCAGTGGCGAGTTATCACCGTTTGAATTGCGTCTGGCGCGTGATGATGGCGAGTTCAGTTGGCGATTGATCGGTGCAGCAGATAATACCCTGAGCCTGGATTCAGGCGATAACTTGCAATGACCTCACATCCTTCAAGCACCCAAGCGGGATTCACGCTGATTGAAGTTTTGGCGGCGCTGGTAATCGTTAGTCTGGGTATGCTGGCGGTGATTGGCGCAGTTGGCCAAACTGTTAACAACGCCACCTATTTGCGCGAAAAAACCATTGCTCATTGGGTGGCGATGAACAAACTCACCGAAGTACGCTTGAGTAATGCCTCGCTTGAAAATACCGAAACCAATGGCGACATAGAAATGGCCGGTAGCAACTGGCATTGGCGTATGGAAGTGAGTAGTACTGATGTGGACTCCATGCAGCGTATTAATATTCATGTCGCGCCCAAAGACGCGGGCGACGATGCCAGCATCGCCAATATTTCTGGTTTTTATGGTACGGCTGTCACTGTCAACGGTAATCGCGTTCAGTGGGACTCCAATTCGACGCCAAGCCCTGCGGCCAATGCAAGCGGCAGTGCTAGCTCGAGCAGCAGTACGAATTAGTCATGAGTCATAACTACCCCACTGCTCAAGTCTGTAGCATGCGTAATCATGGTTTTACCTTGCTGGAGCTATTAATTGCTATTGCCATTTTTGCCATCGTCGCAGTAATGGCTATGGGCGGTTACAACGAGCTGATTACGCAACGTGAACATGCCGCAGAGTCGATGCTGCGAGTACGCACTGTGCAACGCGCGGTGACTCGCATTACTCAAGATTTGATGCAGCTGGAGCCGCGCCCGGTGCGCGACGCTACCGCCACCACGGTCAATCCCGCGCTGTACCCCAATAACATTTACCTGCTGGAACTCACTCGCGCTGGTTGGACCAACCCAGCCGGCCTGCCGCGCGCCACCCTGCAACGAGTGGGCTATCGGTTGATGGATGGCAAGCTGTATCGCGATTACTGGATCGTACTGGATCGCTCCCTGAGCAATACACCAATACAAGCTGAATTACTGGATAATGTATCCACCATCACGCTGCGATATCTGGACGGCAATCGCCAGTGGCAAACTACTTGGCCTGCCAGCAGTACCGGTGGTGCTGGTATTTCACGAGCGCGCGCCACTCCCTTGGCAGTGGAAATCACTCTGAAACTTGATGATTGGGGCGAGATCAAACGAATTGTGGAGCTGCCCGGATGAGGCCGTTGCCGACAGCCAAAAGGCAGCGCGGCGTGGCATTGATCATGGCCGTATTGATTGTGGCACTGGCAACCATGCTGGCGGTGAGTGTCGCCTCTGAAGGCTATATGGATCAACGTCGTACCGCGACCGTGTTATTGCTGGATCAAGCCTATGAGCTAGGCTTAGGTGCTGAAGCGCTAGCAGCGTATACCCTCAGCAAAGATGCCAACGACTCCACTATTGATGCACCCAATGAAAGTTGGGCAACGCCGACCGTGTTACCGGTGGATGACGGTATCGGCGAAATCAAGGGCAATCTGGAAGACATGCAGGGTCGGTTCAATCTGAACAACCTACTTGATGCCAATGGCCTTAAAAATGAACCCGTAGTCAAACAATTTGAACGCCTGTTGGAGTTGCTTGAGCTTGAGCCAAAATGGGCCAATCTTACTGTCGACTGGCTCGACACCAACACCACCGCCGAATCACCTAATGGTGCAGAAGATTCGGTATATGCCGGACAATCGCCAGCTTATCTCACTGCCAACATGGCCATTACCCGAACGTCGGAAATGTTCTCGCAAGTGGGAATGACGCTGGCGATATTTCGCAAACTGGAACCTTATGTGACAGCACTGCCCAATGGCACGTCATTAAATGTCTGTACTGCGCCTGCGCTTGTACTTGATTCATTGGCTACCACCAAAAGGCAGTACAGCACTGACTTGACCACCTTCGCTGCCAACCGCGCTAGCGGTTGCTATCCTAAACTGCAGGATATCAATAGAGATTTCAAAGGCGATCCCGATTTTGATCAAAGACAACTCAGTAATAACGCCTATCTGGTGGAATCGAGCAGCTACTTTCGTGCCAATATCTTGGTGTCTATTGGCACCGTAGAACTCGCCATGTACAGTGTCTTGAATCGCTCCGGCAACCCCAATAACGCCAAAGTTCGCGTCATTCAGCGCAGCTTCGGCACCACCTAATCGATATCCAGTACCCCATGTTAGAAACTCTGGTCATTCGTTTATTAACCACTCCCAGTGGCGCAGCCGTTGCGGCACAGACTCCCGCACAGTGGTTGTTGGTGGATGCGCATGGCTCACGATTGGGTGCGTTACTGCAAGGCAATCTGAGTGAAGCGGCAGGTTTGGCAACAGGACGCAGAGTGATTGTATTAGTGCCCGGTGCAGATGCGCTGCATATGGAGCCAGTACTGCCACCGGTAAAAGGCAACACAAAATTGAGCCAAGTTGTGCCGTATGCATTGGAAGATCAACTGGCCACCGATGTAGATGCCCTGCACTTTGCTGTCGGTAAACGCGGTGCGCGACCGGGCACGCCGGTCATCGTAGTATCACACGATGCAATGCAGCGCTGGATTTTCGCTCTGCGCGAAGTGGGACTGCAAATTGATGCTTTGTACACTGACACCAGCATGGTGCCGATCGCTTCTGATGGCCTGTCGGTGTTAATTGACCAAGGGCGCGTTACCAGCAGAGAACAGGCTGGGCCAGTGAATACACTGGATGTAACACCTTTGTCAGAAGCGTTGCTGTTACTGCTACCCGCCACTACGCAGCCAGCAACCATGTATGTCACCGATCTTGAATACGATGCACAGCAAACCGCCATCGAATCCGTGCGTGAACGCGCACCGGACTTACAGATAAAACTATTGTCAGATGGAGTGCTACCACTACTGGCATTACAAGCAGTGCAAGGAGCCGGCATCAATCTCTTACAGGGCGTGTATACACCGCGCTCCAGCATGCGGAATAACTTACACCCTTGGCGTTACGCCGCCATATTGCTGGTTGCATTCTTCGGTGCACACCTGCTCACCAAGGGCATTGAGCTCTGGCAACTACGCAAACAGGAGGCTTCCCTCGATCAACAACTTCGCACCACGTACAACCAAGGCCTACCAGGCGCAGCGTCGGTTGACGCAGCCCAAGCGCGCAAGGCATTTGAAACACGCTTACTGCAACTACAAGGCAGTAACGGCGCAAATGGTCTAATGTCCAGCTTAAACGTGCTATCGCATGCGATGAGTAATAGCGCCGAGCTGCAATTAGAAGCGGTGAGCTTTCGCAATGACAATGTGGATGTGCGCATTCTGGCACCCACTGTCGATTCACTGGAGCAGATTCGACAACAAGCACAGGCACAAGGCATCGCTGCGGAAATTCAAGCCGCCAATCCCAAAAACAACAAAATTGAAGGGCGACTGCAACTCAAGTCGCCACCGGGAGCCTGAACATGAGTGCTGATTTCACCATGCAAGCACAACAGCATGCTGCACAACTCAGAGCAAAGTTTGACGACTTGCCACCGCGCGAGCGCGCGATAGTTATCGGCGGTGTAATACTGGTGGCGCTGGTTGTCATTTACACGCTGGGCCTCGCCCCCTTGTACAAGGCAGTTAATGATCGTAGCGCGCGTATCGTGCAAAAGCAGCAAGACCTAGTGTGGATGCAATCCGTAGCGGGACAACTGAGTGCATTGAATAGCACACAACCCACAGCGAGCACTCAAAATGAATCCATGGTGGTGCTGGTTGCCAACTCCGCCAGCAGCCGCAATGTTTCCTCGGCACTGACAGGGCAAACACCCGCTGGCCCCAACGGTGTGCGCGTGCGCTTTGAAGGCGTGAGTTTTGATGCCTTGATTATCTGGCTCGGCGCCATACAAAAAGACTATGGCATTCACGTCAAGGATGCCGAGATCACCCGCATGCCCCAAGTTGGCCAAGTCAGTGCCAGCCTGAGCCTAAGTCGCAGTGGTGGCAGATGATGCAGCTTCGTATGCTCGGTAAATGGCGTGGCAAATGGTTAATCATCGGCGTACTCGTCTATTTGATATTTTTACTGATCACCATCCCGGCCAGTGTATTGATAAAACAACTGGCTAAGCATGGCATTCAAGTCAGCAGCAGTAGCGGCAGTGTGTGGCATGGACAGGTCACGGACTTGCGTGCAGGCGTATTGAATCTGGGCAATATCGACTGGCAAGTTCGCTTTATGTCGTTACTCACTGGCAAACTGGCTGCGGACGTTAAACTCAAACAAAACACAGGTTTTGCCAACGGTCGCGTCAGTATTGGCTTATCAGGCAAGTTGCAACTCAATCAAATGTCAGCATCCCTGCCCCTACAATCTATTGTCGGCAGCGGCGGCTTACCCGGCGGTTGGACAGGTACGGCACAGGCAAAATTTGATGAACTCATTCTGGACAACAACTGGCCCGTCGCGGCACGCGGCACGCTGGATGTCATTGACCTTACGGGCCCCGCCAGTCAACCAAATAACATTGGTGCCTATCGTCTGAGCTTTCCCGCCAATGGCAGTAACGCCACTACCGTAATCGGTGATCTGCAGGATCTCGACGGCGCAAGCCTTAGCGTTGCAGGACAACTCAAGCTCACCAGCGATCGCAATTATCTACTCGAAACTCAAGTGGCTGCACGTACTAATACCCCCGCCAGTATCGCCAATGGCATGCAGTATCTGGGCGCTGCTGATGCGCAGGGCCGCAGACCCTTTTCGCTCTCCGGTAGTTTCTAGGCTAAGCGTGTGACCCAGCCAGCATGCTGCTGATCTGCTTGAGGCCACGAGCGAGATACCCAAGCTTCGATCACAACTGCGACATACCGAAGAGGAACGCGACATCCTGAAAAAGGCCGCTGTAGATTCAACTGGTGGACGCAACATTCGCAGCAAGTTTATGTGCACACCGCAAATCACTGGCATCTGTAAATACTTCCACAAGACGATCTGTAAGAGTTTTATCAGGTGGCGTTCCGCAAGAAGCTGTCTCAAACCATAGCAGAATTACAGCAGAATTTTGACGTCTGTGTCGCCGCCTATAATTATCAGAGTTACATCAGCTGTCGTACTAACCTATCTCAATGAACTCACTTAGCTTGGGCCAGACTCCTATCACCAAGCAACCCAAGCTTGCGCGAACAATGCATTGTTGCCCGAGGCATTACGTCCCGAACCATCATAGTCCTTCGGTAATCCTCCCTTTTTTAACTGACACCAGAAGTGGAAAGGTTAAGCAGTCATTGCTAACTTCTGCATGGGCGTGATGCCACCGATGGCCATGTTCGGTCGTTCATGGTTGTAAGTCCAGAGCCAT
>JBFXCU010000011.1:0-84977 GCA_050181835.1 Steroidobacteraceae bacterium | reverse complement strand
AGTCGTCATCCACTACCAGTACTTACGTGGCTAAAAAACCGCACAATCCGAACTCGATAGCTGCCCTCGGCGACGTAACCCGTTTTGCCGAGTTGCGTCAGCGTCTGTGGTTTTTGATTGGCAGTTTGATTGTGTATCGCGTTGGTACGTTTATTCCGGTTCCTGGCATTGACTCCGCTGCGTTGGCACAGTTCTTCGCTGCGCAGTCTGGAACTCTGCTGGACATGTTCAACATGTTCTCCGGCGGTGCGTTACAACGACTGTCAATTTTTGCGCTGGGTGTCATGCCGTATATTTCTGCGTCGATCATCGTACAGATGATGGGTGTGGTGATGCCTGAACTGGCTTCGATAAAGAAAGAAGGTGAGGCGGGTCGACGTAAGTTGACTCAGTACACGCGTTATGGCGCGGTACTCTTGGCTGTTGTTCAAGGTGCGAGTGCGGCAGCTGCCTTCCAGAAACAAGGCGTGGTCATCGATGCTGGGCCACAGTTTATTGTCATTGCTACCGCGACGCTCACTACTGGCACCATGTTCTTGATGTGGCTCGGCGAGCAGATCACCGAGCGTGGTCTGGGCAACGGCATTTCCATGATTATTTTGGCTGGTATCGTCGCCGGCCTGCCCGCTGCTATCGGCGGTACCTTGCAGCAAGTGAGTAACGGTGAGCTGAATGCATTGGTGGCATTCGTGCTGTTCGGTATGGTGGTGTTGGTTACTTATTGTGTGGTATTTGTCGAGCGCGGTCAGCGCAAGATTCAAGTCAACTACGCCAAGCGACAGCAGGGTCGACGTATGATGATGGGCCAAAGCACGCATCTGCCGTTCAAGCTCAATATGTCGGGTGTGATTCCACCAATTTTCGCCTCCAGCCTATTATTGTTTCCTGCGACAATCGCTAACTGGTTCGGCAGTGCGACACAACCGGGTGCAGTGCAGAATTTTCTGCAGCAGTTGGCGGCTTCGTTGTCGACCGGTCAGCCGGTGCACATGTTGTTTTACGGCACGCTGATTATTTTCTTCTGCTTTTTCTACACTGCACTGGTATTCAATTCCCGTGAAACGGCGGAAAATCTTAAGAAATCAGGAGCCTTCATCCCCGGTATTCGTCCTGGTCAGCACACTGCTGACTATATCGACAAAGTGCTGACTCGGTTAACCGTATGGGGCGCAATTTATGTGGCTCTGGTGTGTTTGCTGCCGGAGTTTCTGGTAGCTCGCTTCAACGTACCTTTTTACTTTGGTGGAACGTCGCTGCTGATCATGGTCGTGGTGATCATGGATTTCCAGGCGCAAGTAGCCGCACATTTGATGTCGCGTCAATATGAGGGCCTGATGAAAAAGGCCAACTTGAGCGGCTACGGCAAGCAGAGTTAGGGTGGAGAACGCAGTTGGCGGTCTCGGGTCGCGTTTTGGAGTGAGTCATGAAAGTTCGAGCTTCGGTTAAAAAGATCTGCAAGAACTGCAAGATCGTGCGTCGTAAGCGCATTGTGTATGTGATTTGCACTGAGGCGCGCCACAAGCAGCGTCAAGGTTAGTCATTGAGCTGATAGTAGGTGGGTGGATTGAGTTGCCACCTTTTTTAGGTTAAAGTTCCGGGCTTTTCGAGCCGGGAGAGGTCAAGATGGCCCGCATTGCTGGCGTCAATATTCCGATGAACAAACACGTATGGGTTGGTTTAACCCATATTTACGGCGTTGGTCGTACCCAGGCACGCAAGGCGTGCGATACGGCTGGGGTCAAACAAGATACGTTGGTCAAAAATCTGACCGATGCTGAAGTGACGGCGCTGCGTGCGCAGGTCGGCACGCTCTTGGTTGAAGGTGACCTGCGTCGTGAAACGTCCATGAACATCAAGCGATTGATGGACTTGGGTACGTATCGCGGCATTCGTCATCGTCGTGGTTTGCCAATGCGTGGTCAGCGTACGCGCACTAACGCTCGTACCCGTAAGGGGCCACGTAAGGCGGCGATCAAGATGAAGGCGCCCCCAGGTAAGTGATGCGGGTTAGCGAGCGATAGACCAAGACACTGATTTTAGTGTCTGGTTTTTAGGTAACGAATTGTCTTAACAGTTTTGTATGGCGGGTTTCAAGGCTAATGGCTGATAACAAGCAACAGGCGGGCGGCGCCGGTGCGGGTAAAACCCGTAAGAAAGTGAAGAAGAATGTGACCGATGGTATCGCTCACGTTCACGCTTCCTTTAACAACACGATTATCACGATCACTGATCGTCAGGGTAACGCCCTGTCTTGGGCTACCTCGGGTGGCTCAGGTTTCCGTGGCTCGCGTAAGAGTACGCCATTCGCTGCGCAGGTTGCCGCTGAAAAAGCTGGCGTTGCTGCTCAAGAGCATGGTTTGAAAAATGTTGAAGTGCGCGTCAAGGGTCCAGGACCCGGTCGCGAGTCTGCAGTGCGTGCCCTGAATGCCTGTGGTTTGAAAATTTCTAATATTGCGGATGTCACACCTATTCCGCACAACGGCTGTCGGCCGTCGAAAAAGCGTCGCGTGTAATTGCTTGCGCAATTTCGCAATAGATCAAAGGTGTGAGGAAGTAGATTATGGCTCGTTATATTGGCCCAAAGTGCAAGCTGTCCCGCCGCGAAGGTACAGACCTGTTTTTGAAGAGCGGTGTTAAATCACTGGAATCGAAGTGCAAACTTGATGTGCCACCGGGTGGTGTCAAGAGTGAGCGCAAGACTCGTCTATCCAGTTATGGTTTGCAGTTGCGTGAAAAACAGAAACTGCGCCGTATGTATGGCGTACTGGAGCGGCAGTTCCGGGGTTATTACACCCACGCTGCTGGTCGTCCCGGTGCAACGGGTGAGAACCTGTTGAAGCTGCTCGAAGGTCGTCTCGATAACGTCGTTTATCGTATGGGTTTTGCTTCGACTCGTTCGGAAGCGCGTCAATTGGTCAGCCATAAGAGCGTGACCGTCAACGGCGAACCAGTCAACATCGCCTCCTATCAATGTAAGGCCGGTGATGTGGTTGCGGTGCGCGAAGGCGCGCTGAAGCAGGCACGTATTCAAAGTGCGCTGCAGATCAAAGGCCAAGTTGGGTTTCCACAATGGGTGGAAGTGGATGAGAAAAAGCTTTCTGGTTTGCTGAAACAGCTGCCTGATCGCGGTGACATTCTCCCCGATATTAACGAAAACCTCGTGGTCGAGTTGTACTCGAAGTAATTTGCGGTTCGCTGCTTCATGCCGTCATGGCATGAGGTCTCGATTGCTCCTCTTTAACTATAGGTGATGCTCCATGCAAGCATTTGGTGCTGAACTCCTGAAGCCACGCGTCGTGAAGGTAACTCCGACCACTCCGCGTCATGCCAAGGTTACGATTGAGCCGTTCGAACGTGGGTTCGGCCACACGCTAGGCAATGCCCTGCGGCGTGTACTGTTGTCATCCCTGCCCGGTGCGGCGATCACCGAGGTGGAGATCGACGGCGTGCTGCACGAATACACCAGTGTTGAAGGTGTGCAGGAAGACGTGGTTGAAATCATGTTGAATTTGAAGCAGGTGGCTGTGCGTTTGAATACGCGCGATGAAGCTGAACTGCGTCTGTACAAGAAAGGTCCTGGCCCTGTGACTGCCGGTGATATCCAGTTGGATCACGATGTGGAAATCATCAATCCCGGTTTGGTCATTGCCAACCTCACCAAGGCTGGCGAATTGAGCATGACGCTCAAAATCGAGAAGGGTCGTGGCTATCGTCCAGCGACTCAGGCGGGTGCTGAAGGTTCTACGCGCAACATCGGTCGTTTGCAGTTGGATGCTTCATTCAGTCCGATTCGTAGGGTTACCTATACCGTGGAAGCAGCTCGCGTAGAGCAGCGCACCAACCTCGATAAATTGCTGATCGACATCGAAACCAACGGTACTATTGATCCGGAAGAAGCCATCCGTCGTGCCGGTTCGATTCTCAAAGATCAGCTGTCGGTGTTTGTGGATCTGCAAGGCCAAGAAGAAGGCGCTAGCAAGACTGCTGAAGAACTGTACGATCCGATTCTGTTGCGTCCGGTTGATGAGCTAGAGCTCACTGTACGTAGTGCCAACTGCCTCAAAGCAGAGAACATTCATTACATCGGTGATCTGGTGCAGCGTACTGAAGTTGAACTGTTGCGCACGCCAAACCTTGGTAAGAAGTCACTGACCGAAATCAAGGAAGTGCTGGAAAGCCATGGGTTGAGTCTGGGCATGCGTCTGGATAGTTGGCCACCAGTGAGTTTGCGTCGCGACGATGAGCGTAGCGTTATTTAAAGTTATTGAACCGCGTTGCTTGAAGTAGCGCGGTTTGAGCCTGAGTATTTAGAGTAGAACCATGCGTCACCAACTTTCCGGTCGGCAACTAAGCCGCAATTCCCCGCATCGTGCAGCGATGTTGAAGAACATGGCTGTATCCTTGTTGCAGCACGAAACCATCCGTACTACTTTGCCTAAGGCCAAGGAATTGCGTCGAGTGGTTGAGCCTCTGATCACCATTGGTAAACGCGACAGTCAGGCCAATCGCCGTCTGGCTTTTGCCCGCTTGCGTGATGAAGCTGTGGTTACCAAGTTGTTTGAAGACATCGGGCCGCGTTTCAATGCGCGTGCTGGTGGTTACACTCGCATTTTGAAAATGGACCCTCGTCCGGGTGACTCTGCGCCCATGGCGTTGATGCAATTGGTTGATAAGCCGGTGGCCGTTGCCGTGGCTGAGGACGCGCCTCCAGCCAAGAAGGCGAAGCGCGTTAAGGTAGCAGCTTCTAATGATGCCAGTGAGGCTGCACCGATCAAAAAACCGCGCGCAAAGAAGAAACAAGCTGAAGGCTGATTTCATCAGCCAGCGAGAGTTAAAAGGCCAAGCATTAAGCTTGGCCTTTTTTTATTTGTAGTTCTGATTTGCTGTGAATTCTTGATGACATACGATTACTTCAAAATACGCAATTACGCTGTAGATTTGCGCGAAGCCGGTGAGCTTCTTCTCCTTGTTGTGATCCGGATGTTAAAAAAACGTAAAAGACCGGGGTGTTTTTTTACGTCATGTTGACGTTTAAGTGTTGATTACAATTTGTGTTTCAAATTCAGAAATAAACTTACTAGAATCATCCCGATCAATGTAGCTAGGGTATCAGCCATGGCACGTTGACGGTGATTGATCGCTTGTTCAACTCTCTAATTTGGAATACTAAACATGAACGCAAAACTCGTACTTAGCGCCCTAGTTGCTGCCTTGGTTCTGTCTGCTTGCGCCAAGCAAGAAGAAGCCGTTGTTGAAGCTCCTGCTGTTGAAGCTCCTGCCGTTGAAGCTGCTGCTGCTGTTGAAGGCGCTGCTACCGATGCTGCTACTGCTGTTGGCGATGCTGCTACCGACGCTGCTGCTGCTGTTGGCGATGCTGCTACCGACGCTGCTGCTGCTGTTAGCAGTGCCGCTGCTGCTCACTAATCAATTGCCGTTAAGGCATTGATTCAGGGCGGATGGACGCAAATCCATCCGCCCTTTTGCTTTCTGATATTGACGACTTGAGGACTAAGCCGTGCCAGTTAGCCTGCGCGATGCACGATATTCCATTGAAGCTCGGCGCTGGATGGAAGGAGTATTTCCAGAGTATCTGGATTCACTAATGGAGGTCTCAACGAATACCGGTATCTTTCCGGTACGCGGTGAGTTTGGTGATCGTGAGCCCGACCTGCTGGCGCGTTGGTTTATCGACGACAGCTCAGTCCCTCTGGTGTTTATGAAGGGTGCGACGCCAGTTGGTTTTGCCGTGGTTGGCAAGCCCTCACCCATGCAGCGTGGCCAGCTGGATTATCGTATGGCGGAGTTTTTTATCATTGCCAGCCAGCGTCGTCGTGGCATTGGTAGTGAAGTAGTGCAATTGATTTTCAAACGTTTCGCAGGCCGTTGGGAGATTATCGAGAACGCTTCCAATAAGGAGGCCATCACTTTCTGGCGTGAGGTGGTGCGTGCTTGTTCTTTCGGTCAATATCGCGAGCGCATTGAGAACAGCGAAGTGAAACAATACTTCGATTCAACGCCGATGCGGCCGACGGTTCGTTGATTTAGTTTTACCGTCAGTAACCAGTCCACGCTTTAGCACTGGTGCCAGATATTGCCCGGTATAAGAACTGGCATGCTTGGCGAGCTGCTCTGGCGTACCAGTGGCAATCACTTCACCGCCGCCGCTGCCGCCTTCCGGCCCCATATCAATAATCCAGTCGGCAGTCTTGATCACATCCAGATTGTGTTCAATTACGATTACCGTATTGCCTTCATCACGTAGCCGATGCAGCACTTTCAATAGCTGTTCAATGTCATGGAAGTGCAGGCCAGTAGTGGGTTCGTCCAGTATGTACAGAGTGCGGCCGGTAGAGCGTTTGGATAATTCCTTGGCCAGCTTGACCCGTTGCGCTTCGCCGCCGGACAAGGTGGTGGCGTTCTGTCCCAATCTTACGTAGGTAAGACCGACATCCATCAATGTCTGTAGTTTGCTGGCGATGGTCGGCACCGCCTGAAAAAACGCTAGTGCGTCTTCAATGGTCATCTCCAGTACTTCGTGAATGTTCTTACCCTTATAATGGATATCAAGCGTTTCGCGGTTATAACGTTTACCTTTGCACACATCGCAGGGTACGTACATGTCGGGCAGGAAGTGCATTTCAACCTTGATGACGCCGTCGCCTTCACAAGCCTCGCAGCGGCCACCTTTTACGTTGAAACTGAAGCGACCCATTTCATAACCACGCGTACGCGCTTCGGATGTTTGCGCATAGAGATCACGGATCGGTGTGAATACGCCAGTGTAGGTGGCGGGGTTGGAGCGTGGTGTGCGGCCAATCGGGCTCTGATCAATATCAACGATGCGGTCGATATGTTGCAGGCCTTCCACTGCATCACAAGGTGCGGCATCAACACTGCTGTCATTGAGCTGGCGCGCAACATGCTGCAGCAGTGTGTCATTCACTAGCGTAGATTTACCGGAGCCAGATACCCCCGTAACACAGGTCATCAAACCGATTGGGAAATCCACGCTGACGCTGCGCAGGTTGTTACCTGTGGCGTTGACTACACGCAAGTGCAGATCCGGTTGCGGTGAAGTACGCAGTGTGGGTGTGGCAATCGCACGCTGCCCAGACAAAAACTGACCGGTGATGGATTTAGGATCAGCGATGACCTGTTGCGGGGTGCCTTGCGAAATAATTTCGCCACCATGCACGCCTGCGCCAGGACCGAGATCGACTACGTAATCAGCATGACGAATCGCATCCTCGTCATGTTCCACCACAATCACGGTATTGCCCAGATCACGCAGATGAATCAGTGTGGTCAGTAGCCGGTCGTTATCGCGTTGATGCAAACCAATTGATGGCTCATCAAGAATGTACATCACGCCCACCAAGCCCGAACCAATCTGGCTGGCGAGACGGATACGTTGCGCTTCGCCGCCGGAAAGCGTTTCGGCACTGCGATCCAGAGTCAGATAATCCAGACCAACGTTGTTCAGAAAGCGCAGCCGATCAGCAATTTCCTTGCGAATCTTACTGGCGATTTCGCCGCGCCAACCGGGCAGGCTGAGTGCATCAAAAAACACCAGCGCAGTGCCAACGCTCATGGAGGTGATCTGTGGTATGGCGTGATCCGCCACAAACACGTTCGATGCCGCTTGATTCAAGCGAGTGCCGCTACACGCAGCGCAGGGGCGGGTACTCAGATATTTACGCAACTCTTCGCGTACCGCCATGGATTCGGTTTCGCGGTAACGGCGCTGCATGTTGGGCAGAATGCCTTCCCATACGTGGCTGCGCTTGGTGGTGCCACCCTTGGCGTCGATGTACCGAAACTCAATTTTGTCAGTGCTACCATCCAACACTAGTTTTCTGATATTGGCAGGCAGCTTGCGATATTCCGTATCCACGTCAAATTTGAAGTGCTTGGCCAGTGATTGAATTAGCTGGAAGTAATAAGCATTACGGCGATCCCAGCCGCGTACTGCGCCACCTGACAGCGATAATTCAGGATGATGTACTACGCGTGCCGGATCGAAAAATTCCTGCACCCCTAAGCCATCGCAACCTGAACAAGCGCCAGATGGATTGTTGAACGAGAATAGTCGTGGTTCGAGTTCTGCCAATGAGTAGCCACACTCCGGGCAAGCAAAGCGATTAGAGAACACCCATTCCTGCGTCGCCTTCTTGTCGCCTTCGACGGGCATGGTTACTACTCGCGCCGTGCCATTCGACAAGCGCAGTGCAGTTTCAAACGACTCTGCCAGACGTTGCGCTTGATCAGCGCGTACCTTGAAGCGATCTACCACCGCTTCAACGCTGTGCTTACGCTTGCCATCCAGCTTTGGTAGTGCATCCAGCTCATGGACGTGATGATCAATGCGCACGCGCACAAAGCCCTGCGCCTTGAGCTCCTCGAATACCTGCTGATGCTCGCCCTTGCGTTCCTGAATCATGGGAGCCAAGAGTAGTAGTGCTGTCCCTTCCGGTTGCTGTAGTACTTGATCCACCATCTGGCTGACAGTTTGCGCGGTGAGATCAATGTGATGATCGGGACAGCGGGGTGTGCCGACACGGGCAAACAGCAGGCGCAGGTAATCATAAATTTCGGTGACGGTAGCTACCGTCGAACGCGGGTTGTGCGAGGTGGATTTCTGCTCGATGGCAATGGCGGGCGACAAGCCTTCAATAGTGTCGACATCCGGCTTTTCCATGATTGACAAAAATTGCCGTGCATACGCCGACAGCGATTCCACATAGCGCCGCTGGCCCTCGGCATAAATAGTGTCAAATGCCAGCGACGATTTACCCGAGCCGGAAAGCCCGGTGAACACGATCAGTTTGTCGCGCGGTAAATCAAGATCGATGTTACGCAAGTTGTGGGTGCGTGCACCGCGGATTCGAATCTGGGACATAGGTGTATGGCTGAATTGCGGCTGGTGGCGCAGGCATCTGCAAAATCGCGTCGATCATTAGCAGCTGTGCAAGCGGACTTGGTACTATACGCAGCTTGGTTGCGAGGCAAAACCCATTCCGACTACCACTGAAAATTCCGCTGACGCAGCGACCCCTGCATCGACAACGGTTAGCCTGACAGCACAGGAGCGGCGCACGGTCGCGGCTTTGGCGGGCATTTATGCCACGCGCATGCTTGGTCTGTTTCTACCCTTGACCGTGCTATCCCTGTACGTGTCTAACCTACCGGGGGCCACACCCGTACAAGTGGGTTGGGCGATGGGTACCTATGCGCTGGTGCAAATGGTGTTTCAGATTCCCTTCGGTCGCTGGTCGGATCGTTATGGTCGGCGGCCAATGATCGCCATTGGCCTGCTGCTGTTTTTTCTGGGTTCTGTAGTGGGCATGTTCGCTAACAGCTTCGAGTGGGTGGTCGCGGCGCGGGCCTTACAAGGTGCTGGCTCCATGTCTGCCGCCGTCACGGCTTTACTGGCCGATCATACACGTGATGCGGTGCGGACGCGTGCCATGGCTTTTATCGGCATCAGTATTGGCGCCTCGTTTGTGTTGTCGTTAATCATTGCACCGGTATTGGAAAGCAGCATTGGTATGAGCGGAGTGTTTGCGGTGATGGCGGTGATGGCGCTGGCTGGACTGGCGTTGCTGCGCTGGGGCGCACCGCATGATCTGGCCATGGGCGATCGTAAGTTGGCGGTCAGAACCTCACTGTGGCGCGTCGGCTGCATGCCGACTTTGCGCGCCCACTTTGTTGGAGTGTTTGCGCTGCACTTCGTGCTGGCGGGTACCTTTCTTTCAATGCCACAGATATTGGTCTCTGTGTTGGGCATACCCAAGTCAGCACATTGGCAGGTGTACCTGGGTGTATTCCTGGTGTCGTTACTGGGCACGTTTGCGTTGATTCGTGGCGTTGAGCGCGTCGCGCAGCCGCGCCGCCTGACCGTTGCCGCGATCCTGATTGCAGCTGTAGCACAGGCACTGATTGCAGTATTCAGTGCGCAACTATGGCCGCTGCTGCTAATCTTTGCGCTGTACTTTGCCGCCTTCAATTTTCTCGAAGCCAGATTGCCAGCGGCCTTGTCGAAAGCGGCTCCCAGTGCGGATCGCGGTGCAGCGCTAGGTGTGTTTGGCACTTGCCAGTCGCTGGGGGCTGCCGTTGGCCCGGTGGCGGGCGGGTTGGTCGCGGCACGCTTTGGCTATGGCGGCGTTTTCTGGCTCAGTGCCGGAGTGGCGTTGCTGTGGGCGTTCGTGGTGCTGGCTTCCACTACGGAAGCCTGAACCCGTAAATGCTGACCTAGTCGCCCTGAGCGACTACAATCCCCGCTCAATAAATAACACGACACTGGAGTATCGTCCCCATGGCGCGCGGCATCAATAAAGTCATCTTGGTTGGTAATCTCGGTAAAGATCCAGAAACGCGCTACATGCCCAACGGCAAAGCCGTCACCAATTTCAGCATTGCCACCTCCGATAGCTGGACGGATAAACAATCCGGCGACAAGCAAGAGCGCACAGAATGGCATAACGTGGTGTTGTTCGAGAAGTTAGCTGAGATTTCTGCCGAATACCTGCACAAAGGTTCGCAGGTATACATCGAAGGTAGCCTGCGTACCCGCAAGTGGCAGGACAAAGAAGGCAAAGATCGTTACACCACTGAAATTGTAGGTCGCGACATGCAAATGCTCGGTGGTCGTGGTGGTGCAGGCGGTGGTCAAGGCGGTAGCGAATCATCGGCATCCGGTGCCGGTGGTGGTCGTGCCGCGCCTGAGCGTAGCTCATCGAACTCATCGCCACCACCCAGCGATGAAGGCGGGTTTGATGATGATATTCCGTTCTAGTTGGGTTTGAATGATTCCATTGGTGAATCATTCGGCGGACACAGAGTGTCCGCCCTACGTGGACTATAGCTCGACCTCTGTTTTAGTCAGAGCTTGTAAGGAGAATAGAAGTGGATTGGTCAGCCGTCGCCATAGTCATTGCTTACCATCCTCGGCCCCGTTCTTGCTGTGTGGGCTTCCGAGATTCGGCAGCGCGGACGACAAGCTCACGACCGACAGGAGTGGGTGTTCCGCACCCTCATGACCACTCGGTCAACTCGGATGTCTCTCGACCATGTGTCCGCACTAAACCATATTGATTTTGCCTTTCCGCAAAATAAGCATCCACAGATTGCAGACGCTTGGGGGTTGTATCTAGATCACCTAAATAAAGGGCCAGGGGATACTCAAGAAAGTTTGAACCGCTGGCTAGATGGGGGCGATAATTTACTTGCAGACCTGATTCATATAATGGCGTCAGATCTGAGTGTTCCATTTCCTAAAACTTCCATCAAACGAGCGGCGTATTACCCGAAAGTACATTGGGACACGGAGATGCAGCTGAACGAAATTCGCGAGCTTCTACTGCAACTTCTAAAAAATGAGCGGTCACTGTATGTGACAACTAGCTCCTAACATCGGTTCTCGCAGACGTGCCAAGTCCCAGTCAGTGTAGGGCGCAGATATGCATGCACCGAACGATCCAACGCATAAAGGGTGTGACTTTTATTTAAGTTGGGATCTCACTCGACCTACGCAGCGATGATAAACGCCCGACCACCTCTGCGGTATCGACGCTTTCCAGCCCGCGTAGGTACGCAAGGTGTATGCCGAGCGACCTAGCGTCACTACTTCAACACGCTGAAACTGTGCTTGCTAAAGATTGCGGTGCCGTTTTTCCCACACAGGTAAGTAATAAATTTGTCGGCATCCTTGTTGGCTGAGACTGTCAGTGCGATGGGATAGACAATCGGAGCGTGACTGTCGACCGGAAAGTAATCAACAATCCGCACTCGCTTGTCTGGCAGCGCATCAGTTTCATAAACAATGCCCAGTGGCGCTTCGCCACGTTCAACAAACACCAGTGCAGTACGCACGGAATCGCCACGCACTAGTTTGTTAGTAACCTCATTCCATACGCCTAAGCTACTCAGCGCCTCACGTGCGTACTTGCCTGCCGGTACCGAATCAGGATCGCCTACTGATAAGCGCCCGTTACCCAACGCACGAGCTAGCGCAAAGTTGGGTGCAATGGTGAGTTGTAAATTGCTATCGGCTGGCGCAATCAACACTAATCTATTGCCTAGTAAATCATATCGACTATTCACTTTTATCAATTGTCGCTGCTGCAAGTAATTCATCCAGTCACTATCAGCAGAAATAAATACATCAGCACGTGCGCCCGATTCAATTTGCCGCGCCAGTGTTGCACTGGAGGCGAAAGAAAACTTTACTGGCTGGCCGGTTTCATATTGATAAGCCGCGCCCATTTCCTGTAACACATTGGTCAACGAGGCAGCGGCATAGACCAGTAGTGGCGGCGCAGCGGGTTGCGCTGCATGGACTTGGGCGGCAAGCAGCAGCGTGGCAAGAAATTGAAAACCTTTCATACAGTCGTCACCTTGCTGCTCGGATACACATGGCCGCGTAACGTGACCGACTTGACCAACGTCCAGATGGACTGACCAATATGCAGTTGCAGCTCCGTTGCTGCCGAGGTGGTAACACGAGCGAGTAGGTTCACGCCACCGATATCAATGGTCACCAGCATGGCATGGCCATCATCCGGCATGAGCTGAGCAATCACTCCTTGCAGCATGTTGCGCACGCTCAGCCCCCGAGGCTGTGCCAGCGCCAGAATCAGATCGCGCGCCAGTAGTTGCAAGCGCACCTGTTGTCCCACTTGCAACGTCTGCACATCAACATTGATTTGTCCATGACCTATGGTTACTTGTGCCAGACCGTTATCGTGATCGAGGTGTTGTACCACGCCTTCAACCACCGCGCCCAGTGCGTCGGCACCAATCAATTCACGCAATGCTGGTTGCATGCTGATACTGGGTAGATCGCCCTGCGCCAGTACCTGACCTTGCTTCATAAGCACTACATGGGTGGCGAGACGCAGCACCTCTTCAAACTGATGACTGACGTACACCATCGGAATCTTGAGTTGATCACGTATTCGTTCGAGATACGGCAGCACTTCTTCACGGCGTGCCAGATCCAGCGATGCAAGTGGCTCATCCAGTAACAGCAGGCGTGGTTGTGATAACAGTGCCCGACCTAGCGCAACGCGTTGTTGTTCGCCACCGGAGAGCTGTGCGGGCCGACGTGATAAAAAATTGCCAAGACCCAGTAATTCCACGATGGAGTCGAAGGTAAAATTCGATGCGACAGAGTTGGCGCGGCGCAAGCCATAACGCAAATTGCCAGCAACAGTGTAGTGCGGAAACAAGCGCGCGTTTTGAAACACATAGCCAATGCGGCGTTGCTCGGCGGGCAGGTTGATGCGCTGCGTGGTATCCAGCAGTACGGCATTATCCAGCTTGATATGACCTGCGTCGGGGTGCAGCAACCCGGCGAGCAAATTCACGGCGGTACTTTTGCCGCAGCCGGAATGACCGAATAACGCGATTACGCCTGATTCAGGGGTGGAAAATTCCAGCGACAGATTAAAGTCACCACGACGCTTAGTGAGCTGCACGCTCAGCATGATGGGTCGCTCATGCTGGCCCCAAGTGTGAACGCCCTAGATGGTTTCGCAGCGTGTGCGCCAGCCATTCGGCAAGCAACAAGCCGCTGATGCCAAGCACAATCGACATACTTGCTAACCGCGCTGCGAGTGCATCGCCATCAGGTGATTGCAAAGCTGCATACAGTGCCAATGGCAAGGTCTGTGTTTCGCCGGGAACATTGCCAACAAACGTAATGACCGCACCGAATTCGCCTAGCCCGGCAGCAAAGGCAGTGACCACGCCAGCCAGTACGCCGGGTGCCATCAAGGGCAGGGTGATTGTAAAAAACCGATCCAGTGCACCGGCTCCCAAGGTGCGCGCGGCTTCTTCAAGGCCACGGTCTACGCCTTCCAAGGCAATACGCATAGAGCGCACCATCAGTGGCAATGACATCACTGCCGTAGCCAGCGCTGCGCCGGTACTGGTGAATACCAGACGGATATCGAAGGTGGTGTATAGCCACGCACCAATCGGGCCGCGTATGCCAAACAGCAGTAATAACAAATAACCAATAACTACTGGGGGTAGTACCAGTGGCAGATGCACCATTGCGTCCAGCAAGAAGCGGCCGGGGAAACGACGCCGAGTGAGCAACCAGGCAAGGATGATGGCAGGTAACAAATTGAATAGTACGCTGCGCAAAGCTACGCTCAGGCTTAGCTGTAGTGCCTGCGATTCGGTGGTGGTGAGGGCAAACCAGTCAAACATGATTTGTCATTCAGTATGTTTGTGGCAACAGTGGCAAACTTGCCAGACAAACGAACACTGTTGGTTTTGAATAAGGCATGACTAATTATCTGGGGGAGTGGGTTGGCTATTGTGGCTGGCAATATAGGCGGTTGATCAACGAGACGCAAAGTACCAGAAAAGCATGCCATTGCAGTCTTAATGCAAACGGATTTACAAAAGAAAACATGTTATTAATTGTACCTCTTAGCCTGGGCCAGTCATGAATATGGCCATCCGAAATACATGGAGATTCAAATGAGCGCACAGATCAATCCACTGGCAGGAAAATTGGCACCAGCTAGCTTGCTGGTTGATGTGCCGCGCTTGATTACAGCCTACTTTAGCGAGCGCCCTGATCCTGAGATTGTTGCGCAGCGAGTCGCATTTGGTACTTCAGGACACCGTGGGTCGTCATTCGAATATAGTTTTAATGAAGCGCATGTTCTGGCTATCACCCAGTCGATTTGCAGTTATCGCAAACAGCAAAACATTAATGGCCCGCTGTTCTTGGGGTTTGATACGCATGCCTTATCGGCACCAGCTTTTGTCAGTGCGCTGGAAGTATTAGCGGCCAACGAAGTTGAAGTGATGATCGCCGCGAACGATGAATACACGCCGACCCCCGCCATCTCGCATGCAATCTTGGTTTACAACCGTGGACGGATCAGCGGTCTGGCCGATGGTATTGTCATCACGCCGTCGCACAACCCGCCGGATAGCGGTGGCTTCAAATACAACCCACCCAATGGCGGGCCGGCCGACACACAGATTACGGGCTGGATGGAAATCGAAGCTAACCGCTTGCTAGCGGCGAAGTTAGTGGGGGTGAAAAGAGTGCCGTTCGCCACCGCTCGCAACGCAATCACCACGCATCGCCACGACTACCTCAACACCTATGTCAGCGATCTGGGTAGCGTTATTGATATGAAAGTCATTCGCGATGCCAAGATTCGCATGGGTGTCGATCCGCTGGGTGGGGCGGGAGTGCATTACTGGAACGCAATTGCCGAGCGCTATGGTTTGAACCTGACCGTCGTCGATCAAGACGTTGACCCGACGTTTCGCTTCATGAGTGTGGATTGGGATGGCAAGATTCGTATGGACCCTTCGTCTGCGCATGCCATGCATGGCTTGATTGACCTGAAAGATCGGTTTGACATCGCCTTCGCCTGCGATACCGATCATGACCGGCATGGCATCGTCGCCCCCAGCGTTGGATTGCTGCCGCCCAATCATTATCTGTCGGTGTCTATCCATTATCTGTTTCAGCATCGACCACAGTGGCGCAAAGATGCGGGTGTGGGCAAGACCATAGTGAGCAGCCAGATGATCGACTACGTGGCCGCTAAGTTGCAGCGCAAAGTGTTCGAAGTGCCGGTCGGATTCAAATGGTTTGTCGATGGGCTGTTGGATGGTTCGTTGGGGTTTGTGGGTGAGGAAAGTGCGGGTGCGTCGTTCAGCCGTATGGATGGCAGCGTGTGGACCACTGATAAAGATGGCTTGGCACCCGCGCTGTTATCAGCTGAGATTACCGCGCGTCTGGGGCGTGATCCCGGTGAAGTTTATCGTGAGCTGACACATGAGTTCGGCGAGCCCATCTTTGAGCGCATTGATGCCCCTGCCACCCCCGCACAAAAGAAGCTGCTGTCGCGCCTGACACCAGAGCAAGTGACTTCCAAACAATTGGCGGGTGAGGCGATTCAAACTATTGTTACGCAGGCATCAGGTAATGGTGCTGCCATTGGTGGACTCAAAGTGATTGCCGAGCATGGATGGTTTGCGGCGCGTCCATCGGGTACGGAAGATGTGTACAAAATTTACGCAGAAAGCTATCTCGATGTCGATCATCTGCGGCGTATCCAGCAGGAAGCGCAGAGTATTGTTAGCGCCGCACTTGTTTGATGAATAATAATTGGCTACCTCTTAACAAGAAATCCAGCAGGAGCTGCCATGACGCTACTACCTTCCGTCGCCGTTGCGGCCACCATGGTTTACTGGCTCAGTGGTTTCATTGGTCGGTATTTTTCCGAAATGGCTACGCAGATTATCGATCTGCTGTTGTTTGTGGTGATCATGGTGTCAATTAACACCTTGTTGAAAAACTGGCGTGGCGATTGAAGCTAGGCTGCAAAAAATAATGTATGTCCATTGCTAGTTCATATCGGAATCAGTTGCTGCCACTATGAATAATCCTGCTAACCAGACTGCCATTCACAAGTTGGTCGCCGCGTGCCGTGCCGGTGACTATGCGCCGTTACTGTCACGCATGCCCTCTGGTTGGGCGGTGCTAGGGCAGGCACAATTTCTGCGTGGCTATAGTTTGTTATTGCCGGATCCTGTAGTGCCGCATCTCAATGCCATGAGTCCGTCGCATCGTGAGCAGTTTCTCAAGGATATGGCATTGCTCGGTGATGCCGTGTTCACCGCCACCGGTGCGCTACGTATTAACTATGCGATGTTTGGCAACGTGGAGCCAGCGTTGCATGCGCATGTGATTCCCCGCTATGTGGACGAAGCGGTCGAGCTGAAAACAGCACAGCCGTGGATGTATGACTGGGCGCAGGCGCCGCAGTTTGATGTGTACAGAGATGCTGAGCTGATGCTGAATATCAAGGCGGCTATCTAGTTAGTGCAATCAGCGACTCAAGTGATTGCAGTGGCGCACTACAAGTGCTGCCGTGACATACATACGCCAGCGTAGTTGCGGCACTGCCCTTTCTGGCCAAGCTTTCCGGTAACGTGGCATGAGTGTCGATGGCAAACACCATGCGATCCGGTTTGTATAACTGATTCAATGCTTGTTGCCACTGATTGATTTCAGTTGAGTTACCGCGAATGATGACCAGTTGTGGGGGTTGTAAAAACTCTTGCAGTGCAACCAGCATGCTGGCATGTGCAGCAGGGTGATCTTGCAAAGCGATCCAATCGGCGCGCAGTGTTTGCTCGGCAGCAGCGAGATAACGTGGTTCGCCCAGTAAGTAACCCAGTCGCAACAGACACTGCGCCGCAATGGCATTACCAGCGGGGGTGGCTTCATCAGAAAAGGTACGGCTACGGTGAATCAATGTTTCGTGGTCATCGGCGGTAAAGTAAAAACCACCGCGCTGTGTGTCAGCAAAGTGTTTCAGTAGTACTTCTGCCAGCTCGGTTGCCCAGTGCAAATCACTGCTGCGCCAACGGGTTTGTAATAGCTCCAACAGGCCTGCAAGCAGAAAGGCGTAATCATCCAGATAGGCTGGAAATTGCGCCACGCCGCCTGCTTGGACTGCGTACAGTCGGCCATTGCGCCATGCGTGAGTACGTAGTTGATCGACCGTCGCGCAAGCGGCTTCTGTCAAGCTGGCATCGTCAAGGCAACGCGCGGCTTGACATAGGCCCGCAACAGTAAGGCCATTCCACGCTGTGAGTAGTTTGTGATCCAGCCCAGGCGCGATGCGTTTGTTGCGTGCTGCGAGCAGCTTCTGTTGTGCATGCTGTAATTCCTGCTCGGCATCTGCGGGACTGATGTTTAACTCGGTGGCGATGTCATCCAGTCTGCGGTAGACATGCAAGTGCCACTGACCTTCAAAGTTTGCGGCACGATCCAGTCCATAACGTCGCGAAAAAACAGCATATTCACTGCTACTGAGTTGCGCGGCGAGCTGCGCGGCATCCCATACGTAGTAGCGACCTTCATGGCCCTCAGAGTCAGCATCCAGTGCGGAGTAGAAGCCACCTTGTGGTGCGTGCATGTCCCGTAGCAGCCATTGCGCCGTTTCCTGCGTAATACGTCGAAACAAGGGATCGCCGGTTGCGGTGGCGGCTTGTGCGTACACGCGCAACAATTCTGCGTTGTCATACAGCATCTTTTCAAAGTGCGGAATCATCCAGTGATGATCCACAGCGTAGCGAAACAAGCCACCACCCAGTTGATCGTAGATACCGCCTTCAGCCATACGTGTTAGCGTCAATGCGCTCATATACAGTGCGTGCAAATCAGGTTGTTCCATGCCGCTGCTGACGCGCCATTGGCGTAGTAATAATTCCAGCGTGCGCGGCTGCGGAAATTTTGGTGCGCCACCAAAGCCACCGAGCTGAGTATCAAAGCGGATTTGCAGTTCAGCACGGGCTGTGACTAATGGTGAGTCGTCCACCGTGTCGTGATGTGCCGCAGGCTGCAAATCAGTAAATACCTGTAGCAGCGCTTGTTGCTGCTGTTGGATATCGGATTGGCGTTCACGGTAGTACTGTGCCACTCGTTGTAACAGATCCTGAAAACCAGGCAGTCCTTGACGTGGTACGGGTGGAAAATAGGTACCGCCAAAAAAAGGTTGTTGCGTGTCGTGACTCAAAAACATGGTCAATGGCCAGCCGCCCGCATGCTGGGTTAGCACTTGTTGCGCCAACTGATAAATTTTGTCCAAATCAGGACGTTCTTCGCGATCCACTTTGATGTTGACGAATAGCTGGTTCATCAACGTCGCTGTGGTTTCGTCCTCAAACGACTCATGCGCCATAACATGGCACCAATGACAGGCTGAGTAACCAATTGATAACAGGATTGGTTTGCCGCTGTCACGTGCCAGTTGCAGGGCTTGCTCCCCCCATGGCAGCCAATGAACTGGGTTGTGGGCGTGCTGTAACAGGTAGGGGCTGGTGCTGTGCTGTAGTTGGTTCTGGCTAAGAGCGTTCATGGTGATGGGCGCGAAAGGAATGACTTGCGACTATAGCGGAAGCGGACCTAGGCTAGGCAGCACGATACACAACCTGGGGGTGGGGTCATGAACAGTGGCAGTAAAATCGTACAGCTGATCAGCGCGGTATTGCTGGTTTTGTCGCTGGTTGGGTCAGCAGCCATTGCGGCAGAAGAAGCGCAAACCAAGGTGCTGGGTAATTGGTTAACCGCACCCAAGGACGGCATTATCCAGATCAGCCACGCTGCTGATGGCAGCTTGCAAGGCCGTATAGTTGGTGGTAATCAGCCGGGCAAGCTGGATGCCAAGAATCCAGATCCTGACAAGCGTAATCAGGTGTTGCGAGGTCAGGTGAACATGGCAGGGTTGAAGTACGACGGCGATAGCAAGTGGTCGGGCGGCACCATCTATGATCCAAACAGCGGCAGTACATACAAGTGCAAACTGGATCTACTTGCTGATGGCACATTGAAAGTGCGGGGCTACATTGGTTTTGCGTTACTGGGTAAGACGCAGCTCTGGACGCGCTATACGGGAACCTCTATGGATTTGCCCAAGACGCCCTGATGCTGCTGGCTAGAGAACTTTACGCCACGTTCAGAGTCATTACTGCTAATGCTAGTTAATGGGCTGGGTAGGTGTTTCTACTTGGTTCATCAAGGACGCAACGGAATACTTTCGGCTTCAATCCAATCACAAATTCAGTAGAAAGAGAATCGTGTACAAAATAAATCGTCGTCTATTTTTAGGGCAAGCCGCATTTGGCACCCTTGGTTCGTGCCTGATGGCGGAGGCTGGTATAGCGATGGCTCATAGACTAAGCCCATCTGACCCCAGTGCGGCAGCAGTGGGTTATGTGGATGATGCAAGAAAAGTTGACCTTAAGCGTTTCCCAACCTACAAGTCCGGACAGACCTGTGCCAACTGCATGTTGGTGCAGCTGCAGTACGCGCCCTACCGACCGTGCAAACTTTTTCCAAACTACGTGGTTAGCGAAAAAGGTTGGTGCAGTGCTTGGGTGAAAAAAACGTATGGCTAAGTCAATTTAGTCTGACCCTGCAGCAGGTTTTTTCACGCACTACTGCGTTTTTTTTGTTACTAGTCGCGGTTGGTACGGTTGATGTCGTCGTTAAAAAAAATTAATACACTTCCTGTGAGGAAGCGCCATGCTTGGGCGGCATAATGTGGTCGGCACAATGAACTAGACCTTCGCAATAGCCACATCCCGGAATTACTATCATGTTCACTGTCATCGTTTCATGCCTGCTGGCTATAGCAACGACGACACTGATTCACTTTGAAATTCTTGGAGTGCTTAGCAATACGCTGCCAAAGCTTGGGGTTCCACGACGTAGCAAGCTGCTGGCCGTTGTTTTTGTAGCGCTTACCTCGCATGCCATACAAATATACCTGTACGGATTTCTGATCTATTTTCTAGTTAGCTACGCAAACGTTGGCACACTGCTCGGTGCAGACGGATTCTCATTGGTGAATTGTTTTTACTTTTCGGCTGAAGCCTATACCTCGTTAGGATTTGTCGACATTGTACCGCGCGGTTCAATCCGGCTCTTGGTCGGTGCAGAGGCTTTAAATGGCATATTGATGATCGGCTGGTCGGCCTCCTATCTTTATATCGCAATGGAACGATACTGGAACGGCGGCGAGTAGCCATGATCTTCGCCATAACCATATCGTGCAGACGACGGCTCGTTACTGTAGGCGTTATTAATCTCAACTCGGAGTGGCAATCATGCACGTATGGCATTGGTTATTGACGGGTCTGGCTGCGGGTGTGGTGGCCCGGCTGGTTATTAGTAACGTTCGCATAAGCCTCGGTGCGGAGCTGGCATTGGGCAGTCTCGGTGGGCTAATTAGTGGTTCACTGTTTCGATACATAGGTATCACCATACCCGAGTCGGACTTGATGCATATTGCGGCGGCATTAATCGGTGCGGTTGGCACGATCACCCTGATGTATCTTGTATTGCGGGCAACGCAAAAGGCTCATCGACTCATTCTTGCCACCAACGATATGGCAGATAAAGTGCCCAACCTGAGTGGCCTAGGTGAGCGCGAGCAGCATGTCATTAGAAAATTTCTGAGTCGGCAGCCGATTGCCAGAGATGCGAATATGGTGGATCGCGCTCATGCCACACTGGGGCAGCGCGCCGCTGACCGAATTGCTGCATTTGGCGGTAGCTGGGCGTTCATGGGGTTGTTTGCTGCAGTGTTAATCGCCTGGATGCTTTACAACAGCGAGACCTCTCGATCGTTTGATCCCTATCCGTTTATTTTGCTCAATCTTGTTCTGTCATGTATTGCTGCAGCGCAAGCGCCAGTTATTCTGATGAGTCAGAATCGCCAGTCTGAGAAAGATCGGATCAATGCTAGGTTGGACTACGAAGTTAATCTCAAGGCTGAGGTTGAAATTCTTGCGTTGCACGAAAAGCTGGATACGCTGCGCGATCAGGAATGGCGAACTATGCTGCTGGATATGCAGCGAAAGCAGCTGGACTTGCTTGAAAAAATAGCGCAGGCGTCAGGTTAGATTATACGCCACAATAGTCGGCGAATAATGCCTGCTGATAGCAACCAAAATCATCGTGACTGAATCAACTACGACCTGGCGCTCCCGCCTGAAGTATCTGCTGCCCCTGTTATCAGTGCTGGTGTTGATTACGGTACTAACACTGTTACATCGGGCACTGGCTGGTTACCATTTTCGCGATATTTTCCTGCAGCTACGCGCGCTATCCACATTCACTATATGGACTTCGGTGTTGTTCGCGTTCGCCAGTTACTTGGTGCTCACTGGCTATGACTTGCTGGCGTTGCGCTATGTGCAACAACCGGTCAGTTCCCTGCGTAGCATGTTGACCGGGTTTGTTGCCTTTGCCATTGGCCACAATATCGGCTTGGCGACATTGAGTGGTGCGGCGATTCGCTTGCGACTATATGGTTCTGTTGGTGTGCCAGCCACTCATGTGGCACTGGTCAGTGGTTTCTGTGCACTGACAACGGCACTTGGATCTATTGCGCTTGTTGCCTATTCGTTACTGACGCAGAGCGCTGAAGCTAGCGTACTACTGCATTTATCCATCGTGATAGTGCAACTGCTGGCATGGCTATTGATTGCAGGCCTGCTGGCCTATTGCGTGTGGGTCACTCGGCAACGCCAGCCGCTAGTGCTGTGGCAATGGACGCTTGTATTGCCAAGTATTGGCCTGACGGTGGCCCAGATAGCTGTCGCTGCCTTTGACCTGTGTTTGGCAGCAGCTTGCTTGTTTGTGTTGTTGCCGGATTCGGCGATGGTTTCTTACCAAGCATTTCTCGCTATTTACGTATTGAGCGTGGTGGCGATATTGGTTGCAAATGTTCCCGGTGGGTTGGGGGTGCTGGAATCCGTGATTGTGCTTGCCTTGCCACAGGTGCCGGTGGATCAGTTGCTGGCTTCATTGTTGGCTTATCGTGTTATCTACTACTTGGGACCATTGCTCATCGCGACAATGATGCTCGCGCTGCACGAATTCTGGTTGCAACGCCATCGTGTACGCAAGGTAGCAGGAGTGGCGCGCGACTGGTTGTCGGCGGTCGCTCCACAAGTACTTGGTGTCGCAGTATTGGTGGCGGGCAGCCTGTTACTGATTTCTGGCGCGACTCCAGCCATCAGTGCTCGGGTACTGGCGTTACGCGAGATACTGCCATTGTCGATTCTGGAGCTATCGCATTTGCTCGGCAGTATCGCTGGATTAGGGTTGGTAATTCTGTCGCATGCGTTGCTGCGTCGCGTGTATCTGGCTTGGCAGTTGGCCTTGGCGCTGTTAGTAGCCGGCAGTATCTTTTCCCTGTTAAAGGGTTGGGATTACGAAGAGGCGATCATCATGATGTTGGTCGCAGGTTTACTTTATGTTGCACAGGGCGCCTTCTACCGTAAGGCAGCCTTGATGGAAGGCCGCACCAGTGTGCAATGGATGCTGGGCATTGCAATGATTGTCGGTGTGGTGATATGGATTGGCCTGTTAGCACATCGCCGTGTCGATTATTCCAATGAACTGTGGTGGACCTTTGCTTGGTTCGGCGATGCGCCGCGCATGCTGCGTGCTGGACTACTGGTGAGTGTCTTGGTTGCCGCATTGGTTGCGCATAACTGGTTGCTACCCGGGGTGCGCATACGGCCACCGGAAGATGCTGATGCGTATCAGCAGGCACAACGCATTGTGGTGCAGTCACCGCACGCGGTCGCTAACCTTGCATTGCTGCATGATAAACATTTGTTGATTCATCCACAGCAGGATGCGTTCCTGATGTACCAAGTATCAGGTCGTAGTTGGGTATCGATGGGTAATCCAATCGTTGCCGTGGGGGAGAATGCCCAGCAAGCCAATGAACGCGCCTATGAATTAGCATGGTCATTCCGTGAATTGTCAGATGAGCATGGCGGATTAACCGTCTTTTATCAGGTGACACCTGATTTCTTGCCACTGTATGTCGATATGGGGCTGGCCCTTCTCAAGCTCGGCGAGGAAGCGCGTGTCTGGTTGCCAGATTTCAGTCTTGAAGGCAGTCACCGTGGCGAGTTCCGTACCGCACGACGTCGTGCAGAGCGCGAGGGCACTACCTGCGAAATTCTACTGCCACCCATTGATATGAGTGTATTGCAGGAGTTGGCTGTGATTTCCCAGGACTGGCTTAGCGCCAAATCAGTCAATGAGAAGCGTTTTTCTGTGGGTTATTTTTCGGCAGCGTATCTTGCTCAGTTTCCTATCGCGGTGGTTCGTTCAAAGGGACACATCGTGGCATTTGCCAATCTATGGCCAACTGCGAATCATGCAGAGCTATCAGTGGATTTAATGCGCCATTCGCAGCATGCACCACGTGGTGGTGTGATGGATTATCTGTTTGTGGAAGTGATGTTATGGGGTAAGTCGCAGGGGTATCAGTGGTTCAACTTGGGTATGGCACCCTTGTCCGGACTGGAGCAGCACTACCTGGCTTCGGCGTGGAATCGAATGGGTAGCTTCATGTTTGATGTTGGTGGGCATTTCTATAATTTTGAAGGCCTGCGACGCTACAAGGAAAAGTTTTCACCGATATGGGAACCGCGTTATCTCGCTGCACCCGGTGGGCTGGCATTACCGCGGGTATTACTGGATGTCACCAGCCTGATTGCCGGTGGTCTGCGTGAGATTGTGAGCAAGTGATGATAAGCAGGGTAGTGTTGCCTCTGGTTCAGTCTGTGGTGGTCGCGTGTTGCGTGTGTATGTTAATCAGTGGTACTGCGCACGCTGCACCGAGCGCGATGACTAATGCTGCGCTGGCGAAGCCTATGATGGCAACATTCGAACGGTTTGGTGTGGTGCGATTGCTTCAGCCGCGAACCGCTGTTAAAGACGTTGCAATTCTTGCTGCTGGCGATGGTGGTTGGGAAGATCCTCTCATGTTACGCATGGCACAGACGTTGCTCGAAGCCGGTAGCGCCGTCATCGGTATAGAGACGGCGCCATACCTGAAATTGCTGGATGAATCTGCAGATCAATGTGTATACATGGCTGCTGACTTTGAAGACCTTGCCCATGCAATGGAAAAACGCATGGCGATACCACGCTATCTGTCACCGGTATTGGTCGGATATTCATCGGGTGCGGCGCTCATTTATGCCGTGCTGGCGCAGGCGCCGCGTGGCACTTTCCAAGGTGGCATAAGCATGGGCTTCTGTAGTGAATTGAATGTACAGGCGTCGTTGTGCAGTGCGCGTGGCACGCTTAGCAAGCCAGTGAAAACAATTGACGGCCCGACTTCGCAGCTGCAGCCATTGCAGCAACTGTCGGCAAAATGGGTGGTGCTGCAAGGTGAGCAGGATCCGTATTGCAGCATCGATACGGCGCGGCGCTTTAGTGCGCAGGTAAATTCAACGCAGTTGCGTAGCCTTCCTAACACAGATCATTTTTTTCGTGATCAACATACATGGAATGCCGCTTTCAGCAGCGCGTATCAAACTCTGCAGCCTAAATCAGGGCCAGTTGGGTTGGCACCAGAGGTCAAAGATCTGCCAATCACGGAAGTACCCGCTACTCGCGCTGGCGACGAGCTTGCCATTCTATTAACGGGCGATGGAGGCTGGGCAGAGCTTGATCAAGGTGTTGCGCATGAGTTGGCCACAGCAGGGGTTTCAGTGGTTGCGCTCAGTTCCTTGCAATACTTCTGGAAGGAGCGCAAACCCGAACAAGCGGCTAAAGATTTGTCGCGACTCATCGCGCACTATTCGCAAGTATGGCAGCGCCCACGGATAATATTGCTGGGGTACTCGTTTGGTGCTGATGTGCTGCCTGCCATCATCAACGCGCTACCCGCTGCGGATCGTGCGCGCATTATTTCTGTCGGGTTGTTATCGTTGTTGCCACGTACCTCATTTGAAATTCATGTGGCTGGTTGGCTGGGGCAAGTGGTTGGTGAGGCAGAGGTGAAACCGCAGTTGGATAAGCTCGCTGCTGCTGGTATTCCGGTGACCTGCGTATATGGTCGCGACGACGATGAGTCGTTTTGCCGCCAGTTACCGGCCAACTTGGCGAAAGTTGTCGAGCTGCCCGGTGGACATGATTGCAATGATGATCATGCCGCCATCGTGCGTGCATGGTTGGGCGAGCGATCCAGGGTAACGAGTCGTTAAGCACGACAAATGACCATTGTCTTTGTTATCAAGCAGCGGATAACTACGCTATGTATTGGATACTGGCTTTGGCTGGGCGGTGCCAATCGGCCTAAATAAGCTGGAACTCTGTTTGACCGATCTTGTCAGCAAGACAGATGGGGAGGGTTTATGCAGGCGTATTTGAAGTGGTTGATTCCGGTGATCGTGATTGGCGGTGCTGGGGCGTGCTGGTATTTCATGGATGAAACGCTGCAAACGTCGCCCACAGTGGAAACCGACGTTACGGAAGTGTCTTCGTCGGCAGCAGCGATTCACTATCCTTTGTCTGCTGACCATACTGAAGTAGAGCCATTACCGACACTGAGTGATAGCGATACATGGGTTCAAGCTTCGCTGGAAAAACTGTTGAGTAAGGCAACTCTTGCTGAGCTGTTGATCCCCACGCAAATTATTCGTCACATCGTTGCCACCGTGGACAACTTACCGCGTAGCAAACTGACCGTCACCTTGCGGCCCGTTCGCGCCACACCTGGCAGCTTTGTGGTCAGTGGCGATGAGACGGATCGAGTGTTGTCGACAGATAACTATGCGCGCTATCGAATGATCATGGGCTTGATCGAATCCGCCGATATCAATACTGTTGCTAACTGGTATCGTCAGCACTATGCGCTGTTCCAAGAAGCTTATCGGCGTCTCGGCTATCCACAAGGTTATTTCAACGACCGTCTGGTGCAAACCATCGACAACTTGTTAGATACCCCGGAATTGGTCGGTCCCATTCACTTGGTGCAACCCAACGTATTCTATGAGTTTTCTGACCCTGAGCTGGAAGCTCGTTCCGCCGGTCAGAAAACTTTGTTGCGCATGGGGCCAGACAACACCCGCATTATCAAAACCAAATTGCATGAACTACGAGCTGCTGTCATACGGTCGGAAATCACACCTGATCCGTGATACTCAGAGTGCATAATTAGTGCGCGCATTGCTAGCCGGAGGCAGTTATCGCAACGGCTTCATCATCGACAACCGCTACGCTTGTGCTATTTTGTTATGCGAATTCTTTTAATAGCTGACGCAGCTCCTGCAGTGCGCGCTGCTGTTCAAACTGCAGCTGTTCGATTAACTGCGAAGCATTGTGAATCTGACCTTCACGTGCGCATTGCTCAAGTTGCTGGTAGCAGCTAGACAATTGTTCAGCACCGAGATTGGTAGCGCTGGATTTCATGGAATGTGCTACTTGGTACACGGCTTGGGCATTACCTATGGCCACCTCGCTTACCAACCGTGCCAGATTGGCATCGGCTGAATGCAGGAATGTGGTAAGCAATTTCGTTCTCAGGCCAGTGCTGCCCGGTTGCTCAAGTTCACGCAAGTCCTCGATAGTGCGCTGGTTAATAGCTGGACTTGTTATTGCCAACTGTGCAGAGGGTATTGATGTGATTGGTATCGCATCGACTATGGTTGGGGCGCTGTCCAGCCAACTGCCTAATTTGGTGTATAGTTGCATCAGGGTATATGGCTTCGCCATAAAGTCATTCATGCCGGCATTCAGGCACAACTGTTCGTCACCCTGCATAGCGTTAGCCGTCAACGCGACGATAGGCACCTGCGCACCGCGACTGTTGGGCAGGTTGCGGATAGCAGTGGTGGCCTGATAGCCATCCATGATCGGCATTTGGCAATCCATGAGGATGAGATCGAAGTCGGCTTTTTTTACCCACTCGACGGCTTCGGCACCGTCGTTCGCCACTTGCCATTGCAAACCCAGCTTGGTCAGCATTGCCTGTGCAAGAGCCTGATTGATCGGGTTGTCTTCTACTAGTAAAACATGGCCGCATAACTTGCCTGATAGCATTGTGCTCTGCGGCTGACGGGTGTTGTCGGCAGCTGCGTTAACCAGCATTCCTGTGAGAGCACGTTGCAAGTCTCCACGCCGCACCGGTTTGTTCAAGTAGCGCAGGATGCCCAGCTGCATCCGCTCACTGTCACTGGTGCTGGTATAAGTTGAACTGAGCATCATCAAGCGCGTCTGGCGCAATTCGGGTTGTGACTGAATGTTGCCAGCAAGCTGCAGTCCATCCATGCCGGGCATATGCATATCCAGAATCGCCAGGTCGAACCGGTCAGACGTATGGATGGCGTGTTGCAATGCTTGCAAGGCTTGGGCGCCGCTTTCAACGCAGCATACCCGCATGCCCCAGCCCTGTAATTGCTGCTGCAGAATGTCTCGGTTGGTCTGATTGTCATCGACCACCAGTACCTTTATGTCGCGCAAGGCAGTAGGTGTCAACGGTTCGACTGCAGTGCTCGCCATCAGTAGGTGCAGTTCAACGATAAAGTTAGCCCCAGACCCCGGTAAGCTGTCGACGCGGATGCTACCACCCATCAACCCCACCAGGCTTTGGCAGATGGCCAGACCCAGACCGGTGCCGCCGTACCGGCGTGTGGTTGAGCCGTCAGCCTGTGAGAAGTGATTAAATATCTTTTCTTGGGCTGCTATCGGAATGCCCATGCCGGTATCCTTGACGCTGATTTGTAACGACACCTCATTGTTGATCTGTTCCAGAACCGTAACCTGTACCATCACTTCACCTGTGGTAGTGAATTTGATCGCGTTATTAACCAAGTTCGCGATTATTTGGCGTAGGCGAAACGGGTCGCCACGCAGTGTGAGTGGTGCGTCATGAGGGGTGAACTGTGCTGCCAGTTTCAGGCCCTTGGAGTCTGCTGCATGAGCGAACATTGTCAGCACATCTTCGACGACATCAGCCAGACTGAAGTCGACAGACTCCAGTTCTAATCGCCCTGATTCTGATTTTGAGAAATCCAGAATGTCATTGATGACATTCAGCAGGTGGTGGCCTGAAGTTTGTACGGCTTCTGCCCACACTCGTTGCTGTGGTTGCAACGTACTGTCTATCAGTAATTCATTCATACCCAGCACACCGTTCATGGGGGTGCGAATTTCATGGCTCATGGTGGCGAGGAACTGCGATTTGGCTATGTTGGCCTGCTCGGCGAGTTCTTTGGCAGTGCGCAGTTCAGCGGTGCGGTGTTGCACCGTCAACTCGATTTCACTACGCGCCTTGCGTTCACTTTCCAGCGCAGCGGCGGTGGCATCTAACAAGTTATTGGCACTGTTGATCAGTACGCCAATTTCGTTATACCGATCCTGTTGTCGTCTCGGCAGCGTTAGTCGTTGCGTAGTGCCAGGCTGAATACTTTTTAGTCGCTGCGTCAGGGTGACTATCGGTCGTGAAACCAGTCGTTGAGCAGCAAAGTACAGCAACAGTGCTACCACTATTATCTGACTGACCATGATGCCAGCCAGAGTGAGTGCTTGCCGATTAGCGTCAGCAGCGATGTGTTCCCTGTCGCTGTGTACATGTAACGTGCCGATTTGCTCGGAGCGATCAAAAGGCGAGACCAGCGGCCGCTCGATATCTTCCAAGTTATCAATATGCCCATTCTGCGCAATCTTGCTCGTGTGTGTTGTCTCTGCATTAGCAGTGCCGACTGCAGCCAGCATCTTGCCGTTTGTGTCATACACCTCGGCCGCATTGATCAGCGCGTTCTGCGCCAGTCCGTCGACGACTTCTTTGAGCAACAGGGTGTCTTGCACATAGACACCCACCGCCAAGGTCTTTTCCAGAGAAAGCGCCAAGTCTTCCATAGTGCTGCGGCTATTAGTCAAGGCTCGTTCGTGTCCGAGCCGGTAGGCGAACCAGCCAGCTATAACCGAGAATAGCAGTGCACCGATAAGCACGGTCAGCAAGAAACGAAACTGCAGACTATTTCGACGCGCTACCAGAGGTGGGGAGCTGTCCGCCATTATCTCTTGATCACCAGCAGGGTGCGTAATCGTTTGTCGGTGGGCTGTGTTGACAGCCAGCCGATAGCGTTCGGATTGCGTTTGAGCATGGCGATAATCGTCGCTTCGTCTTTGAAAGACGTGGGTGGTGTGTTTCGTCCTGAGAACATTAACCGCGACCAATAACTGTTCACCTGCGCAGCACTTAACCCGGTTAAGGCCTGATAGAACTCTGCGCGGGTCGGGTTGTCGCGTGGCAGATCCAGTAGTACGGAGAATTCGCCGTTGGTGAATGAACGACTGCGACCCATGAACAGATCTACCACCTGTTTCTGCGTTAATGATTGCTGCGGATTACTCGCCTCGACCACAATGTAAAAATCGGCGTGAGCACTGGGGGCGAGTGCTAGCGTTGTAGCCAGCAAAATCAGTTGCAGTAGTTGGTGCATGGCGGACCTCAGAATACGAAGTCCAACATGACGCTTCCCACATTAGCGTGGGCAGCATCCAGCGAGGCATTGGCCCAGGCTCCGCTACCGTTGGCGTCGACACGTATCCGATCCCATTGGACTTTCAACGCCAGCTCGCTGGTCAGATCCCAGCGACTCCCGACCGACACTGATTTTTGCCTGATACCAAAACCGTTGATTACGTCAGCCGCTGTACGGGCCAGGTACTGTGCTTGTTGCGCCACCTGCGGTCCAAAAAAAGTCAACGGTGTGGCCCAGTCGGGTGTGTCTACTGGCGCGCTGCGGGTATGCATCCGGCTGGAGATAGCGTAAATCATTAATGGCCCAAAACGCCGACCGAGACTAGCGTAGCCAGCTGATACACCAAACTGGTTGCTGCCTGAAATGTTTGCGACTTCGCCGCTTAACAACCAGTCAGCGCGTTCATACCGTGCTCCGAACGACGCATAGGTATGTTTGCGATCATTGGTGGTGATTTGTGACTGGAAATCTTTGGCCTGCGTGGCCACCGTAGGAATGGGTAGTGCAGTCAGACTGTCCAGATTGTCAACCAGCAATTGCAGGGGCTCTGAGTCAAAGGTCATGTGGGCTTGCACAAGACTGATTCGGAGCAGTAAGCCCGCAGCTTCACGCGAAACCGTTATTCCTGCTACTTTCCGTCCCTTGATTTTGGACAAACCGCTGCCGCTAGTAGCGTTGCCGCCGCCTGCAAATACCTTGGCCTGCCACAGTGCGTCGTCAGTGTTCCAGATTCGCGTCAGGTCGGCACCATCCAGCGAGGTGGGTATCTGCGAATAGAACTCGACCGGAGGTCGGGCGTACGTATATGCAAAGCCAACATTGCGATGATCGGTCATAATGAAGGCATCTACATTGACGCGGCCTAGTCTTAGCATCCAATCAGCGTTTGGCCGGTAGGCGGCAAATGCCCATTCAATGCTGTCGCTGGTAGGAGCTGCGGTTGGACGTTTACGCAGGATCGCCTGGCCGACCAACTCAAATTTTTCATTGAGGGAGTAGTTCAGTTGCAGGCCCAGACGCGAGTCGAGATCTTGGGCGTTGTTATTGCCGGACTGTGAGAATTCTCGCTTGTAAACCCAGCCATCGGGCGCACCCACGTAGGAGGTGCCGAGGCTGCCAAAACCGCTGAAGTGCAGGCCTTCACCAACGGACTGGGCGCAGCAGATACCGGCGCAGAGGCAGAGTACTGTAGCTAAGCATCCGCGACGTATGGCCAGATTGATGAGGTTGATTGATTTCACGTTGAAGGTTCTGTCTGGCAGTCATTGTCAGGGTCGTTTTATGCTATCGACATCCTGTAGGGGGCTTTAGGTGGGAAGGAAAGTCGCCCATTGTATAGTGTGTTGCCGTTTGGCACATTGGCGGCAAATCTAGGCTCGCACCGACTTTGGCGAAAAAGCGACACCACTCGAGCCATAGATCCAGTCGCACAGAGTTAGCGATATGACCTCCGTCAGCGATCGCACATGGAAAAAATCCCTCCTGGGCCGTATCCTTGACGTCCCTGCCGCCAGTGATTTCGCCCAACCACCCGATGCCGCGTTTGTTTATTCGCACTTTTGGTTGCCAGATGAATGAGTACGACTCAGCAAAAATGCTGGATGTGCTTAATAACGCGGCCGGATATGAATTGACCGACGACGAAGAGCAGGCCGATGTGCTGTTGCTTAATAGCTGCTCAATCCGCGAGAAAGCCCAAGAAAAAGTCTTTTCGCAGCTGGGGCGCTGGAACCGACTCAAGCGGCGTCGCCCCGGCCTCATCATTGGCGTGGGTGGCTGCGTGGCCAGTCAGGAAGGGGAAGGCATTACTGCTCGTGCACCCTATGTGGATTTGGTGTTCGGCCCCCAAACCCTGCATCGCCTGCCACAAATGTTGACCGCACTTAAGGATACGGGTCGGTCGCAGGTGGATGTCAGTTTCCCCGAGATTGAAAAGTTTGACTATATGCCCGCCGCGCGTGCCGAAGGCGCGACGGCGTTGGTGTCGATTATCGAAGGTTGCAGCAAGTTCTGTACTTTTTGCGTGGTGCCTTACACCCGTGGCGAAGAAGTCAGTCGTCCAGTCACCCAGGTGCTCGATGAAGTCCATGCCCTCGCACTGCAAGGCGTGAAAGAAATTACCCTGCTGGGCCAGACCGTGAATGCTTATGCGGGTGAGCGGGAGGACGGTGAAGAGTGCGACTTGGCTGGATTGATCCGGTTAGTGGCCGACATAGATGGCATTGAACGTATTCGCTTTATGACCTCGCATCCGGTTGAATTCAACGATGCTTTGATTGCCGCGTATCGCGACGTGCCGAAGCTGGCCAGTTATTTGCACCTGCCGGTGCAAAGCGGCTCGGATCGAGTCCTGTCGTTGATGGGTCGTCGTCATACGGTGCTCGAATACAAGCAGAAGATACGCAAGCTGCGCGCGGTACGTCCGGATATCACTATTTCTTCTGACTTTATCGTCGGCTTTCCCGGTGAAAGTGACCAAGACTTTGCGGGCACCATGAAGTTGGTGGCTGAGGTTGGTTTTGATCAGTCTTTTAGTTTTATTTACAGTCGTCGTCCCGGTACACCTGCGGCATCGTTGCTGGACGAAGTCAGTCATGATGAGAAACAACAGCGGCTGGAGCAGCTACAGGCGCGTCTCAATAGCCAGGCTGCGGCTATCAGCGAAACCATGCTGGGCAGCGTACAACGCGTGTTAGTAACCGGTCCGTCCAAGACCAATGATCAGTTGCTGTCAGGACGTACCGAAAATATGCGTTGGGTGCATTTCGAGGGGCCGCCACAGCTAATCAATCAATTTGTGGCAGTGCAAATCGTCGAAGTGTTGAGAAATTCTTTGCGTGGCCGGTGGGTGAGCGCTGCGGTGCCCGATGCAGCGCGCGTGGCGACTGGCTGATGGCAAGCCTCTGCGACAGTATGGTTGTTTTTCTGCCCATCATGTTTTCTGAGCCGATAAAGCAGAGTCTGTGAACGTACCCCTTACCAAACTTGCAGCCACTACCCGTGAGCTGGAACTGGCTTCAACCACCGCTACTCAGTTGGCCAATCTGGTCGGACCATTAGAGGAAAATCTGCGCCAAATTGAAGCCAGGTTTGCGGTGGAGCTGCGGCGTCGCGGTGCGCTGTTGCAAATTATTGGTGCTGAGGTCAATACGCAGCAGGCTATGCACGTAATGCAGCAACTCGATCAGCTGGCTGGACAAGAGCAGCTCACTCCCGAGCGCGTACACCTGTGTATTCAGGAGCAGATACAAACGATTGAAGTGAATGGCGACTCGCCTGTGCATGAGGTTGAGTCAAAACCAGACCCGGTGATTCATACCTTGCGTGGTGGCGTGCGTGGTCGTGGTGCAAATCAACGTCAGTATCTGGCCAACATACGCAGCAATGATTTGACCTTTGGTATTGGTCCAGCCGGTACTGGCAAAACGTATCTTGCTGTGGCCTGCGCGGTGGATGCGCTGCAATCTGATCGAGTACGTCGCATTGTACTGGTCAGGCCAGCTGTGGAAGCCGGTGAGCGGTTGGGATTCCTGCCCGGTGACCTCACGCAAAAAGTGGATCCCTATTTGCGCCCCATGTATGACGCGCTATACGACATGATGGGCTTTGATCGTGTCAGCAAAGCGATTGAGCGCAACATCATTGAAATTGCGCCACTGGCATTTATGCGCGGGCGCTCGCTCAATGACTCCTTCATTATTCTGGACGAAGCGCAGAATACCTCGGGCGAACAGATGAAAATGTTCCTGACCCGACTTGGGTTTGGCTCCAAGGCAGTAGTGACGGGTGATATCACGCAAACTGATTTGCCGCACCATCAAGTATCCGGGTTGCGGCAGGTGATGGATCTGTTGCCGGGTGTTGAAGGCGTGGCCTTCACGTATTTTCAATCGCAGGATGTAGTGCGTCACCCATTGGTACAACGCATCGTGCGCGCCTATGAGCGACGGCAACAACAGATTGACTCCCATAACGAGCAAAGCTAATGCCGACCGTCAAGAAAAAAACCAAAGCCAAAACAAAAGCCAAAACAAAAAGTACCGCTGTGAGTCGCGCTAAGGCTAAAAAGACCAGTGCGCGTCGCGTCGCTCCAGCCATATTGACGCTGGAAGTGCAGGCCGGTATTAAGCGAATCGGCGTGCCGAGTAACAAGCGACTGCAACTTTGGGCGCAGGCTGCGTATCTTGTACATCACGCCGCGCATAGTATGAATGTGCGTGGTACGCGCAAGCGAGTCGTGCCACCGGTGCAGGTTTCCCTCAAACTGGTGGGGGCGGCGGAGAGTCGCAAGCTAAACCGCGAGTGGCGAGATGAAGATCATGCTACCAATGTGTTGTCTTTCCCCGCCGGTGAAGGTTTTGAACTGGATGAACTGCCGACCCTCGGCGATTTGGCTGTGTGCGTGCCAGTAGTGGCGCGCGAAGCCAAGCAGCAAGACATTACTGTGGCTGCGCATTGGGCGCATATGATGATTCATGGCGTATTGCACCTGCTCGGCTACGACCATGAAATAGAGCGCGATGCGCTGGTCATGGAAGCGTGCGAGATTGCGATACTGGAACAGTTTGGCTTTGCCAATCCTTATCAACTGACTGATGTTAAAGGAACACGATGAGCGACGACTCGGAACGCGACACGGGTAAAACCGGGCGCTGGATAAAACGATTGGCGGACTCCCTGAGCGGTGATCCACGTGATCGTGATGAGTTGCTGGAAACGCTGGAAAACGTCAGGGATCGCGGCATCATTGATGACGAAGTGTTTGCCATGTTACAGGGTGTGCTGGAAGTGGCGGAACAACAGGTGCGTGACATCATGGTGACGCGTTCGCAGATGGTGGTAATCAATCGCGATGATACTCTGGATGAGATTCTTCCCGCTGTTATTGAGTCTGGACACTCCCGCTTTCCGGTGGTGGGCGATGATCACGAAAAAGTGATCGGGATATTGCTGGCCAAGGATTTACTGCGCTTGATGCATGATGATGAAGATCATTTTGATATCAAGGAATGCTTGCGTGGTGCGGTATTTATTCCAGAAAGCAAGCGACTCAATGTGCTGCTGAAGGAGTTTCGCGCCAACCACAACCACATGGCAATCGTGGTGGATGAATATGGTGTCGTAGCGGGGTTGGTGACCATCGAAGATGTACTGGAACAAATCGTTGGCGATATTGACGACGAATACGACATTGAAGATGAGCAAGACATCCGTCGCGAGGGTCGGCGTACGTTTACGGTGCGTGCACAAACGCTCATTGAAGACTTCAATGAGTATTTTTCAACCGCTTACAGTGACGAAGAGTTTGACACCATTGGTGGTCTATTATTAAGTCATTTGGGCCGCTTGCCGCGCCGTGGTGAAGTCATTCAATTGGACGGATTTGATTACAAAGTGTTACGCGGTGATCGGCGGCGTATTGAATTATTGCGACTGGTGACGCCGATGGATATTGCTGAGCCGGAAGCGGAGTAAGCCATGGATAACGAGTTGCTGGAGCGGCTTGAATTGAAGCTCGCCTATTTGGAACGCGCTAGTCACGAGTTGAGTGATGTAGTGTATCGACAGCAGCGAGAATTGAATGAATTACGCGCGCGTGTGCAGGCTTTGTCGACGCGGGTTGCGGAATCGTCTCAGCAACAACATCCTTATAACGAAGAAGAAGAGCGGCCACCGCATTATTGAGTGAGCACACTCAGTGCCTTGCAATAATAAAACTAAGGCGCGTTACTAACAGAGCGAGTGGCTTGCCGAAACACATAATCCGGCTGTCCATACGCGCCGTGCTGCGCCCGTGAAGTCAGTTGATACACTTGGTAGGTCACGCCATTTAGTTGGTGGTTGTGACTGGTGCAACTGACTAGCGCAGTGAAGTTTCGCAATGACACTTGTGTGAGTGGCAACGAGGTGGTGGTGTTACAGACTCCGGCAGTAAGCGCCTGATAGATACCCCACTCAATGCCACTGTCTGCGGCGGCTTGTGCCCGTGCTACCAGAACTCGTGTGTTGACACCTTGTTGCTGGGCGCTGCTCAGACGGGTGGCGACCAGACCCAACCCAGCCAACACCACAATCAGGAATATCGCGGCAACCAGCGCCATGCCACTTTGTTGTCGGTTACGCATGCTCATGGCGAGTAATCCAGAGCAACTTGTTGCATGGCATTGAGGCTCTCACCATCCTTGCTGAAGACCATATTAAGGGTGATTACCGTGCTGCATTGTGCGGTGCCGGGAATGCAGCTGATCGAACATGAGCTAACCATGCTGGCGATCTGCGAGCTGCTGCCACCGCTGGGTACGGCTGTGCTCAACATACTGTTGATGGTGTAGTTAGCGTAGCGGGTCAGGGTATTGGTGCTGGTATTACAGATATATCGGACTGGGGTGCTCACCAGATACACATGATGGCGTGCTGACGCGCTGGCGAATTTGAAACCGGGACTGATGGTGACATGGTCTTCGTTAGCGGGCAGCGCTGGTGTGAAGCTGCCAGTGCTGACGTTGTCGATGCGAATGCTGCTGCCATTGGGAGTGATGACATTGTTCATTGCGTATACGTTGGCACCCGCCTGGCCCAGATTATTGACTACTAAATGGTGCTGGCCGGATACAAATGGGTAGGTGATCTTGGTAAATGCTATGTAGTTGCTGAAGCTGGTGTCGGCAGCGACGAAATCGAGTTCGTGGAGCGCATTGCCCGCACCGAGTGAGCCGCTGTCTCTATAGCTGGCCACATCAACTACCGGCCATAACTCGATAGCCAGCACTGAGCCGCTCTGGGTATACCGCACGCTGTTAGGTAACGCACTACGCAGGTCGATGTCCAAGTTGTGCATGCTGATCTCCGCCTCATGGGCGAGGCTGGCGCGGCGACCCTGCGCAAGGTAAGCCTGTACCGGCGTGGCGATAAACATGATCATAAAGCCGATCACTATGGCCGTGATGATGATCGACACCACCAGTTCGATTAGCGTAAAGCCGGTTTGCAAAGCAGGGTGAGTACGTAAGTGCGCGGGCTGCATATCAGAGATGCCAGGTCTGATAAGTGCTTAGCGTGACAGTCGCACCGCTCACATGCGTTACCGTGACATCAATGCGCCGCACATTGGCGCTGGCAATGGCGCCCAGCACGCCAGCGGTTGTGCTCACTCGTACTGTGTATTGTTGTAATCCGGTAATAGCTACACCGCGTTGGTCGCGTGGGCCGCTGTCCACTAAGCCGTTGTAGTCCAGGCTGTCATCGAACAAAGATCGTGCAGTTTCGCCGCTGACGCCATCTGGATCAAGAAAGGGTTTTTGTTTGATCTCTTGTAAATAGGCTTCGGCAATAGCGACTGCTTGTTCCAGTATTATGTTGTTTGCGCTGTTGATCGACACCGCTGATAACGCTCCCATCACGCCGGTGACTGCAATACCAATGATGGTGATGGCGATGACCAGTTCAATCAGCGTAAAGCCGGTCTGTTGTGGCTTGCTACGATTCATTGCACGGTGACCATGCCGCTGTAGGCATCAATATGTAGCGTAAAACTGCCGATGGTAAAAGTTGGTGGCGTTGCGCCAGTGACATGACCTTGCGGGTTGAAGACGATTCGTCTGGCTGGCGACAAGCTCACGCCAGTTGGTTTAGTGCCGTTCAGGGCGCTGCCATCAGTACGCAAAATGGGTGTGCTCCACGCGCCACTGGTAGCGCAGGGCGGGATCACGCTGACGGAGGCAGCACGTTGCTGTGCCAGATACGCGCTGGTGGTAATTTGCAATGAAGCGTCGCAACCGCTGTTAATGGCAGTGGTTTGAGTGAGGCGCAGCGCAGCGGCGAGTTCGTCAGCGTAACCGCGTTCGCTAAAGGTCGTGTTACTGAAAAAGCGCGGCCCAATCACCGCGCTGAGAATACCAATAATGACGATGACGGCGATCAGTTCGATCAGCGTATAGCCGCGTTGCCTGTGATTAAAGTCTGACATTGGCAAGCTGGCAATGGCATCGAACTTAGCAGTCGCTAGTGATAATCGCGATAGTGGGCGGCAGATTAGCACCAGCTGGTTGAGTGTATGTAGCGCGACAATTGGCCGGCGTTGTTGCGCCGTTCAATCTGAATTGTCCGTTGTTTGCTGTATAGGAAAAACGACCGGCTGCGGTACCTACAGTGCCCTCTGCCAGCGTATCAGCAATCGTGGCGCGATTCGGATAGCCGCGTACCATGGTGATGGTTTTGCCTTCAACCGTAATGGTCGCAGGATTGCCCGATGCCAGTGCGACGCTGTGTGCCATGGTGGCAGCGCTGCGCAGAGTGCCTTCCAGTGCGATGACAGAGGCTATACGTGCCTGAGTTTCCAGCCCCATGAAACGGGGCACGGCAAAGGCAGCCAAGATGCCCAGAATGACGATGACCACCACCAGTTCAATTAAGGTGAAACCATCTTGCTTGTGCTGCGTCATTGCTCGTTTCTCACTGAGTGAATCTATCCGGGACGGGTCGCTATTACAGCTATCGGAACTCGCAGCCTATTCTTTAATGGAGTCAGTGTTTGAGTTTCTGATCACCGCTAATCTGTGGAGCAGCTCACAGTGATGTGGCCGAGACGGCAATGATTTATCCCAAGCCGGTTTTGGAAATCATTTCCCACATGGGCAGGAAAATACCCAAGGCCATGATCAGCACCAAGCCGCCAACAAATATGATCAGGATGGGTTCAATGGCGGCACTGATATTCTTCAGTGCATGCTCAACTTCGCGTTCATAAAATCCTGCTACTTCATCCAGCAACGCTGCCAGATCACCGGTTTCTTCGCCGATCTCCATCATCTGTAACACCAAGGGGGTGAACATGCCCGCTGCGGCAGCGGCGCGACTTAATGGTTCGCCGCGTTCGATGGTAGTGCGCACTTGCAATACTTTTTCCGCCATAAATTCATTGCCTGCTGCCTTGGCGATGACATTCAGTGCCTGCAGCATGGGCATGCCCGCATTCAAGGTGATGGATAGGGTGCGGCAGATGCGTGCCAAGGTTGCTTGTTGCGCCAGTTTGCCCAGAGCCGGGAGTTGCAGCTTGTACTTATCCCATTGATAGCGCCCGGCTTCAGTGCGTAGCTGAGCGCGCAGGCCAAAGATGGCAACTACCACTGTTAGTAACATCATCAACCAGTAGTGTTGTACAAAACTGGATAGCCCCATGATCAAGCGCGTGGGTAGAGGTATGTTGTTGCCCAGTGCTGCAAACAGGGGTGCAAACTTGGGAATAACAAAGCTGGTCAGCACGCCGATAGCGACGCTGATCACCGTCAATACAATGAGGGGATAGCGCATGGCACTTTTGACGCGTGCTGCCATGTCGGCATCCTGTTCCATATACTTGGCTAGCTGCAGGAACACTGCTTCCAAAGTACCGCTGGCTTCCCCCACCTTGACCAAGTTGATGAATAGCGGTGGAAAAATGGTCGGGTGTCGCGCCAGACCTGAGCCCAGATCGCGACCTGCTTCCAGACTGTTCAGTATGTCTTCCAGCGCCGCACGCAACATTGCGTTGTGAGTGGTGGCCATCAAACTGCGAATGCCGCGTAGCAAGGGCATGCCGGACTTGACGATGGTGTACATCTGCCGACTGAACAGCACCAGGTCATTGGTATTGGGTATACCGATGCCCCATCGTTGTGCTAGTTGATCCAGTGACGGTGAGGGTTCATTTTGGTCGGGCAACCAGATGTTGACGGGGGTGATACCGCCACTGAGTAGGCGCACAGCCACACGTTCCGAGCTATCGCCATCCATGCGACCGGTGATGGCATCACCGGTCTTGGAGCGTCCCTGGTAGTGATACAGCGGCATCAGGCGCGTCGCTCATGCAGCGCGGTTTCGGTGAGCGAATCAGCCAGCAAGTTGTCATCTGCGTCATCAACACCGCTGCTGAGGCTAATCGCTTCACTCAAGGTGGTGATGCCCTGTGCTGCTAGTTGCAAGGCGGCCTGCGTAATCGGTACATAGCCGGGGCGACTACGTGCCAGGTTCATGAATTGCGAGTTGTCATGACGACGGATGGCATCGGCAAGGCCGCTATCCATTTCCAGAAATTCGTAGACTGCAACCCGACCGCGATAGCCTGACAGGTTGCAGTAGGTGCAACCGCTACCAGCACGGAATTTCATTGGCCCAGATTCGCGGCCTAGTTGCGCCTTCAGCCAACTTAGTTGCTGAACTGTGGGAGTTTCGTCATGAGCGCAGTTATCGCAGACGCGGCGTAACAAGCGTTGCGCAACAATGCCATGCAGGGCGGCGGCGATCATGTAACCAGCAGCGCCCATGTCGAGCAGGCGATTGATGGTGGCGACCGCGCTCATGGTATGGAGTGTGGAAAACACCATGTGACCGGTAATGGCAGCCCGTAAACCAATGTCGACCGTTTCCTGGTCACGCATTTCGCCAACCAGAATGATGTCCGGATCTTGGCGCAGGGTGGTACGCAGCACGCGGGCGAAATCCAGACCGATCTTGGTATTCACCTGTACTTGGTTGACTCGATCCAGCCGATATTCAACCGGATCTTCTACGGTGATGATTTTGCTATCGGGGCGATTCAGATAATTCAACGCTGAATACAACGTGGTGGTTTTACCGCTACCGGTAGGGCCAGTTACCAATAGCATGCCCGCATGGCGCTCAATGGCGGCCCGGAATCTCGATAGCATGGTGCCGGACATGCCTAATTGTTCCAGCTTCATTAAATCGGCGGATTGATCCAGCAAGCGCATGACGACTGATTCGCCATGCTGGGTTGGCATGGTGGAAAGGCGAACGTCAATTGACTTGTCGCCCACCTTGACTGAGAAGCGACCATCCTGTGGCAGTCGCTTTTCCGAAATGTCCAAACCGCTCATCAACTTGAGACGGGTGACAAGTGCACTGGCGACGCGTGCCCCATCAATTTTCTGTTCCTGTAGTTGACCATCTACACGTTGGCGCACGCGCAAGATACGTTCGCTCGGTTCGAGGTGTAGATCCGAGGCACGTACCTGCACGGCATCCTGGAACATGCTCTGTATCAATCGAAACACCAAGGCATCTGGTGAGCTGTCATCAGTCGTCAGGTGGTCGATATCAATATCGCCTTCGCGCAATTCCTCGTTCATTTCCTGAGCCAGCGAGGCGATTTCATCGGTGTTTCGGTACACGGATTCAATGGTCTTGATCAGATCGGCTTCGCGTACCAGTGCAATTCGCACCGGTTGTTTCAGCCGTGAGGTTATCTCGTCATGGGCCAGCAGATCGGTCGGATCAGCCATGCCCACCAGCAAGCCACGTGCGTCACTTTTCAACACCAAGGCACGGAACCGCCGCGCCAGTGTCTCGGGCAGCAGCTGCACCACGGGCTGTTCAAAGGTGAGTTGCTTGAGGTCGATAAACTCAATTTTCAGGTGCCGCGACAGGGCTTCATGTAGTTGGTCATCACGCACCATGCCCAGTTCGGTAAATACCCGTCCCAGCTTGCGGCCTGTGCGCTTCTGTTCAGCAAGCGCCGTGGTGAGTTGTTCTTCCGTGATGAGCTTGTTATCAAGCAGCAGTTCACCCAGACGAACTTTTTTTTGTCGGATATTTTCTGACATGGTGATTGGCTTGATTGCTATTGGTTAACGTTGTGGGCGCTATTGGTTGGAGTGACGGCAGACAGTGCGTCGCTGGACAGCTTGTCCCAGTCGTTATCATTGACAACAATCGGTCGTAGCAATATCACCAGCTCGACGGTGCTCGACTGCTTACGCCGACTCTGGAACAGCTTGCCCAGCAGGGGAATGTCGCTCAGGAAGGGCGTCCGATACTTATTGTCACTACGGCTTTCACGCATCAGTCCGCCAATCACGACCAGCTGGCCACTACGAGCTTTGACGATGTTGTCTGATTCACGTATCTGGCTAAGCGCCAACGGCAACACATCGGTGGTGCCGGACATGGTAAGTGTCTTGATCTGATCGGTGACTTCGCTGACGGTAGGATGAACATGCAAAATGACGCTGCCGTCATCACTGATTTGCGGTGTGACATCCAGTGCCACGCCAGAAAAAAAGGGCGTCAGTTCTACGTCACGCGTGCTTGAGGTGGCGGTGCCGGTGACGGTGTTATTGGTTACCTTGGTGACAAAAAACTCATCGCTGCCAGCCTTGATGATGGCTTTCTGATTGTTCAATGTTGATACGCGCGGACTGGACAGCACATGAGTTTGCCCCTGTGTGCCTAGCAATTCGATGAATGTATTAAAATCGGAAAAATCAGCCGCTAACGTAAAGGCACCACCCAGTGCGCTGGTAACCAGGTTGGTGACGGGATTGCCCGGACCGACAGTGACGGAGTTGCCAGTTGAGGCAAACGGATCTGAATTGAATCCGCCTGCTGGTGCGGCCTGTCCAACAAAGTAATTACTATTGCCATTGTTAATAACCGAGGCCCAGTTGATACCGGCCTGAAAACCGTCGCTTAATTCTACTTCGACAATTTTTGCTTCCAGAATGACTTGGCGCGAGACAATGCTGGATAACTGTTGCAGGTAGTCACCGACATGACTGAGTTCATTGGGCATGGCGCGTACTACCACTAACCCTGACTGACGATTGATTACTACGCTGCGGTCAGCTTGATCACCAACGATGGATTTCAGGTTGGTTTCAACATTGCTCCAGAAATCTGAGTCGGTGCGAGTAACTACTGAAGTGCTGCTCATGTCCAGGCCACTTGATGCGGATTCACCCTCGCTGGCTGTACTGCCGACGGAGGCGCTACCGCCGTCGCTGTAACTGGAGTTATTACCCTGAGTAATCTGGCCTGAGCTGATGCGGGTGTTGGAAACACCATGACGTTGCAGATCCAGATAATTAAGCTGATATATCTTTACCTGTATGGTGGCTGGCAGGATTAGATAACCCGAGCGAGTGGACTTGAAGTCGTAGCCGTACAGATCGCGAGTGGCCTGCAAGGTTTCTTGTAGCGTGACATTCTTCAACGTCATCGAAATGCGGCCAGACAGGTCTGGATGAATCAGGATATTCTGTGTCGTGCCTGTTACCAGTCCTTGAAAGAACGCACGAGCGGGTGCGTCATTGACTGCAACATCAAAGCGAAACTCGCTCGCGTCACTACTCAACGCAGGTGTGCTGGCGGTGCTTGTCAGGGTATGCAACAGCAGCAAAATAGACAGTAACGGTATTAGGCGTTTCATGGAGTGTCCTGCAAGCGAGTCGAGCTAATCTGTACCGACGATGGGGTTGGATGGAGAAGTAATAAGCCGATGACGCCATTGCGTACATAGCGCACGTGGTCATCGGCAATTTTGTCAATGCGCAGGCTTGCGAGTTGATCGCCTTCATGAACCAACGTACCGTCAATGATTGCCAGTCGTTGTCCATTAAAGCTATAGATGGCTTGAAGTTGCGCCTGTCTGGGTTTGTCTGGAGTGCGATTGAGGTTGCTACTACTGCCTGTATAGGGGCGAGTAGGGTCGGTGAGTTGTTGTGCTGCCAATGGTTGGCATAACCCAATGCTCAGTGGCAGGGCGATGGTTGTAGCAGCGAGTCGTGAGTGGAAGCTGGAGTGCTGCATATCATATTCCCAGTAAGCTTTGATCCAGGCTCAGGGTGCTGATTTCAATACGGGCGCGACTGATTGGATAGTGTGTCGTATTCAATTCAAAACTCTGCCAGTTAAAGCGCCAGTCGGAGGCTTCCAGACTGCGTAGGTAGCGAAGGATGTCGTTGAACTGGCCCTCAATGGTTATCTGTACAGGGTGCAGATAGACCCCGGAGTTGGCCGCTATCGCTTCTGGGTCATGGCTTTCGTTGCTGGCTAGTTCTCTGGTCGGTTCATTGTTAAGGTTGATTAGCTGCAACGAGGCTTGCTTATCCAGCAATTCATGTATGACTGCATTCATTTGCGTTGCTGAGATCAAGCCATTGCTGGCGCTTTTCAGTTGCTGGTCGTATTGCTGTATCTGTTCACGCAGCGTGATTATTTCTTGTAGTGCAGCATTGGTCCGCGACAATGAGCTTTCGGAGTTGGCAGGATCAGTGTCACCCAACTCCGCCATGATGGCGGTGTAGCGAGCATCGACTGGTTCTTGTAGCTGGGTATACCAGGTCAGTGTAATGACCAGTAGCGCAATGCCCCACAGCAGCACCCGCTCACGTATGGCCAAGCGGTCGAATTTTTCGATCAGGTTGTTCAACGATGAGCTCATGTGTGGCTATCCTGGCTGCGCTGTGCCACCGGGTTGGTTCTGACTGGCGCTGAATCGATAACCACGCGTGGCCGATGGGGGCTCATCGTTTGCGCCGCTCTGCACATCACTGGCCTTGGGATCTTCAATGCGAAATTCATTGAATACCGTGCCGCTTAAGGTTTTTTCGTTGGCCAGACCATTCAAGTAGCGCGGAATCAATTCGACGCTGACCGCGCCGCCGCCAATGCTGGCGATACCCGTGATGTTGGTTAGCAGGATGTGATCCAGCCACACGCCTGTCATGTGTCCTCTGGATAGGGCCTCCAGTCGCGGAGTAAAGCCGATGGTTTTGTCCAACTGTGAGCTCAGTATTGCCAAGCTGCGCTGACGTTGTGTGACAATGTCTTGTAGTTGTGTAAGTAGTGCGGCTACCTGATCAGGATCAGTAGGCATCACGTTGGTGTCACCGGTTGAGAACTGCAGCGCTTGCTGTTGCTCTCGTTGTGCGTTGATATTGGCAATGTTGCGTTCCAGCAGATTAAGTTGCCAACGGCCATACACCCACATTGCTAGTAGTGCGACCAGGACCACGCCTAACGTCAGTAGCGACGAGCGAGCGGAAAATCCCGTCAAGCCGCGCGATGTGGTGTGTTGATACAGATTGACTTGCTGCAGCGGCATGGTCATGAGAGGTGTGCCTTCTTGCTGCGTAATGCTGCACCCAGCGCGATCAGGCTGGACCAATTGCTGATTGCTTTGGTATCTGCACTGATTTCAAAGTGCTGCTCCGCTTCAAAGAGACTGATGCGTGCGCTGATTTCGCTCTGCAATTGAATAGCTAATGTTTTTGCTTCGTCATTGTTGGGAGCGATAACCAAGGCGGATATGGCGGGTAGGTCGTAATGACTTTCGTAGTAGTCGACTGAGCGCTGGATTTCCAGTGCCAGGCTGGCTGTATCAATCAATTCTGGTGCGTCAATGCCAAAATTGACTCGGTTCAGTTCAATGCGACGCGATAAGTACAGCGTGCCTTGTCGTGTTAATAGTAGTTGGGCAAAATTATCGCTCAGTGCCAACAAAGCAACGCCACGTTCGTCCTGTGGCAGTAAGGCACTCAGGTTGCGTAAGCACATTTCCGGAATGTCGATGGCATCAAAGCCGCGCGATCGTGGTTTGAGCAGATCTATCAGGCGTTGTACGGATTCAGTACGCGCCGCTACCGCATACACTTTTTTCTGTTGACCATGGCGCGGTGATATCGGTGTATCGAATACATCTACGACCGCTTCATCAACGGGGAAGTTGATGAGGTCGCGTAGTTTCCAGCGCACTGCTGCACGCATTTCGGTGGCAGGTACTTCTGGTGCTTCCACTTGCAACAGTTGGTAGTCTTCACTGCTGATCACGCCACTGATGGGCGCACGCGCCAATACACGCGACTGCGAAGGCATGGCCAGCACCTGTTGTGGTGAGGTACCACTGCCGGGGTGGCTGTCACAGTGATGCAGCAATGGGAGTTGACCGGCACGGTGCTGGACAATGGCCAGCGCCGTGTCATGCTGATTCGGAAAAAATCCGGCCCGCCAAGATTGTCTGGAGTTCTTTTTCCACAGCGAAAACACACGGGCCTCCGGCGCACTAGTTGGCGATTACACCTCACGAGGTGAGGCTTCCTGCCCAGTTAACGGGCATAACGCCAAAAACTTGACCGGAAGCGGTCGCGGACTTTGTGATGTGCGACGTGAGGCGCTGGAATTATCCGCGCGTGGCTAGCAGCTGTGTGTACTCGGGGTGGCGCTGGATGTAGGTGGCAATAAAGGAGCATAGTGGGATGACCTGTTCGCCTTGTGCGCGAGCCAGTTCCAATGCACCTTTGACTAGCGTTGCGCCGATGCCACGACCGTTTAGTTCAGCAGGGACTTTGGCATAGGTCATGGAGACCACTCCGGCATTACGTCGATAATCGATGAAGGCTAGTTGGCCGGCCACCTGCAGCTCGTAACGGGAGCGTGCTGGATTGTCTATAACCTGCATGGTGCTGGCCGTGCTCATGCGATGGTTGGCAGCAGGGTTTCGATATCGCTCACGAGACTCTCCGGGGTATCAGTGGGTGCGTAGCGTTTGCATACCTTGCCCTGCGCATCCACCAGAAACTTGGTGAAATTCCATTTGATCGCCTCTGTGCCCAGCAAGCCCGGCTGCGCCGATTTCAGGTGCTGATATAAAGGATGCGTGTTAGTGCCGTTGACTTCCAGCTTGGCGAATAGCGGAAAGCTGATGTCATAGTTCAAACTGCAGAAGCCTTTTATCGCCGCTTCATCGCCCGGTTCCTGATGGCCGAATTGATCGCAGGGAAAGCCCAGCACGACCAGGCCGTGTTCGCGATACTGGCGGTACAGTTTTTCCAAGCCGGTGTACTGCGGAGTGAACCCACACTTGCTGGCAACATTGACGATCAACAGCGTTTTGCCACGGTAAGTGGCCAAGCTTTGTGCAATGCCATCGATGGTGCGTACTTCAATGTCGTAGAAGGTCATGATGTACTCCGAGGCGATGTCCTATTCAGGGACTTACAGTGTGGATGGATCAAGTTGGGTGGCGTGAAGCACCGCGCCGGGATGGGCGAGCGTAAAAGCCATGGAACGGCGTGGTCTCCGGCTGAATGTGTGAATCGACAGTTTAATGCAGTGTGTTCAAATTGTGTCACGTCGGCTGTGTGATAATCCCGCGCCATGCTTGCGTTACCTGCCTATCCTGGAAGAAGTTGTTGTTGAAGCCTGCAATCAGCCCATTGGTGGAAACTCTGCGCACGCCATCTGCCCTGAGCTCATGGTTGTCGCGTCATGCGTTATGGTTTGCGTTCGTAGTCGGTGCCACTATGGCGCTGGCATTTGCGCCGATGGGCGTTTGGCCATTAGCCATGGTGTGTCCAGCCTGGTTGTTTCTTGCTTGGCAGGACGTAACACCCAAGCGGGCTGCGGCCATCGGCTTCTGGTTTCACTCCGGTACCTTCCTTGCCGGTACTTACTGGCTGTATCACAGCGTCCATACGATTGGTGGTGCACCGATCTGGGTGGCGATGCTATTGATGCTGGCGTTGGTTGCCATCATGGGCGCGTATCTTGCGCTGTTAGGCTACGCGCAGGCACGCCTGCTGCCAGCATCTGGTTTGTTGCGCTGGTTGGTTGGTTTGCCCATGTTGTGGGTATTACTGGAATGGTGGCGCGGTTGGTTTTTAAGCGGCTTCCCCTGGCTGTCGTTGGGTTACGCGCAGATTGATTCGCCATTGGCGGGATTGGCGCCATTATTCGGTGTGTATGGCGTTACCTTGGTGTGTGTGGTGAGTGCTGGTGCATTGGTAAGTGTGTTGCTGGGTAACAGTCGGCAACGAGTGATTGCACTTGCGGCACTAACGCTGCCATGGTTATCGGCTTGGCTACTCTGGCAGCATGAGTGGACCCAGAAAATTGATGCACCCGTCTCAGTAGCAGTGGTGCAGGCATCAGTGCCACAGGATCATAAATGGAGTCCGGAATGGCGCGACAAAACCTTAGCCTTGTATCGCCAGCTGGCAACGCCGCATTTTGGCAAGCAATTGATTGTCTGGCCAGAAGCGGCTTTGCCGGATCTGGCGCATCAGTTGACTGACTACCTGAGTGCGCTATGGAGTGAGGCGCATGCTGCCAATAGCGACGTAGTGATGGGGCTGTTGCACTTTGATGCTGGGAAGGACGCGTATTACAACGGCGTGCTGGCTTTGGCTGACGATGTGCAGTGGTACCACAAGCGGCACTTGGTGCCATTTGCAGAGTTTTTTCCGGTGCCCAGCTTTGTTCGTAGTTGGCTGCGGTTGATGAGTCTGCCCTACAGTGACTTTAATGCTGGTGATGTACAGCAACCTGCATTGAGCGCGGCTGGGCAGAAGCTGGGTATTACCATCTGCTATGAAGATGGTTTTGGTAGTGAGCAGTTGTCCGTGCTGAAGCAAGCGACGCTGTTGGTGAATGTCACCAATGACGCATGGTTTGGTGATTCCAGCGCACCACCGCAACATCTGGAAATCAGCCGCATGCGTGCCCTAGAAGGCGGTCGCGACATGGTACGCGCTGCCAATGACGGTATCTCGGCGCTGATTTCGGCCGATGGTAAAGTGATGGCAACGCTGCCGCGTTTTAAAGTGGCAGTGCTTACTGGCACTGTACAGCCGCGCACTGGCTTGACTCCCTATGCGCGAGTTGGCAATTGGCCGGTGTTGTTACTGTGCTTGCTGGGCTCGCTGCTGGCGATGCTGAGTGTGTACCGCGTAGGACACGCAAATTTTACTGAGACACAAGAATAACTATGGATCACCTGCTACAAACGATTCTGCTGGGTATCATTGAAGGCATCACCGAATTTCTACCGATTTCCAGTACCGGGCATTTGTTGATTGCTGAGCATTGGCTTGGGCGGCGTTCTGATTTGTTCAACATTGCCATTCAAGCCGGTGCCATTCTGGCGGTGGTATTTATTTACTGGCAACGGTTGTGGGGTTTGGTGCTCGGCTTTGCTAAGCTTGAGAATCGTGACTACCTCATTAAGTTAAGCACGTCTTTTCTTATCACTGTAGTGGGTGGTTTTACCGCTAAGCAATTGGGATTGGAGTTGCCGGAAACTGTGGCACCCGTTGCTTGGGCCTTGATTATCGGCGGCTTGGCAATTTTTGTTATCGAGCGTTATGTTGGTCGGCATGATGTGAGTACGCAGGTCACGTGGAAAGTTGCCGTGGTAGTGGGATTGGGGCAAATACTGGCGGCGGTGTTTCCCGGAACGTCACGTTCTGCGGCGACTATTTTTGCAGCGATGTTGGCTGGCTTGAGTTCGCGTGCTGCAGCTACCGAATTTGCCTTTTTGGTGGGCATTCCCACCATGTTTGCCGCTACGGGTTACGAGGTGCTTAAGGTCGTTAAGAGTGGCGAGCACGTTAACGAAGACTGGACTGCGCTAGGCATTGGCTTTGTGGTTTCTGCGATCGTGGCCTTTATCGCCGTGAAGTGGTTACTGCGTTATATCCAAACGCATCAGTTCACCGTGTTCGCGTGGTATCGGTTGGCGTTGGGTGCGTTTTTATTGGTGTTTGTTTGATGGCTAGCTGGATTTAAATTTATCGTCCCCTCTCCCCCAGCCCCTTTCTCGTAACTGGGAGAGGGGAGTCTTGAGTGAATTCGTATGAGGTTTGCATGAAGCAAATTACCGTCGCCGCCACGCAATTCACATGTGTTGCAGATCGTGCGCTGAATCTACAGCGTGCTGAAAGAATGGTACGTATGGCGCATGCCAAAGGCGCACAAGTTATTTGTTTGCAAGAGTTGTTTGAGACACCGTACTTTTGCAAGGATCATGACACTAGCTATTTCGATCTGGCGCTGCCCATTACTGACAACCCTGCTGTGCAGCGTTTGCAGGTGGTAGCCAAGGAGTTGCAAGTGGCGTTGCCAGTGAGCGTGTACGAGCGCAGCGGTCAAGTGTTCTACAACAGCGTGGCGATGATTGATGCCGATGGCAGTTTGATGGGTGTCTATCGCAAGGCGCACATTCCCGAAAGCCCCGGCTATCACGAAAAGTTTTATTTCGCCCCCGGCAATACTGGCTTCAAGGTGTGGTCAACACGTTATGGCGTAATTGGCGTGGGCATTTGTTGGGATCAGTGGTTTCCCGAATGCGCACGTGTCATGGCACTGCAAGGCGCGGAAATATTGCTGTATCCCACTGCTATCGGTGCTGAACCGCAAGATCCCAGTATTGATTCACAGCCGCATTGGCAGCGCACCATGCAAGGTCATGCTGCCGCCAATATCGTGCCGGTGATCGCGTCTAATCGGATCGGCGTCGAGCAAGGCAAGCAATGGTCGGTGCAGTATTACGGCTCGTCGTTTATTACTGATCACACGGGCGCAGTGATTGAGCAAGCTGATCGTGTCAGTGAATCTATTCTTACCGCCAACTTTGATCTTGATGAGATTCGTGAGTATCGCCGTGCGTGGGGTGTATATCGAGATCGCAGGCCGGAATTGTATGGGGCGTTGATGGATTTAGGATGAGTGCTTACTGAGCACTTATCTCGAAGGCGCGTGGCAGCCGCGACAATTTATTAGTGAGATGAAACAGCTAGATCAAAATACTGACCAGAACTTGGAACTACATATGGGGCCTCCAGCTGTTGAAAGCGTTACCCTCAAAGTGCCGTAGGCTGGGATGAAATCCCGGCATTATTCTGAATCGCGTCCGGAGCTGGGATTTCATCCCAGCCTACATTAGGAGCAGCCGTGCATTACGCCGCGCGCTTTTCGAGTACAACTTCTGTATAAGGGCGGCCCCTGCGTTCGCGTACACTGATTGAATTATGCCCGACTCGACTCCCGTTAAAGCCCAATCCTTTTTTGCCACCTGCCCGTTGGGAGTGGTTGACTTGCTGGCTGCTGAGCTGAAGGCCTGTGGTGCGACTCGCGCGCGGGAAATGAAAGCGGGGGTGGAATTCGACGGCACGCTGGAAACGGCCTATCGCGCCTGTTTGTGGTCGCGCGTCGCCAGTCGCATCTTGATGCCGATTGCGCAAGTCGCGGCGCATGACGCCAATGCTATGTACGCTGGGTTGCAGCGTATTGACTGGTCACAGCATTTGTCAGTGACGGGTACGCTGGTAGTGGATTTTCAGGGCAGCTCGCTGGGCATCAAGCACACCCAGTTTGGGGCGCTGAAAACCAAGGATGCGATTGTTGACCAGTTCCGCGACAAGTTTGGCGAGCGGCCATCGGTGAACATGGAGGCACCAGATGTGCGCATTAATATGCATGCGCATCGCGAGCAGGCGACGGTCAGCATTGATCTGTCTGGCGATTCGCTGCACCGTCGTGGCTATCGTGCGCGCGGTGTAGCGGCACCATTGAAAGAGAATCTGGCAGCGGCAATTTTATTGCGTGCCGGTTGGCCTGTAATGTCGGCCAGCGGTGCAACCTTGCTTGACCCCATGTGCGGTTCCGGTACGTTAGTTATTGAAGCAGCGTTGATGGCATGTGATATCGCGCCGGGTTGGTTGCGTGCGCAATCATCGGCGCAGTGGGGGATGACTCGATGGGGTGGACACGATGCCACGTTATGGCAGCGCTTGCTGGATGAAGTGGCTGCGCGTGCGGCTGCGGGTCGGCAAGGGCGAGTAATGTTGCGTGGCTATGATCAAGATGCCTTCGCGATTCGCGCAGCGCTGGAGAATGCCGAACGTGCTGGCTTGAATGGTCTGGTGCATTTTGAAAAGCGAGCGTTGAGTGACTTGCAGAGTCCTCTCCCGCAACCAGAAGAGGGAATCGAAGGCAAGCTGGAGTCGGTGCAGGAAAAAGCAACGCTTGGCTTGCTGGTGTGCAATCCCCCCTATGGTGAGCGCATTGGCGATCAGGATACGCTGAAGGATTTGTACGGGCAGTTAGGCGATAAACTGCGCGATGAATTTACCGGTTGGAAGGCAGCGGTTTTTACCGGCAACCCACCATTGGCAAAACAGCTGGGCATCAATGCCAAGCGTAGTCACACCTTGTACAACGGCGCACTGGAATGTCGCTTGCTGCGCTTTGATATTGAACCGACTCACTTCAATACGCCTGACTCACGACCTAGCGCGGAAGAAAAATTCGCTGATCTGCGCCAGACCCCGGGCGCAGAAATGTTTGCCAATCGGTTGCGCAAGAATTTCAAGAACGCGAAAAGCTGGGCCAGCAAGAACAGCATTCGTTGCTATCGACTCTATGACGCCGATATGCCGGAGTATTCGTTTGCTATAGATTTGTATGGAGCCGCAGAGGATGCGACACTCAATTGGGCCTATGTGCAAGAGTATGCAGCGCCCGATAGTATTAATCGCGATGCGGCGCGTATGCGGCGTATGCAGGTGTTGTCGGTGTTGCCAGAAGTGTTGGTGTTACCGCGCGAGCAAATTTTTGTGCGTACACGACGCCAGCAAAGTGATCACTCGCAATATGAAAAACTGGACGAGCAGCGTGAGTTTCAAGTGGTAGCCGAGGGTGGGTATAGTTTTTACGTCAACTTTAGCGATTATCTCGATACCGGCTTATTTCTCGATCATCGCATCACGCGGGAGCGTCTGGGTCAGCTATGCAAAGGCAAGCGGTTCCTGAATCTGTTTGCCTATACCGGCGCGGCGACGGTGCATGCAGTGGGTGGCGGCGCCGTAGCATCGACCACGGTAGACATGTCGTACACCTATTTGGAGTGGGCTGAAAAAAATCTACAGCTCAATCAGTTTGATGCGCCGGAGCACGAACTGATTCAAGGCGACTGCTTGCAGTGGCTTGAGCATGAGGCTGAACAAAAGCAGCGTCAGTACGATGTCATCTTCATTGATCCACCTACTTTTTCGCGATCCAAGCGCATGGAGCGCGACTTCGAAGTGCAGCACGACCACGTGCAATTGATTTTATGGGCGGCAGAGTTACTGGCACCGGGTGGCGTGATTGTGTTTTCCAATAACTACACGCGCTTCAAACTGGATCAATATGGTTTGAAGGATTTTCAGATCCAAGACTGGAGTCGTGAGACCCTGCCCAAGGATTTCGAGCGCAACCCGAAAATCCATTGCTGTTTTGCTATAAACCGCCCGTAAGCGCGCAATATTGCGCGTTGTGATGCGGTGAGAGCCACGATTGATGCGTTATGTGATATTAAAATTGGCATAATTTCTCGGGATTTAGCCGGTTTTTCTAATGACGGAGTTGTTTGTTACATTGTCATTGCGGGCATATTGCCGCAGAATCACCGCTCATTATCTCCCTTCCCCCAATACAGAGTTTGTAGGCTGGTTTTCATGAGCGGCGATCCGTTTCAGGTGCGTTTCCATTCCAAACTGGGTGTGGTCATTTATGATCCACTAGGACAGATGGGGCTTGCCCAAGAACAGATGCGTTTGTTCAAAGTCAGCAGTATGTCTGTGACCACCTTCCGTCGTGATCTGGTCAACAAGGATTTGGGTACTGGTGAGCCAGATGTCATTCAAGAATCCGCCAATGCAGTTGATGCGTATCGCACTGCGCGTAGTAACAGGTTAAAGCCCTATTGCTCGGGATGCCGCCGTCATTTCGGTTCGGTGGATTTTTCTGTGTGTACGGATTGCAGTTCGATCAAGTGCACCTGTGGCACCTGCAGTTGCGTGGCGCGCAAGCGCAAAGCTGCTTGATATAACAACAACAAGTAAGATTGGTAAGCGTTGATTAGATATTTTCCTCTCTGCCTTGACCGGTCGCCAGTGATTGGTGTTGAGTTGGGTTGAAGTAAGTTAACGCATCTAACCACTAGCAACATAAAGTAAGTCTACCTTGGATATTTTCCGGATCTTTACCATCGAAGCCGCGCATCGCTTGCCGAATGTCGCCGCTGGTCACAAGTGCTCACGCTTGCATGGCCATTCATTTCGCATCGAGCTACACATCTCTGGTGAAGTTGATCCACTCACTGGCTGGATTATGGATTTTGCGGAAGTGAAGGCTATTTTTCAGCCCACTTATGAGCGACTGGATCATCACTACTTGAACGATATTGAAGGGTTGGAAAATCCCACCAGCGAAAATTTGGCGCGCTGGATATGGAATGAAATCAAACCACAGCTATCCATGCTGAGCAAAGTGGTGGTGCATGAAACCTGTACCAGTGGCTGCGTCTATACGGGATAGAAAGGAATAGGCTGTGAAATGTAGGATCAGATCAGAACCTGAAGCCACAGTCTTAAAGCAAATCACGCAGCCGATACCATAACATTGCCAATACTAACGCCGGTGTGCGCAGCAGTGGTCCACCCGGAAAATGTCGGTGCGTTAACCGGGTAAATAAATCAAATCGCTCCGCCTGTCCTGCAATAGTGTCTGCGACCAGCTTGCCGGCCATACCCGCCAACGCCATGCCGTGACCGGAAAATCCTTGTAGGTAAAATATATTGTCCTGTAGGCGACCAAAATCCGGCGCCCGATTCAAACTGATATCGAGCATGCCGCCCCAGCTATATTCAATGCGCGTATCGCTTAATTGCGGGAACACTTGCAGCATGCGTCGTCGCGTTGCCATGCTGGTGTCGCGAAAATCACGACCGGAGTAACTAACGCGACCACCAAATAACAAGCGGTGGTCTGCTGACAGTCGAAAGTAGTCAAGGATGAAATTGAGGTCTGACACTGCGGCGCGATTGCGAATTAAGCTGTGAGCACGTGCTTTTCCCAATACTTCAGTGGCGATCACATAGGTGCCGACTGACATCATGCGCTGTGCCAGATGGGGTGATAGAGCGGCATTTTCTACATTGGCGCATAACACGGCGTAGCGTGCATTCACTACGCCGTGAGTAGTGTGGATTTGTAGCCTTTGCTGACCACTGATATTCAATGCAGGTGAATGTTCATGAATGCTGGTGCCTGCTTGTTCGGCCGCGCGCGATAGTCCGAGGGTGTAATTCAGTGGATGCACATGTGCGCTGGCGCTATCGTACAACGCAGCACAATAGCGCTCGCTGTCCAGCAGGCTATGCAGCTCTTCGCGTTCAATGAAGCGCAGGCTTTGGTAGTGATATTGATCTGTGTATTCACGTTGGTACTGTTGTAGTTCGGTACGCTGACGCGCTTTAACGGCAACATCGAGGTGTCCGTACTGCAAGTCACAGTCGATGCGATGAGTGTTAATCAATTGCGTGGTCAGTGCTACCGCTGCGACAGATAGCTCCCACAGCTGGCGCGCACCATCCTTACCTAATTGCGTCAGCAATGGCGCTTGACCACTGGAATAGCCGGGCAGTAGTTGGCCACCACTGCGTCCAGAAGCACCAAAACCAACTTGGGCGGCCTCTATCAAGACCACGCGATATCCGCGTTGTGCCAAGTGTAGGGCGGTGGAACAGCCGGCAATGCCTGCGCCAATCACGCACACATCAGCATTGACAGCACCTTGTAAAGCCGGGAAATTCCGTGCCGTATTGGCACTGGCCTGATAGTAGCTGGTGGTCGTATTTGGTGCGGAGGTCATACCTGAATCGTAGCCGCTTGCTGGCATTTGCAACACCGTAAATAAATTTCTGCTGCTACTTTTCGGCTCGGCATCTGTGCTTAAATGTGCTGCAAGTGCATTGATTATCTGACTCTATGTCGCAACACAAACCCTTGATTGGCGTACCCGCAGATCGCAAGTTTCTTGGCGATCACTATTTTCATTGCGTTGGTGAAAAGTATCTCATGGCGATTGTGGCGGGCGCTGACTGTGTGCCGGTGGTGATTCCCTCGCTGGGAGCCGGTGACCGACTGGATGCGTTAGTTGCGCAGCTGGACGGCGTGTTGTTACCCGGCAGTCCCTCCAACATTGAGCCGCATCATTATGGCGACGCTAGCCAGCCAGGCACGTTGCATGACCCGCAGCGCGATGCCACTACTCTGCCCTTGATTCCAAAAATCGTCGCCGCAGGCATGCCGTTACTGGCGATTTGTCGCGGCTTTCAGGAAATGAATGTTGCTTATGGGGGTAGTCTGTGGCCGAAGTTGCATGAAGTCCCCGGCTTGAATGACCATCGTGAAAACGATGCAGATGCGCTTGAGGTGCAATACGGTCCGTCACACTTGGTTACATTGACTTCTGGTGGCGTCCTGCACGGCATTGCTGGTAGCGACACCATCAAAGTCAATTCATTGCACTGGCAGGGCGTGCGTGAACTGGCTCCCGGACTGGTGGTTGAGGCGCGGGCGCCGGATGCGGTGGTTGAGGCATTCCGAGTACGTGATGCCAAAACTTTCGCCGTAGGTGTGCAATGGCACCCGGAATGGAGGGCCATGCAAAATCCATTTTCGGTAGCGCTGTTTGCCGCCTTTGGCAAGGCCGCTTATGAACACGCAGCCAACGATTGAATCGGTAACTGAACAAACCGGATTGATCCGGGAGAATTACGATGAGCAAAATTGGTGCTTTTTTCAAAGAACACGGTATCCAGGAAGTTGAGGCAGTCGTCCCCGATATGGCGGGTATTGCGCGTGGCAAAGTCATGCCAGCGGAAAAGTTTGCCGAAGAAGAAGGCATGCGTCTGCCGGAGAGTATTTTTCTACAAACCGTGACCGGTGATTATCCTGCTGATGAACGTGCGATTAATCCGGCAGAAATCGATGTGGTGATGAAGGGCGACCCCAACGCTGTCCATGTGGTGCCGTGGGCGCCTGAGCCTACTGCGCAAGTCATCCACGATAGTTTCTATTCCGATGGTGTACCCGTGCCAATGGCTCCCCGTTTCGTGTTGCAGAAAATCATGGGTTTGTATGAGCAGCATGGTTGGCAGCCGGTGGTGGCGCCGGAGCTGGAGTTTTATCTGGTCGAGCCAAACGTCGATGCCGATTATCCACTCAAGCCGCCGGTGGGGCGGTCGGGCCGACCAGAAATCGGTCGTCAAGCGTACTCCATTGCAGCCGTGAATGAATTTGATCCGATGTTCGATGACATGTACGCCTTCTGCGAAGCCCAAGGCATCGAAATCGATACCCTGATTCATGAAGACGGTGCGGCACAGATGGAAATCAACTTGATCCACGGCAACGCCTTGTCGCTGGCCGACCAGGTATTCCTGTTCAAGCGCACTGCTCGTGAAGCCGCCATGCGCCATAAAATGTATGCCACCTTTATGGCTAAACCGATGGCGCGCGAACCGGGCAGCGCCATGCACATTCACCAGAGTGTAGTTGACAAAGTCACCGGCAAGAATATTTTCAGCAACGATGATGACAGTCCCTCGGAGCTGTTTTTTGCGCACATCGCCGGGCTGCAGAAATATCTGCCGGCTGCGATGTCGCTGTTTGCACCAAATGTGAATTCGTATCGACGTATCCAGCGTCATCTAGCTGCACCGATTAATACGCAATGGGGCTATGACAACCGCACTGCCGGTTTGCGTGTCCCAGTCTGTGGGCCGGAGAATCGCCGTGTCGAAAATCGCGTGGGTGGTGCGGATGCCAACGGCTACCTGGCGATCGCGGCATCGCTGGCATGCGGGTACTTAGGAATGCTGGAAAAACTTAAGCCTAGTGAGCCAGTGGTTGGTAGCGCCTATGACCTACCGTACTCCTTGCCGCGAAACCTAGAAGAGTCACTGCGGTTGCTGCGTGATTGTCCAGCCATGATCGAATTGTTAGGTGAGCGGTTTGTGCTTGCCTACACTGCGGTGAAGGAGACGGAGTATGAAACCTTCCTGCGCGTGATCAGCTCATGGGAACGTGAACATTTGTTGCTCAACGTGTAATGAACTCAGGTTTGAGTCGCCGGGAAGTTAATTGTCGCTTTTCCCGACACGGCGACTGCGCTACGCTCGCTTCATTCGCTTCCATTTCACACTCGAGAGGCACCGCATCATGACCGTTTCTCCCCATTTGAATCCTTACATCACTGTGCTGACCTCTGTGGGGTTGGCTATGCAGCTGGCAGGTTGTAGCAAAAAAGAAGAGGTGCCTGCGGCACCAGTAGCCGATACGGCGGTGATGACCGACGATGAAAAAGTTCTTAATGTATACAATTGGTCAGACTATATTGCTGATGACACGGTAAAAAACTTTGAAGCCAAGTACGGTATCAAGGTCAACTATGATGTATTCGATTCCAATGAAGTCGTTGAAACCAAGCTGCTGGCTGGCAATACTGGTTATGACTTGGTGATTCCGACGGCTCCGTTTATGGAGCGCCAAATCAAAGCAGGCGTGTTCCAGAAGTTGGACAAGTCCTTGCTGAAGAATATTGGCAACATGGATACAGACATCATGCGGCGCGTGGCCTTGCATGATCCTGACAATGCTTATGCGGTTCCCTACATGTGGGGGACTGATGGCATTGGTTATAATGTTGAAAAAATCAAAAAAATCATGCCGAATGCGCCAGTCGACAGCTGGGCGCTGGTGCTAGATCCGACTTACGCGGCCAAGTTTAAGGACTGCGGCATTTCAATACTTGATGCACCAACTGACATACGCAGCATCGTTTTGATGTACTTGGGCAAGGAACCCAATAGTCAGGATGCTGAAGATCTGAAGTTGGTCGAAGCGCAGTTGATGAGAATTCGTCCCTATGTACGCAAGATCAATTCATCGCAATACATTGAAGACTTGGCCAATGGTGATTTGTGCATTGCCGTGGGGTACAGCGGCGATGTGCTGCAGTCGCGTGATCGTGCTGCAGAAGCCGCTAATGGCGTGACAGTGGCTTATTCAGTGCCTAAGGAAGGCACTGTCATCTGGTTCGATATGATGTCCATTCCGGCGGATGCCAAGCATCCCAAGAACGCGCACTTATTTATGGATTATTTGATGCAGCCAGAAGTCGCTGCGGCCAACTCCAATGCGGTTAACTATGCCAATGGCAATCTGGCTTCGGAGCCATACATTGATGATGTCGTGAAGAATGATCCCGGTGTGTATCCGCCTGCCGAGGTGAAGGCCAAGTTGGCGCCGGAACTGGCGGTGGCCGATGACTATAATCGGTTGCTGACTCGTACTTGGACTCGCTTTCAGACCGGCAAATAAGCGGCGTCGTGACACAAACAGTTTTCACGATTGGCCTCGCTCTGCGCCTGCAGTTTTGCCGGAGATGAGAAGGGCGAGGCGGAGTTCATAGAAATTGCTCCATCTCTTTCCCGATTGCGGGAAAGAGATGGAGAGAGTATACGAGAATTACATGGTCTCAACCGCGCTTGACTCTGCTTGCGTACGCCAGCCTTGGAATGATCCAAAAGCGGAGCCTTATATTCGTCTTGAGCATGTCACCAAGCGCTTTGGTGACTTTGTGGCGGTTGATGATGTATCGCTAAATATTTATCAAGCCGAGTTGTTCTGTTTGTTGGGTGGCTCAGGTTGTGGCAAGACCACGTTGCTGCGCATGCTGGCCGGGTTTGAAGCACCTAGCAGTGGCAAGATCTATATTGATGGCATCGACATGGGTGACATTCCGCCTTATGAGCGGCCAGTTAACATGATGTTTCAATCCTATGCCTTGTTTCCACACATGGATGTGGAACAGAACGTGAGCTTTGGTTTGAAAATGGAAGGTAAACCAAAAACAGAGATTACGGAGCGCGTTGCCAGCATGCTCAAGTTGGTCAGCCTTGGTGAATTCGGTAAACGCAAGCCGCATCAGCTATCCGGTGGTCAACGGCAACGCGTTGCACTGGCGCGTGCGCTCATCAAACAGCCCAAACTGCTGCTACTTGATGAGCCGTTGGCTGCGTTAGATAAAAAGCTGCGTGAACAGACCCAGTTTGAGCTGGTGAACCTGCAGGAAAAACTTGGTGTGACGTTCGTTGTGGTAACGCACGATCAGGAAGAAGCGATGACGCTGGCGTCGCGGATTGGCGTGATGAACCGTGGCGAAATTGTGCAGGTGGGTACGCCTAAAGATATTTACGAATTTCCCGGTAGCAAGTTCGTAGCCGAATTCATTGGTTCAGTGAATTTGTTTGCTGGTACATTGACAGCTGATGAGCCTGATCATGTGTGCATCGTGTGTCCGGAGCTAGAACGTCCGGTGTATGTGGCACATGGTATCAGTGCTGCGCCGCAAGCCAAGCTCTGGGTGGCGGTTCGCCCAGAAAAAATCGAGTTGACGTTGCAGCGGCCACAAGCAGAAGAGAACTGGACGCAAGGCGTGGTGAAAGAGATTGCTTATCTGGGTGACCTATCAGTATTTCTTGTGCGACTTGGCTCTGGCAAAACAGTGCGTGTCACCCGTTCAAACCGCTGGCGTCATGAGGACGAAAACATCACTTGGGAGCAAGAAGTGTATCTGCACTGGCATGACACCAGTCCGGTGGTGGTCAGCGCATGAATGATCAGGCGAGACAGGCGCAATCGTCACATGGCCATCGCTTCAGTGCGGGTGTGCAGTTGATGTTGCGTGCGCTGCAGGGGCTGCCTCCCTATCAATGGGCGCAGGCGCGCTTGGCTCGCTGGGGTGTGCGTGGTCGTACTGCGGTGATTGCACTGCCTTATCTGTGGCTGCTGTTGTTCTTCGCGATTCCGTTTGTAATTGTCCTGAAGATATCACTGTCGCGATCCATGATTGCTATTCCTCCGTATGAACCACTGTTGCAATGGGTGGGTGAGCGACTGACCGACTTGCGGCTCAATATCAATCCGGGCAATTTTCTCTACCTCTGGGAGGACAGTCTCTACGCGCATGCGCTTATCAAATCCTTGCAAGTGGCGGCAGTCTCGACTGTTATTACGCTGCTCATTGGCTATCCGCTTGCCTACGCCATAGCCCGCGCCGAGGCCAAGTGGCGTGGGATATTATTGATGTTGGTGATTTTGCCGTTCTGGACCTCGTTCCTGTTGCGGGTATATGCATGGATAGGCATTCTGAAAAACAACGGGTTGTTGAATAATTTACTGCTATGGATGGGCGTGATTGACCGACCCATCGTGATTTTGCAGACTGATTTTGCCGTGTACCTCGGCATCGTGTATTGCTACCTGCCGTTCATGGTGATGCCGCTATATGCCACTCTCGAAAAAATGGATATCACCTTGCTGGAAGCGGCTGAAGATCTTGGCTGCAGACCTATGCGTGCGTTCATGAGCATTACGCTGCCGCTGTCTATGCCTGGTGTGGTGGCGGGGTGCATGCTGGTGTTTATTCCGGCCGTGGGTGAGTACGTGATCCCTGCGTTGCTCGGCCCGCCGGAGTCATTGATGATCGGTAAGGTGCTATGGACTGAATTCTTTAACAACCGTGATTGGCCCTTGGCCAGTGCGGTGGCGATTGTATTGCTATTGCTGCTAGTCACGCCGATTGTTTACTTCCAGCGGGCTCAGACGCGGGCAATTACGGTGGATGCATGAACCGTAGGACGCCATGGTTCCGCTTATCAGCATTGGTGTTTGGCTTTGCCTTTTTGTATATTCCAATGCTGTCGCTGATTGTTTATTCGTTCAACAAATCAAAGCTGGTTACAGTGTGGGGTGGCTTCTCGACGGAGTGGTATGGCAAGTTATTTGAGAATGATCAGATTCTCGATGCAGCCTGGTTATCACTGCAGGTCGCGACGGTTAATGCTACCGGTGCAACGATTATTGGTACTCTTGCGGGACTTGCGTTAGCGCGCTTTGGCCAGTTCCGTAGTCGCACTATGTTGTCAGCCATGACCACCGCGCCGCTGGTGATGCCCGACGTGATAACAGGTCTGTCGCTGTTGCTGCTGTTCGTTGCGATGGAGCAGCTAGTTGGCTGGCCTGCTGGCCGTGGCGTTACCACCATCACCATTGCCCATATCACCTTGACCCTTTCTTACGTGACGGTGATTGTGCAATCTCGGTTGGCAACACTGGACGGTTCGCTGGAAGAAGCGGCCATGGATCTTGGTGCTCGACCGGTGAAGGTGTTTTTACTAGTGACGTTGCCTATTATCGCTCCCGCGCTGGTTTCTGGCTGGTTACTGGCGTTTACTATTTCGCTGGATGATCTGGTAATTGCCAGCTTTGTCTCTGGCCCCGGTTCCAGTACGCTGCCTATGGTGATTTTTTCCAAAGTACGCTTGGGAGTCAGCCCTGATATCAATGCACTGGCCACCATTGTGATAGGGTTGGTGACACTGGGAGTGATAGTTACTGGATACTTGATGCTGCGCCGCGATCGGCTGCGCCAGCTTGACTTGCAAATGGCCAATAGCGACGTTTAATAAATCGCGTTAGTAGAAACAAGGATGTCTGTACAACACCAGATTCTGTATGTCGATGATGATGAAGCGCTGGTGTGCTTAGTAGAGCATTTGCTGCGCGACGCGGGCTATGGGGTGACAACTTGCGTTGATGCAACCGGCGCATTGCAATTACTGGAAGCGTACCCGGATCGCTTCGATCTGGTGGTCAGCGATATGAACATGCCCGGTATGTCTGGCTTGGAATTTGCTCGACAGATGCTGGCCATACATCCGCAGCTATCGCTAGCGTTGGTCTCGGGTTATGTCGATCCGGAGCAGCATCGACAGGCGCAATTGCTCGGTGTACGCAAGCTCATTCGTAAACCCGGCAATATCCACGAACTGGTCAAAGAATTAGCTGGTTTGGTACTTTAAGCTGCCTCTGTCGATCCACTTAGCCCGGGCTGGCATTAGGGGATACACCCATAGTCTGCTATAAGAAATAAGACTGTTTTCACGTTGTGTAAATATGGACTACGAACGTCGATTGCCCGACACCGACTGTGCCACTACGGCAACAGTGACAACGGATGTTATCCTGCACCAGCTGATGTTTGGTGTCATTGATGCGGTGGCGTCGCTGGTGGCGATTCTCGATCATGAAGGCATTGTTAAAATCGTCAATCCGGAGTGGAATGGCCTTGCTACGCGCCATGATGGCGATGCTGCTGCGTGTGGCGTCGGAACGAATTACTTGTCTTTGTGCCGACGTGCAGCTGCAGCAGGTGCGCCCGCTGCAGCTGAAGTTGCTAGAGCGATAGATAGCTTGCTGGCTGGCGGCCGGCAGCCGTTCATGATTGATTATCCTTGCAATACTCTGACTGAAACCCAGTGGTTCAGCGTTACTCTTGCGCCGATTCTGGTTGAGGGCAAGTCTGGTGTTTTAGTGATGCATGACGATGTCACTCACCAACGACAGCTGCAGCAAGTGCTGGAAAAAGCGTCGTTAGTTGCGAGGAAAATGTTGAGCGGAGTGATGGTCTTTGATGAACTTGGTCAGATTGAATGGGTCAACGATGCATTCTGTGACATCACTGGGGTAGCTATATCTGGTGCCTTGGGGCGCTTAGCAACCGACTTTCTGGGCGACGAAATGCTACGGGCTGCAGGTCGCGAGTCTATTGCTAAGGCCATCGCGTGCTATGGAATACGCTCCCCTATAGCGATTTCTCGGCCAGATGGAGCATTAGTGTGGGTGGAAATGCGTGTGAACCCATTGACCCATCACCGGGACGAAGCGCAACAGTTTGTTGCGATCCTGAATGATGTGACCGAGCGTGAGTTGCTCCAACAGGCCGCTTCCACGATTGCCCGGCACGAACGGGAGCGTCTCGCAAACGACCTTCACGACGGATTGGGTCAGGAACTGGCAGGCGCTGCAATGCTGATTGGCGGAATTATTGCCTCCATTTCTGATGTCGCCACCACCGTTCGTGATGACTTGGCACGGGTAGAGAACATCCTGCGCGATTCGATCAAAACATGTCGATTGGTGGCGCGGGACTCTTCTTCGATAATAAGGGGGCATGGCAGTTTAGTTACGGCACTGCATGACCTTGGTAACCACCTGCAACAACGTCATCGCGTTGCCATTGAGCTGCGTGCCGGTGATGAGCCGAAGGTCAGCGAATTAGTGGCTGATCACCTATATCAAATTGTCCAAGAGGCGATCACTAATGCTTTGAAGCATGCTCAGCCGCACAAGATAGGCGTGTCGTTGCGTACCTATCAAAACTGTGTGGTGGTGTGTGTCACTGACGATGGCATAGGCATCGATCTGTCTGCGGGAACCGCAGGTATGGGTTTACAGAGCATGTTACATCGCGCGGAAATCATTGGTGCTGACTTGGAGATCGGTCGAGGGCGTAGTAGTGGAACGCGGGTGCGTTGCAAGTATGTGTATGCCAAGCACGACCCACCCTGCGGGTTGTTTACCCCAGGTGGGACATAGTGCCTGATTTCAACACCGCCAGTGTTTACCCCAGCGTTACACGTTCGGGTTCATGCACAAAATATCCTTGTACGTATTCCATGCCTAGCTGCCATAGTACTGCCATGGTGTTGGCATCTTCGACCCGCTCAGCGATGGTGATGATGCGACGCTTCTTGGCGGCGGTGATTAAAGCGCCGATGGTTTCTTGTGCGCGCACGTCAGTGGCAAGGCCTTGCATTAGCGCACCGTCTATTTTCAGGTAATCCAGCGGCAAGTGGCTGAATAATGTTATTGAATCGCAAGCATGACCAACATGTTCCAGCGCAAAGCGGAAGCCAATTTTGTGCAACTGTTTGACAAGTTCGAGCGTACTGTCGAGATACGTGTTTACCACTGGTTCGCTGATTTCAAACACAATCCGACTTGGTTCAATACGGGTGGCGCGTAGCTGGTTTTCCAGCCAGATGGGCAGTGACCGATCCAGTACTGAATCTTTGGATAGACGCACAAACATTTTATCGATTTTGCGAGTGCCGCAAAAAGAAATGGCGGCACCAATGACCCAGCGATCAATGTTCTTCATCAGATCGTTGCGTTCGGCTGCAGCGAGAAACTCGGCAGGCAGCACCTCTTGATTCAGTTCGTCGAGCATGCGTACCAATACATCGCACATGCCTTTATCTTCGCCACTCAAAGTAACGATAGGTTGCTGCAACAGACGGAAGCGGTTTTCCATCAATGCTGTCTTGATCAACCTTACCCATAGCTTGTCATTGACTTGCTGCTGGGTGTCGTCGTTAACAGTGGCTACATTTTCAGTAAGATTATCAGTTACTGCTGTTTGCTGTTTGCCATGAATGACGTCATTGAACAACCGGTCAATATCTGTGGTATGCGCTGCAATTGGCGCAACGCCGATGCTGCAACTGCAGTTTATTGATTTGTCACGTGTGCTAAATGTATGTGCGGCAATTCGCCGCGTCACACCGCTGCACCATGCCTCGATATCACCATGAGTGCCACGTTCCAGCAGTACGAAAAACATCGAACTGCCAAAGCGACCAGCGAGGTCATTGGGTTGTAGTTGTTCCTTGATTGGCGCAATAAAGTGCGCAATAAACTCTTCCAGTTGCGCCGGGCCTAATTCGTTCAACAGCTCGACTGACTTGTCAGGCTGAATGCAGACTAGTTCACGAATGCCAGCTTTAATGGGAAGTGCCAGCTTTTGTCGTAATTGTTCAATAAAGAAACGCCATTGTAATAAGCCGGTGGAAGCATCTCGCTCCAGTGCTGCACCCATCTGAATTTCCAGTGGGCGCGCATCATGTTTATGGGCAGAGACTTGCAGTTGCACTGCTGGTTCTGCTTCGATTTCAATGGCCTGCAACAATATTTCTAATGGCAGAGTGCTGCCGTCTGCCAGTAGCGCATTGATCTTTAGAGCATGGCCGGACCATTTGCCTTGCAGGCAGGCGGCGAGTGCGCCCTTGAGTGCGGTATGTGAGTCGGGTTCAAAGAAATCCATTACCGGATTACCTTCCATCATCGCCGCGTCGGTGTAACCGAGCAGTTTCAACCAGGCCGGATTGGGATTGATGGCGATGCCTTCCTGCACCTGCAAAATCGCATCGGCAGAGCCAGACATCAATTGCTTGAGTTGTTCGCGATACTCTTGGGTTGCGTTGAGGGTGGCGGCCAGTTTGTGTTCTAGCCGGTAACTGCGCAGCTCACGCGTCACTACTGCCTGGAGGCGTTGCGGAGTGCTCATGCTAACCGCATCGCGTGCACCCGCCTGCATAGCGTGGAGAATGACGGCTTCGTCAATGTGCTCGCGTACCAGTAGCGTGGGGATGCCTGGTGCCAGTTGCTTCACCGCCTGTAGGGTCGCGGCCATTTCCGCTGCGTCGTCAGCAGCTATCACCAAAATCATTTGCGAATTGATTTGTGCCAGTGCTTCGCTTAGGTCGTTTAGTTCAGTGATCCAATGGCAATGCACAGCATGGCCCACTTTACGCAGCGTGCTGTTAATGAACTCAACGTGTTCTTGCTGGCGCGCCAGCACTACCATCGGTACGGCGCTATTATCAGACACATCCACCACAGCAAACCTCTATGGCCGGTAAAACGACACGATTACTAACCTTATCGGCTGGTCTCAAGTTTCGTTGAGATCAGATCGCATCTGATACTAGCAGCAAGTTTTTGCTCAGAATGGGACGGGGGTCTTGGATGTGCGACCCGGTACCTCGCGCACCAGCTTGGGGACGAGGAAACCAGGCAGCAGGCCCACAACTTCACGCATCAATTGCTGCGCGGCGGCCTCCACCACCTCAAAATGGGCTGCCCCTTGCACCCGATCCAGCAGGTGCAAGTAGTAGGGCTGAATACCAGCAGTAAACAGGGCTTCGCTCAGCGCGGCCAAGGTGGCCGCTGAATCGTTAATTCCCTTGAGTAGCACTGACTGGTTGAACAGAGTGACCCCATGCTGAGTTAATAGCTGGCAGGCGTGAGTTACGCTGGAATCGATCTCTTGGGCATGGTTGATGTGCAACACCATGACTTTTTGCAGGGGCATTGAGTCCAGCCAGTGCAAAAATTCTGCGTCTACCCGCTCCGGGAGTACTACCGGTTGACGTGTATGAATGCGCAACCGTTTGAGGTGTGGAATCTGCGTCAGACCGAGGCTGAGTTCGCGCAGACGACGGTTATTCAGGCTTAATGGATCGCCGCCGCTGAGAATAATTTCGTGAATGCTGGTATCGGTGCTAACCGCCGCTAGCGCTTCCTGCCACTGTTTGTTACTGGCTGTTTCATCGCCGTAAGGGAAGTGCCGACGGAAGCAGTAGCGACAATGCACGCCGCAGGCGCCGGTGGCAACCAGCAGCGCCCGACCTGCATACTTGTGCAATACCCCAGGGGCGATGCGACTGGCGATGTCGCCCACCGGATCGGCAGTAAATCCCAGTGTTTCCTGTAATTCCACGCCCAACGGTAGTACTTGTTGTAGCAATGGATCGGCGCTATTGCCGGGCTGCATGCGCGCTACAAAGCCACGTGGTACCCGCAGCGGAAATAGTTTGGCAGCAGCCTGTGCAGCCGACAGTAGCGCTGGATCGAGCTGTAGTATCTGTAGCAGTTCCGCCGGATCGGTGATGGCCTGAGCCAGTGCGCGCTGCCAGCCGGGCAGGGTGGTGACCGCTGCGGTGGTGGTCGCTTGCGCGTTGGTCTGGTTAGATTGGGAGCTTACGGCTATCATCGGCGGCCTTTTTACCAGATCTCCGGGCACATCCGGATGTTTCTGCGACTATATTACTCTGACCAACGGTGCCTAGATGGCTAGCTATAGTACAAACGAATTCAAGTCCGGGTTGAAGATTATCCTCGATAACGACCCTTACACCATCGTTGAAAATGAGATGGTTAAGCCCGGTAAAGGTCAGGCGTTCAACCGCGTCAAGGTGCGCAACCTGAAGACCGGTCGCACCGTTGAACGTACTTTCAAATCGGGTGATAGCGTTGAAGGTGCGGACGTGGTCGAAACCGAGATGCAGTATCTGTACAGTGACGGCGAATTCTGGACTTTCATGGTGCCGGACAATTTTGAGCAGCACACCGCTGGCAAGGCTGCCATGGGCGATACACCGCAATGGATCAAAGACGGCATGAATTGCACGGTGATGCTGTGGAATGGTCAGCCACTATCGGTGACACCTCCGGCGCATGTGGAGCTGAAAGTTGTTGAAACCGATCCTGGCGCGCGTGGCGATACCGCTACCGGCGGCTCCAAGCCAGCCAAATTGGAATCAGGTGCTACGGTGCGCGTGCCGTTGTTTATCAGTGAAGGTGAACTAATCCGGGTGGATACGCGTACCGGTGACTACTTGGCGCGCGGCAAAGGTTGAGTTGCTGCCCGGCTGGTGCCTGAGTGTTGCTGTATAGCCCTGCCAATAGGCGCGCTGTCGGCATGATCTTCAAGACCGCCTGCGGGCGGTCTTTTGTTTGTTGCAATGATGCTTGTCAGTGAGTTGTTACCATGTCAGAACCAGTCGAATTACCCATCCTGCGTTTAAAGCGCAATGAGGATCGCCGTTTATCGGCTGGACATTTGTGGGTATTTTCCAATGAGGTGAATACCACCGAGACACCGCTCACTGCATTCAAGCCGGGTGATCTGTGTCAGGTCATGTCGCAGCGCGACAAGTTCATGGGCTATGCCTATGTCAATCCACGGGCGCTGATCTGTGCGCGCATAGTCGGTCGTGACCAGCAATATCCGCCGGGTGACAAGTCGCTAATCGTGCATCGTCTGCAGGTGGCGTTGTCGCTGCGCGAACGGGTTTACGCGCAACCGAATTATCGATTGGTGTATGGCGAATCGGATCAACTGCCGGGGCTGGTGTTGGATCGCTTTGGTGAGGTGATTGTCGGCCAGATCAGTACTGCCGGTATGGAGGCCATGAAGGAGCACGTGGTTGCAGCGGTAAAGCAGGTTATCAAGCCCATCGCCATGCTGTGGAAAAATGACAGTGGCGCGCGTGAGCTGGAAGGCTTGGAGTCCTATGTTGAAACGGCGTTCGGCGAAGTGCCGGAGTTGTTGCAGCTGCAGGAAAGTGGGGTCAATTTCAGCGTGCCGGCACTGGATGGACAAAAAACCGGCTGGTTCTACGATCAGGCATTTAATCGCCGGGCGTTGCTCAAGTACGTCAAAGGCGCAAAGGTACTAGATGTATTCAGCTACATCGGCGCATGGGGGCTGACGGCGGCCAAGGCAGGGGCGGCTGAAGTAACCTGTGTCGATTCTTCCGCCAAGGCGTTGGAGTACCTGCAACAGAACGCAGCAAACAATGATCTTGACGTGTCTACCCTCAAAGGTGATGCCTTTGACATCATGGAAAAGCTGCATCAGGAAAAGCGCAAATTCGATGTGGTCATTATTGATCCGCCTGCCTTTATCAAGCGCAAGAAAGATTTGCCTAAAGGCGAGGCGGCCTACAAGCGCCTTAATCAGCTGGCCATGCAGTTGGTGGAGCGCGATGGGCTGCTGGTATCCTGTTCCTGTTCATACCACTTGCACGGCGATGTGTTGATCGACTCGATTCAGCGTGCCGCGCGTCATCTGAACAAACATGCGCAGATTATTGAAGTGGGTGGTCAAGCGCCAGACCATCCGATTCATCCCGGCATTGAAGAGACGCGTTACCTGAAGGCGTTCATTGCTCGCGTCGTGGCGGAGTAGGGACGGGGTTGTAACTGTTGGCACTCTCAAGAACCAGAGGTCACGCACGGGTAGCGGCTTATGGGTCGCTGCTGTGAAGCTGCTAAGATTGTCACCCTATGCTTACTTACCCTGAAATCAGTCCGATCATTTTCTCCATCGGCCCGCTGGCAATCCGCTGGTATGGGTTGATGTATGTGATCGGTATTTTTGGCGGCTGGTATCTGGCCCGGCGTCGTGCCGCGATACCGAACTCAACTTGGAAGCCACTGGATGTGGATGACATGGTGTTTTACGCCGCCATGGGCTTGATCATTGGTGGTCGAGTAGGCTGGGTGCTGTTTTATGGCATGGAAGAGGTCGTCAGTAACCCCTTGCGCGCGCTACGCATCTGGGAAGGCGGCATGTCGTTCCATGGCGGCATTGTAGGCGGCATGGTCAGTTTGGCACTGTTTGCGCGTAGTCGAGGGCGAGCCGTTGCGGATGCTTTGGACTTTGCCGCGCCCTTACCCGCGGTGGGGTTGTTCACCGGTCGCATTGCCAATTTCATCAACAGCGAATTATGGGGCAAGCCCACCGATGTGCCGTGGGCGTTCATCGTCAATGGTACGCCGTTGCATCCTTCTCAGTTGTACGAAGCGTTTCTGGAGGGTGTCGTGCTTTTCATTATCGTCTGGGTGTACACCCGCAAGCCGCGCCCGCAATTGGCGCCGACCAGTCTATGGCTGTTGTGTTACGGCGTGTTTCGATTTGTGGTGGAGTTTGTGCGGGTGCCGGATGCTAATCGCGGCTATCTCTTGTTTGGCTGGGTCACCGAAGGCCAGTTGCTGTGTCTACCGATGATTGTTGGTGGGCTATATTTTCTGCTGCGTGCGTATCGTTTGAATCATCCAAGTGGTAACTATGTGCACTGAAGCAGTGTTTAACCATTGCTGCACCGCGCCTGTCCTCTATCCCGGCTGCGGGAGAAACACAGAGACAGGACGCGCTCTCCTTACGCCGGTGTCGCAGCAGCGGGAGGGATAATGAAGCAGTATCTCGATCTCATGCGCTTGGTGCGCGATCAGGGGCTGGAAAAAACCGACCGTACTGGTACCGGTACGCGCTCGATATTTGGTCATCAGATGCGGTTCAATCTGGCGGACGGCTTTCCAATGCTGACCACCAAGAAACTGCATTTACGCTCGATAGTCTATGAGCTGCTATGGTTCCTGCGTGGGGATACCAACATCAAGTACCTCAAGGACAATAATGTATCCATCTGGGATGAATGGGCGGACGAGCAGGGTGATCTGGGTCCCGTGTATGGCCGTCAATGGCGTGCGTGGCCAACGCCCGATGGTGGTTATATCGATCAGATCAGTCGCACTGTCGATTTGATACGGCGTAATCCGGAGTCGCGCCGTATCTTGGTTAACACGTGGAATGTCAGCGAGCTGGAGCAAATGGCTTTAACGCCGTGTCACGCCTTGTTTCAGTTCTGGGTGGGTGACGGCAAATTGTCTTGTCAGCTATACCAACGTAGTGCCGATATTTTTCTGGGCGTGCCATTCAACATTGCATCTTACGCACTGCTCACACACCTGTTTGCGCAGCAATGTGATTTGCAAGTGGGTGAGTTCATCTGGACTGGCGGTGATTGCCATTTGTATCTAAACCACTTGGAGCAAACGGAGTTGCAGTTGTCGCGTGAACCACGTGCGCTGCCGAAGCTGTGTCTCAAGCGTCGTCCGGCATCCATATTTGAATATCAGTTTGAAGATTTTGAAATCAGCGATTACAACCCATACCCGCATATCAAAGCGGCGGTGGCAGTTTAACTATCAACCCGGCAATTCAATCAAGCGTAACCATGGCAAGTAAAAAACAGCGCAATAGCAACAAGACTGCGAAATCCACTAGCAAAAGCACCAAGGCAGAACAGCAGAATCTGGTTCATTCAGAATTGGTAGAAGTGCGTAATTCGCCAATCCATGGTCGCGGTGTGTACGCGGTACGGCCAATCAAAAAAGGTACACGTATTTACGAATATGTGGGCGAGCGTATTACCCACACCGAAGCAGATAAACGTTTCTGGCGCAAACGCAATGATGGCCATACGTTCCTGTTTGTAGTTAATCGGCGTACCGTGATCGACGGCAGCCGTAAAGGCAATGATGCTCGCTATATCAATCATCTCTGTAATGTGAATTGTGAGACGATCACTGATAACAATCGCATCTTTATTGAAGCCACGCGTGATATTAAAAAAGGTGAGGAATTGGGTTACGACTACCAGTTGACTTGGAGTCAGGATGACACGCCTGAAGACTTGGCGTTGTATAACTGTCGCTGCGGTGCCAAGCGTTGTCGTGGCACGATGCTGGATACGCAGTCAATTGAGCAGCATCTGGCCGAGGATTTGGCTAAGCGTAAGCGTGCCAAGGCGCGTGCTACCGCCAAAACAACTGCCAGCAAGAAAAAGGCTTCGAAGAAGAAAACTGTAAAAAATAAGGCAGCCAAGAAAAAGACCATCGCGAAGCGAAGCAAGAAGTGAATATTTCGTTGATCGTTGCCGTTGCCAATAATGGTGTAATCGGTCAACACAATGGTCTGCCGTGGCGGTTGCCAGATGATCTCAGGCGTTTCAAGGTACTAACTATGGGTAAGCCGATCATCATGGGTCGTAAGACCTATGACTCAATCGGTAAAGCTTTACCGGGCCGTACCAATATAGTAATTACTCGTCAGGCTGATCTGCGCTTGCCGGGCTGTACGGTGGTGAATTCCCTTGCCAGCGCCTGTAATAGTGTGGTCGCTGATGAACTAATGGTGATTGGTGGTGCGGATATTTATCGCCAGGCCTTGCCATTGGCGCGCCGCATCTACCTGACTCAAGTGCATGCGGATGTCGAAGGCGATGCATATTTTCCCGTGCTGGACGAGGCTTGGCATGAGTCAATGCGTGAAGCCTGTCCCGCCGATGAGCGTCATGCCCATGCATATAGTTTTATTACTCTTGAGCGGATGAGACAATGACTTCACTACTGCAAACACCGGAATGGCAGGCGCTGAATACCTTGATGCTCAGCGATGGGACTTGTCACCTTCGCGATTTGTTTGCCGAGAATCCACAGCGCTTCGCAGAGTTTTCGCGTTGTGAAATGGATATGTTGTTTGATTTTTCCCGCCAGCGGATCACACAGCCTATTTTGCAAGGCTTGATAAAATTGGCCGAAGCGCGTGGGCTGCCAGAACAGATCAATGCCATGTTTAATGGTGACCCGATTAATACCACCGAGCAGCGTGCGGTTTTGCATACGGCGCTGCGTGCGAGTGCGGAGCGTCGCGTCATGGTTAATGGTGTGGATGTCATGCCAGAAGTGCTGGCTAATCGCGAACGCATGCGCAACTTTGTTGATGGCGTACATAACGGACGTATTGTCGGCTTCACAGGTAAGCCGCTGACTACCGTGGTCAATATTGGTATTGGTGGTTCCGATCTGGGCGTGGTGATGGCTACCGAAGCACTGGCGTGTTATCGACATCGCAATATCCAGTTGCACTGTGTTTCAAATATTGATGGCTCACAGCTGGCAGATGTGCTGGAAAAAGTGGATGCCGAGCGCACGTTGTTTGTGGTGTGCTCCAAAACCTTCACTACACTGGAAACACTCTCGAATGCGAAGCTTGCGCGTCAGTGGTTGATTGATCGCTTGGGTGCCGGAGCGGTATCACGCCATTTCGCGGCGGTATCTACTAATGCTCAGGCCTTGGATGAGTTTCTGGTCGCGCCACAAAATCGCTTCACCATGTGGGATTGGGTGGGCGGGCGCTATTCACTGTGGTCGGCTGTGGGGCTATCGATAGCCTTGAGCGTTGGCATGGATCACTTCGATGCGATGCTGGATGGCGCACGCATCATGGATGAGCATTTTCAGACCGCACCCTTTGCCAATAATTATCCAGTACTGATGGGGATGCTCGGTATCTGGAATCGGAATTTCCTGGAGTTGGAATCACTGGCGGTGCTGCCCTACGACCAGCGCCTGCATCGCTTTCCTGCTTATTTGCAGCAGCTCGATATGGAAAGCAATGGTAAGCGCGTGACACATGCCGGTACCACCGTTGAGTGTGATACTGGTGCGGTGTTATGGGGTGAGCCAGGCTCCAATGCACAGCACTCATTTTTTCAGTTGTTGCATCAGGGTACGGCTGGGGTGGCGCTGGATTTCATTGCTCCGGTAAATGCGTCCAGTAATTATCAGGGACAACAAAATCTGGCACTGGCCAATTGTTTTGGGCAGGCACAGGCTTTTGCGCATGGCTATAGCGAGCAAGAAGTCCGGGCTGAACTACAGGCACGTGGTATGGATGCCGCTACGATTGCGCGGCTGATACCGCACAAAGTCCATCCGGGTAATCGACCCAGCTCTATTCTGATGTTTCCGCGTTTGGGGCCACGCACGCTGGGCAAGTTGATCGCCCTGTATGAACACAAGGTATTTGTACAAAGCGTGATCTGGGGTATCAATGCTTTCGATCAATGGGGTGTGGAGCTGGGCAAGAAAGTGGCCGACTCGCTAGTGCCTGCGGTGGAAAAACCGGATACCGCTCCAGCTGAATTACAGGGCTTATTAGGGTATGTGAGTCAGTGGCGCAGATAGTGCTTTTGTAGCAGGTCAGGCTTTGGCCTGACAGCGGTTCGATTGGAATTGATACGAGAACAATACACATGAAAGGAATTATTCTTGCGGGTGGTTCGGGTACGCGCTTACATCCCGTAACGCTGGGCGTCAGTAAGCAGCTATTGCCGGTATACGATAAGCCGATGGTCTACTACCCACTGGCGACGCTGATGTTGGCGGGGTTGCGTGATATTTTGCTGATATCTACGCCTACTGATTTGCCGTTGTACCAACGCTTGCTGGGTGATGGCAGTCAGTGGGGCATTAATTTGCAGTATGCCGAGCAACCACGGCCAGATGGTTTGGCACAGGCGTTTACTATTGGGCGTTCCTTTATTGGTAACGATCGTTGCGCGCTGGTGCTGGGCGATAATATTTTTTTCGGCCATGGGTTACCAGAGCAACTGAAGGCGGCCTCAACCCGCCCGGGCGCCACCGTATTTGCTTATCGAGTGAGAGATGCGCAGCGCTATGGGGTGGTGCATTTCGACACGCAGGGTAAGGTGTTGGGCATTGAAGAAAAGCCTGAACAACCCAAGTCAAATTATGCCGTTACTGGGCTGTATTTTTACGACAATGATGTGGTGGATATCGCCGCCAGCATCAAGCCTTCGGCGCGTGGTGAATACGAAATCACTGATGTAAATCAGGCATATTTGACACGCGGCACGTTAAGTGTGGAATTGCTGGGCCGAGGTGTGGCGTGGCTGGATACCGGCACACATGAGTCGCTGCTACAAGCATCCATGTTTATTGAGGCCATCGAAAGTCGCCAAGGCTTGAAAGTGTGCTGTCCGGAAGAAATTGCCTACCATGCGGGGTATATCAATGCCGCTCAACTTGAGGCGATGGCGACACCTCTGGCCAAGAGCGGCTATGGTAATTACTTATTAGACTTGCTGAAAGAAACTCGCTGAGACCACCGATGGAATTTATACCGACTCGACTGCCAGAAGTCATTCTGGTCAAACCTAAAGTATTCGGCGATGCGCGCGGCTACTTTCTGGAGACGTGGCAGCAACAACAGTTTGCCGCTGGCGGCATTCATGCCAATTTTGTGCAGGATAATCACAGTCACTCGGCACAATGGATTTTGCGTGGCATGCACTATCAGATTCAAAACACGCAAGGAAAGTTGGTGCGCGTGGCGCGTGGCGCAGTGTATGACGTGGCGATCGATGTGCGACGCGGTTCGCCTAACTTTGGTGAATGGGTTGGCGTCGAATTAAGCGATACCAATCATCAGATGCTATGGGTGCCGCCGGGTTTCGCGCATGGATTTTTGACGCTTACTGAGACGGTGGATTTTCTTTACAAGTGTACCGATATTTACGCACCTCAGTATGAGCGCAGTATTCGTTGGGATGATCCCGCAGTGGGTATTGAATGGCCGCTACCTGCCGGAGTGAAACCTCAGTTGGCCGCGCGTGATGCGCAGGCACCCGGCATTGATACCGCCGAAGTATTTTTATGAGTGTGAAGGTGCTGGTTGCTGGTGCCAACGGCCAATTAGGACGCGCCTTGCTGGCAGCTATTCCCGACAGCATTCAAGTGCGTGGAGTGAGTCGTCAGGAACTGGATGTAACCGATTTGTCTGCGGTGCAGGCCATGATTGAATCATGGCGGCCAGAGGTCATTATCAATGCTGCGGCTTATACTGCCGTTGATAAGGCAGAAAGTGAACCTGATGCTGCAGAGCAAGGTAACGTAACAGCGCCGCGCAATCTGGCGTTAGCGGCACGGACAGGCGCAGCCAGATTGATTCATGTTTCTACCGACTTTGTGTTCGACGGCCGGGGATGTAGTGCATATACACCGGACAGCGTCACTATCCCATTAGGCGTATATGGTCGCACCAAGCTGGCCGGTGAGCAGGTGGTGCAACAAGTGTTGGGTGCGCGTGCGCTAACCGTACGCACTGCGTGGGTGTATGACGCGACGGGCAAGAATTTCCTGCGTACCATGTTGCGTTTGATGCAAGAGCGCGGTGCCGTAAAAGTGGTTGCCGATCAAATCGGCACGCCCACCAGTGCCGCTTCATTAGCAGGTGTGATATGGCAGTTTGCGGCGCGCGCCGATCTGTCAGGTGTCTATCACTGGAGCGATGCAGGCGTGGCCAGTTGGTATGACTTTGCAGTAGCGATTGCTGAAGAAGCGGTGGCGACTGGGATATTAAAAAACATGCCCATCATTACGCCCATCGCCACTGCGGAGTATCCCACTCCCGCGCAGCGGCCTGCGTTTAGCGTACTGGACAAGTCGGCCACCTATGCAGCGTTGGGACTGAAGCCGGCACATTGGCGGCAAGAGTTGCGCAAAGTGATGCAGGAGTTGATGTGAAGAATTTGCTTGTCACCGGTGGCGCCGGGTTTATCGGTTCGAATTTTGTACATCACTGGTTGGCTCAACATCCAGGAGATCGGCTGGTGGTGCTCGATGCGTTGACCTATGCTGGTAATGTCGCGAATCTGGATGGCGTCCGCTCCCATGCTGAATTTCGCTTTGTTAAGGGTGATATTGGCGATACGGCTTTAGTTGAAACATTACTGCGCGATGAGGCAGTGGATACCTTGGTGCATTTCGCGGCCGAGTCGCATGTGGATCGTTCCATTCATGGCCCGGACATCTTCATTGAAGCCAATGTGCTGGGAACACACTCTCTGCTCAAGGCGGCGCGCAAGGTATGGCTGGACGAAGGGCGCGTAACAACGCATCGCTTTCACCATGTGTCAACCGATGAAGTGTATGGCTCGCTAGGCCCGACTGATCCTGCGTTTAGCGAAACTACGGCGTATGCACCGAATTCACCCTACTCAGCTAGCAAGGCCGCTTCAGATCATCTGGTGCGTGCTTATCACCACACTTATGGTTTGAGTGTCACCACTAGCAATTGCTCCAACAATTATGGCCCGTACCATTTTCCGGAAAAGCTCATTCCGCTGATGATTGTCAACATCCTCGAAGGCAAATCACTGCCCATTTATGGCGACGGCAAGAACGTGCGTGACTGGCTGCATGTGACAGACCACTGTCGTGGTATCGAACTGATTTTGCAGCAGGGCAAAGTCGGCGAGGTGTACAACATCGGCGGCGGTGCAGAAGTCGAGAACATCTATCTGGTGCGCACCCTCTGCAGCCTCATGGATGAGATTTTTTTGCAGCATGCTGATCTCAAGGTGCGGTTTCCCAATGCACCTGCCGCCCACGGAAAATCCAGCGATAGCCTGATGATCTACGTGAAGGATCGTCCCGGTCACGATCGTCGTTACGCTATAAACTGCCAGAAAATTGAAGCCATATTGGGCTATCAGGCGCAAGTAAAGATCGATGCCGGGTTACGCAGCACGATCGATTGGTATCTGAATAATGAGCCATGGTGGCGTGCTGTCATGGATGGCAGTTATCGCCAGTGGGTGGAGAAACAATATTCCGCTGGCAAGTCCGACTGAGGTCGGGCCCACAAGATAAGGAGCGTCAGTCGGGTGAACAAAGGCTTGAACGCCGGTGAGCATGAATAGGCGAGCATGTGCAACGCATGACGTAAGTCAATTTCTTTTTCAAAAACAGAGATCCGTGTCACTTGGTACCCAGTGAGCCCGGCATTAGCGTGCAGGCATGACCGAAGATACCGGATGCGCCGGTGATGACCGCGACTTTGTCGCAGGTCAAGCATCGACAAGGACTGTTTTAGAAAGTTAGCGCTATATGCCGCAGGTTTTGGGAAATCGATACGCTGCGTTTCACCAGCCAGTTTGCCGTCTTGGGAGATAATCCCGGTGCATCGCCAAAGCTTTCCTGACTAGCGCTATACTTTTTACGCCAGTCGGTATTGATGATGACAATGTCGTCCGTTTCTACTTTGCCCGTCCGTTCTCGGTCAGCCACGGTCACGACTTTCCAGCTTTTCTTGGGGGTTTTCAGCACGATTCCGGTATCGAAAGAACGATGCAGGCGCCAGTTGTGTGCAACTTCAAGGTCGGAGCTAGATGTACTTGCCTAACACCTGATAGGTGCGTTCATTTTCCGTCATGGCATCGCGATCACGGTGAGCGAGGAACCATAGCGCCAACCCCAGTACGCCAAAACCGATCAACAGCCCCGCTTCAATCGGCCACCGTAGTGCGGCAGGGCTACCCGGAATCAACATGGCCAGTAGCATGGCAACTGCACCGGTGGCGGCGATGATGGGTACGGCGTTGCCACCCGGTGGTGTGTAGGGTCGATGTAACTCAGGTGCATCACGGCGCAGTTTCATCAACGACAAGGTCACCCCCAAAAAAGCCAGCGAGATGTAGAACGAACCTACATTCACGATAGCCAGAATCGCATCACGACCCAGCAACGGAGTCACCAGCGTCAGTGCGCCGGTTAACAAGATCGCATTCTTGGGCGTGTGGTGACGGTCGTCGGCTGCACCTAGTGCGCGTGGTAGAATACCAGCGCGTCCCAACGCAAAAATCACTCGCGATCCAGCCAGGAAAAAGCCATTCCAGCTGGTGAATAGGCCAATCAATGCAGCCACCAGTACCGCATCAGCCAAGAAACTGGAATTAAACGCCAGCTCGAAGGCACGAGCGGCAGGTAGATCAGTGCCCACAATTTCCTGCCAGGGATCAGCAAAGCTCACTGCAAACACCAGCAAGATGTAGAACGCTGTTGCTGCAACAATCGACCACAGTATTAGTCCAGCCAATTGGCGTGGCCGTACTGAATGAGAGGCTTCTTCGGCGCTTTGCGGAATGATGTCGAAGCCAACGAACCAGAATGGCACCGTTACCAGAACGGCGAGAATACCGCCAATTACCGTGCTGGTAGAGCCCGGCGGCAGCAGAGGCTGTAAGTTCGCGACGCTGCCACCACCAAAGCCAGCCAGCAAAAAAATCAACGCCACTGCGACAAACGCAAGCGTCAGCCACACTTGCAGTCGTGCGACTAATGCGGTGCCAAACCAGTGAATCGCCGTGATTGCCAGCGTGCATCCCACTGCGAGCAACAAATGGGTGCCATATACCGTCGACGCCATCACGTGATACAAGGGCCAGCGATCAATGCCGGGAAACATGAAGCTCAGTACACGCCCAATCGAAATTGCTTCGAAGCCGGAGATCGAGATATAGCCGACTGCCAGTGCCCAACCCACCAGAAATGCTTTGAAAGTGCCATAGGCTTTATAAGCATAGGCCACTTCGCCACCGGTCAAGGGTAATGCTGGCGTTAATTCAGCGTAGCACAGACCAATGCACACCATGATTGCGCCACCGATGGCGAAAGCAATCGCCGTCCCCAACGGTCCTGCCTGTTCTAACCAACCACTTAGCGCGGTTACCCACCCTACACCGATCATCGCGCCAAAGGCGAGGGTAAAAAAGCCAATTTTTTTGAAGTCACGCGAGAGCTCTGCGCGGGCGGGATTATTCAGCATGATGTCTCCGATTTACGGATGGGCGGCGCTGCAGATAGGAGCGGCGAAGGATGGGTTTTCACAACCATACGGCGACAAGGGTAACGCATATGGCCGTTTTCTGCGAAAGCCAATCTGAATTGGATTTTTCAAGTTGTTTGTTTTTCTCCGCTTGAGTTTACTTGCTAGGTCATATACATGAGTGGGAGTGAGTGCATGCAGTACAAACTATTCGGTCATTCAATGCTGCGCGTATCGCTCAGTAACATCTCTACAAAACCTTTGATAGCGACATGGTAAAAGCAATTGCCAATGGCTGAGTGCTGAAATTTTAGTGTGATGACTTAATTAACGCTCGTTCTGTTGCTGCGGCCTGCAAAATGCCTACGCGTTCTTTACCTGACCATGTTCATCATAGAGTGTATTACCATGTTGACAGGTAAAAATACTGGCTGTCCGAGGGCGAAATGATCCGCGCAACACTGTACTCCCCGACATCAGGAACGACGCAGACTGGGGGCGAGGAATTGCTTGCAGCGTGGCAGCGCGAACCAGATGCACTGATTTGGGCCGACTTTACTGACAATGAAGCATCTGTTGAGAAACAGATACTGCAACAGTGCTTTAGCCTGCATTCGCTAGCTATCAAGGATGCGTTGCAAGATCGTCACCCACCGAAGATAGAAACATTTACAAACAATGTGTTTATTTTGCTCAAAGGACTGAGTGCCCCCTCCGACGAGTTCGAGTTCCGTACCATTCAGTTGGCACTGTTCATTGGCCAGCGCTTTCTTGTTACACGTCACTCCGGTCATTCACCCAGTATCGATGCGCTACGCGATGAGTTGCAGCAAGATGCGTCGCTGTTAACCACTGGGTGTGATGGTCTGGCGCTGCGATTCTGCCGGATCATGGTGGATCGTTATACCAAGAAGCTGCTGACTCTGGAGCCGCGTCTGGAAGATCTTGAGCGTGAGATTGTCGACAAGCCGGACGATTCGATGCTTGCCGAGCTTATTGGTTACAAAACCGATCTACGAAAATTTCGTCGCGTGTTGTTGTATCACGTGCAGATATTTGCAGAGTTAGTGAAGAGTCCGCCACCACAGCTTAGCCCGGAGCGTCGACATGAACTTCGGGATGTATATGAACAGCAGGAACGGGCCAGCAGTCTGGCGTCACTGTACTACGAAGTCGCTACGGATATTATTGATGGGTATATCTCGCTGGCTTCACACCGCCTTAACAATATCATCAAGGTGCTGACCATCGTCACGGCAGTGTTTGTGCCGCTGAGTTTTTTGGCAGGAATCTATGGCATGAATTTCGAATATATGCCGGAGTTGAGGTCGCAGTATGGCTATTTCATATTGCTTGGCATCATGGCTTCGGTTGCTACTACGCTGCTGCTCACCTTCCGTCGTAAACGATGGTTATAGTTGCGTGACTTGCCGGGAGACAATGATGAAACGTTCGCAGTACTATTGGCTAGTATTCACTGCTGTATTGCTATCAGTAAGCACAGTTGTTGCCTCTGAACAGAGTCAGGTTGAGACAAGAACCACTGATGACTGGTGGCAAACCGTATCCGGGTGGCTAGATGCACAGCTGTTTAGTATGGGCGGCATACCGCTAACCGCAGGTGCACTGCTGCGTCTGGCTGTAATTGTCACTGCGGCGTGGTGGTTGTCAAACCTGGGTCAGAGCGCGCTGAGCCGTATTGCCATTTACCGGCCCAACTTGAGTCAGTCGTCGCTCTATACCGTGAAGCGATTACTTCATTATGTAGTGCTGACAGTTGGTTTTTTGATTGGACTGTCTTCAATAGGCATTGACCTGAGTAAGTTCGCGTTGTTTGCCAGTGCTCTTGGTGTGGGCGTTGGATTTGGTATGCAAAACTTGATCAGCAATTTTGTAGCCGGGCTCATGTTGCTGTTTGAGAAAACGCTCAAGGTGGGGGACTTTATCGAGCTGCAGTCGGGTATTACCGGTGAGGTACGTGAGATCAGAATTCGTAGCACGTTGATTACTACCAACGACAATATCGATGTGGTGGTACCTAATTCAGAATTCGTCAATGGACATGTGATGAACTGGACCATGCGCGATGTGAATCGGCGTATCCGTGTGCCTTTTGGCGTTGCTTATGGGTCGGACATCGTGTTGGTGCGCACTGCGGTGCTGGAGGCAGCCGCCACCGTCCCACACACCTTATCGGGTGGCGAGGATCGTCTGCCACAGGTATGGTTAACGGAGTTTGCAGATAGCAGCCTTAACTTCCAATTAATCGTCTGGTTGACTTCCGATGCGGTGAAAAGACCTTCGGCTGTACAAGCCGATTACTTATGGGCAATCCAGCTGGTGCTTAAAAAATACAATCTCGAAATTCCTTTCCCACAGCGCGATTTACATATTCGCAGTTGGTCGCCTGAGGCTCGCCCGCCAGCTTAGAGGGTGGTTTTTTTATAAGTTGTCACTACTGCTAGTGTAATCACCAGCTGGAATACCTTGCACAACAAGACATTCCAGCAGTGATTCGACCTGAGTCTAATCGTCTGGAACAAAGAGATGATGATCGGTATCTTTATACAGATTGCAATTTGGTAGAACGCTTCTTTAATCGCACCAGACAGTTTCGACGTATTGCCACGCGCTATGAAAACTCGCTCACAACTGCTTCACTATGCTCAACCTCGTCTGTGCCTACACCTGCTTGGCTTGATTGTTAGCAGGCCTGTTTCTGTGCAGGACTGTGAATGCTTTCTCCCATGGAGCCTGCGCCAATGACGGCAACACGGCGAAGGGTGGTGATCCAGCGATCTGGTATTTGTACCATAGTGAAAAACCTTAACTCTTGCCGTGTGCCAAAGAGTCTGATTAGCTTGGTGCGATAACCAGCATTTTGACGACGTTCTTACTGCGGTTTTCGACGCTGCGTTCTTCGTTGGCTTCGATCAGGCAGGAATCCAAGGGTCCGAGTGTCACAGTGCGGTCTTTGGTGATGACGGTAATTTCGCCTTCCAGTACCACATAGACTTTTTCCGTTGGTCCAGCAGCGGTTTCTGCGCCGCCGCCGGGCAGATACAGCGACAAGCCCACCCACATGCCACTGGTAGGTGTGGCATCGTTGCCTTGCAAGCGGAAAGAAGTCACGCCGAAGTGTTTGGCCGCTTCGTATGGATTTGCATCACCAAGTTTTTTTACATACATCTTCTGTCACCTCGATTAAGATGGATCGTACTTCAAGTGGTCGGCAGACAAGAATAGTCTATCTACCCTCAAGCATAACTGCCATGTAGGTAGGGCAATTACTAACTGTTGTTTTACGCGGCTTGCCGTGGGGTTCAAACTTTCAATTTGGCGATCATCGACAATGCATCGGCCGCGCTTTGCAGGCGTTTGTCCGGGTCTTTTTCCAGCAGGCGGTTAATCACCGGCTGAAATTGTGCCAGTGATGTTGGCAGGATCGGGATGGGTTCGTTCTTATGTGCTTGGGCGATGGCGATGATGGTCTTGCCTTGGAACGGACGCGTGCCGGTCAGCATTTCGTAGAACATTACGCCTAACGCATAGAGGTCGCTGCGGTGATCGCCTTGCGAACTACCATCAACCTGTTCCGGACTGATGTAGTACGGTGAGCCATGCACTTCACCAATCTTGGTCAAGTCGATGCTGTCCAAGGTAATGGCTAGTCCGAAATCGATCAATACCACACTGCTGTCGGCGCGCAGCATGACGTTAGCTGGCTTGAGGTCGCGATGACACAAACCAGTACGATGAATCGCGACTAGTGCGCCAGCAATCTGAAGAAATATATCAACGCAGTCATGCACTGACATCAGGTTGCGAATGCGTAGCTCAACGCTGCCTGCCGAAAAATATTCGGTGACCAGGTAGTACAACTGATCCATTTGACCCCAGTCATATAGATCCACCACTGAGCGATGCCTGACTCGCAGCAGCAATTCGCGTTCACGTTCGAAGCGTTGTACCTGCGCTGCTGATAAGTCGCGTTTATTGGCATTGCCCAGCACCTTGATCGCAATGTCCTGATCTAGCTCAATAGAATACGCCAAGTACACGCATGCCTGTTGTGAGTTGGCAATGGGTTGAATGAAACGATAACCAGGAATGGTTGGGAATGATGGGCGCCGCAGTACAGGCCGATCAATGGCATAGTTATGGAAGTTTGCTTGCTTTCCAGAACCCATCTGTTCGGCCCCTGAGAATTTTTTATTCGACAATCAGACAGCGGCTCAGGTTACGCAGGATATGGGCTGGATTTGTTGCTGCGCATCACATAAGTCAAGTTCAGGTTGGCTGTAGCGATTTATTTGCTGCCTATGACTTGCGGGTGTCCAGTGGTGCAAATTGCCGCATATCACCGCCAAGTCGCCCAGCCCTCCGGTATGCTTGCTGCATGAACATGCAAGCTATCTACCTCGCTTCCGCCTCACCACGGCGCAGCGCGTTACTGCGACAGATTTTCGTGCCGCACCAAATTCTGGTGCCAAATATTGACGAAAGTCGTCTGCCCGGTGAGTCTCCGACAGAGTACGTAACGCGCCTTGCTTGTGCTAAAGCCAGTCATATTGGCGGTCGGTTGACTCCTGAGCAGTGCCGACCCGTTTTGGCGGCGGACACGGCAGTGGCGCTTGGCGCTGAACCGGACAGTGAGATTTTTGGCAAGCCACATGATCGCGCTGCTGGCGTAGCCATGTTGCAACGCCTGTCGGGGCGTAGCCATCAGGTCTATACCGCAGTCGCTTTGTTCCATGCCGGGAGTGTGCGGCATGCCGTGAGTATCAGCGAGGTTCACTTCAGGTCATTGTCAGTAGCAGAATGCCAAGCTTACTGGAATAGCGGTGAACCGCAGGATAAAGCAGGTGGCTATGCGGTACAGGGGCTGGCTGCCGCTTTTATCACCGGGCTTAATGGCAGTTATTCTGGCGTGATGGGGCTACCGTTGGCAGAAACGTCGCAGCTACTGGAGCCAGTGGGCTGGTCATTGCGTCTGGCCGCTGATGACAGTGTTGATGGAGATCAGGCATGACTGCTGAAGTTTTGGTGAATATCAGTCCACGCGAGGTACGCGCCGCACTAGTGGAAGAGGGCGTGTTGCAGGAGTTGTTCATTGAGCGAGCCAACAAGCGTGGCTTGATCAGCAATATTTACAAGGGGCGCGTGTCGCGGGTGCTACCTGGCATGCAGGCGGCCTTCATTGATGTCGGTCTGGAGCGCACCGCATTCCTGCATGCTTCCGATATCGTCACGCCCTCAGATGCGGAGCATGTTGAAGGTAGTGGCCACAAGCCGGAGCGTTCTGATGAGATTCAGGCGCTGGTCGCGGAAGGGCATGAAATCCTGGTGCAGGTATTGAAAGATCCCCTCGGCACCAAAGGCGCGCGTCTGACGACTTTTATTACCGTGCCATCGCGTTACCTGGTGTTCATGCCTAAGGGCAGTGGTGTCGGTGTGTCGTCGCGTATTGAAGATGAAGCCGAACGACAACGACTGCGGGCAGCGATGCTGGACTTCATACAGCCAGAAGACATTGGGGGCTACATTGTGCGTACTGCGGCTGAGGGGGCCAATATTGACGCCTTGCGTGCCGACATGATGTATCTGCAAAAGATGTGGAGTGTGCTCAGCGAGAAAAGTTTATACGCCAAACCGGGTCAACTAGTGCACGCAGACCTACCGCTACAGGTGCGGGTACTGCGTGATGTGGTGTTGAGTGGTGTAGCCAAGGTCAGTGTTGATCATGAAGAGTCTTATCAAGCCATGCTGGAGTTCTCCCGCACCTTTATGCCCGAAATGACCGGACGTATTGAGTTGTTCTAGAGTGATCGTCCCATCTTTGATCTGTATGGGGGGGTGGAGGAAATTGTAAGCTCACTGAATCGCACAGTGCCGCTGAAATCCGGCGGGTATCAGATGCTGGACCTGACTGAAGCCATGACAG
>JBFXCU010000010.1:0-85678 GCA_050181835.1 Steroidobacteraceae bacterium | reverse complement strand
TGATGACGGCCAAGTTTTTATGCGACACATTGCCACGCTGGCGCGGCAGATACTTCTCGATGCGGCTGAATTGTTCGGCAGTGATTTCCATGCCAACATCATATCAGTTAGTGTTAACAGGCCCTAGGAAGAATCCAATTACTCGAAGCTGAATAGGCGACGCCGAACCGGAGGCACCAAGCCCAACGCCGCCAGCAACCACAACCAACCCACGCTCATCGAGCCACCACCAGAATCATAGGTGGTGCAGTTAGCATAACCCGTTGCCGCCGCACCCGTGAAGCTCAAGCGATACACACTGCCATACGAACCATATACCGTATTACAGACGCCCGCTTGCGTGGTAGTGCCAAACAAATCGCCGTTACTCGCCTTGCTCAATCCCGCTTCAGGATAGATACCCTCAGCAGTCGTGAATACGTGCTCCACTACATAGTCACCACCAGTGGTGGCAGTGGTGCTGATGGAAAACACACTACCGTAGGACAGCACTGGATCAGTAGTACTGCTGCCTCTCGAGTTAACGCCATACAAACGGCCATCATTAGCCAGCATCAGCTTGCCCTTGGGGGCATAACCCGTAGTACTGTCGAAACTGTGCAGAGTGGTCGACGTGGTGTTGGCTAGCGTGCCATCGGTGTTCAACTGGAAAATGGTACCCAGACCACCCACGGTCGTATCGCTGGTCACGCCGCCATCGGCAGCTGTGCCGACTATTACCCCGAGACTCACTTCCGTCAGGCCACCACTGGGAAATGCTCCATCACCATTCTCCCCGAGATAATCACTGGTGGTGCTGTCACTATCCGCCGCATCAGCCAAGGCACTGAAGTTATAAATAGTCTGAAAATCACTGCCATCAGGATTCAGGCTGTAAACCGTGCCAGTACCTTGAGTGGTAGTGGTGACCGTTGCATCGCTGGCAGTGGTCTCCAGCGTATAAAGATTGCTGCCGCCATTGCTGGTCACACCGTAAAGCCGACTATTGCTGAGCAACAACGGGCCGCTGGGAAATGCGCCCTCTACCCCATTCCCTTGATCCGTTCCACGGCCATCAGAGCCCTGTGCCGCAAATGAATGCAGTACCTGAAAGCCCGTACCGTCACGCAAAATGCGGAAGATCACGCCAGTACCGTTGCTGCCGCCGTAACTGGTAACCCCATACAAATAGCCGCTGCTATCTTCAATCAACGGGAAAGATGGATAAATGCCATCGGCATTCTTGTTGATGCTGACCGTCTGGCCGCCGAGCGTCACTGAGTTGGTTTCACTAATGGCACCGAAGGTATGCAACTGCTGGAAAGCGGTACCGTCCTGTCTCACGCGGAACAAGGTGCCAGTGCCGGAGTACAAAGTCAGCGAGGTCTGCCGCGCGCCATATACCGTGCTGCCATACAGATAATCATCACTACCCACCAGTAATCCGGCGGTGGGGGTGTAGCCATGACCGTCGTCGCTGCTCAACTGAAAAATGGTTTGCGGTGCACCGCCCGCCATGCTGGCCTTGTATATGGCACCGCCAGAAGTCAATGACGCATTGGTAACGGTGCCGAACAGGGCCTGATTGTTACCCTCAACCACACCACCCGAACTCACGCTCAGGTCAAATGAAAAAACGCTTGAATAGGTAACCGCTGCATTCGCCTGGAAAGCAGGGGCAGTCAGCAGACCCAGATACAAGCCAAACATCGCCCAACGACTTTTCTGGCCACGCACGCTCAGGTTCAACACAAACACACTCCAATCCAACATCGGGGGACAACACCAACAGTTGCGTTTCGATTACCGGGCCGCCGGAAGGTTCAACCGGTAACTGGTCACGAACAAGGGCGGCTATTGTTCACTTTATCGGAGGCAAAGCAAATGCGCTTGCCCGCCTGAAATGGCCTGCCTGAATCCACACCCATTCAGGCGGTTGCGCCTATTGCGGCGACCAGCGACTCAGGTAATCCGCCACCGCCTGAAATTCAGTATCAGCATAACTAGTGAACATGCGATGCAGATCGTCGCTGATGTTGCTGCGCTGCGCCAGCGCCATGCGCTGCATTTGCTCAACCAGATAGCTGTAGTGCTGACCGCGCAGATTGGGCACCCACAGGTTGCCATTGCCCTCGGCAGTGCGGCCATGACAACTGGCACAGAAACCTTCATAGATTTTCTTGCCCTGCAGCAGCTCGGTACCAGAACCTTGCTCGGGCGCTGGATTCATCGGCAGATTGGCCACGTAACCCACCACATCAGCAATGCTGGTGGCATTATTCAGCCCGCTACGCAGCAGCTGCTGGTGCATAACCGCATTGGCTCGCTCCTGATCAAGAAAGTCCACCACCTGCTTGATCAAATATTCGTACTGCTGCCCGGCCAATGCCGGGATCTTCTGTGTAGGCAGCCCAACCGCCCCTGCTTGATGACATTGCTGACAATGCAGCTGAAAAATCTTCTGGCCACGAGTTTCATCAGGCTGCTTGCCCAAGGCGCTACCGAGATACATATCTGTTGGTAATGCCTCCTGGTTAGCGGCCAGCAGGCTGGCGCAACAAAACAGACTGGCGCCAACAAATGTCAACAACTGAATAACTCTGGCAGACATGGCATCACCCCTACGATCTAGCAAAAATTCCTTGCAAGCGCCTGATTGTATATCGTTCAGACGTGCGTGCCTGTCTATCCGCTTCCCTACCTAAAGACATGAATCGACTGCGCTGTGGCACAATTCCACCATGGATCGCACTGTCACACCACCAACCCATCAGCGCAGCATCAGCCTGCGCGATCAGGTAGATGAACTGCTGCCTGGCTGGCAAAGCTGGTACCCCAGCTTGTTCGATGCCGCCCAAGACTTAGGTATTCTACGTGCTCGAGTATGTGATCTATCATCACTCATGCTCAGTCATCGTCACGCCAGTATCTATAACGAGGCAGTGCAGGCGTTTCGTACTCAATGGTCAGTGGAAGAACCTGAACAAGATGCCGACATTGATTCATCTGCTGCACCAGACCGGCACCGGTCAGCATCCGCCACGGATTGTGAAGACTTGCTGTAGTAGCTTGATAAAACTGCACCAAAGTACAAGTTCGTTTACCCACAAGCCTGTGCCAACCGCGCAAAATTGCTCCCAACGAAGCATCAGCTTCGATCATTACCGGAGAACTTCAGATGAAAATTACTATCACCGCACTGGGCTTATTGCTCGCTGCCAGCAGCTGGGCACAAGCCCCCGCCACTGCGCAGAACTCAGACGCTGCCAATACGCAGCAAGACACCAGCACCGCTGCAGGGTCGTTCAACAGGCGCGATGCAGACAGCTTTGACAAACTGGACACCAACAAAGACGGTCAGCTGAGCCTGGACGAATACAAAATCGGCCGTCATGCCATGCGCAGCCAAGATCGGCGGCAGGACAAAGGCGCGCACGGCCCGCAAAGGCAGGGGCGGAATGCCGAGACACGCTTTAAGGAGAAAGACAAGAATAACGATGGCTTCATTGCCAAGGCTGAAGTCAGTGGCACACGCATGGCAGACCGATTCGATGTCATGGATACCAACCAGGATGGCAAGCTGAGCCTGGATGAAGTGAAGGCTGGCATGCAGAACAGAGGCGGCCCGAATGGTGCGGGCCCTGCTGGCACGGGTGTGCCGTCTTCCGCCACCGCAAAACAGACCAGCCCCTGATTGATTCAGTCAGCAAAGCCTCGATCCCTTGTTACTCAAGCCCCGCAATGCGGGGCCTTTTTTGTACGGTGATTATTCAGTAGATCAGACAGGTATCTCGCTCAACACGCCAATTACGCTCATCCACCTGCACCCGCTGCTCCAAGTCATTCGCGGTAGCACTGGCATCGTCCACCCACTCACGCAGCAACGGGCTGCCATTGATGACATCAATGGCTAGTTTGTCGAGTTCGTATTCGTAGGGGAAATCACGCCACAGCGGATAGTCGGGATACAGCTGCCGAATCGCCTTGAATGCCAGCGCCTGCACCCGCCAAGGTTTGAATGCCGCGTGGTCGTATGCCGCATCTTCAACATGAATCTGGATGCCTGAACACAGCTTGCCGACATGCTTGTGAAAGGTCGGCTCGAACCAGCAGGTACGCAGACGGCAACCTTGCAGCCACTGCGGTGCCAGCCCCTGCATTTTCTTCAGGACTTGATTGGCATCCATATCCGGCGCGCCGAACAACTCCAGCGGTCGGGTAGTTCCTCGGCCTTCGCTCAAGGTCGTGCCTTCCAGCATCACCGTACCCGCATAGGCCCGCGCCATCGACAAATTGGGTGCATTGGGCGAAGGGTTTATCCAGCTACGCTCGCCCAGTGGCCAGCCATAACCCGGCGCGTGTTGCGGCTGCCAACCCTGCATTTCAATCACGCGATAATCCACATCAAGCTTGAAGTGTCTGACAAACCAGTGCGCCAGTTCACCCAGCGTCAAACCATGCCGCATGGGCATGGGCCCCGCGCCGACAAAACTTTCCCAGCCAGCCCGCAAGGTGAAGCCTTCAACGGGGCGACCGGCAGGATTGGGGCGATCCAGAATCCACACACTCTTTTTATGCTGTGCGGCTGCTTCCAGTACATACAACAGCGTGGTGACGAAGGTATAGATACGACAGCCCAGGTCTTGCAGATCCACCAGCAACACATCGAAGCTGTCCATCATCTGTGCAGTGGGCCGTCGCACTTCGCCATACAAACTGAATACCGGAATGCCATGCAGCGGATCATTGAAATCCGCTGACTCCATCATGTTGTCCTGCTTGTCGCCGCGCAGGCCATGCTGCGGACCGAAGGCGGCGGTGAGCTTGATATCGGGCAATGCGACCAGCGCATCAAGGGCATGCGTGAGATCGCGCGTTACGGACGCCGGATGCGCCAGCAATGCCACGCGCTTGCCTGCCAGTGGTTTGCGTAGCTGCGTATCGCCAATCAATACATCCAAACCGGTCTTCAACATCGTTGCCATCACTCAATTCAATTTATATCGTCATAATAAAATTATCCCGACGATGAAAGTCAGGGTGATCCGTACTATGTGTCAGCGCCCAATACGCACATTGATTCATCATCGTTTCAATTACCATGCTAAATCCCAACTGCAAGTGCTGGTGAGTTACGAGCTGTACAGGCAGTCGCACCTGCACCTTTATCAGCAATTGGCGTTCGGCCTGCATCACTTCAATTAGCGGTGCGGCGCAATCGGCAGCTCTCATGTCCTGACGATACGCCGTGAACTCATACGCCGCCCAGTGAGCAGAAGGCGAGAAGTTAAACTCATGATAGAGCTCAGCATCAGGCACGGTAACAAACAACTCAGCGCAAGTATGTCGCCACAATTCATCGCAACGCTGCGGCGCTGAAATTGCAGGAATACGTAATTCACTCAATTTACCTAGCACCTGATAACTCAATTGCAACAGGTGCGCAGCTGGTCGCTGTACGGTGATGTGAATATCGTCAACACCCATGGCGGCACTGATCGGATGACAGTGCAGCGTTGCGTGCTGTACTGCTGCAATATCACTCACACTCAACCTGACTTGCTCGCGCTTTGCTGTTTGATGACATTGGTGGCCATGGTGATCATGCCCGCAATGTCAGAGAGGTTCGCTGGAACCACCAAGGTACTTTGCGCTTGGCTTGCCAGCGTGCCGAATTGCTTCACGTATTCTTCGGCCACGCGCAACTGCATGGCTTCCATACCACCTCGACCGCTGAGCGCCTCACCCACCTGACGCAGGCCCTCGGCAGTAGCAGTGGCCACTGCGAGAATGGCAGATGCCTTACCTTGAGCTTCATTAATCTGCTGTTGTTTGTTGGCTTCAGATTGCTTGATGACCCGCTGTTTCTCGCCTTCGGCTTGATTAATCTTGGCATCGCGCTCGCCTTCTGAGGTTAGCACCACTGCGCGCTTCTCACGCTCGGCACGCATCTGTTTTTCCATGGCATGCAGAATGTCCGCAGGTGGATTAATGTTCTTGATCTCATAACGCAACACTTTCACACCCCAAGCGGCTGAAGCCTTGTCGAGTTCACTGACCACATTGGCATTGATGGTGCCGCGCTCTTCAAAGGTACGATCAAGGTCAATCTTGCCGATTTCACTACGCAAGGTAGTTTGTGCTAATTGAATAATGGCGAACTGATAATTGGTAATCCCATAAGAGGCCATGCGCGCATCCAACACTTGCAGATACAAGACGCCATCCACGCCCACCTGCACATTGTCCTTAGTGATACATATCTGTTCTGGAATATCCATCGCCTGTTCTTTCAGGTTGTGTTTGTAGGCAATGCGATCAACAAAGGGAAACAAGATATGAAAACCCGCTTGCAAGGTACGATTATAACGCCCCAAAGTCTCCACAATGAAGGCGCTCTGTTGTGGCACCACAGTGGCAGTTTTGACCAAGATAATGACAACCAGAACAGCAATTGCCAACGCTACAAATAGATATGGATTTTCCATGCTTCCCCCAACTCCAATGTTTGATCAGATGTGCAAATCAGCTTGCGTTGCCCTGCACCAGCAAAGTCAGTCCATCAACCCTATCGATGATCACCTCACCGCTTAGTGTATTCGAACCAACATTGCGCGCCGTCCAGCTGGAGCCACGGTATTCAACACGACAACTTTGTCCCGGTGCTAGCGCGCCAGGTAATTGCAGCCGATCACCTACCGTCAATGAATCCGGCATGGTGTTCTGCGGTTTGCGCAATTGATCGTACAAGCGCTTGCGAAAGGTGAGCATGGCCAACACCGCTAACACAGCGAACAGCACCCACTGCGCTGCTGCAGGTAGGGGGACTCCCGCCCAGCCCAGCAAGCCAACCACCAGCGCTGACGCGCCGAGAAACACCAGATAAAACTGCGCGTCGATCAGAAACATCTCGGTGCTAAACAACAACACACCAATTACTAACCAGCCCCAGCCCGGCATATCGCCTCCTGTGTGAATCATTCACCTTCTATTTGCCATGTGACTATAACTGATTCGCTACAGCCCAGCTTTTATGCGCGCTAAAAAGACGCCTTGGTGGTAATTGAGAACTGTAGCTTACGTTCGCTGTCGACAGCATCAATGGGATAAGCAAGATCCAGATGAAACACATCGCCGCGACTGGAGCGGATATTACCTAAGCGCGCGCCAAGGCCCACATCGGTAAAAGTACGCTTTAACCCGGGCATGACAGACTCGCCACCACGAATCCGTCCGACATCGACAAACGCCGCCCCGCCGACACTCAGCAGGCGCAATATCTGCCAATCGGTATAAGCACGCTGTTCGATTTGCAGCACGCTACGTTGTGTGCCACTGCGATAGCGCAGCGGATAACCCCGCAACCCTTCATCGCTTCCTAGATGTATTTGCTGGGAGTCATCCGGATTTTCGGTATGAGCAGTGTCGAATTTAATCACCAGGATGTGATTGCGACCTTGTTGCCAGTCATAACGCAGGCCACTACTGAAGAGTGTGCCCTGCCAGGTATTCGACTCGCGCCGCCCATCCAGTCCAACATCTACAAACAGGGTGTGTCGCTCCCCAAGCTGGTAGGCATCCTGTAAATGCACGCCCACAATCACAGCATTGCGATCCGCACCCCATGACTCAGACGCGTAGCCAATTCGCAGATTCAGCGCACGCCCCATATAGACGTCTTCAGTGCGGGTAATCTGATCACGATTATGCGTCACACGGTACCGATCCTCGAACCAAGACAAACCAAGCCATGGATACCGCAGTTGCTGATTGGCTGGCAGCAGCGTTGTGCCCAACGACGGATCTTCAGAGTAGCGCTGTTGATCTTGCGTCCACCCCAACGACCAACGTTGCACCCATCCCGGCCCATCCCCATGTACACGCAGTCCAGTTGACCAGCCCCCTTGAACCTCAAGATTATTCAAATCGGTTCTATACTGATCAATCACTACTCCCTGCGAATAGCGTCGATCAGTACGCGTTGCATCGGCTACATTGAAGGCAGCGCTCCAACGTGTGTTCAGCGAGTAAAATGGATGCGCTAACAACAAATCACGTAGCCCACCATCGCTTGCCTGTTGATAGCGCGCCTGCATCTCCCAGCGAGTACTCAGCAAATTCGGATCGCGATAAGCGAACTTCCAAGCATTGCGATCCACATCCTTGACGTAGTCAACCGATACCGCTTTACCAAAGCCAAAAAGATTGCCTTCGTCAAGTTGCAATCCACTGCTGTTCTCACCGCCACTGCGACCAAATGAACCACCCGGATTGAGCGTCCAGTTATCCTTCACTCGTACCAGTAAATCGACTGAATTCGTGTCGGCGTGATACCGCAATGGCATTACGCGCGCTTCTACCAGGTACTTGCGTGCGCGCAGATTTCGCGCTGTTTCATCAAGCACATGCCGTGAATACAGATCACCGCTCTTGAACAGTAGCTGTGTCTGAACAGTCGACTCGCGAGTATTGATGTGCAGATAATTGGCAGCTCGATAACCGATACCCCTCTCCTTGGGATTATTGGGATCAAACACATCCTCGACATTGATCTCAACATTACCGATGCGCGCACCCGCCGCCTCTAGCTGATCATCACTTGGCAATACCTGATTAACGGCCACCGACAAGGAGTCCGGCTCTTCCATTGTAGGCAGGTCTTGCGCGACGACCAGACAAGGCACAGCCAGAAATACCTCAGCGATACAGCAGGTTAAATACACAGAAGTAATGTCTGGCCTTGCAAATTTCACGATGAACCGAGCACTCCAGCTACCAACGTTTAGATATATAACTGATTTGAGCGTCTTACACCTGCTTTACAATCGGAATAAATTCTGCGGGCGCGATTGAATTCTCAGTCATCACCTGTCTTATGCAGTAGCTGGCAACGACTGCGCACCTGTTTTGCTGACCCAATTTGGATCCACTCATGCATTTTGAAGATCGACGCCTCGTGACACGCCTGCTCAAGGGCGAGCAGCGCGCGTTCGATGAGTTTTTCACTGCAAATTTTGATCGCCTGTACCGATTTGCCATGACACGTATGAATGATGCCGATGCTGCCAAGGATGTTGTGCAAGAAACCCTGTGCCGGGCACTGCGTAATATCGCCGGCTATCGCGGTGAAGCGGCCCTGTTTACCTGGCTGTGCCAGATCTGTCGCTCGCAATTAAGTGAGTACTTTGAACAGCAGGGTCGTCGGGCGCGGCGCTTTGTGCCCATCGAAGATGACCCGCATGTACAAGCCGCTCTCGAAGTCATGGCAGCACCCGACTCCAATCCCGAACTGATGGCACGTCGCACCGAAGTGTCGCGCCTGATTCAAGTGGTGCTGGATCAACTGCCAGCACACTATGGCAACGCGCTGGAATGGAAGTATGTAGAAGGCTCGTCGGTAGAGGAAATAGCCAGTCGCCTAGGCGTCCAGCATGCTGCCGCGCAATCACTGTTGCAACGGGCGCGACTGGCGTTCCGTGAATTGTTTGAAGATCTGTATGGAGCGCACTCCGCATCACAAATATTCGATCAACCCATTGGATCAGGAGGCCAGTCATGAGCGGCCCATATATCGAAGACCCATCGCTAGCTAAGCTGATCAGTCAGGCCGGGCCACGTCGCGGCGCACCCGCTGCAGTGACCGAACAAGTACGAGAAGCCGCGCATGGCGAATGGTTACAACTGCTACAACAACGCCGCAGGCACCAGCACATACGCTGGCTGGCAGCGGCTAGCGTGCTGATCGCCATCGTTGGCATCATCAGTGTTAGCTGGCAGACCAGCAAACCGACAGCGGAGTTAGCCAGTACATCAAGTACCGTGCTCGCTGAAATTAATCACCTGAGCGGCAGCGCACAACTCAATCAGCTCAGTGCCAGTACAACACAATCGATTCATGCCAACGAATTACTGCTCACTGCAGCCGAGAGCGGCGCACGTATTACGACCAGCACCGGCATCAGTTTGCGAGTGGCCGCCGCCAGTGAATTGCGCTGGCTTAATGACCATGAGCTACAGCTGTTGCGAGGCGCACTATATGTAGATAGCCATAACAACGCTGCCGAATTAGTCATTCATACGCCCCTCGCGCAGGTTACTCATGTGGGTACCCAGTACCAGGTCAGTACCAGCAGCAGTGGCTTGATAGTGGCCGTACGCAGCGGCCAGGCCAGCATTCACGATGCCACGAACGCGCCCGTGTCAGTTTATAGCAGTGAACAAGTGCATATGGATGCCAATGGCCACAGCGTACGCACGCCCCTCGCTAACGATGACGCCAGCTGGCAGTGGGTTGACATGCTGATTGAGCCTTTTGTGGTAGAAAATCGCAACGTTGCCGACTTTTTACAATGGGTCGCCGATGCAACAGGCTACCAACTACGTTACACGAGTGTCGCTGCACAGGCTGCTGCCAACACGACTGTATTGCATGGTCACAGCACTCGCATGGCACCGTTACAAGCCATGCAAGTAGTGTTGGCGACGACCGACCTTCGCGCTTCGATTCAGGGTGCGCAACTGGTCGTCTCGCAACAATAATTGACCAAGGCCGCATTGTTAAATGCGGCTAATTTATTGAACTGTTAGGATGCGTGCATCTCTGGCACAGCATCCCGATGTTGTCACACTCAACAGCTGTAAAAACACTGCTTATTCTACTGGCCACCACCCAGCTAGCTCTGGCTGATGGCCCGTGGGTCGGTCGCAAGCTAAGCAGTATCCTCAATGAAGTACAGGCGCAAGGTCTGCCACTGCTATACAGCACCCAAGTAGTTAGCGATGAACTGATTGTGAGCATTGAGCCGCCTGCCGGTTTGCAGTTACAACGCTTACGCAGCGCATTACAGGCGCTGGGCTTGGCACTCAAGGAATTACAACCTGCCAGCGCGGGTTACGCCATTGTGCGTGCCGCACCTGCAAACAGTAATCCCACTGTATCTACTGAGACACCATTACAGGAAGTCATCGCCTACGCCAGTCGTTACCAATTGACGCGCGAGTCACCCGCGCAGGTCACCAGCTTGTCACAGTCGTTACTGGAAAATAGCGCCGGCACTGAACAGGACGTACTACGCAATGTGCAATTACTTCCCGGGGCCGCCAGCAATTCGCTATCCACATTAGCGCATGTCAGAGGTGGCTACGAGGACGAAACATTGTATCGCTTTGATAATGTAGAGCTGTACAAACCCGTGCATCTGAAAAATTTTCAAGGCTTATTCGGTTTGCTGGACCCCGACTGGGTGCAATCATTGAACTTTTATAGCGGCGCATATCCGGTACAGTTCGGCAATCACAATGCTGCTGTAATTGACCTCGCGGCACGCGAGACGATTGACAATCAGTACTCATTGGGCGCCAGCCTGCTCTACACCAGTGTATTTGGCAGCGGCAGTTACCATGAGCAGGCAGGCCATTGGCTACTAGGCTATCGACGCAGCAATATTCCGGTTGTGTTGCGCAACATTGAAGCCAATCTGGGCGAACCTGAATTTGATGACCTGCTACTGCGGCATCGCTACCAACTAGGCGATGGCGAATTACGTGTGGGTGCACTGCGACTGAATGATGACTTAACGCTGCAAACCAACGTGACCGGCCAGCGCGCACGGGTCAGCAATCATGACAACTATATTTGGCTGGGTTGGCAGCAGGCGCTCAGTGGGTCGGCGAGCTATCGCATGCAACTTTCCCATGTCGAACTGGCCACGCGTCGTCAGGCCAGCACCGAACATGAACGTATTAATAGCGGACAACTAAGCGAACGGCGTGATACGCAACTATGGACCCTTGATAGCAGCATTGATCTGCAAACCAGCGAACAGCATTGGCAAGCCGGACTGCGGATAAATCATACCAATAACCGCTGGGATTACCGCACTGACGCCAACTACCTGGCACCACTGAGTAATACCTTCGCCAAGCCAGCCCAAGTACAGCAAATTGATACTGGCACCTTACAGAACTGGGATTATGCAGCGTATCTTGAAGCACAGCAGCAGCATGGCAACTGGCAAACGCAACTCGGTTTGCGCTACGACGTTTATCCATTTTTGCAACACAGCAGCCGTTTAAGTCCACGGCTGAACCTGCAATACGCAATTAACCCTGCCTCGCAAGTACACCTCAGCATTGGTCGTTATGTACAGGCACAGGCACTGCAAACCCCTGAAAAACTTGACACAGTCACCGCCCGGTTTCGACCAGAGAGCATGCAGCAAAGCATCATCGGATTGAATCATGCCTTGTCACCACAATTGCAATTTCGCATCGAAGTCTATGATAAGCGGGGCTCGCAGTTACATGTACGCACTGAAAATCTATTAAGCGTTGTAACGCTGGCGAGTGAACTGGAAGTGGATTACCTAAGCGTTGACAGCTTGCGCTCACGTGCCAACGGCATTGAAATTTCTCTCAGATCAAGTACGCCAGATGGTCATGACTGGTGGCTAAGTTACAGCTGGTCAAAAGTGGAAGATCAGATCGGCGGTCAGTATGTGCGCCGCAGTTGGGATCAACCCCATGCCGTTACCCTTGGTGGCAAATGGTCAGTGAAAAACTGGCAGTTCTCCAGCAACGCGCAATGGCATAGCGGCTGGGTCTACACACCATTGTTGTTCAATGCAGATCAAACACAGGCCACCCTGGGTAAACGCAATTCGGCGCGCTACCAGAATTACTTATCACTGGCCACGCGCGCTGAATACCAAGTGCAGCTCGATAACATGCAGTTGGATTTATCCTTAGAACTACGTAACGCATTAAGCAGCAGCAATGACTGCTGTCAGGAAGTAGAGGTCAGCAGCACTGCTAGGCTCTCAGTTCATACCGAGAGCGAGACGGCGCTGATACCCATTCTCGGCTTGCGCCTTCGTTTCTAGCCCCGCACGCGATTACTGGCTCTTGTAGCCAGAGGTGATCGGGTAACGCCAGTCGCGACCAAAGGCGCGATTGCTAACACGAATACCCGGCGGTGCCTGACGACGCTTGTACTCGTTGCGCTTCACCATCTGCAATATCCGTCCCACTACTTCGCGGTCGTAACCTTTGGCAGCGATTTCATCAACGGACAAATCCGACTCGATGAATAATTCCAGAATGGCATCGAGAATTTCATAGGGTGGTAACGAGTCCGTATCTTTCTGGTCCGGACGCAACTCCGCCGATGGTGGCCGATCAATTACTTTTTGCGGAATCGCTGGCGACCGTGCATTGCGGAAACGTGCCAATCGATACACCATCAACTTACTGCAATCCTTGATCGGCGCGAAGCCACCCGCCATGTCACCGTACAACGTCGCATAACCCACTGACAATTCGCTTTTGTTACCAGTGGTCAGTACCATTTTGCCTTGCTTGTTGGAAATCGCCATCAACAAGATGCCGCGACACCGCGCCTGAATATTTTCTTCGGTCGCGTCGGGCTTCTCACCGACAAACAACTCCTTAAGCGCAGCCTGCACCGAATCAAACATGTCTTTGATAGGAATGATGTCGTAGCGCACGCCCAGCTGATGGGCCTGCGCCGCCGCTTCATCCAGACTCAGTTGCGAGGTGTATTGCGACGGCATCATGACTGCGTGTACGCGTTCAGCACCAATGGCATCCACTGCCAATGCCAAGGTCAATGCTGAATCAATACCACCCGACAAGCCAATCACCACACCGGGAAAACCATGCTTTTCTACGTAATCACGCACACCCAGTACCAACGCACCGTAGACACTGGCTTCTTCCGCATAAAGCGGCTCAATGAAACCGGGGCGTGGTTCAACCACACCATTGACGACATCAATATCCACCGGATACAAGCCTTCTTTGAAGGGAGGCATGCGCTGCACAATCTCGCCGCGCGCATTCATCACAAATGAATTGCCATCAAACACCAATTCATCCTGACCACCGAGTAGATTCAGATACACCACCGGCAGGCCCACTTCCGCAATGCGTTTACGTACTGTTTCCTCACGACGCTGTTGATAGTTAAGTGAATACGGTGAACCATTGATGATCACGATTAGCTGTGCGCCCGCCTGCTTGGCAGCAAGCACCGCCGCAGATTCCCATATATCCTCGCAAATCAGCGTCGCGACACGAATACCCTTGATGTCCAGCACCCCGGCATCAGCACCAGGTGTGAAGTAACGCTTCTCATCAAACACTTTGTAATTGGGCAGCTCACGCTTACGATAATTTAGCAGCATCTCGCCATCACGCAGCATGCAGCATGCATTGTAGATGCGTAGCTCCTCATATTCTGGATACCCTACCAACGCGGTGATACCCCGCAGCTCAGTACGCAGCCGCTCCAGACCATTAATCACTTGACGCCTTACTCCGGCATGAAACAGTAGATCTTCAGGTGGATACCCGGTTAGCGTCAGCTCCGGAAATAGCACCAGATCAGCGGCAAGCTGATCGCGAGCAGCCGCAGTTGTTTTGATAACGCGTTCAACATTGCCATCGACATCGCCGACCGGAATATTGAGTTGAGCCAGTGCAATACGCAGAGTAGTGGACATGCTGTTTTATATGTGTAAGTGAAAAACCTGACAAACGACAACGCCCTCGTAGCGCAGAGCCATGAGGGCGTTGGTGATAGTAACAATGTCTGGCGCAGGCAGGGCAAGCTTAGTAACCGCTCTGTCCTTGACGCTTACCTCTTTTTGGTAACCTTCTTGCTCTTTTTCGCCACCGGCTTCTTGGACTTGGCGGCAACTTTCTTAGCTGGCTTTTTGGCGAGCTTTTTCACCATTTTCCTGACTGCTTTCTTAACGGACTTTTTAGCCACCTTTTTCTTGGCTGCTTTTTTCGTCGCAGGCTTGCTGCGTTTTTTCACCGGAGCAGCTTTTACCTTCGCTTTGGTCTTGGCTTTGCTCTTTGCCTTCTTCTTGCCGTGCTTGGCGTATTCCTCGGCAATGGCCGCACCCAACTCAGCTGGCGAACGCACCGTGCGCACCCCGGCATCTTCCAATGCCGCGAACTTATCCGCTGCCGTGCCCTTGCCACCAGCAACAATGGCACCAGCGTGCCCCATGCGCTTGCCGGGAGGCGCGGTTACACCCGCGATATAAGACACCACCGGCTTGGTAACATTGTCCTTGATGAATCGCGCACCCGCTTCTTCATCGCTACCACCAATTTCGCCCACCATGATAATGGCCTCGGTCTGCGGGTCTTGTTCGAACATGGCCAGCACTTCAACGAAGTTAAGGCCACGCACCGGATCACCACCGATACCCACGCAGGTGCTCTGACCCAAACCAATATTGGTGGTTTGGAACACCGCCTCATAGGTCAAGGTGCCGGAACGCGACACGATGCCAACCTTGCCCGGCTTGTGAATGAAGCCCGGCATGATGCCGATTTTGCATTCGCCCGGAGTAATGATGCCGGGGCAGTTGGGGCCTATCAGTAAGCTACCGTAATCTGCCAGCGCTGCCTTGACCTTGACCATGTCGTTCACCGGAATGCCTTCGGTAATGCACACAATCAGTTCGATGCCCGCATCAGCGGCTTCAAGGATGGCATCGGCGGCATACGGTGCCGGTACGTAAATCATGCTGACCGTAGCACCGGTGGCTGCCACCGCATCGCGAGCAGTGTTGAACACCGGCAGGCCAAGATGCTTTTCACCCGCACGGCCCGGCGTGACCCCACCCACCAATTTGGTGCCGTAGGCGATACATTGTTCGGAATGGAAGGTTCCCTGCTTGCCGGTAAAGCCCTGGCAGATAACCTTGGTATGTTTGTTGACTAGGATGGACATAAGAATGGGACTCTAAATTTGGCTGTAGGCTGTAGGCTGTGAGTTCGGAGGATCTGCTTCTGACCTACAGCCTGTGGCCTACGGTCTACAGCCCTCATCTCGCAACCTATTTCTTCTTCACCGCTGCGACCACTTTTTTGGCTGCGTCAGTCAGGTCGGTTGCCGCGATCAGCGCCAGACCACTGTTTGCAAGCAGCTTGCGGCCCGCTTCGGCATTAGTGCCTTCAATACGCACCACCACCGGCACTTGCACGCCGACGTCTTTTACTGCTGCGATGATGCCTTCGGCAATCATGTCGCACCGGACGATGCCACCGAAGATATTGACCAGAATCGCCTTTACCTTCGAGTTGGATAAAATCAGATTGAACGCCGCTGTAACGCGTTCCTTGGTGGCGCCGCCACCCACATCCAGAAAATTGGCAGGCTCGCCGCCATGCAGCTTGATCACGTCCATGGTAGCCATAGCCAAGCCCGCACCGTTCACCATGCAAGCGATATCGCCATCCAAAGACACATAGTTCAGTTCATGCTTAGCCGCTTCATTCTCGGTTTCATCTTCTTGCGACGGATCGCGCCAACCGGCCAGTTCTTTTTGACGGAACAAGGCGCTGTCTTCGATGTTGAGTTTGGCATCCAAGGCGACCAAATGACCTTCACCGGTGACGATCAATGGATTGATTTCGAGCAAGCTGGCATCTTTTTCCAGATATAGTTTGTACAGCGCTTGGGCAATGCCGCTGAACTCTTCTACCTGCTTGCCAGATAAGCCCAATGCGAATGCCATGATTTTGCACTGAGACGGCTGCAACCCAGCCGCCGGATGAATATCTACACGAATCAGTTTTTCTGGTGTGTGTTCAGCCACTTCTTCGATATCCATGCCGCCTGCAGGCGACACGATGAAGGCAATATGGCTGGTCTCGCGATTCAGCACCATGCTGACGTAGAGTTCGCGCTCAATCTTACTGGCAGGCTCGACATACACTTGGTGAATCGGCAGTCCCTCAGGACCTGTCTGATGGGTATGCAGATACTTACCAAACATCGCCTTGGCCGCTTCAGCCGCTTTTTCCGGCGAATCAACCAATTTAACGCCGCCCGCCTTGCCGCGACCACCAGCATGAACCTGGGCCTTTACCACCCACTTACTGCCGCCGATCTTGCGGGCCGCATCGGCCGCCTCTTGCGGGGTTGAAGCCACTTGGCCCACTGGCACCGGAATGCCATAACGAGCGAAAAGTTGTTTCGACTGATATTCGTGCAGATTCATGCGCGATGCGTCTCGGGTTCAAAAGTTAAAAATCATTAAAAATCAAGCGTCAGCAACAGCCATAATTGTCGGCACTGATCCTGACCGCAGGGCGGCGTATTCTGTAGCAATTGCAACCAGAAGCAAAGCACTCTGCTACTGCGCGCACAGAGTTACTGAATTCCAATGCAGTTGATTCGCGCATTTTGCATGCACCGTGCTAACTTGGCGCGTGATGAACACCGCCACCACAGCCGCTGCCAATATCCTGCCACTCACAGCCCGCTCGGACGCACCAGCATGGCGAATTCTGCTGTTATTGAACTGTTTCCGCGTGTTGATTCCAATGGTGCTAGGCAGCCTGTTTTTAACACTGCAACCTGCACCGGTCGGCTCACAACAGCCGCTCTTGTTCGTCTTCGTTCTGAGTAGTTACGAATTTTTTGCGCTACTCACCTTCATCAGTATCAAACGCCATTGGCCAGAAATTCAGATTCAAGCTTTGACCCAGGTGTTGACCGACATTATCGCCGTCAGCCTGCTGACCTACAGCAGTGGTGGCATTGATAGCGGTCTTGGCGCACTGCTGATTTTGCCGGTCGCCGCCGCCAGCCTGATTATCAAGCCGCGCCTTGGGCTGTTGTTGGCAGCCATCGCCACGCTCGGACTGCTATTGCAACAAGGTTTTGGCGTACTCAATCTTGTTAGCGATGCACGTGGCCTGACTGCGGCGGGCATGCTCGGCGCGCTGATGTTCAGCCTAAGCCTTGGCGCCAGCTACGCTACCAGACGCCTGCAGGACAGCGAGGCAGTAATCAAGCAGCGCGAAGTGGACATTGCCAATCTGGCTGAACTCAATGAATTCATTGTGCAGCATCTACGCGAAAGCATTCTGGTGGTCGACGCCCAAGATCGCGTGCGTCTGATTAACGAATCTGCAGCGCAACTACTCAAAGATGGCCCAATAGCAACCAATACCTTGCTAGGCGAGATTTCGCCACGACTACTTTACCTGCTCGACATCTGGCGACGCCACGAAGCCGATAACCACCACAACACTGCTAATCTGGTATCAGCAAATGGCGGAACATTAATTCAACCGCATTTTGTAGCACTGACCACTATAGACCCAGGCCCAACGCTGATTTTTCTGGAAGATACCAGCATCGTTACCGAGCGAGTCCAACAAGCCAAGCTCGCTGCATTAGGTCGGCTGAGTGCCAGTATCGCCCACGAGGTTCGCAACCCAGTCGGGGCCATGAGCCACGCCGCACAACTGCTACTCGAATCCCCAGGCTTGAGTACAGCAGATCAGCGTCTCGGTCACATCATTACCAGCAATGCCGAACGCGTTAGCACCATCATTGAAAATATTTTGCAGCTATCACGCCGCGAAAATAGTCATGCTGAAGCCCTGTCACTCAATGACTGGGTAGAAGAGTTCAGCGACCAGTTTCGGCAGAGCTTTCAACTAGACACCACACAACTGCGTATCAACCACCCCGGTTATCCGGTCGGCATCAACGTTGACATCTCGCACTTGCACCAGATCCTGTCCAATCTCTGCGAAAACGCGCTTAAATATGGACAAAATGCTGCCGGCAAGTTAATTGAGATGCGCTATGGCCGCATCAGCAACACCAATCGCCCCTATCTGGAAATTGCTGATCGTGGCGCAGGCATTTCCACCGAACAAGCCGAGCGTATCTTTGAGCCATTTTTTACTGCTGGCGAAGGCGGAACTGGTTTGGGATTATTTATTGCACGCGAACTCGCACATTGTAATCGTGCTGTCCTGATCTACGAACCACGCCATGGTGGTGGCAGCACTTTCCGCATAGTATTCTCCGATCCGCAACGGTGGGAGATTTGAAAACCGAGCATTGAGCCACAACTCAGCCGTTCGTCAACTCGTACCTTGCACCCTATTCTGGAGCAGCCATGGCAACCGCGAAAGAAGAACTGACCCAATTGATTCAAGGGCAGCCCGAAGACAGTTCAGGAGAGGAAATTGTGCGGGAACTCGCCTTTCATCTCATGGTTCAGCGCGGACTTATCGACGCTGATAGCAGCCGCGTAATTTCGAATGGTGAAATGAAGCATCGTATCCAGTCATGGCAGAAATAGTCTGGACGGAAGAGGCGCAACAGTGGCTTAAAGATATTTTTGAGTATATTGCCGCAGATAACCCTAGCGCAGCCATAAATACAGTGGCGGGCACTTACGAAAGGGCACAGCTTCTGCTGGAATTTCCAGAAATCGGTCATCGCTATCTTGACTCAGATCGAGACGTTCGCATTCTGCTCTACGGGCACTATCGGTTGGCCTATCTGCTCAAAGACAACCGCGATGTCAGTATTCTGGGCGTGTTCCATGGATCGCTTGATATCAAGAAATATCAACTCTAACTACAGCCTACAGCCCACAGCCCATGCCCAATAACCCCCGCGCCTTAATTGTTGATGACGAAGCCGATATCCGTGAGCTACTGGGCATCACCCTGGAGCGCATGGATATCGACGTCAGTGCTGCGCCGGACTTGGCCACGGCAACGCGCTTACTGCGCAGTGGCGAGTTCCAGCTATGCCTCACCGATATGCACTTGCCAGACGGTAACGGACTTGATCTGGTGAAGTTGATTCAGAACAATCACCCGCAGTTACCGGTCGCGGTCATTACCGCACATGGCAATGTCGAATCAGCAGTGCGCGCATTAAAACTGGGTGCCTTCGACTTCATTTCCAAACCACTGGATCTGGCATCGCTGCGCAAGTTGATCACGGCAACATTGAAATTGACTGACAATCTCGAAGCGACTGGCATATTGCCTAAAATTCGCTTGTTGGGTCAGTCCGCTGCAATGAATGCCTTGCGTGACATGATCGACAAAGTGTCACGCAGTCAGGCACCAGTCCATATTTGTGGCGAATCCGGCACCGGTAAAGAACTGGTCGCACACTTGATTCACGACACCAGCGCGCGCCGTGACGCCCCATTTGTGCCAGTAAACTGTGGCGCAATCCCCAGCGAGTTAATGGAAAGCGAATTGTTCGGTCACAAGAAGGGCAGCTTCACCGGCGCCGTATCTGATAAACAGGGCCTGATCCAAAGCGCCGAAGGTGGCACATTGTTTCTGGATGAAATCGCCGATCTACCCTTGCACATGCAGGTAAAATTACTGCGCGTCATTCAACAAAAAACCGTGCGACCGGTTGGTGAAGCAAAAGAGATCCCGGTTGATGTACGCATTCTTTCCGCCACTCACAAGCAGCTCGCTAACATGGTCAGCGCAGGTACCTTTCGCGAAGATCTGTACTACCGCGTGAATGTGATCGAGCTGCGCGTGCCATCACTGCGCGAACGCAGCGATGACATCGCCGAACTGATTGAGTCGATACTGAAGCGCCAAAGCAAGCAGCTGAAACAAACGCTCACCATTACGCCTGATGCATTGCAGGCACTCACGCACTATCACTTCCCCGGCAATGTGCGTGAACTGGAAAACATACTGGAACGTGCCGCCACCCTGTGCAGCCAGCACAATATTGACATTGACGATCTACAGTTGCGGCCACGAACCACTCAGAGCGATATTACGCTGCCTATAAACGCCAAAGTCATCTCCGGTGAAGCCCTGCCTGGAGAAAACCCAATTGGAGAAACCTTGGGCGATGCACTGGAAGATATCGAACGCGACGCCATTATGAAAGCGCTAGAGCAAGCGCGCTTCAATAAAACCAAGGCCGCAGCATTGCTGGGTATGAGCTTTCGATCATTGCGTTATCGCATTAAGAAGCTGGGATTAGAATAAACCACGCTACAGCACATCCACATCATGCAAATCACCAGCTCATCACGGACGCTTTGCGTCACTCACTGACAATCCTTGTCAGTGACAACAGCAACCGTTTCACTTGCCGCAAGCTATAAAGCGCGAACCACATCACACAACACGGCAAGTGCTTGCCGACAATCAAGCAGTTAGCAACAAACTGAAAAGTTGGCACAGGGATTGCTTTATCCCCAGCAGGCGCAAAACGCCGACAGCTTTTAGTTAACTAATGCTTATGGAGATTTTCATGCTTAAACAAGTTCAAAAGGGCTTTACGCTCATCGAATTGATGATCGTGGTAGCCATCATCGGCATCTTGGCCGCCGTGGCGCTGCCTGCCTACAGCACATACACAAAGAAAGCGAAGATATCTGAAGTCGTACTTGCCGCAAGTCAGTGCCGCACGACTGTTACCGAAGTGTATCAGTCCAGCTCAGGCACTGCCGGGCCTGGTGCTAATAACTGGGGTTGCGAATCCAATACAGCGGGTACCGCTGCAAACGCACCATCAAAATATGTGCTATCGGTAACCACATCTACGGACGGCGTAATCACCGTAACTACGACGACAGGCGCATGGGGTGATACCACCCTTGATGGCAAAACGCTTACGCTAACTCCATATGTAGACACCGCCGCCACTACCGCAATGACCGTTGCTAGTGACATAGGCAAACAAGTCGCCTCTTGGAAGTGTGTCGCTCCTGGTACTGGTGGCATCCCTTCACAATTCCTTCCTGGTTCTTGTAAGTAGTCGTATTAAGAGCGGATTGAGAACAAGTTGGGCTGAATCCGCTTTTGTCCAACTCCAACTAGAAAACCCCTTCTCGGAGGGGTTTTCTTTTTTGATGCTTAACTCAAGTTTGAACCGTGACCCATGAAGCAGGCCGGGAGTAGCTTTAAGCCATGAAACACTGATCCCCAATAAGGTAAGTCTTGGATACCAGAGCACAACTGTGACGCATATCCCTCAGCATTCTTTCCGGCTCCGGCACAATCAATCCCAATTTGACAATTGATCCGCCCGACACTTCGGGCCACACTTAGGACTCTTGGTTAAACCAGACTATCCGCCCATGATTGACCCTTCAGCAATGACCACCAACGCGCAACGCATGTCCCTGCAAGGTCTGCCCGCGCGCCTGATTCAGGATGGGTTGCTGGACGAAAAAACTGCTCTACAGGTATTGGACGACGCCAAAGCCGCCAACACCAACTTGGTGGCGCATCTGGTAGCCAAGGGACTGGTGGATGCGCGCGAGATCGCCATCGCCGCTTCACAGGAATTTGGCGTACCGCTACTGGATCTGGATGCGATGCAGCCGGATCTGGAGGTGGTGCGTCTGGTGTCCGACAAGCTGCTGCAAAAGCACCGTGTTCTGCCGCTGTGTCGGCGCGGCAAACGGCTGTTTTTGGCCGTGTCCGACCCCACCAGCATGCATGCGCTGGATGAAATCAAATTCCAGACCAGCATGTCAGTGGAAGCCGTGGTGGTCGAAGAAGACAAGCTGCAAAAAATGCTTGGCAAGACAATGGAACAGGTTGACACGCAGATGGCCGACTTGGGCGGCGACGATGTCGATCTGGAAGGACTGGATATCTCGAGCGGTGAAGAGGAGCTGGATCAGGCAGTAGGCCGTGATGATATTGATGAAGCTCCAATTGTGCGCTTCGTTAACAAGATGCTACTGGATGCCATCAAAAAAGGCGCATCGGATATCCACTTTGAACCTTATGAAAAGATGTACCGCATCCGACTGCGTATCGACGGTTACTTGAAAGAAGTCGCCGCGCCGCCGGTACAACTAGCCTACAAGCTAGCAGCACGCATTAAAGTGATGTCGCGACTGGATATTGCCGAACGCCGCATCCCGCAGGATGGACGCATCAAGTTACGTATTTCCAAAACTCGTGCCATTGATTTTCGTGTCAGCACCTGCCCAACCCTGTTTGGCGAGAAGATCGTAGCACGTATTCTTGACCCCTCCAGCGCCATGCTAGGCATTGATGCGCTGGGGTATGAGCCATTTCAGAAAGATCTATACATGCAGGCGCTGGCGCGACCGCATGGCATGATCTTGGTCACTGGGCCCACCGGCAGCGGTAAAACCGTATCGCTATACACGGGCTTGAATATCCTCAACAAGGAAGACACCAATATTTCGACCGCAGAAGACCCTGCGGAAATCAACCTGCCCGGCGTTAATCAGGTGAACGTCAACCCCAAGGTGGGACTGACCTTTGCGGCGGCACTGCGCGCCTTCCTGCGTCAGGATCCGGACGTGATCATGGTGGGTGAGATCCGCGACCTGGAAACGGCAGAAATTGCCATCAAGGCCTCGCAAACCGGGCACTTGGTGCTATCCACCTTGCACACCAATGATGCACCCAAGACCTTGAGTCGCATGGTGGACATGGGCGTGCAGCCTTATGCGATTGCGACATCCGTTTCATTGATTATTGCGCAACGACTAGCACGCAAACTGTGTACGCACTGCAAACAACCACTGGAATTGCCAGATGAAGCGCTGCTCAAGGAGGGCTTTACCGATGCCGACATCAAGGCCGGTCTCAAGCTGTACAAACCCGTTGGGTGCAGCCAGTGCTCGGATGGTTACAAAGGCCGAGTAGGCGTGTACCAGGTAATGCCAGTCACCGAAGAAATCAGTCGAATTATTTTGCGCGGTGGCGATGCGCTGGAAATCGAAGAGCAGGCAGCAAAGGAAGGGGTATGGGATTTGCGCCGCTCAGCATTGGAAAAGGTCAAAAACGGCCTGACCAGTCTGGATGAGTTGCATCAATGTACGGTGGAATAATTTGCTAAGGCCGTAGGCTACGGCCTGTAATTCAGGAATCAGAAACATGGCACAAGCAGCAGCAACGCAGCAGTTTCCCTATACCTACGTGGGGAAAGATAAAAAAGGCAAGACGGTCAAGGGTCGGTTACTGGCGGTCTCTGAACTGGCAGTCAAGGCCGACCTGCGTAAACAAGGCATTATTGCCAAAAAGATTCGCAAGCAATCACAGCTGTTCAAGAATGGCAAAAAAGTCGACAGTGCGGACATAGCGCTGTTTGCCCGCCAACTGGCCACCATGCTGCAAGCCGGTATCCCGATGGTGCAAGCCTTCGAAATTGTCGGCAATGGCCATGAAAAACCCTCCATGCAAAAGCTGATCATGACGATCAAGGGCGATGTGGAGTCCGGCACCACGCTGCATGAGGCGCTGGCCAAGCACCCGCTGTATTTTGATGATCTATTTGTGAATCTGGTTGAGGCCGGTGAACATGCCGGCGCACTGGAAACTTTGCTGGAAAAAATCGCCACTTATAAAGAAAAAACTGAGGCGCTAAAAAAGAAAATCAAGAAGGCGATGATGTACCCTGCTGCGGTGTTAGTAGTGGCTGTAATTGTCACGCTCATCCTGCTGATCTTTGTGATCCCGCAATTTGAATCCATATTCAGGGATTTTGGTGCTGACCTACCTGCGTTCACGCTAATGGTGATTAGTCTGTCGAAATTCGTGCAAGCCTATGGCGTGATGATGGGAGCCATTGTCGGTGCCAGCATCTATGCATTCCTGTATTTCAAGAAACGCTCCCGGCCTATGCGCCAAACCATCGACCGCGCCTTGCTGAAAACACCCGTAATCGGGCCAATCTTGGTGAAAGCCGCCATTGCGCGTTTCGCACGGACTCTATCAACGATGTTCGCCGCTGGTGTACCACTGGTAGAAGCCTTGACCTCGGTGGCGGGCGCCACCGGCAATATTGTTTACGAAAATGCCACACTGGCAATTCGAGATGAGGTTTCCACCGGTCAACGTTTGCAACGCTGCATGGAAAACACCGGCTTGTTTCCCAATATGGTGATACAGATGATCGCCGTGGGTGAGGAGTCCGGCTCGCTGGACGCCATGTCCGGCAAGATCGCCGACTTCTATGAAGCTGATGTGGACAATGCAGTAGACGGTATGAGCGCCTTGCTGGAGCCGATGATCATGGCGATCCTTGGCGTACTAGTCGGCGGCATGGTGATCGCTATGTACCTGCCCATATTCAAATTGGGTGCAGTGGTTTAGGCAAGACAAAATCAAACGCCGCAGCTGAACATTCCGCTGCGGCGCTTTGCGTGACAATGCCGGATTTGCCTCTATGCAGATCAGGTTTTAGCTTGACGCCAAAACAGTCAGACTGAAGGCTGACCTACGATACAACCGCCATCCACAATGGTAAATCATGACTCTCACTGAGCTGTACGCGACTGAACCCGGTTGGTTAATCGGCAGCGTTTTCATACTCAGTCTGCTGGTGGGCAGTTTTTTGAATGTGGTCATCCATCGTCTGCCGATCATGATGCAGCGCGATTGGCAACAGCAAGCAAACGAATTACTGGCTGCTGCTGGGTCGGAAACTATTGCAACTCCCTCGCCAGAAATCGGGTTAAAACCCGACCCACAGGGAACTACCAGCGCTGCAATTCCAGACAAATACAACTTGGTTATACCTCGCTCAGCCTGTCCACATTGTGGCAAGCAAATCACCGCGCTGCAGAACATACCGATTATCAGCTGGCTGCTACTCAAGGGCCGTTGTGCAAATTGCCGAGCTAGTATTTCCGTTCGCTATCCCATTATTGAACTCAGCACTGCGCTATTGTCCGCCGTGGTGGCATGGCAGTTCGGCTTTACTTGGCACATGGCAGCAGCGCTATGCTTGACTTGGACACTGGTCGCACTATGCATGATCGACTTTGACCATCAATTACTGCCTGATGATTTAACGCTGCCATTACTGTGGGCAGGGCTGGCATTGAGCTTGTTGCAAGGCAAGGTGCTACCGATTACCCCGCAAGATGCCATCATCGGTGCGATGGCGGGGTATCTGAGCTTATGGCTGGTGTTTCATCTGTTCAAACTCGTCACCGGCAAGGAAGGTATGGGCTATGGCGACTTCAAACTGCTGGCAGCGCTGGGCGCGTGGTTGGGCTGGCAGATGCTACCGCTGATCATCATGTTGTCGGCCTGCGTCGGTGCCGTGTTGGGCATCGGCTTGATCGTGTTGCGCGGCCGGGATCGCAACATTCCCATTCCATTTGGTCCTTATCTGGCCGCTGCTGGCTGGATTGCGCTGCTGTGGGGTGAACACATCGTCACCGCTTACCTGCACACCCTTCAGGGTTGAGATGGCGACGAACGCACCTCTGCGAATCGGTCTGACCGGCGGCATCGCCAGCGGCAAGAGCGTAGTGGCAACAGAATTTGCCAAGCTGAGTGTGCCCATTATTGATACCGATATGCTGGCTCGCGCTGTGGTGCAACCCGGCCAACCCGCCTTGGCGGCAATGGTCAGTCGATTCGGTAACGCAATATTGCTAGACGATGGCACCCTGGATCGCCGCCAAGTGCGACAACGCATTTTCAACAATCCCGCCGAGAAACAGGCTCTGGAAGCCATCCTGCATCCAGCGATTCGCAGCGCGCAAAACGCGCTTGCCACGCAGTTGGGCGGCGCCTACCAGATACATGTCGTCCCACTACTGATCGACACACAGACACAGCACCTATATGACCGCATTCTGGTGGTGGACTGCACCCCTGAGACACAGCTTGCCCGGCTGCTGCTGCGTGACGACATTAACTCAGAGCTGGCTCAGCAAATGCTAGCAACACAAGTAAGCCGCGATGAACGCCTGAAATTCGCCGATGACATACTGGACAACAATGGCTCCGTAACGGAAATACCGGAAAAAGTCGCAGTTTTACACCGACGTTATCTAGACATGAGTAACGCTGCCACATAGCACCCATCACCCTGACTTAGATTAGTTCTTTGATTTTAGCCATGCAAACCCCTTGGCCTGCACCCAGCATGTGCAGCACAATAGCGCGATGACCACAGCAGAACTACAGAGCGGCAATGATGCGGAAGCTGCCACCATTGATTATGAGCAGCCGCTCAATGAACGTCTGCGTACCTATTTGCGGCTGGAATTTCTATATCGCCAAACCCGGCATCACCAGCAGGTTTCTGATACTTGGGATACGCGCGCTGCGATCAACGCGATCATCGACATTCTGGCCATCACCGCTCGCGGTGACTGCCGCACTGATGCACTGAAAGAGCTGGAGCGACAGCTGGTTATCCTCAACGAATTCCGTAACAAATCGGGTGTCGACAGCGAACGTCTGGACAGCATCATGACGCGGCTGGCGCATCACCGCAGCGAACTGAATTCAACGGCCGGGGTGTTCATGCAAAGCTTGCGCGACTCGGAGTTTCTGAGCGCGATCCGGCACCGCGCCGCTATTCCGGGCGGTACCTGCGAGTTTGATTTGCGTGACTACCATCACTGGCTGAATCAGGACTTCAGTATTCGTCAGGCAGATTTTGCTAGCTGGATGCACGACATCAGCATTCTGTGCGAGGCGGTCAGCTACCTGCTGTGGGTCACTCGTCAAAATGCCCGACCACGCCGCGAGGTTGCTGTTGGCGGCCAATTCCACTTGAATCTGGATCGCGACAGCCATTGTCAGTTGCTGCGCATCACCTTGCCGACTGGCAGTGATTACTTCCCCGAGATCAGCGGCAGTCACTATCGCTGTAGCGTGCGCTTTCTAAAGTGGCAGGGGGTGGCAACACGTGCGGTGCAAGCAGAACAGGATGTGCCATTTTTATTGACCACTTGCACCTGAGTCATGACCTTCATCAAATGCCCAACCTGTCAGCGTCAAACTGAATGGTCACCAGAAAACAAGTGGCGACCATTTTGCTGCGAACGCTGCAAATTAATTGATTTGGGTGATTGGGCGGCCGAAAAACATGCGATTCCGGCGGTTGACGATGATAACGACCGCCCGCAGGAATTTACCGCAGACGGCTGAGCAACGAATCTATTAGTGGTTTATCGGCAGGCAACATATTGGCTGAATGCAACTGTTGCAGCGCCACCCAACGCAAGGCCTGCCCATCCAGCGACTGCGGCTCGCCACCGAACTGCGGCACCAGCCACAATTCCAGCAACACGCGACGATCAGGATAGTCGTGCTGACAGTGAGTCAGATATTCAGCCTGCAGAACAACAATGCCCAACTCCTCCTTAAGCTCACGCGTCAATCCACTCAGCGACGCTTCACCGGCCAACAGTTTGCCGCCGGGAAATTCCCACCCACCTGCCAGATGCTTGCCCGGTGGACGCTGGGCGATCAGCACCCGTCCATGATCATCCAGCAAGGCCCCCGCAACCACGTGGACGAGAGGAAGGCCGGGGGCAACAGTCATCCTTAATCAACCTTCCAGCGCACCGTGACAATGCTTGTATTTCTTGCCAGAGCCACAGGGACAAGGTTCATTGCGCCCCACCTTGCGGCCATCACGGATAACTTGGTTGTTAACACCTTGGGACTGATCAGCAGTTGGCACTTGATCATCCGCCGCTGCCATCAACGACGCTGGCGCTGCATGCTGGGCGCGCATATTGGCCTCCAGATGTCGTTGCCGCTCCTCCGCTTCAGCTTGAAGCTCTGCCTCACTGCGCACCTGTAGTCGCGCCAACATTGATACCGTATCGTGCTTGATACGATCCAGCATGCTGCTGAACAGCTCGAATGCCTCGCGCTTATACTCCTGCTTGGGATTTTTCTGCGCATAACTGCGCAAGTGAATGCCTTGACGCAAATAATCCATGGCCGCCAGATGCTCACGCCAATGGGTATCCAGTTGTTGCAGCATCAACGCCTTTTCCAGATGCCGCATTACCGGCACACCATAGGCTTCAGTCTTGGCTTGATACGCATCACTGAGCTGTTGCACGACATAACTGGCCATATCATCCGGACTCGGCGACTGCTGCGTCTTAAGCCAAGACGCAATATCCAGCTGCACATTGAAATCGCGGGCCAACTGTTCAGACAGCCCCTTAATATCCCACTGTTCCTCAAGGCTCTGCTGCGGCGCGTAGCGCGCTACCATCTCTTCGAGCACTTCTTGACGAATGCCGGTCACCGCGTCAGCCATGTCCTCGGCAGCCATGATCTCCGAACGCTGATGGTAGATCACCTTGCGTTGATCGTTGGCAACATCATCGTATTCCAGCAAGTTTTTGCGCGCATCGAAATTGTGTGCCTCAACCTTGCGCTGCGCGCGCTCAATCTGCTTGCTGAGCATGCGACTTTCGATCACCTCACCTTCTTTCATGCCCGCTGTTTGCAGCCAGCGTTTGGTACGCTCCGGGTCACCAAAGATGCGCATCAAGCTATCTTCTATCGACAGATAAAAACGACTGGAGCCGGCATCGCCCTGACGACCGGATCGGCCACGCAGCTGGTTATCGATTCGTCGTGATTCGTGACGCTCTGTACCGATGATATGCAAACCACCGGAAGCTAACACCGCATTATGACGTTGCTGCCAGTCGGCACGCACGCGCGCCTTGGTTGCATCATCAATATCCGAACCTAGGCTATGCAACTCAACTTCGAGGTTGCCACCCAGCACGATGTCAGTACCACGACCAGCCATGTTGGTAGCAATGGTTACTGCACCTGGGCTACCCGCCTGCGCAACAATCATGGCTTCGCGCTCATGTTGTTTGGCATTCAACACTTCATGCGGGATGTTCTGTGCTTTCAGTAACCCAGCCAAATATTCAGAAGTCTCGATAGAAGTCGTGCCCACCAATGCCGGTTGTTGCCGTGCCACGCATTCCCTGATGTCGGCAATAATCGCGTCGAATTTATCTTTCTGTGTCAGGTAGACAAAATCCGGGTAGTCCTTGCGGATCATTGGCCGATGCGTGGGGATCACTGCCACTTCCAGACCATAAATCTGTTGGAACTCGAATGCTTCCGTATCAGCCGTACCGGTCATGCCAGACAGCTTGGTATACATACGAAAGAAATTCTGGAATGTAATCGAAGCCACAGTCTGATTTTCTTCGCGCACCGCCACGCCTTCTTTCGCTTCAACGGCTTGATGCAAGCCATCTGACCAGCGACGGCCTGACATGGTGCGCCCGGTGAACTCATCAACAATCACCACTTCACCATTGCGTACTATGTACGCTACATCACGCTGATATAGCGCATGCGCACGCAAGGCGGCATTGAGGTGATGCATCAGACGGATGTTGGCCGCGTCGTACAAGCTTTGCTCAGGTTGCAGCAAGCCGGCTTGGGTAAATAACTCCTCAGCGTGTTCATGGCCCGCATCAGACAAATGTACTTGACGGCCTTTTTCATCAGCCCAGTAATCGCCTTCGGTTTCTTCGCCTGCCTGCCGCTTGAGCTGCGGCACTAGCTCGTTGATCTTCAGGTACAACTCGGTGCTTTCTTCCGCAGGGCCAGAAATGATCAGCGGTGTACGCGCTTCGTCGATCAAGATCGAATCGACCTCATCGATAATCGCGTAGGCAAGGCCACGTTGCGCGCGGTCTTCCAGACGGAAGGCCAGGTTGTCGCGCAGATAATCAAAACCGAATTCGTTGTTGGTACCGTAAGTAATGTCGGCTGCATAAGCCGCCTGCTTTTCCTGCGGCGTCTGACCACTGCGAATGACATCTACCGTCATACCCAGAAATTCATACACCGGACGCATCCAGTCGGCATCGCGCTGCGCCAGATACTCGTTCACGGTGATCACATGCACGCCCTTGGCAGGCAGCGCATTGAGGTACACCGGCAGCGTCGCCATCAAGGTCTTGCCTTCACCGGTGCGCATTTCGGCAATCTTGCCCTGATGCAGGGTCATGCCACCAATCAGCTGCACATCAAAATGACGCATCCCCAACGTGCGACGCGATGCTTCGCGCACTGCCGCAAAGGCTTCTGGCAGAACCGTGTCAAGCGTTTCGCCCGTGGCAAGGCGTTGGCGAAACTCAGCCGTTTTATCGCGCAATTCCGCATCACTTAAAGCCTGCACCGAGGGCTCCAAGGCGTTGATACGTGCTACCAGCTTGCTATAGCCAGTCACTAGCCGCTGATTGCGGCTGCCGAATAGAGAAGTAACCCAAGTTGTAATCAAATTCGCCACGCAAGACTCCGAGCCACGTAGAAAAGCGCGACATTGTACACGGGCCGTTGCAACCCGCTGTCATTCCCTATCGTAGATGCGACTAGTAGAGTGAATAGAAGCGAGTTTTTGGGATTTTGGGCGGTTAACCGGCAACAAACTTGCGCGGATCGATGGTTCGACCGTTTTTCAACACCTCAAAATGCAGGTGTGGGCCGGTAGAACGTCCGGTGGAGCCCACCTGCGAAATCAGCTTGCCCTTGCCTACCTTGTCGCCGACCTTGACCAGCACCTTTGAGTTGTGGGCGTAGCGAGTGACATAGCCGTTGCCATGATTAATCTCGACCAGTTGTCCATAGCCGGAACGGTCGCCAGCCCAAGTCACCACCCCTGGTGCCACGGCATAAGCCTGCGCGCCGCTGGGAGCGGCAAAGTCGATGCCACTATGAAACGCCGTAGCCCCGGTAATTGGGTCGATACGACGGCCATACAGCGAGGAAATCCATGCTCCCGGCACCGGGCTACCATCGGGAAGGGCCCATTGGGTGAGTTGTCGCGCCGAAATAAATGTTTCCAGAATGACCAATTGCCGTTCGCGATCAATCAGTTGCGCCTCCAACTTGGCTAGCACCCCGTGTAGATCTGCCGCTACGGCTGAGGGTTCATCGGTTATTTCTTCAGGACCGCCTTGCGCGGGTGGCGCATCAAAATTGAACTCGCCTTTATCCAGATGCGCCATCTCGGTCAGGCGCTTACCTAGGGCATTCAGCCTAAGCATCTGGGCATTGACCTGCCCCACTCTTGCGGCCAGATCCGCCAGCTGATCATTCAACTGCCGCCTGATTGCGTGGATCTGCACCTGTTGGTGTACCGGCTGGGCCAACTTCGCACTGGCCCGACTTTGTACGCCGGCCATATACGCGCCGCCCAACAGCAATAGCGCCGTCATGACGATCAATCCCAAGGTCAGTGGATGGCCCAATTCATAATGTCTGGCACGCGCCCAACGCTTTGAAAATACAACTATATTCATGCTCTACCCTTACCAGTACCCGCCAGACGAAGGGTAGCGGAATAAGTGCAGCCAATCGCCTGCAACTCCGCTATCCCCGCGATTGGTCGACCCTGTGATCAATCACAACCTAGAAGACTGATGGCTTTGCGCCCCCGCTTTTCAACAGGCTTGCCCTGAAAACATGCGCACTATGCAAAAACCGCGCTGCAATACGCAAGCCCGGACGCCATAATGGCTGCCTGCTTGCGACACAGTGTTCAGCACACTCCCACCGAACCCATGACCAGCACCCTCAAATCAATTATGTCAGATCCCGGCGGGGCACTGGCCAAACTGCAACAGCAGGCCGACCGCGTGATGACCCTGACCACCAAGGTGCGCAGCGCACTGTCCGGCCCGGAGCGCCAGCATGTACTGGCAGCCGCTTATCATGGAGACACTCTGGTGATTACTACCGACTCCGCAGCTTGGACGGCGCAGATTCGCTTTACTCAGGACGAGCTGCGTAAACAATTGGCCGCATTGGGAGAAAAGACTTTCGTACACCTGAAAGTCAGAGTGGGCAATGCGAGTGAACTCAGTTAGTCGCCGCTACTCAACTGATAGGAAACTTGATGAACAACATAGCCATCTTCACCACCGGCGGCACCATCGACAAGATCTACTTCGATGCCCTATCCGACTATCAGATAGGTGCCACTGTACTGCCAGACTTGTTGCGGGAAAATAATGTTCATGTGACGCATAAAATCAATGAACTAATGCGTAAGGACAGCTTGGACTTAAACGATGCGGATCGAACCGTGATTCACGCCGCAGTGGCGACCTGTACCGCCACACAAGTACTGATCACGCATGGTACAGACACTATGATTAATACCGCACGTGTCCTTGCAGACATTCCCGGCAAGACCATTGTGCTTACTGGTGCGATGCAACCCGCCGCCCTAAAGTGCAGCGACGCACAGTTCAATGTTGGCTTTGCGTTAGCTGCGGTACAGACTCTACCGCATGGGGTCTATATTGCGATGCATGGTCAGGTTTTCGATCCCCGTCAGAGCGTGAAAGATCGTACCGCACAGCGGTTTATTGCGCGATAAATCCGGGCAAGAGAGTCATACAGACACCGTTGCCATCAAGTTACAGCAAGCAATTTACCCTCCACATACAACCAGCACCCCGCTTCGCGAACAAATCGACTGCGCTCGTGTAACCGCTCCGCCGAACCGCCACCAAGCCGATAACGCGCTACGAATTCAACCTCGGCCGTGTCCATGCCGATTTCATTTACGGCAACCACCTTCAAGCCCAACCACTTGATACTGTGTTCAAACGATACCGACTCAGGTCGCTTGTCGTGATGCCAAGTTGTCAGCAAATACGCTTCGTTCTCCAACACAAAAGCAACATAACGTGAACGCATCAACGCTTCAGCGGTAGGCGCTACCTCACCACCATGCCACCGACCACAGCAGGCTGCGTACTCGGTGAGCGAACCGCAAGGACAGGGTGCAGTAGCACTGACTTTAAGCATAGATATCTTCATCGCCCGACCACAGCGGGTACTTTTCCATTGTGGCTTGAAACAACGCAGAAGACTCCCATCGCGCCAACCACGACTGCAATCCACGCAATGGTAAAGCTGCAAACGCCATCGCATCCGTTCGAGCAAATTGCCGCACGAAAGGAAAAGCAGCGACGTCGGCAAACATGGGTGAACTATTGAATAGAAACGTGTTGGCACGCAGCCGTGCCTCCAATGGCGCCAATAGCTTTATTGCCTCAGCACGATGATCAACTAATTCTGATCCTGGATAGCGAGTGGCATACTTCATCCGGTCGAGATGAAACTTGAATGGGCCATCGTTGCTGACGACAAGATCATTCATGACCTTTGTCGTGTGCGCGTCAGCAGTCAACCAATGCTCGGGATCATTCTGCTCGAGCGCCCAGTGCATGATGTCCAGACTTTCATCAATCACACGGCTATCTGGCAATACCAACACTGGCACGGTTCCCTTCGGTGACAGCTGTAGCATTGCGACAGGCTTTTCTTTTAAAGAAACCTCGCGAATGACATAGGGAATGGCGGACGCCGCTAGCGCCATCCGCGCTCGCATTGCGTAGGGGCAGCGACGAAAGCTATACAGGATTGGCAGGAATGCCATTGAATTCATTTCCATACGGCTCCATACGGCACAATTTTTCCGTATTAAGCGTCTAGCGGCTATTTGCACGAATGGTGTAGGAATGCAGCGTAAATCCAGCTACTAGGTGCCACAGACTGAATTAGACACGACCTGCTGAGTTTAGCCACACCGCCGTAACCATTAACTCAATAGGAAAATCAAGCCAACGCTGTCATTGGTGCAAAGCCGGTGGGCAGCGGTTGTTGCTCAACAAAACTCACCGCCTCTGTAGCTTCTGCATCAGCCAATACCGCACGCAGCAGCTTATTGTTCAAGCCATGTCCGGATTTGAAGCCGGTGAACTCCCCTAGCACGGGACCACCAATCAGGTACAGATCACCAATCGCGTCCAGAATTTTATGTTTCACGAATTCATCTTCGTAGCGCAAGCCGTCCTCATTGAGGATGCGGTAATCATCCAGCACGATGGCATTTTCCAAGGTGCCGCCCAATGCCAAGTTACGTGAGCGCAGGAATTCCAGATCTTTAACAAAGCCAAAGGTGCGCGCCCGGCTAATCTCCTTTAGAAATGCGGTAGTGGAAAACTCCATTACACCAGTTTGGTCGCGCTTCTTGAAGACCGGATGATCAAATTCAATTTCGATATTCAGTTTGAACCCATCAAAGGGTTTGAACTCGGCCCACTTGTCGCCTTCGGTAACGCGCAATGTTTTGAGTATACGAATGAACTTCTTCGGCGCATTCTGCTCTTCGACACCCGCAGCTTGTAACAGAAATACAAACGGTGCCGCACTACCATCCATGATCGGCACTTCCGCTGCCGACAAATCCACATAGGCATTATCAATACCCAAGCCGGCAATAGCTGAGAGCAAGTGCTCGACTGTTGATACCTTGGCTGCACCATTAACAATGCTGGTGCCAAAGGCAGTCTCACCCACCAGCTCAGCACGTGCAGGGACGTCGGCAGGCTGATCCAGATCAGTACGCCGAAACACGATGCCAGTATTGACGGCGGCCGGTCGCAGCATCATCAACACTTTCTTGCCAGAGTGCAGTCCGACGCCACGAGCACTGATCGAGTTTTTCAAGGTTCGTTGTTTAAGCATTGCCTTAAAACCGTAACACAAAATGGGCTGTGGACTGTAGGCCGTAGGCTGTAGGTCGGAAGTTCGCAACAAGTTTCCTACCTAAAGCCTACGGCCCACCGGCTACAGCCTTACCCAATCAATCCGCTTGGCGACGCAAGAATGCAGGAATATCCAGCATTGATTCATCGGCAAAGCTCAGACCATCGCCCACCGCACGGCGAGCCGATTCAACCGGCTGTTGTTCGCGCTGATTGCGAATATAGGTAGGAATTTCCAGATTGTGTACTGGCACCTTTGGTTGCGGGCGTTCAGTACGGACACTGGGTACGGCCACCGGACGACGGCTATCCATCTCTGGCACTTGTGATTGCACACCGGGCTTGCCAATGCCGGTAGCAACTACGGTGACGCGAATTTCATCGCTCATTTCGGGATCAATCACGCAACCCACTACCACGTTGGCATCTTCTGAGGCATAACGTTTGACGGTGTCGCCAACGATGGCGAATTCGCTGGTACGCAAATCCAGACCGGCAGTGACGTTGATCAACAAGCCATGCGCACCTTGTAGATTCACATCTTCCAACAGGGGACTCGACACCGCCGCCTCCGCAGCTTCACGCGCGCGATCTTCACCAGAAGCCGAACCAGAACCCATCATGGCCATACCGGTTTCCGCCATCACAGTACGCACATCGGCAAAGTCGACATTGATCATACCGGGCTTGGTGATCAAGTCCGCAATACCCTGTACTGCACCTTGCAATACCTGGTTGGCAGCCTTGAAGGCATCCATCAAGGTCATGTCGCCACCCAGCACACTCAACAGCTTTTGATTGGGAATGGTAATAACCGAATCAACATGCTTGGAGAGTTCAACAATACCTTGATCTGCCAGATTGGCACGCTTGGAACCTTCCATCGCGAATGGCTTGGTCACCACTGCCACTGTAAGAATGCCCAGCTCTTTGGCGATCTGCGCCACCACTGGTGCCGCACCGGTACCCGTACCACCACCCATACCCGCAGTGATGAACAGCATGTCGGAACCTTCGATCATCTCGATAATACGATCACGATCTTCCATGGCTGCTTGACGACCAACTTCAGGGTCGGCACCCGCACCCAAACCCTTGGTGATGTTGCAGCCAATCTGCAAACTCATCTTTACCTTGGAATGCTTGAGCGCCTGCGCATCGGTGTTCAAGCAAATAAAATCCACACCTTCAATGCCAGCATCAATCATGTGGGTAACTGCATTGCCGCCGCCACCACCAACGCCAACGACCTTGATGATCGCGCCTTGATTCTCAGTATCTGCTAGTACAAACATGGTTAGTCCCCTTCTGCATCAAAATGAAATAACAAATTAAGTAAACGAAAACATCAAACCCTTAAAAAACCTTCACTCGATCTTGTGGATCACCCTCACCCGCCACCGGGAAAGGAAAGAAAAATCAGAAATCACCATTGAACCAACCCTTCATGCGCTCCCATATATTGCGCACGTTGATCTGACTGACAATCGGCATGTCGCGACGATTGCTACGCACATAGTTCTCGCGGCCATAGAGCAATAAGCCAACCCCAGTAGCGTAAATTGGATTGCGCACCACATCGGCCAGTCCGGTAATGTGTTGTGGCGTACCCAGGCGCACAGGCATGTGGAACACTTCTTCTGCCAGCTCCACTGCACCCTCCATCTTGGAAGTACCACCTGTTAACACCACGCCAGCGGCAATGACTTCTTCATAGCCGGAACGTTGTAGTTCCATGCGCACCATCTGAAACAATTCCTCATAGCGAGGCTCAACCACTTCTGCGAGTGTCTGCCGTGCCAATCGGCGTGGCGGTCGATCACCCACACTGGGTACTTCAATGGTTTCATCAGCATGCGCCAATTGTGACAACGCGCAGGCGTACTTCATTTTGATTTCTTCGGCATGCTGAGTTGGTGTGCGCAAACTTACTGCTATGTCATTGGTCACCTGATCACCGGCTATTGGGATCACTGCGGTGTAACGAATTGCACCACCGGAGAACACGGCAATGTCAGTGGTACCGCCACCTATATCCACCAGACATACGCCCAACTCTTTTTCATCATCGGCCAATACGGCATAGCTGGACGCCAGTTGCTCTAGCACCACATCATCAACACTCAACCCGCAGCGTTGCACACATTTGACGATGTTTTGCGCAGCACTTTCAGCACCGGTGACAATATGCACCTTGGCTTCCAAACGCACGCCCGCCATACCAACTGGCTCGCGAATACCTTCTTGATTATCAATAATGAATTCCTGCGGCAGGATATGCAGGATTTTCTGGTCGGCAGGAATCGCCACTGCACGCGCCGCATCAATCACGCGATCGACATCTTCTGCCGTCACTTCCTTGTTGCGAATAGCAACAATGCCGTGGGAGTTCAAACTGCGCACATGACTACCGGCAATACCTGCATACACTGAGTGAATTTCACACCCAGCCATCAGCTCGGCTTCTTCCACTGCACGCTGAATGGACTTCACTGTGGATTCAATATTTACCACCACACCTTTCTTCAAACCGCGCGACGGATGCGATCCAATACCGATGATCTCAATACTGTTATCGGCGCGTATTTCACCCACCAACGCCACCACCTTGGAGGTACCGATGTCCAAACCCACGATCAGATTACGCTCAAGCTTCTTAGACATTGCCATTATTTCCTGCACCCACCTGAGCCTTGTCACCACCACCCCAGCCGATGGAAAAGCCATTGCTATAACGCATATCAACGTACTTGACTTCGCCGCTACGCGTGGCAAGCACTGGACTCGCCGTGGTAATAAAGCGCTCCAATCGCGCTTTAATGTCCTGACGGCCCAAGCGCACGTCAACACCATTGCTGAGACTTAGATTCCACGCACCCCGCGCGTCGAGGGTGACGCGATTCAAGTGCAGTCCCACCGTTAACAAACGTGGATAGGTATCGAGATACAGCGCTGCCACTTCGGTTTCCATGCCATCAGGGCCAATCAATTGCGGCAGCTCAGCAGGCAAGTCACGCGCATCTGGCAAGAACAATTCACCACGCGTATTGAGCAAGCCGGTAGTACCCCAGCGTGCAACGGCAACTTGTTCGGTAACAGTTACCCGCAAACCGTCTGGCCACGCACGCTCTACTCGCGCCCGATCAATCCAGTGAATCTGTTCCAGTGCTTGTTTAACTGTGGCCAAATCAATTGAAATAAAACCACGATGCGCAAATGGCTCCAATGCCTGTTCAATCTGCAAGCGCGACACCTGCGCAAATTTGCCACTGATCGCAGCACGCTGAATCGGTCGATCCAGTATCGACACCAGCGCGAACCACAACAACAGCAATAGCGCAGCGATCAGGCCAAACCACATCAATAACTGCCGGTGGGCACGCAACCACAGCAGCCGCGTATCCGCAACGGCGCTGCTGCGTGCGGGTCTGGCTTGTGATGGAGTGGATGCGAACACAGCTTCTCCTTTAAGCCTTGGTAACCAGCGTGTCGGCAAGAATGCGCCACACGAGTTCATCAAATTCGATCCCCATCTGACGCGCCGATTTGGGCACCAGCGAATGGCTGGTCATGCCCGGCGCGGTATTCACTTCCAGCAGATAATTATGGTCTTGCTGATCACGCATCACATCGACCCGCGCCCAACCACTACAGCCAATGGCTGTAAACGCCTCCAGTACCAATGCCTGCATTTCACGCTCGGCCTCGCCCTCCAGCCCAGGGCAAATGTAGGTCGTATCATCCGCTACATATTTGGCGTGATAATCGTAGTATTCGCCCGCAGGCACGATGCGAATACTCGGCAGTACTTGCTGACCCAGTATTGGCACACTGAATTCACTGCCCTGAATCAGCTGTTCCATCAACATCTCACCCGGATAACGTGCCGCCAATTCCACTGCATCAGCAAGATCTGATTCTTGGAATACGCGACTCACGCCAACACTGGAGCCTTCGCAAGCAGGCTTGATGATCACCGGCAAGCCCAATGAACGCGCTGCCGCGACTACGTCGTCGCCACGACTCAGATGCACATAGCGTGGTGTAGGCAACCCCAGCGATAGCCATACCTGTTTGGTGCGAATCTTGTCCATCGCCAACGCCGTACCCAGCACGCCAGAGCCGGTGTAAGGAATACCAAAGGACTCCAACAGTCCTTGTAATACGCCATCTTCACCACCGCCCTTATTGCCATGCAGGATGTTGAACACACGATCGAACTGCTGCGCCACCAGACCGCTCAGCAGGGCAGGAATACCATCAACGGCCACTGCATTCACGCCACGAGCAACTAGTGCCGCCAACACCGCCGCACCCGACGACAATGACACTTCGCGCTCTGACGAAGTACCACCCATCAACACGGCCACGCGGCCAAAATCGGCTGCCTTGGTAGTGTCTGTCCGGCTTGTTGGCTCGCTCATTCTGTTTCCTGACTCGATAACGCTTCACCGACAATGCGCACTTCGGGGATCAGCTCCACACCGAACTGACGCTGCACTGTTGCCTTCACATGATTGATAAGTTGTTCCAGCTCAACTGCGCTAGCAGCGCCCTCATTAATAATGAAATTGGCATGTTTGGTTGATACTCGCGCGGCACCAATGTGAAACCCCTTCAGGCCGGCACTTTCAATCAACCGTGCCGCGTGATGTCCCGGTGGATTGGTAAACACCGAACCACAGGAATACTCACCAATCGGCTGCGCTTCTTTGCGACGTGCCAGTAGTGCGCGTATCTCCGCTTCACCATCCGCATTGCTTTCAGCAAAGCTCAGCTGCGCACCAAGGAACCATTCTTCTTGCGCATGATTTATAGGGCGCACGTGGCGATATGCGACTTGGTAGTCACTGACCAAGCGCCGCTGGATGTCGCCGCGACGGTTGATAGTTTCAACCTCAACCACGTGCCGCCAGGTTTCACCACCGAAGGCACCAGCATTCATCGCCAGTGCGCCGCCCACCGTGCCGGGAATACCCGCGAAGAATTCCGCCGGGCCCAGATTCCACTTGGCGCATTGTTTGGCCAGCTTGGCGCACGGCACACCGGCATCGCACCACACTTCGGTTTCACTCAAGCGCTGCAAATCATTCAATGCGCCATGTGTTTCGACCACCGCCGCACGCAAGCCCCCATCACGCACCAGAATATTGCTGCCCAAACCCAACCAGAACACCGGTAACTCAGCAGGCAGAGTGCGCAGAAACAACGCCAGATCCTGTTTGCTATGCGGCTTGAACAAAATATCCGCAGGACCACCAACACGCCAGGAGGTGTGTTTCGCCAAGGGTTCGTTAAGCAGCACTCTTCCCTGCAAGGTGGCAGGAAAATCAATCGGTACTGCGTGCTGAGTCGTCAGTGCGTTCATGGTTGGGGCTCCGGTGACGAACCCGCAATCAACAACTGTGGCAACTCGGGTGCCAACGTACCAATGCTGCCTGCACCCATGGTCACCAGCACATCCCCATCGCGCAGGATAGGTAGTAATACTTCCGGTAACTCCTCCACGCTTTTAACCAGAATCGGCTCAACTCGACCATGCGACCGTATGGCCCGGCAAATGGCTTTGGCATCCGCGCCTTGTATCAGCGTCTCGCCCGCAGCATAAACTTCGGTCACCAGTAGTACATCCGTATCAGCGAGTACGCGAGCGAAATCATCAAGCAAGTCACGAGTACGCGTATACCGATGTGGCTCAAACGCCAGCACCACCCGCCGCTCTGGCCAGCCCTGACGAATCGCTTCGAGGGTTGCAGCGATTTCAGTGGGGTGATGCGCATAGTCATCCACCAGCGTGATTGTGCCTACAGGCAACTGTACGTCGCCATACTGCTGCAGGCGGCGATCAATGCCCTGAAAGTGCAGCAGCGCGTTTTGGATTGCCTGATCGGCAAGCTCCAATTCGGTGGCTACGGCAATCGCAGCCAATGAGTTCAATACATTGTGCAACCCCGGTGTATTCAAACGCACGCTAAGCACTTCCCGGCCTGGTCGCAACACATCAAAACTGGATTGCAAGCCATGGCGCTGTACATTCACCGCACGCACATCCGCACTATCACTCAATCCATAGGTTACTACTGGACGACCGACGCGCTCGATCAACGCCGCTGCTTCCGCATCATCCACACACATGACGGCCAGACCATAGAACGGCAGGTTGTGCAGAAAATCCACAAAGCTCTGTTTGTAGCGTTCGAAGTCACCCTCGTGCGTATCAAGATGATCGGCATCTATATTGGTAACGATGGCAATCATGGCTTGCAGATGTAGAAAAGATGCATCGCTTTCATCCGCTTCAGCCACCAGATACTTGCCCGTACCCAGCCGTGCATTGGTACCCGCACTCTTTAAGCGACCGCCAATAACAAAGGTAGGGTCAAGACGGCCTTCAGCCAATAAACTGGCAACCATACTGGTAGTCGTGGTTTTACCGTGCGTACCCGCTACGGCTATGGAATAGCGAAAGCGCATCAACTCACCCAGCATTTCCGCACGTGGTACTACCGGCATGCGTTGCGCGTGCGCCTGCACCACTTCGGGATTGTCACTGGCCACTGCGGTGGACACCACGATCACATCCGCACCTGCAATATTTTCCGCAGTGTGCCCGGACAGTACGCGTGCTCCCAGCGACTGCAAGCGTCGTGTCACAGCATTCGGCTTGAGATCCGAACCCTGCACGGCATAGCCGAGGTTAAGCAACACCTCAGCAATACCACCCATGCCTGCTCCACCTATGCCGACAAAGTGGATGGTGTGAATACGTCGCATGCGGTCTTGCATCGGCCCACTCATGCCGCACACCCCGCAAGCAGCAAGCACTCATCAGCAATGCGCACATCCGCATCGACGATGGCATGTTCACGAGCACGTTCAGCCATCTGCAACAAATGAGCACGACCCTGTACACATAGATTGTGTAATGCATCAGCTAGTCGTTGCGGGGTGAGCTCGCGCTCTTGAATTAATATCGCCGCGCCCGCGTTCACCAGGAACTGCGCGTTATGAGTTTGATGATCATCGACTGCCGCCGGGAACGGTATCAACAACGAGGGCAAACCCGCTGCCGCCAATTCACTTACAGTTAACGCACCGGCACGGCAGATAACCAGGTCGGCCCAGCTATACATGGCAGCCATATCATCAATAAACGCACGCAGCTCACCCTCAACCTTGCTGTCACGATATGCCGCTTGCGTCGTCGCTAGATTTTTCTCGCCTGCCTGATGAATGACTTGCGGACGCTCATCGGCTTGCAATAACGCCAGGGCCGCAGGTACCAAGGCATTCAACCGCTGCGCCCCGAGGCTGCCACCGACAACCAAGACACGGATTGCATCGGTGCGATTGGCAAAGCGCAATGCTGGCGCAACGATGGCAGCGATTTCGCGACGCACTGGGTTACCCACATATAACGCTGGTCTGGCGAATGAATGCGGGAAGGCTTCGTACACACGCTTGGCAAGATGCGCCAACCAACGATTGGTCATACCTGCAATCGCGTTCTGCTCATGGATTACCAAGGGTCTGCGCATCAACCACGCAGCGATACCACCGGGGCCGCTGACAAATCCGCCTGCACCAAACACCACCACTGGCTTGCGGCGACGCATCACTGTCAACGCTTGCAACACAGCACGCAGCAACTGCAACGGCGCTAGTAATGCAGTTAACAACCCCTTGCCACGCACACCACTGACAGTAATGAACTCCATGTCGATGTGATGCTGGAGCACCAGTTTGCTTTCCATGCCGCGTGCAGTACCCAACCAGACTGGTGTCAAGCCGCGCTCACGCAAGCAGCGCGCTACAGCCAATGCCGGAAACACATGGCCACCTGTGCCGCCGGCCATGATCAGTGCTATGCGCGGGGCAGCACTCATGTGCTCACCTTTTTCGACAGCGCCGAACGACCAGACAAATTCGCTTCATGACCAATACGCAACACAATGCCCAACCATGCCAGCGATACCAGCAAGCTGGAGCCGCCATTAGATAACATCGGCAACGTCAAGCCTTTGGTGGGCAACAATCCCATGTTCACACCAATGTTGATGAATGCCTGCAAGCCAACCCAAATACCGAATGACGCAGCAACAAACGCTTGAAAAGGTAGATTGGCTTCAGCAGCAGCGCGCGCAATACGCAGCGACCGCCATACCACCAATGCAAACAAACTCAGCACACACAACACGCCGATGAAACCAAATTCTTCGGCCAGCACGGCAAAGACGAAATCGGTGTGCGCTTCGGGCAAATAAAACAGCTTTTGTACACTGGCACCCAGCCCAACACCAAACAGTTCGCCGCGGCCGATAGCAATGAGCGATTGCACTAATTGAAAGCCAGTACCAAAAGGATCATCGAATGGATTCATGAACCCGGTGACTCGTTTCCAGCGATAAGCGGAAAATACGATCAACGCTCCCATCGCCACCGCGCCCATTGCTGCGGCCATGAAGAAGTAACGCAACTGCATGCCAGCCATGAACAACATAGCCACGCCCACCGCCAACAGCACCGTTGCCGCGCCCATATCTGGTTCCAGCAATAATAGAAATGCTGCTGCGACCAACACACCCATCGGTAGATACACTGCCTGCAGGCCGATCTTCAACTGCTTCTGATGGCGCACCGCATGTCCGGCAAGGAACATCAGAATAAAAATTCGTGCCAGTTCAGAAGGCTGAAAACGAGTGAACCCCAGATTAATCCAGCGCCGACCACCATTCACGGCAACACCGAGACCAGGAATCAACACTGCGATTAACAAAGCGAAAGCAAGTAGCAACAGCGGAAACTGCAACTTCTCCCACCATGCAGAAGGCACCCGAGTCGTTGCGCCACAGGCCAACACGCCTAGCACGATGAATACCAATTGGCGCTTGAAGAAGTAGAACGAATCGCCGGTTTCGCGAGCAGCAATCGAAATTGACGACGATGCCACCATTACCGCACTGACCAACAGAATTCCTGCCACCGCCAGCACCAGCAGCGTATCTAACTGCAACGCACGCCCACGCGTACCGCTGCGCGGATAGCTGACTGAGTGTGCGGTTGCGCTCATGATCGCAACTCCTTCACTGTCAGTTCCTTTACCGCATGAGCGAACACCGCACCACGATGCGCATAGTCACGAAACATATCGAGGCTGGCGCAAGCAGGTGACAACAATACGGTGTCTCCTGCTTGCGCAATCCGTGCTGCAGCCTGCACCGCCTGCTCCATGCTGCTAACCCGTTCAGTGCTGCAAACAGTGTTAAGCACTGAATCAAGTTGAGCGGCATCCTGACCCAACAACACCACATGCTTAACCTTGCCACGGAATGACGCCGCCAAAGGCGCGAAATCCTGACCCTTGCCCTGACCACCAGCGATCACAATCAATGGCCCGCACATGCCATTCACTGCCGCCAGCGTCGCACCTACATTAGTGCCTTTAGAGTCTTCGATATAGCGCACACCCTGCACATCCGCCACCCATTCGGCACGATGCGGTAAGCCAGGAAAGTCACGTAGCGCTTGCAAACAAAGTTGTTGATCCAGGCTGAGCGCTTCACTCATCGCCAACGCTGCCAGGGCATTGGCGGCGTTGTGCAAGCCGGTCAATTTTAATTCCGACATCGCCAGTAACGACTTGCCTTGGCGACACAGCACAACCCCATCAGTCGTTTGTGTAATGCTGTAATCGGCAGACACACCATCTTGCACAGTAAAACTCAGCACTGTTTGTCCATGGCGTGGCATGGCCGCCACCAAGGGATCATCGAGATTGATTACAGCCGTCGCACAACGATCAAACACGCGTGCTTTAGCCTGTGCGTAATCAAGCATGGAATCGTAACGATCCATGTGATCTGAACTCACGTTCAACACTGTCGACGTTTTAGTCGTCAGCGAAGCCGTGGTTTCCAGTTGAAAGCTGGACAGCTCCAGCACAAACAGATCAGCGGGGGTTTCCTGTAGTAAATCCAGCGCTGGTCGTCCCAGATTGCCGCCCGCATAGGCACGCAACCCACAAGCCTGCGCCATCAATGCCAATAAGGTTGTTACCGTACTCTTGCCGTTAGTACCGGTAATCGCTGCGATGGGAACTTGCGTGGCGCGCGCAAACAACTCCACATCACCAACAATGGGAATACCCCGTGTCTGCGCCGCCTGCAACAAGGGTGAACGTAGCGCGATGCCGGGTGAGACAATCACTTCGACCACGTTCTCCAATGCAACAGGAGTCAGGCTGCCCAAAAACAATTGCACACTAGGCGCAAACTCCTGGAGTGCCGCCAACCCGCCTGGTGCGGTACTACCATCAGTTACCGCAAACTCGATTCCCTGCGCGTGTAGATGCCGCGCAACCGACAGGCCGGTGCGGCCCAGCCCGACAATCAAGCGTTTGCCTACTACTATCGCGTGTGGCGCTGTTATGGATTGACTCATCAACGCACCTTCAAGGTGGCCAAGCCCACCAACACCAGAATGAAGGTAATAATCCAGAAGCGCACAATCACTTTCGGCTCAGCCCAGCCTTTGAGTTCAAAGTGATGATGAATGGGCGCCATCTTGAAAATACGCTTGCCGCGCAGCTTGAATGAGCCGACTTGCAGCATCACTGATACGGTTTCCATCACGAACACACCGCCCATGATGAACAACACTATTTCTTGCCGGACCACTACTGCGACCACGCCCAATGCCGCACCCAACGCCAACGCACCGATATCACCCATGAATACCTGTGCCGGATAGGCGTTAAACCATAGAAAACCCAAGCCAGCGCCAACCAGCGCCGAACAGAACACCAGCAGCTCACCACTGCCGGGTATGTGCGGAATGCTTAGGTAGTTGGCAAATACAGCATTACCACTCACCCAAGCGAACACCCCCAACGCACCTGCCACCATCGCCGCTGGCATGATGGCCAGGCCATCCAACCCATCGGTTAGGTTGACGGCATTGCTAGAGCCAACTACCACTAAGTAAGTCAGGAACACATAGCCAACACCCAGTGGAATGGCGACATGTTTCAATACGGGCAAATACAAGGCCGTTTCAGCGGGAACCTTGGCGGTGACATACAGCGCAAGCGCACAGCCCAGACCGGCTACGGTCTGCCAGAAATATTTATAGCGCGCGATCAACCCACGACTATTGCCAACTACTAGCTTCAAATAGTCATCGGCAAAACCAATCAAGCCAAACGCCAACGTCGTACCCAGCACAATCCACACATAGCGATTACGCAGATCCGCCCACAACAACGTACTTACGACAAGCGCGACCAAGATCAACGCACCACCCATGGTGGGCGTTCCTTGTTTACTGAGATGCGATTGCGGGCCATCAGTACGTATTTGCTGACCAATTTGCTTGTCGGCAAAGGCACGAATCATTTTCGGCCCCAAGACAAAGGACATCACCAACGCCGTCAACGCCGCCAGAATCGCGCGCATGGTGAGGTAACTGAATACATTAAAGCCGGAGAAGTCGGCGGCCAGTCTTTGTGCGAGGTAGTACAGCATGGTTTATTGTGTATTCGTTCTTCTTTAGTGCCCGTTATTTGCCAACACCGGATCAACAGACAAAGCAACCGCCGCACGCTCCAGTCGATTACCACGCGACCCTTTAATCAACACCGTTACGCCCGGCTCGATGCTGGCCTGCACTTCGCTGATTAAGTCAGTCAATGAGGCGAACCATTGCGCGCCACTGCCAAACGCTTCGACTGCATGCTGTGAATTGATGCCCACAGCCAGCAATCGCTCAACGCCCGCAGCACGCGCATACGCACCCATTTCGGTATGCAGCTGCAACGCATCCGCACCCAACTCCAACATGTCACCAAATATCAACCACCGACGACCACCACGACTTTGTAATGCATCAATGCCAGCGCGGACTGAATTCGGGTTGGCGTTATAGGAGTCATCAATCAGAAAGGCATTCTTGATCGCAGGCTTGGGTTGCAATCGGCCATCCACGGGACGCATATCATCCAGGCCAGCCTGAATTTGCGCCAGCGTTGCACCTGCCGCATGCGCCGCCGCTGCCGCGCCCAGTGCATTGCGCAAGTTATGAATTCCCGCCAGTTGCAAACTGACCGAGCACTGACCCTGTGGCGTAGTCAGCTCAAAGCGGGTTTGAAAGCCCGACGAATCATGATGCGCCAGCACTTTACTGGCAGAAAAATCAGCAACGCGATCCACACCAAAACTCAAGCTGGTTCCAGCATTGCAATGACTGCGCCAGTAATCTGCATAGTCATCATCAGCATTGATAACGGCAGTGTCATGCTTCGATAAAGCCTGAAACAACTCGCCCTTGGCCTTAGCTACCCCTTCAATACCACCGAAACCCTCGAGGTGTGCAGCGCCGGCGTTGGTGACCAAACCGATAGTGGGCTGAGCCAGTCGAGCAAGATGTGCAATTTCACCGGGATGGTTGGCACCCATTTCAATCACTGCCGATTGATACGTACCACCAAGACTCAACAATGTTAATGGCACACCAATATGATTGTTCAAATTACCGCGTGTCACCAAACAATCGCCGCGCTGCGCAAGAATACTGCCCAACATTTCTTTGCTAGTGGTCTTGCCATTGCTACCGGTTACTGCAATCAGCGGATAGGTAAACTGTTGACGCCAAATGCTGGCAAACCGTGACAACGCGACCAGCACATCCGGTACTACCACCTGCGGAATGGCTTCTGATAGCTCGCGCTCGACCAGCGCCGCCATTGCACCGCGTTGCATCGCCTTGCCCACATAATCATGGCCATCAAAATTTGGCCCACGCAGGGCCACAAATAGTGAGCCCTGCGACAGGCTGCGACTGTCGATTGATACTGAGGCAAACGCGACATCCGCACCAACCAGTCGACCACCTACTTGTTGCGCCAAGCTAGCAGTAGTGAAATGCACCCCGCTCATGCAGCACCGCTCAGACAAGCCTGCACTACTTCGCGGTCACTGAAATGATGCGTGTGAGTTCCCACGAGCTGATAATCCTCATGGCCCTTGCCAGCTATCAACACCATGTCATCGGCGTGCGCCATCGCTAGCGCCTGCTCAATCGCCAGCGCCCGATCGGGTTGAATGATCACTGGATAGTCACCCATGCCAGCTTGAATGGCGGTGATAATCTGCTGTGGATCTTCATTACGTGGATTGTCATTGGTGACAATCACTTGATCGGCACCTGCAGCGGCAATCGCCCCCATTGCTGCGCGCTTGCCTGGATCACGATCGCCACCGCAACCAAACACACAAATCAGTTGCCCACGGCAATGGGCTTTCAGCACCTGCAATGCTTTCTGCAGAGCATCCGGCGTGTGCGCGTAATCAATCACCACTCGCTTGTTACCGCCACTGAGCAGCTCCATTCGACCCGGCGGTGCCACCGCCTGTTCTAACGCCTGTACTGCTTTGCTCATTGGCACATCCCAGCCGAGCAACACCGCCAACGCGGCTAGCAAATTCTCTGCGTTGAATCGTCCCAGCAATGCGGAACGTAGAGTCGCGGCACCGAAACTGCCCGCCAACTGCAGCTGCAAACCAGCCTCACTCAGCCGCACTTCACGAGCCTGCACCAAACGCGACGCATTAAAGCTTGCATCACAGCTATATAGAGTGGTGATACTTGCCGTGGAGTTACGCGATGCCAGTTCACGACCAAATACATCATCAGCATTCACTACGCGATGCCGCAATTCCGGCACGTTAAACAGCATTGCCTTGGCATCACCGTACGCCTGCATGGTGTCGTGATAATCGAGATGGTCGCGACTTAGATTGGTGAATACTGCTGTATCGATGCGCACCGCCGCGATGCGCGCCTGATGCAAGGCATGCGAAGACACTTCCATCCCCACCGCCAGCGCGCCGGTATCGCGTAGTTCCGCCAACTGCCGGTGCATACTCACTACATCGGGCGTGGTATGCGTCGCAGTCTGCAGCGCATTGAGACGACCATAACCAACGGTTCCAGAGTAACCCGCCGCAATCCCGCAGTATTGCGCCGCCGCTGCCAACAAGTAGGCGGTAGTGCTTTTGCCGTTGGTGCCCGTGACGGCAGCGATCCGCAAATGCGCAGAGGGCTGCGCGTAAAAGCGATCTGCCAACACACCCAACAAGTCGCTTAACTGCGGTATCGAAACGCAACGTGCATTTGGAATAGTGAGCGCAACTCGAGCAGCGGTTGGCTGCCACAACACGACAGTGGCACCGTTACGCACGGCTTGTATCGCATAGTCCATACCATGTGATTGCAAACCGGGCACCGCCAGAAACACTGAACCCGATAACACCTTGCGACTATCCAATGATAGACCCGTGATAGCTTGATCCGGGATCTGTACTAACAACGGTTCTGCAACCAGTCCGCGCAATAACGTACGCAAGCTGGGTGAGCCAGTTGAGAGAGTTGGTTCAACAGCGACGGCGTTCACGGCGTCACTCCGTTTTGTACCAGCGTTGCAGCCGGCACCATATCCAGGCCATCAGGTGGCACTGCCAACAAACGCAACGCACCCGCCATCACATTGGCGAATACAGGTGCCGCCACCGTGCCGCCGTAGTAACCACCATCGCGTGGTTCATTGATAACTACCACGCTGGCGAAACGAGGCTTGCTAGCAGGAACCAAGCCACCAAAGATAGCGACGTATCTGTTGGTGGAATAACTACCTTCACTGGCCTTCCAAGCGGTACCGGTTTTACCGGAGACTTGATAGCCAATCAGCGCGGCGCGATTGCCAGTACCTTCTTCACTGACCACGCTTTTCATGATCTTTACCATCTCACGCGCTACCGACTGGTCGATAACTCGCGTACCTTGCACCGGATCGGTTACCCGCTCGAAGGTTAGCGGTCGAGAAATACCACCCGCACCCAAAATCGCGTAAGCGTGCGCCAACTGTAGCGGCGTGACTGATAGCCCATAGCCGAAAGACATGGTGGCTTGATTGATCGGACGCCATTGCTTGTAATTCAGTAGCACACCAGCTGCTTCGCCGGGAAACCCACTTCCCGTCACTTGTCCAAAACCGAATGCATCAAGCGTCGCCCACATTTGCTCAGGCGTTAGCGATAAGGCCAGCTTAGTCATGCCGACATTGCTGGATTTAGCGATCACGGTAGTTAGCGATGCAGCACCAATGGGATGTTCATCACTAAAAGTTTTGATGCCAACTGTCACCTGCCCAGGCGAGGTATCAATAATGGTGTTGGCGTGATAACGACCTGTCACCACACCTGCGGTTGCAACAAACGGCTTCATGCTGGAGCCGGGCTCCAGCAAATCAGTAGCAGCACGATTGCGATAGTTACTTGCTTCGCGCTGCTCTGGATCATTGGGGTTGTATGAAGGCTGATTGACCATGGCGAGAATCTCGCCGGTCTCCACATCAATCACGATCACCGAGCCAGAAACAGCACGATGATCCTGTATGGCTTTTTTCAGCTCACGATAAGCAAGGTACTGAATGCGTACGTCAATACTGGTGGTAACATCCTGTCCGGGCCGCGTCGCACTCAAGCTTTCCACGTCTTCCACCGATCGACCAAGACGATCCTGGATAACCAGCTTGGAACCAGGAACACCACTCAACCAGTGGTCGTAAGCCAGCTCCAGCCCTTCACGACCAGCATCATCAATATTGGTAAAACCCAGCACATGTCCGGTAACTTCACCAGCCGGGTAAAAGCGTCGATATTCACGCTGCAAATACACCCCAGGAATATTCAGTGCTTTGACCTGCGCCGCATCTTTTGGGTTCATGTGCCGCAGCAGGTACACAAATCCGCGCTCCAGATTGCTGGAGACCTTCTGTTCCAACCACTTGGTTTCGCGATTGAGTGCCTCAGCCAATTTCGGAATCTGATCCGCAGCCTGATTCAATTGCTCAGGATTGATCCACACCGAGTCCACCGGTGTACTCATTGCCAAGGCTTCACCATTACGATCATAAATCGCACCGCGATGGGCCGACAGTTTGGCAACGCGCGCAAAGCGCGCGGTTCCCTCTTTCAACAGCATGCCGTCATCGAACAACTGCAGATCAGCAGCGCGTACGATCAGACCAAGTCCAGCGAGACCCAAGGCAACGAACACCCAACGCAAGCGTGCGCGGAACTGCTCCACGGCAAAGCTCTTGTTGTCAGTATTGCGCAAATCGATCAACGCCAAACTCCTCTGCTACCAGCCATATTCATGGCTGTTCCACTAAGTGCACATGGTTTGGGTCGGGCACCACCATGCGTAACTGCTCGCGAGCGATGGTCTCTATTCGTCCGTAAGTCACCCAAGTACTTTGTTCCAAGCGCAGCTGACCCCATTCGGTGTCCAGCTGATCACGTTCCTTTTCAAGACGTTGCAATTCAACGAACTGGTTTCGAGATTGCTGCTTGCCCCATACCACCCCGACTGCCGAAGCCAGCACCGCACACCACAACAGCAACAGCTCCAGTCGCAGTGAGATATTCATGCCGCTACCCGCTGCGCGACGCGCAAAATGGCACTGCGCGCTCGTGGGTTGCGGCGCACTTCAGCATCACTGGCATGGATCGCCTTTCCAATGCGCTTTAGCGTGGCGCGTCGTTCCGGCGGCACCACGGGCAATCCAGCAAACAGCGGATCGTCCTGCGAATGTTGCTGCATAAATTTTTTGACGCGCTGATCTTCCAGTGAATGAAAACTAATGACGCACAGCCGGCCTCCCGGCTTGAGTTGCGTCAACACTTGCTGCAGTGCCTGATCGATTTGTTGCAACTCCGCGTTCACCGCAATGCGAATTGCCTGAAAAGTACGGGTGGCAGGATGCTTGCCGGGCTCGCGAGTCGGTACTGCGCTACTGACAATCTGCGCCAACTCAGCCGTGGTGTTGATTGGCTGTTGATTACGCTGCTGCACAATGGCACTAGCGATACGCCGCGCAAATCGTTCCTCACCATAGTCACGAATCACACCCAGCAGCTCGTGCTCACTGACTTTTGCCAGCCAGCTTGCTGCCGTGATGCCTGTTGAATTATCCATCCGCATATCCAGCGGCCCGTCTTGCATAAAGCTAAACCCACGCGCCGCATCATCAAGCTGCGGCGACGACACACCTAGATCAAACAACACGCCATCCAGACCTTGCGTCATACCCACCTCTTGCACTGCTTGAGTGAGTTCGGCAAATGCACACTGCACCAACTGCAAGCGCGCATCACTCCCATACCGCTGTCGGCCCAATGCAATGGCGGTGGGATCACGATCCAGACCCAACAAGCGTCCGTTCGCACCCAGCTGCTGCAATATCCAACTGCTATGCCCACCCCTGCCAAAGGTCGCATCCAGATAGCAACCATCGGCAGTAATGGCCAGAGCTGCCAGTGCCTCTTCAAGTAGCACTGGCTCATGCTTGAACTCAGCAGCGCTCACTACAGTGAGATCGAGCTAAGTTCAGGCGGTAAGTCCTGATTGCCGCGATGTGCCTGTAAAGCCGCTTCACGTTGTGCAATCCAGAGCGTCTCGTCCCATAGTTCAAACCGCGTACCCTGACCGGACAACACCACATCGCGGTTCAGTCCGGCGTACTCACGTAAATTAGGTGGAATCAGCACGCGCCCATGCGAATCCAGTTCGATATCGGTAGCATGACCAATCATCAAGCGCTGCAGATCACGCGCCATGGGATTCAATGCGGGTAGCTTGGTTAATTTGCGCTGGATCTCTTCCCAGTCATGAATCATGTAAATGAGTAAACACCGATCACGATGGTCTATGGTGACCACCAACTGTCCGGCAGCGTCCTCCGTGATGCCTTCTCGATAACGAGTAGGCACCGCGAGACGACCTTTTGGGTCCAGCGTGATTTTGTTTTCACCGCGAAACATGGCGATTTAAGCTTGCTCGACTTGAGAATTTCCAAAAAACCCAGTGACATCCACTTGCCACCAAAAAATCCCACTTCATCCCATTTTTTTCCACCGGGACGCACTATAGGTAGCCGTGCTTCGGCAAGTCAACGGTGTTATGCAAAATTCTGCTTGGAGGTCAGTGACTTAGACCCAGCTTCACAGCGCAACGGCGAGTTAAAAATACGTACTTCTTATCTGAATCAGAGGCTTAACGATTTTTTGTCGAATGCACCTGATGATTACGGATCACCCCCACAACCCGCCAAAACCGTCGCACCAAGCAAGAAGCCAAGGGTCGGACGCGCAAAAGCGGTGCGCAGCTGAACCAAACAGCTGGTTTTAACCAGGCAAGCTGAATTTTTGGCGCTCCCGTATGATTGCTTGGATTACTGGCACCCAATCTGAACCGCCAAACGGCACAGGCTGACCCAGACCCCGGGTTTTCATCGACAGGTAGGGTGCGGATGGAGTTCTTGATCGACTTTGCGACCGTGCGAAAAATCTCAGCCCAAGAAGGCGCGCAGGCCAACGCTGACATCGCCGAACTGGGCGCTATCAAAGCTTATCAACAATCACTGCAACGACACGACGCACGACTGGCACAGGCCAGCGATGCCCACACACTGGCGTGTAAAGCCGGTTGCTCATGGTGCTGCCACTTTTCCGTTGATGTACGCCCGGTTGAAGCGCTAAATATTCTTGAGTTTGTACAAACTAACTTTAGCGTTGAACAACAGCAGCAACTTCGCAGTGAAATTGCGGCGAACAGCCAAGTGCTAGGACAGCTCAATGAGATGCAGCGCATGCAGCACACCCTTAAGTGCCCCTTTCTCATTGAAGATCGCTGCAGCATTTATGCTGCCCGCCCGCAAACCTGCCGCAACTATCACGCAACTAATGTTGATGGCTGCAAGCAATCTTATGCAGAACCCGATAACTTCGACATTGCACCCGAGTACGCGCCACTGGTGTATCAATCAGGCGCGACGCATGTCGATGCATTTTCCAAAGCCATGCAGGACACAGGCTATGACATCAACGCCTACGAATTGAACAGTGCGCTGGCTGAAGCCATGGTGGATCCTGCGGCAATCCGGCAACGCTTCGATGCCAAACTACCTGTATTTATAGGCATTGCAGGTACCGAAGTACCGATGGAATTCCTCGACTTGGATGAATAATTATTTTTAATACGCTGCGCAACAGACGCACCAATGCTTTCTCATCAAGGTTAATCATGTCCATCAAACTTTCGCCTATCGAAGCCCGGATCATTGGCTGCCTGATAGAGAAGTCCATCACCACCCCAGATCAGTATCCACTGTCGCTAAATGCATTAACTAATGCCTGCAACCAAAAAAGCAATCGCGCCCCAGCTTTGGATCTGGATGAGCACACAGTTCAGCAAGCACTCGGCGTACTTATTCACAAGCACTTGATACTAGATCGATCTGGCTTTGGCAGTCGCGTACCAAAATACCAGCATCGACTCTGCAACACCGGCTTCGGCAGTCTTGAATTCACTGCGGTGGAAACAGCTATTTTATGCGAGCTACTGATACGTGGCCCACAAACGCCAAGCGAGCTGCGCACTCGCGCCGCACGCATGGCTGACATCAAAGAAATCAGCGAAGTGGAAACCGCCTTGAATAATCTTGCCACCAAAACGGAAGGACCGTTCGTGGTGCGCTTGCCGCGCCAAGCCAATCGGCGTGATGCGTGTTATGCGCATCTGCTGTGTGGTGAAGTAGTGGCAGCTGAATCAGAGCCAGATATTTCCACCACTACGACCAGCGAACTACGTGCCAGTTCGTCACTGGCACGCATCGAACAGCTACAGCTACAAGTCGCGGACTTACAGCGCGAACTGGCAGCGCTTAAACACAAGCACGCTAACAGCTAACACAATGCAACTACTTCAACTTATTGGCAATTTTGGCCAGACCCGCTTCAGCGCAGGCCACGTCCTTCTCCCCACCGGGCGCACCTGACACGCTAATGGCACCGACCACCTTATCCCTTACCTTGATCTGAAGGCCACCAGCTAACACGGTCGTGTTTGGATCAGGATTGTCACCAGGCGGCAAACCGAACGCCTTGCCGGGGGCTGCGGGTACAGGAGGTAAGCTCGGGTCAATACCAACGGACTTGGCGAAATCAGCGGTGCTCATACCGCTCTTGATCACTGTGAAAACTTTGCGTCGGCCAATTTCCGCAGTGCCGGAGCGCGCGCCATCGGAACGCATCACGAGCTTAATGCCATATTCGTTATTCATATAGGTGACCGTCACGTTGTAACCATTAGCCTTGCAAGCAGCGATGGCAGCCTGTGCCCATTCAACCGCTACGTTCAATGGCAACTCATCAGCGGGGGAGCCTGGCGGCGGGGCAGGCGCTGCCGGTGCTTGACCGGATGCACTTAAACTGGCGAGCATGGCAAGGCTGCTCAAACAAATCCGGCAAATCATTTTATTCATGTGGTTCCCCTAGCGGTTATGTGAGCGACAACTATAGCCGCTCGCATACGTAATTACTGTTGCAAACACACTTCTTCATCTCAACACTCCTCCCGTCGGGAATGAAACAAGCCTGTGTATGATGCGCAACTCATTCTTACTACTTACCCAATCCGCTCTGCTGTCAATATTTTGTGAGATGACTTAGATGAAGATCTATTCTTGGAACGTTAACGGCATTCGCGCTGTATTGAAGAAGAACAATTTTCTCCCGTTTCTGGAAGCCCACCAGCCAGATATTTTGTGCTTGCAAGAAACCAAGGCTCAGCGTGATCAGGTGGAAATCGATTTACCCGGCTATCACGAGTACTGGAACTCAGCAGTAAAAAAAGGCTATTCTGGCACAGCTATTTTTACGAAACAGAAACCACTAGCCATTATTAACGGTTTTCCAGATAACATCGCCGCGCAGTATGGTTTTGCCGACGATGCGTTTGGCGACCCCACCACCGAAGGTCGAGTGATCGCGGCAGAATTCGACCAGTTCTATGTCGTTACCGTTTACACGCCTAATGCCAAGGAAGACCTGGGCCGGTTAGCGCTACGCTATGAACACTGGGATCCGGCATTTCTGGCTTACTGCAAGCAACTTGAACAACACAAGCCGGTGATTTTTTGTGGTGACTTGAATGTGGCGCATACCGAGCTGGACTTGAGCAATCCCAAACCCAATGTGGGCAAGAAAGGCTTTACCGATGAAGAGCGCGCCGGATTTCAGCACTTTGTTGACGCCGGCTTTGTCGATACCTTCCGCCTATTCACGCAAGGCAATGGGCATTATTCATGGTGGAGCCACTTTGCTAATTCACGGGCGCGCAATATCGGTTGGAGAATTGACTATGTGCTGGTATCAGAATCATTACGTAGCAACGTTAACTCTGCGGCGATTCACGCCGAGGTAATGGGCAGTGACCACTGCCCCGTGAGCGTGGAGATCAATGTATAAACTTGGCGCATTGATTTGACTCAATAACGGCAATTCAAACAAATTGGCTTGACGCGACAACCCGTTACCGTGATAGATTCCGACCCATGCGCTTCGTTTCTTATTTTTATGGCTATTTTTGGTTTTCGTACCGCAGCGGCGGTGGGGAAGCGAACGCGTAGGCATGTTTAGAGACGCATCGAATCACCAAACCGCCGGCAACCGGCGGTTTTTTTTTGCCAATTTTGCTAATGGACTGATTTGAAAAATCGAACCCTTGCTGAGGAAAACGCGATGACTACTAAATCCAAGAAGGCCGCCGATGGATGGATCGCGCCAATCGATAAAACCGGACCAACTGATGATGAGCGTATAGAAGAAGTGCGCCCCTTGCCGCCACCTGAACATTTGCTACGTTTTTTTCCGATTCGTGGCACTGCGGTCGAGACGCTGATCAGCACCACTCGACAAACCATCAAGCAAATCATGAATGGCAACGATGATCGCTTACTGGTCGTTATCGGTCCCTGCTCCATCCATGATCCCGTGGCGGCCGTTGAGTACGCACAGCGATTACGTGCACAGCGAACCAAGTTCGCTGACACATTGGAAATCGTCATGCGCGTGTATTTTGAAAAACCACGCACCACCGTGGGCTGGAAAGGGCTCATCAATGATCCTGGTCTTGATGAAAGCTATCGCATTGATGAAGGTCTACGCATCGCACGACAGTTACTCAATGACATCAATAAACTTGGTTTGCCTGCGGGTGGTGAATTTTTAGACACCATCTCACCGCAGTACATTGGTGATTTGATCAGCTGGGGCGCCATTGGTGCGCGCACCACGGAAAGCCAAGTACATCGTGAATTGGCCTCTGGTTTGTCAGCGCCGATTGGTTTCAAGAACGGTACCGATGGCAACATTCGTATTGCTACTGATGCCATTCAGTCTGCTGCACAACCACATCACTTCCTCAGCATTCACAAGAACGGTCAGGTGGCGATTGTTGCCACTACCGGCAATAAAGATTGTCATGTAATTCTGCGTGGCGGCAATAAGCCAAATTATGATGCCGCCAGTGTGGCCAGTGCCTGCAAAGATCTCGAAGCAGTCAAGCTATCACCGCGACTGATGGTGGATTGCTCACATGCCAATAGCAGCAAACAACACCAGAGACAGACGGACGTAGCGCGCGATATCGCTACGCAAATAAGCAGCGGCTCAACCAGCATCTTTGGTGTGATGGTGGAAAGCCATCTACAAGCAGGCGCACAGAAATTCAGCCCCGGTAAAGATGATGCGTCAAAATTAGTCTATGGCCAGAGCATTACCGATGCCTGTCTTGGCTGGGATGATTCTGTTGCCGTTCTGGACACACTGAGCAAGGCGGTGCAAACAAGACGCGCCGCCAAATAATCAGTTCAACCGGAGCGGTTTTACGCCCTATTCGTCTGGCATATGAGTACATGGTCACTACATCATCCGCTTACAGATAGAGAGGTGGATCTTGACGCGCGCCAGTGCCGGTAGGCGTCCCGTCGAATTTATATCGCCCGTGCACAGTGTCATGAATGTCGAAAATGCCCAATGATTCTGGCGAAGGAGAAAGACAGACGACTAGTGTTGTCTTTTTGCCGTAACTCGCCGTTTACTTTGCTCGACAGGTCAAGATTATCCACCTTCCATAAACTAAAAACGATCCACGGTACTTACGACAAGTAAATCATCGTCAAAGCCGCGCAATATCCGCGCTGCAATACAGCGCGCTTACTAAGTAGCATCACTACCATGCAGAAACGGTGTCATTAACTAGTGCGGCACGACACCAGTTTCGACACCGGTTTTATCGTGCAAAGCAAAGCGGTCAATGATGTCGGCACTCGCTTCGTTATAGCCTATGACTTCCACCGTGCGGCCTTCACGCCGTAACTTGGCTACTATCTTGTCCACCGCAGCGACTGCGGAAATATCCCAGAAATGTGCGGGCGTAACATCGATCACGATGTGTTTCGCGTTGCCGTTGTTTATAAACGCGCGGGCAAAGCGCTCGACTGAGGCAAAAAATATCTGCCCTGTTATCCGGTAGGTTGCGATACTGCCATCGTCGTTTTCACTGCGTTCAACCTTGAACATCTGCCGCACTTTGCCAACAAAGAAAATACCTGACAACAACACGCCTGCTAGCACGCCTTGAGCGAGATCATGCGTTGTTACCACCACCACTACCGTGACCAACATGACGATGGTGGACATTGGCGGATGGCGGCGCATATTGGGGATCGAGTTCCAACTGAATGTACCTATCGACACCATAAGCATGATCGCGACCAACGCTGGCATAGGAACTTGTCCGACATAAGGCCCAATCGCGGCCAGCAGAAATAACAAAAATGCACCTGCGGTAAACGTCGACAGCCTACCGGTTCCGCCTGAAGTGACATTGATTACCGACTGACCAATCATTGCACAGCCACCCATACCACCGAACAGTGCCGCAACGATATTGGCGCTGCCCTGCCCCGCACATTCGCGCCGCTTACTACTCTCGGTATGCGTCATATCATCGACAATTTGCGCTGTCAGCAGTGATTCAAGCAGACCAACTGCGGCCATGGTCAACGAATAAGGCAAAATTATATGTAGCGTTGTCCAGTTAAGCGGCACTTGCGGCCAGACAAAATAAGGCAACCCCTCAGGCAGCATACCCATGTCAGCCACCGTATTGACAGGCGCCTGTGTCGCGACACTAATGATGCTCAATACTAAAATTGCTACCAATGGTGAAGGCACCGCCTTTGATACGCGCGGGAATAGGTAGATGATGGCAAGGCCGCCAGCAATCATCGCGTAGGTTTGCCACTCGACATTGGTCAGCTGCGGCCACTGCGCCATAAAAATCAGTATTGCCAGCGCGTTAACGAAGCCGGTAATCACCGAGCGCGAAACAAACTGCATCAACAAATCCAGCCGCAGCAGGCCGGCGATTATCTGAATTAAGCCCATCAAAATGGTTGCCGCAAAGAGATACTCCACACCGTGATCGCGCACCAATGGCACCACCACGACGGCAACCGCTGCAGTCGCAGCGGAGATCATGCCAGGACGTCCGCCAGTAATGGAAATGACTATTGCAATGGCAACCGATGCATATAGTCCGACCCGGGGATCAACGCCAGCGATAACGGAAAAGCCGATAGCTTCCGGAATCAACGCCAGCGCAACAACCATACCGGCGAGAATGTCGGCTCGCGGATTGGAGAGCCAGTCACGACGTAGCGTGGCAAAGGTAATCATCAAAAAAATAGTCCAAGCTGAGTGGCGGCAGCGCCGCAGTGATCCGGGGAGAGGCCCGGTTGAGCCATCCGGTATACCGGATTAGCGAAAGCGCGAAGCATAAACATCCTGCTACGCAGAAGCGAGCCGGATTCAACATCCACCATGCCTTATCCGTCGCGCATATTCACTTCCACGGTGATATGGCTCAGGCTTGGCAAGCTTGCCAGTTTGGCGCGATATGCCGGCGCGGCAACCGGCGCGGCGGAATCTATGGCCACAACCACGGCATGATGTCCCGGTCCAATCCGCCATAGGTGTAGATCACGTACCACATCACCATTGGCCTCAAGGCGCATGCGAATCTCGTTGAGCAACGGCGCATTCATATTCATGTCAACCAAATTGCCGCCCGCTGAGCGCATCAAGCTCCATGACCATTGCGCAATCACCAGCGCGCCAATCATACCCATCAGCGCATCCATCCATATCCAGCCGAGATACCGTCCCGCCAACAATCCAGCGATAGCCAATACAGAAGTCAATGCATCGGCGAGCACATGCATATAGGCAGCGCGCAGGTTACTGTCGTGATGCGAGTGGGCGTGGCCAAAATTGTCGTCATCTACTTCGTCATGGTCATGGTCATGGTCATGGTCATGGTCATGGTCATGGTCATGGTCATGGTCATGGTCATGGTCATGGTCAGCATGATGATGCCCATGCTCTCCCTGATGTAGTAGCAGTGCGCTCAGCAAGTTCACCACCAAACCCAGAACCGCGATCCAGGTCGCCTGACCGAAGTTGATCTGATGCGGGTTGACCAGCCGCGTCAAACACTCCCAGCCAATCAACAGTGAAATCATGCCCAGCACCACGGCGCTGGCGAAACCGGTCAGTTCACCGATCTTGCCGGTGCCGAAACTGAAACGGGGGTCGGCTGCATGCCGCCGAGCGTAGCGATAGGCGAGCGCGGCAATGCTCAGCGCCGCCGCATGGGTAGCCATATGCCAGCCATCCGCCACCAGCGCCATCGAACCGAACACCGTACCGCCGATGATTTCGCCGAACATCATCAGCGTGGTCACGACCACTACAGCCCAAGTGCGGCGCTCGTTACGGCCATGATTTGCCCCCAGAAAGTCACTGCGCACAACACAGGTTCGTCCCGGCAAACTCATTGATCGTTCTTGCAAATCGCTCATCGGACTCTCGTCGGCTCAACAACTACGCTACATGCTACACGAGTGTGCTGATGCGCCTGTAGAACGCGTTATGATGCACCGATGAAAACATCCTTTGACCCACAGCAGGTATTGCTGCGCGGCCGCGCCGTGCTTAGCACGGAAGCCGAGGCCATCAATGCGTTGATCGCCCGCTTGGGAACGAGCTTTACCGATGCCTGTCGGCTGGTTCTGGAATGCAAAGGCAGGCTGGTAGTATCAGGCATGGGCAAATCGGGCCACGTGGGCAACAAGATTGCGGCCACTTTCGCCAGCACTGGCACACCCTCTTTTTTTGTCCATCCCGCCGAAGCCAGCCACGGCGATATCGGTATGATTACCGCGCAGGACGTGGTCTTGGCTATATCCAATTCGGGTGAAACAGATGAGCTAGTTACCATCCTGCCAGTAATCAAACGGCTGGGCATTCCTCTGATCGCGTTAACTGGCCGCGTTGACTCCACGTTGGGTCGCGCCGCCAATGCCACACTGGATGTCAGTGTCGCCAACGAGGCCTGCCCCCTTAACCTCGCTCCCACCGCCAGTACCACCGCAACCTTGGCACTGGGTGATGCACTAGCCGTAGCGGTACTGGAAGCGCGCGGCTTTAGCGAAGAAGATTTTGCCCGCTCGCACCCAGGGGGCGCACTGGGCCGCAGACTGCTGCTGTATGTAGAAGACGTAATGCACACCGGCACCAAGTTACCACTGGTGACACCCGACACCTTGCTGCGTGAAGGCCTGTTGGAAATGAGCCGTAAAGGCCTCGGCATGACCACTGTCGTCGACGAACACAATTACTTGCTGGGCGTGTTCACTGACGGTGATTTACGCCGCGCGTTGGATAAGCGCGTCGACCTACACGCTGCTTTGATCGGCGAGGTGATGACCGCCAAGCCAAAATGCGCCACGCCGCGCATGCTGGCAGCAGCGGCGGTCCATCTAATGGAAACGCACAAGATCACTGCGCTACCAGTGGTTGATGAACACGGCGTCGTGGTGGGCGCACTGAATGTGCATGACCTACTGCGCGCGGGGGTGATGTGAGCAACGACCCAATTACTATCACCGCGCGCGCCGCGACTATTCAGCTATTGGTGCTGGATGTAGATGGCGTACTCACAGATGGCCGCCTGTATTTCAACGCCGATGGTGAAGCACTGAAAGCATTTCATGTACGTGATGGCGCGGGCATCGTGCAGCTACGCAAGGCAGGCATCCAGGTTGCCATTATTTCTGGGCGTAACTCACCCGCGGTTAACAAGCGCATGAGCGAACTGGGGGTATTGCACATCAAGCAAGGCATTCATGACAAACAGGCTGCCTTGCAGGAATTGCTGGACACATTGCAAATCAATGCCGATTGCGTCGCCTGCGTTGGTGATGACACACCGGATATCGTCATGCTCAACATGGCACAACTGGCCATTGCCGTCGCCGACGCACATCCAGCGGTGCGTGCCGCCGCGCACTACGTAACGCAGATCGCTGGCGGCCAAGGTGCAGTGCGAGAAGTCTGCGACCTGATCCTACACGCGCAAGCTGCTGCACAGCGCAGCAACTAACAATGCGTCGACGTTCGACACTAATCACCACCGCCATCGCCGCTGCACTGGCAGGGTATATCTTGGTATCGCGTCAGGCGGGTGATGAACTGACTGACGTGCGCGCTCCGGAACAGCCCGGGTACTATCTGAAACAGGCAACCATTATTGAAACCGCTGCAGATGGAACGCCGCGCATGAAGCTGCAAGCCGCGGAAATTGTCCAGAATCTCCACGATGACAGCATCAGCATGCAACAAGTCGTGTTGAACTACCGTAGTGAAGACAATAATCCCTGGCTACTCAGTGCCGATCAGGGACGCCTGCCTGCCAATTCAAAAGCCATCGACTTCTCCGGCAATGTCTATATTCGCCCACAGGACGATAGCCAACAAGGCACAGAAATCCGTACTGACACACTTAACATCGACACCGAAAACAATCTTGCTACCACGCCGGGCCAAGTTGAATTCGTAATGGATCAGCAACAATTAACCGCAGTCGGTCTTAAATACAATTTGAAGCGCCAGACGCTCCAGTTACACTCGCAAGTTCATGGAACATTCAAGCACAAGCCGACCAATGACTGACGCAGCGTCACCACGCCCGCTTTGCGCCGTGCTGCTGACCTTGTTAGCCTTACCAATCGGTCAGCACATATCTGCCGCCACGCTCGGTAGCGCGGGTGAAGATATTCATATGGAGTCGGCAGGCACCGAGGTCGACGCGGTCACCAAACAGATCAAGCTGCCCAAAGTGCGCATCTGGCAGGCCGGCTATGAAATTCAGGCGGATGAGGCGCAGGCCAAGGGGCTGAACTTTGATGACAGTCAATGGACTTTTGTCGGTAACGTACACATCACCACCCCTAATGGCAGCTCTACAGCAGATCGTGCGATGGTCAGCTTTGTGCAGAACAGCATTTCCGCATTACAGATGAGCGGCGAACCTGCCACTTTTGAACAGCGTGACGCCAGTCAGCAACTGGTGGCACAAGGACAGGCAGAACAAATTGAGTATCAATTGCAAAAAAATACCGTGCGCCTGAGCAACAATGCTTGGATCAAGTACGCACAGAACGAATTCCGCGGTCGAACAGTAGTGTATGACATCAACAGCCAGCGCGTGCTGGCCAACCCGAACGAGCAACAGGGTGAGCGAATACGTATCACCATTACGCCCAACAAAAACGCTACTAACAGTAGCGCCTCCAGCAGCAATGAAAGTACTGACCAACCATGAGTGAGTTGCGCGCCGAACATTTGGCCAAAAAATACAAATCCCGCCCGGTGGTCGACGATCTATCGCTACGCATCAGCAGTGGCGAAGTAGTGGGGATTCTCGGACCCAATGGCGCTGGCAAAACCACTGCTTTCTACATGCTGGTCGGCCTAGTCAGCTGCGATGCCGGTCGTATTTTTATTGATGATCAGGATATCTCGCGGCTACCCATCCATACTCGTGCCAAGCTGGGACTAGGCTATTTACCACAGGAAGCGTCAGTATTTCGCAAACTGAGCGTGACGGACAATATTCTCGGTGTGCTGGAGCTACGCGACGAACTCACCGCCATGCAACGCGAACAGAAATTACAACAATTGTTGGAAGATCTGCATATCGTTCACATCCGCGACAGCCTCGGACAAAGCCTGTCCGGCGGCGAGCGCAGACGCGTCGAAATCGCTCGCGCGCTGGCAGCCGAGCCCCGTTTTATTCTGCTGGATGAACCCTTTGCGGGCGTTGATCCGATCTCGGTGATCGATATCCAGCGCATCATCAAGCACTTAGTCACCCGTAATATCGGGGTACTGATTACTGACCACAATGTGCGCGAAATGCTCGGGATTTGCCAGCGCGCCTACATCATGAGTGCTGGAGCACTCATTGCCAGCGGGAGCGCCGAAGAAATCCTTGCTAATCAGCAGGTACGTGAGGTGTACTTGGGTCAAGACTTCCGACTCTGATTCCATGCTTAAACCCTCACTGCAATTACGCCTCGGTCAGCAACTGACCATGACCCCACAGTTGCAGCAGGCCATCCGCCTGCTGCAACTGCCGGTGCTGGAGTTACAAGCACAAATTCGTGAAGCCCTTGAATCCAATGTGATGTTAGAGACTGAAGAAGAGGACACGGTACTGGAATCATTGGGTGCCACCGAAGCCGAATCGCATTACGACAGCGAATTCAGCCAGCGTACCGATGCCGTTGAAACGGCGACCACTCCGTATGAAGAGCAGGCACAGGAGCATGCGCAACAAGACCAAGACCGCAGCCGCGAAGAGCGAGTAGATATTGTTGATAGTGCGGATTGGACTGAATCCCATACCGTCAGCAGTGGTGATTCGCCTTGGAACAATGACGAAGATGACGAACGCGGCCACGATTTCAGCCATAGCAGCGGCGAAACCCTGCCGGAACATCTGCAATGGCAACTCGGTTTATCCAAACTCAGCGAACGTGAGCAACGCATTGGTGAAGCGATTCTGGATGCCATTAACGACGATGGCTACCTGATCGAAGCGGTCGAGGAAATTGCCCTTAACCTGATGCCCGAGCTGCGCGTGACGCCCGACGAAGTCGAGCAAATGCTGCGCGTGGTGCAACGCTTTGATCCAGCCGGTGTCGCAGCACGATCAGTCAGTGAATGTCTGACTATACAACTCAAGCAGTTGGCAACCGATACACCCGGCTTGGCGACGGCACTGACTATCGCCGCCAACTATCTGGACGAGATGGCCAGCCATCAGCATACGGTGCTGCGCCGCCAGCTACGCACCACTGAAGAAGATCTCGATCAGGCATTGGCCTTGGTGCGTGCCTGCCAACCGCGCCCCGGCGCCAGCCTGCACAGCAGCGCACCCGATTATGTGGTGCCGGATGTATTCATCCGTCGCACCGAACATGGCTGGGCGGTAGAGATTAACCCCGCCAGCGTTCCACGTATTCGGGTTAATCAAAGCTATGCCGACATGCTGGGACGCTCTACCGATTTCACCGTGATGCGCACGCAATTGCAGGAAGCGCGCTGGTTAATCCGCAGTTTGGAAATTCGCAACGAAACCTTGTTAAAGGTGGCGCGCTGCATCGTGCAACGTCAATCCGCCTTTCTGGAGCACGGCGATGAATTTATGCAGCCGATGATTCTGAAGGATGTGGCGGATACGGTTGAGATGCACGAATCCACCATCTCGCGCGTCACCACCAATAAGTACATGCATACGCCGCGTGGCGTCATCGAGTTCCGTTTTTTCTTTTCCAGTCATGTGTCTGGCAGCGACGGCGCTGAGTTATCGTCAACCGCCATCCGCGCCAAGATACGCAAGCTGGTCAGCGCCGAAGACAACAACAAACCCCTGTCAGACAGCCGTATTGCCGAAATTTTATCTGATGCAGGCATACAGGTTGCGCGACGCACCGTAGCCAAGTACCGTGAAGCCTTGAACATTCCCCCATCCAGTGAACGCAAACGCGTCGTAGTGAGATAGCACCAAAAATAATTGAACTTGCCGTTTATTAGTATTTATGCGTATGTGTTGCCAGCCGCCCTTGCGTCACGTTACATCTGCGCCCAAGTTGAGCCTGACACCCAAGAGGAAACTAATATGCAACTCAATGTATCCGGACATCATGTCGAGGTTACGCCCGCCCTTAAGGCTTATGTAGAAAAGAAACTGGATCGAATCGTCAGGCATTCCGATCATGTACTTGATGTCCACTGTATTCTGACTGTAGAAAAGTTACAGCAAAAGGCCGAAGCAACGGTCAACCTCAGCGGCAGCACCATTCATGCCGACGCCACTGACCAGAACATGTACGCTGCCATCGATGCGCTTGCAGACAAGCTGGATCGCGGTGTTAAAAAGCACAAGGAAAAACTCACTAATCATCATGTTCAGGAAGGCATCAGAGCCAAACTTGTCTGATTGCACCAAATATATAACCAAGCCAAAGCCCCGTATCATCCGGGGCTTTTTCATTTCTGGTATTTTAGACTCAAGTGGCAAGACCAACTGGCACTTTTCAAGCCACCACAACTCACCGATACTGTTCTCACCTCAACCAAACCCTAAGCTATGCGCCTAATTGTTATCAGCGGTCTGTCCGGTTCCGGCAAAAGCGTCGCCTTACGCATGCTGGAAGATTTGGACTATTACTGCGTTGACAACATTCCGCCCGGTCTGTTGCCCGAGTTCATTTCACACACAGTACGCTCCAACGATGCGCAGTATAGTTTGACAGCCATTGGTATTGATGCGCGCAACAGCGCTGCCGACATCCAGCGCGTACCGCAACAGATAGCGGAACTCAATCGCAGTGGTGTGGACTGTGAAATTATTTATTTACGCTCTGATAACGAAGCCCTACTCAAACGTTACAGCGAAACCCGCCGTCGCCATCCATTAAGTCGTGGCGGCTTGGGACTAGCTGAAGCGATTGCGCAAGAGCAACAGTTACTGGAACCGATGGCGGATACGGCGGACCTGGTAATCGACACTACTCGCACCAGCGTACACGAGCTGCGCGAGCTGATTCGCCAACGGGTCGGCGAACGCGGCGACGGCCATATGTCCATCCTGTTTGAATCGTTTGCCTTCAAGTACGGTATTCCCAACGACGCCGACTTCGTCTTTGATGCTCGCAGCCTGCCCAATCCGTTCTGGGAGCCAGGCCTGGCCGAGTTCACGGGACTGGATGCGCCAGTGACAAACTATTTAAGCAACCATGCGCCAGTGCAGCGCATGATCAAAGATCTAAGCCAATTTCTGGAACACTGGATTCCCGAGTTCATACGTACCAATCGCAGCTACCTGACGATTGCCATCGGCTGTACCGGCGGCCAGCATCGTTCAGTTTATCTGGTGGAACAACTGGTGACATATTTTCGTAAAACTTATCCGCAAGTGCTCGCCAAACATCACGTGGTAGGCAAGTTATTAAAGTAAGCGCGCATGTATTGCGCATAACCAACTTCACGCAGCTTGCTCTAATTCAATCAGTTTTTTCACAAATACATTGTCTTTTGATGCAGTCAAAAATAAGCGCTCAGTAGCACGTGTCATACCAACATACAGCAACTTTGCCTCAAGCTGCTCCTCAACTAGCGGCATTGAGCCAATGCCGACGATAGCCACTACCGGGAATTCCAAACCCTTACTACTTTGCAAGGTCATCACCTTGACGCTATTTTCCAATGATTTGTAACGTTTGGAACGACTGTCCCTCAACCATTCAAATGGGATTGCGGACTTTTGCAACTGACGCGAAATCTCGTTAGCGACAACCCATGTAGTATGTAGTACTGCCATGTCACGCCATGGTGTCCCGCTTTTACTAAGATTATTTAGCTGCTCAATGATGTATTGCACTTCAGCAGTCGGCGAATTAAACCGAATCAATCTTGGCGTTGGGCCATGTCGACCCGCCACCTCTGGCATCACCAATGGAACGTCATCTTCTACCGCATCGGCAGGTATCAGCACTTCTTTGGCGAAAGTGTAAGCACAATGCAGTATCTCGTTGGTATTACGATAGTTAATCCGCAGCACGGTAGTACGACCTTGAGCGTAAATACCTAGACTTTTAAAGCTGAAATTTGCAGCCCGCTTTTTGCCATAGATAGATTGCGCGTCGTCATAAAGCAAAAGTAATGAATTAGTTAATGGATCGATCATCTGCGTCACCAACTTTAACCAGTCGGCTTCAAAGTCGTGCCCCTCGTCGATAAGTACCGCGCCATATTGACCACGAGGAATCTGACCACGCTCAACCGCGTCAATAACGGCGGTCACCAATTTTTGGTAGAACTCATCACCATCGCCTGACGGCTTGATGATGTGATACAGCGTGAGCTGATCCAAGCACCAGCGGTGAAAATTACGTACGGTAACCCGTTCTGACAAACCGCGCGCAGCTATCATTTGCTCTAACTTAGACGCCAGTGCTACGTTGTAAACCAGCACCAAAATAGGCTTGTCCATGGTTTTTGCTAGTTGCTCGCAGCGATACCCGAGAATTAGCGTCTTGCCGGAGCCGGCCACACCATGAATAACACGATGACCCTCCCCCATACTGCGAGCCAGCTGTTCCTGCTGTATGTCCATCACTCGCATCAGCGTATCGCCGCTTGACTCGATGCCAACGGTTGCATCCTGTGGCCCGAATAAATGGCCTTGAGTAATTCGAATTTCCGGGAACAAGTGCCAACGAATGCGTTCTATCTGCGGCAATGTAAGCAAGTGTTGGAACTGGACGTTAAACATCCCCCAAAGCATTTTCTGGAACGTCTCCGCACTAACGCTTTCATACATCTCATCTTTGCAGATCACCAAATGCGGAGGCAGCACTTCGCCCAAATCGGTATCGTTGAACTGCTTTCTCGTGATGTTTGAGAAAACTATGCCGAACCCATAAGGGCACACGAGCTTGCCTTGATGAGCGTGACCCACTGGTGCTTGCAACTGCATATCTCTCTCTAGTACATTCTTGACCGCAAATGCATTTTGGCGTGCCTGTACTAATGGGTTGAGCTCTTCTTTGAGCCCTACGTCCGTCATCAATGTAACTCGCACAGGATCAATGCGTTGAATAGTTTCGCGTTTCCAGTCTTTAACTTCCAGAATCAACACCCCTCGACCAGGATGGAGGATCACGAAATCTGGATGCTGGTACTTGCTGCCTACAGGTACGTCGTACCAGCACAGGTAGTCAGACTCCAATAAAGCCTCAAGCCGCTCCGCGAAGCGCCGCTCACCAGACATCATCCGGCGTACACAGCTGCCAAGCGCAGGTATCAAGATAGCCATATGCGTAAATTCCTTTGCGGACAACCCCAAGGTATTCCGCTTCCATGTTGAGTAGGAGACACCGTTTATAAAACAACCAGCCATACGAAGTCAGGAACTTAGTCACACTAGACTGGGTCGGGATGCTGAATAGCGCCAAGAAGCCACAGCACGGAACTCCTACTTGTATTTACTACGTTCTTTGTAACACTGATCTCTCTATAATCGCTCCGTCCCAGATATAGATAGCAGTCCGGCTAATTTCGTGCATTCCATTATCTCCATTACCAACCTGACCAAGACCTACGCTTCAGGCTTTCAGGCATTAAAGAACGTCAATCTGGAGATTCGTCGTGGTGAGATTTTCGCTCTGCTTGGACCGAATGGTGCTGGCAAAACCACACTGATCAGTATTATCTGTGGCATCGTCAATGCCAGTTCTGGATCGGTGTTGGCCGATGGACATGACATCGTACGAGAGTTTCGTGCCGCGCGTGCTCAAATTGGCTTGGTACCGCAGGAGCTGGCCAGCGATGCATTTGAAAGCGTGTGGCGCACTATGATGTTCAGCCGTGGGTTGTTTGGCAAAGCACCCAACCCTGATTATCTGGAAAAAATACTACGTGACTTATCGTTATGGGACAAAAAAGACAGTCGCATCATGACACTGTCCGGCGGCATGAAACGACGAGTGATGATCGCCAAAGCACTCTCACACGAACCAAGTATTTTATTTCTGGATGAACCCACTGCCGGCGTGGATGTAGAGCTGCGCCGTGATATGTGGCAAATGGTACGCTCGCTGCGCGATAGTGGTGTAACAATTATTCTTACTACGCATTACATTAAAGAAGCCGAAGAAATGGCGGACCGCATTGGTGTAATTAACAAGGGCGAATTAATTCTGGTTGAAGACAAGCAACAGTTAATGCGCAAACTTGGCAAGAAGCAGCTAACACTGCATCTGCAAAATTCGTTATCGAGTATGCCAACACAATTAGTCAACAAACAACTCGAACTGTCCACCGATGGGCATTCGTTATGTTACACCTTTGATACGCAGAGTGATGACACAGGCATTACTGGACTGTTACGTCAACTAAATGAGCTCGGTATCGACTTCAAGGATTTGCAAACCAGTGAAAGCTCACTTGAAGATATTTTCGTCAACTTAGTGAAAGCGCCGCCAGTAGCAAAATAATGAACAGCCATGCCATTTTCGCCATCTACACGTTTGAGCTAGCACGATGGTTTCGTACCTTGGTGCAAAGCCTGCTGTCGCCGGTAATTTCCACCTCGCTATACTTTATCGTATTTGGCTCAGCCATCGGTTCACGCATGGCACATATTGATGGCGTGAGCTACGGAGCATTCATTGTGCCGGGCTTAATCATGTTGTCAGTACTGACTGAAAGTCTCTCCAATGCCTCTTTCGGTATTTACATGCCGCGTTACTCCGGCACGATATACGAAATATTATCGGCACCGATTTCATTCATTGAAATCGTGCTGGGTTACGTCGGTGCCGCCGCCAGCAAATCGATCCTGCTGGGGCTAATTATCTTGGCAACGGCAAGACTGTTTGTGTCCTTCACCATAGCGCATCCGCTATGGATGTTGGCTTTTCTGATTCTCACATCAGTGACCTTCAGCCTGCTCGGCTTCATCATCGGCATCTGGGCGAGTGGCTGGGAAAAATTACAGATCGTGCCCATTATGATCATTACACCGCTAACCTTTCTAGGTGGCAGTTTTTATTCCATCAACATGCTGCCACCCTTCTGGCAGCATGTGACGCTATATAATCCGGTGGTATATCTGATTAATGGCTTTCGCTGGAGCTTCTATGGCATCGCCGATGTCAGTGTTACCCTGAGCCTAGGCATGACACTCGCTTTTATGTGCGTCTGCCTGTTGCTCATAAGTTGGGTGTTCAAGACTGGCTACCGAATTAAGAGCTAAGCAGCCCTTAATTCGGCATCAGAACTCATACTTCACGCCCACCCGCACCGTGCGTGGCTCTTCGGCTCGACTGACACGACCTTCCGGGCTGGCGCTATAGGCAGCGTCGTAGGCATTTGCGTAGTAGTAAACAATGTCCTTGCCGGTGTCATCAAGCACGTTCAGCACCTCGCCATACAGCGTGATGTGTTCAAACTTGCGTGCCACACGCAGGTTCACCATGAATTCCGCATCGGTATGCTGGGAGTTGTCCGGTATCAAGGGATAGCCACCCAGATAACGCAATCGACTGCTGAATTCCCAAGCTCCCTTGGTGGCCGCCACACCGAACTCACCAGCACTGGCCACCGAGCCTTCAATGTTATAACCGCCATCGGTCAGCTCGACATAGTGCGCCTGGCTGCCGGTATACACGCCATCAATCGCCAGCCATGGCATGGGCCGCCAGAACGCGACCAACTCGTAACCATGACGACGCGATGCGCCACGTGGTTCCACTGAATTATCATCACCGACGAAGATCAATTCGCTGGATAGATTCAACCACCAATAAGCCGCGCTGATCTTAAAATCGCCCACTTCAAAACGCACACCGCCTTCATAACCGGTGCCGATGGCCAGCCCCTTGATCTGTACATCTTTGCGCTGCACCCCACGCGCATCATTGGAGTGAGCACCTTGACCCCAGTTGCCGTACATCTCGACAGCGTCACTCAAGGCATAGGCGATACCGAGTTTTGGTGAAAAGTTGCTGTCGCTGCTATGGCCCACATTCTCAGCGCCAATTGTTCCAGAACCTGGATTCAGTCCAACATTGAAATTGTAATAGTCGCCACGTAGACCGCCGGTTAACCGCAGTGCTTTGACAGGTTTCCAGGTGGCTTCGCTGTACACACCAATTGAACCTTCGCGCACGTTGTTGCGCGAAGTATTGTCGACAAACACGCCGCCCTCATCATGATCCACACCGACATTACCGATGTTGTCGTAACGCAGATCAGTACCGGCGGTTACTTGCAATGTGTCGGTGTTGATTAAACTGTGCTCGTAACGGCCACCGGCAACCCAGCGGCGATCAAACTGGTCGATCTGAAAGTCATAGGTTGGATTGGAAGACATGCGCCAGTCGTAATACTGCGCATAAGCGGTGGCGCGCCAGTCATCTGCCAGCAGTTGCACATCACCAATCCAGCGCATGGTCTGGCCCTTAGCCGTGGTATCGAGCGCGCAGAACTCATTAGTGCAGATGCGGCCAGAACCATCCAGGATCACCTGACCCACAGCACTTTCCGGCATCTGTTCGGTGGGATTCCAAGTGGCATGATAGCCAGACAGGGACACCTTCAACACACCGTAATCAGTTGGCTGCACATACTTGCCCCACACCGATTCGTGTTGCAGGTTTTCTTTCAATTCCCAAGGACCATCGTAGGTCTTGTACTGACCGAGCAAGGTCAGTGTGCCGTCACCCAACTGAGTCGTGCCGCCACCGGCAACGCGACCCCAACCATACTGGCCGGTTTCCACCGCCACGAACGACCGCTTGAGCGAATCAATGGTGGTCATCAGCGCCGCACCGGCCATGGAGAAGTCGCCGTTATCGGCACGATATGGCCCTTTGCGATAATCGATGCGTTCAACTACTTCCGGAATCAGGCCATTCACATCCAGATAGCCCTGACCATGACCATGGGTACGCAAGTTCCAAGGCACATCATCAATGTAGCTGGTGAAATCGGTACCGTGATCGAGATTGAAACCACGTAAAAAATATTGATTAGCCTTGCCGCTGCCAGAATGCTGGGCCGCGATCAAACCCGGCACCGCTTCCAACAAATCGGCAACGCGTAGCATGGGCCGCACCAGCAGATCGTCACCACCCACCGTACCTTCACTGGCGGCTGAAGCCTTGCCAATCAGTTCTTCGCCGCGACCGAACACTACCACTTCCTCAAGTCGATCTTCGTCTGCCACTGCCGCAGTTGCACTCGCTTGCTGCGCCACACTGATAGCAGGCAATAGCACTGCCAGCCCCAACGCACTCGCCATCACTGTACTGACAGCACCTGCTACACGACATTTTGAATCAACTGAGTCATTCATCAACATTGCTCCCTATCACCAGCAAGACTCGTAATGAAGACCTAGCAGACCCTCATTCAACTAGGGTCGATTAGTTCTGAAAGTACTCAGGAACGCACGCGGATAACTGTTTAGGTAACGTTAATACCGCGTTATCATTCCCCAATCTATTGATATACATATAAAAAACATCGGCGTTAACACGCGAGGCGAGAATGGCTGACAAATATTTTCATACCTTACAAGCAGTTAGTTAGTTGCCCAACACGAAATGCGTAAGCAAACTATATAGAATTATCGGTGCCTGTAACGAACCAGAGGATTTCCGCATGCCTGTCGCCATGTCGTTCACGCAACAACACACCCAACCCGAAGTGGACTATCCTCGCCCAGAGCGCTTGGTCAGCGGTAACCCAAAACGCAGTACGTGGAATCACTACAGCAACACCAGCGGCGAAGTATTCGCGGGCGTATGGAGCTGCGAAGTGGGTAGTTGGCGTATTGAAATGGGATCAACTGAAGACGAGTTCTTTTTTGTTACTGAAGGTCGCTGCCGCCTGACTGATGAGGCTGGCATCGCAGTCACCGCACAGGCCGGCGAATCATTACTGATACCCGCTGGCTTCAAAGGCGTTTTTGCCGTACTGGAACCGATGCAAAAGCACTACATGATTGTTGAGCGCAAGACATAGACCACTTTGCGGTCGGGTAAGCCGTAAGTCACCGCCAGAAAGGACAGCAGGCTCCTCGCCTAAGCAGCACCCCGGAGATGCATACGCAGCAGCCCTGAGTTCCACTAACAGTTACCGCGTAAAACGCTATACATTCGTGACCGTTACTTACTTGAAGTAAATTGAATTTGCCTCATCATGAATCATGCGGTGAGTCGCACACAGGACGGTAAAGCAACGCATCAGCAAGCTACGCAGCGAACCGCAATGCCATCAATACAAACTGGAGAGTAATTACAATGAAACCGCTACACCTTATTCGCGCCGGAATCGCCATCGCGATTTTTTCGGTCGCCTCGCTGGCACAAGCCCAGACCGAGGTACGACAACTCGCCGACAAGTGGACGGAGGCCTACAACAAACATGATCGCAACGCCATCAGTGCTCTGTATACTCAGGATGCACATCTCTATCTGCACGGCTCTCCCACGGTAAAGGGCAGTAAGGCAATCACGGATTACTGGGCTGAGGACTTCAAACAGGACAATCCTCTGACCTTACTGACTGTTACCAACTTCGTTGAGGGTGTTGACATGATTCTGGTGCATGGCAATTATGAAGTCATCAACCGGGACGATGGCAAGAAGGTCGGCTTCGGACGTTTTGCTCACATCTGGATAAAGGATGACAAGGGTGAGTGGCGTCTGGATCGTGATCTGTGGAATCAGCCCTAACAGAAGTCGAAAGGGCTCTAGGCAATAGCGTCAGGGAATCATCCGTGACAACTTGCGGTGTGCAGTCGATGCTGATGACGATTGCGCGCCGCGTTTGCGTCAAGCATTCGTCGGCTGAAAACTATTGCTACGCGCCATCGGCCAATAAATTCGAAACACATTGTGCGGCCACTCGCTCTCACCGCGTTCGGCAGCGAGCAACGCTCCTTGCTCCATGGTTGGCAGCAGCGTGGACAGCAGCTGCACCTCATGCTCTGTAATCCGGCGCACAATGTGTGCAGCAGTAAGTTTATTAGGGTGCTGCAAGCCCGCTGCCTGCACCAACTCACACAATGCGGCCAGCGTGTTGTCATGGAAGCGCCAGACACGTTCCACCTTTTTAGGCACCACCAGCGCGCGTTGCCGCAGTGGATCTTGCGTTGTTACGCCAGTGGGACACGCGCCAGTGTGACAATGCTGTGCTTGAATACACCCCAGCGCAAACATGAAGCCACGTGCGCTGTTGCACCAGTCCGCACCTAACGCCAACGAACGTGCAATATCAAAGGCGCTGACAATCTTGCCAGCACAACCGATTTTGATGCGATGACGCAAGTTCAAACCCACCAGCGTGTTATGCACCAAGCGCAAGCCTTCCTGTAATGGCGTGCCGACATTGTCAGTAAATTCCAGTGGGGCAGCACCAGTACCCCCCTCACCACCATCCACCACGATAAAGTTAGGGAGAATGTCAGTTTCCACCATGGCTTTGGCAATCGCGAACCATTCCCACGGATGCCCAATACACAACTTAAAGCCTACCGGCTTACCGCCCGATAATTTTCGCAGCCGCTCAATAAAGTGCAGCATTTCCACCGGCGAGTTAAAGGCGCTATGCGAAGAAGGAGAAATACAATCCACACCTTCCGGTATACCGCGCGCCGCAGCAATCTCAGCAGTCACTTTGGCACCGGGCAACACACCACCATGACCTGGCTTGGCACCTTGACTGAGCTTGATCTCGATCATCTTCACCTGTGGCTCGCAGGCATTTAGCGTGAAACTATCTTCATTGAAGCTACCGTCGTCATTACGACAACCGAAGTAACCGGAACCAATTTCCCAGATCAGATCACCGCCGTGCACACGGTGGTACTGACTGATAGAGCCTTCGCCAGTGTCATGCGCAAAGCCACCCTTCTTGGCGCCGCCATTCAACGCGAGAATCGCGTTGGCGCTGATTGCGCCGAAACTCATTGCCGAAATATTGAAAAGGCTGGCGGAATAAGGCTGTGTGCAGCTATCACTACCAGCACCAATGGTGACACGAAAGTCATGGCTGGATATCTTGCTCGGCTGTAATGAATGATTCAGCCATTCATACTTGGCCAGCAATACATCAAGCTGCGTACCAAAGGGACGCTTGTCTGATTCACCTTTGCTGCGTTGATATACCAGCGAACGTTGCTGACGTGAAAAAGGTGCGGCCTCACGATCACTCTCGATAAAATATTGACGAATTTCGGGACGAATCCATTCGAGCAGAAATCGTAAGTGACCAATAAGCGGATAGTTACGCAGCACCGCATGACGCGTTTGCCACACATCGCGAATACCAATGAACAAGCCCACGCAACCGAGCAGCAGTGGCCAACTAACCTGCTGTGTTTGTAACCAGTCAACCCCACCCAGCAACAGCAGCGCTGACACCAACAGCAACCACAGATAACGAATCGGAAAATACTGATCCAGAGCCACTAACCATGATGGCATCGACGCTCCCCCAGCTGTGACACACACTCAACCTTAGTCTGTATCGAACCACCGAGCAAAAAACTTGAATCTATACGACTGATCTATCCCTAGTTTCGTTGATACCAAGTCAACAGTGATGATGCGTAACGAGATGAATGCAGCCACGCGGTGCGGCATTCGCTAGCTAGCCAACCAGTCATTGAGTGCAGACAGTGACGACCAGTGCAGTCGGATAACCGTCTGCCGCAGCCCACCGATCACGGCGTACTCACAGCTCCAGTCAAATTGAAATATCTCACCCAACTCAAACTTGAGCGGTACATAGCCCGGCCGAGTCGGCAATGCCGCCAGCTTGGACGTGTCGCCGTGTACTGCTTGTATGAACTCACCAGTCGTAGGGAGCGTAGTACTAGCACCGCACCATTGCCAAAGATTCGTCAGCTACCAGCGCCTAGGTTGATTTCTTCTTGTGCTATTTTGGACGTGATTTTTTGACTTGTCTGGGAAATTTCTGAGACTCCAAGCGGTGCGCGACTCAAATTATTGTTGCATCCGTCCGCTTGGTGATAAGTTTAATGGACTTCCCTTGCTCCGCAGCCGACATCGGTAACAAAACTTTGCGTTCAGTCTCCGGACTCTGGTCGGCTATCGTCAGTGCCGCATATTGAATATGCGGCAGAACAAAGTCTTTAAACTTCTACCAGAAAGACCGGAACCGATATCTGATTGAATCAGCTTATCAGGTGGCTAGGATGCTAGTGTAAAGAGTATCTCGCCGATTGTAGGTCGGCGCTTAACCATTACTTGTACCTTCACCGATCTCGCTCAATAGAGCTAAATTCTATGCGTCTGGAGCGTCGCCGGATGAAACAACTCTTCAGCCTTTAACAGCCGGTGTGACAGTCCCTGACTGTGGTGGTGCCGGAGGAAAGTTTCAATAACGTGTCTATTGGATTCAAGTCCATAGGACCAGTAGTCAGCGCCCATCAGTTGACGAGCCTCGTTGAGTCGCTCTTCGACGAAAGGCAGGGTAACCGTGCAGGCCGCTACCACAGCGAGTTGCTGGGTTGCTATGTCTTTTGCGCTATTAAATGCCTTAAATAAGGCTACTGGTAACCACGGGTGCCGTTCCGCCAGCTCTCGCCTGACTCCCAACACATGCATGATCGGGAATATGCGAGTCTTTTGGTAAAACTTGGTCGCTTCACCGACGGTATCTCCAAACAGCTGTCCTATGTTAGGCGCGCGCCGTTCATAGCATGATGGTGCACGGGGCGAAATAAAGGCATCGATCTCACCAGCCTCCAGCATGCCGGAAAGTGTACTCCCGGCCGGCGCAGACTGAATAACGACGCCAGCGGGCAAATCTATCTTGGCTTTTTCAATTCGGCCAGCCTCTTCAATTCCCCCCTGAACCCACTTCAGGTCTGCCGGAAGTACTTTGTATTCATCCGCTAGCAATGCGCGTACCCAAACCAGTGCGGTTAGCTGCCATTCGGGAATGCCTACGCGGCGGCCAATAAGATCCGATGGCTGTTCAATGCCACGGTCAGTACGGATGTAAATGGCACCATGCCGGAACATTCGCGACGGGAATACCGGTACACCGATGTACGCACAGTCGCCGCGAGCAACATGTGAGCAGTAGCTACTGAACGACAATTCGCACACGTCAAACTCCGCATTTCTGAAGGCGCGAAAGAAAATTTCCTCTGGTCCGAGCAAATTAAATATCGGGTCAGTACCGTCTATGCGCACCGCACCACTGACCAATGCACGTACCCTGTCGTAGTCACCGGTTGCAATAGACAAGGTAAGGTTAGTCATCAATATCTCCTAATTCCACCATTGGGTATTGTACTGGGCCGACGCAGAAACCTGCGATGACCACCTGTTTTATGCTGACGCTGACGCAGTCAACTGCTAGCAAATCAGGGTATTGGAACCCCGGACGGCAGTCAACAAATTCAGTGTCATGAGAGCCATCCAAGGTACTTACTCAAGCACTCCAGCTCAAGCACGAGGTAATCAACGATTGGCCAGAAGCACTATATTCACGACATTTGACCAACTTATGGAGATGTCATAAACGGTTCCAAAATGCAGTCTCATGATCACTCGGTCTGCAGCGTCACCACAGCCAGAGCTTTCGCTAGCACACGAGATTGAATCATCCAGGCGCAGCACTTTGGTAAAAAAACCGACCGTCTCCGCAGTCGTTTCGAGATAGCAAAACGATTCTGACTCAAGGGCCAGCATACGCTCGGTTCGCTCATACTATCGGTGCAGTTTGGTTGTCTGTCTGCCCTGTACTGCGTAAGCCGCTACGATTTCACCGCCGTTGTCCCGCAGCATGAAGCCCAGTGGCGGTTCTGGATTGACGGATCGAGGAATACGCGCGCTCCACTATCCAAGTCCCACAATATCAGCTCTAGTCACGACCTGACTTCTGACCTAAAAAATGAACTGAATGTCGGCAGGGATCTCAACGTGCAGACTTTTGGTGTAACCAATCCATCGACCCAGCACGATGACGCTGAACCACAATAGCAACGACAGTGCCCCGGTCAGCCTAACCAGTGTCGGGGGCCGGGGGTTCTTGTCCCATTGCGGCACAGACTTTGCCGTCACCAGATGGAATACAGCCATGTTGAGGCCAGCAATCAATATCGCCAGCATCTTCAGTTGAAACTGCGTATTGGCATAAATGATGGAAGCATTTGCAATGGACATGAGCCCCCCGCTGATGGCCGCCACAATAAACGAGACCCAAGTCCATCGCAGGTAGTCATTGGCCACGACTGAGTAGGGACGGTTGACGGATGCCACGCCGAGCATGCGCAGATCCACAATGATAATCGACCCAAATACCATGCCCAGTGCGAGCACATGCACACAGTTAATGACCGGAATTGCGTATTCATTTGAAACGCGTAACCACGTGGCCAAGCCTGTTGCTTCAATTGCGTTGTACCATCTCGCTACGTCCATCTATTACTCCAGTGGTTTACGTCGTGTTGCTAGCGGCTGCATCAAAATTGACTGAAGGGCGACAGATGCCCCCAGACCAACACTTCCCAGGCAATCAATCGACCTAGTACGGCAACAGCAAGCCACATAAGTGAGTAAACAATGATCATCATCCGAATTGCGGGCCGTGCAAGTAGTGCGGTGGACCGTTCGGTATCGCTCTGCAGCAGACTACGCTGAAAAGACCAGGCTAAGACTGCGCCCATAGCAATCAGTGCCAACTTCAGACGAAAGGAAATGCTCAGCAGCTCGCGGACAGGCTCAGCAATCGTGAGTATGATGCCAGTCGTAGCCATGACGCCGAGGGCACCCCAGAACCAAGGAGCAAACCGCCGCACTGTCGCCGGAACTGTCTGATCGAGGCTGATCCAGCCCATCAATCTCATGGCCACGGCGAAGACCGATGAAAAGACCACTCCCATTGCAGCGAAATGAATTGCCTGCAACGCAGGTACAATCCAGCTATGCGACTGCAGAGTAACGCTCAGCTTAGTGGAATAGAGCCATAAAGCAAAATCGTGCATCAGATTGGTTCCCCGGAACAAGCTCTAGTCATCGGTATTACGCGTGGGTTATGGAGCAGGCCTATAGTCCGGCTTGACCTCTTTCTCCAGCTTTCCCGGTTTGGGCAATACGCCGGGCCCGTACGCTACGCTTCCTGGAACTGAATCACAATACTTACCGGGCGCAGGTGGCGTCTTTGGCGGACAGCTGTAGAGGCCCCAATTTAAACGACTACTGATGTGTGGGTCAGCCCGACCTGGGAACGCCCCAACACTGAAAATTGTGCCTGGCGGAAATGTTTGCACGGTGAGACCCATCCTAGCCTCCGCCGCTGCCGTACCCATTTCCACCATCCAAACTTCCGGCTTGCCGTCCGCTCCTTTAATTACCCCCGTGTGTTGGTCGTTAAGTGGCGCAAAAAACACCTGCATATGATTTGCATCAGGGTTCACTCGAACCACCACTCCCGTGTGGACCACCGTCTGGGTTCCGTCATACATCGAAAAGGAATGATGGGCGCGCGCAATCGGCATCACTGTGAGTGCTGCAACCAGCGCCATCAAACTTAATCTAGTCACTTTCATAGAAAACTCCATCACAGTCACACACACCCGCCGTCAAAAGCCAAACAACTTCTCTTCTTCGGGACGTTTCATGTTCTTTTCAAGATACTTTTCCCACCCTTCTGCCCAAGGTCGGCCACTCATGTCCGGAACTTCGTATTCAAATGTGGAGCCAGGTGCAACGGGCTTTGGAAAACCTTTGACCGGAAAGTAAGTGGGCGAACAACGACCATAGGAAGATGGATCGACACTGGCCAATTCTCCAGTCCGCACCTCAAACTCCACTATCCGCACGGGCTCTACAAACACATCTGGATCGTAAAGCACAGCCTCATGCAGCAGTCCGACAAGTTGCTTTCGGCTATTGTATCGCGGCGTATAGATCTCAATCACCTGCAAATTGTCGCTGTGCTCTGGTGAACCATGTGTGTACCAGTGCTGAATATTGGATGTCCAAGTGATCAACGCTTCCTTATCCCAGAAACCGATGGTCTCGCCGTACAGCTGCCTCACTGCCGGGCCCAAATGTGGAACGTCGCCATCTTCCTTGAAGGATCGACCGACATTGATGAAGCGGATAAAATTTTCAGCCGTAAAATCAGTGACTATTACAACGCGATCCTTCATGAGCATGAAGTCCTTGTAGTGATGCGATGCATAGTGAAACAACCGCATGAAACCCTCGGGCCAGCAGAAAGACGCTGGCCATGGCAGCGAATTTTCCTGCACCGCATGATAGGCCTGCTGCACGTACCGCCTCTGGTATTCTGGCGTCAGCAGCGACAGGATGGTCGGCATCTGATTCAGATCCTGGAAGTACCACTGTGGCGGCTCGGAGGTATCACCATCAGCTACCAAGGGCGCGACAGGCACCCCTTTACGCTTATAATTTGCCAGAACCGTGTTGCGCATATACCTGCCTTCCCATTTAGGAAGATTTTCAGCGCTGTATTTTGTTGGCCCACCGTGTCGCTTGGTTTCAGCCAATAATGCTTCATAGTGTTCCTTGGCGCTCTTGAACGGATACGGGCTAACAATATTCTGCTTGGGAAGATCCCGGTCACAGTATCCCCACGCCCCACTGGCAGGTGGCGTGTCGCCAATCATTGATGGCGAGTGCGGATCACTACCCCGCTGTGTCTCCAGCGCCAGCGAACTGTTGCACCGAAAATATCGCGGATCCGTCCATAATTTCTGATCCACGTAAAAATCGTCTGATGTAAAGATATCGCGCGGCAAAGCCGTAATTCCCGCAGGTACGGCACCGTTGCGCGCTGCAACGATGTTTTGCGCCCCGTTCTGTGAGCCACCTGCTCCTGTCGGTTTGAAATCTTTGCTGTCGGAAATCGGCAGAACTTTCCAACCGCGACCAACGCTTTGCACTTCATTGCCATACGACAAAGTGACCGGCGCCGCAACCAACAGGAGTGCCACCGCTGCTATACGAACCATCGCCATCTTAACCCTCCTCATCGGACCGATCAGTGTTCAGCCGAAATAGCGCGATTATATCACTGTCGCACAGGGCAGATTGCTATTGCTTCAACCAGCTTCAAGAGCAGTGAGGCGCCCAAGCACTGATCATCCACAACTGAGCCCCGTTTATTTTCTTCAGTACACCTAGTATGAAGCACAATGAGTATGAGATTTTTGTAAATTCTGTCAAGAATTATAAACATTCGATGTCGAACCTCCAGTCTAGTGAAGGCCGCCGGCACCTGAGCCGTCGACTACTGCAAGTTTTCTACTGACTATTTATCTACTGACTACGTATACTCCCCGCTTGTCAGCGCAAGGAAAAGCATGTCGATTGCGGCATCTTGAGTACTAGCGCAGGCACGCCAAACGTTCAACAAAAGATGTAGCCTCAGGGGGACTATTTAATGGGCATATTGTCTGCGCAAGGTCAGCGCCTAATAAACAGAAATGTCTTGCTAGTACTCTGCATTGGCAATTTCATCAGCTTCTTGGATCGCGTTAATGTCAGTTATGCCGCCTTGGAAATGAATCAGGCCATTGGCCTTGATCCTGCCATGTACGGTTTTGGGGCCGGGCTGTTCTTTATTGCCTATGCACTATTTGAAGTCCCAAGCAATTACTTTCTAGTGCGTATTGGCGCGCCGCGATGGTTCGCCTTCATCATAATCGGCTGGGGCATATCCGCTGCAACGATGTCTCTAGTCACCGGACCAACGTCATTCTATTTGCTGCGCTTCCTGCTTGGAGTATTTGAGGCCGGATTTGCCCCTGGTTGCTATTACTATTTCACTCACTGGTATCCAAAATCTCAACTCGGTCGGGTCAATGCCGCCTGGGTGTTCGCAACGATCATAGCGATGATTGTGGCCGGACCATTAGCCGCCAGTCTGCTAAACTTTGAAGCGTTTGGCCTCGCTGGGTGGAGATGGATGTTTCTGGTTGAGGCCATGCCCGCTATAGCCCTTGGTATCTATATCTATCTGCGTCTACCGCGAGATCCGGAATCGGCAACGTGGCTCTCCACCAACGATCGCGACGCCCTGCTGGCTATTAGGCAAAGCGTAGCGTCACACGACGTGAATACGGGTGGGTTTTGGAAGTCGTTTGCGTCTACCCATGTCTGGTTGTACTCAGCCTGCTATTTCCTCTATCTGCAGGTGGCATTTGGCTTCTCGCTTTGGTTGCCCCAAGTGCTTGACTCACAGTTTGCGGGAATGTCGAGCGTTATGGTCTCATTGGTCGCGGTGGTACCATGGGCGTGTGCTGCGCTGGGCACCGTTTTAGTAGGGTACCATTCCGACCGGACGGGAGAACGGCGCTGGCATCTTGTGGTTATTGCCTTTTGGGTGGGTGGTTTCCTGATTGCAGGCGTGCAGACCAGCGGCTTGCTCAGCTTTTTCATGACATGCTTGGCAGCATTCGGACTGCTTAGCTTTATAGCACTGTTTATCGCCGTTCCCATGGGTCAACTGAAAGGCACTGGCGCAGCAAGCGGCATTGCAATCATTGTCGCAACCGGTGGATTGGGCGGGTTCGTTGGCCCGTTCGTATTTGGACTGTTGCGCACGTACACCGGATCATTCGGCACGGGAATTGTGTTTTTCGGATGTATGGCCATGCTGGCGGGTCTGGTGCCGCTATTTTTTCCAAACGCGTTTCCACCCGTGGAGACATCAAAACAGCAGCCAATCGCTGATTGACTATCGACTTGGTAATATTCACTACGCATGACATGGAGGTAACGGCTTACGGGGGTGTCCGTTGCCTATTGAAACGATGGCAGCGTAGAATCGGACGATGAATCGAGGTCTACCAATACAGTAGTGTTGTACAGACAGATGCTCGGGACGGGGCGGCTTGCTGCGTATGTAATTGGATAAGTCTTGATTTCAGCCAGTGCGTATTTGAAGTATCCGTAAATACCGGTAGAGGTAAAGTACATGAACATCTTAGGGGTAAAGTTATGATCTTCGGAAAGATTAATGGCCACATGGCTCACTTCTCATGCCGAACCAAAAGGTATCAACTCGTTACACTTGTAGCTGTTGCAATCAGCAGCATTGCGCTGGCGCTCTTCGCGCCTGATGCTCGCGCCAGCCAGGAATCGTGCGACCGTGACTGCCTTACTGCATTTGCTGAGAACTACTGGGATGCGCTCATTTCGCACGACCGTAAGTCCTTGCTTGTTCACTCAGATGTAAAATTCACGGAAAACAATGTCCCACTGAAGCTGGGACAAGCTCTTTGGCGGACCATCAGCGGTGCCGGACCGCATGACATTGTCTTCGCTGACCCAGTGCAGGGAACAGTAGCACTCACTGCGGTGGTCGAGGAGTTGGGCAACAAGGTTCTTTTTCTTGCGCGCCTCAAGATTGAGCGCGGCAAGATTTCAGAAATTGAAACATTCGTGCCACGTTTGGGCAATAGCCACTGGATGGTACCGGGCGGCTGGTACTGGGCAAGCGACTTCTTACGGGAGGATGTTCCCAGCCAGAAGCGTACTTCACGCGAAGACATGGTTAAAATTGCGGATGCGTACTTTGACCGGCTGATCGATCAATCGTTACCTACGCCGCCGCTGGATGATCGATGCAATCGCATCGAAAATGGAATACGCACGACAAACAATCCGGATCCAACGCCAGGCATTGTACCCCCCCCGGTGAATCCCGCTGTAACCAGCCTCACCTGTGCTCAGCAATTTGCGCGCAAGGGTTTGAACTACCTCCAACGTGTCAGGGATAGACGATATGTTATGGTCGACGAAGTCAAGGGGATAGTATTGGCTAACGTAGTGTTCGATCACGACGGCGATGAGTTCACTCCCGTGAAAGACACTCACGACAAACAGCCCAGTCTGATGCCGCCATCGCTGGCGAGTCCCAACACAACCGTGGTCAGTGAATTCTTCAAGATCGAGGATGGGAAGATTACGCATCTACAAGCCGCGCTAGTCAATGTTCCGTTTGGCATGGCCTCGACGTGGTGATCAGGATGCTTACCTCATTTGTTGAAACAGCAGTAATCGTGGCTTATAACTGTAACTAGCAAACCAAAAAGTCCTGCCCATTCCTACCAATTGGGCGGGCAATTCAGCCACGATAGGTTCGTACAGACATCGTACTGGTCAGCGGCAGACTAAACGTGCCGCTGACCAGTACCTCTTACGTACGCAGTACGTTTGCGAACAAAGAGTCGGCTGTCTTGGACAAAAACGCGACGATGACTTGGCGTATTGGGAGATCGACATCGCCCATGCCGGTTATGCTAAATGACCAATTGCTACCATTCTTTGCCGAACAGGGAATCCCGATGCTGCGCATCCTGACTGGTCGCGACATCGAGTACGGCAAGCTGGCGCGGCATTATGACCCGTTGTGTCCGGGCGATGAATGGCATCGAGCACACCAAGACCAAGGCAAAGTCACTACGAACCTGATGGCATCTGCAAACTCTTCCACAAGACGATCTTGGACGAGTTCTACCAGTTAGAACCTGTTCAAAATCTTTCTGGAATGAGTCAGACTGAGTTGGGTGAGGAAAAAGTATCTGAGCGACATCAGTCGTAGTCAGTTTGAAGTGATCCGCCCGTTGCTGGAAAGTGCTCGCAAGAAGAC
>JBFXCU010000009.1:0-96410 GCA_050181835.1 Steroidobacteraceae bacterium | reverse complement strand
CCCGATCCACCACCAGCTTGACTGCTTCAAGCTTGAACTCTCGACTGAATACCTTCCGCTTCATACCTCACCTCGTTATGCATCATCGCTCTTAACTGGGTGTCAATGAAACCGGGAGCAGGTCACCACGTAGGTTTGAAGCGATGATTCGCCTCGTTATGAATCTATTCAGAGTTCGGATTGCTGGGATGGGATGAGACAATTCTCGTCAGTTGAGCATCGCTGCGCTGGCTTCGGTGATAAGGCGCGTTTACTCTCCCTATGCTATTCATACTCTTCTGCGTGGAGCAGAGTGATTTTCGCCATACCGCGCTGATAATAAACAGGCGACTGCTCATCATAAATGTATCGGGGGTTGTATGTTTGCCAAGTACATTATCCGCAGGGATACCTGTAAAAAAGGTAGTGTCCGTGCAGTCGGGTACACTCTGGGGATTGGGCTGCTGATCACCGGTTGTGGTCAGGGCGGCGGTTCAGGCAATTCAAGTGGTGAGCCAGCGGCAAAAGCCCCCGCTAACGCTGGCAACATTACGGTATCGAGGCTGCTCGCGGCCGATTCCGAACCCGGCAATTGGTTCACAACCGGCCGTGACATGGGCAAGAGTCACCACTCACCATTGACCAGCATCAATCAAGGCAATGTGACGACGCTGGGACTGGCTTGGGAACACCCGACTTATACCAAACGCGGCTTTGAGGCCACCCCTGTGGTGGTGGACGGCATTATGTATACCTCAGGCGTCGCCGGGCGGGTTTACGCGCTGGATGCTGCCACGGGTGCGGAAACCTGGTCATTCGACCCGCAGATCAATATGCAGGTCAATCGTTTTGCCTGCTGCGACATGGTAAATCGTGGCGTGGCGGTCTGGCAGGGCAAGGTCTATGTTGCAGCGCTGGATGGCAAACTGTTTGCGCTGAACGCAGTGACCGGTAAGGTGGAATGGAGCGCCAATACTATTGTCGATAATGGCAGAAGCTATTCCAGTACCGGCGCTCCGGAAGTGGCGGGTAAGGTGGTAGTGATCGGCAATGGCGGTGCCGAATACGACTCCCGGGGCTATGTCAGCGCTTACGATCTGGATACCGGTGAATTGAAGTGGCGTTTCTATACAGTGCCCGGCGATCCCAAAAAGGGATTTGAACATCCCGAACTGGAAGCTGCAGCAAAAACTTGGGATCCGAACATCAACTGGGATATGGGGGGTGGTGGTACCGTCTGGGATGGCATGGTCTATGACTCACAGCTCAATCTGCTGTATGTGGGCACCGGCAATGGTTCGCCTCACAGCTACCATGTGCGTAGTCCTGCGGGCGGCGATAACCTGTATCTGACCTCCATTCTGGCGATCAACCCGGATACCGGACGACTGGTATGGCACCTGCAGCAGACTCCTAGTGATTCGTGGGACTACACGGCAACGGCACCGATGATTCTGTCCGATCTGAATATCAACGGCGCGATGCGCAAGGTGCTGATGCAGGCACCGAAAAATGGCTTCTTCTATATCATAGATCGCGCCACCGGCGAACTGCTGTCAGCCAAGCCTTATGTACCGGTCAACTGGGCCTCGAAGATCGATTTGAAGACTGGTAAGGCAACCGTTAATCGCGACCTAGTTGACTACCATAATGGTACCAAGCTGGTGTTCCCTTCCGGCATGGGTGGACATGGCTGGTATCCGATGTCGTATAGCCCGGTGACCGGCCTTGTGTACATCCCTGTCGTGGAAGCGGGCGAATATATTTCCGAGCTCCCGGAGCCGTTTGTCTATCACCAGCACGCCCGTAACCATGGGCGGGTCTCGGTATTTTCCGGGTTGGCGGAAAGTGCTTTGCCGACGTTGCCTCCGGAAATGCAGCGCACCATCCGTTCCGGAAAATTGCTGAAAGGCCAACCTGATCCGCGTATGCGTTCGCTGCTGCGCGCCTGGGATCCAATTGCGGGCCGTACTGTGTGGGAAACAGAAATGGCCGGACATTGGGATCGCGGCGGCACCTTGTCCACTGCGAGCAACTTGGTGTTTCAGGGAACCGTCACCGGACACTTTCGCGTTTTTGATGCTACCAACGGTAAGTTGCTCAAGGATATCGACGTAGGCACCAGTATGCTCGCTGCGCCAATGACCTATACGGCTAAAGGTGAGCAGTATGTCGCAGTGATGGCTGGCTGGGGTGGTGCAGGCTGGTACATGTATCCGCCCGGCAGTGCTGTGGCGCTCTATGGTAATGCCGGTCGCATTCTGGCGTTCAGGCTGGGTGGCGATCCGGTGACTAAACCCGCCCCTCTGCCACCGCTGGCTTCCATTCCGGAACCACCGGCACAGCAGGTGGATCAAGCAACGGTGCAGCATGGCGGCACCCTGTTTAAAGCGTACTGCATGTACTGCCATGTCAATTCCGACCGGACGGGTTCAGCGGATCTGCGTCGTATGAGCGCACCGGTCCACGCCACGTTCAAGGGCATCGTACTGCAAGGCCAGCGTCTGCCGCTGGGCATGCCGCGCTTCGACGATGTGCTGTCTGAGGCCGATGCCGATGCGATACATGCTTACATCATTTCCAATGAATGGATAGCTTACCGGAACCAGGAGCAGGGTAAAACAGCAGCAAATGGCGAAGGCTCGGTAGTGCGCTGACCCGGGTCACGCACGTTAAAGCGGGAAACTGTATGTCGACACTACTGACTGTGAAAGCAACGCGACGCCAAGTACTCCGCGTGAGCGCGGCGGTAGGTGGGGGATTGTTGCTCAGGGCAGCTATCCCTTGGGAGACGACCAGTGCCGCCGAATCGCGGGCGGTTCGGCTCAATCTCTATGTGCTGGTTGGCAGTGATGGTGTCGTAACCATCACTGCCAAAAATCCGGAAATGGGCCAAGGCGTCAAAACTTCACTGCCCATGCTGATTGCCGAAGAACTCGACGTCGCATGGGGGCAGGTGAAAGTCATCATGGCGGATAGCCATCCGGAGTTCTACCCGTTCCAGTTTTCCGGGGGCAGCCGTTCCACACCTCTGGCTTGGGATCTGTTACGCCGGGTTGGCGCGGCCGGGCGGCAGCTTATGGTCACTGCCGCAGCGGCAGTCTGGAAAGTGCCGGCAGCAGAGTGCGCTACTGCAAATGGCAGCGTCCGGCATACGAAAACCGGTAGGGCGTTAAGTTATGCAGAGCTTGCTTCCAAAGCGGCCTCCCTGCCTGCGCCTGACATGAAGCAATTGCAGTTAAAGCGGTCGGAAGAGTTCACGATCATTGGCCGCCCGGTGCGTGGCGTGGACAACGAACACATTGTGCGCGGCGAACCGCTGTTTGGTATCGATACCCGGCTTCCGGACATGAGCTATGCCATATTCGAGAAGTGCCCGGTATTCGGTGGTCGGATTGTTTCTGCCAATATCAACGAAGTAGCCGCGCTTCCGGGCATACAGAAGGTATTCATTGTCAGGGGTGGCGCGGTGACTGCCGGCAGCTGGGCGTCGGTGGAAGTTTCGAGCAAACAACCTGGCAAAGAGGTAACCTATGCTGCTCTCAACGGCCTGCTTGATGGTGTGGCAGTGGTTGCGGTGAGCTGGTGGCAGGCGAAGACCGCACGAGACCGTCTGAAGATTGTCTGGGATGAAGGCGAGACTGCGAAGCAGAGTTCGGCGACATTTAACGCTGCTGCCGCAGCGTATTTCGACAAAGCTCCCATGGAGATACTGCGTCGTGACGGTGATCCGTTACAGGTTCTCGACAGTACCAAACAAAAAATTGAGGCTACGTACAGTTATCCGTTTCTGTCTCATACCACACTGGAGCCGCAGAACTGCACGGCAAAATTCGAAGACGGACATATGGAGCTGTGGGCGCCTACGCAGGCGCCGCAATGGGGTCGTGAACTGGTTTCCAAAACACTGAGTATCCCGGAAGATAAAATCTCTATTCATCTCATGCGCATGGGTGGTGGGTTCGGGCGGCGCGGCACTAGCGACTTCATGGTTGAAGCCGCCTGTATTGCAAGATACGTCGGCAAACCGGTCAAGCTGTTATGGACGCGTGAAGACGACATGCGCCACGATTTTTATCGCCCAGCCGGTTGGCATCGGCTGAGCGCAAGTTTGGATGTAGACGGGAAGATCACTGCCTTCAGGGATCACTTCGTCACACCGGGCCATGACGGCAAACCGTCGGATCTCGCTGAAATGGAGGAGGTGGAATTTCCCGCCCGCTTCATCCCGAATCTGGAATTCGGTATGTCGGTGTTGGAATCGGGTATCCCGACGGGCCCTATGCGTGCACCTGGCAGCAATGCGTTTTCGTTTGTCTTCCAGTCATTTCTTGACGAGCTGGCGCATGCGGCCGGCCAGGACCCGCTAGCATTCCGTCTGAAGTTATTGGGCGAGGATCGGATGCTGCCAGCAACCCTTCGGTATGGTGCATCTGTACCGGGAATGAACACGGCGCGCACCAAAGGTGTATTGAATCTGGTCGCTGAAAAGGCAGGCTGGGGCAGAAAACTCCCTGCGGGCAGTGGTCTTGGCATGGCGTTCCATTACTGTCACGGCGGCTATTTCGCCGAAGTAGCGGAAGTCAGTGTGTCAAGAGAAGGTTATGTTACCGTCAAAAAAATCTGGGTCGTAGGCGATGTCGGCAGTCCCATCATCAACCCACTTAACGCCCAGAATCTGGTACAGGGCTCTGTGATTGATGGTCTGAGCCAGGCGCTTGGGCAGGAGCTGACCATCGATAGGGGCCGGGCAGCACAAAGCAACTTCCATGAGTATCCGTTGCTGAGATTCAGTCTTGCGCCTGCAATTGATGTTCATTTCATCCAGTCCGCTTTTCTTCCAACCGGACTGGGCGAACCGGCGCTGCCGCCGGTAATCCCGGCATTGTGCAACGCCATTTACGCTGCAACGGGTCGGCGTGTGCGCCAGCTGCCGGTTCGGGCGGCCATCCTACAGGGCTGGTGACGCGCGACCTGTTGATACCGGGTATAATCTGCTGGGGTTCGGCGCTGTCCTGTCACGCGCTGCGAATGCTTGGCGAGGGACAGCGATTAAAGCGAATATTCCATTGAGCGCCGTTCTCAACCACTTGATCCGCAGCAAGATTCCGGTGCGCACCAAGGCGAAGTTGCAGACTGCCGCGATTGATCACACGACCGTGTTGCAGACCAAACCAGAGCGAAGCAAAACCTTCTTCCAAAATCGGTTCATTTGGCGGCCTGCGGGCATTTCGGGCCAATGCCCGCTTACCCCTAGCCAAAAATTTACCTCACGCCCTAGCTGATGACGATGGCGGCGATGATCGGGTAGCAAAAAGCGCGCCACACACCAGATTTTAGGCTCGAACGCACACAATAGCCCGATATTAACCGCCACGAAGGAGTATGGTGGCGGGCATGACAAATGCACCCGTATTGACTGAATTGAAGCAAGACGTTCAATATCGACTGAAATCGCTCGATCCTACTACGACACCACAAGGTAGCGAAGGCACGTGGTTCCGCTACGTCATCGCTCAAGGTGAAAACCTGATTACTGGTCTACACTCCGGTAATAAATCAGAAGTGGATCAGGTGGTGCGCGACATGGTTGAACGCCTTAATGAGCGACTAACTGGCAAAAGTCGTCCGCGAACCAAGCCTGCACAGAAGTAAGCGTGGAGTACAGCCGAATAGGCCACCAAACTTGCAGTCAATAAGTCCGTAATCCAGTTTTTTGCCCACGCGTCTCATCAGGACATATTTCATGTCGCTTGCACTAATCGTCATTTTGCTCGTTTGCACCAGCCTTGGCTTGTGGTGGCAATTATCGCGAACCAAGCAACACAACGCAGCCCTGCAAGCAGAATTGCTGAAATTGCGCAACAAGGCACGTGCGTTGCGACAATAAATTAACATTTTCATCCATCCGTCCTGATCTTTGGAGTAAAGCTATGAGCAAGGGAATGAATCAGAAAAAGCAGGAAAAGAAAAAACCTGCTAAAACACTTGAAGAAAAACGCGCCGCAAAGAAAACAAAAAAGACCGAACGTTCCTTCATCCAGAATCCGTGATCTGAAGACTACGGTGTTATGCGACGCTTAAAAATAATCCATCGAACCTACTATAATTTTTCGGGCACGGTGCAACTTGAACCACATCGCTTACTCCTGCACCCGCGCGAAGGACACCAGTTAAGAGTTGAATCATCCTCGCTGGAAATATCGCCCACCGCCACCTTACGCTGGCTGCGTGATGCCTACGATAACTCAGTCGCTATCGCCAGTTTCGATACTCCTGCTACCCAACTGGCTATATTGAGTGAAGTTATCGTGCAGCACTATGACACAGCACCGCTCGACTTTATGGTGGCCGATTACGCGGTGAATTACCCGTTTGAATACGCCGCCGATGCCAGCCCCATATTGCAGCCCTATCTGCTAGAGCAAGCCGCTGACGATAGAAATGAATTACGTGCTTGGGTAGAAAAATTCTGGCAACCCGGTGAAGCCGTGCAAACCTATGTGCTACTGCAACGATTATGCGTTGGCATCAATGAAACCCTCACCTATCAGATGCGTGAAGAGCCCGGCGTACAAACTGCTGCCGAAACACTGGCTCTCAATAGCGGTTCCTGCCGCGACTTTGCTAACTTGTTTATGGAAGCAGTGCGTTACCTTGGTCTCGCTGCACGCTTTGTCAGCGGTTACCTATATGCACCTAACTCCGGATATGACTTCGGCGCAACTCACGCGTGGGCAGAAGTGTATCTACCGGGTGCCGGCTGGAAGGGCTTTGATCCGACGATTGGTGAGATGGCTAGCCACAAACACATTCCTGTTGCGATGGCGCGCTTACCGCAATCAGTACCACCAGTATCCGGTTCATTCTTCGGCCCACCCGGCGCCAGCCTGCACGTCGGCGTGTGGGTAACCGAGCTGTAGCAACCGATCTGGCGGTGAGCTTAACTGAAGCGTATGAAAGCTTAGTCAGCGCTTAGTCTTCTATACCTGCTGGCGCGCCGCGCCGCCAAACTTGAACAGGAACCGGATCAGCCACGGACAATGTCGTTGCAACAACACAATGACTTTGCCATGCACGGTAATGATTCGCTCGCCCTGCCTGCGGCGTAGCCAGCACAATCTGACGAGCTGCACTCTCCGCAGATAAAGACAGCCATTGCGGAAATGGATCATTTTTATCGGCATGAAAGTAATTTTGATTATCGACGCGCCGAAAATCTGTTTCGAGTAGCCCCGCCGTAATCAGCGTGACGCTAATACCTGTCTTTGCCAGATCAGCGCGTATCGAATCACACAGGGCTCGCAACGCAAACTTGCTCATCACATACGCCGAGCCGCCTGGTTGTGCCACGTAACCGGCAATACTGCCGATTACTACCAAGCTACCTTTGCTAGATAGCCATTTTCCCTGCAACGCGTAAAATGTTTGCAGCACACCAAACACATTGGTTTCAAACTGGCGTCGATAGTCTTCAATGTCGAGCTGTTGAATGTTCCCTACTACACCAAAGCCCACATTAGCCACCGCTACATCAACGCAAGTAGCAGTGCGAGCAAGCTCGGCCAGCACCGCTTCCCATTCGGATGGCTGTGCGACATCGCAGCGAAACACCTGAACAACACAGCCTTGCATCCGTAGCGATGTGGCAAGCACTTCAAGTCGCTCCAGTCGCCGTGCCAGCAACACCAGGCTGGCTCCTTCATGCGCAAAAGCCTGTGCCAAAGCGGCACCCAGTCCCGCCGACGCGCCAGTTATCAATACAGTCTTGTCGTCAAACCTGCTCATGGTCGCTAGTCTAGTTGAATGTCTGCTACCGTTCGTGCATGAAACAAAAGTCGAAATCGGATCGCCAACAGCCTGATCAGCAATTGATAGACAAGCTGTATGGGCTGGAACCGGTGTTTGAGCCAGACACCCAGTTGCAATCTGGTAACGAACCTACTGACTTTGTCTCCATCGCCTGTCCGTACTGCGGCGAAAGTTACGGCACACCGCTTGATCTAAGCGGCGGGTCGAGCACGTACATTGAAGACTGCCAAGTGTGCTGCCAACCGATTGAGTTATGCGTAACAGTGAATGCGGAAGGAGAGTTAATGGAAGTGGAACCGCAGCGGCTTGATTGAAACATCACAGTTGCTGCTGTAATAAGTAGGCTGGTGTTGGAGCGCAGCGTAAACCCAGAATTAGATAATTAAGATGCTGGGATTTCATCCCAGCCTACTGCACTACTTTGAATACAAAACATGCGCCAGTTGCCCAATTTATATCCATATCATTCGCTATCTGTTGGGCAAGAGCAGTTACCTTAATTTCACCAAGGTTCTGTATTGCATCTTTAAGATGCAAAATAATCCCCGATGTCTGAATTGGGAAGCACTAATGTACTTTTTTATCGCGATTTAGTCAGATAAATCCAGTAATGTTAGATAGCACCGGAATCGGAACTAGCTAGTAATCACCGGCGTCTTGGAAACCACATCCGCATTCTGCGCACGATGGCGTAGCGCATGATCCATCAAAACCAGCGCCAGCATGGCCTCAGCAATGGGAGTGGCACGCAGGCCAACACAGGGGTCGTGACGTCCCGTAGTTACTACTTCAACTACTTTGCCATCAACATCAATGGTGTCGCAGGGCAAGCTGATGCTGGAGGTGGGCTTCAATGCCATGCTCACCAGAATATCTTGTCCCGATGAAATACCACCAAGCACACCTCCAGCGTTATTAGATAGAAAGCCGGTGGGCGTCATCGCATCGCGATGCTCACTACCTTTTTGCTCAACGCTGGCAAAGCCCGCACCCAGCTCCACTGCCTTGACGGCATTGATGCTCATCATGGCATGGGCAATGTCGGCGTCGAGACGATCAAACACCGGCTCGCCCCAACCGGGTGGCAGGCCGGTAGCAAGTACATTGACACGCGCGCCGATGGAGTCTTCTTCGCGACGCAGGTCAATCATGTATTGCTCTAACTCTGGTATGCGTGCTGGATCAGCGCAAAAAAACGGATTGTCGTAAGCAAAGTCGATTTGTGGCGCATCGAGTTTGATCGGCCCCAGCTGCGCCAGATAGCCGCGTATCTGCACGCCGTATCGTTCATGCAAATACTTGCGTGCAATGGCACCGGCAGCAACCCGCATCACCGTTTCACGTGCTGACGAACGACCGCCACCACGATAATCGCGAAAGCCATATTTCTGTTGATAGGTGTAATCCGCATGACCGGGACGAAAGCGATCCTTGATCTTGTCGTAGTCACGCGAACGTTGATCGGTATTCTCGACAATCAACCCTATTGGCGAACCGGTGGTCTTGCCTTCAAACACACCGGACATGATGCGCACGGTATCGGGCTCCTTGCGCTGACTGGTGTAGCGTGAAGTGCCAGTACGGCGGCGTTCCACATCGGCCTGGATATCTTCTTCGTTGATAGCAAGCCCCGGTGGGCAACCATCAATAATGCAACCTAGCCCCGGCCCATGGCTTTCGCCAAAGGAAGTGACAGTGAATAATTTGCCGAAGGTATTGCCGGACATGAAAGTCTCGCGAAACTATTTAAGAAATGGAAAATCCGTTGTAGTGCATTGTACCGACTAACCACCCACTCCCGCAGCCAGAGCGGTGCGATACTCGGCCAGCTGCGCAGCGGTAAGCAAAAACACCCCGCCGCCGCCATGTTCAAACTCCAGCCACATAAACGGTACGGTCGGATAAGTCTCTGCCAGCGTGTATTCACTATCGCCTACTTCTACCACCAGCACTCCATTGGGGGTGAGGTGCGCCTCGGCTTCGGCTAGGATGCGGCGCGCGATGTCCAAGCCATCCACGCCAGCACGCAAGCCAAGTTCTGGTTCCTGTAAATACTCCGCAGGCAGCTCATCCATTTCGGCATGACTGACATAGGGTGGGTTCGATACGATCAAATCGTAACGCTCACCTTCTAAGCCGCTGAACACATCCGACTGCACCGCGCGCAAGCGCGCCTGAACTTGATGGCGCTCAATGTTCATGCGCGTTACCACTAGCGCATCAAGCGAAATATCAGCGGCATCCACTTGCGCCTCGGCAAAGGCCAACGCACAGGCAATGGCGATACACCCCGAACCAGTCCCAATATCGAGCACGTGCTTGACCTGGGCAGGCTTCAACCACGGACGAAAGCGTGCATGGATCAACTCGGCAATGGGCGAACGCGGCACCAGCACCCGCTCGTCCACATAGAACTCATAACCGGCAAACCACATACGCTGGGTGAGATACGCCGCGGGTAGGCGTTCGGTAATGCGCCGCTCGACCAGTGCCCGCGCCTTGTCGATTGCAGCAGAGTCCAGCTCCTGCGCATAGCAGGTTGGCGCTTGCTCGTGACGCAAACCGGCAGCGAACAACACCAGCTCGGCAGCCTCATCCTGCGGATTATCGCTACCATGCCCATAACACAGCTCGGCCTCAGCCAATTGCTGCCCCAGCTCGATAATCATTGCTTCAACTGTGGAACCCATGAACCCTCTTGGTGGGCAACGATGGAGGCAAGTGCGGCCACCCATGTCATAATCAACGCCCGTTTTGCATCGCCAGATCTGTACATGCCCAACTCACGTCCGCTACTGTTAGCCGGAATCGCCATTGTAGCGATCGCCGTCGGCGCATTCACAGCTCAATTCATGCATCGTGCGCCAGCCGTCATCGAACTAAGCAGCGGCACGCTACTGCCATCCACCAAGGAATTGCCTGAGTTCCAGCTAGTAGATAATCATGGCCAAGCCTACACGCGTACCCAGCTGGCGGGACACTGGAGCGTGGTGTTCTTTGGCTTTACCAATTGCCCGGATGTGTGCCCCACCACTCTCAGCACCCTGGCACAAGTGGACAAAGCTCTGGTGGATCTACCCACCACCCAGCGACCGCAGTTTGTCTTTGTCTCGGTTGATCCCAAGCGCGACACGCCGCAGCAGATGAACAACTATGTCAGCTTCTTCAATCCCGCCTTTGTCGGACTGACCGGCGAACAGACACAAATTGATCTGCTTACCAAGACCATGGGTGTGCCCGTAGCGATTCACAATCAGGATAATGGCAACTACAGCGTCGATCATTCTGCTGTTGTGTTCCTGCTTGATCCACAGGCACGCATGGCGGCTGTTTTTTCACCGCCGCACGCGGCGCAAGCCTTGGTGGACGATGTACGCAAAGTAGTACAGCGGCCAACCCCATGAACCGTAACGCCACAGACGTCGTCAGTTTCGGTGACCAGTTGTTTGCGGCGTTGCAAAGCATGGCGCCCAAACAGCTACTGTCGCGCGCCATGTATGCATTGATGCGGCAACGCCGACCTTGGTTACGCGATCTCAGCATCAATAACTTTTTACGTCATTACCGCGTGGACATGAGCGAAGCGGTGCAGAGCAATCCACTCGCTTATGAAAGCTTTAATGCGTTCTTTACTCGTGCGTTAAAGCCAGCGGCACGACCCATAGACCATACAGCAACAGCCATTGTCAGCCCGGTTGATGGCACCGTCAGTCAATGCGGCAACATCGATGGCGATCAACTAGTACAAGCCAAAGGCCATCATTATTCATTGCTGGCGTTACTGGGCGGTGATACGCAACTAGCACAGCGTTATCAAGGTGGCGAGTTTGCTTGTATTTATCTGGCACCATACAACTATCACCGCATGCACATGCCTCTAGCGGGCACAGTGCATGACACACTGTATGTGCCGGGCGAACTATTCAGTGTCAATGCCGCCACCGCACGCAGCGTGCCCGGCTTGTTTGCACGCAATGAACGCGTCATCTGTAACTTTGCTAGCGACAACAGTCAATTTGCCATGGTGTTTGTCGGCGCATTATTTGTCGGCAGTATCGAAACCGTGTGGGCTGGAGAAATCAACCCCGTGCCACGCCGTCGTGGTAACGCGATCCGGATTACACCGGGTCACGGTCTCGCATTGAATAAAGGCGACGAAGCCGGTCGTTTCAATATGGGCTCCACTGTTGTGCTGCTATTTGAATCAGGCTGTATGCGCTGGAACAGCAATATGCAGGCAGGCGCAACGCTACGCATGGGTGCAACCATAGGCGAGTTGCTACCACGCGCTCAATTGGTCGATGTTGATGCCTGAGTGGTGCCCCACCGCCAGCATGGCCACACTGCAGCAGCGGGCACGACTGCTGCGAGCTACGCGTGATTATTTTGCTGCCACTCGAGCCTTGGAAGTGGAAACTCCCAGCATCTCACAGGCTGCAATCAGTGATGTCCACCTCGCCAGTATTCAAGCGCAGGTGTGCGGCCAGCCGGGTTATCTGCACACCTCGCCGGAGTATGCGATGAAGCGACTACTGGCAGCTGGTAGCGGCGACATTTACCAGATTGCACGCGTGTATCGTGATGGTGAAGCGGGCCGCTTGCACAATCCAGAATTCACGCTGATCGAGTGGTACCGCCTTGGCTATGACCACCACCAATTGATGAATGAAGTGGAACAATTGCTAGGTTGCCTGTTACCGGAACACTGTCTCGATCACAGCGAGCGCCTCAGCTATCAGGAAGCAATGCAACTGCACGCTCAGGTGGATGCACTCAATGACCCTACTTCAATGCTGCTTGCCAGTCTGCAACAAGCCAGTATCGATGTACCGCCCGAGCTCACTCATGAGCGTGATGCGTTGCTAGATTTACTGATGGCAGTCGTCGTCGGCCCTAAACTAGGACAGGGACGACTGACCTTTATCTATGACTATCCTGCCTCACAGGCATCACTGGCACGGATTCGTGGCAAAGTGGCATCGCGTTTCGAGCTGTACTTGCATGGGATGGAACTCGCGAATGGCTTTCACGAATTAGGTAATGCCGAAGAACAACGGCTGCGATTTTCCAATGAACTACAACAACGTCAACAGCACGGATTGCCGATTGCACCAACCGATGAAAACTTTCTTGCTGCGCTTACACACGGACTACCCGACTGCGCTGGAGTGGCGCTAGGTTTTGATCGTGTGATGATGTGCGCCGTCGGTGCCAAGCATATTGATGAGGTACTAGCCTTCCCTCATGCACGGGCGTAACCACTATTCATACGCGTTTCGTGCGTGACGAGTCACCTCTGCTTCTGATCTTGCAGGAAAACGATAGTGACCAAGTCGATCACCATCGTTTCGGTAACAAGCACCTAGCTACTAAGGTGCAACCGTAATGGTGATCTGCTTGGACGTAACGGGCTTGGCATTGGGCACATGCAGAAAGTCACCCAACAGCAATTGCAACGTATGCTTACCGGGTGCCAGTGTCAGGGTTGTTTCGGTTTGACCTTTGCCGAAATGGATGATCTTGTTTTCTATCACGCCAATCGGTTTGGTCATATCGGTGGGCAATTCAGTATCCACAAACAAATGGTGATGGCCGGTGTCCGCCATCTGAATACCCGCTGGTGCAACGCCCATCCCTTTCAGTCCGAAACGCACCACCACTGGATTTTTAACGGTAGCACCATCAGCTGGTGCAATGATGTACAACACAGTGTCCGCAGGCGCGACGGAACGTTCCGGCATTTGCGCGTGGGTAATGCCCACACTTGCCATCAACAACGACGCCATCAGTAGTAGTTTTGTCATCTTATCCTCCTATTCAGCAGTGAAAATCAGTAATAAATTCAAGCCTTGGATAACAGACCCGGCTTATTTTCGAAAAATGAAATATAACGCTCCCAGCATACACAGGGCGGCCCACAAATAGTCCAACTTCAACGGTTGCCGCATGTAAAGAATTGCGAATGGGATGAACACCGTCAGCGCAATCACTTCCTGCAAAATCTTGAGTTGTGACAAACTGAGTGTAGTGTAACCAATCCGATTAGCGGGCACTTGCAACAGATATTCAAACAAGGCAATACCCCAGCTCAGCAACGCCGCCACATACCAAGGTTTGGCCGACAAATTTTTCAGGTGCGCGTACCAGGCAAAGGTCATGAACACATTGGACAAAGTCAGCAGAATGACGGTACGCACAATCACTGACATATCAGCATTCCACACCCAGTTCGCGCAGCGATTGCATCGTCTGTTGCGGTGACTGATGGTGAATCGAATGCCAACCGCGTTGCCTAGCAGCGAGCACATTGGGCAATAAATCATCAATAAATACGGTACGCACCGGCGTCAGCTCGAACTGTTCTTCTGCCATACGATAAATACCCGCATCCGGCTTCATCACTCCGGCCTGAAATGAAGGCAAGACATCATCAGCAACAGCACGCAAATCGTATTGTGCATTGAGATGCGCCCAGTGCAGATCGCCAACATTACTAAGCAAGTGCACACGGTAACGCGCTCGCAATTCATGCGCCAATGCAAACATCGGCAGCACCGGCGTGAACATATCTAACCACCCGCGTTTGACTTGCAGGCGATCCACACCGGGTATTAAACCATGCAAACGATCAATCAAGCCTGCACCACCAAATACACCTCTTTCGTGCGCCTCCAGATCTATAGCGGCAATGACTTCCTGCATGCTGTATCGGTGATCAGCATGCGTAAAGCACGTGAGCAACGGTTGAAAATCCAGCTCAACCAGCACCCACCCTACGTCGAAAATAACGGTGTCTATAGCCGGTGTTTCAAGTGTTGTCATTATTTTAATTCAGCCAGCCATACATTCAAAACCACCATACATAGGCAGCGAAACCTGTTACATACGCAGGCACCACATACCAGCCGTAGCGCAACCATGCCATGCCGTCTCGCGCCTGCGGAAACTCGTTGCACAATGCCACACCTGCCGATGAACCGAACCACATCATCGAGCCACCAAAACCCACCGCATAGGCCAGCAAACCCCAATCATACCCACCTTGTTCCAACGCCAGCTTGGTCAGTGGAATATTATCGAATACAGCCGATACCCAGCCCAGCGCAAAAGTACTGAGCAAACTTGCCGCGGGCAGTTTATCCACCGGCATCAGCGAGGCCATTAGCACCAGTGCCATTAAAAAAATCGCGCCTGCTGCGGCACTCGGCAATGCCCGCCAGTCCGGAGCTCGCAATGGTGCCAGCAATAGCAAGGTGGTCCATACAGCGGTACCGATCCATGGCCACTCATCGGCCAACTTGGGTTGCCAACCATTAATGATGACGTTACTGGCTATGGCCGCCAGCAGGATCAACACCACCACCACCAAACTGATGTAATCCAGTTTGAGCCCGACTGGCGAGTCACGGGTGATCGGCGCATAGCGTTGCTGCTGATACGCAGCGATTCCGGCAAAGGTAAACAGTGCCACACCAGCAGGTACGTAAGCATGCAGCACCTGCATCGGACTTAACCCACTCAGCCACATCATAGTAGTGGTGGTATCCCCCACCACACTGCCTGCACCACCTGCATTAGCGGCGGCCACCAAGGCCGCGACATAGCCAGGATGCACGCGTTGACGAAATACCGTGCTGGCTACCGTACCGCCAATCAATGCCGCCGCGATGTTATCCAGAAATCCGGATAGCACAAACACTATGCACAGCAAGTACAGACCACCAGTCCAATCATCTGGCAGCCAATGAGGCAGCAACTGCGGTATACGGCTCGCCTTGAAGTGTCGCGCCAATAACGCAAAACCTGTTAGCAGCGCGAACAGATTGACCAGCAATACCCATTCGTGATGAAGGTGAAAACCTAAGCCGGTCAATCCCACCCCCTCCGCAAAGCCGGTAACAATGAGCTTGTAGCCTAACAGCACGGCAAGACCGGTCAGCGCCACACGCAATGAATGGCCATGAGAAACAGCCACTCCTAATAGGGTGACAGCGAACAAGACAAACTCAATCGGTATGGAAAAAATCACGCGCAAGCAATTTTCTATAAACGAATGGGGTATGCAGTCTGATCAAGTCTGAGCACAAAATCAAAGCAATCCACTACCATATATAATTCGAGATTCGCGAGCGCAGCTGCACGGGCACGTCGTTCATCACCGCTGTACCACGCGCACCCTCACTACAATCAGCAAGAACGTTCTGCATACCCTACCTCTTATTCACCACTAGAATGGACAGATGCGACACCCAATGCCAAAAATCTGTCTGATTTTACTGCTCAGCATTAGCTTGCCGATTGGCATAGACGGATCTGCTCATGCGCAGCAAACAGATGCACCTAGCCTCAGTCAACTTCTAACTCAGGCATTGCTCAGCGAGCATCACCCGTACTTACAGAACAGCGATTTAAGTGCCGAGCAGACTGTGCTACAGCAGTTATATCAACAGCGTAACTTTAGTCCATTGTGGTTTAGTCAGGATCGCCCAACTCAAGCAGCGCTGGACATGCTCAACCTGCTGCGCAACGCGGCCAGTTATGGTTTGAATGCAGCCGATTATGACGGCATCACACTGACCTATCGATTAATGCGCTTGGCGAACTCTGCTGCGGCGCAGACCGCACAAGACCGCACCCAGCTGGAGTTGGGCTTGAGTACCGCTGCGCTACGCTTCATCAAACATCTGCATTACGGTCGCATTGATCCACGCAAGGTCGGTTTTAATCTTGAAACCTCACGCGATCAGGAATTGGATTTCGTCGACGTCTTGATTCGCCTTTCCAGCAGCACCGATGCAGCTGCTGAAATTGCCAAATTGGAACCGCAGTCCTCTCACTATCAACTGCTGAAAAAAGCCTTGGCCCGCTATCGCTTGCTGGCAGTAGATACTGAATTGACACAGCTGCCAAATTTTACCGATCGCTCTATCAAACCTGAAGAGTTCTATGTCGGCGCTGCCGCATTGCGTCGCTTGCTGCTAGCCGAACAAGACTTGTCGAGTGACGCCGTGGCTGCTGACACTAACAGCTCGCTGGATACTGCCTTGGTCAAAGCGTTACAGAATTATCAAACCCGTCATGGCCTGCAAGCCGATGGCGTGCTGGGTAAACAGACCTTCAGCGCACTTACCACGCCATTTGCCAAGCGTGTGCAGCAAATCGAATTGACGCTGGAACGCTGGCGCTGGCTACCACCGCTGCAATCACCCATGATTGTGGTGAACATTCCGCAGTTCAAATTATTTGCTTTCAAGTCAGCGAATGATCACGAAGCTAACTTGCTGCGTATGGATGTCATTGTGGGTCAGGCGTTCCCACATACACAGACACCGATTTTTCTGGCTGAGATGAAGTATGTAGTGTTTCGTCCCTATTGGGATGTACCACGCACTATTCTCCAGCGCGAGATGCTCGACACTATTGCAAGAAACCCCAACTTCCTGCAACGCAACCAGTTGGAACTCGTTAACGGGCAAAGCGATAATTCACCGGTCGTCACGGCAACGCCAGAGAACATTGCTCTGCTGGCCAGTGGAAAGTTGCGGCTGCGACAACGGCCAAGTGATAGCAATGCATTGGGTGAGGTGAAGTTTATTATGCCCAATAGCTACAATGTGTATCTACATTCCACACCCGCCAAACAATTGTTTAGCGAATCGCATCGCGCCTTCAGTCACGGCTGCATTCGCGTCAGCGATCCAACCGCACTGGCCGAGTACGTATTGCGCAATACCGCCACTGCATGGAGTAAAGATAACATCCAAGCAGCGATGCAAGGCGAACCGAATCAGCGCGTGAACTTAACGCAAACCATTCCGGTGTTGATTGTGTATAGCACTGTCATGCCACTGGAATCAGGAGTGGTGCAGTTCTTTAATGATATTTATGGACACGATGCCAAGCTTGCCAAGCTGTTGTGATTTGTAGGCTGGGATGAAATTCCAGCTTTGATCACAATACAAGATGCTGGGATTTCATCCCAGCCTACTGATTAACCAACCCAGCTCCTGACTCTACCGGTATCCAGATGCACGAAATCTGACTTGGCATAGTAACCAACGCCGCCACTCTGATTCATCAACGCGAGCTGCTGCAACTTCTTGGTAGAAAAACCAGTGATGCGCACATCAATGGCCTTGCCTACCATGTGCAGGCTCTGTTTCGCCACACCTGATGACTTGGCGACTAAAGCTGCGTTGGTTTGCGGGGAACGATAAGCCGAGATGACTTCGTAAGTCGCATCGCGATCAGCCAGTACTTGCAGGCCGTATAAAATATCCATCAGCTGCTTATCCATGTGCATGGCATCGCCGCTGCGGAAATCACGCAGAAAGTAATTCAACTTATCCAAGCAATCCGATTGATATGCACCATCACACCAATAGTTCACTGACAATGTTTCACCAGTGTGAGTATGAACAAACGACAGCGAACGAGTGCCCGTTGTTTGCGCACGCAGAGCGAACGGCAGCAACAGCATTGCGCTCGCCGCGCTCAGCAAGCCGCGTCGCGAAATTAGTGGCAAGGGTGTAATGAGAGTGGGTGATGCCATACGGGCACAGCTAACACCAAATGGCAAGGCATTAGCAAGTGTGCGAACCCTGAAACAGGTGGGAAGTCCGAATCCACTGCAACCCACATCTGGCCCGATAGGCATCCTTCTCCTAATCAGCCAGGAGAATAATGAGAACACTATCGTCGTTGTAGCTTTACGACTCGCCCAGCTGCTGCAGGACGTTCATTCACCACAACCACTTTGGCACGACGGAAGAAATTAAAATCCGTGGCGCTAGCCCAAGTGTAGGCACCCATCATGCGACCCACGATCAGATCGCCGATTTCCAGCTCGGGCAGGTCGATATTGTCATCAATCACATCAATGGAATCGCAGGTGGGGCCAGTAAGCACGCTGGAAAAGGTTGTATCGCTGTGTTTCAACGCCGACACCGGATACTTGGCGTGATCGAACATCTGCCCGCTGTACGATCCATACACACCATCATCCAAGTAGTACCACCAACGACCATCTCGCTTGGCCTTGCCCATCACCGTGGACACAGCAATACCCGCAGGCGCAGACAGAAAACGACCCGGCTCCGCAATCAATCGCACATGTTTGGGCAGCTTGGCTAACGCCACACGAATCGGTGCGCAGAATTCGTCAATCGGTGGCATGACTTCATCGTAAGACACGGGAAAGCCCCCACCAATATCCAGCACTTCCAGTGCTGGCAGTCCTGCTAGCAATGCTTCCGCAATCAGATTGTTGCAGGCGTTAATCGCTTCCACATACTTGGTCGGCGCAGTCGCTTGTGAGCCAATGTGAAAACTCAAACCTTTGACACGCACACCCAATGACCGCGCCAGCTCCAGCAGGCCAAGTACCGCGCTCGCTTCGCAACCAAACTTTTTAGACAGATCTACTACCGCATTCGGGCTGCGAAACGAAACACGAACCAGCAGTTCGCACCGCTTGCGATAGCGAGCGAATTTGCGTATTTCATCAGGATTGTCAACCACAAAGGTGGTGACACCGTAGCGCAGCGCATCGCGAATATCGCTATCGCGTTTAATCGGATGAGTATGAATACACCGCTCCGGCGCAATACCAGCGGTTTTGACTAGCTCGACTTCGCCGGTGGTGGCCAGATCGAAGAATGCACCTTCGTCACGCAGACACGAGACCACCGCCGCATGTGGCAGAGGCTTCAACGCGTAATGCAGATCAACACCGGGTAGCGCAGCAGTGAGCGCTCGATACTGGCGCCGCACTTGCTCGCAATCTATCACCAGTAACGGCGAACCAAAACGGGCCGCCAATGAGCTGATTTCTGCGTCGTTTAACGCAGTCGCATCACCTTCGGTGGCAGAAGAATAGTGAGATAAGGCCTGTACGGCCGCGCGGGGTAACACCTATGTATACCTCTACCAGTCAATAATGCTGCAAAACACACTTAACCAACCCACTCAAGAGTCTGGTCGAGCGACACCTGCAGCTTATTTAGGCATCCTAGCTTTGCGCGCAAAGCTAGGCTCTGGGTGTTCTCTTACACAGGCGCGGCGACTGAGCATCACCGGCGCGCGCAATGTAACAAATTGAGACCACGATGCAAGAACTCAGTCACGATTTTTTGAAATGGTTTTAATTGCCCGCGCAGATAGGACAAACGGGCGGGCCACATCGAGCCTGCGAACTCAACAGAACAAGTCGTCACCAAAATCCGCCTTCAGCGCAGCGATATCCGGGTCGGAAGTCACCACGTTTTCTGCTGCTGCGGCTCGCCGCAAGCGATCTCGCACCGCCTCCCAGCGTTCATCATCCGGCACTTCTTCAACCAGAATGATGCGTGCGCCCGCCTTGTCCAGGGTGCGCACATTGGCGTATAGGTTGCGCGCATAAAGATCGGCGCGCATACCGGCATTAATCCAGGTCATGAACTCACTGGCCTTGCCGGGCGGGCGCATGGCCAGCACCGCTACCTTTTCGCGGTCTTCGGTGAACTCCTTTATTACCGTTTCCAAATTTTTACTAGGCACCAAATTCAATGGTGTGCCCGGCGAATAATGCCGCGCCAAACTGCCGGGTACGCGTGGCGCATCCGGATCGAGGGCGGCGGTCACTTCCGGCACCACCGCTTGCAACTGCGACAGCGTAATGGCACCGGGCCGCAGCAAATGTGGCACCTCACCGACGCAACTGACAATAGTGGACTCCAGACCGATTTTGCAGTCCTCACCATCCAGCACAATCTGCACCTCATCGCCAAACTCTTCACGCACATGCTCAACCCGAGTCGGGCTGACATGACCGAAACGATTGGCCGACGGCGCGGCAATACCACCACCAAACGCGGTCAGTAATTGTTGCGCCACCGGATGACTGGGTACACGAATCGCTACCGTGTCCTGACCGCCCGTGACCACGTCTGCGACAGCAGGCGCACGTTTTAGCACCAGCGTCAGTGGGCCGGGCCAGAATGCTGCAGCCAGTGCCAATGCTGCTGGAGAAGGATCACGCGCCCAACGCGGCAGGTACTTCGGATCATCAATATGCACGATCAGCGGGTGCGTACTAGGCCGACCCTTGAGCTTGAATATCTTGCGCACTGCTTCGGGGTGATTGGCATTGGCACCCAGACCGTAAACGGTTTCAGTCGGGAACGCGACCAACTCACCGTTGCGTAACGCAGCAACGGCTTCTTGAAGTTCTTCTTGTGAAATGCGAGTTATGGCCATTTGATGATCATACACGGCTGCCTGGCGTGACTGCGGCGCTCGAATAAAATGTCATCGCCACACCACACCGGGAACAACTATGCATCAATGCCCTGCGACTTCAGATATTCGTCATAACTGCCCTTGAAATCAACAATTTTTCCACCCGCCTTGACTTCGATAATGCGCGTCGCCACACCACCGACGAACTCGCGGTCGTGTGATACGAAAATCAGCGTACCGGGATACTTCTCCAAGCCGATCTGTAGCGACTCAATGGTTTCCATGTCCATGTGATTGGTAGGTTCATCCATCACCAGTACATTGGGCTTGGTCATGATCAGCTTGCCGTAAATCATACGGCCTTTCTCGCCACCGGAGAGCACCTTGACCGACTTCCTGCCATCGTCGCCGGTGAACAACAATCGTCCCAAGGTCGCACGCACGATCTGATCATCATCACCCGCACCGCGCCACTCGGACAACCAACGCACCAGATCCATGTCTTCGGCAAACTCTGCCTGCGGATCCTGCGGCATATAGCCTGGCTGGGCGTTTTCAGACCATGTGACCTTGCCCTTGGTGGGCTTCAGCTCGCCAATCATGGTGCGGATCAGCGTCGTCTTACCCACGCCGTTAGCGCCGATAATCGCGATGCGCTCGCCCACTTCCATATTGAAACTGATGTTGTCAAGCACCTGCTCCTGCGAATCGGGATAGGCAAAGCTCAGCCCCTCCACTTCCAGCGGCACGCGATGCAACTTCTTATCCTGTTCGAAGCGTAGATACGGGTTCTGCCGCGACGACGGCTTCATATCCTCAATCTTGATTTTCTCGATCTGCTTGGCACGCGAGGTGGCCTGCTTGGCCTTGGACTTGTTAGCCGAGAAGCGCCGCACAAACTCCTGCAATTCAGCCACGCGCTCTTTGGCCTTGGTGTTAGCAGCTGACTGCAATTCCCGCGCCTGCGTCGAAGCCAACATGAAGTCGTCGTAGTTGCCGGGATAAATTTTCAACTGACCGTAATCCAGGTCCGCCATATGCGTACACACCTGATTCAGGAAGTGACGATCATGGCTGATGATAATCATGGTGGCACTGTAGGCATTGATGGTGTCTTCCAGCCAGCGAATCGTGTTGATGTCGAGGTTGTTGGTAGGTTCGTCCAGCAACAACACATCGGGGGTAGAGAACAATGCCTGCGCCAGCAGTACCCGCAGTTTCCAGCCCGGTGCCACTTCGCTCATTGGCCCATTGTGTTGCGCGGGATCAATACCGGCTTCAGTCAGCAGGCTGGCAGCACGCGCCTCAGATTCATAACCGCCGTATTCGGCAAACTTGGCTTCCAATTCGGCAGCACGCATGTAGTCATCATCAGTCGCGTCGGCATTGGCATAAATCGCATCGCGCTCGGTCATCGCCTGCCACATTTCCACATGGCCCTGCATCACCACGTCGATGACGCGCTGGTCTTCATAACCAAACTGGTCTTGGCTCAATTTACCCATGCGCAAGCCGGTTTGCAGTACCACTTCGCCCGCGCTGGGCTCCAGCTCGCCACCCAGCACTTTCATCAGCGTCGACTTGCCGCAGCCATTGGCCCCGATCAAGCCATAGCGATTGCCATCGACGAATTTAACCGACACATTTTCAAACAGCGGCTTGGCACCAAACTGCACAGCAACATTGAGCGTAGAGAGCATTATTCCAATTACCAGATGCACGCGCGGCTGACGAGCCGCGCAAAAGGCCGGGTATTATGCAGCATGCAGCCTGATTACGGCATACTGACTCACCCATTCGGGGAAAAACGGTCATAACCTATGAGAATTTTGATCATCGGCGCTTCGCGCGGCACCGGATTGCTAGCCGCCAAACTGGCGCTGGAAAAAGGCCACCAAGTCACCACCCTCAGCCGCCACCCTGAGCAAATGCAAGTTGAGCACCCGCAGCTGCGCAAGATCAAAGGTGACTTTCATGACCAGTCAGCTGTTTTCGCCACCGTACCCAGCCACGATGCCGTCATCATTACCGCCAGCCTGTCCATCGCGCAGCTCAAACAGCAACCGGATTTCTATTCGCGCGGCACACGCCTAGTCATCGCCGCCATGCAAGCCGCACAAGTGCCTCGAATTGTTGTTCTGAGCAACTTGGGCGCAGGTGATGGCCACACCCTGTTGAACCCACTTGCCAAGTTGTTCACTTACTTGTTGATTCGCGAAGCCACTGCCGATCACACGCGGCAAGAGCAACTGGCGCGTGACAGCGGGCTGCAATGGAGCGTGGCCCGGCCCAGTCGCCTCACCAATGGCCCAGCACGTGGCAATTATCAAAAAGCAGTTGGTCGGCAAGTGCCCGGATCAATTTCGCGGGCTGATGTGGCAGATTTTTTACTTGAAGCCGCTACTACGGAGCTGTGGATTGGCAAGACGGTTAATTTGGGCAGGTAACGCAAGCTAGCACCAACTACAACCTACATGGAACAAAGCCGCTACGACTTATGCCTTTGTAAAATCAGAAAGGAAGATCATGAAGATTTCAACTCTCAAGATTGAAAATTTCAAAGCCTTGAGAAATCTCGAGATTAATTCGATTGGTGACATGATTGTATTGGCCGGACCAAATGGATGCGGCAAAACCTGCATACTTGATGCTATCCGCCTACTGAAATCCGCTTATGGCGGTTATATCCCAAACGAAACGCAGTCTTGGCTAAATGAATTCGGCATAACCCACAAGCTAGGCCATATAGAAACCGCCCCTTTGTTACATGATCGTACTCGGAGCTTGACTATCGAGGCACAATTTTCTTTATCTGAGTCAGAGATCGAGTTCCTTAAGGGAGACATCAGCGAACTGGTTCGTGACATGGCGGTGAACGAAAGTCCAGATTCACCATTTCATAGGTTTCGAACCTTCCAATCGCTCGCGCAGCAAGCTCGCCAGAGTGAACCAGCCATCCAGTCTGCAAGCGTACGGATTCGATCAGAGATTGAAGCAGAACTTAACTTGAATTCTGTTGTGGGCAGATTAACTATTAACCCGGATGGGATCTACCAACTTGAGCAGAGCCGCCTGCTGGAGCTTATTTTTAGCACATTTAAGCCGAGTCAAATCGGCGTACTCGACTTTCAGACTTCTAGCCGTCACTACAAGCGAGAGGCGTCTGGATCTATTCAAGTAAAGATCGACCAAACAGTCGATGAAACGAGCGCCAAGGCAAGAAGCCATTCCCTATACAACCATGATGCACGTTATACGGATCTTAAGCAGCAGCTTTCTTCGGCCTATGTAAAGGCATTGATAAGAAATCAGGCAGGGAATCGTGACCCAGAACTGAGAAGAGACTTAACTGAAACGCTCAAGGAACTCTTCAAAACATTCATTCCTGGCAAAACGTTTCATGGACCACAACCCAGTCTCAATGGCACGTTGAAATTCGACGTCACAACTTCAGCTGGCGGCACTCATGACATCAACGACCTTAGCTCAGGCGAAAAAGAAGTCCTTTATGGTTACCTGCTTTTAAGCAACCGTGCCCCGAAAAACTCGATACTTATGATAGACGAACCAGAGTTGCATCTTAACCCTCGCCTAGTAGCCGATTTGCCTGCATTCTACTCCAAGCATCTAGGTAAGGAACTTGGGAATCAGATCTGGCTTGTTACACATTCCGACGCAATTGTTAGAGGGGCAATTGCAACGACGGGAGCTAGCGTAATCCATTTACAACCTGCGGATACATTAACGGAAGTCAATCAAGCGACCAGCGTCGTTGGTGATACAGAAATGCAAGCTCTAGTGCTTAGCCTAGTAGGTGATCTAGCAGCCTTCCGACCATCTTCCCCGATTGTAATCTTTGAGGGCGGTGGCGAATCAGAAGACTCTTCTGAATTCGATACCCACATGGTCTCAAGACTCTTCCCGGAGTTTGCTAAACGAGTCACCTTCGTTTCTGGACATGATAAAAAGCATGTGCTCCAACTTCATGCTGCCCTAATGAAAGCAAGGGGAGAACGCCTGATCACACAAGACGTCTACGCAGTAACGGATCAAGACGACAGTATCGCGCCAGACTGTACGTCCCGACCAGGACGCTTCCTATGGAATAGCTATCACATCGAGAATTTCCTGCTCAACCCCAAGTATGTTCGCGAGGCTTTGGTCGAATTATGTGCAGATAAGGCGCCATTTCATACAGATGACGAGGTGGATGAGGCGTTAAAGAAGTGCGCACAGGACGCCACGCCTGGAATCGTTTCACATCGAATTCTGAACTGGGTTAGACAATCAATTTTTGGTGAGATAAGGATAGGCTGCGATCCGTCAACCGCCAATCTGCAGCTTGCTCTGACACCCTCCATAGATTCCACTCGGGATCGGCTGAATAGTCTTTGGACTAACAAACTTTCCGTGGCAAGCATTGATGATGAGATCAATAGTGTTACAAGCATCGTAGAAGCAGCGCTGCGTAACGGAGAGTGGAGATCAATACTTCCAGGTCGCCAAATCCTGAAGGCATTTTCAGCTAAGTATGCTAAGAACGGAACCTCTGGTATTGCGTACGTCACCTTACGAAACAGCATACTGATTCGGATGTCGTCAGAAAACCATAAACCCACGGGAATGCTGCTGACGCTGAAAAAAATTATACCCTCGTTATAATTTTGGTAATCGACGCCACAACGACTTTGGAACAAATTCGTTGAATCTACGTATTTTGAGCTGACTAATGTTTAGGTCTACAATCGCATGGCAATAAAATATTACGTAGTCTGGGCGGGTCGCAAGACCGGCGTGTTTAGCGACTGGACCAGCGCACAGCAATCGGTGGATAAATACACTGGCGCGCGCTTTAAATCATTTCCGACTCGCGCTGAAGCAGAGCAAGCGTTTCGCGATGGCAGCAGCGCGCACATTGTGCGCGGCGCAAAGACCAGCAAGCCGAAAGCCGAAAGCACCGCACATATCGCGCATCAACACGAAGTCAGTATCTACTGTGATGGCGCGTGTGAACCCAACCCCGGCAACGCGGGTTCCGGTGTGGTGGTGTATCGCGACGGGGTGCTAGCTGAACTGTGGTATGGCTTGTACAACTCACAAGGCACCAACAACACTGCCGAGTTGAATGCGATACATGAAGCCCTGCGTATGGCTGAAGCCGAATTGAAAGCGGGCTACAGCGTCGAGATCTGCAGCGACTCGCAGTACGCCATCAATTGCGTCAGTGTGTGGGCCGCTGGCTGGGAGAAAAAAGGTTGGCAGAAAAAAGACGGCGAGATCAAGAACCTCGACATCATTCAGGACAGTTACAACATTTATCAACGTATTAAAGACGATGAATTAACTCTCACCCATGTTGCCGCACATGTGGGCACCGAAGGCAATGAACTGGCCGATCGTATGGCAATGTATGGCGCACTGAGCAAAGAGCCAGCGTTCCGCCGCTATGAAGCGACGCAAGACATTGCAACGTTAATGGCGATGCGCAGAGGTTAGGCATTGTTTGTCGTGCCAACAAACGTGCGCAATCAATTCACCGAATTAATTTACTGGATTAGTCGCACTCTCTGCAGGTTCGGCTAGCAGCGACTTTCTACGCTTCTCAAGCAGGTTGTGCGCCAGCGCATGATATATGCCCTCGCGACATATCAGCCGCGATACTGCACTGGCCAGCAACGCGGTCGCCATCAAGGGCATCAACATACCGTGATCGTTTGTCATTTCCATAACGATCACAAATGCGGTAATGGGTGCCTGCACCACCCCGGCGAGATAAGCCACCATACCCAATAAAATCATCACGCCCGCTGCATTACTAGTGAGCAGTACGGCCAAGTTCGACCCCATGCCGGCACCGATTGCGAGAGAGGGAGCAAAGATACCACCCGGTATGCCACTGAGCGACGATGCCAGCGTGGCAATAAACTTGAGTACCCCAAACGAATCGCTCAATGGCTGCTGGTGATCCAATGCGTACTTTACTTGCTGATAACCGGTGCCATGAATAGCCCCCATAGATAACAGGCCGCATAGCGCCACCACCAGACCACAGCCAAATGCCACACCTAACTGCCCGCGTAAGCTTAGTTGCCAGCGTTGGAAGTTGAATGCGCCCCGTGAAGCCGCCACGACCAGCCAACTGAACCCACCTCCCAGCAAGCCACCAGCAATGCCGCAGATTGGTACTACCACCCAGCCAGCGATGCCGTGGATTGAGCCATTGGTGGTACCGAAATAACTGTAATTGCCGAGCAACGCCAAGGCGGTGAACCCGGCAGCAATGACGCAGGCAATGATCAAACCACTTGTGCGACGATCAAATGAGCGACTCATTTCCTCAATGCCAAACATGATGCCTGCCAGCGGCGTATTGAAAGCCGCTGCCACACCGGCAGAAGCGCCGGCGACGATCAAACCAGCACGCTTACGCGGTGATAACTGCCCCACCGCCAACATCAACGCCGCACCCACTTGCACCGTCGGGCCCTCGCGTCCGGTTGATGCACCGAACAGCAAACCCAGTACGGTCAATAAAATTTTTCCCGCCACCACGCGTAGCGATAACAGACTCTTTCGATACGCCATGTTCGCAACACGATAGGCTGCAATGGTCTGCGGGATACCACTGCCCTGCGCATTGTTGAACCACTTGGACGCAGCATAGATACAGGCGCAGAAACCCAGTGGCGTTACCAGAAAGGGCAACCATTGATACGCTTCAGCTAGCGTCGCAAATTGATGCTGCGCCGCCTCGGCCAACCAAGCCAACGACACTGCCGCACCCCCCACCAGCACGCCGCCGACAACAAACATGAGTCGTTGCCGCCATCGGGTAATAAAGGCGGATAACCACCGCTCACGGTGCTTGGCACGGGTGAATCTTGAAATCTGGCGTCGGGCACTCATCGCAATTGAACAGCTACTGATAATCAACCAATAAGCAACACATACTAACTCAATAACTTTAGTTCGTTTGTGCGAGTGAATATCAGCCAATACGCGGCGGTTTCATGCAAACAACCGCAGATCACAAGGAATTACCGCAGCGTGAATGCAATAAGTGCGATCATGCACACATGCACGCATTTACCGAATTAAACTTGAATCAGGCGCTACTCAAGGCGCTGGCCGAACTTGAATACACCGAGATGACCCCGGTACAAGCCGCCAGCCTGCCCGCTATTCTTAGCAAACGCGATGTGGTGGCGCAGGCCAAAACCGGCAGCGGCAAAACTGCCGCGTTTGCGTTGGGGTTGTTATCACAGCTGGATGCGACTACCAGCAAGCTGCACGGTCTGGTGCTGTGCCCCACCCGCGAACTGGCGGATCAGGTCAGCCGCGAGATTCGCCGTCTCGCCAGCTTCATTCCCAATGTAAAAGTGCTAACCCTGTGCGGCGGTATTCCGCGCCGCACGCATCTGAACTCACTCACGCATGAACCGCACTTGGTGGTGGGCACACCGGGACGCATTCTCGATCTGCTCAAGAAGAAAGCGCTGCCAATGGAAGCATTGCAGGTATTGGTGCTGGATGAAGCAGATCGCATGCTTGACATGGGCTTTGCCGATGCCATTGCCGAAATCGTCGCACACACACCCTCGCAGCGACAGACTTTGATGTTCTCGGCCACCATGCCCGATCCGATCAGACAATTCAGTCGCCAGTTTCAGCATGATCCACTGGATGTCACCATCAAAAGTGACGCTGATGAAGTATTGATCGAACAAACTTTTTACGAAGTACAACCGCATGACAAGCTGGATGCATTGCAACGGCTGTTGATGCAGCATCGTCCTGATTCAGCAGTGGTGTTCTGTAATACACGTCAGGAAGTACGCGATGTACATGCGGCCTTGGATGTTCAGGGCTTTTCCGCACTGGCGCTACATGGTGAGCTGGAACAGCGTGAGCGCGAAGAGATGCTGGTGCGCTTTGCCAACCGTAGCTGCAATATATTGATCGCTACCGATGTGGCCGGACGTGGGCTGGATATCAAGGAACTGCCTATGGTGATCAATTTTGATATTGCCATTGATGCTGACACGCATTTGCATCGTATTGGCCGCACCGGTCGCGCGGGTAGTCGTGGTGTAGCACTCAGTTTATGCGTACCGCGTGATGCCATGCGCGCCCACGCTATCGCCGAACAACAGGGAATGGCGTTGCGTTGGGGCAAACTGCCACGAACCAGTAATGGCGCGCCAGCATTAACCGCCCCGTTTGTCACTATCGCGGTAGATGCAGGTCGACAAGACAAACTACGCCCTGGCGATCTGTTAGGTGCGTTAACCGGTGATGCCGGTTTACCGGGCGATGCGGTGGGCAAGATTGACGTGTTCCCTACCCGTAGTTATGTCGCGATAGCGCGCGACTGGCATGGCCGGGCAGTACAACGGCTGCGTGAAGGCAAGATCAAGGGAAAGAATTTTCGGATTCGGAATATCAGATAAATACCGCCTTGATGCTCACAACAGCAGCCCAAGTGTGAATCCGCGCAATATAACCAGCTGCCAAGTTGACTAAGCTGCCACGCCTCAACCAAATCTAATTCACGGTTGATAGGACGTCACACTCGTGTAACAACATGGGCGCAGTATCAATTCCATTGAGCCAACGATGGAGTCGACGTTTTGATTCACCTAGAGCCACAAGATATCACCAGCGATTACTGGCGCGCCTATTTAGAGTGGCGCGCAAACTATGGCCTATCAGACGACTGTATCAAGGAATTACTTGCTGCGATCCGTGTGGAGATTGCAGCAGACACCACCTCGCCAGAGCAGCAGCGCCAATTGCGTAAACTTGCGGCGATGATTGAGGTCGAACTCGAAGATGATCAGAAGGCAAGACAAGACATGTTGCCTAAGTTATTCCTCCAGCAAAGGCAAACAGAAAAGCGAGTTCGCTAAGCACCGCCAGACAACACATTGCGACGCAGTTGTTTGAAGCAAAGCGGCATACCGTTGGCGAACCGTTCAGGGAAATTCAACTGCTCGCTCAGCAGTATATGAGTCACTGTTGAATCAAGTTCGACAGCAGTGATGGGATGCACTTTGAACACCGGCATGGGTGTCAATATGTGACTTTTACTTGCCGCGTCGGGATAGCGCAGCAACACATGCTGTACCTCTGAACCATGATGTTTCGTGATATGAAAGCCACGCGTTTCGCTGGTGCAAAATGCCGCGCCCAATATCACACCACGGCGCGTATCAGGATGAATCGGCGCACTGTTCAATAAGTCACCAATCAGAATGCTCAGTGCGGCCCGCACCTGCTGATATTCCGGTTCATCCAGATCAGCCTGTTCGGACAATTTCTGTAACGCACCATGATTTGTTTCTAACAGCAAGGACCGACCACTCTCTACATCACAGATATAGATAACGGGGCCCGTTTTGCTTGCCGACGGATGCGCCGGATCAGTCAGTAGCCACGCAGCGTCACCGAAACGCGTAAACATCTGTCGCGCCGCTGCAAGTTTTAGTACATCAGTCATTAGTTAATTATGCCGGTATTTGCGACAAGCGCAGAAAAAAGACAACGGCAGCCTACTAGCCGCCCTTATGGTCATCACCGCAAATAAGTGTTACTTCAAGGCAGAACGCTGCCAACCTTGTTCAGTCCACTTTAGTTCATAAGCGGGCCAATAACGATTATCAAGCTTCAGCGTAATGACTTCCGACGCACCGTTCAGCGTAAGGGTACGCAGACGCACCGAACTACGATCCTCACGATTGGCAATAGCTTGGGTAAACGCATCAAGATTTGGCGTGAGTTGCCCATCCACTTCCACAATGCGCCGCCCTGCCCACAACTGGTAACGCGAAGCCGGTGAACCATAGGCAAAATAGGCAACGAACACACCGTCAGTCGGCGTATTACGTTGCGCCGCCAAGGCTCGATGTGGGGTTTGCAGCACTGCACCGGCCCAAAACACCAAGCGATCAATGTCGCGACCACTCAATGCAGCGGTATCAATTTCTATCTGCTCTTCCTTGCCGTTACGCAGCACCGTTAGTTTGACGCGTGGCTGCTGCGTCGCCAACTCAACCTCACGAAAGCGTGATACCGTTTTGCCATCAATCGCCAAGATCAGATCACCGGAGCGTAATACTGTGGCAGCGGGTGATCCGGCAACCAGACGCACCACCACCAAGGCTTGACGGTGGGAGGAATCATGAGCCACCAATCCTTGCGACCACTGTTCTGGCAACCCCAAACGACTCGCATCTGCCAGCGAGATAGGTGACAACTCCGCTTCAAGTGATTGCAGCATCGCGCCACTGCTAGCCAACTGCAATGTCTCGGCAAGTATATCGGCAGGAATGCCGCGCATGATCTGCTCCGGAGTGCGCCCTTGCTCAAGCAGATAACTTGACCAACTGGATACCACCTCGCCTTTCTTGTTGACCAATACGCCATCAAAGCTATTCGGGCCATTCACCAGATTGATCAGTTCCAAATTGGCTTCGCGGAAGCGCAACGAACGTGACAGGGGAAATTCAGCCGGTTCAATCTCAGCCACTATCGCTGATTGTGATTTAACTTTGGCATCGGCATCCAAACCCACCGCCCATACGGTTTCGCCTGCGCGCACGCTCTTGGTATTTAATTTGGCTGAACGTACCGGTGTATCACCTAACAGTGCAGGGTCGTATGAAACTACGGCAAGGTTGTGCAGTGGATGAATGTATTTCACCTTACCCGGCACTTCGATAGCACCGGCAAAAATAAGGCGCACGTCACCTACCGGTACCGGAATAGTGTTGCGATCTACCACCACCAAGCCTTTTGCCGCATCCAGCACAATGCCCGTACCGTAAAAGCTACGGTCGGTATAACCAGAGACGGAATACGGCATGTCGAACTTCACCAGCACGAGTGATGGCGACAGACGATTAATCAATGGATCAGTAGACTTGGCAAACTGCGTAGTAGTCGGCTCTGGCGGTGCTGCCACTCCATCTTGCGGCCAAGTTGTACAAGGCCACACACCTTCTACATCGTCGCGAGAACATTCAGTAGCCGCATACCAACGTCGATCCATGCGCAACACCGCAATGCGCGAGGCGCGCGGATCATCCATGGCAAAGTAGCGTAGCGTGGCGCGCTCACCATCTTTCAAAGCACCGATGATTTTGCTGAAATCATCCAGCGTAGTGATATTAGTTTCATTCACCTCAGTGATGACCGCACCGCGCGGCACACCGGCCACGCTCAGTGCATAGCCCGGACTGGCAACGAACACCCCCGCTACCGGCTTGTTGTAATGGCGTGCCATTTGCCAGCTAAGCGCATGCACAACGCCATCACTGAAACTCAGATAACGATCCGGGGTAATCTCATACAGGCTCTGCACCTTGAGCTCTGCCTTACGCACCTGTTCACCACGCCGAATCTCCAGACTGATGCGCTGATCGACTGAATCATCAAGTACGCGCTCCAGCGGATCAAAGGTGGTCAGTAGCTCACCATTCACTCGCACCAGAATATCGCCGGGCTCAAGCACAGCGGCGGCTGCCGATCCCGGTTGCACTTCGCTGACCACCAACATACCCGTCTGACTAGGGAAAATACGGCGCACTTCAGCTTCAGTATTGGTATCCAGACCGAGGCGAGTCAATTCATCGTAGGGCGTATAGGTAAAGACCGTTTGCACAGTGCCCCGAGTGACGGGCTTACCTTCCTGTATCAACTTGAGTGCACGCACTACTCGATTCAACGGTAGATAAAAACTGGAAGCAGCGGCATTGCTACCACCAGCGTTCAATGCGACTACACGGCCCTCAATATCAAGCACAGGCGAACCAGACGAACCACCCGAAGTGCCTGAAGCCGCTTGAATATAGAAGGTATTAAAGTCATTGAATTTGAATGAACCATATTCAGGGGCTTGCCGATCCAGACGCGCCAAGGTGCCAGACAATATTGACAACTGCTCGCCAGCATCGTTGCCTACCACGCGAATCTCGCGACCGATGGTCGCACCTTGCGGATATAACGGCAACGCTGCGGGTTGAATGAAACGCAGCTTGCCAGGATCGTAACGATAAATACCAAAGTCATGTACCGGATCGCGATAGACCGGATATAACGCAACTTCTTCGCGATTCTGAAATATGGCTTGTGAAGTCACTGGCCCCGGCGTTACTACGTGCCGGTTAGTCAGGATCAAGCCACGCTTGGCATCAACAACAAACCCCGTCGCTTGCCCGGAGCTATTGGCTTCGGTATCAAACGAGCGCGTTTGGTCGATCTGGATACTGACTACGCTGTGGGTGATGCGCTCCAGCGTGCGTGCCCATTTACTGTCATCGACATCTGCAGCTTGTGCGCCAATGCAAAGTAGATAGGTAACCGCAACAACCAACAATTTACGCATGAATCACACCTGTATTTATTCTGTACAGCAGCCGCTCAACTGGAACAGCGGTTCGTAAACGCACCTTGCACAATAGCCCCTGGCCGGATCACCAATTCAACGCCTGACCAAACGCCTGCTGGTACTGCGTCGCAAACTCATCCCGCGTGAAACGATGATTCTGCGGACCATGCGACTCAATCTTGATCGCGCCACTCAGCGAGGCAATCCGACCCGTCACTTCCCAACCCAGCTTATGCATCAAGCCGTAGATCAAACCAGCACGGTAAGCATCACCACAACCAGTTGGATCGTTCACTGCTTTCGGTGTGGCGGTGGGAATAGTTAATTTGCCATTCTGCGTGTGGATCACTGACCCCTGCGCACCATGCGTCACAATCAACGCATCAACACGCTGTGCCAGCTGCTCATGATTGAGACCGGTTCGATCACTGAGCAATTGTCCTTCGTATTCATTCACCGTCACGTAGGTGGCTTGATCCACAAAGCGCAGCAGTTCTTCGCCATTGAACATTGGCAGTCCCTGACCGGGATCAAAAATGAAGGGGATATTGGCAGCCGAAAATTGTTCTGCATGCTGAATCATGCCATCGCGGCCATCGGGAGAAATCAGCCCCAGCGTCACGCTACCATCGGTAGGCACGGTTTGAATATGCGAGTGCATCATCGCACCCGGATGAAACGCTGTGATCTGATTGTCATTCAGATCAGTAGTGATGAACGCCTGTGCCGTGAACTCATTTGCTATCGGCTTGAGATACTGCAACTCCACACCCTGCTGTGTTAGCCATTCCTTGTACGGCGCAAAATCGTGGCCAACTGTTGCCATCGGCGCACCCTGACCGCCCAGTAATTTAAGGCTATAGGCAATGTTGCCGGCACAGCCGCCAAAATTGCGGCGCATGCCCGGCACCAGGAACGACACGTTTAACATGTGTATCTTGTCAGGCAGGATGTGATCCTTGAATTGTCCGCCAAACACCATGATGGTGTCATAAGCCATGGAACCGCAGATCAGTGCCGACATGCATGTAACCTATTGTGATTTGTGTATCAAGAACCAGCATAACGGAAAAACATCGCTGGAAATGTCAAAAAGTGCGGTTATCCAAACAACACTAGCGCCCACGTAATCGCCACCATCACCAATGACAAAAATACCGCTGCCGAACCAAGATCCTTGGCCAGCCCAGAGAGCTCATGCCGCTCAAGACCAACGCGATCCACCACGGCCTCAATGGCACTATTGAGAATTTCTACCACCAGTACCAACAACACGCTGCCAATCAGCAAGGCGCGCTCGATACCAGTGTGACCAAGATAGAAACCAAGCGGCACTAGCACCATCGCCAGCAACAATTCCTGACGAAATGCAGCCTCATGTTTGTAAACACCCGCAAACCCTTTCATGGAATTGCCAAATGCCTTGAGTAGCCGCGTCATACCGGAAGGCTTATTACGATCATTCATCCGATTTCACTCCGATACTCATCTGGTGTTGGACAAATGCACAGCAGATTTCGATCACCAAACACATTATCGACACGACCGACAGGACTCCAGTACTTGTCGGTACGCAAGCTACCGGTCGGGAACACCCCTTGTTCACGTGAATACGCGCGGTTCCATTCAGCATCGACCAGATCATGCACAGTATGTGGCGAATGCCGCAGCGGACTTTGTTCGATAGCGAAGCGCCCAGCTTGCACTTCCGAAATTTCCTCACGAATGGCGATCATGGCATCACAGAAACGATCAAGTTCCACCTTGGCTTCGGACTCGGTAGGTTCGATCATCAAGGTGCCCGGCACCGGAAAACTCATGGTGGGTGCATGAAAGCCAAAATCGATCAGTCGTTTGGCGATGTCGTCGACAGTCACGCCGCAAGTATCTTTAAGCGGTCGCGGGTCGACAATACATTCGTGAGCAACACGACCATTATGATTGCGGAACAACACCGGAAAATGCGGTTGTAAACGCACTGCCATGTAGTTGGCACTAAGAATGGCCACTTCAGTAGCAAGCTTTAACCCCTTGCCGCCCATCAGCAAAATGTACGCATAGCTAATCGGCAAAATCGATGCTGATCCAAACGGTGCTGCCGATACTGGCCCGACCGCTGATTTGCCGCCATCCAACATAGAATGCCCTGGTAAATAAGGCACAAGATGCGCTTTCACACCAATCGGCCCCATTCCGGGGCCACCGCCACCATGCGGAATACAGAATGTTTTATGCAAGTTCAAATGCGACACATCAGCGCCGAAATCACCGGGACGCGACAATCCCACCTGCGCATTCATATTGGCACCATCCATATAGACTTGGCCGCCATGCTGATGCGTGATATCGCATATCTCACGAATACACTCTTCAAATACACCATGCGTAGATGGATAGGTAATCATCAACGCGGCCAAATTCGCGCTATGCCTTTCTGCTTTGGCGCGTAAGTCCTCTACATCAACATTACCCTGTGCGTCACAGTTAACCACTACCACTGTCATGCCAACCATCTGTGCCGAAGCGGGATTGGTGCCGTGCGCTGATGAAGGAATCAAGCACACGGTACGATTCAACTCGCCGCGCGCGTGGTGATAAGCGCGAATCGCGAGCAACCCCGCATATTCCCCTTGCGCACCCGAGTTTGGCTGCAAGGACACGGCGTCGTATCCGGTAATCTCAACCAACCATTGTTTCAGGTCATCGAATAACTCAGCATAGCCTTTGGCTTGTTCTACTGGTGCAAACGGATGCAGCGCACCGAACTCCGGCCAGGTAACCGGAATCATTTCCGCCGTGGCATTAAGCTTCATGGTGCAGGAGCCGAGTGGAATCATGGCGCGATCCAGTGCCAGATCACGATCTGACAATTTGCGCATGTAACGTAGTAATTCAGTTTCAGAGCGATAGCGACCGAATATTGGATGCTTCAGACACGGCCCAAGGCGGCTAAAAAAATCTGTAATGACAGGAGCACCGCTGGTGACATCAGCAAACCGCAACGACCCGCCAAAAGCTCGCCACACGGCTTCAACAATGGCGGGGGTGGTCGCTTCATCAAGTGCAATACTTAATTGCGTTGCGCCAATCACTGCAAAATTAATCTTCTCCGCAGCCGCACGCGCAATAATGACATCGCGCTCTGCACCCGCGTCAATCGTAATGGTATCAAAGTAGCAAGCGTTCTTAATCTTGAAACCGAGCTTGTTCAAGCCAGCGACCAACACCTTGCAACGCGTATGTACTGCAGTTGCAATCGCCGCCAATCCTTCCGGGCCGTGATAAACCGCATACATCGACGCAATAATCGCCAGCAACACCTGTGCAGTACAAATGTTGGAAGTGGCTTTTTCACGCCGAATATGTTGTTCGCGAGTTTGCAACGTCAAGCGATACGCCGGCTGACCGCGTGAATCAATTGACACACCAATCAACCGTCCGGGTATGGAACGCTTGATCGCGTCACGCACTGCCATGTAGGCCGCGTGTGGGCCGCCGTAGCCCATGGGCACGCCAAAGCGTTGCGTTGAACCTATGGCAATGTCGGCACCCAGTTCGCCGGGGGGCGTCAAAACAGACAACGCCAGCGGGTCGGCAGCCATGATGCTGATCGCACCTGCGGCGGTTAATTGTGCGATGACTTTGCGGAAATCGCGTACCTCGCCATCGGTGCCCGGATACTGAAAAATCGCACCAAACACATCTGTAGCAACAAGATCCGTCGCTACATCACCGATGACTATTTCCCAGCCAAGCGGTTCAGCACGAGTACGCATGACGGCAATTGACTGTGGATGACAGTGCTGATCGACAAAGAATTTTTTGCGTTTGTTTTTTGCCACCCGCTGCGCCACTGCCATGGCTTCAGCGGCTGCCGTGCCTTCATCCAGCAGCGATGCATTAGCAACATCCAGTCCCGTCAGCTCGCAAATCATGGTTTGGAAATTCAACAACGCTTCCAGTCGGCCCTGAGAAATTTCCGGTTGATACGGCGTGTAAGCGGTGTACCACGCCGGGTTTTCCAAGATGTTGCGCAGTATGACCAGCGGCGTCAGTGTGCCGTGGTAACCCTGACCAATCAGCGAGGTGAACACTTGGTTTTTATTAGCCAGTTCGCGCAGGCGTGCCAACGCCTCCACTTCCGACAAGGCACGCCCCATACTGCTCAGCGGTTGCAAAATGCGAATGCTATCCGGCAAGGTCTCCGCTATTAACGCATCCATGCTATCGATGCCAACCACCGCCAGCATTTGCTGGATTTCCTGTGGTGAAGGCCCAATATGACGCGCGGCAAAGTCGGTGGCAACGTGCGGCAGAGGCATGCAACTCGGATTCGTCATTCTGATTCTCAATACGTCAAATTTTTGCGTTAGTTTCTGAACAGGGTCAGGTCGCCGCATCCACTACCGCTTGATACGCCGTGGCGTCGAGCAGCTTGGTCAGTTCGGCAGAATCGCTAGAACGTACTTTCATCAACCAACCATCCGCATAGGGAGACTGATTAATCAGCTCTGGCGTTGCACCCAGCGCCTCATTCACTGCCAGCACTTCACCGCTTACTGGGCTATAAACATCGGAAGCTGCTTTTACCGATTCCACCACCGCAAACGCTTCGCCTGCTTTCAACTCACGTCCCACATCGGGTGTTTCGACAAACACCAGATCACCCAGCGCTGCTTGCGCATGATCTGAAATACCAACGGTCAATGTGCCATCCGCTTCAACTCGCACCCATTCATGGCTGGTGAGATATTTAAGTTCGGCAGGAATGTTGCTCATGTAATGTTCTCAACTAAATGTTAGTAAATGGTCGTGTCATTAAATTTCAATACAGGCTTTGCCGTGACGCGCGAATGGGTACGGCACGATACGTGCTGCCAGCTGCTTGCCACGAATATCGACTTTGACGTTGCCTTCTGCCGCAACAGGAACTCGCGCCAGTGCAATCGAGCGCTCCAAGGTTGGCGAAAACGTGCCGCTGGTAATCTCGCCGTTTGGCTGGCCTTCGACCAACACCATTTGATGCGAACGCAACACGCCACGTTCTTCCAGCAGCAAGCCCACCATTTTTCGCGGCACACCAGCGTGTTGCTGCGCTTCCAGAGCGGCGCGGCCAATGAAGTTGCGAGCTTTAGGCTCGAAGGCAATGGTCCACGTTAAGCCCGACTCCAGTGGTGATTGACTTTCATCCATGTCGTTGCCATACAAGTTCATGCCTGCTTCGAGACGCAAGGTGTCGCGCGCACCCAAACCACATTGCGTGATACCTGCCGCAGTGAACTTCACCCACACCGCCGCTGCTTGGTCGGCAGGCAGCATGACTTCAAAGCCATCTTCACCGGTATAGCCCGTGCGACCGATGAAGTAGCGACCAAATTCGCCACCGGCAAACACTTTCAACTCCAGCGCGGAGTTCGTATCAGCACCGAGCACTGCCACTGCTTTGGCGCATGCATTCGGGCCTTGCACGGCAATCATGGCTAGATCGGTGCGTACATTTACATCGACATTGAACGCCACGGCATGCTGTTTGATCCAAGCGATATCCTTGTCGCGCGTCCCCGCATTGACCACCACGCGAAACCAGGATTCCGTCATGCCCGGCTTAATCAAATGATAGACGATGAGGTCGTCAATCACGCCACCACACTCATTAAGCAGGCAGCTATAAAGGGCTTTACCGGGCGTTTTTAGTTTGGCCACATCATTGGCCAGCAGGTAGCGCAGGAATTCGCGCACGCGCACGCCGGTGAGATCGAGCACGCACATGTGCGACACATCAAACATGCCCGCATCGCGGCGCACTGCATGATGTTCATCAATCTGCGAACCATAGTTGACCGGCATGTCCCAGCCACCGAAATCAACCATGCGCGCGCCAGCGGCGACGTGCGTGTCATGCAAGGGGGTACGTAAACCCATGAAAAGTCTCCGCGATTTCGAGCCTGAACTGAAAGGTCGCCGCCTGCCTTTCAACACGGAGTGCGTGCGGGAAAGCCAAAGCCGCGCCCCTCTGTCCGGGTACCTGAGAGATCGGGTGTCCTGCTGACAGACACCGCTCCCCTTCGGTGGATCACCGTCCTGATTACGGACTGGCCGCAAACAAGGTGATCGCTCTCCAGAGACCCACGTTAATAACTGAATAAATAACTTGTGCCGTTCATTTGCCTGAGCGTTTCCGGGCGGTTGCGCCTTCGGCGGTCGGCTGTCCGACTCTCTCCGACCAAGTTGTCATGGGTGGCGCGATGGTAGCGGAGGCGTTGCGAAAGGTCACCGACTTTCTCGCGAACCGCTGCATTGTTTCGCAGGGGCGGCTCGCGAGCCGCCCTCCGGGTCTCATCACTCGAAGAAGGGCGGTTCACAAACCGCCCCTGCGTTAGAATCACCGCCTAGCTCAACCGGGATCGTTTCCATCCATGCCAGCCACTTCGCGCCGCCGTTCGATTCCTGTCCAGATTGGTTCCATCACCGTCGGCGGTACTGCGCCGGTGATTGTGCAGTCGATGACCAACACCGATACCGCCGACATTGAAGGCACCGCACAGCAGATCAAGGCGCTGGCGAAGGCGGGCTCGGAACTGGTGCGAATCACCGTGAACTCAGATGAAGCGGCTGCCGCCGTGCCGCATGTGTGTGAACGCCTGGCGCAGATGAATGTGTCCGTGCCCATCGTCGGCGACTTTCATTTCAATGGTCACAAGCTGCTCAAGGCGCATCCTGCCTGTGCCGCAGCGCTGGCCAAGTACCGCATCAATCCCGGCAATGTGGGCCGTGGCACCAAGCGCGACACGCAATATGCGGAGATGATCGAGGTCGCCTGCCAGTACAACAAGCCGGTACGCATCGGCGTCAACTGGGGCAGCTTGGATCAGGATCTATTAACGCGCTTGATGGATGCCAACTCCAAACTCAACGAACCGTTGGATGCCACTGCGGTAATGCACGAAGCCTTGGTGGTCTCCGCCCTCGACAGCGCCGCGCGTGCAGTAGAACTAGGTTTAGCGAAAGATCGTATTTTGATTTCCTGCAAAGTCAGTGGCGTGCAGGATTTGATCAGCGTCTATAGAGAACTCGCCAAGCGCTGCGACTACGCACTGCACCTGGGGCTGACCGAAGCAGGCATGGGCTCGAAAGGCATTGTTGCCTCCACTGCCGCGATGGGCGTGCTGTTGCAGGAAGGCATTGGCGACACCATTCGCGTGTCGCTCACGCCGGAACCCAATGGCGATCGCACCAATGAAGTGATCGTCGCGCAGGAAATCCTGCAAACCATGGGCCTGCGTGCGTTCACGCCCATGGTGGTGGCTTGTCCTGGCTGTGGTCGCACCACTTCCACGTTCTTCCAGGAACTGGCCAAGAACATACAGACCCACATTCGCCATCAGATGCCCGAATGGCGCAAACACTATGTGGGGGTGGAAGACATGACGGTGGCGGTGATGGGTTGCGTGGTGAATGGCCCCGGCGAGAGCAAGCACGCCAACATCGGTATTTCATTGCCCGGCACCGGCGAACGTCCAGTGGCACCGATCTATATTGATGGTGAAAAAGGTCCGACACTCAAAGGCGAACGCATTGCCGAAGAATTCCAGACACTGGTAGAAGACTACGTGGCAAAAACCTATGTACGGAGAACCAACCCATGAGTGAGCTCAGCAGCAAACATTGCGTACCCTGCGAAGGCGGCGTTGAACCTTTGAATGCCGATGCCACCCATCACTTCATGCAGAAGCTGTCACTGGGCTGGACAGTGGATACCGATGGCAAAGCCATCCACCGCAAATATGCCTTCAAGAATTTTTATCGCACCATGAGCTTCGTCAATGCCGTGGCGCATATCGCCAATACTGAAGATCATCACCCCGATCTGGAAGTGGGTTACAACTACTGCATCATCAGGTTCAGCACCCATGCCATTGGCGGCCTGTCGGAGAACGATTTCATCTGTGCGGCGAAGATTGATCAGTTGGAAAGTTGATCTGGCCCCGAAGTTTTACATGGGTATTGAGATATTGGCCAGCAGCAGGCGATTGTTGGCTGGGTAATCCCCCCCGAAAAACAGCTGAAGTCATAAGTGGAATTTTCTCTTCATGTTTTGAGAAGCGATATTCGGAGGAGCAATTTATATTTACTTTCGATACAAATAAGCCGTCACACATAAAGCAACGCCGCAGATATATAACACCCATGTCTCCGCTACGGCATAGGGATAGAATATCAACGCGATTCCGATCCATTTGGGTGCGGTGAGGGAAGCTTTCTTCCCATATCTATAGGTAGCATATCCAATGATGCTGAACAGAATAGAGCCAAAAATGTACCAAGGGCTGGGTAGCGTGAACCCGAGGGATTCGAGAGTCGTCAGATTGTTCTCCATACCAAGTGGCCTGCCAATGCTTTAGCTGCGTATTCTGAGCAATTCAGCCCCCCATTCTAGATCGATACCTTCCAGCCGTTCTATTACAAGGTAGGTCACGGATTGCAGCTTAAGCTGGACAGCTGTTTTCTGAGATGGTCATTCGTATAGCTGAGTTTTGCCCCCTCGACGGCTTACAATAATTCAATAACCATTGTATTATTGTATCATGAAAGAAATCGACGTAATCCGCTCACTTGCGGCCTTGGCCCAAGAGGTACGCTTGAGGATCTTCCGCGCCTTGGTCGTGGCAGGCAATGAGGGCCTGACACCGGGAGATTTGGCCCAACAACTGGCAGTCGCGCCGAATACACTGTCTTTCCATCTCAAAGAGCTCACTCACTCCGGCTTGATCAGCCAAGAGCGCCAAGGGCGCAATCTGATCTATCGCGCCTCATTTAGCACCATGAACGAGTTGCTGAGCTATCTCACCGAAAACTGTTGTCAGGGAGCGGCTTGTCTTGCTCCCACGGCGGCCTCTTGTAACTGCTGAAAAGGACACCCCGATGAAAAGATTCCACGTTCACGTGCGTGTTGACGATCTCACCAAGAGTGTCGCCTTCTATTCCAAGCTCTTCGCTGCAGAACCGGCTCGTGTCGAGGCCGACTATGCCAAGTGGATGCTTGAAGATCCGCGTGTAAATTTCGCGATCTCCACACGTGGCAACCAGCCAGGGCTCGATCATCTCGGCTTTCAGGTGGACGACGCATCAGAGCTAACCGCACTCAAAGCTCGCGCCGAGGCTGCCGATATGGCGCTGCTCGACGAAGGCAACACCACTTGCTGCTACGCCCGTAGCGAGAAGCATTGGGTAACTGACCCACAGGGCATCGCCTGGGAACACTTCCACACACTGGGCAACATTCCGGTGTTTAACGAAAGTAGCAAGACTGCTGATGCTCGCGCGTGCTGTGAACCTGCAATGGTGCCTGCTGCAGTTGAGAAGTCCATCTCCGTTTGCTGCGCTCCTACAACCACACCCGATCTCGCTGCGAAGTCCGCAAGCTGTAGTCCAAATGCTTCCAACTCTTCTTGCTGCTAGGGCAACGCCATGACCACTCCAACTCAACCATTAAACGTCCTGTTCCTTTGCACGCACAATTCTGCGCGGAGCATTCTGGCCGAAGCGCTGCTCAACGCCATGGGCGCAGGCCGCTTCAAGGCGTATTCGGCCGGCAGCAGTCCCCGCGAAAATCAACAACCGAACCCATTGGGTTTGCAGGTGTTGCAGCAGGCGAACATCTCCATTGAAGGCTTGCGCAGCAAGAGCTGGGATGAATTTGCCACTACCAACGCGCCCAAGATGGATCTGATTATCACCGTCTGCGACAACGCTGCAGGCGAAGTCTGTCCTATCTGGCCAGGTCACCCGGCAACCGCTCACTGGGGCTATCCCGATCCCTCAGCAGGCAACGCGCCTGACGTAGACAAGCTCGAAGCGTTCCGGAGAACAATGATCATGATCAAACACCGTCTGGAGCTCTTGATCAGCCTGCCTTCCAGCAAGTTGGAAAAAACAGCGCTGCAGACCACCGCCCGTGAACTCCCTAGGCAATGACATGAGTGCCCAATGTGAAGCAACTGCCAAGCAAGCAGCAGGCGTGCCGATGAGCGTGTTCGAGCGGTATCTGACTGTCTGGGTGTTTCTATGTATCGTCGCCGGCATCGCTCTGGGTCGGTTTTTTCCCGGCGTGTTTCAAACGATCGGACGTATGGAGATCGCACGGGTGAATTTGCCAGTCGGACTGCTCATCTGGGTGATGATCATTCCTATGCTAGTGAAGGTGGACTTCTCAGCACTGAGTGAGGTGCGCAAGCATGTCAAAGGTATCGGCGTCACGCTGTTCGTCAATTGGTTGGTGAAGCCGTTCTCCATGGCGTTTCTTGGCTGGCTGTTCATCCGTCATTGGTTCGCACCGTACTTACCTCCCGATCAACTAGACAGCTACATCGCGGGCCTAATTCTGCTGGCCGCCGCGCCATGCACCGCGATGGTATTTGTATGGAGCAGCCTGACCAACGGCGATCCACTATTTACGCTTTCACAAGTAGCGCTCAACGACAGCATCATGGTGTTTGCCTTCGCGCCGTTAGTAGCCTTCCTGCTTGGGCTCTCCGCCATCACGGTGCCTTGGAACACACTACTAACGTCGGTGGTGCTTTACATTGTGATTCCAGTGCTTCTGGCGCAGTGGTTACGCAACGCACTGCTCGCCAAAGGACAAACTACGTTTGAGGCAACTATGGCCATGATCGGACCGTGGTCGATCACCGCCTTGCTCGCGACTTTGATATTACTGTTTGCCTTTCAGGGAGAGGCCATTCTGAAACAGCCGCTGGTGATTGGACTGTTAGCTGTGCCCATCCTTGTCCAGGTGTTCTTCAATTCAGCACTGGCTTACTGGCTCAACCGTGCGATAGGCGAAAAGCACAATATCGCTTGTCCCTCGGCATTGATCGGCGCATCAAACTTTTTCGAACTAGCCGTCGCCGCAGCCATCAGTCTGTTTGGCTTCAATTCAGGAGCGGCCTTGGCGACTGTCGTGGGTGTGCTGATCGAAGTGCCCGCGATGCTTCTGGTGGTGAGCATCGTCAACAATAGCAAGGACTGGTACGTACGCGGCACGCGCGCCGCCAATCAGCGCAGGGCCTGAAGCCCGTAGGCTTGGTAAGTATGTGCCTCAATGCGGGAAGCAATTAAGCGCCTACAAATTCCTTCGTCGCCGACTAAGTATTAGCCGAGTCATTACGTGCGCCCGAAAGGTAGCTAATCAGCGATTGCTAGCGAACTTCCTGATAGCCACCCGGTATGCCGTGCGGCGATAGCACTACCTGCCACAGCTGATCACGGCGAGCACGGAAGTACGCTGCGGAGGCGAGCAACCAGAAATCCCACATGCGACGAAACCGTTCGCCATAATGGGCCTCAAGTTCCGGCCAATGCTGATTAAAGCGGCTGTGCCAAGCCATCAGCGTGCGGTCGTAATCTGCGCCAAATCCATGCCAGTCCTCAACTACAAAATCACCTTCTACCGCACGCGCAATCTGCGCCATCGACGGAATAGTGGAGTTGGGAAAGATGTAGCGCTCAATCCACGGGTCATTGGCATGTTGCGAAGTGTTCTGGCCAATGGTGTGCAATAGCATCAGTCCATCATCCGCCAGCAAGCGACGCGCGGTCTGAAAATAGGTGCGATAGTTGCGCAGACCGACATGCTCAAACATTCCCAGTGAATAGATGCGATCAAAGTGACCTTGCAAACTACGATAGTCAATCAAACGGATATCCACTGGCAAACCGCGACATCGAGCACGCGCAGTTTCTGCCTGATTGCGTGAGATGGTTACACCAGTAACCTGCACCCCATAACGTTCAGCGGCAAACTGCGCGGCACCACCCCAACCACAGCCGATATCGAGCAGCTTCATGCCGGGTTGCAAACCGAGCTTGCGACACACTAAATCCAGTTTCGCTTCTTGCGCGGCTTCCAGTGTGTGTGCGTTGCGCCAATAAGCGCAGCTATAAATCATGCGCGAATCGAGCATGCGCTGATACAAATCATCACCAATATCGTAATGATGCTGTCCGACTTTGAAAGAGCGAGTCGGTGTTTGCGGATTGAACAGCTTAGCCAGCAAACCAGCCCAGAGCAGGCGCAGGCCGGGTAGATGGTTATCAATGCCCGCACGAAAAATACGAAACATCATCTCGTCGAGTCGTTCGCAATCCCATTGCTTATCCATGTACGACTCACCGACGCCCAGCGAGCCTTGCGCCAGCACGCGCCGTGCAAATACCGGATCGCGTACCTGAATGTCCCACGGCTGGCTGCCATTCAAGGCGACCTCTGCCCTTGCCAGCAAATGTCGTAACTCATGCTGATAACGGGAAAGTGACATAGCGCTCTCCGTAAATACTATTTACAGGAGGTGAAGCATGCCCCGGGACAATACCTCTGACAATACGTAATATAGCTAGTGTTGAATAATTCTCGTATGTAAATACGAGCGACTGCAGCTATTCCACTTCCAACCGCTCCACTTTGCGCCAGCCACGTGGCAACACGCCACCACGTTGCGCACGTTCACCGCGATAGCCTTTCAGCTCGGCAAACTTGAGGGTCATTTTGCGCTCACCCGTCCATACCAATAAATTTTGTCCGGGTGCAATCACGACGGCACTAATCATGAATTCATCGCGCGTAGCAAAGCGTTTGGTGTCGATACCAAAAATCTTGTTACCTTTGCCCTTGGCCAACTCTGGCAAATCATTTACTGGGAACACCAGCAACTTGCCATCATTGTTGGCCGCGCATAACAGCGCCTCATCAACAGCAGGTACAGCCAGTGGCGGCAATACATTGGCACCTTCAGGTACGTTAAGGATCAACTTGCCTGCACGATTACGCGAATACATGTCTTCAGTCTTGATGATAAAGCCATAGCCAGCATCGGTGGCCAGTAGCCACTTGTCACCGGGCTCACCCATCATCACACCGGCAAAGGTGGCACCATCGGGCGGATCAATCCGGCCTGACAATGGCTCACCATGACCGCGCGCAGCAGGCAAGCCATGTGCTGCGATGCTGTAAGTACGCCCGGTACTATCAAGGAACACGGCCTGCTGATTGCTACGCCCACGCACAGCACCCTTGAATTCATCACCCGTTTTATAGCTTAACGCGCGTGCATCAATATCATGCCCCTTGGCTGCACGCGCCCAGCCACGCGTTGATAGCACTACCGTCACCGGTTCGCTGGCGATCAATTCATTTGCGTCAATTGCCTGCGCAGCGGCACGTTCAACAATCTTGGTACGACGCTTATCACCAAACTCTTCTGCTACCGCTTGCAGCTCTTCCTTAATAAGCTGCTTAAGTTTGGCGTCACTACCCAACAACTTCTGCAAGTCATCACGCTCACGCGCCAGCTCATCCTGCTCGCCGCGAATTTTCATTTCTTCAAGCTTGGCCAGATGCCGCAGCTTGGTTTCAAGAATCGCTTCTGCCTGAATCTCAGAAAGCCCAAAGCGAGCAATTAGCGCTGACTTTGGCTCATCTTCATGGCGAATAATACGAATAACTTCATCCAGATTCAGATACGCAATCAGCAAGCCATCAAGGATGTGCAGACGTGCGTTGACTTTATCCAGGCGCCAGTTCAAGCGTCGCTTGACAGTACTGGTGCGGAAACTCAGCCATTCGCTGAGCATGCTTTTCAAGTCCATCACCCGTGGACGACCATCCAGACCGATCACATTCAAGTTAACGCGATACCCGCGCTCCAGATCAGTAGTCGCAAACAGATGCGCCATCAGCGGCTCAATTTCGACGCGGTTAGAACGCGGGGTGATGACGATGCGCGTAGGGCACTCATGATCTGACTCATCGCGAATATCCGTCACCATCGGTAGCTTTTTGTTATTGATCTGCCCGGCGATCTGCTCCACTATTTTCGAGCCAGAGACCAGATACGGCAACTGCGTAATAACAATGTCACCATCTTCGACCTCATACACAGCACGCGCCTTGAAGGTACCGTTGCCACTCTCGTAAATGGCTTTGAGGTCACTGCGCGGCGTAATGATTTCGGCACCAGTGGGCAAATCAGGACCTTGAATATACTTGCATAGATCACGCACTGACAGCGTGGGGTCATCCAGAAAATGAATACAGGCAGTAACGACCTCACGTAAATTATGCGGCGGAACGTCGGTAGCCATGCCAACCGCAATGCCAGTAGTCCCGTTGAGCAATAAATTAGGCACACGTGCTGGCAACAATACGGGCTCTTCCATGGTGCCGTCGAAGTTCGGCGTCCAATCTACCGTGCCCTGCCCCAACTCTGACAATAACAATGAGGCGTACTTAGTGAGCTTGGATTCGGTATAACGCATCGCCGCAAATGATTTTGGATCATCCGGCGAACCGAAGTTGCCCTGCCCTTCCACCAGTGGGTAGCGATAAGAGAAGGGCTGTGCCATCAACACCATCGCTTCGTAACACGCCGAGTCACCATGCGGGTGAAACTTGCCGATCACATCACCGATGGTCCGGGCCGATTTTTTGGGTTTGCTGGTAGCCGATAAACCCAGCTCGCTCATTGCATACACAATACGTCGCTGCACTGGTTTCAAGCCATCGCCAATGTAGGGCAGTGCACGATCCAGAATCACGTACATTGAATAATCAAGATACGCTTTTTCGGTGAACGCACTCAGCGTCTGTCGCTCAATGCCTTCGAAGTTCAGTGTAGGTTGGGTTGGGGACATGAAATTTCTGTACGTTAAACTCGTTGTAGGTTGGGCTTTGTCCCAACATTAAATCAATCAGACTTAAAGTCTGAGCTACACAATATTGTTATACCTGCGCTAGATTACCTTTATCTTCCAGCCATTCGCGACGATCACTGGCACGCTTCTTAGCCAGCAACATGTCGAGCATTTTGTCAGTGTCATCCGCCGCTTCAATGGTGAGCTGCACCAAACGTCGCGTTTCCGGGGCCATGGTGGTCTCACGCAATTGCAGTGGATTCATTTCACCCAAGCCTTTGAAACGCATTACCGTAGGCTTGGCGCGCGGATTTTCTGCGGTGATGCGATCCAGTATGCCCTGCTTTTCTGCCTCATCCAGCGCGTAAAAAACCTGCTTGCCCATATCGACACGAAACAACGGCGGCATGGCAACGTGTATGTGACCCGCCAACACCAACGGGCGGAAGTGGCGCAGAAACAAGGCGCATAACAAGGTCGCAATATGCAAGCCATCTGAATCCGCGTCAGCAAGGATGCAGATCTTGTGGTACCGCAGACCATCAATCTTGTCAGAACCGGGATCGACACCCAGCGCAACGGCGATATCGTGTACTTCCTGCGACTGTAGTACCTGACCTGATTCGACTTCCCATGTATTCAGAATCTTGCCACGCAATGGCATTACCGCTTGAAACTCACGATCACGTGCCTGCTTGGCAGAGCCACCGGCAGAATCACCTTCCACCAGGAACAACTCACCACGTTCAGGATCTTGTGCCGTGCAGTCAGAGAGCTTGCCGGGCAGTGCCGGGCCGCTGACCGAGCGCTTACGCGCCACAATTTTTGAGGCCTTCAAGCGCGCCTGCGCCGATTCAATCGCCAGTTGTGCGATCTTCTCACCGGAATCCGGATGCTGATTGAGCCACAACGCCAATTGATCCTTCACCACACCGCTGACAAATGCAGCGGCTTCGCGTGAGGACAAGCGCTCCTTGGTTTGACCCGCGAACTGCGGCTCTTTCATCTTGGTAGAGAGTACGAAGCTCACACCATCCCATACATCTTCTGGTGCCAACTTGATACCGCGCGGCAACAAGCTGCGAAACTCACAGAATTCTCTAATCGCATCAGTAAGACCCAAGCGCAGACCATTCACATGCGTGCCGCCCTGCGTGGTGGGAATCAGATTCACATAGCTTTCTTCAATGCGTTCCACATCGTCAATACGCCATGCCACCGCCCATTCGGCACCTTCCTGCTCACCGCTAACCTTGCCGGTAAACAGTTCGGGTGGTAGCCACTCGCCATTGCCCAAACTTTCCAGCAAGTACTGGCTGACGCCGCCGCTGTACTGCCATTCTTCTGTGTCGCCCGTGGCTTCATTGGTGAAGCTGATATGCAGCCCGGCACACATCACCGCCTTGGCGCGCAGCAGGTGACGCAGCTTAGGAATGGCGAAGCTAGCAACCTCGAAATATTTAGCATCGGGCCAGAAGCGGAGCGTCGTGCCCGTGTTGTTCTTGCCGACGTCACCTACCACTTCCAGTTTGGATTTCATGTGACCGCTGGCGAAACTGATATTGTATTCCTTGCCGCCACGACGTACCCAGCATTCCAACTGCTTCGATAGCGCATTCACCACCGAGACGCCGACACCGTGCAAACCACCAGAGTATTCATAATTCTTGTCGGAAAACTTACCGCCCGCATGCAGGCGGGTCAGGATCAGCTCGATACCGCTGACCTTCTCGATGGGATGAATATCCACCGGCATGCCGCGCCCATCATCAATGACTTGCAGTGAGCCATCTTTGAACGCCGTCACTTGAATACGCTTGGCATGACCCGCCAGCGCCTCGTCCACCGAGTTGTCGATCACCTCGTGTGCCAGATGATTGGGACGGCTAGTGTCGGTGTACATACCCGGGCGACGCCGCACCGGATCAAGACCACTGAGCACTTCAATATCGGCAGCGTTATAAGACTGGGACATTACAGGTAGAGAATCCGCAAAGTTAAAAGCGCGCGGATTCTAGCACCTGCAAAAGACGATTAGTCGGCTACCTCTTAAACTGTAGCTTCGACAGGACAGCGAAAAACATGGATTGCACGACCGCTCGCTAAACCAAATCCATATCTAGGGCTGCACGCGCCGCATTAGATACTGGACTGACTTGGTGTGTGTAGGCAGGATGATCAACACCCATACTGATTGACGCATTGGCCTTAACATCTTCAACCATAACCGGGTTGAGTTCAAAACGCATGAAATGCACAGCCGATGTTTTGTCGTCGTTGCTGCGCTCCATATCTTCATCGGCGATGGCGTACACGCGAGCATTTGAGCCAACCTGCACCCAACAGTGATCTTCAACGCCTTTCATACGCGCTAGTGCGGCGCGACGTTCATCCACATCGGTAAATTCGATCAGACAAGTCACTTTCCAGTTGCTGCCATCAGGAATCATCGGATTGTAAGCAGCGAGTTCTTCCAGGATGCCCGTTTCTTCAAAGATGCGTTCGACGCGCAACATCTCCTGCACCTGGTACTGCATGGTCAGGCGATCTTCAAACAGCCAAGTCATGTTCGGACCAATTAGCACCGTGCGTAGTTGTTTGTGTTGCAACACTTGCGCACGCATTTCCGGGCGACGCTTGGCGTATTGTTCAAGACTGTATAAGTCACTAATTTTCAGTTTGCCGTTCATGGTTGTTTCGTATTAAAGACCATAGGCCCAGCGTAGCAATTGCATTGGATGCGTTGGCTCTGCCGTATCAGCAGATAAGCCAGAGCGAATCTGATGACCCGCCATGGGACAATCGCTGGTGTAAAAGTCCGCACCAGTCTCTGCTACTTTATTAAAGACGGGTTTGCCGATTTTCATGGAGATATCGCGGAACTCACGCTTCACCCCATAAGTGCCATTGTGTCCAGAGCAACGCTCGATTACTTCCACTTCCACGCCGGGCACCAGCTTAAGTACGTCACGGGTCTTCAAGCCGATGTTCTGCACACGCAAGTGGCAAGGCACGTGATAGCTGAGCTTACCTAGCTTGCCAGTGAAGTCAGTACGCAACAGACCATGCTTGTGGCGTAGCCATAGATATTCAAATGGATCGAACATCGCCGCTTTTACTTTTTGCACCTGTACATCATCGGCAAATAATAGTGGCAACTCCTGTTTGAACATCAAGGTACAAGATGGAATCGGTGTGACAATGTCGTAACCCTGCTCAACCAGCTTGATCAACGCTGGAATGTTGGTGTTCTTGAGTTGCTCAATGGATTCCAGATCGCCTAACTCAAGTTTGGGCATACCACAGCAGGCCTCCAGCTGCGCGATGACTACGGGAATGCCAATATGTTCGAACACCGCGCGCAGATTGGCACCTAACTCTGGTTCGTTACGATTGCCATAGCAGGTGACAAACAACGCGACCTTTCCCGTGGTTTCCGGCGTGGCTTTCACTTCGAGTGTAGTAGTTGCTTGTTTAGCGTGACGTTTACGATAAGTGTTGCTGTGGTATTTAGGAATCGGTGCATCAGGATGCACTCCCAGCGTTTTATCCAGTAGCGATCGACCGATGCGGTTGCGATTCATCGCATTAACCACTTCCACCACTACCGGTATGCCCGCAATATTACCAACGGTATCGGTAGCGCTCAGTATCTTGTCACGCAGACGCACCCCACCCTGTTGAAACTTGACCGCCTTGGCACGCAGCATCAAGTGGGGAAAGTCGAGATTCCATGGATGCGGCGGCACATAGGGACACTTGGTCATGTAGCACATGTCGCACAGGTAGCAATGATCCACCACGTCCCAGTAAACTTTCTTATCGACGGTATCCAGCTCGCCGCTACTAGCTTCATCAATGGCATCGAACAGGGTTGGAAAAGAATTGCACAGGCTGAAGCAACGCCGACAGCCATGACAGATGTCAAACACCCTATCTAGTTCTTTGAACAACGATTGCTCGTTTAAGTAATCAGGATCACGCCAAGCAATGGCATGACGCGTGGGGGCTTCGAGATTGCCTTCGCGTGCACCTTTGGGGATGGGGGTATCGGACACGGTGTCTCCCTCTTGCCCTGACATTATGCGAGATCAGACCCGCCCTCTTCCGAACCATACGGGCCACCTTCTCCCGGAACCGGGAGAAGGAACGGACACGACCGATTAACCGCAATCAAACGCAGAATTACATTGAATCCAGTGCTTTCTGGAAACGATTGGCGTGCGACCGCTCGGCCTTGGCCAGCGTCTCAAACCAATCAGAGATTTCTGTAAAGCCCTCTTCACGCGCCTGCTTGGCCATACCCGGATACATGTCGGTGTATTCGTGCGTCTCACCAGCAATGGCGGCCTTCAGATTCAACGCCGTGGCACCGATCGGCAGACCGGTAGCAGGATCGCCCACCGCTTCCAGGTATTCCAGATGGCCATGTGCATGGCCAGTTTCGCCTTCTGCAGTGGAGCGGAATACGGCGGAAACGTCGTTAAAACCTTCGACGTCGGCCTTGGCGGCGAAGTACAGATAGCGACGATTCGCCTGCGATTCACCGGCAAACGCTTCTTTCAGGTTGGTTTCGGTTTTGCTGCCTTTCAAACTTGCCATGGTTATACCCTCTGAGTTAGTTAAACCGTGCAGGATGGACTCGAAGCTACGCTTCGGCTGATCTATTGTTTTTACTGTTTTTCGAGACTCGCTGATGCCAAATGAATGACAGTTGCCCAACTGTAGGAGCGCATTCTGGCTAAGTCAACGCGAGATCCCCTATGGCCACCATAGAAGGCACCTATAGCCATGTGCTTCGGACGATTCGGATTTGACGCGTAAGGCACAGCTCAGCACACTTGCCGTCCTCCTTCAGCACGCTTTATTTTTGGCGGCCCATGACATGAGCAAAAAACCTCGCACCGACTCACCAGATTTCGAGAAATCGTTGGCCGAACTGGAACAGATAGTTGAACGCATGGAGCTGGGCGAATTGTCGTTGGACGAATCGCTCAAGCAATTCGAGCGCGGCATCACCTTGACCCGCAGCTGCCAAACCTCACTGCAACAAGCAGAACAAAAAGTGGAAATTTTGCTGAAGAACAGCAGCAACGCTAGTGACACTGCCCCCTTCACTACTGACGAAGACGAGGCCTGAATTGGCGGCATCCTTTGCTGATTGCCTGCATTGCTGGCAAACCGATACGGAAATGGCACTTGAACGCTACCTGCCTGAAATATCTAGCAGCCCGGCACGGCTGCATGAAGCCATGCGTTATAGCGTGCTTGGCGCTGGCAAGCGGGTGCGGCCCGCGCTGGTGTACGCCACCGCTGCTGCCTTGGAGTTACCCCAGACTACGGTCACTGCCGCAGCCTGTGCGGTGGAACTGATTCATGCCTATTCATTGATCCATGATGATCTGCCCGCTATGGACGACGACGACCTGCGTCGCGGTCGGCCTACCTGTCATAAAGCCTTTGACGAAGCCACCGCCATTTTGGCAGGTGATGCGCTACAGGTACTGGCATTTGAAGTACTCGCTACGGATACTGCTCTGCCCACCGATCCGACGATTCGACTCCAACTAGTGCGAATACTTGCGCAAGCCAGCGGCACGGCTGGTATGGCTGGTGGTCAGGCGCTGGATTTGGCCGCCGAAGGCCAGACCGCCAATTTGGCGACCATTACCGACATTCATGCACGTAAAACCGGCGCATTGATTCGGGCCAGTGTCTTGCTGGCAGCAACCTGTCAACCCACACTGAGCAGCAGCGATTACGCAGCGCTGGAGCGTTATTCGGTATGCGTCGGGCTGGCCTTCCAGATCCAGGACGACCTGCTCGATATCGAAGGCGATCCAGCCTTGTTGGGCAAGGCCACCGGCAAGGATCAGGTGTTGGAAAAGCTGACCTACCCTGCCGTAGTCGGCGTGGCTACCGCCCGCACTACGGTGGCCGACCTGCATTGCGAATCACTCGACGCCATCGCGCATTTTGGCCCGCAGGCCGCACTGTTACGCGATCTCGCCAGCTGGCTAGTACTGCGACAGCACTAACTTCCCACTCAGCCCGCGCACGCTCACCACCTGCCTTCGAGTACACTGCCGTCCAATGACTCAGCCTCCTGCACTGCCACTTCTATCCGCGATTAATGCGCCTGCCGATCTGCGCGCATTGGCTGTATCGCAACTGCAACCATTGGCGGCCGAGTTGCGTCAGTTTCTGATCGAAACCGTCAGTCAGCGAGGCGGGCATTTCGCAGCCGGATTGGGCACGGTGGAGCTGACTATTGCTCTCCACTATGTATTCAACACACCCGAAGATCGGCTGGTGTGGGACGTGGGCCATCAAGCCTATCCCCACAAAGTCCTTACCGGTCGCCGCGACCAGCTGCATACCATCAAACACAAAGATGGCTTGGCACCCTTTCCCACCCGCAGCGAGAGCGAGTACGACACCTTCGGTGTCGGGCACTCCAGCACCTCTATTAGTGCCGCCTTGGGCATGGCACTGGCCGCCAAACAGACCGGTAGCCAGCGGCGCGCCGTAGCGGTAATCGGCGACGGCGCCATTACCGCAGGCATGGCCTTCGAGGCGTTGAATCACGCTGGCGCACTGGATACCAACTTGCTGGTGGTGCTTAACGACAACGACATGTCGATTTCGGAAAATGTCGGCGCGTTCTCCAACTACTTCGCACGCGTGCTATCTGGCAAGTTGTATGCGCACTTGCGTGAAGGTAGCAAGAAAATTCTACGGCGGGTTCCGCCCATGTGGGAATTAGCGCGCCGCTCTGAAGAACACCTGAAGGGCATGATCCTACCTGGCACTATTTTTGAAGAGATGGGCTTCAACTACATTGGCCCGGTTGATGGCCACGATGTAGATGCACTGGTCGCGACACTCACCAATCTGCGCGACATGAGTGGCCCGCAATTTCTGCATGTGGCCACCCGCAAAGGCAAAGGCTATGCCCCTGCGGAAGCCGACCCAATCAAGTGGCATGGCCCCGGCCCCTTCGACGCCAAGAGCGGCGTGATTTTCAAAGAAGCCACCAACGGCCCCAGTTATTCACAGGTATTTGGCGACTGGCTATGCGACATGGCGGCGGCAGATGCCCGTGTGGTGGCAATTACGCCCGCCATGCGTGAAGGTTCCGGCATGGTGGAATACTCTAAACGCTTTCGTAATCGGTACTTCGATGTGGCCATTGCCGAACAGCATGCGGTGACTTTTGCAGCGGGTATGGCCTGTGACGGGCTGCGTCCCGTGGTGGCCATTTATTCCACCTTCTTGCAACGCGCCTACGACCAATTAATTCACGATGTCGCGTTACAAAACCTGCCGGTAACCTTCGCTCTGGATCGAGCCGGCCTAGTGGGTGGTGATGGCGCCACGCATCAAGGCAGTTTTGATCTCAGCTTTCTGCGCTGCATACCCAACCTCACCATCATGGCCCCCGCCAATGAAAACGAGTGTCGGCAGATGCTCTACACCGGCGTACAACTGGGCTCCCCTGCGGTAATCCGCTATCCACGCGGTCAGGGCACCGGTGTGGCCATAGAACCTGCCATGCATGCACTGCCAGTTGGCAAAGCACAGGTCGTCCGCGAGGGCCACAGCGGACTGGCCATCCTTGCATGGGGTCCAATGCTGAGCTTCTGCGAAACAGCAGCCGAACAACTGGATGCAACGCTGGTCAACATGCGGTTCATTAAACCGCTGGACCAAGAACTGCTGCTGAAACTGGCAACCAAACACCGCGCCTTCATCACTGTGGAAGAAAATACCGTGGCAGGCGGTGCCGGTAGCGCCGTCGCTGAGTTATTAAATGAACACGGCATCAGGTTATCGCTGTTACACATCGGCATTCCTGATCGATTTATCGAACATGGCTCACGTCAGGAGTGCTTGGCAGCAGCAGGCCTAGATATACAATCCATCACCACCACTATTGGCCAGTGGTGGCCTGCTCCCGCTCGCGCTGCGGGTGGCTGAATTCCAAGAGTATTGTGATGACTATGCAGAAGCCCTCGCCCATTGAGGACGTACAGAATCGTACTGATTCACGTCGGATTCCGATCAACAAAGTCGGCATCAAAGACGTGTTTCACCCCGTGCGCGTCAAGGCTCGCTCTGGTGGTGAACAACACACCATTGCCAACTTCAACATGTATGTCGCGCTGCCACATAACTTCAAAGGCACGCACATGTCGCGCTTTGTGGAGATTCTGCACCAGCATGAGCGCGAAATTTCGGTTGAGTCCTTCGGTACCATGCTCAAGGAAATGACTCGCCATCTGAATGCGGAAGCCGGTCACATCGAGATGAGCTTCCCTTTCTTCGTTATGAAGACCGCGCCCAAGAGCGGCGTAGAGAGTCTGATGAACTATCAGGCTTCGCTAATTGGTGAGTATCGAAATGGCGAAACACAACTGTGGCTTAAAGTCGTAGTCGCCGCTACCAGCCTGTGCCCTTGTTCCAAAGCCATCTCTGAATATGGCGCACATAACCAGCGTTCGCACATCACCCTGACAGCGCGCATCGCTGAACATATGTGGCTGGAAGAACTGATTGATATCGCTGAACAGGAAGCCTCATGCGAGGTATATGGAATTTTGAAACGTGCCGATGAAAAATTCGTTACCGAACGCGCCTATGACAACCCCAAGTTCGTTGAAGACATCGTGCGTGATCTGGCCGTACGACTTAACAACGAACCGCGTATTCGTGCCTACACAGTGGAGACCGAGAACTTCGAGTCCATCCACAATCACTCGGCGTATGCATTGATAGAAAACGACAAAGATGCCAACTGAATTTTTATCAGAATCAAGTCACTGCAACTTGCCCAGCAAAAACATACTCTGGAAAGCCACAGTTACATGCCTGGCTTGCTTGGCTGCATTCAGTGCGCAGGCATGCAACACACAATCAAAGTATGGCAACAATTGTTTTGACTCGGAGATAGGTCACGTCGTCGGCTCTGTATTCATCGGCGGAACCGGTACCTGGATCGCTGATCACTACCAGAGCCAGCATCGCGCCTGGTATGGATTCCTGATCGGTTCAGCAGTGGGCATTCTGGGCGAAGCTGCCGAGCAGGCAACGACTTCAACCAAGGCATCACCGCTGGACATTGCTGCGGATATCATCGGCTCAGCCATCGGTGCCAGCATCACGGATAAGTTCCTGCTCATGCCGATCATTCACAGGACTGATAATGACACTAGCGTTGGTATGCGTGTCGGCTATGCATTTTGATTCAGCCAATAACGCCAAAACGTCAAATCACGTTCTGCCTGAATGCCCGCCATGCCGATGTATCGCTGGCCCACAGCCCATGCCGCAATTCCACGCCATTGCGGCCATTATGCTTCACTCGATACATCGCCGCATCTGCCTGCGACAGAATCTGATCAAGCATCTTGACCGGATCCTGTAATTGCGAAGCAGGATCACTGAGCACCACCAAGCCAATACTGACGCTAACTCGCAAGGGTTGCACCTCATCGTCGATCATACGTGATTCATTGATCGCCATACGCAAGCGCTGCACCAACACCGCTGCTGCATCGGCGTTGGTCGCGGGTAGCAACATGACGAACTCTTCCCCACCATAGCGACACAGCAAATCGTCAGCGCGACTGTTATCGCGCACAATCCGTGCGATGACTCGCAGCACTTCGTCGCCCATTGCATGACCATGTTGGTCGTTAATGAGTTTGAAATGATCTACGTCAAACAGCACCAGCGACAGTGGCTGGGCATGTCGCATGGATTGCGCAACCACATCCGTGGCGCGACTCATGAAAGCACGCCGATTGAGCAATCCGGTAAGACCATCCTCATTAGCCAGTTGCTGCAAGCGCTGCTGGCTAGCTACCAACTCGCTGGTACGCTCCTCCACTTGACGTTCCAGCACATGTTTGAAGCGATGCAATTCGATCTGCTGGCGCCAGTCTCGTACCAAATAAACAGCCAACGATGACAATGCGAAAAACACCAATCCCCATTGTCCGGCGCGACCAATCCAAGTAATAAAACCATGGGAACTGGCCATATCGACCAGCAATGAGATAAACACAGTCAACATACCGAAGGCCACCAGCGCCCCTTCCAGACCCACCTGACCAATGTGTCGCGCACTATCAACAAGCAACAACAACACCAATACAATAAATAGCGCGTCAAAAATCGGGTAGGCAGCGACGAAGTTAAATTCACTCAGTGCCGACAGCATGATGACACCGAACACATAGAGTAACGTCACCGTAATAACAAGATTGAGACTGATGGGATGTGATTTTCTAAACCACTCACGCAACACCCACGCCAGCAGCGCCGGTATAACGAAATAGCTATAGGCCGCCACCTGTCGCCATAGTAACGGCGCGAAATATACCACTTGGCTTAGTTCATTTTCAGCGAACATCATCAATGCCAAATCAAACGACAGCGCACCAGTGGCTAACGCCACGCCACGATCGCGCTTGATCAAGCCAAGACACATGCCAATTAGTCCGACGATGAACACTACTAGCACTGCCACCAAGCCTATAAATCCGCGCGAGTAAATCCGCTGTAAAAGATCAGCACGTTCACCCAACAACACCTCGCCCGATAGACCAATATCGGTGTAATCAGAAAACACGCGGAAATAGATCGTTTGGCCAATATCAGCGGTAGGGATATCGATCAGGTGCCAAGGCCATCCAGCAAACCGACTGCGTCCCTGCGTATCGAACTCACCGAACTGATACAACTTACTGTGACTGTCAAATACTTGGGCACTCAGGTCGATACTACTAATGAATAAACTTGGGTCACGCCATGAGCCCTGTGGTAATTGCAACTTCAGCCAGAGGAGCTGCTGCTGTTGGCGACCTGGCACTACGGCCGGTGACGCTACCGCATGCCACTGCGTACTGGCCCAGTCCCAGTTTGAATCAGTGTTATTACGTGGCAAATCGCCCCAGTGATAGGACCAATTTTGATGCAGACTGGTAGTGCGTGCATCACTGGCAGATGCAAGTGCGGAACCGCAGAACAGCCACTGCGTGAGTACCATCAACAACCATGACCAACGATAGAACAATTCACGCCCCCGCATATAGGAATGGTGTGAGCCAAGGATCACCACTCATGGCGGCAGGGAGTATAGGTATATCCCCGACAAGCGTCATGATTTACGGCAAGTAGTGATGGATACATCACAGTGCCAACTATGTTACAGCTAAAGCTTGCACACAGATCGTTACCCTCGATGTGGAATGAGCGGCAAAGAAACTACAGGCAGGACGGCCCGCCACCATCCGAGTTCATCTCGCCCGACACCTCTTCCGGATCCACTCCCTGGGCCAGCAATGCCGCTCTAACCATCTCAATATCAGCCAGTACTTTCTCCACTCGATCACCGTAGTCGTATTGATTCACTTCAATCGCCTTGGGCAAGTAACAAAAGGCAATTTTCAACGCGTGCAATAATGACTCGTCCGGGTTAACACTCATTAAGACTCCAGATTGCCATCAATCAGAACGAACGACCCAAAAACAAATAGAATGCTGTCTTGCCTTTATCATCAAATCCACCAGCCAGATATACCGGGCCAACCGGCGTATCCGCACCGAAGAACAAGCTGCCGTGATGCCGCAAAGAACTGAAACTCGCGTCGCTGCGACGATCCCACACATTGCCTGCTTCAAACGAGATGCCTGCGTACGCTGGCAATTGCAGCACACCCGTACCACCGCGCCCGATTTGCCTATATAGCACGGCACGCGCGATGCCATAATGCGGACCAGAAATGGAGTCGGTGGTCAAACCTGATAAATTCAGGAAGCCACCCAACGTGAAATAGTCGTGCGTCGCGGTATTAGTGCTTAAACTGGAACCGACATCGGCTGACAACAACAAAGTGTAACGACCAACTGATTGGGCCATGAGCCATTCGGCAGACACCTTATTACCTTCAGTGTCCGCACCCAGCGCTTCCTTTTCAATATTCCATTGCACACTCAACTGCTGACCAGTGCGAGGGAAAGACACATTATCCAGTGTGTCATATGCATAACGTGCGTAGTAACCACCGGTATTGTAATGCTCGGTAGGCAGGGCCGGATCGCCTATCAGTACCTGCGATGAACCTAATCCACGCTGTAGACCAAACCGTACTTCGCCCCATCCATCCAGCTCGCGACCCATATCAACACTGACCGCACCGCTGCGCACTCTATATTCAGCAATAACCTTGTCATCATTCAACAACGGTAAGTTGCGTACCGAGTATTCAATACGGGGCGCGATAAAGTAACGTTGCTGCCAGGACAAAGGTTGATAAAACTCAGTGGCAAACTTAGGACGATCTCCAATCTGTACATCGGTTAACCACTCTGCACCCAAGCTGTTCAAGTCAGTCATGATGAGTCTTGACGCCAGGGTATAGCGACTATTACCGGCAAAATCATCCTCAAGACTGATCCCGACTCGCAGGTAGTTAGGGCCCCAACTTTTCGGCTTGAGCGCAAACTCCAGTCCGGTTTGCTGAGCGCGCCGCACCAGTTTGTAATCAATGGTTTCAAACAGATCCAGTGCATATAGCGTCGCCAGCTGCTGATTCACCAACGCACGATTAAGCGGCTTGCCAAGTAGATCACCTGCCACCGTATTAACCGCCTTGGCGTAATGCGCCGATTCAGCAGCCGTGCTGATAAAGTCTATCTGCGGTGCGAGTGTGGCTTCTGGATGACGTTGGTCAAGGTATTGTTGATACGCCGCAGCATCCAGCGACAAGGTCACCAACCGCGCCCGCATAGCCTGTGCAGCCTGTGCGCCCGCCACAAGCGTCGCGCTCACTCGTGAAAAGTCTGCCGCACTCATGGTTCCCAACTGAGGTTCGATGAGAATGTCCTGTGCTTGCAGAGTGGCGCGCTGCTCCAGCGTGCGGTTACGCACCATAATGGCGACGGCTTGGTTAGTAACAATCAAAGGCGAAGTGAGTTCCTCAGCTGTATACAGAGGAAAGCTGACATCCACTACAATCAACACATCCACATTCATCTGCCGCGCCACGTCCACTGGCAGGTTATTCACCAAGCCACCATCAATCAGTAACCGACCATCACGCTCCACAGGAGTAAACACGCCAGGAGCAGACATGCTGGCGCGCATTGCCGTAACCAGATCACCCGATCCCATCGTTACTTCTTGCCCGGAACTCAGATCGGTAGCGATCGCGCGAAACGGTGTGGGCAGTTGATCGAAATTACTCAGGTCACCCACTGATACAGTGGCACCGCGCAGAATTTGCGTTTGCTTCTGACCTTGTACCAAACCAAGTGGTAGCTCAAAACCATCCTTGGCAACCCCGAGCGAATACCGTGCCAAAAAATTACGGTCATCCTGCTTGCGACGAAAACCTAGCGTTGTTCGCGGTGGCGCATCGCGAAATGCATCTTGCCAATCCAGTGAAGTCACCAGATTCTCAACTTCAGTAGCGGTCATGCCCGATGCATATAGACCGCCGACCAAGGCACCCATACTGGTACCGGCAATCGCATCCACCGGCACACGTAATTCTTCCAATACTTTCAACACACCCACGTGTGCAACACCACGGGCACCACCGCCGCTAAGCACCAAACCAACGCGAGGGCGCGAGGCCGACAAGTCATCAGAATGAGCAGCACTGTCCAGCATCAATATGCCGACAAGAGCTAAAAAAATACCAAGGGTTCGCTGCCCGAAAGAGCAGGGGCGACGCTGTGAATTGTTTGTTGACTGATAACGGGACATGCACGCACCGGTGAAGGTTAACGCGCATGGTATACGAAGCTGGGCGAGTTGTAGGAACTACGGCTTTCGTGACGCTCCCTCGTAGCTCCAGCCAGTCAGCGAGCAATGGGTATATCAGGCAATCGGATTGAAAGCAATCCAGTTATCGATCCCTGCTGAATTCAGCACGCTGTTGGGAAAGGCCGTGGCAAAATCACTCTGCTGATTATGTAGCGCCATGTAATTAAGCAGAACCATGTCCACCAATGACACCACCGAGTTAGCGCCGGGGCTACCCGAAGTTTCAACGTCACCGGAAGCACGGAAGTAACCCAGTTGCTGCCGACGTGCAGCGGACGTACTGCCACCGCCGCTATAAACCTGTGGCTTACCGGCAGGATTCAGCACCAGGAAGAACGACGCTGCGGTGGACTGGTTGTCACCGGTCCACTGGCCTTTGCCACGACCACCGGTTGAGTTATCAATCATGCCGTTGGAGTTCAACGAACCATCGCTGAATACATACAGCATCAGCCGCTTGCCGGTACGTGCCGCATATTCCAGGCAGGCACCCATGCAGACACCGGCGCGGAAATCGCGTGCTTCGCCGGTCGAGCGATCACCCGTGTGGTAATCGAACCCCCCCATGGTGATGGTGCCCGCACCGGCCATGCCATCGACCACCAGCTTCATGACTGCCGCCGTCTTGCCAAATTCACCATCGGCGCTGATACCACCCAAGGTTGAGAAAATGCTGGTGATGTTGGCATCCTTGCTGGGATCGACCGTATCCGCACTGAAGTCAGCCAACGTCGCTGCCTTTACATAGCCGCAATCCACCTGCTGCTTCAATGCCGCGTCGGTGGTCAATTTGGTATCAACGACCGCCAGCTTGTCACGGCTGATCCGTTCGATGGATTCCATCACCTTTACCGTCGCTGTCGGCTCACCGGGGAACATGGCCGCCAGATCGCCGGTGTCCACCAGCCCGCGTGCATCGGAGGGGCGATCCACTTTGGTGGGACGCACGGTGGGATCCATCAGCATGGCGGGAGACATGGAGTTGCCACCCGAGTCTGAGCTTTGCGAACCAATCAAGCTCAGCAGCTGGCCGCGCGCACCTGCCCTGGCAATGCCATACATGGGATTGTGGGGATTATTGCCCGTATCGTTTTCAGAGCGTGCCGGAATGACCGCACCACTCACCAAGGCGCGCGTACCTACGCTGGTAGTCATCAACATGCCGCGCAGAAACGCGCTGTCGCTATGGAACGCCAGACCAAATTGAGTATCAATAAACGTACCGGCAACCGATGTATTGGGAATCATGTTGCCCGGCAGCCCCAGCTTGGAATAACCGGCAGTGGATAGCATATCCAGTTGCCCGCCCTGCTGACCTACCAGGACATTGGAGCCAGCGATGTTGGCGCCACCGGCCAGATCGAAACAAATAAATGGGATTTTGCCCGCACCCAATTGAATGTTGCAGATGTTATTGCGCCAGACATCAGGCGACAGGGTCGCTGCTGTTGCCGACTGTGGGTTCAGCGCCATGCCCAACATTGCAGGTGCCACAATGGTCGCGCCACCCGTCAGGAAACCCTGCGCGATGAAATCACGCCGGGACACCGGACGTTTGTGATCGACGTGCCGCAGTGGCTCATTCAATCCCAGCGCTTTCGGTGCTTGCTTGCGAATGATCATGATTTGTCTCTCGTAAGTGCTGTGACTGGTTATTGAATGGTGGTGACGCCACTGGCCATTACTGCCGTACAGGCAGCCTTGACCACGATGGGAGTGCGACTGACTGCGCAGCTGCCACCGGGGGGACACAGGTCGTCCATCAGATTGTTGAGCTCGGCGCTCACGCCAGCGCTGACCGGTTGAGTGCTCAGGCCCGTACTGAGCGTCTTGGCCAGCAGCGGATTGATAATCAGATTGCGCTCGGTGGCAGTGCCCAGTGTCGCGTTGCTGAAGTTGAAGCCCGGGAAGAAGGCCGCACGCAGCGTGGGGTCAGCCACCAGCGCGCTGCAATAAGAGCTCCCCAGCTGGGCGATGCCGATCTGATGCGCACTCAGGAAACCTTCCATGCTTTCCACCGTCGGCAGTTGTTGCTTCACCAGGTCATAAGTCGCCTTCACCGTAGTATTGGTACGCGGCACACCGGTAATTTTCGACAGGGTCGCATCGATTTCTTCAAACATGCGGTAACCCACATCCGATACCGGTGCCTTGTCTATCGGAGTAGCCGCACTCAGCGCCGTGGTATCCGTATACGCACGAGTATGCGTGCCAATCTGTTCAAAGGTCAGGAAGAACAGATCCGCATCCGGGCCTTTCTCCAGCGCGATAACCGTACCGATGTTCGACAATAGCTGGCCGGTGCCTGCCTTGTAGTTGGCGTTTGATACCGTTACATCCAGCGGAATATAAGCTTGACCCACTTTGGCTTCCGTACCGTTCATGCCGATGCGCATGCCCTTGATCTGGAAGTTGCCCGGCTGTGCATTGGCATCCAGACTGATGAACGTCGGCTTGTTGAACAGATACGAGTAATTGTCGTACTGGCTGACTTCAAACATGACGTAGCTCTGCGCCATGCCGCTGAGCGCGCTGACATTGAACAGCAGGAAGTAACGCTCACCCACGCCCGCCGCAAAGTTCTGCTGTATCTGATCGAGCGTTAGAGCACGGTCATGGATGGCAACGAATTTGATCAGGCCGGTCCACTGACGCGTACCAGAAATCTCATTTCCGAGCACAAAGGCGAAGGTATCATCCCAGTTGCTCAACGAACCACCACCTTGAGCATCGGTATCACCCGTAAAATTGCCGTTCACGTAAAGCTTGCGCCCCGCCACAGGATCGTAGGTCAGCACCACATGTTGCAACGATGCCTGTGCATCACGATCTGCAGCGCGGGTAATCAGCACAGTCTCGCCATTGGCGTTAGTCTTGTCGCTGCGCGCATAGGCTTCATACTGATAACCGTGCTGACCAAGCGTAAAGTTACGCGAGGTATCACCACCGGAATAACTGACAATATTGGCATCTTCCTGAGCGACATTGGCCGGCGCTATCCACGCCTCGATGGTGTACTCACCCGAAGACTTGAGACGGTCGCCAATTTTTTGGTTACCTGCACCACCAATCGCCTGCGCCTTACCGCCTGCGCCAACACTCAAGCCCCAACCGCCTGACCAGGCAACTGCACCACTCAATGTCAGATTGGTCGCTGGCTCTACACCACTGGTATCGAATGCGATCGAGCCAGTACCTTCTTTGAAAAAGTAACGGGCGATGGTATTAGTTTCATAGCGATTACCACCCGAAGCCACTGTACCGTCGTACATAGTCAACGCTTTTGACAGCACCAGCGTCGGATCTACCTGCGTCACCGGAATACCACCAGTAAATGTATTGATTGCAGCAAGCATGGTTGCAGCATTATTGGCGCAGTTACTCCAGCAGTTATGCGATTCTTCACCCAACCGAACTACCAATCGCGACAGTGACGGTGTATCCAGATTGATCCTGGAATGCGCTTCTGAGTAGGCTTCATTCACATCAGCACTTGCGAAGTAAGGCTTTTGTGGCGTGGCCGCCGCAGAGGTGTGGCAGCCGGCACAATACTGTGTCAGCAATGGATAAACCGTAGTAGAAAAGCCGGCGGCTGAAGCCGGAAAGGTTTTGGTAGCCCCCACATCTTTATCGGCCGGTGCCACCAACTGAATTTGTGTACCAGCGCCACCATTGCCAGAGGCAGTGGCCCAATTGCGCACCCAAGTCGTCAAAATATCAGCACAAGCGCTGGTGCTACTGGTCCAACAGTTATGTCCACCCGCAACCTTGGTCACAACACGTGACTGATCGGGTTGCGACAGATTCACAACTTGAAGAGCGGCTTGATAAGCCAGATTCACATCATCGCTACGAGCGAAGCTAGGCGATGCTGGACCACCCTCGTTGTGACAACCGCCGCAACGTGAGGATGACACCACATTGACCCAAAACTCATTTTTGAATGCCTGTACATCCGTGGAGCTGGGCGCTGGGCCGATGTAATTGATCGACAACGCTCCGGTTGTTGCGGTATCAGCATTTTGTTCGGTATCGGCGCCACCACTACATGCAGCCAACGTCGCCAGTAACGACAAGGTAGCAAGAGGCTTCAACCAAACAAACGGTTTGAACCATAATTTTGCAGCACTGTATGCGTTGCGCATGCGGCCATCCTCAATAAAATGCACGATGTTCATATAGCTATAGATCACTTGGTGTGTGGCGCAGGCGCTCAATCACCCATGCAGTAAACCGCCGTCTCGGCGAATACTTCACGCATGCTGTAGTTGCTGGATTTGAAACTGGCGACGATTTCCGACACCTTGCTGCGATCACTGCTGTTGCCCGGTTCGCGGAAACACACTGATTTAAACGCTTTCTCTACTTGGCATTGGGCGAAGGCATTACTATTGCCCAACTCTTGGCCTAGCGTTTTAGCACCCGTTCCAGTGCCAGGTAGGGAGCCGCTAAAGCCAAGTGCCCTGTTAGGGCCAGCGCGCCAACGATTATCCCAACTGTCATCAGGGGTGACATAGCCGGGCTTGAAATTGTCGATATTGATCCTGTACTTCGTCTGCACAGCACCAGCGCTATAAACCAGTCGTCCCTGCGTTTTGTCGAAATCATAGTAAGCAAACGATTGTGTCATTGGGTCCATACCACTATGGCAACCAATACAACCATTGAGAAACAGACGACTATCACCACCCGGACTACGGCTCACATCTTGGCGAATGCGGTCAGGTGGCCGAGTAGTGTCCTGAACCTGCTCCATGTCATGGCACAAATGATTCAGCATGGTGAAACGAAACATGGCGCGATTAGTGCCATCGATGAAGAAAGCCTGTGCTGCAGCACGTGAAGTCATCACACCTGCCGTCGCGGCACTCGGAATACCAGTCAGTGCCGACTGGCTTTGTGACACCAGCGTAGTACGCAAGTCGCTGTCGTTATCTTCAAGGTACTGATAGTGATTGTTGTTGGTAGCAGCGAAGGCAGGTGCACCTGTCGCATTGCCGGTATACAACAGGTCTGCCGACAATAAGGTATTAAATGGCACGTTATCACGCACCATGCCGATGACGGTGGCGGTGTAATCATTCAAGGGAGCAAACACCGTCTGATCGCGATTAGTCCATGGCGTGGCAAAGTTTTTCAACGTCACGCTATAAAAGCCTTTTGATTCAGCATTAGTCGGATCAATGGCTAGCTTTGCGGCCTCAAGCGCACTCAGGCCCGCCATCTGCCCCAGCAATGCGTCTGACGGTGGTGTCCCCGTCAGGCGATCATGAATACGCTTGGCCTGATCGCGTGTAATCGCATGAGCCGGTGACTGCCAGCTGCCCGCCAGCACAGTCACAACTACCGCGCTCAACACAGCATGTGACAATTTGCTCACACCCGCTTTGAATTCAGACCTGAGCATGCCTGTGGCTGAATCTGCTGCCATGGTTTTTGTCACTCCCATTACGATCTTCAATGCGTAAGCCCTGCATGAGCTGTTTTAAATAGACGCTCAAATCGATTTGAGCGGGGTAAACTTTAATACTCGTTTAGCTGCCGTTTAAGTGTCTCGCTGACACTACGTCGCATCAGGGAGACAACTGTGCGCAAGCACTGCTGTCAGTAGTCTTGTCCCGACTTTTTGACGATGCACAGCATGAACACAAGGTGCTTTTGTGATAGACCACACACTCTGCAGTGCAGCCATGCAAGGGTACGCAACCACCGACTTAGCTAACGATTGGGATAGAAGCGCAAAACCATGCTCAGCTTCTGTGAAATCGTTAACGGCTGTGAACACTGCTCACGTTGATGATGCTCGAACCAACCGACTTATGTAGCCAAACCGACGTGCACCACTCAATTAACCTGATGAATTTCACTGCGAGGATTTCGCAATGACTGTTTCGATGCGCACCAAGTGGAACCTGTCACTGCGAAAAATGGGACTTTTCCTGCTGGCACTGACCTGCCTGCTAGCCGCATGTAGTAGTGGCAGCAATAGCGACGACAAGATTCGCATTGGCTCCGGTCAATCTGGCAGCAGTGGCACTACCGATTCTGGCGACTTTCCCATTTTTTACGTCAAACGTGGCACGCCCATCATCGCCGATGCAGTCGACGATGTACGTCGCGCACGCGTCTTTAATACCAACGCTGATCTGTATATGCGTGATCGCGCTTCACCCAGTGCAGCTGAGCGAAATATCACTGCGCGTATCCATCCTGCTAACGAGCGCTGGGATGTAAAGGACGTGGACGTTTCTGCGGATGCCACCAAGGTGATCTTCGCCATGCGTGGTCCGTTAACCGACAATCAGGAAGACAAAGACCCACCGACTTGGAATATTTGGGAATACACCATTAGCAGCGACACATTGCGACGCGTCATTAGCTCCAATGTCACCGCTGAAGAAGGCCAGGATGTATCACCACACTATTTACCGGATGGCCAAGTTGTCTTTTCCTCAACCCGACAATCGGCATCAAAGGCGGTGCTGATTCAAGATGAGGGTAAAACCGGTTTTGAAGCTCAAGATGAAGATCGCAATGAATCAGCGTTTGTCCTGCATGTAATGAATGCCGATGGCACCAGCATTCAGCAATTCAGTTTCAACCAAAGCCACGATCTCGATCCCACCGTGCTGTCTGATGGTCGTGTGCTATTCAGTCGCTGGGATCATGCACGGGGCACCAACAAAAATGGCGTGCACTTTTATACCACCAACCCTGATGGCACCAATACACAACTGCTATACGGCGCAGCCAGCCACACCACGGTTGCCGATATCGATGCTAATGGCGTAACAACGTACCCTGCTGTGCAATTCACCAAACCGCGTGAAATGTTAGATGGTCGCATTCTCACTCTGGTGCGTCCGTTCAATAACACTGAATACGGTGGCGATCTGTACATCATCGACACCAATACCTACGTCGAAAACAATCAGGCCACACTGGCCAATGCAGGCATGAGCGGCCCGGCACAAACCAAGTCGACGCAAAATAGCATTCGTTTAATTAACGCTCCTTCACCCGGTGGACGCTTTGTTTCAGCAGCACCATTGTGGGATGGCACGGGACGAATCCTAGTTTCATGGTCACAATGCCGCGTACTTGATCCAGTGAGCAATGCTGCAGTTAATTGCACCACTGCTCGCTTGGCTGATCCCACCTTCGTTGCCGCTCCACCCATTTACGCTGTTTGGATGTTTAATCCCAACGATGGCACCCAGCAACCGATAGTAGTGCCAGTAGAAGGCGTAATGGTTTCCGATTTGGCCATCGCGCAACCACGCACAGCACCTACATTTCGACCCTATAACCTGAATGGTAATCTCAGCATTGATCAGACCTTGAAAGGCGAAGGCGTAGGCATACTCGATATTCGCAGCGTGTATGACTTTGATGGCAAGGTAGGCGGTGGTATCACCAGCATTGCTGCTGTAGCCGACCCGACCAACGCGGCTTATACCAATCGCACGGCCCGCTTCCTGCGCATCGAAAAAGCAGTATCGCTACCGGACACAGACTTCCTAATGGATAACTTCAACATAAACCTAAATTTGAACTCGGCAGCATTCGTTGGATTCATGCGTGAAATCATTGGCTATATACCAATTGAGCCAGACGGTTCAGTGCAAGTAAAAGTACCGGGCAATGTTGCGTTCCAGATTTCAGTAGTAAACTCAGACGGACGCGCACTGAGCCCAACCACTTTCCCGCGTCACAATGCCTGGTTGACGCTGCGTCCGGGTGAAACCGTGCATTGCAATGGCTGCCATGCCAACAACACCACTGTCACCGCCGGACAAAGTGGTCGCTCGCATGGCCGCAGTGGTTTGTTTGCATCGGTGTATGCCGGTTCTACTGGGCCAAAATTTAACAATGCCAATGATGCGTTCATTGCCAGCGGTGGCCAGACCATGGCGCAAGCGCGTGCAGTATGGAGCTGCAGCAATGAGGAGCACTGTGCTGCCATTACGCCCAATGTGAATCTGGTATTCGCCAATGTCTGGCCAGACACCATGCCAAAGACAGACGCCAAAGTAATACCCACTACGCCACCGCGTACCGGCGATACTGCGCTGCGTTACGTCAATATAGATACCAACAACGATGGCATATTGGATGGCTTACAAACGAAAGTTCCCACCAGCAGCAGTACCTGCCTGACCACATGGTCAAACGTCTGTCGCATCACCATCAACTACCCAGAACATATCCAACCGCTCTGGGCACTGTCTCGTCCTGTAGATACTGATGGTAATGGCACTCCAGATGCTGACCGCATGTGTACGGGCTGCCACAACAACAGCAATGCCGCCACGCCGAACGAACTGGATGCCCGTCAGCTAGACCTGCGCGGTGAGCCATCTGTTGCTGATGCAGATCAATTCGTGTCTTATCGCGAACTGCTGCTCCAGGATTTGGAATTGACCACTGATGCAAATGGAGTATTGATCCCTCGTCAGGTTCAAACCGGAATCAATCAGAATGGTGATCCTATTTTCGCCACAGTACCCATCAATGGCACAAGATTAGCTGCACTCAATGCGCTGGGTTCGCGCTTCTTCAGCAAGTTCGCTACTGGAGGCTCGCATGCTGGCTACCTGACCTCGGGTGAGTTACGCTTGATCTCCGAATGGGTAGACATCGGTGCGCAGTATTACAACGACCCATTCAAGGCACCGGAGAATTGATGCGTCGTCTGTGCCTGTTATTGCTGCTCTGTCTGTCCGCCTCTGCGTTCGCCAAACAAGCCGCTCGTGAAGTGGTAGTGGCCGATCCGTATCTTGAAATGCACACCGGTCCCGGCAAGGGTTACCCGGTGTTCTTCGTGGTCAGTCGCGATGACAAAGTTGCAGTACTCAAGGAGCGCACCGGCTGGTACTTGGTACGCGAACGTCAGGGGCGCGAAGGCTGGGTGCGCGAAGCCGAGCTACTGAAAACCCTAGAACTTGATGGCGACACCATCAAGCTGGACGTACCCACACTGGAAAATCTGAGCAAAAGCCGTTTCCAAGGTGCATTGATGCTAGGCGATTTTGGCGGTGCTAGCTTGATCTCACTGAGTGGCAGCTACGGTTTGACCGATCACCTAGCTGTGCAACTGGCGCTAGGTCATGCGCTAGGTAATATTTCTAATGCCGAAATAGCTACTCTCGACGTGACTCATACCGTATTCCCTGAATGGCGCATCAGTCCATACTTGTCGATGGGCACGGGGCTGATCCGCACCCGCCCGCACACGACGCAGGTACAAGAATTGGATAGCACCGATCAATTGAGTTTTGTGGGGGTGGGCGCACGCATCTATGTCAGCAGGCGGTTCATAGCGCGTGCCGAATACCATAACAATTACACCTACACCAGTCGTAACGAAAATGAGGAAACCCCAGAATGGAAAGCCGGCTTCGCCTTTTTCTTCTGATCCCGCTGCTTGTATCACTGAACACCGGCTGTGCCTTGTTCAAGCGTAACGAGGTAGCTGATAGTGGCCCCAGCACGGCTACCGTAGTCAGCGATGCTAGTGGTCCAACCACCGCAGAAGTGACCGAAGCGGTTATTGATCCCAAAGTGGAACGCCGTCAAATTAAAACACCGAATATTGATTCGGAAAATTTCGAGTTGGGCGCCTATGGCGGCATCTTGAGCATTGAAGACTTTGGCAGTCATCCGGTGGCAGGTGCGCGCTTGGCTTATCACGTAACTGAGGGATTTTTTGTTGAGGGCTCCTATGGACAAAGCAAGGCCGGTCAATCCAGCGCCGAATCCTTATTCAACATTCAGGTGCTTACTGAAGCGAAACGCAAGTACTCCTACTACGCGCTATCCGCTGGCTGGAATGCCTTACCCGGAGAAGTATTCGTCGGTGAGAACCGTGCATACAACAGTGCGCTCTATTTTCTCGTGGGAGTGGGTAGCACGCAATTTGCTGGTGACAACCGATTTACTGTCAATGGTGGCTTTGGTTATCGAGTTTTGTTAACTGACTGGCTGGCAACTCATCTGGATGTGCGCGACTACCTGTATGACACTGATTTGCTCGGTAAGAAAAAAGTTGTCAATAACCTTGAAGCGAGTCTTGGACTCACCTTCTTTTTTTAAGGAGCATACGGGTAGCAACCCGATAGTGGGTGTTTGAGTAAGGGCGAGCCACCAACCGCTTACACAGAGTTACCGGAGACAACATGAACACATCACGTTTGAACCAGTTTGTTAAAGCCAGCACCTGCTCACTGCTGATCGGTCTGGCGTGCCTGACCCCGGCCAATGGCACGGGTGGCAATGCCGCTGCTCCCACATTCAATCTGCCTGGTAAGGGTGATGAAACGATTGACCTAGGCAAACTGAAAGGCCAAGTTGTCATGCTTAATTTCTGGGCATCTTGGTGCGGCCCTTGTCGTACTGAAATGCCACTGATGGATCAAATCTACAAAAAATACAGTGCTGCTGGCTTCACCATGCTGGGCGTGAATGTAGATACTGACTCGACCGATGCACAAAAATTTCTGTCGCAAGTTCCGGTCAGTTTTCCAATCGCCTTTGACCGCGACAATAAAGTCAGCAAACTCTACGACGTGTCCGCCATGCCCAGCAGCGTATTCATAGATCGCAAGGGCAATGTGCGAGCGTTACACCGTGGCTACAAGCCCGGTGATGAAGCCGAATATCTGGCACAAATTCGTGCCCTGATTAAGGAATAACTCATGCGTCTACTGTTTGCATTGCTGGCCATTACTTCACTTAGTGCCTGTAGCTCGCTTGAGCCGTGGGTAAAGCCCTATGAGCGTGCAGCACTGGCGGATGAAATAATGTCAAGTGATCGCAACCCCGCCATCACCGCCTATAGCGATCACATCCGTGAAGTACGCGAAGGCGCACATGGTGCCACCGGCGGTGCGGGTGGCGGCTGCGGCTGCTTATAGATAAACCTGCATATTATTTGAACTGAAGTAACCAGTATGCCACTTGCCTCGCCACGACTACTGATGCGCTATGCACTAGCAAGCTTGCTGGCCGCATTCGCCATCACCACTCAGGCTGGCGTGCTGCCAGAAGATCGTGCCGACCTGTTGTACCACGTCTATGATGGTGGCGGTGCTGAAGTCAAAGGCCCATCTTTGTTCGTGCGGAAAAAGTTCGGTGAAAGCATTTCTGCCAACGCCACCTACGACATTGATATGGTATCCAGTGCTTCGATTGACGTACTAACCTCAGCCAGCCCCTACACTGAAGAGCGTACTCAGTGGAGCACCGGGTTGGCTTACTTACGCGGTAAGACCACTTACAACATCAATTTTTTGAACAGCGCTGAGCCTGACTATATTTCGGATAACATCAGCTTTGGCATCAGTGAAGACATGTTCGGCGACTTAACCACCGTTACCTTGGGTTTTACCAGAGGTAAAGACGATGTAAAGAAACGAATCTCAAAAGGTATTTATGAACCTGCGGCGGGCGTCGGCAACGCAGCTGGAAGCAACGCAGAACGCCGCAGTTATCGATTGGGTATCTCGCAAATCCTGACCAAGAACCTTCTGGTTGGCTTGAACTATGAGTCAATCGCATTGGAAGGCTACTTGCAAAACCCCTACCGCAGCGTGCGTTACGGACCCAGCAATGCCACACCATCAACTCAAGCAGAAAAATTTCCGCGCACACGCGCATCTAATGCCGTTGCGCTCGACGCACGTTATTACCTACCCTATCGCGCCTCTACAAAAATAGGCTATCGTTATTACACTGACAGCTGGGGTGTCGTCGCACACAACGCCGACTTTGATTATATCCACCCCATTGGCAGCAACTGGACTATCGAAGGTAGTGCGCGCTACTACACGCAGACCAGTGCTGATTTTTACTCAGACCTGTTTCCATTTATTGATGCACAGAACTTCTTGGCGCGGGATAAATTATTATCAACTTTTAATGACTGGTCAGTACGACTGGGTGGCAGCTGGCGCATGCGCTACTCGCCACGCTTTTCGCACGTCGTCAGCGTCTATGCCGACCATATTCAATACAATTTTTTGGATTTCAAGAATACCTTGGTCAAGGCATCTCCTTCTGCACAACCTCTGTACAATTACAGCGCCAATGTATTCATGCTGCAGTATTCGCTGCGCTATCAATAGCTGATAACAACTTGTCTATCCGGTTGCTGTTTTTCCCGCTGGCACTATCGGTAAGCTGTGCGGCAGCGGAGCTGCCTGTGCGCGACCTTAACCCACTGATATCAGGCTATGAGCTTCCCCCATCCTTACCGAGTGAAGCACCTGACTCCTCGGCACTGTTGACGCAATTTGCCACTGGCAATATTTCGCTAGTTCAGCTCAATACGACTGAGTCAGTACAACTGGATGCCGAACTACAACGCTGGCAGATCGGCTTTACCAAACCGCTTGGTAACAATTGGAACCTGCGCCTTGAACTGCCCTATCTACGCATATACGGCGGTCAACTAGATCGCTCTATCGAATCATGGCATCACACCTTTGGTCTGCCTAATGGTAACCGCGATAGCATTAATCGCAATCAACTTCTCGTGCAGTATGCACAGCATGGCATTACCGGGTATCGGCTGGCACAACCTGAAAACAGCATCGGCGACGCCACATTACGTATTGGCCATGCACTAGGAGCCAACACCGCGCGTCATACCATGTTTTGGCTGAGCATCAAGTTTGCAACAGGCAATACAGAAAAACTGACCGGCAGTGGTGCAGCAGATGTAGCGCTGAGCATTTCCAGCTCTCAATCATTGACCAGCCATGTGATTGCAAACAGCCAACTATCACTGTCAATACTGGGCAATGGCGATCGCCTTACAGAGCAGCAACGAGCCATCGCATGGAGCGGCGCATTGGGAGTTAATGTGCGATTATCATCGCACTGGTATACGGCAATACAACTTGACGGACATAGCAAGGTTTTTAACAGCGACTTACGTGCACTAGGTAACGTCGTGCAGTTAAGCCTCGGACCACGCTATCAATCACGCAACTGGCAAACCAGCCTGCTACTCAGTGAAGACATTGCGGTTGACACTGCACCGGATGTGCAATTTCAGCTGAATATAGCGCGAAATTTCTAACGTGGTATCTGTTGCGTAATGCAATGAATACCACCACCGCCCAATACGATCTCGCGAGCCGGTATGCCGATGACTTTGCGTTTCGGAAACCAGCGACGCAACCGACTCAATACAGTTCGGTCATGACGTTTATCCAGCAGCGGCACAATTACCACAGAATTTCCAATATAGAAATTCACGTAAGAAGCCGCCAGTCGATCGCCACTGAACCGCTGATTGCCAGCACTTAATGCATCCAGACCTGCCGCTTCTTCATCGGTAAGATACAAAGGATCAGGTTGCGGTAACAAGTTAACTTTAAGCTTGCGACCACGTGCATCACGGGCGTGCTGCAAACGCCGCAAAGCGTCATTGGAGCGTGCATATTGTGGATCACGTTTGTTGTCAGTCCAAGTTAATGCCACTTCACCAAGTTTGATGAAACAACACAGATTATCTATATGGCCGTCTGTTTCATCGTTATACACACCCTGCCCCAACCAAATGACGGTTGAAACACCCAAGTATTCGTGCAGCAGCAATTCAATCTGATCAATATCCATATCAGGGTTACGGTTAGGATTCAGCAAGCATTCCTCTGTCACTAACGCCGTACCCTGACCATCAACGTGTATGGCGCCACCCTCTAATACAAGCGGGGCCCGATAACGCACCAGACCTTCGACCTCTAACACTTTCTGAGCAACCAGATCATCCTGATCCCAAGGGAAGTATAGTCCGCCCTGCAAACCACCCCACGCGTTGAACATCCAGTCAACGCCGCGCACTTCACCTGCCTTATTCACTACGCAGGTCGGGCCCATATCACGCATCCACGCATCATTGTGCGACATCTCGACCACGCGCACATTCTCTGGCAGCAGTGCTCGCGCATTCGTGAACTGCGCCTGCGATACACCGACACTGACTGATTCGCTGCTGGCAATAGCGGTTGCCACCGCAACGAATGCTTGCTGCGCAGGCTTAGCACCTAACCGCCATGTGTCACCGCGCTCGGGCCACAGCAACCAAGTGCCACGATGCGGCACAAACTCGGCTGGCATGTAAAATCCATCCGCTGCGGGCGTGGTAATCAAAGTAGAACTCATGAATATTCTCAATTTAGAGACGATCAAACCAACGGTTTAAATTCATTCTACTTGCAAATACTGCGTACCTGACCAGCTGGCAAGTGGTTGCAATACAATTGGCGCACCAATGGCCGCAGCTTCAACGCATAACATATGCCGATAGCCGTCTGGCTCAAGGTCAAGCAATGTTGCCGCTTTCTCAGCACCCGGGTTCCATACTACCGTGTCCGCAAAGCCATCTGCACGACATACGAGCGTGCGATGCCCGCGTTCAAACACTTTGATAGGCTGAACAGTGGAGTAATAAATTCGATCCAGCTCGCCTTCAACCCGTAGTGAAGAAGCAGAGTCAAACGAGTCCATGCCCCCTACAGCGCTGTCGCTATAGCGCAAGTCCTGCAATCCACTAATGCTGATTTGCGCTATGTGCCGCACACGCAAATAAGTATGCAAGGCAGCAGTAAAAATAAAACTGTGCTTGCCGGTATTCCGAATCGACAACTGCATACTTAACGAATCGACACCTAGACTGACCTTATACTCCGCCACAAACTGCTGCGGCCAGATAGCATAGGTCGCCTCATTATCCTGCCAACGAAACAATGCTGAATCAGCAAGTTCATTTGGCACGCTCACTCGCTGCCAGTTTGCCGTGCGTGCAAGTCCATGCTTGGGCAAGTGTCCCAATCCAGCGAACTGCGGGAAAATAATCGGTACCCCACCGCGAATCGCTGCACCCTCACGAAACTCAGCACGCTGACTTAGAAATAGCCGCTCCATGCCATCAGTAGTACACCACGAAGTAATATGCGCGCCGTACTCATGTATCTGTGCGCTAGAGCCGTTAGGGTGATGTAGTGTTGTCGTCATCGTTGTGGTTAGGGTTTGCCAGTCTGTAATTGGACAAGCATAAGTGATCGTTTAGAAAAATACATCGCCCTTGATTTGCATATGGATATTCAACCGCACCTGCTGATCCGAGGTATCTATTCCGGCTCCTGAGATGGTATGTTTGTTCCAACTCAAACATAACATTCAAACCATTCTGCCATGAAAAACCAAGCTTTCCATCAGCGCCTAGGCTTTGCAGTTGCGGGGCTGGTCGCCGCGTTTCGTAACGAGCATAGCTTTCGTTTTCATACGCTGGCGGCAGTGGGTGTGTTGGGTTTGTTGCTGTACTTCAAACCGGCAGCAGCTTGGTGGGCAATTCTGCTACTGACCGTTACCACTGTGCTGGCGGCTGAGTTATTCAATACAGCGATGGAACATTTCGCCGACCTGTTACACCCAGATCAGCATCCGCAGATCAAGCTAGTTAAAGACTGTGCTGCGGCGGCCGTATTGATGACCACGTTAGCAGCATTGGGCGTTGCGGTGGCGTTTTTGTATGCGATGTTGAGTTGACTCAAATCACTCAGTGAAACGCTACGCTATACATTAGTGCCACTCCTTCGGGTGCCGGCGCTAATAGAAATGCAGATTGGTTACTTGATCCATCGCGACGATTAACCACAAACTTTGCTGTTGCTATGCCCAGTGCCGCGCCGACCACCGTATCCGACAACCAGTGTACATTATGCTTCACACGTGATGCAGCTGTTGCCGCGCCAATTCCGTAACCCAACGCACGCCGCACCCATCGATAATCATCACCACCAGATTCGGCCAGCACTGTACCGATGGCAAACGCGGCACTTACGTGCATAGAGGGAAATGAATCGCCCTGTTTGAACCAGCTATTACTATCGCTAGTTTCATTAGGACGCTCCCGATGCACTGCATATTTCATCACCAGCGTGGTGGCTGCACTCAAACCACCCGCTTCGAGCATCGACCACCCTTCTTGATATCCTGCCGGATCATCTATAAATGTAGCGAATGCCCATGTACCAACTACTGCCGCTACTGCTGGCAATGCATCACGCTTTGAATGTGTATCTTTACCTGCAATGGAGTTATCCGAAGTAGCATAGTGGGTTCGCACCTGCTCATCATAGTGATGTGCGACTAACACGGCCGCAACTGTGCCGCCTGCATACAACCAGTCACGCTGATCCCAGCGCAGTGGTGTGGTAACATACAGCTGGGTATCTTGCAGCACAGTCGATATGTCCAATGTATCAGCATTACAACACTGCATCGCCAACAAGCCTAGCAAGGCAACGATACTTACGCGACAATGCACGCCTGCCCTTACACTCTGTATCTGCAACGACAAATTAATACTCCACGTTATTCTGATCGGCTGACTGCATTGTGCGCCACCAGCAGTAATGCGCTGCCTGTAATGAACAGCACCACCAGCGATAGAATCGAATAACGACTACCGACAAACAAGGCAGTAGTGCCCATCAATGCGGGGCCGAGCACGGAGGCAAACTTGCCCATCATGTTATAGAAGCCGAAAAACTCACCAGCGCGGTCTTTCGGCACCAGTGAACCGAAGTAGGAACGACTCAGGCTTTGCACGCCACCTTGCACCAAGCCAATAGCAATCGCCATGTAATAGAACTCAGTGACGTCATCCATGAACACCGCATAGATCGTGACGCCGATATACACCGCGATACCGATGAAGATACCACCCAGCGTACTGTATCTATTACCCAACCAACCAAACACGATAGCGGCCGGAAATCCCACAAATTGCACGATGAGCAGCGCGACAATCAAGCTGGTGGTGGGGAACCCCAGCGCCAATCCGTAATCAACCGCCATCTTTATAACTGTATTGACGCCGTCTATATACAGCCAGTACGCCAACAAAAATAGCAATAAGGCACGGTAGCGACGAATTTCATGGAAGGTTTTACTAAGTTCGCTAAATCCAGCTAGCAATGCTTGTTTGAATGGCAGCGATTGGGCTGCAGATTTTTCCGGCACACCAAATAGCAATGGCAGCGCGAATAAGCTCCACCATACCGCGACTGTGAGGAACGATACCTTCACTGCCATCGTTGCATCAGCGAGACCAAATGTTGCAGGTTGCAACGTCATCCATACGTTGACCGCAAATAATAAGCCCCCACCAAGATACCCCATGCCATAGCCAAAGCCGGATACTAGGTCATAGTTGTCACGCTCTGCCACATCCAGCAGCAACGAATCATAAAAAATCAAGCCGCCCCAAAATCCCATTGATGCCATTACGTACATGACTACGGCCCATTGCCACGCTCCTTGCTGCACCCAATACAAACCCGCACTGGCAACCACACCTAGCACAGTAAAGCCCAGTAAAAAGCGTATACGCGCGTTGCCACGATCAGCTATTGCGCCCAGCAACGGTGCGAGTAATGCCAGAACGAAACTGGCAAGACTATTGGCCATGCCCAACCTAAAGGTGCTCACGCTAGCCTCAGCGCCCGCACTCCAATATTGCTTGAAGAAAATCGGAAAAAATCCCGCCATGATGGTGGTGGCGAAGGCGGAATTGGCCCAATCATATAACGTCCAATACACAACAGGTTTTTGGCGCAGGGTGGCGATTACACCGGAGGAATTGCCAGTCACAACGCTTTGCATGTCGATTAGCTCTCTCCCTGCCCTCTCCCTAAACTGGGAGAGGGGAAGGCATTACTGTGCATACGCCAAGTGCTCGCGAGTTTCATTGAAGTTCAGTTCTGGCCAGCGCTCCAACGTCAATCCCATATTGACACGCGTTGGTGCGAGATACACCAGCGAGCCAGAATGATCAAGCGCGAGATTGTCGTAACCCTTGGTGCGAAACTCTTCCAACTTTCTATCATCACCATAGACCCAGCGCGCGGTGTAAACATTAATGTTATCGAAGCTGCACTGCACGCCGTATTCGTCCTGCAGACGAAATGCGACAACCTCGAATTGTAGCGGCCCCACCGCACCCAGAATTAAATCGTTGTTACGCAATGGCCTGAATAATTGCGTTGCACCTTCTTCACACAACTGAACAAGACCTTTTTGCAATGCCTTCATACGCAGCGGATCGCGCAATACTACGCGACGAAACAACTCAGGCGCGAAGTTAGGAATACCAGTAAACATCAGTGACTCACCTTCAGTAAAGGTATCACCAATATTGATGGTGCCATGGTTGTGCAAACCGAGAATATCACCCGCAAATGCCTCTTCGGTGTGCTGACGATCCGATGCCATAAACGTCAACGCATCGCTGATGCGCATTTCTTTTTTGAGTCGCACATGAAAGAAACGCATGCCCTTGGTGTATTTACCGGAACAAATACGCATAAAGGCAATGCGATCACGATGGCCAGGATCCATGTTAGCCTGAATTTTGAATACAAAACCACTGAGCTTTTCTTCACTGGATACTACGGCGCGTCCTGTAGTCGGACGCGGTTGCGGACCGGGTGCCATTTCAACAAACGAGTTCAGCAACTCAGTAACGCCAAAGTTATTAATCGCCGAACCAAAAAATACCGGTGACTGCCGTCCTGCCAGATACTCACTCAACAAAAACTCAGGTGTGGCACCGCGCACCAACTCAACTTCCTCACGAAATGCCTGCGCACGCGTACCTAGAAACTCAGTTGCCGCCGCGCTATTCAGGCCATCAATGGTATCGGTAGTCCCGGCACGCCCTTTTTCTCCGGCTTGATAGGCGTAGATGCGATCTTCACGCAAGTGATACACGCCTTGCAGCTCGCGACCCATGCCGATCGGCCAAATTATAGGTGAGCACTTTATTTTGAGCACACTCTCGATTTCATCGAGCAACTCAATCGGTTCACGACCTTCACGATCCAGCTTGTTGATAAAAGTCATGATAGGTGTATCGCGCAGACGACACACCTCCATCAACTTGATAGTACGAGCTTCCACTCCCTTGGCACAGTCGATCACCATCAACGCCGAATCCACTGCGGTCAGCGTGCGATACGTATCTTCAGAGAAGTCTTCATGACCCGGCGTATCAAGCAGATTCACAATTCGATCATGGTAAGGAAACTGCATCACCGATGAAGTCACCGAGATACCACGCTGCTGCTCCAGCGCCATCCAGTCAGAAGTTGCATGACGCGCCGCCTTCCGGCCTTTGACAGTACCCGCCAATTGAATCGCACCACCGAATAGCAGCAGCTTTTCAGTCAGCGTGGTTTTACCGGCGTCGGGATGCGAGATGATAGCAAAAGTTCTTCTTTTGCTTATTTCTTCGATTAGTGAACCGCTATGAGACATCTATTATTCCGCATTGTGTACACAGATATGTACACAAACAAAAAAGGACTGTTGGAACTTCGGGTAAGGCCCGACGGGGGCCGCATTGTAGTGGCTGTCTGTGCCGTTCGGGTCACACTGTGTCATTCGAACGACTCCGTTCGCTCGCGGCACAGCGCGATCATTCGCGATACTGCCGCCTCGCCCTGAGGCGCGTATGCGAGAGCTTTCGGGAGCGCGACGGATTTCAGGGCGGCGGCGAGGCGTTGAAGCATCTCGTCAATCGCCGCATCAGTGGCAGCGGCCTGCAATCCGGCAATATTGGCCAGTGCCCTAAAATCCGTACGTTTCAGTCTTTCGTCCTTACCGTTCACTTTGAGAGCCATGCGGTCTTTCGCCAACCTCGGGAAGACACGCGTGGTCACGGCGTCATAGAGCGGAGCGACGCGAACGGTGCGGAATGCTTCACTCCCGGGATCGGCTATTTTCAGCAGCGCCATGTTCTTTAGATGCATGTCACCGTCCGCGATCAGCCATGCGAAGAGCGCGCGCTTCACGATCAGCATCATGTCGATATCGGCAGAGGTCGAGAGCGCACGAACGCTGCGCGCCACGCGCTCCATGGTGCCGTCGTATTTGGCATCGGGCGGGAGATCGAGGACCGAACAAAGGTCTTCCATCGCGAGCAATTGCGTATCGCTGCTTCCTTGCCGGATATCAAATCGTTCAACGAGAAGCGCAGGCGGCATGCCGTCAGGCATGGCCATCAGCGCTGTTGCCGGAACATCGAAGCCCACACTTTTTCCCAGCGCGAGCGCAGTCCATTCAATGAGAGGCAGTGTTTCGAATCCGCTCGTCCCGGCAGGCTTCAAGATATGCGTGAACGATTTTTCTGTGGCCGGTGAGATATTGCCTTGCGCGTCGAGATGCATCGGCGCTTTGATCTGCACACCTGAGAGTCGCGGCGTATCGGCGCGTTCGTAAATGCGCGCGAGATTTTGCTCGAAGGTATGTTCGAGATCTGTGCGTCCCGGACCTGTATAGGTTCCTGTGAACACGTTGTTCGTGACGAATTGATCGAGGCGCGTGACCAGAATATCCGCCGGGAGCTGCGCAAGCTCATCCCTGCTCTGCGCAATCGTTATATTCGACATGTAGCGTCGGCCCGAGCGAAGTATTGCGCGCTCATCGTGATTGTCGAGAACCGCTTCGAGCCATCCTTCGGGGAGCAGCGATACGATGAATGGCGGCAATTGTCCGGGCGTTGTCTGGCGAACCAGCGCAGGTCCGGCACCAGGGATCGGCACCCATCGCCATTCGAAGCCGTCGTGATTGAGCTGGCCGATAGGCGCGCCGTGCCAGGCTACGACGAGGTTGAGGACGGCCACGTTGGCCGATGGAGCGGCGACGGGATTGCGGTTGAGAAACCGCTCGGCGGCCTCCCCTTCACGGTACCACTCGTTTTCACGCGCCAAGGCCCATGTCGCATCGCTCGCTGTCTTGGGCGTTCCGTATTCTTCGATCAGGCGTGCAACCAGTGCTTCGCGCGCGCCGTCATCGATGGAGGATGCGTGCTCACTGCGCAGACGGAAGGCTTCGAGAAAGCGCTGTCGGATGGAAGAGGCTTCGATGCGGAATTCGCCGAGGCTGTCTGCGATGACTGCCGCGCCGAGTGAGGGGTGCGTCGGCGCGACGTTTTGAATGATTTCCAGACCGCGAATGCGCGTGCGAAGATTGCGTCGTCCGCTTAGGAAAAGGCGCCCATCACGGGTAGGGGCGAGTGCGATGGCGCTCGCCGCCGAGAGGTAGGTGTGCGGATAGAGATAGCGCGCGATGCGGATGGCATGACCGAACACCGTCGCATCGACGTCATCGGCGGCATCGATATAGATGCCGCGCATCAGCTGGATGATTTTGCCCGTCTCAGCCAAATAGTGGCTGCGGGTCTTGTCGATGGTCTCGCCAACGAGATAAAGGGTCATTCTCTAACTTTCGCGTATTTCACATACGAGAAAGTTAAACTTTATACTGTTTATTGTCAAGACAATGCTAACTTTTCCGTATCTTAGATACGCGAAAGTTAGGATTATGCCCTCAAACACCCTTTTTACCCCTTGAAAACAGGTATTTCGGCCCCGGCCAGTTTCTTCTGTTTCCCGCAGCTGGAACGCACTAGTCACCCCCGACGGCGGGAGGTTTCACCGATCAGGAGGAGCTCCATAAAGACAGGCTTCCCTCGCGATCCGCTGCCGCTGAAATGTCCGCTTCCTCTCCGCTCATAAGTCTATTTATATCATTATGATAGGAGTTTTTTACCCCCACACATGACCGCTTATATGTCCTTGCAAATGCACAATATTCCAAGAAATCTATAATGTTTAATTGGATCAACATATAGGGCTTATATGTTGATCCAATTAAACTATTGACCGCACATCAGAACAGGTATATGTTTATTTAAGTCAACATATAAACGATATAAGTGGTTTCTAATAAACATGGCGAAGACCAGTCAAATCTCGAAGACCCCGCCTTACGCGGTCGAGCAAATTCTGACCCAGCTGGGCTGGAACATCCGCATTGCGCGTCTGCGCCGCAAGCTGCGTCTCGAAGATCTGGCCGAACGCGTGGGTATCTCTCGCTATGTCATGTCTGATATCGAAAAAGGCAAACCTACGACATCCGTCGCCGCCTATATCGGCGCGCTGTGGGCACTCGGCCTGACGGACGATCTCCGCAATATCGCCGATCCGGATCGGGATGCAGAAGGCAAAGCCTTCGAGGGCGCGCGCGCCCCAACGACCGCACCAAAACGCACAAAGGCTCTCGACAATGACTTCTGAGCGCGAATGCTTCGTCTATATCGTCCCACCCGGTCAGACGGAGTTTGTCACGGCGGGTCGCTTCCGCGTATCGCAAAACCGGGACGGTATCTTTATGGGCGAGTTCATTTACGGCAAGCGTTACATGGAGCGCGCTGACGCCGTGGAACTGGACCCTGTCGAACTGAAGCTTGCACAAACACGCTATGAGACCCCGCGCATGGCCGGGTTCTTCGGCGCGATCCGCGATGCCATGCCTGATTTCTGGGGACGGCGTGTGATCGAGCGCCATGCCGGTAGTGTAAAACTCGACGAGTTCGATTACCTGATGCACGGCCCGGACGACCGCGCGGGTGCACTCGGCTTTGGCTTGAATACCAACCCGCCCGCCCCGCGTCGTAATTTCAGCCGCACGCTTGACCTTGAGTCCTTGCAAAAGATGGCCGAGGCCATCATCAATGACCAATCCGAAGACATTGCGAACAAAGCCGATGCACAGCAAGTACAGGAGTTATTGCTCGAAGGCACGTCGATGGGCGGCGCGCGACCCAAGGCCGTTGTTGAAGACGATGATGGTCTATGGATTGCAAAATTCAGTAGCCCGCAAGACCGCTGGAATCATCCCCTCATCGAACAGGCATTCCTCAATCTCGCCAGAATCTGCGGATTGAATGTTGCCGACAGCAAGATCACCACTGTTGCCGGGAAAGACGTTCTTTTGGTCCGTCGCTTTGACCGTGACAAGGCCGATAACGGATACCGCCGTCATCGCATGGTGAGTGCGTTGACACTCCTGCGTTCCGATGACGACCCAAGCTCAAAAGAAAACTGGTCCTATCTTTTGCTGGCCGATGAAATTCGCAGAACGAGTGCTAGCCCAAAGGCTGATTTGCGCGAACTCTTTGCGCGGATGTGCTTTAACGCCATCGTGTCCAATCTCGACGACCATCCCCGCAATCACGCGATCCTTGCGAAAGACAAAGACTGGCACTTAAGCCCTGCCTATGACCTGACGCCGACGCCAACCATTGCAAAGGACACACGCCTTCTTGCGATGGCTTGCGGAACGCATGGACGGATTGCTCGCAAACAAAACCTGCTGACGGCTGCCGGTCGTTTCCTCCTGTCCAACGAAGAGGCAGAAGCCATGATTGATAACATGGTCAAGATCGTACGCGCTGAATGGGACGCGACCTTGCGCCGCGCCGGAGCAGGCGATAAAGACTGCGCGTCGATTGCCAGCGCGCTTATCTATGAAGGCTTCTTCTACGATATACAAACCTGAACTGCTGACACGCACGACTTTATGAATTGACGAAGGATAGGAAAATGGATATCCATTTCAAAAGCAGGAAAACATGAACCTCAACCGACACAATGTGCAGGTATCGGACTTGGTGGAAACCGTTGGTCAAATGAACCGACAGTGATTACGCTGGTAAAACATCAGGGCTGTACTGGAGATACGGACGCTGTGTTCCACATAGCCATCGAACGCACGCGGCAAGGGCATCAACTGTCCTTGTTCATGCTCCAGTACATCAGCCAGACTCAAGCTCGGCCATTCTGGATGACGCATGTCGAGCCGCGCAGCTTTGCACTCGGTGGCCAGCCAGTCGTTGAGCACGGCCAGCGACGACCAGTGCAGCCGCACCGCGGCCTGCCACAACTGCCGACGACGATCCTGCACATTCTTCTCAACGATGCCTTTCTCCCAACCGGCGGCTCGGGTGCAAAACTCAGGCTCGAACAGGTAGTGACTGCACATCGCCTGGAAGCGTGCGTTGACGACGCGTTCTTTAGCGCGTCCCACTAGATGGAACACGCGACTGGCGGCTAACTTGACGTGCGCCACTTCCAAGCGACGGCGCAAACCGCCGATCACCGCATACTCGCAGCTCCAGTCAAACTGGAAGGCCTCGCCTAACTCAAACGTGAGCGGCACATCCGGGCCGACGAGGATCGGCAGCTCGTTGTTCACGCCACTGACGTACATGCGTCACCACCCGGCCATAGCCGCCGGGATAGCCCTGGGCCTGCAGCAGTTGAAACAGCACCTTTGCCGTGCACCATTCGCGCTTGGCACGATGACTGTCCGTCTGCAGCCAGGTATTCAACTGCTCTTTATACGCGTCGAGCTTGCTGGACGTGACTCGCGCCGCGTACTGCGGCTCGGTCGAGCCGTCTTGTCTTAACCAATGACGAACAGTGTTTCGGGAGAGTCCTGTCCGGCGCGCAATCTCACGCACCGACAGGTGGTCGCGGAATCGCATCCGCCTTATCTTCGCTAACATACCCATGGTGATCACTCCGGCTTTCCCCTGCTCAAATAGTGAGCAGAGTAGTGCTGATACTTGGGTCAGGTTTCGATGGAAATTACACCCCTAAGTGGGTCAATTTTGGATGGCCCTCAACAGCAACTAGCGCAATGAAAGGGCCACGATTGTAGCGGATCAGCCCAGTCTCCAACTCGCTAATTCGCTCGGCTAATTAGTCAGGCGGTTCGCCGCAACGATCAGGAAATCATCTGCCTCATCGTGCATGACCGGGGTGACGCAGCTTTCTGCTGGGCAGGGACGCAGCTTGAACAACACGCTGAGCCGAAAAGGTTGGGCTACTGCACCCGAATCTTTCCAGTCTTTTGGCACGCTGAATCTGACTTGCTTGACCACCCGCACAGCGACTTCATCGAACTGCCCCTCCGGATCGGCTGCAATCACTGCCACATCATCCGGCGTGCCATTTCTCTTGATGGTAAAGCTCACCAGCACGCGCCCCTGCACGCCTGCTTTGTGTGACGTAGCTGGATAGACATTGTTCGATAACGAGAGGGCCAGGGGTGGCAACGGGAATCTGCTCGCATCAGACTGCTGCGCCAAGACTGGAGGTGGTAAGCACAGGGCGGCGAAGCACACACCGCTCAATATTGTCCTTAGCTGGATAGTCATGGGTCACCTCCGCTTAGTGCTACGAGTTAATTAGACCATCTCATCCACGTCAATATCGGAACCAAGCAGCAGTTCCAATCGGTAAACCCACGCGTCTTCACGGGTAGGGCTACCTTGGTAGTAACCTTTGCGAACCCCCACCCGAACAAAGCCCATCGACTCATACAGCTTGATCGCTACGGGATTGGATGGCCGCACTTCCAGAAACGCGTAATGCGTGCCAACACTACGAGCCTGATCCAGCAGGTACTGTAACAAACGCCGCCCCACCCCTTGCTCACGCAGGTCTGGATGAATGCAGATGTTCAACAGATGCGCTTCATCAGCGGCAAATGACATGACACCGTAGCCATGCACCACACCGCGCAACTCAATTACCCGACAAAAATACCCAACGCGAACGCAATCGCGAAAAATACCTTCGCTCCACGGATAGGGATAGGTATCGTGCTCAATGTCAATGATGCTCGGCACGTCGGCCAACGTCATGGCGCGCACACGTATTTTCTGTGTCAACGGTTCATGCAAACGAGCACTCATACCGGCCTCTCTGGTGTGTCTGCATACGTGGCCAACGCCAGCTGCAAATCTTGCCAGGCTTTACGCTTTTCACCGGGACTGCGCAGTAGGTAGGCGGGGTGATAAGTCACCACCACCGGTCGCTGCTGCTCACCCAAGCGATGCACCTGACCGCGCAGTTTGCCAATTGGCGTGTCAGTATTGAGCAGGTTTTGCGCAGCGATACGGCCTACGCACAGAATAACCCGTGGGTTAACCAATTCAATCTGTCGCGCCAAGTACGGAGAGCAGCAGGCGACCTCTTCCGGTTTTGGATCGCGATTGCCCGGCGGCCTGCACTTCATAACATTGGCGATATACACCTGCTCGCGTGGAAAACCCAAGGCAAACAACATCGTGTTCAGTAGCTGCCCCGCGCGCCCGACAAATGGTTCACCTTGTTGATCCTCATCCGCACCAGGAGCCTCGCCAATGATCATCCACTCAGCGCGCAATTTACCGACGCCAAATACGGTTTGTTTACGTGTTTTGTGCAACTCGCAATGTATGCAGTTGCGTACCCGCTCGGCCAGTTGATCCCAACTGGCATCTACATGCGCTGCTCCGGTGTCGCGTGACAAGGGAATAGGCATCGCTGCAGCGGATGCGGAAAGTGGCGAAGCAATACTGGATTCGCAAAATGCCTTGCGTACCCAGACATCAACGTCCATTGCTTTCAAATAGTGAAGTTGTCGCGAGTTCATACTGCCGACTCGATACTCACGTATTCAACCATTCAAACGGAGGCTTGCTTGCGACGTAGCTTGCGCCAACACCAGATAAGCGGTGCCGAGAGCGCATAGGTACCAAATGTCGCCAATAGGGTTTCAGATGGCCCACTTGATACGAAAATATAAATCATGGGCACAATCACCAAGTACGCTACGGGCACCTTGCCGCGTACATTAAGATCCTTGCCACTCCAGTAAGCAAATCGGCTAACCATCAATGCGCCAATAGTGGCGGTTACTATAAAACCCAACATCAATTTAGTCAGACTATCCAGCTTATATTCGCTGGCAACCCAGATAAAACCGGCCACGCAGGCCGCAGCAGAAGGACTGGGTAGACCTTCAAAATAGCGCTTATCACCCGTATCCGCCTTGACGTTGAACCGCGCCAGACGCAACGCGGCACACACCGCAAAAAAGAATGCTGCCAACCAGCCAAAGCGACCCCATAAGTTACCGTATTCCGCAATGCGTTCGTGACCCCATTGGTAGACCACGATAGAAGGCGCCAAGCCAAACGCCACCATGTCCGACAGGCTGTCGTATTCCTTACCGAACTCGCTCTGCGTATTGGTCCAACGGGCGACGCGTCCATCCAAGCCATCGAACAGCATCGCCACAAAGATAGCTAGTCCGGCGCGCGAAAAATTACCATCAATGGCCGCCACAATTGCGTAGAAACCCGAAAACAACGTGCCGGTGGTGAGCAGATTGGGCAACAAATACACCCCCCTGCTTGGCTTGGCATCATCATTCTCATGGTTTTCGGGTTGCAGACTCATGCATTACCTTTGCTGTTAAAACGCCGTCAGAAATCAGACCCGTGCATGATATCAGGCTAGATACCCAGCCTGACGAACCGAGCGCAGGCAGATCAGGTTAGAATCGAGCGAATGCACAGCCTCGAGAAGCACATCACAGCACGATTATGACCGTTGGTGCAATTTTCTGTCAGAACTCTGCTTTTCCCTATGAACCGTTATTTATCTACACTGCTCCTCCGGTTTTGCCTACTGATCATTCTGGCGCTAACTTCCATGGGGGCGCAGGCAGATCAACAGGAGGACGCCGCGCTCGGCCCCTTACTCAAAAAGGCGTTGGCTGGTGGCAAGTGCTTTGACGACAAATTTGATCGTGCTGTCTGGTTCGCAGCCATGGATCCGCGCCTGAAACGAATCATTAGCGACACCGATGAACGCACGCTGATACTCGAGCAAGTGCAATGCGAGGCAAAGCGCCTACAATTGCCACCAAGTCTAGTCATGGCGGTAATTGACGTGGAAAGCCGCTTTAATCGCGTGGCCGTTTCGTCAGCCGGGGCGGTGGGCCTGATGCAAGTGATGCCATTCTGGCCCAAACAATTGGGTATGCAGAACCATCAACTACTGGAAATCCCCCACAATATCCGCATGGGTTGCACCATCCTCAAATATTATTTGGATCGAGAACGTGGTGACTATGCCCGTGCGCTAGCCCGTTACAACGGTAGCTTGGGACGACGTAATTACTCGGATTTGGTATTGGTACGACTGGCCAACCGCTGGCAATTCAAATGAGTCGGATTTTCTAGCGGGTAACAAAACTCGTGTACCGTTCCACCACCTCAACGGCAACGGCCTCAGTTTCCACGTCCATCACTTCCGCCCCTAACGATCCCTGCCACAACCACTCCTCAAGGCTGGCCAGTGCAGCGGGTTCGCCACTGGCCATCACTTCAACTCGGCCATCTGGTAAATTTTTGGCGTAGCCACGCAAATTCAAACGCAGAGCCTGCTCACGCGCACTAGCACGATAAAACACGCCCTGTACTCGACCGGACACCCAGAATCGACGAGTAGTACTTTGTGAATCAGTCATGGGAAAGCCACCACAGCAACCGTATTACGGTAGAACACTGATGAGTTGCTGGATCGCGATGGCCTGTTCACGCACGCGCTCAGCACTGATACGTGCCAGCTTGAACTGCTTACTGTGCAACGCCACCTCAGCAGCACTCAGCGCCGCTCGAACCGCCTGCATCTGCTCCGGTAGACGCTGTTCGCCACCGGCTTGCTCAGCAGCAGCCACGGCCTGCCGCGCATCACTCATTGCCTGCACCGGTGACGTGACACAACCTGCCAATAGACCATAAACCAAACAGCCAACAACTGCACGCCACACACTCTGATAATGCTTTGTCAGGCTCATTGATGATACTCAACCGCCGTCTGTCGGCTAAACGTAACAAGCCGTTACAGACACGTCAATCAGTACCGCGCTACCACTTGCGGCGGTAGCTGCATAGAATCAACACACTTTCTAACTAACAGGTAAGGCTAGTGTCCGATATTCTAGTTGTGTATTACTCGCGTCATGGCGCTACTGCCGAGTTGGCCCGTCAAGTTTGCCGCGGCGTGGAACGAGTTTCTGGTATGCAGGCGCGACTGCGCACGATACCGGCAGTCAATACGGTTACCAGCACCCCGGAACCAGCTATTCCCGCTTCCGGCCCACCCTATGCGACGGTGGAAGATTTGCGCGAATGCGTCGGCTTGGTGCTGGGTAGCCCAACTCGCTTCGGCAATATGGCAGCCGCGATGAAGTTTTTTATTGATGGCACCAGCGCGTTATGGGTCAGTGGTGGACTGGTGAATAAGCCCGCTGCGGTGTTCACCTCTACTCAAACCATGCACGGCGGCCAAGAGAGCACCCTGCTTAGCATGATGTTGCCACTATTGCACCACGGCATGTACCTAGTTGGTCTGCCGTATACCGACGCGGCGTTGACCAATACCCGCACTGGCGGTACGCCTTACGGTGCCAGTCATGTGGCTAATGTTGGCGCACCAGCTTTGAGCGACGACGAGAAACATCTTGCACAACTATTAGGTGAACGCGTGGCACAACTGGCAGCGCGTTTGCCTGCGGTGAAATCATGAACGGCTTGACCCCTCAGCAAAGGAGCCTGCGGCGCTGGGTACTGATCAGCTGGTCAGCCTTGTTGCTACTGGTGTGCTGGCAACAACTCCAACAAAACATTTCATTGACCCATTTCGGTTGGGCTGCACTTTACAGCCTGCCATTATTGGCACCCTTGCATGGCCTGTTACAAGGCAAGCGTTATACGCACTCATGGGCGACCTTGTGCGTACTGCCTTATTTCATTATCGGCATCAGCGAATCCGTGTCCAACCCATCCTTGCGCCACTGGGCAATGGCGCTACTGGGTTGTTCATTGCTATGGTTTTTTGCCTTACTGGGCTTTTTACGAGTGACACCTGCCACACCAACCATCACTGACGCAGCAGGTTCTTCAAAAAATAGTTGAAGGCTTATTTACGCGACTGCTCAGCACGCGCCAAGGCAATCACTCTATCGGTACGCTGCAGCAGATCCTCATAACCATTGGTGCCCTCGGCCTTGATAAGGTACTTGCCATTCACCACCATTGCAGGCGTACCCTGCACTTTGTGGGATTTCATTTTTTGTTCCGCAGCTACCATGCTCGACTTCACCCCAAAGGAATTGTAAGCAGCGGTAAATTTCGCTGCATCCACACCCTGTTTGGTAAGGAATTTAGTAACACTATCCTCGTCATACAGGCTAACCCGCTGTGTATGAATCGCACTGAATATCAAGCGATCCATCTGCTCCACCTTATCCATGGCACTCAGGGCATAGAAGGCCTGCGCAACTGGCATCCAAGCCGTACGTCCCAGTGACACTGGCACCCGTTCAAACAGCACATCTTTGGGCAACTTGGCAGCCCAGCTGGTCACTAGTGGATAAAACACATAACAATGTGGGCATTGATATGAAAAAAATTCCGTTACCACAATTTTCTTCGGGTCACTAGTAGGTTGAGCTGGGCTCAACAGCGTGTAATCCGTACCTTCTACCGCCGCGTCCGTGGTAGAGGTCGCTGCCATGGTAGACATGCCCCAACCCATCATTATCACCAGCGCCAAACGCTGTACATAGTTCAACATAAATAAATCACCCTCAAATAATCCTGAAAACTCGGATCTTCTATGACTAAATTACAGCCCCTAGGTTCCGGAGTGGAAACGCTGACGACAGCCATAATCGACAACCAAGCCGTCAGTTTACTCCAGCATCACCCATAGAATGCCATCCCTATCAGAATCGGAACTCTGTGTGATACTTGCTGAAACATGGTCAAGCAATGCCATTGATGTGCATCTTGGGATAATAACTCACCTAATTGTGCGTTCGTATGAACGCAACTTTCTATTAACACGCTTCAGGGCAGTACCAAAATGCCGATTAACAAGATACCTATTGTTTATCTCTGACATATGCACCAGTTGCTTGCAACAAAATCTTGTCTCTGGCATCAAGACATCCCATGAACACGCATAACCATATGCAGAGCAGCTTATTCAAGCGTCTCGCCAGATTGGCCGGATGGTCGTTCGCAGTATTGGCACTATTCAACCTGACCTTATCGGTAGCACAAGCACAGCAGGCCGCCACGCCACGATTCATCGTCAAATGGAAAGCTGATACTGGCCGCACGCGCACCCAGGCGCTAAGCACGACTGACAGCCAATTCCGCAATCGAACCGGTATGAATTTGCAACATCGACGCAGCCTGAGTGAGCGTATGGATGTGTTGCAATTGGATCGCAGCGTATCCACGGCGGCATTGACGCAAACATTAAGTGAACTGAATTCACAAACTGACATCGAGTACGCCGTGCTAGATCAACGCCGACATGCACTAGGTATTTTGCCCAATGATCCATTGGTTACTGCCACCAGTGGACGCAGTGGCCAATGGTATCTACTTAACTCACAACCTTCCTCAATCAACGCCTTCGATGCTTGGAGCTATTCCATGGGTGGCAGCATCGATAATGGCGCGATTGTGGCTGTCATTGATACTGGCGTAGCGCTGACCCATCCCGATTTAGCAGGCAAATTATTGCCTGGCTATGATTTTGTTGATTGCGACCAAAGCAATTGCGGTGGTAGTGGCGTGACCTTCCTCACTGCGAATGATGGTGATGGCTGGGATAATGATGCTGCCGATCCGGGTGATTGGATCAGTAGTGCAGATCTGGCACGTTCTGACAATTACTTCAAAGGCTGTGGCGAAGGAGCTAATAAAGATCAGCCCGGCAACAGTTCCTGGCATGGCACGCGCGTCGCGGGAATCATCGGCGCGGCTACCAACAACAGCACAGGTATAGCTGGCATTGGCTGGAACGCACGTATTTTGCCCGTTCGGGTGTTGGGTAAATGCGGTGGCTGGGACTCAGACATTATTGCTGGTATGCGATGGGCCGCTGGGCTGACAGTCCCGGGAATTGCCCCTAATCCCAATCCGGCCAAAGTCATTAATCTCAGCCTTGGTGGTGAAGGTAATTGCAGCGCCGCTTATGCGGATGTCATCAATCAGATTCGTGCTGTTGGCGCATCGGTCGTCGCATCCGCTGGTAATGATAGTGCCATCATCAATACCCCCGCAAATTGCAGCGGGGCAATCGCAGTCGTGGCGGTACGCCACACCGGCACCAAAGTTGGCTTCAGTAGCTTGGGTGCAGCGACCATTGCCGCACCTGGGGGAAACTGTGGCACCGGCAGTAGCTGCGTGTATTCGCTCGACACCACCGTCAATCTGGGCGCTACCGCACCCACCAGCAACGACTACACTGACCAAATCAATTACAACTTGGGCTCCAGTTTTTCCGCTCCCATTGTCTCCGGCACCATTGCCTTGATGTTGGGGGCTGACTCTAGTCTTACGCCGGATCAAGTCACTAACATTTTACGCAGTACTGCCAAGGCGTTTCCCACCACCGCAACCAACACCTGTACCGTGCCTATCGACAGTACCTCAGTAACGATTAATGAATCCGAATGTAACTGTACCACTAGCACCTGTGGCGCAGGCTTGGTCAATGCTTATCAAGCCGTATTGGCCGTGACCGGTTATTCAGACAGTGCCAGCAGCATGACGGCAACCTCGAACGATAAGGGTGGGGGTGGCGCGATTAATCCACTACTTTTGTTGAGTATGGGTTGGCTTATGATCAAGCACACAATACTTAACGCGAAGCACTAACAACCCAACCAAACAAAGGTATGGATAAGAGACAGCGGGCCACTATGGCCCGCTGTTAAATTACCGTTACCAAACGTGAAGCTGCATCATTGATCTAACTGCTAGACCGGCAGATCATTCAGATACTGTCGGAAGCGCGCACCTAATTCCGCATGCTTCAATGCAAACTCAACTGTCGCCTGCAGATACCCCAACTTGCTACCGCAATCGTAACGCTTTCCCTCAAACTCATAAGCATAAACAGCCTCATCGGCTAGCAGGTCTGCAATGGCATCAGTCAATTGAATTTCGCCGCCTGCACCACGCCCGGTACGCTCGAGCTTGTCGAAAATTTTGCCGGTAAGGACGTAGCGACCGACCACGGCCAGGTTAGAAGGGGCATTCTCCGGCTTGGGCTTTTCCACAATTTTGCGCACTCGACTCAACCGTCCATCACGATCATCAGTAGCAACAATACCGTACTTGTAAGTTTCTTCGTGAGGAACGGTTTCTACGCCCAATACGCTGGTTTGCTGGGTTTCGAAAACCTGCGCCATTTGCTTTAAGCAGGACACTGGCGAGTCAATCAAGTCATCTGCCAAGTGGACGAAGAACGGCTGATTTTCTACCACAGGTTTAGCACATAAGACGGCGTGTCCCAATCCCAGCGGGGCAGCCTGACGAATAAAAATGCAGCTGGCCCAACTAGGCACAATGCTACGCACAGCTTGCAGCAAATCGGCCTTACCTTGCTGTTCCAGTTCGGCTTCAAGCGCGTGATCGACGTCGAAGTGATCTGCAATCGCGCGCTTGGTGCTACCCGTGACGAATACCAACTTCTTGACGCCAGCAGACAGAGCCTCTTCCGCTGCGTATTGAATCAAAGGCTTGTCGACAATGGGCAACATTTCCTTGGGACTAGCCTTCGTGGCTGGCAAAAACCGCGTACCACGGCCCGCCACGGGAAATACTGCATACTGAATTTTTACTGTTGGCTTCACCACCCACCTCCATTGCTGATTAAGTGTAATTATCTGGCGATGATAAACAGGTTTGTCGAGCCAACTGTGAGCAATGTCTAAGTCCCTGTATTCAGGAAAATATTTCGGCACGTTTGGACTTCCCCCGGTCTAGGGGACATCTCCAAGCTATGCCAGTGTAAGGGCTTCAGTGCCACCCGCACACTGAACTCAAGACACAAACTTACCTGGAAAGACGCTCCAGCATGTCGCGCAATTGCAGCAATTCCTGCTCATTTAAAGGTGCAAAGCGACGATTCAAGGTCTGACTTACCGACTCTTTTAAGCTGGGATATTGCTCAGCACCTTGCACAGTAAGTTGAATATTAACTACACGTCGATCATCAGAAGAACGCTCACGCGCAATCACGCACTTCTCTTCCAAACGATCGAGCATCCGCGTCATCGAACCTGTGTCATATTCCAATACACGACACAACTCTGCGGCAGTTGTAGCAACGCCTTCAGCGATACGGCGTAAAATGATGAACTGGGCGGCAGTAAGACCGTAGGGCAGTAAACAGCCATCCATTTCCTGCATCATGCGCGTACGCACGCCTGTGACCAAGTAACCAATATACAAACCCTGATCATCAGGTTCGGAATGATGTGTCGAGACCGGGTCAGGCACGGCCATATTGTCGAGACTTTCGCTCATACTCCACTCACCTGTAGTCAGTCGGTTAGCACTGAACCCGGATAGCGATTCCGGTCGTTGGTGCCGCATCCTGCTGCACGTGTGGTGAAACCCACTGTCGAATGGAGGCCAGGGTCGGAATCGAACCGGCGTACACGGCTTTGCAGGCCGCTGCATGACCACTCTGCCACCTGGCCCTATCGACAATCACGACTCACATCACAATCCAAAGATCGACCCTTCATATGCACCAAACCCCGGCATTACCGGGGTTTGGATTGGTCGATCTGGAGCGGGAAACGAGACGTTTACTAGGCGCGTAAGTCGTTGTTTCCCAAACAATTTCTTCGCCGAGGTGACCAGCGAAGACCTCAATTGTAGCCTTGTTTTTCGTCCCCGGCAACAAGTTCGTC
>JBFXCU010000008.1:0-100346 GCA_050181835.1 Steroidobacteraceae bacterium | reverse complement strand
CGTGGTAAACAACGCCTCTTGCATCACATCTGAACCGCGCATCAAGGACCCCTTCACTCGAAAAACTATCGTCCCATGCAGTTTATTTCAGTCGGGTTTTGTAAGGGAGATTTTCAACAGCCTGCTAAGGAATCTCTGATTAACGTCATACCCGCGTAGGCGGGTATCCAGTAAGAAATTGATTTAACTGGATTCCCACTTTCGTGGGAATGACGAAATAGAGGTTAATCAGACCTTCCCTAAAACCTACGGTAGCTGCCGAATTTCAACTGCGTGAAAACGCACGGGCAAACACGCTCTCGGCAACCCTACCTATTTTTTCGATTTCTGCATCTGTCAACGTGGGATGAACCAGAAACATCAGAAGCATTCTCAATGTACACCTCAAAACAGCTTCCCTGATAGCAGGGAACGCACAAATTATTTTGTCGTTGACATATCCTTTCCATTAAATCGCCCAATCAACCATTATTCTCTGGCTATTGCAGAGCCACATACTGATCATTCAGGTCGGCCAGCACCTGCGATGAACGCTAAGGCAGCCACCGGAGTGAGCGCAAGCCCCGATATCCACCAAGCATTATTCGGGTAGTACAAGCAAAACCAAGCCAGCGGCAATAACCACAAGACATTGAAGCAAAGCACCAAGACGGTCACACGCTTGTGACTATTCCAACGCCGCGAAAGCCACTGATAGGCGTGGCTACGGTGCGCCACATACACGCGCTCGTGGCGAATCAGCCGTCGAATGAGCGTCATGGTCGCATCCACAAAAAACACACCACCGAGTATGAGCCACACAAACAATGCAACTGGGTTCTCCCGCGCTGCGGCGATTGCCAGTACCGCAATCACGTAGCCGAGATAGCCACTGCCGACATCGCCCATGAAAATCTTGGCAGGAGGCCAATTCCACGTCAGAAATCCCAGACACGAAGCTGCCAGCAGTACCGCGACCAACGAAGTGGAACCAGAAGCCCCCATAAAGTATGCAAGTCCGGCCCCGGCACCCGTTACGAATATCGCCTCCGAGGTGGCAATGCCATCAATCCCGTCCATGAAGTTGAAGAGATTCAAAGTCCAGATAATCGCCAAGGTACCGAGGATGTCTCCGTAGATTCCGAGATCGACAAGCCGCCCTCCAATCTGCATTACCGACAAGCCGCCCAAGACGTACATCGCCCCCACTGCAGCCACGATGTGTACGACCATCCGTACCGAGACAGGCAGTGAGTCACGGTCATCCATAAATCCCACAGCGGCAATGGCAACACCACCCCCTACGACAGCCAAAGCCAGATGCATATCAATAGCCCGAATGAACCAGAGAATCAAAACGCCGACAGTACATGCAATGACAATACTCAGACCACCACCGCGCGGGGTCGGAACAGTATGTGAGCTTCGCACGTTGGGGTGGTCAAGTAACTGAGTAGCAAGCGCATATCTGCGCACTCCTGCCGTGATCGCCCAACCGATCACAAACGCACAACAAGAAGCAATCAACGTGATAATCAAAAATGACATATTGGATCAGGAATGCGGCATACACTTAAGATACGCAGAAGCCAACTAAGAACTGCTTGGGTATACGCATGAGAGATGTCCAGAAAATTCTTCACTATTGTGTAGCTCGCCTGAGCCCTTCAACTAATTCGACCTGCGGCTTCCACCCCAACACCGCCTGCGTCTGGAGAATATTGACTTGCAGAGAGCCCAGCAATTGACGGGCAGCGCCACGCATACCAAAAAAGCCCGCTAGTACATAGAGGATCGCAGATGGAACTGAAAACAGATGCACCGGCTTACCCCTTGCTTGCCCAATTAATCGAAGTAACTGCGTCGTTGACACATCCATTCCATCGCTGACCAAGAATACGTGACCGGGGGCCATCGGATGATTTATGCAAGTTTTGACGAGATCCACCAAGTTATCAATCCCCACCAAACTTCGCTTATTGGCAACAGCACCCAACGGCAGCGGAATCCCAGTTTTGGCGAACTTCAACAATTTTCTAAAATTTCCTGGTGCATCAGGCCCATAAACCAAGGGTGGGCGGATGATGACCACCTCAAGTCCAGTCTGAGTAGCAATCTTCCACAGCCCTTGTTCTGCTTCCATTTTAGATAACGCGTAAGGGGTAACGGGACAAGGTATATCGTCAGAAGAAAACGGAACGCCAGAAGTCTCTGCCCCATTCACTCCAATCGAGCTAATGAAGATAAAGCGACGCACGCCAGCCGTCGCACACTCACGCGCCAACTTCAAGGTCGCATCACGATTTACACGCCTGAACTCCAACAGCGATTCGTCGGAACGATTCTGTAATAGATGCGCGCGGCCCGCCGTATGCACCACCACATTCATTCCAGTTAGCCATTCTTTCCATTCAGTTTCAGCCGACAGATCACCGACAACGACCTTTTTTGCATCAGGAATGATCGACTGAGAATCAGACCTCACCGACCCAAACAAATGGCCACTCCAATTATTGGCAGCCCATCGCAAAATCGCGCTACCTAAAAAGCCATTCGCTCCAGTCACAAGTAAATTCATTCAAGCTCTCATCTCAATGCTTGGCTCTTGAACCTCAACCATCATTTTTCAGATTCCGCAAAACATACGCATATCTTTCGATTGCGGAAGGATAGTTATACCTCTCAGCAATCAATGCCCTTGGCTTTTTGATCATACTCACAAGATCAATGCTGCATATCTGATCAATAATCAAAGCCAGCGCATCTGCGTTCCCGGACTGGCAAAACCAGCCCACATCTGCATTTTCATTCAGCAACAGCTGAAGTTCTGCTCCTTGATCACCAATGACCAAAATTGGCTTATCGGCTGCCATCGAGAAATAAGCCTTACTCGGAACACCAAGCCCCAACATTCCGGGAGCCAGCGGGATAATAGCAACATCGCAAGCGGATAGGCCTTCATTGTTTTTCTCAAATAGCAAGCTGGGCACGTGTGCAATATCCACATCTGGATTCAGTGCGATGAAATCGGTAACGACCGACTCTGCCGCGCCGCCACCGATAAACAAAAAGGCAGCCTTCTTACTTTTCATTTTCGATATTGCCTGCAGAATAAATTCGATTCCCTGAACGCGACCAATATTCCCAAAAAACTGAAAAACGACTCTGTCGTGTTTTTCAGATGAAAAATAGATGGAAGGTGAAGTTTTCTCCAAAGTGACATCGTTTAGATCCGCCCAGTTAGGCACGTACTCTATTTTCGAGCTAGCACCCGTTTTCTTGATAAGCAATTCCTGCATATCGCGGCCAATGGCAATCAGTGAGTCAGCTCTTGAATAGGCGCGATCAAATACGTACTTCAAAACTGGATAAACCGGCGATCTTCTGGAAACCACTTTTGCGGGCAACAAGTTTTCAGGAAAAATATCGTGAACCAGAAGCGCCCATCTAAAACCCATCAGCGGCCTGAGAATCGAAATAAACAACAGCATAAAAGCAGGGTTTGTACCGGAAAAGACAATGTCCCCTTTCTTGACGTGCCGGACAATCGATTTTACAAACAGGAACGAAAGCATCATCTGCCCAAGCGCTCTTGAGAAGAGTCCGTTTTTCTTGTAACTACGGATACCACCTACTGGGATATACGTAGCAGGATGACTGGATTTTTCAACCAGGCTACAGCTCACCGCAGTTGATATGACGTTGATACCGGCTCTTTCCTTCGACAGTCCGATAATGATTTTATGCCAATAGTACCCAGTCGAATTCCGTGACTTGTCTACAAACTCAGAGATAATAAAGACTCTGCTTCCGGGAGAGAGATCATCCTGACTCAAAGTCATTTCACAGCTTCCAGACGACCCGATTCACGTAATCCGTATAGCTATGAATGATACGCAACACCTTATCGGAAACATTCGGCATGCTGTAATCACTCACTTGGCGCAGCAACCGATCCTGTCCACGCGGCTGGCTCTCCAGTATGGCCAATGCCTGCAAGACCCGGTCGCTTTCCAGGCCAACCATCATCACCGCCGCTTCTTCCATTCCTTCCGGACGCTCATGGGCTTCACGGAGATTCAAAGCAGGAAAATTTAGGATTGAGGACTCCTCATTGATTGTTCCGCTATCTGACAACACCGCTGTCGCGGCGAGCTGTAGCTTGTTGTAATCCAGAAAGCCTAATGGCTTCAGCAGTCGTACCTGATCATTGAACCTGGCACCTGTCACATCCACACGCTTCTGCGTGCGTGGATGCGCCGAAACAATGACAGGCAGCTTATAGGTCTCAGCAATGCTGTTAAGCACACCAATCAGCTTGCCGAAGTTCTTATCCGAATCAATATTCTCTTCGCGATGGGCACTGACAACGAAGAACTGTCCTGCCGTCAGCCTTAAACGTTCCAATACATCCGACGCTTCTATACCGTCGCGGTAATACGCAAGCACCTCGTTCATCGGACTACCAGTCTTGATGATCATGTCGGGTAGTAAGCCTTCACGCAGTAGGTACTCACGCGCGATCGAACTGTAAGTCAGGTTAATGTCTGCCGTATGATCCACGATGCGGCGGTTGATTTCTTCCGGCACTCGCATGTCAAAGCAACGGTTCCCGGCCTCCATGTGAAAGATCGGGATCTTGCGACGCTTGGCTGGTAATACGGCCATGCAACTGTTCGTGTCACCCAGCACCAGCATCGCTTCCGGCTTTTCCTGAGCCAGCACTGCGTCCACCGCAATGATCACCTTGCCGATAGTTTCTGCGCCATTGGCCCCGGCAGCGTTCAGAAAATGATCTGGTTTGCGTATACCCAGATCGTCAAAGAAAATCTGGTTCAGTTCGTAATCATAGTTCTGGCCTGTATGAACCAGAATGTGCTCACAATGCTCATCCAAGCGCGCGATTACACGGGACAGACGAATAATTTCTGGCCGGGTGCCCACTACGGTCACGACTTTCATTTTTTTCATAGAGAGACCTTGCAGGCGATAGTATCTGGCCGATCACGATCAAATATTTCATTAGCCCAAAGCATCACTACCATTTCGTCGTCACCCACATTGGTAATATCGTGCGTCCAGCCCGGTACTGTTTCAACCACCTGCGGAACCTCTCCAACCGTGAAAACTTCAAAAACCTCATTCGAGACCACATGCCGAAAACCAAAGCGTGCTTTCCCCTTAATCACCAGAAACTTTTCGGTCTTGGTGTGGTGATAGTGTCCCCCGCGCGTAATACCCGGGTGCGCAGTGAAGTATGAAAACTGTCCCGCATCAGACGTCTTGAGCATCTCCACAAAAACACCGCGTGCGTCGCCGTAACATGGCAGATCATAAACAAAGCTGGCGCAAGGCAAGTAGCTCACATAAGTTGCATACAACGCCCGGATCAAACCAGTGCCAACACGTTCGGAGACGAGGTTGGTACGACAGTTTTTGAATGCATTGATTTGCTCAGCCAAATCACCCAGAGCAATTGCATACACTGGCTCTACCTTGCCCCAACGAACCCCATCAGCCATGTCAGTAAACGAGCTCAGAAATTCGGTAATCACGTCATCCACGTAGACCACGCGGATAGTCGCGGCTGGATCATTGATCTGGATGGGTAACTCATTCGCGACGTTGTTGCAGAACGTCGCCACCACCGAGTTGTAATTAGGGCGACACCATTTACCGAAAACGCCCGGCAAGCGATAGATCACGGCTGGACTTCCCGTTTCACTAACGAACTGCTCGACGACTCGCTCCGCAGCGCGCTTGCTTTGCCCGTATGGGTTATCCAGTTCAGCCTGGGTCGAAGAAGCCACGATTAAGGGAATCTTGCGAGCGGTTGCCTTGATCGAATTGCACAGTGCTTTAGTCAGATCGATATTAACCCGTGCAAAGTCCTCAACATCCTTTGGACGGTTTTCTCCGGCTAGGTGAACGATCACATCAGCCCGTTCGACCAACTCAGACAATCTGCCAAGCAAGTCACCCCGTGAAAATTGCAGAACCTCGATACCGTCCATTTCGCCAAGGCGGACGACCAGATTCTTGCCAATAAAACCGCGAGCGCCTGTCACCAGAACATGCATGCTTACTCCTCAGGCTCAACGTATTCGCCACGAGCAATGGCCTGCATGAATCTGAGCTTGGTCAGCAAATTCTTCATTCCAGCTACATCCAGGCGCGTCGTATTGTGGGAATTGTACTCTACCGCCTCGGAAATCTTGATCTCACCCTGCTCAACGAACTTGCCGTAATTCAAGTCACGCAAGTCGGGCGGCACCCGATAGTAGCCACCCAGGTCTTCAGCAGCGACCATCTCCTCTCTGCTCAGCAGCACTTCATACAGTTTCTCACCGTGCCGCGTGCCAATGATCCGTGGTTCGTGTTGGGGCATCCCCAGAAGATCTGTAAGCGCATGGACAAGCGTCTCGATGGTAGCCGCCGGTGCTTTCTGAACAAATATCTCACCGGGGGTGCCGTGTACGAAAGCGTAAAGCACCAGATCCACGGCGTCATCCAGCGTCATCATAAAGCGCGTCATGTTTGGATCAGTGATAGTGATGGGCTTGCCAGCCCTCATCTGATCCACAAACAATGGAATGACGGAACCACGCGAGGCCATCACATTGCCGTAGCGAGTCGCACAGATCACGGTGGAGTTACTGCTTCTGGCTTTTGCGACGACGACCTTCTCCATCATTGCCTTGGAAATGCCCATGGCATTGATCGGATAGACAGCCTTATCAGTGCTCAAACAAACCACGCGCTTGACGCCACACGAAATCGCCGCCTCAAGCACGTTTTCTGTACCCAGTACATTGGTCTTGACTGCTTCCATCGGATGAAATTCACAAGAAGGCACCTGTTTCAATGCCGCCGCATGATAAATAAAATCCACACCGCGAACGGCATTCAACACTGATTGATAGTCACGCACATCGCCAATGTAGAACTTCAACTTTAGACTGCTGTAGCGCTTTCGCATGTCATCTTGCTTTTTCTCATCCCGGCTAAAGATACGAATTTCACGCACCTCAGACGCTAGAAAGCGCCGCAAGACGGCATTGCCGAATGAACCCGTTCCGCCTGTAATCAACAGCACAGAACCAGAAAAAGTCGCGTCAACCATAAGTCACCCCAAACGAATTCATTGACGATAAAAGGCCCCAACGAAGGACTCACCCTTCGTCCAGCGCCACGAGTCAAACAAATAGAGTAATCCCCAGTTGATGACCCCCAGGGGTAACCTGTTCATGATGGGTATGCCGGTGAAAAAAGTGGAGCCTGCGTACTGGGTCTTGAAGCCATGCGACTCAATGAGCTTGACCCACTCACCCATGCCCTTCAAGGAAACATGATCATCACGATAGCCATGCCATTTCTGGCCCATCACCCTTGCTCCCACGCCATTCAGGTTAGGGGTGGTTACGATAAACAGGCCATCGGGTTTCAGATGATCCCTGACACGCTTCAACATTTCGTCCGGATGATACAAATGCTCAATCACCTGGAATGACACAACCACATCAAACTTGATGGGATTCAAATCGAACGTCTCGGCATTTCCCTGCTTGCACTCCGCAAAGGGCGCGCGCTGTTTCGTCACCTCCAGCAAGCGTTCGTCATATTCAATGCCGTACAGCTTTGCGGCAGGCATGAACCGATGACAGAACGACAGGAAAAATCCTGATCCGGTACCCACCTCAAGTATTGCGCCGTGACTCATTCCGGGCTTGAACTTCTTAATGAGATTGAAAGCGAACGCATAACTCAGCTTTCGCTTGAATCTGTGCGGCCAACTGTCCACCTCTATGTAGGGCGACGGCGTATCCAGATCAACAGACACCTTGCTCATGCAATTCCTCCGTGAGTTTCGGAAGTAACAAATTCAACGAAGGGCTCTGCAAATGATCGATAAAAAAACTTTTCGCAGAAAACAGCACGACAGGCTTTTGAGTACTCTGAAAACCCGGAAACAATAGAACCTATCGCTGCCAATATTTCATTCACATCGTAATCGGGAGAGACCTCTATCCCGGTTACCTTGTCAACAAAGAACTCGCTACGATTAACACTGGTAATAATCACGGGCGTGCCAAACATATAAGCCTTCGGCAGCACGCCACTCTGCATGGATCTGCGGTAAGCATTCCACACCACCATGCTCCGCGAGTAAAAACCATTGATCTCTTCATTGCTGAGCGGGCGCCCACTCTGAATCACGGCCATTCCGGCATCGACATAAGGCTGCAATTTGGCAGCCGTCTCCTGCGCTAACGCACTGCGAGTAGCGATGAGAATTTTGTATCCTTGCAGCTCACCGTTCTCCAGAACCCAGAATGCGAACTTTAGAAACTCATCAAAGGCGTGATCTTCGGCCACCGTGCCAATGTAAGCAATATATTCCCGATTCTCTTTTGGCAAAATCGCTACTGCCTCATCATCAAACATCAGCGGAAATTGTGCGTACTGTTTGGCCATGTTGTATCGGGCTTTGTATGCCGCTAACGCAGCGCTTGAGGGCAGAACCACCTTATGCGCGAAGGAAACTAGGCCATAGCTAACCAGCGAAACGAGTGCGACTTTTGCCGTCTTCAGCAACCCGAATCCGGACTCTCGGTACGAACGCAAAGAGGAGAAGGGTTCATGGAATACATACACCGCTGTAGCCTGGGTGAAAATACGAACCAACATCATGTCCAGCAATGCAGCAACGCTGGGAAACCACACGAACACCAAGTCTCCTTTTTTTGCACGAAGTAAATCAGCCCGGCCAGCAAGACAACTATCAAATTCATGATTGGAAAAAGCATCAAAGTTAGTGTGCCAACAAAACCGGGCTACAAATCCCGCCTCCGATAGCATCTTGAAATTCGCTACCAAGTGCGAGAGATGACCGGGGTTGAACCTATGGGAAATTATTACAGCCTTCATTGCCGACGCGTCACTCTAACTTCCATCTTTTTTCCACTCAAAGCAACCATTGAAACAATGAGTACCAGCGGGAGCATATCGTTTGAATATAAGCTGCACGAGGAGATATCCAATTAATTTATAACAAATTCAGAAAAGCCACAGATTTGTAAGGCACAAAGTCATCCACATTGATTGAAAGAATTCGCAAATTGTAGATCGCTGCGACCGCAATAGTTATAAAAAAGCAAAACGCATGCTTAGTCCCATTTTTTCTGGAAAATATTAAGGCCATGGCGCAAGCTTGGAAAATACACGCAACTACATAAGCCCTAGAATACAGGACGTAGCTTCCTGGAAAAATATAGATAAAAACAATCGTTGTCAGCAACGAAGCGATTGCGAAATTTACAATGAAAATCTGCTCCAACTTCACGACTTTCTTGTATCGAATTAGATACCACACCAACAAAAGCAAGTATGCCGCGTACCAGAGCTGACCACCTCCCTGATCCTCCTGAATTTCCTTATAGATAGCGACTTTCTCAGCAGCCGATGCGCTGGATAGAAGGCCAAGAACTGCGTAAAAGTCAGAGAATTTACTCACCAAGTACAAAACTAATCCGACAACACTAGTCACGGTTGATGCCCAAAGAATCTGTCTCTTTTGCGGCCAGCAAAGAACACCAAACAAAATGGCGACGTAAAGTAACGCTGAGTATTGAAACAAAATTCCAATAGATGCCACAGCTAAGGAGATCACCCTCCTCTGGTGACAAAGATAATAATTGCAACCCAATAAAAAGAAGCCAACCGCTATAGCCTGTCTAACTTGAGCAAAATTGAGTATTAAAAATGTGTACCCAACATAGATAGTTAAGACGTAGAACCTATTAATGAGAAAACGCTTAGTGAACGTATATAGTGCGTAGGATAGAAAAAGAGACGATACAAGGAAAACTATTGAATAGGTTCCACCAAAAGCTTTAACAGCATAATTAAGAAGGTAATACCCCAGTTCAAATTGTTGCGTTCCTGAGCCATACAGATCCAAGAAATCTGCTTTTAGATTTAGTTCATCAAAAAACTGTACGTAGGCAGGCCAGTCTTGACCAACCTCAAACCTCAAACCAGCAAAGAGACTCAACGCCAACAATGCCAAGCCATAAAATACTCTACCGAGCCGCAGCATCTTCGACTGATAGAGCAATGCAAGTGTTGCAAACAGTCCGAATGGCAACAAGTAAATGGCCATACTCACCATGACCTTCGACGCAAACAAAACAAAATGCGCGGAAGCATCACCTTACATCTTCCACAAGTCACGATTTTTTCGATACATGGAAAGATATACAAACAACTTCGACAAATCGTAGAACCGATTCGGCCCCGAAATTCTGAGAGTCACCCGAAGCACAGCGTAGATAACCGCTAGCAGTCTTGAGTGCTCGCGCGCCTCTTTGAGCCCCGGATACACATAGCGTTTGGCCTTCTTTTCTATCAGAAAATTTTTCCGTGCAAATCCTCCCACCGGCCCTGTTGAGTCAAAGGGATCATGATTGGCCGGCAACTCACTTCGCACCGACGCATAGGCCCTTCGCAAGGTAGGAGAAATGTATGACCCATCAGTCATGTAATCAAACGAATAGGCAACCTTGTCCACTGCGTCCAATTGAATGGTAAGCAATCTGGCGTATTCGTCACCCATTTCCTTCAGCAGTGGATAGTCGAAACCAATCTCATTACTGGCACGCTTGTTCAGATACTGCGTATCCTGAAAGTCAAAGTTACTAAAATGGAAAAACACCAGCGGGAACTTGTTATTAATAATGTAAGCGCCTGCTGAGTTTTTGCTGATACTTCTTTCAAACGTGTTCCAGGGCGCAGCGTTATAACCCAGATTAAAAGAAACCTTGATGGATTCAAACAGGCAGGGTGCAATGGCAATCCACTTTTGATCGGTTGATAACCCGAACTGGCTTTCCATGAAACAGAAGTCGATACAGCGTTGATGCCACCACTGCAAGAACCGCATGCCTTCGTCGCTGCGCTTGATGGCAAAGAACCCAAGATTGAACGAACCGAAACGCATCATGCCCAGGTCAGACTCGTGCGCCGTGTCGGGCTGTGGTGTGGTGTAGTGCGGCGTCAGCAGGATCGGGTTGCTCTCCAGATCACTCAAGATCGGCTGCAACGGGGAATACAGACAGGTGTCAGGGTCGAGAAAGATTACTTTCTCATGGCTATCAAGCAACTTGAGCGCGATGAATGGCTTCAGGCTGGTGCTGAACTCAATGATGTCGTACATGAAAGCCAACTCAAGCCATTTCGGCACACCCAGCTCTTCCACCCACAATAGCTCGACAGAATCATTCGGATAACGAAGCTCCTGCTTTCTGTCAAAAACAACAACCTTCAACTTGATGCCGTTATGCCGCATCAGCGAATCGGCCAGCACCAGGGCTTTTGGCAGGTATGCAATATTGCAGACCGTAAACACAGAAAATTGATTATTTGTCTCTGCGACCATTTCAAACTGCCTTTCTCAATACCGTTCTTGACAACACTTGCCCCAGCAGAAATATCAGGAAGCTTCTTGACATCACCCCCGCTGCACGCCAATCAAACCTGCGCAAGGTAAATGCGATTAGCCGCAAATATGCGCTTGTCGAATCCTTGATGCGAACGCCCGCGTAACGCCGTAACGGCAGTCGCTTGTTGAATATTGAAACAAAGCGGTCGGGCTGCTCACTCTCGTGATCGAAGCCGGGTGTGTTGCTACATTTGCCGATGCGATAGCCTTTATTGCGTGCTCTCAGACACATCTCATAGTCAACGCAGTCCACAAAGTAGCGGGGATTGTGCCAGCCGATTTTCTTGAAGTTCTCCAACATGAATAGACTGCCGCTACTGATCGCCAGCATCACGTCTTCAACCTGATAAATTTGCTGTGCGGCATTTTGCCTTGCGTCGAAAACCACTGTGACATATTTTTCAAGTATCTCGCGTGGATGCGCACCACTGAATCCAGCTATGAATTGCAGCGTCTCAGCAGTAAAGCAAGTGTCCTGATCAAAAAACAACAGCATCGGGTAGCCATCGTAATATGCCGTTGCGGTAATCACCGACAGCCCGACACCAAGACCGACATTGTTACCCGCTGTTGCATAGTGCACATTGGTGAACGAGTCACAGCAGGCCCTGGTCGCCCTTGTCTCTGGCGAGTTGTCGAATACATAGGTGGCATAACCAGCATCAGCCAGCCACTTCAAACGCTCATAAAAAGCTAGCCCCGGGTTGTAGGTGACAAATCCGATAGTCAGGCTGGCGTCCTTAACGTTCATTTTTTTCTCCAATCATTCTGCTGGCGCAATAGTGAAGCGCCGCAAAATCAATCATTGCCCTGCCCGCCCATGCGCACGCGGCACCGACGATGCCGTAGGCAGTAACCAGCAGATAGATCAGGGGTGCATACAACAAGAATTCACCCAGGTGTATAAGTGAGGTAAGTTTTGCATTTCCATTTGCCTGAATGGCCGCATGCGGTATTTGTGCAGTGCTATTAAACAATATTCCCAACGACAAAATAACAACAGCAACATAAGAATGATCGGCAAACTCTTTGCCAAGCCAGAGTGAAATTGCGAGGTGAGCGCCAAGGGAAATGACCGTCAGCACCGGCAGCATGGAAAGGAACACTATTCTTAAAGATCGTCCATATAGAGTTCGCGCCTCACCAGGACTGGTATGTAGTTTTTGTGCAAATATGGGGAATAGCGTCGTGGTGAGCGCCGCTGGAATGACCAGCAACCTGATGAGAAACTCGCTGGGCACAGTGTAGTAGGCTACGACACTCGCCCCGACGATGCTGGATATTACAAAACGATCCGCGATCACCATCAGCGGACTTAGCAGATTCGATAACGTCATCCACGATCCAAACACCAGTAACTCTCGCGTATCGTGTTTATTGATTGCCGCGCCGCGACGAAAGATGAACGGGACTTTTTTGTTAATTGACCAGAAGTGCAAAAGCATTATCACAAAACGAGACGCAACCAGAAACAACACTATCGCGGGCAGACTTGGCCCATAAAGTGCGATTGATATCACTGGCGAGATGAAATTGGCTGCCCCAAGAATGAATTTGTAGATATTCACAACTCCAAATTCCTGCATCCCTTCAAGGATGCCCTTCAAGCCAGATGTCGTCGTGGTAATTGGAACTGCGATTGCGGCAATCAAGATGGACAGTCGCACATCATTGAGCGCGTCGTTACTGACATTCAGCCAGTGAACGCCCAGTACCAATACTGAAATCATCAGCAGTACGCCACCAGCAACGCCAGTCAGCACTACCAGTGTCAATCCAGACCTTGCAGTAGCGGCATAACGATCATCTTGCTTTAACGCGATCAGACTGGACAGCTTTTGTGTTAATGCGCGCCCCAGGCCAAAGTCAAAAACACTAAAATAACCTATGATTGCCCATACAAGGGTGAGGACACCCAGCCGTTCTACGCCAATTTTCGCGAGGATATATGGAACAGAAACAAGCCCGATCAGCATCGGGCTTGCGGAGCCAAACAGATTCCACAGTGTATTTTTTCTTATCGACATGTATGCGCAAACTTCCCAGTCAGGCTGATGCTGGCCCAGTTAAAGCATCGGCTGGAATTCAAAACAAGCCGAAACCTGGTATCAGCCATAGCATTGATAAAGAGATTCAACTCTTATCAAACACTCGTTTGCGCGAATTCATCATCGAAATTCCAAACCAGGCAAAAACCGAAACAAACACGCCGACGAGAATACCGAGAACGCAAATCAGTGCGCGCTTTGGCCCTGACTTTTGTTCAGGAACTTTAGCTGGACTCAAGGTCTTCAACACATACTCATCGCTTACATCAGCCAGCATCAGATTCTTGGTCTGCTCCTCAATCAGCCGGGAAAAAACCGACCTCATTTCAGTCAGGCTGGTCTCGTTCATTTTCTTCTGCAAATATCCGATGCTTTTGCTGGCCTCACGACGATCCTGATCCTGAAGATGCTTGTTTACTGCAACAATAATCTTGTCCGCCCATTCTTTGGCCAGGTACGGCGAGTAATACTCAACGCTGAGCGTAATCAAGTTGGTTTTCTTGTCCTGAGTGATGGATATTCTCTTGGATAACTCTTCATACAGCTCCCAACCACCGGGTTGAGCTGTTTGTCCATCTGCGGACTTGAATTTCCTCACCCATGCTTTTTTCTTTGCATCAAAAACATCCGGGTCAATCACCAGCTGATTGGTCGCGCGATTCCATCCTTTTGCGGCAAACACGGGCACTTCAAGTTGGTTATCACGGATAAATTGCTCCTGAAACCCCCATGATTTGACCAGCTCCATTGCAACCACAGTCTTGTCGCCATCACTCTGACCACCAAGATTCACGCCTGCCAAGGCCGCCAAACCGCCAAACTGCCCCGCCAAACGGGACAGCGACGAAGTACTGGAAGTGGATGCGGGTGTTAGCACGACGGTTGCTTTGTATTCATTTGGCAACCACAGCGCGACTGCAACCGATATTGCGGCAGCCATTGCGGTAACAGCAAGAATAAACCACTTGCCCTTCCACAAGGTACGAAACAGCTCACGCAGATCAAGCTCGTCATCTTCATCCCAATCTTGGGTATTTGTATTCACAATTTCATTCCAGAAAATATCAGAACGAATTCACCGCTGCCGCTGCAGTAACCGCAAGAATAAGCCACTTGCTCTTCCACAAAGTACGAAACGGCTCGCGCAGGTCAAGCACTTGACCATCAACACTGTCTGATATGGATGTATTCACGCAGTATCTCGACAGAAATCAGTTTTTCATTCAAGGCCATTATCACTAATTACTGAGCATTGTTGTCAGACTAAACTCTTTCACTGCAAGCTCAACCTCAGTCGGACTTCTCAGCATCGTCGTCAGGCTGAAGCCTGACCTACAACGGACTGGGGTTGTTTCCCCTGTGGGTCCGACTTCAGTCGGACTTTTTTAGTCAGGCTGTGGCCGAAGGGAATGGTTCACCCAACGCCTGGCCCACAGGGGAATTCATCAGAACGAATTAATCGCAGCCGCTGCAATGGCTATGTTATAGATGATCTGCGTTACCGCCTGCCACAGCGGCAGGGCTGGCATACGCTCGGTATCCAGCGGCACCACGATGGTATCGCCGGGCTTCATGTCTACGCCGTTCTTGAACCAGCGGTTGCTGCTGTTGGCGACGACACCGCCATTGGCACGCACTACGTAAATCTGTTTGTGATCGGCCTTGCGGGTCATGCCGCCACTTTGAGCGATGTAATCGCTGCGTGACAGATCGCGTTGATAAAGATGTGAGGTGGTAGTTTGCACTTCGCCGATTACGGTCACTTCCTGACGCTGACGTGGCACGGTCAGGGTATCGCCATCATGCAGAATCACGTCGCTATCCGATCCGGGTTGACTGGCCAGCACCTGATCCAGATCGATGACCAGACGACCGACGGCCTTGGCGCTCTTCAGCTGGGCCATCAGCTGCTGGCCCACTGCCAGCGACTGCGAAGCGCCGGCTTGATTGGCCTGTGCTGCTTGCAGGGCCAGGGTCGCCAGATCACTTTGCATGCGGGTCGCCAGCAGATCCAGTTGCTGCTGTTCACGCTCTTTCAGATCCTGTCGGGTAAACACGCTACCGGCGGCAAACGCAATGTCATTCAGTCCACCGGCACGCGCAATCAGGGAACGCAGGGTTTCGCCGCGCTGGATGGGATAAGTGCCCGGAAATCTGACTTCACCACTGAGGGTAACTTGTTCGCGCCTGCTCCATAGCGGCAGTTCCTTGATGTTGAGCAGGTCGGACGATTGCAGTTTGATGTCGGCATCGGCATCACCGCGCGCAACAGCGGCCAGATCAACGGTAATCAGTTCGGTGGTGCGCTTGCCATCCGTGTCCACATAGCGGGTCAGCTCTGCATTGGCTGAAAACGCTGCGTCTTGCAGGTTGCCACCGGCACGCAGCAAATCGCTGACGCGCATATCGGGTTCGAGCGGATATGCGCCCGGCACCTTGATGCGGCCACTGACATTAACCACTTCAGTTGGACGCGACACCTGCGACTGTAACCGCAGCTCATCCAGAATGGGTTTGATGACGCGCGCACGATCGGTTTCAAAATCGAACACGGTAATGCGATCACGCGCCTGCAAGGCAATATCGGCCACACCCCCACGGGCGGCCAGCGCATTCGATAGATCTGCCGATAGTACTGCCACCCGACGATTCGGCGGTAACTCGCGACGAATCAGTAAGTAATGAATATCGGCATTCGGCTTTAACTCATCCACAGAGCTGATGACATCCGTCAATCGCAGCCCCTCACGCCAAGCGACTGAACGCGGTGCGTAAACATGGCCATCCACCGTAATACCCGAGTCCAAGGTTGGCGGTACGCGCGCAATACTCAGCGCATCACCATCGCGCAGTGTCGTCGCATTACCTGAAGGGGTATTGAGGCTGACATCCATCGCCACACGTTGACGCTGAGCATCTATACGAATGAGCGAGACTTTACGGGTATCCGCATCTGCCGTCAGACCACCGGCCAGTGCGATGGAATCCTTGACGCTCTGGTTGCCTTTCAGCTCATAAATGGCTGGTCGCCTGACCTCACCATCTATAGCAACAGTTGCACCGACGGTGGGAATGTAAATCACATCGCCCGGCATCAGCTTGGCATCGTTGCTGGTATCCCCTTGCATTAGCAGGTCATACAGATCCAGAGTGCGTATCACGACGCCCTGACGCTTCAGTTGCACATTGCGCAACGAACCAATTGGCTTGACGCCCCCCGACACGAACAACGCGGTAGTCATGGTGGACAGGCCGCTAACGGTATATGAACCCGGATAATTGGCTTCGCCCAGCACAAATACGCGAATTGCACGGGTCTCGCCCATCGATACACTGGCGTTCACGCCTATCATCTGCCGTGAAACACGCGCTTCCAGGTCAGCTTGGACCGCCGCAAAACTCTTACCGCCGACACTGATTGGGCCTAGCTCGGGAAAGTTGATGCGCCCATCATTACTAACCTTCAAGCGCGAAGTACGATTGGTGCTGCCATATAGCTGCACAGTCAACTCATCGCCTGGCCCTACTGCGTAGTCGGCTGGCACCGGTACGTCGGTCACTGGTGCAAAAGTGGTTTGCTCATCATTAAACAAGTCATAGCCAAATGGCTTGAGATTGGCGACGCCTGTTTTCTCCAGCGGCAGTAACGTCAGCTTTATTTGTAGCTCGCGGAACGCCGGATCTGCCGCCACGCGACTGGTGGCCTGCTCAACCGTTAAACCCGCCAACGGCATGGGTACAAAACCCGGCAACTGCAAGCTGCCATCGCGAGCGAGTCGGTACGGGTTTTTCGAACGAATGAGCGTAACCAGATCGTTCAGATCTTTCTTTTCTTTTTCAGACAGCGGTATGTCACGTTCTGGCAGCGGAATGGTCACCGTTTGTGCCGCTTGTCCATTAGTGCCCGGCACCACCGTGGTCTTAGGCTGGGGCAGACCAATATCCACCAGCACGGTGTCGTCACCCTGCAAGGTGACGATCAGAGGTTGATTAATCGTGTTATTGCGATTGTTGTTGCGAGCTGTATCATTGCGGCTATTGCTCGCACTACTACTGGAACTGGATTGGCCACTTGCGGTGCCGTTACCGCCTTGGCCCATGCTTTGCAGAATGGTTTGTTGCTGGCTTGAATCGAGATTGTTGAAAATCTGCAGCTGTTCAGCCGTTGGAGTCTGCGCCATCACCACGCCAGCCGCACCCACACATAGTGCGAAAACCATCGCCAATAACTTTACACCCTGTCCGCGCAATGAACTGACCCCTGTCCCGGATAACCGCATTAACTACTCACTTATCCCCTTCTGTCTTCGGGGCACATAGCCGCAGGAATTGTAGGGAGTGCGACAACATACCGCAATGTATCTTGAAAATTAGCACCACCGCTGACTGGACTTCGCGACGTTAAGAAAAAAGCATGATTAGCCTGTAGGCTGGGTGCCTCACCCGGCATCTCGTTCGAGAAAACGCTGGGTGAGGCACCCAGTCTACGGTTAAAACATTTTCCCTTACTCACCCTCATAACTCGATTCCAGCACTCGATCACGCGGATAGCGTACTGAGTAGTAGTGACGGATGGCGGTGATTTGTTGTGGCTGGGCAGTGAACTTCCATAGCATGACGCCAGCTTTGCCGTTCAGGTCTTTGGTAGTGGGTTCGGTAGCGCCTTTGAGGACTTCCACTTTTACATCAGCGTTGCGGCTGACAGGTATGCGGTCAATCACTTCTACCGGCATGGCGCTGGCGTGATAGCTGGTGATTTCAAACCGCTGCTTGGTTTCTTTGGTAACTTGCTTGCTGAGTAAAGCATTCTGATCGGACTTCGCAGATTCGTCGCGTACCGCCACTTTGATACGTTCATCTACCCCGAAAGGCATGCGTACTTCGGCACCGGGCAGGAAGGCTTGCGTGGCTGCTTCACCAACAAACGCGCCATCGCGATACAACTGCAACTGACCCGCTTCAATCGGTGTATCGCGTTGGTATTTAAAAGTGGCTTCCAGATGCGCGCGACGACTTTCACCGGGCATGATGCGGGCGACAATGTCGGTATCGAATGCTTCATCAGAAATGGGATACATGCGAATCTGACGATCAGCACTAACGCTGACTCGCGTGGGAACTTGGTATTCAACGAGGTATTGGGTCGCCGCAACATTGGCCATGACTTTCTGCCCAGCCATTGCACTGTCTTCCCTCATCGGTGCAGCAGCCGTCGCTACTTTCGACCGCTCAAATGATTGGCGCAGCATCACCTGCGGGTCACGCAGATCAAGGAACTCCGCTGCAACACTGGGTGTCGCCACATCGGCTTCGGGTTGTGCGGTGGTCAAGGTCAGCTGCACATTATTCCAGTCTTCACCACTGCCCTGCTGCACCTGGCCTTGTCGCTCCAGGTTCAGTTTTTTCTTGTTAGTGTCCAGTCGCGCCTGATAAATCCAGCCCCATGCGGCATCATTGATGCGATAGGTAAGGGTCACTGGTACCGTGCCCGCCGCACTGACTTCAATCGCGGTGCCGACTTCACTGGTTTGTTTGCGCTGTGTCGCCACTTTGGCGAGCTCCGCTTTAAGCGTTTCAATCTCACTATCTACTTTGCGTTGACGCAATTTGGCATCGCGCACTTTGTTGCGCGCACTGGCGGCACCGCTGCCGATGGTGCTGAGCACAGCGGTGAGGTTGGTGCCATTCACCGCCGCTGCGCCATTGGTACTGCTGCCGGGGTTTGCCGCCAATGATTCGAGTAATTTTAATTGCGTTTGTGCAGTATCAATTTCATCTTGTATGGCGGCGCGCTGATCGGTTTTGGTTTCCAGCTGGGTGCGCAGCTCGCGCTCTTGCGCGGTTACGAATTGACCGGCATTCACCGTAGTCACAGACACACTGCCCAGTCGCACGGTGTTCGAGCCCACTGTGACGCGTAACAAGCGGCTATCCAGTCCCGCCGGCAAATCGCGCACTACTAAGCGATGCGAACCGGCAGGCACGTTAACCGAACCAGTGCGTGTCACCATCGCACCTTGGGTATATACGGTGACCTGATCAATGTGCAGCTCGGCAGAAATATCGGCGGCTCGTACTGAGCTGCAAGCCAGAGCCAGAAGCAGCAGTGAATGATTACGACGCATGCTATCCCCCACGTTATCCACTACAGAAATCTTGAAACATTGATGTAACGCTAGCAGGGCTGAGCTGATGATGCACCTAACCCTGCTTGCCGCACATACACTGAACTCCCGCCTTCGCGGTAATGGCGAAAATGAATTAAACAAACCTTCCTTAGGCACGATGGTAGGGATGCCCTTTGATCACCATTACCGCACGATACAGCGCCTCGGCCACAATCACTCTGACTAACGCATGCGGCAAGGTCAATGGTGATAATGACCAACGCAGATCAGCACGTGCATCTACCGCAGGCGCAAGACCTTCCGGTCCGCCGATGCAAAATGCGACAGCTCTACCGTCGCGGGCTCGCTTCTGTAGAAAAAGGGCCAACTGTTCGGTACTGAGCGGCTTACCGCCCACCTGCAATGCCACCACATAAGGGTTGTTGACCAGCGCAGCCAGCATGCGCTCACCTTCTTTTTCGGTGGCGCGCACTGTATCGCCGCCGCTGCGTTGGCCGAGTTGAATCTCCACCAACTCCAGCTTGTAGTCTTGAGTGAGTCTTTTAGCGTAATCGTCATATCCCGCCTGTACCCAGGCGGGCATGCGCGTGCCGGCAGCGATCAACCGCAGATTCATGGCACCTGTTTACCAAACTGCATCATGTCTCTGCTAAGCCTTCATTGTGGAGCAGCTTAAATACCGCACCACTCAATGGTTAACTTAGCCTTTGGACGCTTCGCGACGTGCAGCGCTAATATCCCACAGACTTTCCAGCCGATAGAACTCCCGCACTCGCGGCAGCATCACGTGAACGATGACATCATTCAGATCCACCAACGCCCATTCGCCGTCGCGCTCACCTTCCACACCCATGGCGTGAAAGCCTGCTTTCTTGGCGTCATAACCAACGCGCTCGGCAATGGACTTCACGTGACGATCCGAATTACCACTAGCGATAATCATGATATCTGCAATGTCGGTAAGACCACGCACATCCAGTGTGGTGATGTTCACCGCCTTCATATCAGCCAGCGCCGCTTCGACCACTTTTACCAATGGCGACTTGACCAACTTCGCTTTGCTGCTGACAGCACGCTTGGCCGCTACTTTCTTGACTGCTTTTTTGACAGTGGTTTTTTTCGCGACTGACTTTTTGGCTGGCATTTTTTTTGCTGCTGGCTTGCGTAACGGTTTTTTGAGCGCCGTTTTTTTGTAAGCAGGCTTGGCTGTTACGACAGTTTTTTTGACCACGCGTTTCTTAGTAGCAACCTTGGACTTGGTAGATTTCTTTTTGGCAGTTGCCATGTGACCTCAGTGGAAAATCGATGCAGTAAGACAAATAAGCTATTGCTTGGGCGGACGCATGTAGCATGCGGAGTGTTGAATGATATCGCACACCGCATCCGGCATCAGGTAACGCGGGTCGCGTCCTGAGGCGATGAGATTGCGCACTTCAGTCGATGAAATTTCCAGCTGAGTAACGGCGTGGATGAATATCTTGCCGGCTTTGGCTTCATGCAAATCCGCCACGCGGCCAGTACCGCCATCCACCAGCAACTCGCCCAACGGCCCCATGGTGGGGGCACGCCAACCCGGACGATGCGCTACCACCAGGTGCGCCAGCTTGAGAATGTCTTGCCATTGGTGCCATTGCGGCAAGCCGAGGAAGGCATCCATCCCGACGATTAAACACAGGGAGCGCTCGGGCAGTTCAGCGCGCAGCTCAGCTAGCGTATCCACAGAATAAGACGGGCCAGCGCGGCGCATTTCACGGTCATCGACATTAAAGCCCGCTTGCTGACCAATCGCCGCCTTGACCATTTGCAGGCGTAGCTCTGGGCTGGCAACGGTGGCATCACGATGCGGCGGGTCACCCGCTGGCATAAATCGCACTTCGCTCAGGCACAGCGCCTGCAACAGTTCAAAGGCGCTACGCAGATGGCCGTAGTGGATCGGGTCAAAAGTACCGCCGAAAATTCCGATTGGGTGCATTGAGGTCAGATATATTGAGTAGACGAAAGCGCCTAGTGTAAGAAAACTTGGGCATTCGTGTCGCAAACAATTGTGATGAACACTATATCAGCCGGGGCCGCGCCAGCCTCACCCCCGACAATCGCGCCACCAAACCGCGTAGTTCCACCCATGGATCGCGTTTATTGACCCCCTTGATCGCAGCATCCACCTGCGCGGCATCCACCAACATGGCCCGCAGCGGCGATAATTTCAGCCGTGCCAGCGCCTGTTTCATGGCTGCGTGCCGGGGCCGCCACGCACCGGAACCATAAATTGCCGAGTCGGCACTCTGACCCTTGCTCATCGCAAATGCGGCGCGCGCCAGCCATTGCAGATCTTTGTGCACGCCCCACAACACCAGCGTGGTGGCGATGCCCTCCTCTTTCAGTCCTTCCAGAATGTGCAAGGCTCGCGCCGATTGGCCCTGCATGGCGGCGATACCCAACTGCAACACGTCGTAACGCGCACTATCGGCGACAGCATCCATGACGTTTTCGCTAGTCAGAGTCATGCCCGGATGCAACAGCGCCAGTTTGTCGATTTCCTGCTGCGCGGCCAGCAAATTGCCCTCCATTCGTTCGGCAATCAGCTGTGCCGCGCCGGGCTCGGCACGCAAACCGGCGCGTTGCAAGCGACGTTCGATCCAGGCTGGCAGTTGCGCCATCTCTACCGGCCAGACTTGCACCAGCCAACCATGAGTCTCTATAGCTTTCACCCATTTGGTGGACAGTGAACGCGAATCCAGTTTGTCCGCTACCACCATAATCAGGAGATCGCTGGCGGCCTGCGCGGCAATGTCCACCAATACCGCAGCGCCGTCATTGCCGGGACTGGCACCTGCCAGTCGCACCTCAATCACCCGCTGTTCGGCAAACAGGGACATCTCTTGGGTAGCCGCACGCAATTGTTGCCAGTCAAAGCCTCGCTCGACAAACAAAACCTGACGCTCACTGAAACCGCGTTCGCGCGCCGCCATACGCAGCACATCGCAGGCCTCGCCCAATAACAACGGCTCGTCACCGGTAAGCAGGCAGATAGGCGGCAATGATTTCTTGAGCTGTGCAGGCAGGTTGTCGGCGTTGAATTTCATTTTCTTAAAATGTTGAAGCAGGTCGGCATCATAGCCGCGCTGGCAGCTCAGACCAAACCAGTCATATTGGCAATCCGGTTGCGGTGACAATCAGTTATGATCCGGCCCATGGTCAGCCTGCTTTCTGCCAAGTTTTCACGTTGCCGCGTTGTGTGGCTGCTGAGCCTTGCGCTAATGCTGCCACTGGCGCAGACCGCTGCGCTGATGCATTCGCTGTCGCACGTGCAGGTGACGGCAAACAATGCTGAGATGCAGTCTGTTCTCCATACCGACCACTGCGGCATTTGCCTGGGTGCACAGACCGTGATGGGCGGTGCAGTACTGATTGGCGCTATCGTATCTGCTGCAATCCTGTCGCCCGCTGCATCACCACAGCTGCCTATTGCACACGTCGACTATATATTCGCCGCACATTCATATCAAAGCCGCGCTCCTCCTACCATTCTGAACTGACGTTCGTACCGCTCTGACTGCGCACGCGCAGCTCGGTCTTGCTCATTGTCATTGTTCGGAATAGGTTCCATGAAAAAACTCATGCCCGCAATCATTGCGATTGCCTTGGGCACGCCCTTGATTGGCGTTGCCCAGACATCCCCCACCACCGATGAAATTCAGGCACTTAGAAAGGAAGTTAGCGCTCTGCGAGCTGATTACGAAGCTCGCTTGCAGGCGCTAGAAAGCCGACTGCAAACGACGGGGTACCTCAACTCGTTAGCTGCAAGCAATTCGCAGGCAGCACCAGCATCCGCCACTATCCCGGCAGTTACAGGAGGTGCCAACGCATTCAATCCAGCGATGTCGCTGATTCTTTCCGGAGGTTACGTGCACACCTCCATAGATCCCGCGAACTACCACATCACCGGCTTTCAGTTGCCAGTTAATGCCGAAGCTGGCCCCGGCGAGCGCGGCTTCAATCTTGCCGAATCGGAATTCGGGTTGGCGGCGAGCATCGATCCCTGGTTACGCGGCGCAGCCAACATCGCGCTGCATCCTGATAACACGGTCTCGGTTGAAGAAGCGTATGTGCAGACCACATCGCTGGGACATGGCTTTACCGTCAAGGCGGGTCGCTTCTTCTCTGGCATCGGTTATCTCAACGCACAGCATGCGCATACGTGGGACTTCGTTGATAACCCGCTGGCCTATCAAGCTTTGCTCGGTACTCAGTATGGTGACGATGGCGTGCAACTCAATTTGCTGGCACCCACCGATCAATTCATTGAATTGGGTGCCGAAGCGGGCAAGGGTCGCAGCTATCCGGGCGGTGATAACCAGCGCAATGGCGCGGGCATGACTGCGCTGATGCTGCATACCGGCGGTGATATCGGAGATAGCAACAGCTGGCGTGCCGGGATATCTACCTTGAACGCCAAAGCCGCCGATCAGCAATTAGTCGCATTTGATGCAACCGACAATCCAATCAGTAACACCTTCACCGGCAGCACGCGAGTGTGGGTAGTAGATGGGGTGTGGAAATGGGCACCGCATGGCAACGCGATTCACACTAACTTCAAACTACAAGGTGAATACCTGCGGAGTACGCGACGCGGTGTACTTAACTATGACGTGGAAGGCATCAATCTCGCCGATGACTATCACGCCACTCAATCCGGTTGGTATGTACAAGGTATTTATCAGTTCATACCGCACTGGCGAGTGGGCTTGCGTACTGAGCGTCTGAATGCCGGCACGCCCGCATACGGCGTCAATGCCGCTGCGTTGGCGATCAACGGCGAACAGCCACGCAAGCACACCGCGATGTTTGACTTCAGTCCCAGTGAATTTTCACGCATGCGCTTGCAGTTTGCGCGCGACTACTCGCGCGGCACTGTCGCTGACAACCAGGTGTTGTTGCAATACCAGATGAGTCTCGGTGCGCACGGCGCACATAACTATTGAGTCTTCACCCAATCCGGAGCATGTATGTTGATTCATAAAAAACTTTTAGCCTTGCTGGCCATACCGTTATTACTACTCGGCCTGCCCGCGCAAGCAGCGTTGCATGTATTTGCCTGCGAACCGGAATGGGGGGCACTGGCGCAGGAGCTTGGCGGCAAGCTGGTTGATGTATCAGTGGCCACTAGCGCACTGCAGGATCCACATCAAATTCAAGCCAAACCCAGCTTGATCGCCCGCGCCCGCAATGCTGATCTGGTGGTATGCACCGGTGCCGAACTGGAAATTGGCTGGTTACCCGTATTACTACAGCAGTCGGGTAACGCCAAAGTACAGAATGGCCAACCCGGCAATTTTGCAGCGGCCGACTATGTACACAAACTAGATGTCCCTACGCAGCTAGATCGCGCACAGGGCGATGTCCACGCCGCAGGTAATCCGCACATCCAGACCGACCCACGCAACATCGAGTTGGTGGCTACCGCGCTGGGTGCGCGACTGCAGCAGCTCGACGCAGCGCATGCGCACGTGTATGCACAACGACTGAGGAACTTCTCACAACGCTGGCAACAGGCAATAACACGTTGGACAGCGCAAGCAGCACCACTGCGCGGTGTGGCCGTGGTGTCGCAGCACAAGGCGTTTGTTTATTTGTACGACTGGCTAAGCCTGAATGAAGTAGCCGTGCTGGAACCCAAACCCGGTGTGGAGCCCACTGCCTCGCATTTACAAGAAGTACTTAGTTCACTCAAAAGCGCACCAGCGCGCATGACGCTTTACTCCGCCTATCAGGATCCGAAGCCAGCTGAGTGGCTGAACAAAAATGCCGGCATTCCCGCTGTTAAAGTGCCCTTCACCGTAGGTGGAACTGACCGTGCGAAGGATTTATTTGGTTTGTTTGACGATACTGTGGCGCGCTTGTTGGCGGCAGGGACAGCACCATGAACTGGGATGCATTGAGCTGGAGTATCCTTGGCTCCGCTTTCATTGCCGGGTTATTGGTGCTGATTACGCATGTACCGTTGGGTATGCAGGTTCTTGATCGTGGCATTGTGTTTATTGATTTAGCCATTGCGCAAATTGCCGGACTCGGCGTCATCGGTGCCAATGCACTGGATCTGCCTGAAGGTGGCATTGCTGTGCAAGCAGCGGCAGTGACTGCGGCCTTGCTCGGCGCGTTGCTACTTACCTGGACCGAACGCAAGGTGCCAGAACAACAAGAAGCGCTGATTGGCGTGATGTTTATTCTGGCAGCCTGCGCGGGTATCTTGCTGCTGGCCAACAATCCACATGGTGGCGAACACCTGAAGGATCTGCTGGTGGGACAAATTCTTTGGGTGAACAACTCACAATTGCTATGGCTGGGCGGCCTGTCCGCAGTGATCGTGTTTGCGCTGTGGCGCGGCTGGGTACAAAAGCTCGGCCGGTTTGGCTTCTATGCCGTGTTCGCGCTGGCAGTCACCGCTTCAGTGCAGCTGGTGGGCGTCTATCTGGTGTTTTCCAGCTTGATCATTCCGGCTTTGGCAACGCGCCTGCAATCCGGTAATCAGCGTTACTTCAAGGCCTATATGATCGGTGTCATCGGCTATGCATCCGGACTGGCATTGTCGGCACTGCTGGATTTACCTTCTGGTGCACTTATTGTCTGGACTCTCGCGGCCTGCGGCTTAGCGAGTGCCACCTTGAGTCGCAGCAATATAAAAGCGTCGAGTGAGCAGGCACAAAGAGCAACGCTTCAATAATGCATAATCCATTCTGGTTACCTCACCACTCAAATACATGATCTACACCTCTGCCGAGCTACGCACGCTCTATCCTGCTATCGAAGCAAATCGCTCCGGCCATCTGCGGGTTTCACCCGTGCACGAAATCTACTGGGAAGAATCGGGCAACCCAAAGGGCAAGCCAGCCGTGTTCGTACATGGTGGGCCGGGTGCAGGTGCGGGCACGCAATCACGCCGCTTCTTTGATCCGCAGGCGTATCGCATCATTGTGTTTGATCAACGCGGCTGTGGCCGTAGTCGTCCAGCTGCCAGTCTTGAGGACAATACGACCTGGCACTTGGTCAGCGACATGGAAGCACTACGCACACATTTACATATCGATAAATGGTTGGTGTTTGGTGGCTCATGGGGATCGACGCTGGGATTGACCTACGCACAAACCCATCCGCAACGAGTCAGTGAATTAGTGTTACGCGGCATCTTTCTGTTGCGTCAGTGGGAACTACAGTGGTTTTATCAGCATGGCGCCAGCGCGATTTATCCCGAGCGTTATGCAGACTATATAGCGGCCATTCCTGCCACTGAACGACATGATTTAATCAGTGCGTTCTATAAGCGCTTAATCAGCCATGACTATGCGCAACAGCTTGCTGCCGCCAAAGCCTGGGCCATCTGGGAAGCAGCCACCAGTTTCCTGCATCCCAATGAAACCAATATCAAGAATTGGGGCAATGCAGATTTTGCTATCGCGGTAGCACGTATTGAATGTCATTACTTCGTCAACAAAGGTTTTTTCTCCAGTGACGATTACTTGCTGAAAAACATGCAGCGAATTCGGCATATTCCCGGCGTGATTGTACAAGGACGCTACGATGTGGTGTGTCCCATGCAAACTGCATGGGAACTACATCAGACTTGGCCAGAAGCGACATTTCATGTCACACCCGATGCTGGGCACTCTGCATTCGAAGCTGGCAATACCCATGCATTGATTAGCGCAACGGATGGGTTCCGTTGATGTCCAAGCTGGAACCCAGCTCAACGTTAATATCCAGTCGCAGATTCATCCTGCCTGCGCAAGCGAGGCATCCAATGAGATTGCGGCCAACCTGTCAGTTCCGCGTTAATGCGCATGGCAGCGATACACGCATGGCGAATCGAAGAATCCAAGTTGCCCGCACTGATTGGTGATTACACCAATTTTTATACATCTATTCATCACGCCACCACGGTGGGCCAATCATTGCCACCCAGCAGCAATCAGCCTGTGTTTGGGCTAAGCAAACATGTGGACTACGAAATCGCGCCGTCTCCGCTATCGAGACCACAACTCCAATCAAAAAATAGTGGTACTGACGCAGGTTATGCCCTGACACACCAAGTCGGTTGCTCTGCTGTATCAATCAAGCTCGCGTTCAATAACCACTGCCGCGCAGCATCAGCCTCTTGCTCAAACCACGCACGCGCGGAACCGAGACGGAAGGTGTAACCCCAGGCATCCATGTCAGCCAACATGCGCGTACGACCAAATTCAGGTACGTACTCTGACAGCAGTATTTGCAAGTAACACACTGCATTTTCCTCATCATAATCACCACCTGCATCGCGAAGCAGCGAAGCTCGCCTGGCCGTATCCATGCAGATAAAGTGACAGGCCTCGTGTAGCACCGACTGCAAAGGCGTATCGGCACGAAAATATAGCTGCGTTGTAATCAAACCAGCTTCACTATCACCCCAGTAAGAACCAGGGATGGCAGCAGTCAACTCAACATTGATCGTGCGCAGACCAAAGCGCAGTAGCAAAGCACTTAAGCACGCGGTATCAATATCAGCCACCCGCATTACGGCGACTGATGCCGCGCCAGAAGGTAAGATCAACGGATCAGGAAGGAGCACTGGTTTGTTGTTTGGCATGCTGCAACTCATTCGCCAGCTGTTGCATTAGCGTTGTGATAGCGGCCCAGTCTGCACTGACAAGACCGTCATCCGCGACACGGATAATGGCTTCTATCTCACCAGAAATCTTGCTTATCTCAGGAAAGCCCAGCATTGCACCGCTACCACAGATGCGGTGCGCCATATTGCGTGCTGCCACCACCGATTCGGTGTCTCCAGCTATGCTTTTGGTAACAAACTGCTCTAACAGATCAAGATCTTCACGGGTACGGGCCAGATACTGGCCACCAAGATCTTTGAATTTTTCACTAAACACTAACTAATCCAGACTATTGAGGGAAACGAAATTGAAACAAGATCACTATAACCACTTACTGCTTTGCGTCCGCTGCAACGGGCAGGCTATTCAATCGACGCAATACTCTTTGCGTCAACTGCTTCGCCAACTCCTCTTCAATAACCTGTTGCTCCCGCTGTTTTGCCAGCGCCAGCGTAATGTCATAGCTCATAGTACGCGTGGCAGCGAGCGGTTGCATCGGGATCAGGCTTGCAGGGTAACCATCCTGCACTGGCTTGCCTATCTTTTCATGACGATCAAATCGATATTCAATACGATAATAAATCTGATATTGCTGTGGCTGATTCAGCGCTGAAATAGAAGTCACCTGATGCCCGTGTTCATCCTTACTAACTTTAAGCACCGAGCCCGCACCAGTCACATCTTTGGTGATTTGCATACCCGCCAGCTGCAAACTCTGCAACAAGTTACGTGAAAACAATGACTGCGAGTCGGCCAAATCAACATAAACTGGCAACAATGCTGTCGCCATTGGTCGTAGCGTTTGTAACTGCCAGCCACAGCCTGACAACACTAAAGCACTCAGCAAAATCCACCAGCCCTTATTGCACATGCCGTGTTCATCCACCTTATACGACCACGTTAATGAGTTTTCCTGGCACATAAATGAATTTACGTACCGGTTTATCTTCCACCCAGCGCTTCACATTCTCATCAGCCAAGGCCGCAGCACGTGCATCGGCTTCACTGGCCGCAGCCGCAATGACAACTCGACCACGCAGTTTGCCATTTACCTGTACGACGATTTCCAGCGAATCCTGCACCAAGGCAGCCGAATCTGGCGTCGGCCAAGGCTGATCGATGATGGCGTTCGAATGCCCTAACTCATGCCATAGTGAGTGACAGGCGTGCGGCACAATGGGTGACAGCATCAGCACAATATGCTCCAGTGCTTCTTGTGCAACCACCCGACCTTGTGCACTAGTATCAGTAAACTTGGCCAACGTATTCATCAGCTCCATGATGGCTGCAATCGCCGTATTGAAAATGCGGCGACGTTGAATATCGTCGGTCACTTTGGCCAAAGTCTGGTGGACGGCACGACGCAAGTCTTTCTGGGGTGGGCTGTGGACTGTGGACTGTGGACTGTGGGCAGGAACCGAACCAGATGACACATGCTCATACACCATGCGCCACAGGCGGCGCATGAAACGGTACGCACCCTGTGCACCTTCATCCGACCACTCCAGTGTTTGCTCAGGCGGCGCGGCAAACATCATGAATAAGCGCGCCGTATCAGCGCCGAACTCATCAACAAATTTTTGCGGATCAACGCCATTATTTTTTGACTTGGACATGGTGCCGATACCGCCGAACTCCACCGGCTGGCCATCATTGCGTAATATGGGGGCAAGCCGCTGACCCTTGTCGTCCAGCGTCCAGTCAATATCCGTAGGGTTGAAGTATTGAATGCGTCCCGTCGCGGGTTTACGCGAATAGATTTCGTTGAGCACCATGCCCTGTGTCAACAGATTGGTGAACGGCTCAGCCACATCCACCAGTTTCAAATCACGCATCGCACGGGTCCAGAAACGTGAATACAGCAGGTGCAGAATCGCGTGCTCAATGCCGCCGATGTATTGATCCACCGGCAACCAGTAGTTGACGCGCGCATCAACCATCGCGTTGTCATTATCCGCACTGGCATAGCGCAGGAAGTACCACGACGAATCAACGAAGGTATCCATGGTGTCGGTTTCGCGGCGGGCTTTACTGCCGCACTTGGGACAGGCGCATTCGTAAAACGCTGGATCTTTGCCCAATGGATTGCCGCTGCCATCCGGCACTTTGTCTTCGGGTAGTACGACGGGTAATTGATCATCGGGTACCGGCACATCGCCACAACTTGGGCAGTGAATAATGGGTATCGGGCAGCCCCAGTAGCGCTGTCGGGAAATACCCCAATCACGCAAGCGCCATTGGGTTTGTTTGTCGCCAAGGTTCTTTGCCTTTAGATCAGCAGCAATGGCGTCGATGGCTTGCTGGTAATTCAGGCCATCGTACTTGCCGGAGTTGATACACAGACCGTGCTGCTTGTCCGCATACCATTCCTGCCAAACGGCGAGATCAGCTGGTGTGGAATTGACGCGAACCACTTCCCTGAGGGGCAAGCTGTACTGATTCGCAAACTCAAAATCGCGTTCGTCATGCGCAGGCACCGCCATCACGGCACCATCGCCATAGCCCATCAACACATAGTTTGCCACCCACACTGGAACTGGTTCACCACTCAGTGGGTGAGTCACAAACAATCCGGTTGTCATGCCCTTCTTTTCTTGTTGCGCCAGTTCCGCTTCTTGCGCGGTACCTTGTTTGCATTCTTCAATGAAGGCAGCAAGTTTGGGATTATTGCGCGCGGCATGCGTTGCCAGCGGATGTTCCGCAGCCACGGCGCAGAAGGTCACGCCCATGATGGTGTCGGCGCGAGTAGTGAACACCCACAACTTGCCCTCGCCAATCAGGCTGCCATCGTTGCCCTTGATGTCATGCGTGAACGCAAAGCGCACGCCGACGCTCTTGCCGATCCAGTTCGCCTGCATGGCACGCACCCGCTCTGGCCAACCGGGCAAGCTGTCCAACGCCTGCAATAAATCATCCGCATAGTCCGTGATACGCAGGTAGTACATGGGGATCTCGCGCTTTTCCACCAGCGCGCCGGTGCGCCAGCCGCGACCGTCGATCACCTGTTCATTGGCGAGTACGGTTTGATCAATGGGATCCCAGTTAACCGTACCGGTTTTTTTGTAAGCAATCCCCGCTTCAAGCATGCGCAGGAAAAACCATTGATTCCAGCGATAGTACTCCGGCGTACAGGTGGCCACTTCACGATCCCAATCGATGGCCAAGCCAAGCGACTGCAATTGCTTTTTCATGTAAGCGATATTGTCGTAAGTCCATTTTGCCGGCGGCACCCCATTCATCATCGCCGCGTTTTCGGCTGGCAAGCCGAACGCATCCCAACCCATCGGCTGCATGACATTCTTGCCCTGCATGCGCATAAAGCGCGATAACACATCACCAATGGTGTAGTTGCGCACATGGCCCATGTGCAGACGTCCGCTGGGGTAAGGGAACATTGACAGGCAATAGTACTTTTCTTGTGCCGACTCTTCCCCGGCGACCGCTTCCTTGGCAGCGAAAACCTGATTCTGATTCCAGTACTGCTGGGCGCGGAGTTCGATGGTGGACGGATCGTAGCGTTCTTGCATAGTATCAGGCGGCTTGGCGAGTCTTACGGAAAACGGCAAGGATACCGGAGCTCAGCACGAGCGGACAGACTAATGTCAGGTCGGTGGCCGCGAGTAATGACTAATCCAGAGAATAACTCCACTTACCTGCCTAGCTCAGGGCACATGAACCTGTGGCTCACGGATTTTGCTGCATGACAGAGTGCCACTTAGTGCGGCGCTGTGGACAGAACGGCCAGAAAGGTTAGAACAACTCGACTGAACCGGCATCCGACATGTCTTTGATCAGCGGTAGCGCGGACTCGGCGGCGCTTAATGACAAGCTGCCAGCGATGCTATCAAAAATCTCGCGCTCTTCAGCAGTTCGATACAACCGGCCTAAAGTAGCCAGCAGCTTCTCCCACCTTTCAGGACGCTCGGAGCTATCGCAATCACAAATAAACAAGGCCATGGTCGACAAGCTATAGCGTACATGACCTAATCGCTGCGACAACCTATCGTAAAACTGAAAAGCAACCACGCTAGCAGCAAACTGTTCCGACACCGCTTTGCAGCGTTGATTGATATCTTGCAACGCCTGCGGGGTTGATTCCGTCGCTGCATTATCACTCGATATTCTATTCAAATCACGGATCGCAGTAGTAAGTTCGCTAAACGCCTCTACCAACGCATCGACAGCTGTATCAGCATCCTGAGTGGCCGCCTCCATCTGTGCCTCGCACAGCGCTAGCATGCGTGCTGTCTGCTGCTGCGGCGAAAACTGTTCCAGCGGCGAATGTGACAATTGACTGGCCATGAGTGAGCTCTCAGAGCACTCGCTGAATTGTGGCCAATAGCTGCGCCGGATTAAACGGTTTGACAATCCAGCCAGTGGCACCAGCCTGTTTACCTTTAACTTTGGTCTCTTGGGCGGCTTCTGTGGTGAGCACCAAAATTGGCACCCCCTTGTAGTCCACCAAGCCACGTAGCTCTTTGACCAGAGTAATCCCATCCATGCGTGGCATGTTGATATCAGTCAGCACTAAATCAGCTTTGGCAGACTTGGCATAATCCAGCGCTGCCACGCCATCGTTCGCCTGTACGACCTCGTAGCCTGCACCTTCAAGCGTAAACCTGACCATTTGTCGCATTGAAGCCGAATCGTCCACGGCAAGTATCACAGCTGACATGAGCATCACTCCGCTAATTTCGACACAAACCCGAACTCTAAATCGTGATAATGCATAAACTGGCTACCTTAACTTAGCTATCGGCCAACGGCGTTGGATGCTTGGATTTATCAATAAGGACTAGCAGTGATGGCTAATAACTAGCTTCTGTCTTTGAACTCACGCACAGCTTGATTAAATGCTTCTACCTTGGATTTCAGTTCGTCGATCGCCACTGACTTTTTCTTGGCTTGAATAGCCTTGATCTGCACAATAGAACTGGCCGCACCAGATTCTTTTATTTTAACTCTGGTTTCGGCATTCAGACACTCGACATACGTATCTACATCACTATTGTATTGCTTGAACGCCACCATTGCTTCCAACATCTCAGCTTCAGTAGCCGACTTGGCTTTAGGAATCGCAATTGGACCCTTCGGGTAGGTACAATCTGCTTGCACAATACTGCTCGCCATACACAAGGGGATAACAACCAGCACAGCCAAATTTATTTTCATCTCAGTATTCCAGGCTATACGCACAAATGAACATGAAGATCGCAATTAGCAATCCCTATCAACTGCGCATTTCACCCAGTTAAATCGGCTGTCACCCAGGTAACTTTAGGGCATTACGAACGTAACAACGTTCACGATCATTCACCTAAAGCCGCACGCATTGCGACAATTTCAGCATTGCAGTCGCTCATGACCTGCAAAAATCTCTCATTATCTAAGCCCATGCGACTGAAAGCGCGCACACCCTGCATATTAAGCTCAATATCCACTTCCTCATGGCCAATGAAACTCGCAGCCAGCACCGCAACGGTCAATACATCAGTCAGATCGGCGTAACCGGCCTGTCGATCTACCGCCTCGTGCTCACCCACTGCGTCAGCAATCGATTGAGTAATACACCAGTTTTCGATAATGGCTTTGCCTACGTTGGCATGCCAGTCACGCACAATCGCATGCACTTCTTCGTGGTTGGAAAACAATTCATCGTGTTTATGGATGCGTGCCAAGATAAATATCTTGCCGACGTTGTGAATTAGCCCCATTAGCAAGGCTTCGTCTGAATTAACTTCTGGCAAGCGTTCAGCCAGCGCATGACACATCGCTGATACTGTCGTCGCTTCATTCCATAGCTTCTCCAGCTCATGCTTGATCGGCTGCAAATCCGCACTGCGCCGCACTTGCGAGATAGCAAACGCCATTGCTGCGGTACGCACATGATTTTGCCCAATGCGGTTAATGGCGGTCTTCAGCTCAGTGACATTCCTGCCACTGCGATTCAATGCAGCAGAATTGGCCAACATCAGCACCCGCGCCGCCAGCCCGGCCTCCGAGCCCACTAGACGTGCAATGTGGCCCGGATCAACATGCTCTTCCGTCAGGGCTTTACGCACGCGAGTGGTCACTTCCGGGAACGCCGGTAGCTCCACTCGTCCAGCAGAAACCTCAGCCGCCAAATCAGTGACAAACTGAAACGCGACAGCAACGTGGTTACTGCCTGCTTCACCATCAGACTGTGAAATCGCACTGGTATTGAAAGACATAACTCAACCCTCGGAATACTCAATTCAACATCTAAAGTTAATCCCAAGTTGACTCTAACCTGGAAGTCAATTCAGTTACCGTTAACCACTGCCCTGCCACGTGAGACATGCACCAAATCCAGGATCGTCTGGGCGATTTTGCGCAGTGGTTCAACGCGTTCACAGGCACCCAGTTTGACGGCGCTGCCTGGCATACCCCAGACCACGCTGCTGAGCTGATCTTGAGCGATGGTATGTGCACCGGCAGTCAACATTTCTTTTAAGCCACAGGCACCATCATCACCCATGCCAGTCAAGATCACGCCCACCGCATTCGGCCCGACCTTCTGCGCCAACGAACGAAACATGACATCGACACTGGGTCGATGCCGATTGACTGGCGGCCCGTTACTGAGCCGACACACATATCTCGCGCCATCACGTTCTACCATCAAATGCTGGTCACCCGGTGCAACATAGGCATGCCCCGGCAAAATGTATTGACCATCTTCAGCGTGCAACACTTTCATTGCTGACGACCTATCCAGACGTTCAGCAAATGGTCTGCTAAACGCTGCGGGGATATGCTGCGAAATCACAATCGCCGGTGCATCCGCTGGCAGTACAGACAACACTTCGCGCAACGCTTCGGTTCCACCAGTTGATGCGCCGATAGCGACGATTCTTTCAGAGATCCGCAACATACTACGACTGCCGTGTGTTTTCGCCAAAACAGCATCGGCACTTAACTTGGGCGTCACAGCAGCAGTCACTGTTACACCTATGTAACGATTAACGTTGGCGTCTGCAGCAACTTTTACTTTCGCTATTAACTCAGCTGCATAGTTCTGGAAAGTACCTACCAAATCCACAGTGGGCTTGGAAACGAAATCAACAGCACCCAACTCTAATGCGCGCAATGTCACCTCAGCGCCTTGCTGCGTCAGTGAAGACACCATTACCACTGGCGTGGGACGCAACCGCATCAGATTTTCCAGAAACGTCACCCCGTCCATCCGTGGCATTTCCACATCCAGCGTGATCACATCTGGATTGAGTGACTTAATTTTTTCACGTGCGACAAATGGATCTGCAGCAACGCCAACCACTTCCAGGTCAGCATCACCATTCAACATTTCCGTCAACAACTGGCGCACAAGCGCCGAGTCATCAACAATCAAAACCTTTTTCCTTGTTTTATTAATCATTACTATTCAATCCTTAAAACAGATCAACAGAGCCCGCCATTGGCCGCTCATCCAAAGTTTTTCCGTAATGAATTTCTTCTGAAAGAAGAGTTGCAGACTGCTCTGCAACAAGACGCTTGACCCGCGCTTTACCACTAATCGGGAAATATTGAATGTGACGTGGCGCAGTACCACCCACATCCTCAGCACTCACGCTCAGTCCTTCATTACGCAAATACTCTCGGACAAATTCCACATTGTGCCGCCCGATATCAGTCGCAAGTAATCTTGCACCACCAAATATCTTTACTTCAAGATCATCCTTTGAACCATGTACATTTAGAACACAGCTAATCAGTTGCTCCATCGAAGCCCCACCGTATCGAGTCGCATTGCCTGTCACCGCGCCCCAGGAATCACTTAATTCACCAATACGGGGATTAGGCAACATGAAATGATTCATACCACCGATGCCAGTTTTTGTATTACGGACACAGGCAGCAACACAAGACCCCAGCACCGTATCCAGCATTTCGTCTTCCCGAGTGACATAGCATTCACCGGGCAGCAATCTCACCACGACAATGCTCGACAATGCGTCCCGATAACGACGTACGCTGTCAAAACCAGGCATGGCTTTGAGCAAAAGCGCTTGTTTGTCTATTGCAACTGCTGACACTAATTAGTCTCTAATTTTCTGTAAATAGTGTTACCAACCAGCTTGAACTGTGTGCACTGCATCTGAATAGATTCAGAATGCCCCAAACACAAATATCCACCATCAGCCAACAACTGGGCATACCTTTCCAGCAATTTTTCTCTAGTTGATTGATCAAAGTAAATCATCACATTACGACAGAAGATCACATCGAATGGTCCCTGCATCGGCCATTTATGCATCAAGTTGAGAGTACGAAAAGCAATCATCGCTTGTAGTGCCGGCTTGACACGTACCTGACCGGCATACTCACCCGTACCCATACTGAAGAAACGTTGCTGACGTTCGGCGGAAAGGCCTCGGGAACGATCTGCCGAATAAATGCCCTGTGCTGCTGTCTCGAGTATCTCGCTGTCAATGTCAGTGGCAAGAATCTTGAAGTCCCAATCGCGCAATTTGGCCATGAAATCGGCGGCAGTCATCGCTATCGAATAAGGCTCTTCGCCACTTGAGCAGCCGGCTGACCAGATTCGCAAGCGGCGCGTCTTCTCATTGCGAATAATTGACTCTGGCAGCATCAATGTTTTCAAAACATCAAAATGGTGACTTTCACGGAAAAATGCCGTGACATTGGTGGTAATCGAATTAATTAGTTCGATCAGTTCTTCCGGGCCACCATTGCGCACTAATTCACAATATTCGCCAAATGATTGCAACCCTAGATCTCGAATCCGTCGCGCCAACCTCCCCTGTACCAACTGCCGCTTGGTGCTATTGAGAACAATCCCGGCGTTCTTCTCTACAACGGTACGGATGAAATCGAATTCCTGATCACCCAACTGCACAGCAAGGTTAGCGGAAGGCACTGATTTTTCGAACTGAGATGACAACATGAACATCGATACTCATCGCTCATCGTAATTGGCAAAATCCATTATGAGTTGCTATGCCATCACATAACGGCAATCAAGCCACCATTGCAGCGTTGCTTATGATGTCATCGACAACCAACTGATCAATATCCAGCAGCATCACCATTCGCTCAGCAATGGTGATTAAACCCTGTATATACCCAGTATTAGCCCGCGACCCAAAGTCTGGCGCAGGCTTTATGTTACTGGTATTGACATCCACAACATCAGACACCGAGTCAACCACCACTCCGACATCACGCTGTCCGACGGGTGACTTGATCGACATGACAATAATGACCGTTACACCAGTGTATTCAGCGCTGGAAAAATCAAGCCGCATACGTAAATCAACGATAGGCACGATGGAGCCACGCAGATTTAATACGCCCAGCACGTGGCGCGGTGATTGCGGGATTCGTGTGACTGGCTGCCAACCACGAATTTCCTGTACGCGCAGAATATCCACTCCATAGGTTTCATCGCCCAAAACAAACGTCAACATCTGCTTGGTGATTCCAGGAACTTTACCAACGAGCAGTTCAGCTTCTTGTTCGAGCGAATTAGCAGAAACCACACTCATATGAATCTCCAATACTGTACAGATAATGGCAGGATTTTCTGCCCATCGCCGCGTACCGCAGTAACGAGAGACACCTCACTGACTACGCCAGAATGAGCCAGAAAAGGCACCATACAATCCACTTACTTAGAAGTCCTTCCATACACTGTCGTCACCACTGGCTTTAGCCAGCTGTCGACTTGGCACTACCACAGGCCTGGTTACCGCTCTGCTCGACTGTTTTACGGCAGCAGTCGATTTCGTTGCCACCAACTGAGTTAGAACCTCATTTGTGCCACGCTGCTCTAGCGTCTTAAAGAAATTAATCTGCTGCACCAATGATGCCGCTTGTTGTTGCATCGCTTTGCTGGCTGCCGCCGCCTGCTCTACTAAAGCGGCATTTTGCTGTGTCACGCCGTCCATTTGTGTAACCGCATTATTCACCTGCTCGATACCAGAGGATTGCTCCTGGCTGGCGGCAGCAATTTCAGCAACTATATCGGTTACTTTCTTGACGCTATCCATGATTTCGGAAAGCGTCTTGCCAGACTCATCAACCAGTGCAGAACCAACCTTCACCTTGTCTACAGAATCACTGATGAGACCTTTGATTTCTTTCGCTGCACTGGCACTACGTTGCGCCAGATTACGCACTTCGGTAGCTACCACGGCAAAGCCACGGCCTTGCTCACCAGCGCGCGCCGCTTCCACCGCTGCGTTCAAGGCTAACAAGTTGGTCTGAAATGCAATTTCGTCAATCACCCCGATAATGTCGGCGATGCGACGACTGGAATTATTAATTTCCACCATGGCACCAATCGCGCGCTGCACCACCAGACCACCTCGCTCAGCCTGTTCTCGCGCACCGTAGGCCAACTGGTTAGCCTGCCGGGCATTGTCAGCATTCTGTTTCACGGTAGAAGTCATTTCCTCCATGCTGGCAGCGGTTTCCTCCAGTGCAGATGCCTGCTCCTGAGTACGACTGGAGAGATCATCATTGCCTTGCGACAACTCACCGGCAGCACTGCCAACTGCATCTGCCGTAGTGCGCACGGAAGTGACAATCTCTACCAGCTTTCCATCCATAACCTTCAATGCAGTGAGCAACATACCCAGCTCACCGCTGCCACTCACATCCACATGATTGCCAACCTCACCATGAGCAATACGATCAGCAATATTCACTGCCATCTTGATCGCATTGACAATCGACCGCACCAACACGATGCCAAAGACTCCAGCAAGACACACACCTAATAAAATCGCGCTAATAATGACGAAACCCTGGGTACGAAACTGTACTTGTGCTTCATCCCATGCCGTCTGAGCTGCGCTAATTTGCGCCGCCTTAAGCTCATCCACATGTTTGATCAAATGCTCGTACTTGGGACGCGCCTGTTCGAGCATGGCGCTTTCTGCCTTATCAAAAGCACCAGACTGTATGCTGACGAGCGCATTTTGATTGATAGCCAGAATTGCATTGCTCAATACTCCGAAGCCAGCGATCAATTCTCGCTCCGCTTCGGAACCATGAGCGCTTTGTAACTTTTCCAAAGTTGCTTTAATGTCATCGCTTTTTCCATTGATAGCCTTTATTGCTATTGCGACTGAATCCGCATCCTGCTTGATGGCAGCCAACTCAATAGACTCAATGCCGATACGATGTTCAGCAGTGAGCTTATCCACCCAGCTGGCTGGTTCAAGCCGTCCATGAAACATGGTATCGAGATTGTTATTAATGCTACGCAGGCCGATAAAACCAATGGCGCCGACCACACACAACAGCCCTGCCAACAATCCCAAGGTTGCAAATAATCGCGCTCTGACACTGAAGTTAACTAATTTCATACCCGTCTCCACTGATATCGCTATATCCAGTTTTGCAAACCATATTTATCAAGCCGCCAATCGTTCGGTACCGATCCGGATAATTCCCGGAACATCCAGAATTAACGCAACTGATCCATCACCGAGAATAGTGGCACCAGAAATACCTGCCACTGACCGATAATTGGCTTCCAGAGATTTAATGACAACCTGTTGCTGGCCCAGCAAATCATCAACAAACAACCCCACCTTGCGACCCTCGCCTTCAACGACCATCAACAGGCCATCGGTCAACTGCAGTGCTCGCGGCGTAGCATCAAACAACTTATGCAAGCGTATAATTGGCAGGTACTCATCGCGGAAACGGAATACCTCACCCCGACCTGCAACCAAATTCACCATTGATGGCTTGAGTTGCATTGATTCGATAATCGCGGTAAGTGGCACGATGTAATTTTCATCGCCGACGGACACCGACTGACCATCCACAATGGACAATGTCAGCGGTAGTGTGATCACGAAACACGAGCCTTTACCGGCATCGCTACGTACTTCAATCGAGCCCCCTAGTTCCTTAACATTGCGACGCACAACGTCCATGCCGACGCCACGACCAGATACATCGCTGGTCTTTTCTGCAGTGGAAAAGCCAGGAACAAAAATCAAATCGCAAATCTGCTCATCAGTCAGCATGTCATCCACACCAACCAGTCCACGCTCGCAAGCCTTGGTCAGAATTCTCTCCTTATTCATGCCACCGCCATCATCTTTGACTTCAATAATGATGTTGCCACCTTTATGATAAGCATTGAGATACACCGTACCAATAGCAGGCTTACCGGCAGCAATGCGCGCTTCCTTGCCCTCGATACCGTGATCAATACTATTGCGGATCAAGTGAGTTAGCGGATCACCTATTCTTTCCATCACCGTCTTATCCAGCTCGGTATTTTCACCCGTCATCTTCAAATCAATATCTTTACCAAGGCGCGAACTCAGATCACGTACCATACGCGGAAAGCGACTGAATACGAAACTGATCGGCAACATGCGCACGCGCATGACATTCTCTTGCAACTCACGCACATTGCGTTCCAACTGCGTCAAGCCAGAACGTAGCTGCTCTGCTACATCGCCTTTGACGTGCGAACCCAGCTGCCCAAGCATCGATTGAGTGATCACCAGCTCACCGACAGCATTTAGCAATTCATCTATTTTTTCGATACTGACGCGTATAGAACCCGAATCGCCAACCGAGTTGCGGATATTTTCTGCAACCGGCTCCACGGTAATGGATTTCAACGGCACCACATTCTGGCTATTACCAGCATCGGCAATCACTGGCTCAAGTGACGTTTTGGCTGACTTTTCCAGGAGTTTAATTTCCAGATGACAATCACCTTCAGCCCAATCAAATACCTGCGCAATCACTTCGCGGGTGACTTCCGTCGCCAGGTGCAACTCCCATGACAACAGACAGGACTCTGCATCTAACTCTTTCAAACCAGGCAACTCATTGGTGTTGACCATTACGTTCACCGTACCGAGCTCACCTAACTCACGCAGCATGCGTAATGGATCATTGCCATATACAAATAGCTGTGGATAAGGGCGAAAGTGAATTTGCCAGACAGGCAATGCCGCATCCCTACTAACTACTGCTGGACTGCTAGTTGTTGGCACAGCATCCACCATGGACGGGGCTTTCTGTATGATGGCCACTTCTAGGTCGAACTGCAGGTCGGCCACTCGCTGCACATCAATTTCGTTCTTATTCTGTACCGCGCGTAGCATATCTCGCATCACATCAACTGCCTTTAGCAGTAAATCCATAATATCTTTGCTTACCTGCATACGATTGCTACGCAGCTCATCCAGAAACGTCTCCGTCGTATGTGTGAATGATGTGATTTCGGTAAAGCCGAACGTTGCACTACCACCCTTGATGGAATGCGCTACACGGAAAATGGTATTGATCAATTCAGCTTCTGGAGCCCCAGGATTGAGCTTGAGCAGGGCCGCTTCCATAGAATCAAGCGCCTCGAAGCTTTCTTCGAAAAATGACTCATGAAACTGGGCTAGATCTATTGTCATACCAAGCTCAGATCAGGAACCTTTAGCGCGGACTGCAAGCCAAGTAACATCGTTGCTTCTGCAAATACGGCGTTGATGTTCAACCATTTTATTGACCTATTGTCATGCGTATAGCTGCGTACAAACACTGTTAATAGCTGCATAAACGCGGTATCTACCCTAGTCACTGCAGCGACATCGATCTCGACACTGTTACTGTCAAGGCAAGCCATCAATTGCTGTTTGAACTCCACTGTGTCACGTAATTGACATTGCGTTGGCAACTTGATAACCCGACTTATCGTAGGCTGTGCAACTGATTCAGAAACGGCTAGCAACTGCTCAACATAGGCAATATCCGGCAGCTCTACTGCACTAGTATTCGCACTGACAGCGACGGATTCCGCCATTGATTCGGCTTTAGCATTGCGTTTTGCTTGTTTCATAGCCAAGAGGTTTATGTCTAGTGATACACGATAAAGTCACGTCGCCCAGTTGCATATCGGCAACGACTGCCGTCTCTTAAGGTGTGACAGGTCGCATTAGTGGACTATTAGGGAGATAGATAATGACCCTTCCAGTGAATCTAATCACCTTGGCTTCCCATAGCGGGCACGTATCTTGAGATGCCTAATCGGATCAACGACCATTACTTAAGTAAAACCAATCAGCTGCCGATGACTGTAGTCACACCCCTCACGCACCACGGTTCCGTTACTTCAATGCGTATTGATCTGCTGTCTGCCAATGAAGCGCGCTCCGCCACCTCAGCGCCGTTACCACGGTTGATATCGATGTGGCGCGTGGGTACGATTATGGAAGCAACGGCAATACGTGATGCAACGACTGGGCAGCTGTGGTTACAGGTGGCCAATCAGCAGCTACCAGCCAGATTGGCTTCCGGACATAGCACCGGCCCATTAAACGGTGAGCAATTAAAACTGCGAGTGCTGCGTGACACACCGGTTCTGGCACTGGAATCAATAGATGAAACGCGCACTGATCACACCCTCGAAGAGGCACTGCGTCGCTACCTGCCACGTCAGACCGCAGCTACACCCTTGCTCGCCAATCTTGGCTGGTTAGCGCGCAACCCGGAACAATTACAAAAGCTGCCGCACGCAGTACAACAAATACTGACTATGCTGTGGAAGGGGCTACCCAATGCCGCAGAGTTGACTGATCCACTAGAGCTAAAGCAGGCGTTACTGCGCTCTGGTGTTTTTCTTGAATCCCGATTGTTGCAGCAACAAACCATTGATCAAGATTTCAAGGCTGGTTTGTTAGCGCTACGCCAGCAGTTGAGCAAATTACAGCTGCAACCCAGTAGCGCTAACCAACCACCCGGACCGATGCCCAGCATGCAGGCTCCGCTAACGGCAATGGCCATGGGGCCAGCCACGCTATCAATGCTGGAAGGCGGCGCAGCTCAGCTCAGCGAACTGCGACAACAAGCTGAAGGCAGTCTGGCGCGCACGCAAACCAATCAGCTACTCAATGCGCAAGCAGCGCAACAAGGCATGTACAGCTGGCTAGTTGAATTACCCATAAAACGTGATGGTCGCGCTGAATTACTCCGCTTCAAATTTGAGCGTGAACAAAAGCGTCAAGCTGGCAGCGAAGAGCCTTGGATCGTCGAAGTTGCACTAGATATTGGCACGCTCGGCGCTCTACACATACAAATAAAATTGAGCGGTATGCGATTGAATGTACAGCTACGATCCGAATCTGCTCCCTTGGTTACTGCGTTGAACCAGCAGCTTGACACCCTGAAAGAGGCCCTAGGTGAGCACGGACTACAATTGGATCGAATCGTGTGCCTACATGGGCAACCAGTGGATACCAGCACCCGCTTAACCCGACTACTGGATTTACATGCATGACGGAATCAGACCAAAACGTAGAGACCCCTTCCACTGCAAATCGGACCATGGCGATCGCCCTGCATTATTCAGGACGCGGCGCACCACGCGTCATCGGCAAAGGTAGCGGCCTGGTTGCCGAACACATCATTGCCACGGCACGTACACACGGCATACCACTGGATGAGGATCCCGCACTGGCCGGGGTGTTAGCGCGAGTAGAATTAGGACGAGAGATCCCGCGAGAGCTCTATATCGCCGTAGCGCAGGTACTGGCATTTGCATGGCAGGTTGGCAAGTCACGCTAGCCAATATTTCAGAACCTGATCAAGCTGCGCATTATCTAACGCATTGACGGTAGCGAATCCATTATCCCACTACCGACAGTCGTGCGCGGCGCTCATCACTGACCAGCGGCTTGTCACTGGTTTTAGCAGCGTCCTTGCTACGTGCAGCTTCAGCGTTATGCAGGCGCAGCAGCAACTCAGCCTCATGGCGTGACACACCGCAACTGCGAATCAATTCTTCACAGGTTGCCCCGCCACGCGCCAAGCGCGCTGCCAGTTCATAACCACGCGAGCTTGAAGTACCACTAACCACTGGGGTAGGAGCAGTATCACTGTGCTCGCTCACTGCCGTAATCGACTCGCGGCGCTCCATGCGCTCCGTCAACAACAGCAACTCAATACGAACCAAGTCCAATTGTTCAAACACACGCTGCGCATCGCGCTCGGCATTACGACGCCAACGATTAAAAGCTATTGCCAGAATCAATAAAGAACCGGCCAGAACGATTATTCGACCTGCTATCAGAACCAACTCAAGAGAAAGTGTAGGCATCACCAAGCTCCAATGAAATACGTGGCATAGCGCCAAGCAAGTAACAGCAGCGTCAATTTTTCGACGCCGACATCCACTTGCACTTAGAAAGGAGCAGCTTCCATGCCATACACGGACAAATGACTGGCACACAAGATGGCATTGTGACCCGCATCACATGGCCGCTACTTATGCGCTGTCAATTTGGTTTAGTCACATCGTTTGCCGTCGGCGCAGTAATGGCCGCCGTCGGATTGTCATTATTATTGAGAATTACCACCATGACGCGACGATTAATATTACGGCCCGCATCGGTAGCGTTATTCGCAGAGGGACGAAACTCGCCTTGACCAACCACCACCATACGGGATGGAGCAACGCCAGACTGCATGAATAAGTGCACCACCCCCGCAGCGCGGGCTGCTGACAACTCCCAATTGGATGGAAAAGCAACGGTATTGATAGGTTTATTGTCGGTATGCCCCTCAACACGCACGGCATTAGGCAAGGTAGTCAACGTGTTGGCCAATTGCTGCAACACGGCGGTGGCACTAGGAGATAGCGTTGCAGAGCCGCTGGGAAACAGGATATCAGTACTAATCTCGATCTCCACTCCATAATCTTTGCGCCGCACCTTCAACATGTCCTGCTGAATTAGCCCCGCCATGTTCGCTTCTACTTCGCCAACGATGCGATCCATCGCGGATAGACCACCTGCATTAGCAACAACTGGCACCGCTAGCTGCGACACAGACTGACCTATGGGATTACCTTGTGGATCGAGTGGCGCATTCGCAGCTTGATCAACAGCGACTGCGTTATCACCAATCTGAATCGGAGCAAGCGTATGGGGCGTCCCAGCAAAAGCGGCTGACAGCGAATCGGATACGGCTCGATACTTGGTTTCATTAACAGTAGAAACAGCGTACATCACCACAAAAAAAGCCAACAGTAAGGTAACCAGATCGCCATAAGGAATCGCCCAGGATTCGTGATTGACATGCTCTTCGTGTTTACGTTTTCGCGCCATAGCACTGTTGATGGTTAGTGCAGATAGCTCTGCAATTTGGTTTCAATGTTGCGTGGATTTTCACCCCGCGCAATACAGATCAGACCTTCAATTATCATGGCGCGACTCTGTACTTGTGTCTGAACCACCACCTTTAATTTGTTAGCCATCGGCAGGAACAGCAGATTGGCCAAGCCAATACCATAAATAGTGGCAGTGAACGCCGCCGCAATACCCTGTCCCAGTTTGCTCGGATCAGCAAGATTTTGCATTACGGCAATCAAGCCAAGTACCGCACCAATAATGCCTAACGTCGGCGCATAAATACCCATACCTTCAAATACTTTGACGGCACGTAAATCCACCGTTTCGAGAATATCCAGCTCTACTTCCATCACGGATCGAATCTCTTCCGGTTCAGTGCCGTCGACCAGCAGTTGCAGCCCTTTGTGCAGAAAATTATCGGTAGTGGTATCCAGCAAATTTTCCAGACCCAGCAACCCTTGCTTGCGCGCAATCGTACTCCACTCAACAAATTTCTTGAGCATGGCCACTGACTGTAGCTGTGGCGGCTTCACCATCCAACGCGCCACCCGCAGGGCACGCATCATCACATGCCAAGGTGTCTGGATACAGATCGCTGCAACCGTACCCACCATCACAATCATGAAGGCAGCCGGGGACAGCAACGAACCAAGCCCAGCGCCCTTCAGCACCGCGCCCACCGTCAGAGATATGCATGCCAGCACCAAGCCGACGACACTGAGCATGTCGAATGACTGTTTACGCATAGCTAAAAGGGCTCTCCAGCTTACCGAGGATCAGTAGCCTTTAACGGCAGGGAGATGAAAATCTTGCGGGTAGTTTTGTCGGGCTGTGAGACGCCGCGCTGTCATGCCCGTTGATACTTTATGTAAGACAACGCCGGACACTACCCGGCCCGCTTGAGCTACTACATACCCAATTGAAACAACAAATCGTCCACCTCCGCTTGAGCACCGATCACTGCCCCATAATCCACACCGGGTACGGCAGGGCCATAACCGCGTGCTTGCTGATACTGCTCGTTGGCACCCTTTTCTACGCTATTGTCTTGTGGCGTAGCTACACTCACTAACTCACTCAGTGTTTTTTCCACTTCCCCCACCAACGTAATAACACCACGAATGATTTGACCGGTTAGATCCTGATAATCCTGCGTCATCAATACTTCCGCAAGGTTGGTACGCACGGCTTCGGTATCCGCCTGTGCACTGAATAGAAATGCGTCCATTCGGTTCATCAACATACGAAAGTCCTGTGGCTCAATCGAGCGCTGCTTGAACTGTTGCCACAATACATTCAGCGCTGCCGCTTCTGTGGCAATGCCCTCTGCCAGTGGCCCAGATCGTTCAACCAGATCCATGGTCTTGTGCGCCGCATCATCTGTCATCTTCATCACATGGGCCAGTCGATGCTTGGCATCCGGCATGTCATTTTCTGCCATAGCCACTAGACGCGCATCCATCTGAAAGCGATCCAGTGCATCATTCAAGTCGGTAGTCAATTTGCGCAACCGCACCCAGGCTGTATCGTCATGCAGCTTGGCCATCTCACTGAGCGCTGCTACGAAAGCCACTTCATCATCAGCCTCAAGTGCAACAGACAGATTCAACACATGAGCGCCGTAGCGTTCTTTTAATACAACAGGAGCCGTTTTTTTGGCTGGTTTTCTCGCAGGCTTATTCTTCTTATCCATAACCCAGCTACTTCCTGTTATCCAAGACCTTATCAATCTTTTCCTTGAGAGTGGCGGCGGTAAATGGCTTGATGACATAGCCACTGACACCCGCCTGCGCTGCTTCAACTATCTGTTCACGCTTGGCCTCGGCTGTAAGCATCAGCACCGGCAATCTGGCCAAGTCAGCATCGGCACGCACGGCTTTAAGCAACGCCAGCCCGGGCATGCTTGGCATATTCCAGTCAGTGATCAGGAAATCGATCTTGCCTTGCTGCAGAATAGGCCAGGCAGTATTGCCATCATCGGCTTCAACCACATGGGCATAGCCAAGATCCTGCAACAGATTTTTGATTATTCGACGCATAGTCGAAAAGTCATCCACCACCAAAAATCGTAGCTCTTTACTCATATTTCACACCTCGTTGCCGTTACCAGCCGAGTTGGCAGATCATGCCTTTTGCAGAACTGGCCGCGAACCACGCCTGACCTTGCTCTGCTTTTGCTCTTCCTGTTCACTGAATTCGCGTCGATCACGCCAGTCCGTCAGACGTGCTTTGAGTCGCACCAGCGCCTGACCATGTAATTGACAGACACGTGACTCTGTTACCTTCAATACTGCGCCGATTTCCTTTAGATTCAGTTCCTCGTCGTAGTACAAAGACATCACCATTTTTTCGCGCTCAGGCAATTCATCAATTGCCAACACCAATGCCTTACGAAAATCCGCATCGACCATTTCACGAAATGGATCGGCATTGTCGTCAGCCACCCGAACCAGGGGCGCATCTGCTTCACCCACTGTTTCATTCAAACTTACTAAATGACAGGTGGTCGCGTCCTGCACCACCTTGAAGTATTCATCCAACGATACGCCCATGCGTGCCGCGATTTCGCTATCCTGCGCCTCACAACCGGTTTCACCTTCCAGCTCACGCACTGCGGCAGCCGCCGCACGCGCCTTGCGATGAACTGAACGCGGGGCCCAGTCAAGCTTACGTAACGCATCCAGCATCGAACCGCGAATACGGATGCCCGCATAAGTTTCAAAACTGGCACCACGATCCGCACTATAGTTTCCCGCTGCTTCCAGCAATCCCAACATGCCGGATTGAATCAGATCAGCTACCTCAACCGAAGCCGGCAAGCGGCCCGCCAAATGATAGGCAATGCGCTTTACCAATTCGGCATGACGCCGCACCAAGGCATCGGTACTTTGCGCAGGCAGGCACGCCTCGTAAGCAGTCACCTTGTTCATCTCACCACCTCGAGTTGTACCGCAGGACGACCTGCCAGACGTTCAACAAAAAACTCCAGATTGCCACGCGAACCCGAGGGTATTGGCCACTTATCGACCTTGACGGCCAGTTTCTTGAATGCCAGTGCAGCTGGACTGCCTGGATATGCGTCCGTAACGGGACGTTGTTCACGAATCGCGCGCTTCATATACGGATCTGTTGGTACTTCACCAACATAGGTCAGCACCACATCCAGGAAACGCCCTGTTACTCGTTCAAGCTTCTTGAATAAATCACTACCTTCGCCTGGCGCGCTGCACATATTGCTGAGCACTTGAAAATGTCGCACACCATGGTTGCGACTCAGCACTTTGATCAATGCATACGCATCGGTAATCGAAGCGGGCTCATCGCACACAACTAACAACACATGCTGGGCCGCCTGTGAAAACTGTAGTACGCCGTGGGAAATTCCGGCGGCGGTATCCACAATCAGTACATCGATACGAGCAGCAAGACTGCTAAATGCCTGCACAATGTGTAAATGCTCGGTGGCACTTAACGCAGCCATCTTGGCAATACCGGACGCTGCCGGTACCACATGAAATCCCTGCGGTGACTCAACAATGACTTCCTCCAGCGTACAGCTGCCAGCCATCACCTGCGCCAAGGTATGACGCGGCGACAAGCCCAACATCACATCGACATTGGCCAGGCCCAAATCACCGTCGAGTAGCATGACCCGCTTACCTGCCGCAGTCATAGCGGTAGCAAGATTGATCGCGACGCTGGTCTTGCCAATGCCACCCTTACCGCCGGTGACGGCAATCACTTGCACCGGCCCGGGTAACAACGAACGCTGCTGTTCTGGTGTTTTCATGCGTTTAGGCAAGGGCATGCGCCACTCCTCCAAATCTCATTGTGAGTAATTCTTCGTCTGCTTGTGCACCACTGCGCCGTGCCAGCTCAACCGCACGGGCCACTAATTGATGAGAGCGCGCCACTGATAAATCTTCAGGAATACGCTGTCCTTCGCTGAGGTAAGTCAGTGGCAGAGCATGGCGGGCCAGTGCTGAAATAGATCCGCCCAAGCTGGTGGCTTCATCAACTTTGGTCAGCACGCAAGATTTGGGGGCGGCAGCGGCAAAGCGAAAAAATGTTTCTTCCAGTGTGCCCGCTTGCGTATTGGCCGATACCACCAGCGAGGTTTCCAGTTGCGGGTGTGCGGTGGCTAATAAGGCCAACTCAGCAGACAGGCGTGCATCACGCTGACTGAAGCCAGCGGTATCAACCAACACCAATCGGTTACGTGTCAGCGAATTGAGAATTGGGCTGATCTCTGCGACCTGATCCACGGTATAAGTCGGTACGCCTAACAACCGGCCTAGATTCTGCAACTGATCCTGCGCCCCCATGCGCACTGAGTCGGCCGCAATCAATACCAGTTCGCGTGGCCCATGACGTAGTACCCAGCGCGCCGCAAGCTTGGCCACCAAGGTGCTTTTACCGACGCCGGTCGGACCGACAAACGCCACCATGCCACCTTGTTCCAGCCAGCGCTCATCGTCAGTAACAATGCGCTTGGCAATCAATGCCAATGCCATACGATGCGCGGCACTCCACTCCATCCGTGCTGGAATTTGCGATACCACTTCAATGACCAATGATTGCGCAAAACCCAGCTGTGTCAGTTCTTTCAGCAAAGCTGTTTGCAAGGGCGCACGCCGTGTCAAATCATTCCACGCCAATGTCGCCACCTGAGTCTCCAGCATGCGTCGCAAACTATGCAGCTCCGAGCTCAGGTCATTGCTGCCTTCAGCAGTAACCGTATTAGTTGGCGCACGCTGTAAGCGAGCCGCCATGTCAGAGGTTGCTTGCGTATGCTGCTGCTCGACCTTAGCCGCATAACCTTGCTCAACAACTTGAGCATCAAAATCTATTGCAGCCACCACTTCAACACCTTCATCGGTGCGTCGTGAAGACAGAATAATGGCATCGGGCCCCTGTGCTTCACGCACTTGGTTAAGGGCCTGACGCATGTCTTTGGCAAGATAGCGACGAATTTTCATGGGTATGTGCGACTCATCATTAATTCCGTCCCACGGTACCGATCAATCGCACCTTGCGAGTGTCGGGAATTTCGTTCCATGCCAGCACATGTAAACTCGGCACGGCAGAGCGCAGAAAACGCGCTAGCGCAACACGTAACATTGGTGGTACCAGCAACACCGCAGGCTTACCGGCGGTTTCTTGACGCTGCACGCTCTCGGACAATCTTTGCTGCAAGCGCTCGGCAAGTCCGGGTTCAAGCCCCGGCGTTGCCAATGCCATACCATCACTGCTGTTCATGGCACCGCTCAATAGCTGCTCCAGCTCAGGTTCTAAGGTTATTACTGGCAATTCGTCGGTCATCCCGGCAATGTCCTGCACGATCTGACGACCCAATGCCACACGTACCAAGCCCTGCAATGCTTGCGGGTCTTGAGTGCGGTTGGCGTGTTCCGCCAATGTTTCGACGATTGTGCGCATATTTTTGATTGGAACTCTTTCTTGCAACAGGTATTGCAATACGCGTACCAGCACACTCAGTGACAGCTGCTTCGGAATGAGATCTTCGACAAGCTTTGGAGCAATTTTTGCCAGCGTAGTGAGCAAGCTCTGTACTTCTTCATGCCCCAATAGTTCATGTGCGTGTTGTTGCACGATATGACTCAGGTGCGTGGCAATGACCGTACTGGCATCCACCACTGTGTACCCCAAAGCATGCGCTTGATCGCGCATGGTCGGTTCAATCCACACCGCTTCCATGCCAAAAGCTGGATCACGGGTTTCAATTCCGGCCAACTTGCCGAACACTCGCCCTGGATTGATAGCCATCTCACGATCAGGATAGATGCTGGATTCACCCACTGGCACACCGGACAGGTTGATGCGATAGCCATTCGGCGCCAGTTCCAGATTGTCGCGAATGTGTACGGTATGAATCAGGAACCCCAGCTCTTGGGATAGCTTGCGGCGAATACCACGAATGCGCGCCAACAAATCGCCGCCCTGTGCCTTGTCCACCAACGGCACCAAGCGATAGCCCACTTCCAGACCAATGATGTCAACTGGCTGTACGTCGTCCCAGTTCAATTCACGGTTTTCTGGCGCCACGCTAGGCAACGGAACTGACGTCTCTTGTTTATCATCGAGCACTTGCGGAGCGGGTCGATTCTGGATGCGCCATGCCACGCCACCACACAGCGCGGCACCAAGCAGGAAGGCAAAGTTAGGCATGCCCGGTACCATCCCCATCACACCCAGCAACGCCGCTGCAACCATCAAGGCTTTGGGATTGCCAAATAATTGCTTACCCAGTTCACCACCCATGTCCTGCGCCTTGGACATACGCGTCACGATGATGGCGACCGCCGTTGACAACAGCAACGCGGGGATTTGTGCCACCAGGCCATCACCAATACTCAACAACACGTAGGTCTTGGCTGCTGAAGAAAAATTCATATCATGAGCAAGCATGCCGATGGCCACGCCGCCAATCATATTGATAAACAAAATCATGATGCCGGCAGTGGCATCGCCACGCACAAACTTACTCGCACCGTCCATGGAGCCGAAGAAGTCGGCTTCTTCACGTACTTCCTGGCGTCGTTTGCGTGCTTCGTCCTGTGTGATCAAACCGGCATTCAAGTCAGCGTCAATCGCCATCTGTTTACCGGGCATGGCATCCAAGGTAAAGCGGGCACTTACTTCTGAAATACGACCCGAACCCTTGGTCACCACCACGAAGTTAATGATGGTCAAAATCATGAATACCACCAGACCCACGGTGTAATTGCCACCGATAACAAACTCACCAAATGATTGAATCACTTTACCGGCAGCATCGCCGCCAGTATGGCCATTGAGCAGCACTACCCGAGTCGAAGCCACATTCAAGGCCAGGCGCAATAATGTTGCCAACAGCAATACGCTGGGAAACACGCCAAATTCCAGTGGTCGTGCTACATAGAACACCGCCATCACCACCACCAGCGATAACGCAATATTGAAAGTAAATAAGACATCCAGCAGAAACGGTGGCATAGGCACAATGATCATGGCCAGTACCAGCATTACCCCTACCGGCACACCCAATCCGCTACGTATTAGCGACTGCATTGAAAACGATTTGGTTGAGGTGGCTATGGCGTTCATAATTTTCTTGCTCTATAGACTGGCAGTCGTGACGAGTTATTCTTGCACTTCAATGGTGGGCCGTTCCGGACGGATCGACTGACCAGTACGGTAGGCACGCAGCTGGAACACATAAGTCAGTACCTGTGCCACTGCGGTGTATAACGAAGCCGGAATTTCTTGATTGAGATCGACGCTGCGAAATAACACACGCGCCAATGGCGGTGCTTCGAAAATTGTGATGTTGTGTTCGCTGGCTATTTCACGAATACGGGCGGCAACCAGATCCGCACCTTTGGCCACCACAATTGGCGCGCGGTTACGTTTATCGTCATAACGCAAGGCCACTGCGAAGTGGGTGGGATTGGTAACAATCACATCCGCTTTTGGTATTTCCGCCATCATGCGATTGCGGGCAGATTCCTGTTGCATACGACGAATTTTGCCTTTTACCTCCGGCGAGCCATCGCTCTCCTTCATCTCTTTTTTTATCTCTTCACGCGACATGCGCAGATTCTTGGCGTGTTGCCATAACTGGATTGGCACATCAATGACAGCAATCAATAACATGCCAAAGGACAGCATCAGTAGCGCATTGACACACATCCCTGCTGCCGTTTGCATTGCACTAGCAGGCGTGTCCTTGCCCATCGTCAATAACTCGAGCGTATCCTTACGCAATACCATGATGGCAATGATCGCCACCATGGAAAACTTGAGTATCGACTTTACTAATTCGATCACGCCATTGACTGACACCATGCGCTTCATGCCGGCCAGTGGATCCATTCTGGAGAACTTTGGCACCAACGCTTCGGCACTGAAGTTCCAGCCACTCAATGTCATTGGTGCCAGGATGGCGGCGATAAAACCCGCCGCGAACACCGGCATTACTGCCATGAAACCGGACAACGCCACCTCCCCCAGCGCAGGCGTCATCATCTGAGTATCCATGCTGGGTGTAAATTTTAGTGACAAACTGGAACGCATTAGTTGCGCGAATGCTTCCGCCATGCGCTCACCAAACAGCGCCATGGCTGCACAACTGAACAAAGTAACCGCTGCGGCATTCAGGTCGCGGGAACGAGGCACCTCACCTTTGCGCCTTGATTCTTCGAGGCGCTTGGGTGTGGCACTTTCTGTACGTTCTTCCTCGTCAGGTTGTTCAGACATAAGTGACTCCTATTCCCATGACCCTACCCACTACTTAATGCAGTGAGCAGCATCAATGCCGAGCTGAACAAGCGCATGAAGCTTTCCTGCACTGCCGGCAACCCCAACAACACCACTATCAGGCCTAGCGCCAGTGCGGCCGGAAAACCTACCGCAAACAAATTCAAGGTAGGCGCTGCACGACTCATGACACCAAAACCAAAATTGACAATTAACATCGCCGCGAGCCCAGGTAGTGCCACCATCAACGCGCCGGAAAAAACCACACCACCGAAATTAACCAGCATCCACACGCCATCGCTGCCGAGTCCATCCATACCAATCGGCAGCAACGAAAAACTCTGCGTAAGCGACTCGATCAGCAATAAATGGCCATCGAGTGCTAAAAATGTGAGCGTCACTATGATCATGTAGAACTGGCCCAGTACCGGTGTATTGGTGCCATACAACGGATCGACACTCATCGCAAAGGACAAACCCATGCTGCTCGCCAATAACTGCCCCCCCATGACTACCGCATCAAAAATCAATTGCAATGCAAACCCCATCGCAACGCCAATCAACAGTTGCTGCACAGTGATCACCAAGCTGCCACCAGAAAACAGCTCAACTTGAGCTGGCACAGCGACCAGCGGTGCCAACAACACTGTTAGTGCCGCAGCAATCACTAGACGAACACGACGTGGAATGGTTTTCGAACCGAATACTGGAGCAACCATTAAACAACCAGCAATCCGCACGAACGGCCAGAAGTACTCACTGATCCACACTGATAGCTGTGTTGCTGTAATGGTAAACATCAACGTCAGCCCAACATTCCCGGGATGCTCATGAACAGCGCCCGTGTGTAACCAATGATGAGATTCAGCATCCACGGACCGGCGATCAATAACGCTAGTGCGATTCCAACCAGTTTCGGAATGAAAGACAGGGTTGATTCATTGATTTGTGTGGCTGCCTGAAAAATCCCCACTACCAGACCGATAATCAGGGCTGCCAACAGCAATGGCATCGCCAGCAACAAGGTTACTTGTAGCGCGTGACGGGCAAGATCCATGATGGCTTCTGGCGTCATGATGCTTACCTATCTATAAAAGCTTGAAGCCAAGGTGCTAACCACCAGCGTCCAGCCATCTACCAGCACAAACAGCATGATTTTGAAAGGCAGGGAAATCATCATCGGTGACAACATCATCATACCCATAGACATCAAGACGCTAGCCACCACCAAATCGATAATGACAAAGGGAATAAAGATCATGAAACCGATCTGAAAGGCGGTCTTTAATTCACTAGTTACAAATGCAGGCACCAGAATTCGTAGTGGTACGTCTTCCGGCGTGTCATATGCTTGCTGACCAGCAATACGCACAAAGGTTGCTATGTCTGTTTCACGAGTTTGCTCCATCATGAATGTTTTAAGCGGCGCCACCCCTTTCTCCAGCGCCAACGATCCTTCCAATGTCCCGGCCATATAAGGCTGCACTGCCTCGCTATTAATGCGATCAATCACCGGCCCCATAACAAACAATGTAAGAAACAACGACAAACCAACCAACACTTGGTTAGGTGGTGAAGTACCCGCGCCAATAGCCTGTCGTAATAAACTAAGCACGATGACGATGCGAGTAAATGAAGTCATCATCAAGACGATGGCCGGCAAGAAAGTAATTGCCGTCATCAACATCAACACTTGCAATGTCAACGAATAGGATTGTCCTGCTCCGGTACCTTGCACAGTCAACGCTGGCAAACCAGTGGCAGCCAATGTTTCATGACTACCAAAAACAAAAAGCATTACCGCAAGCAAACGCAGCAACGCAGCAAAAGGTCGCAAGTTCATTCTTGTATCCCCATACTGCGCTTCAGCAATGTCTTGAAACTTGGCGCATTTACGTCTTTCGGTACTATTACAGATGGCTTATCGCACCTCTCTACCGCGTCATCTGGCGATAGCTCCATCAGCAAGTTAACGCAACCTGGCGCTACGCCAATCAGCAGGCGGCGATTTTGTACTTTGATTAGCACCGCGCGTTCTTTGTGACCGAGGCTAATGCCCTGCATTACCTCAATCTCTGCCTGACCAGACCGGCCAAATAACTTGAACTGACGCATCATCCATGCCGCCGCAAAAAGCAGCATCAGGATGACCATCAGTGCAACAGTAACTTTTCCCATACTGGATGCACCAGACTCAGGTAAACCTACTGCAATAGCCGGATCAGCGAATTTTTCTGTCTGCGCCAACGTAATCGTTGTCGTCAGCAATCCGCATATCAAAAATAATATTTTGTTAATCATTACTTCAACTTGCGAATACGTTCCTGCGGACTAATAACATCAGTAAGACGAATGCCAAACTTGTCATTCACCACCACCACTTCACCATGCGCAATCAGGGTGCCATTTATATAGACATCCAGTGGATCTCCAGCGGCGCGATCCAATTCGACGACTGAACCTTGATTGAGCTGCAATAAATTGCGGATCGGAATCCGCGTACGCCCCACTTCCATCGACAGAGTGACGGGCACATCGAGTATCAGATCCAGATTGACATCTGATTGTTGCTCTCCAGACTTACTGTCATCGCGTCCATCAAGAATGGCTTCGGCGCGGAGGTTTTCCATTTTTGCGACCATGGCTTCTTCGTTGCTACTCATAATTAATACCTTTTTATGCGCTACGTGCGACAAGTGAATCGATTGCATTGTGACGGCCGTGCGTGATACGTTTTTCAAGCTTGATTGCCTTGTTACCACGCGATGCGCCAAATGAACCCCTGAACAACGGCACGTCTTCAACAATCATGGTGGCCTTGCCGTCGAAATCCGTAGGCAGAATGTCTCCCTGCTTCAAATTCATTAATTCACCTACCGTGATTAATGAATGACCAACAGTCAGACTTAGCTCAACCTGCGCCTCCTCTATATCTTCACGCATTGATTGCAACCATCGTTCGTCATGCTCGGCACGATCACTTTTCATGCCAGCATCGAGAATCTCTCGCATTGGCTCAAGCATTGAATAAGGCATGGTCACATGCAGATCACCGCCAGCACCATCAAGATCAATATGGAATTTGGTCACCACCACAATTTCGGTGGGGCTGACGATATTGGCAAAATGTGGATTAATCTCTGAATGTTGGTACTCAAAGTTCAAATCAAACACATGTGACCATGCTTCTTTAAGATCTACGAAAGCAGTCTTGAGAACCATCTGAATGATGCGATATTCGGTAGCAGTAAATTCGCGACCTTCTATTTTTGCGTGACGACCAGTGCCACCAAAATAGCTATCCACTATCGCAAATATCAAGGTTGGTTCAATAATGAACAATGCTGAGCCGCGTAATGGATTGACCGTCACTAGATTGAGATTGGTTGGCACTTGCAGTGAATGTACATAATCGGAAAATTTGTTCGTCTGTATCGGTGTCAAACTTATTTCCGGCGTGCGGCGCAACAAGCTGAACAAACTGATACGAAACAACCGAGCGAAACGCTCATTGACCATCTCCAGAGTTGGCATACGACCACGGATAATGCGTGACTGAGTGGCAAAGTCATACTCACGCACCTCATCAGGAGCAGCAGCCGGGTCAATTTTTACCTCACCGCTGTCAACGCCATGCATCAAGGCATCGATTTCGTCTTGACTTAAAACTTCCTGATCACTCACTACGCAAACTCCGAGATACAGATATGATGTTATTGATTGCAATTACTGCATTACAAAGCTGGTGAAATAAATTCCTTCTATTTCAGCTGGATCTTTGCCTTCCGATTTCATTACTGCACGCACCGCTTCGAGCGCCTTGGCGCGCAGCTGCTCCTTACCCTCAGAAGTGGACAACCCCTCTGCAGTCTGCTGCCCAAATAAGGTCAGCAAAGCATCACGAATGGCAGGGCTGTTACGCTGCATATCTTTTTCCATAATTTCGTCACGGGTCATGGCCTGAACCGTCAGCTGCAGGAACTTGACATCACCACCGACTGGAAAATTCACCACAAAGGGTGGTTCAAAGCTGACATAGATCGCGGCAGATTTAGCTTCGTGCTTTTCATCCTTATTTCCTTCACCATGTTCAGTGCTTGCTTGATCCTGACTTGCCTGGCCCTGGGCAGAGGATTTACTTAACATGACGTACATGCCACCCATACCGCCCAAGAGCAGAATAAACATGGCACCCATCATGATGAACATCATCTTGTTACTGCCACCGGCTACGGGTGCGGCTGGCGTTGCTGTGTCCGACATAGCATTAGTTCCTGTGTTAAGCGTCGCTATTTACGACATGACACAGCAAGAGCAAGGCGCATGCCACGCCCCCTCACTAACGCTTAACCATATGATTTAATTATTAATTCACTGTTTTCCAATATGTGAAGCAGCGCACATCAGAAAACGGCGCCAGAAAATTGGCGCATCAAGAAAACAGTCTATTTATGCTGCTGACCAAATTGCAGCGCACTGCAGAAGCAGTGAACGTCAGAACGTAGGCAATGACGGAAAAGTCAGCATCACACCCACACCACGACCATGCAGGCCATCAGTAAATTTGATTGCCGCACCGTGCCTTTCTGCTACGCGCTGTACTATCGATAACCCTAGCCCACTGCCGCCGTAAGCACTGCCTTTGACGCGATAAAAGCGGCGGAAAATCCGTTCGCGTTCTTCCGCTTGAATGCCAACACCAGAATCTCTAACCGCAAGCCACGCACCGCTCCCATTTTCACCACATGCAACTTGCACAGCCCCCCCCACGGGGGTCGCCCGCAGTGCATTGTCGATTAGATTGCGCAATAGAATCTGCAGTGCTTCTGTACTTCCGCGCACCCTAGCAACTTGCGTGTCGGCTGTAAGAGAAATCTGGCGACGCTGCGCCAGGTCTTGCTGAAGCTCGATTTCCGAGAAGACTATTTGCTGCAAATCGAGCTCAACATCGGCCCGTACCGACATCTCTTCGAGGCTGGCATCCAGTCGAGCCAGGGCAAGCAATTGATCCACCAATCGTCCACCACGATCAACCCCAGCAATAATGTCTCGTGCCGCTTCATTCGCTTCACCAGGATTGCGCGCCGCAGACAACACCTGCGCATGCGCTCGAATCGCCGCAAGAGGTGTACGCAGTTCATGTGCGGCATCTGCCGTAAATTCTCGCTCAAGAGTTATTGCCTCACGAACTCGAACCAATAGGCGATTGAATGACAGAATAAGCGGCGCCACCTCGCGCGGGACATGTCGCGTGTCCAATGGATCGAGATTATTAGCAGTACGCTGACTTACTGCCGAACCAAGCCATTGAATGGGCGCAAAACTGCGCGCTATTACCAACCATATAAGCAGAGCGGTACAGGGCAGAAAAATAGTAGTAAATACAATAAGACGATTTAACGCACCCCGGGCTATTTTGTCACGATAACTCAACGGCTCAGCAACCTGAATTTGTAGACTGTGCCTAGTATTCCATGTGGAGTACGTATGCATGAGCTGACCATCTGCACCAACCCAATTGGCACCACCATCCATTGCCAGCATCGGCGTAGTCGGTGCGCCTATCGAACGATACACCAAGCGAAGATCTTGGCTCCATACTTGGAAGCGCAAGTAATGTGAACTTGGGTAGCCAGATTCGCCGATCAGCTGCTCGACAAAGTTGGGGCCATGCTCTTCAATCTCATGCTCAATAACCGCGAGCAGTACATGGGCGGTTTCCTTCAACGACTCATCAAATAGCTCACTACTTACTTGTTTTGCTTGCTGATAAATAGAAAACGAGGCTATACCCCATAGACCTAGCATCACCATCACCAGCAGCGACACTAATCGATTACGAACCGACCAGTGGCGTGGCGGATCAGTATCAATCTGCGTCATTTATGATGTATCCCATGCCATGCCGCGTCTTGATCAAGTCACGGCCAAGCTTGCGCCGCAAGTGATGCACATGCACTTCGACTGTGTTGCTATCGACGTCACTATTCCAGTCGTATAAAGCATCTTGTAATTGCTGTTTGCTACGTACTTTCCCCTTGTGTTCTAGTAACTGCTTCAGGATGGCGAATTCACGAGCGGTAATCGGCACCAGTTGCTCATCGATGCTAACGGTGCGAGCGGCTGGATCTATTTTGATTCCGCCATGGATGAGTTCCGCACAGGCACGTCCTTCGGCACGACGCATCACAGCACGCAAGCGAGCACCCAGCTCCTGCAGATCAAATGGCTTGACGATGAAATCGTCAGCCCCGCTATCAAGCCCAGCAATACGCTCTGCCAGAGCATCTCGCGCGGTAATCATGATTACCGGCACGGTGTTGCCACTGGCACGCAATTTCTTCAATAACATGATGCCATCCTGACGTGGTAATCCCAGATCCAGCAATAGTGCCGAATACTCGGTGGTGGTTGCGGCAATCTCACCAGCCACACCATCAGTCACCCAATCAACCGCATAGTCTTGTTGTTCAAGACCAGTACGTATCGCCTTGCCCAACAGCTCATCATCCTCTACCAATAAAATACGCATGACCTTGGCACCCTGAGCTCGTCACGACTTTTAAGTAAATCTTAAGAACGACAGCATAGTATTACGTCAATGTTCTGCAAAGCGATACAGGTTGTCACCATGTTTGCCCGAAATGCGCTAGTTTTTTCCTTATTAATGACCAGCGGATTGGCATCGGCAGCAGAATTCAACACTGCAAAACTGAGTGAAACACAGCTTAAGTCTGCCGGCGTCACCACCATGACGGTACCCACCACTCCGACAGGCAATGATGGCAAGAGCTTAGCCAGAAATAATGTGATGCTCTCGGGTAGAGTTACTATTCCGAACAGCAGGCAGGCCCGCGTTGTAGCAACGCTAGCCGGGCAAGTACAGAGCATTCTGGTCAATATAGGTGAACCAGTACGCAATGGAACACCGCTGTTACGCATTTACAGTACCGAGCTGCTTGGCGTACAACGCGACTATCTACACGCAAGGTCAGCCTCCATTGTCAGCGAGCAAAAATTCAAGCGTGACCAATCATTGTACGAAGACGGCATTATTTCATTAGGGCGACTCGAAGAAACTCGACAGGCTCAACAGCAGGACGCCACCAACTTACAGGAACAACGGCAGCTGCTGAAACTGGCCGGATTGAGTAACGTAGGTATTGCAAAACTTGTTGATGCGACAGCCATCAGCCCGATGATGACCATCAATTCTCCGCTGAATGGCGTGGCTTTGGAGCAGACAATCACACCCGGCATGCGCGTCTCCGCAGGCGATGAGCTTTTCTTGGTTGCAGATATCAACACTCTATGGATAGAAGCGCAGGCCACCGCCGCACAGCTGGATCAACTTGCCATTGGGAATATCGTCCACGTCAGTAGCTGCAGCAAGCCTGGCAGAGTCGCTGCGATCAGCCCGATAATTGCACGCGACAATCAAACTGGACTTGTACGTATTGAAATTACGCCGGTAAAGCAATGCCTGCGCCCAAATCAATTTACTGAAGTAACCATTACCACCAACGCAGCAGTCAGTGGTAACTCTATTGCGGTACCGGCTAGCGCACTATTCACGCAAGATGGCATCAACTTTGTATTTATCCAAAATACGCAAGGATTTGTACAACAACAAGTCTCAGTGCAGTCTCGTGAAGGTGACACCGTATGGATAAAGAGCACCTTGCCAGCGGGAACGGTGCTGGCTACTGCCGGTATCGCAGCAATTCGTGGCGCAGTCATCGGCCTTGGCGTTCCTGAATAACTGCGGTCTCATAGGTAACTAATATGCTATCGCGCCTGATTGCTTTCGCCCTGTCACAACGCCTGTTTGTACTAGTGCTGACTTTGTTATTGATTGGTGCTGGCGGCTACGCGATAACAAAACTTCCCATCGATGCCTATCCTGACATCTCTACAACACAAGTAAAGATCATCATGAAAGCACCGGGAATGACACCGGAGGAAGTGGAAGCGCGCATCACCGCACCGATTGAACAAGAACTGCTGGGTATACCCAACCAGACCATATTACGATCCAAATCAAAGTATGCCATCGCCGACATCACAATTGACTTTAACGATAACACCGACATTTACTGGGCGCGCCAGCAAGTCAGTGAACGCCTGAACGGTATTCTATCCAGCCTTCCCAGCACGGCATCAGGTGGTCTTGCGCCAATAACCACCCCTCTTGGTGACCTGTTCATGTTCACCATTGAGGGGCCGCTAACCCTCACTGAAAAGCGTACCCTGCTCGACTGGGTAATCCGTCCACAGTTACGCAGCATTGCTGGTGTGGCCGATGTCAATGCATTGGGTGGCTTTGTAAAAACGTTTGAAGTGGTTCCGGACATTGCTGCATTGGCAGCTCGCGGCATATCGTTAAGCGACTTGCAGAACGCACTGGAAATGAATAACCGTAGTGATGGCGCTGGACGCCTGAGCCAGAACGAAGAAGCACTGCTGGTACGCAGCGATGGCAACATCAGCACCTTGGATGATGTACGCCAAATCGTGATCGCCCAACGCGACAACACTACGGTTCGCGTCGCTGATATAGCCATAGTACGTATTGGTAATCTTACTCGCTATGGCATGGTCACCAAGGATGGCAAGGGGGAAGCAGTGGAAGGACTGGTGTTGGGGCTGCGCGGCGCCAATGCACAGCAGATAGTTCGCTCAGTAGAAACGAAGCTTGAAGAGCTCCGTGTCAGCCTGCCAGCCGGTACAACCATCAATACCTTCTACAGCCGCGGCACATTGGTAGAGCGTGCCGTCGGCACTGTATCGGAAGCTTTGCTCGAAGCCATCGTACTGGTGATGCTATTGCTGTTTGTTTTTCTTGGACAATTACGCGCCGCATTGATAGTAGCTGTCATTTTGCCACTATCAGCACTGAGCACCTTCATCGCCATGCAATTATACGGCCTGTCCGCCAATCTCATGTCATTAGGCGGTTTGGCAATCGCCATCGGTATGTTGGTCGATGCAGCAGTCGTGGTGGTTGAAAACATTGAAGCACATCAAGGTCATGGTGGCGTACCGCGCAGCAAGCTACATGCAATTTTCCGTGCAGTACAGGAGGTGGCACTGCCTGTCACATCAGGAATTGTCATTATTGCCATTGTCTTTTTGCCACTACTAACGCTGCAAGGTCTGGAGGGGAAGTTATTTGCACCAGTCGCCCTGACCATTGTTTTCGCATTATTGAGTTCGCTAATACTGTCTTTAACGGTCATCCCGGTACTAGCCTCCTATTTCCTGAGTGACCAAACACATAACGCACCACGCATGGTACAAGCGATGGAGCGTTCTTATGCGCACATACTAAAGTGGTGCCTGCAACATGAAAAGCAGGTATACGCAACGGCGCTTGCGGCATTGGTCACAGCCGGCATCCTGTTTCCATTTATCGGCAAGTCCTTCATGCCCACTATGGACGAAGGCGATATCGTACTGCAGCTGGAAAAAGTACCGTCAATCAATCTGCAAAAATCCGCAGAGATTGATCTACACATACAGCAACGAATTCTCGCGACCGTGCCAGAAGTTAATACCATTGTGGCCCGAGTCGGATCTGATGAACTCGGCCTTGATCCCATGGGCACCAACGAAACCGATGTTTTTATCGGGCTTAAGCCTCGCGAACAATGGCGCAAGCCCGACAAGGAATGGGTAATTGACCAGATTCGTGAAGTCGGTAACGAGTTTGCGGGAGTAACTTTTAGCTTTACCCAACCCATTGACATGCGAGTTTCAGAGTTAATCTCCGGCACACGTGGTGATGTGGCGATCAAGATCTACGGCCCAGACATGAGTACAATTGATAGTCTGGCGACCTCAATCGCCAATGTAGTCAGTCAGTTACCCGGCGCAGAGGATGTGGTTGCACCACAAAATAGTGGCGTGCAATATCTACAGCTGGAACTAAACCGACTGGCCCTTGGTCGCCACGGACTCTCAGTAGAGACAGTACAAAACGATTTACGTACCTTGGTAGAAGGACGCAACGTCGGCATCATCAACGAGGCTGGTCGCCGTCTACCCTTCTTGATACGTGGTACCGAAGCAATCCAGTTATCCCCAGCAATCTTCGGTGAGCTTCGTTTGCCTATCAGTAACAACGAGCCTCTGTCACTGACACAGTTAGCTTCGCTTAAACCTGTCGATGGCCCGGTTAAAATTGACCGTGAAAATGGCGCACGGACTTCTGCAGTGCGCGCCAACGTACGCGATCGCGCATTGGTCAGTTTTGTTGAGGAAGCCAAAGCTGTAGTTGCACGCGAAGTCACACTGCCGACCGGATACTATTTGAAATGGAGCGGCCAGTTTGAAAACCAACAGCGTACCGCTAGCCGTTTAGCAGTTGTGGTTCCCATTGCACTGGGCTTGATATTTCTGTTGCTATTCGCCACCTTTGGTTCAACATTACAAGCTGCACTGGTATTAGTTAACATCCCGTTTGCGCTAATCGGCGGCATAGTCGCGCTGGCCATCACTGGCGAGTATCTGTCAGTACCAGCCTCAGTAGGCTTTATTGCCTTAATGGGCATCGCCACGCTCAATGGGCTAGTGATGATCAGCCACTTTAATCAGCTTAGCGCCAAGGGATTGCATGGTAACGATGTTGTTGTACAGGGATCGCTTCGCCGTCTGCGGCCGGTAATGATGACTGCCAGCATCACTGCCTTCGGCCTAATTCCATTACTGTTTGCCAGCGGCCCGGGTTCCGAAATTCAACGGCCACTCGCCATCGTAGTAATCGGCGGCTTAATCAGCTCTACCGCGCTAACGCTGGTTTTACTACCCAGTCTATTCAGGCGTTTCGCGTTACGCGCAGCTACGCCAACCAAAACAACTAGAGAAACACAGCCATGAATAACTATGACTGTCAACTGACGCTAGCAATACCTACGGCTCTTGAAGAGGAAGTGCTCGATTTGTTGTTGGCCCACCCAGAATGGGTAACCGGCTTTACGCTATTTCACGGTGAGGGTTTTGGTATCGGGTCGACTCTTCGCTCTACGCTGGAAAAAGTACGCGGCCGGGCGCAGCGGACAGTTATTACTTTGCTACTACAAAGGGTGCAGCTTGGATCACTGATAGAGCTGCTTAATAACAGCTTCCCCAGTGATGAAGTTTCTTGGTGGACAAGCACTGTCGACGGCTTCGGAACTCTGACATGAACACTATAAAGCTCATCAATCGCACAACAATACTTCTGTTGACACTACTCATAGCGGCAGCGCGCGCGCAGGAACCCTCCCACCTGCAAATGTTACCGGATACCGCAGCAGCGTACACCGCTCTAGCAACTTCGCCACAGATAGCTGTAGCTCGTGAACAGCAGCAATACCTCATTGTGCAGGCGGATCAATACCGGAATAGTAAGTATGAGTGGATTCTGAGCGCGACCGCACAACAGCGTCGTGTCGATCCTACTGATCGCTTTCAAGAACAGGAATTTGGCTTGTCACGCTCGTGGCGATGGTACGGCAAGGCAGGCATCGACAGGTCACGTAGCAATGTCACTGAAGAAATTGCAGACTACTTTTTTGAAGATGCATGGCATGAAGCGGGACGCACGTTACTATCTTCATGGTTTAATTGGCTACATAGCGCCACCGAGGTGCAGGTATTGGAGCAGCAACTACCCTTGTTTCAGGCGCAGCTAGACGCCACGCAAAAACGCATTCAAGCTGGTGACGCACCACGCATAGAAAAACAACTGGCACAGATCGAAGTTGATCGTGCTATAGCCAACTTGGCGCTCGCGCGCCAGAATATGGCTTTGCAGGAGTCGCAGTTGCAACGTGACTTTCCTGCACTTAGAAGCGTCATGCCAAAAACCATCGATCTGCCAATCGACCTTACAGAATCTGATGCAACATGGATTCAGCGAATAGTAGAAAATAATCATGAAATTGCACTCGCTGAAGCCGAAGCATCTCTCGCCAAGCTGACTGCAGATCACGCACAGCGTGATCGCATTGCCGATCCTACTATCGGGCTACACGTAGGCCGCGAACGCGGTGGTGAAGAAAATGTTTACGGCCTCACCTTATCAATGCCCTTGCCGGGCGCAGCAAGACAGAACACCTACAAGCAGGCATTGGCCGATGCGGCTCGCATGAAAAATATAGCAACGCAAATCCGTATGAAAGTTGAGCATGATGCTCGCAGCGATATTCTTGACGTCCATTCACTGACTAATCAATGGCAACTTCTGTCTGATATAGACAGACAAACCCAACAAAGCGCGGCAGCAATCGCGCGCGGCTACCAACTGGGTGAGTTCAGCTTCACGGCCACACAAACCGCGCAGCGACAGGCACTGGATAGCAAGCTAGCATTGAAAAAAGCACAATTGGATGCGCTGCAGGCACAGTCGCGATTATTGATAGATGCGCATCAATTGTGGACGCCGGAACATGATCATCAGCATTTGGAGGCGAAATAGATTCAGTGTAACTATTCCAGCCTAGCTATCCGGGCCATGATTCAACTGTCTTCCGTACCGTAACGTGGTTACGCCCACTTTGATTTACTGACATACACACCACGCAAGCCCCACCTTTAAAGACAGGGGCATAGAACTCTCCAAATGAACAGTATGAACAGCAAAAGCTCAAGCAATTCAGGCGTATGCGTCGAGCATACCGAGCCGAACATTGAGTGCTGTCACCATATTATTGCGACCATCGTCACCCATGAAATCCACCCCGGCTTCTGACCAGTTTGATTTTGATCCAGAACTGGCAGGTTGTTGCCCAGAACGTCTACCAAACACGCCCGCATCCGTGAGCGACATGCCTTGCGCTGCAAACAACTCACGCAATCGCGGCAATGACTGTTCTAATGCCGTACGAGTGTCAACATGTTCTGCAGTAAACCAGACGCTAACTTTATCCTGACCTTTGTCTGTATCAATCCGCACCTGCACCGGACCCAAATCAGCTGGTGTCAGGTATAGCGTGGCAGATTGCGATTCTTTACCGGCGAGTAACATTAACTTGTTACCCAATTCGGTTGCCCAGTGCTGACTACCCACATGAGACTGTAATTCATAACGTGGTAATTGCTGTAGCGAGGCCACATCATTGCTCAGCCTGGAATCAGGCGCTTGCAACGCAGTTGTATCCAGAAAATTCAATGCGGCATATTCATCGCTATGTTTTGCAGTATGACCTTGCCACGTATCAGCATCTATCTTGGCATTCAACATAGCAATCACAGGTGACGCATCAGCCACCAATGCTTTCACGGCCTCTGGCGTCACAACCTCTGAAACTGCATCTTTTGGAACAACAGCTTCTACTTCGCCCACATCACTTGCAAGCAATGCTGAAAAATCAGATTTTTTATTACTGGTCGAGCTCACCAGAGCACTCGCCAGCTTGCCAGCAGTAGCAATATCTGCGTTGTTAATAAAAATGTTTTTATCAGGCACCGTCGCCACTGTAACAGTCATCGCCTCGATGCCAGCGGAACCGGTCAACTCACTAGTGGCCGTTGTACTAACATCACTGGCGGCGAGGCCTTTGTCTGGCGTAGCAGTGATTGTCGGCAAAGAAACCTGTCGCGCCGGGATCGGTGCATTACCAAGCATAGCCAACATTTCCGCTGCCACATCAGGCTGAACTGACTCACTATCGTCAGTATCATCAGCCGCTCCCATACTTGCCAACATCTCCTCACCAAGATCACCCGGCGCGGCATTATTAATCGACGGTTCGTCATCAGCATTCACCATGCCCCCAAATACTGCTGAAAACACGCCATCCGCAGCAGCGCTACCACCTACCACACCTGCCTTGTTATGAGCCGCCACGACATTTCCGTGCATGACTTCAGAACCACGACCCAATCCTTGCATACCCATTTCACTCACCTCTACTGAAGCCAGTATTCAATCTTGTCACCGCTACCAACAATACAAACCAGATGCCATTACCCTTATTGCCGTTGCGATGTCACTCGACGACGCTGCGCGCGCTCGTCCGTTTCACGCTGCTCACGCTGTCCAAGTACGCGCCGCTCTTCTTGCTGCCAATTTTCAATCACTGTAGCTATTGCCTTCGCACGCTGTGCTGCTTCCTGCCAGTGCTTGCGTTGCGCCTCCGCTTCACCACGAGCAAGACAAACAAGTTTGTCCTGCTGAGCTATTGCGTCATTCAGGCGCGTCATGAACGCCTGGTAGTCCACCAAATCGCGCGCACCGATACCACCACTAGCACGACGCGCAAAGCCCTGCGTGTAATCATCTCTATACGAAGTCAACTCAACCAGCTTCTGCTCACTACTCATCAACAAGCGCTCTGCTGAAGCAAAGTGCTCTGCCATGCGTCGCTCTGTGTCATCCACTACTTTTTGTACCGGCACCAGCCGATCAGCACGCTTCATTTTTATTTTCTACCCGGTACATGTTGTCGAATCATTTTTTAACTCCTACTTAAGCAAATCATCTAAGGCGGTAACGCTGCTGGCAAAGCTCACCTTTTCTTGCAAGTCCTGCTGCATGAATTTCTGCATACTAGGCCAGAGAGCCAATGCCGCATCGACACGCGAATCACTGCCACGCTGATAGGCGCCAATGGAAATCAAGTCACGATTCTGTTGATAGGCTGACAGGTGCTGCCGGAACTTACGTGCGGCTTCGCGATGTGACTCTGGAATTATTTCGTGCATAACACGGCTTATCGAGGCCTCCACATCAATTGCTGGATAATGACCAGACTCAGCAATACGTCGTGACAAGACGATATGACCATCAAGAATCGCGCGAGCTGAGTCAGCAATTGGATCTTGTTGATCGTCACCTTCTGTCAATACTGTATAGAAGGCAGTAATCGACCCTTTGCCCTGCGCGCCATTACCAGCTCGTTCAACTAGCTGCGGCAACATGGCAAACACCGATGGTGGATAGCCCTTGGTAGCAGGTGCTTCACCGATAGCCAAGCCGATCTCTCGCTGTGCCTGTGCAAAGCGAGTCAATGAATCCATGATAAGCAAGACACTCTTTCCTTGATCGCGAAAGTACTCGGCAATCGCGGTTGATAACCATGCGCCATGTAGACGCATCAATGGCGGTTGGTCAGCCGGAGTAGCGACGACTACTGCGCGCCGACGATCTTGTGGGCCAAGAATGCGCTCAACAAATTCCTTAACTTCACGACCGCGCTCACCAATTAATCCGACAACAATCACATCAGCACTGGTGTAGCGGGCCATCATGCCTAACAACACGCTTTTGCCGACGCCGCTACCGGCAAACAAGCCTATGCGCTGCCCTTTGCCAACGGTGAGTAAAGAGTTGATGGCACGCACGCCAACATCCAATGGTTGGTCAATTGGTTGTCGCAATAAAGGATTGATTGACGTGCCAGTGAGTTTGGTACGGCCCCGACACTTAATCGGACCCTGACCATCCAGTGGCGCACCGGTACCATCAATGATACGGCCAAGCAATTCCTGACCTACTGCCACCGCACCAGATCGTTGCGTCGGTATGACTCGCGCATTCGGCTTGACACCATGAATGTCACCAGTAGGCATCAAAAACAGTCTATCGCCTGCAAAGCCGACCACTTCGGCTTCGGCACGCGCACCATCACCAGCCAGGATATCGCATCGGTCACCAATCCCTGCCTGACAACCCACCGCTTCCAACGTCAAGCCCACCATGCGCGTGAGGCAGCCTTCGACTACTGGCGCAGGAATAGTTTCGACATTCTTTACTTGCTCTGCAAGATGTGCTGACCAGATATGGCTACGCTGTGCTTGCGGTTGAATCATGATGGCACTCCAGCATCCTCTTCGCCGTCGTCAGACAGCTCATTACGTCTATCGCGCCGGTCATCGCTGAGCAAATGCTTTAACACGACAGCCAATCTTGTCTCAAGACGCGCATCAACCTGCGACACATCAGTGCTAACCCGACAACCACCACGTGTCATCACTGGATCTTCAACTACGGTCCATGCTGTTTCATATTGTGGCTGTGCCAACAGTTCACGCACCAACGTCGCGTCCTGCGGATGCAGATGCACGCGTACATTACGCTGTGCCAACGGCAGCAAACCGACGGCTTCACGAACCACTGCAATAATCTGACTGGGATCGGTACGCAACTCACGTCTGACAAGGTGTCGAGCAATCGCAATGGCCAGCGATACTAGTTGCGATTCAATTTCTTCGTCCAGTTGCTTCACCGGCTCAACGAACGCGTTGAGTACCGCATCAAACTGCTTACTGCGTTGTTCTAATGTATTAATCCGTTGCTGTATTTCTTTTTCGCCATTTGCAAGTCCAGCCGCATGGCCTTTGGCATACGCCTCATCCCAGGCGATCTTTTCAACCTCTTCCAGTTCACCCAGCGTGGGACGCTGACGACGCCCTGGACGCGGCCCATCCACCACAGGAGGCATCCACGCCGCAGCGCTCATGGCCTGAATATCATCCGCTAACAATACAGACAATGGCTTTCCAGCGGTGTTCATAGCCGCAACTCACTCATGGCGTTACACATATTGATCGCCACCACTGCCGCCACCCAAGGAGATGGTGCCAGCATCCGCCAGCTTGCGTGCTGCAGTAATAATTTCTTTCTGCGCTGCTTCCACTTCGCTGAGTTTCACCGGGCCTTTTGACTCCAGATCTTCGCGCAAGGTTTCTGCTGCACGCTGTGACATGTTGCTGAAAATCTTCTCCTGCAATTCTGGCCCAGCACCTTTTAGCGCCAGTAACAATTTGTCAGAAGGCACACTACGCAGTAATTCCTGCATGCCGCGATCATCAACATCTATCAAGTTATCAAAGACAAACATCAAGCCTTGAATTTTCTCTCCCAAGTTCTCATCGATTTTATTTATGATATCGATCACTGCAGATTGCTTAACAGCCTCAATGAAGTTAAGGATGTTGGCCGCCACCTTGGCGCCACCTAATGCTGAGGTTTTACCGGTAGATGTATTACCGGCAAAGTGCTTTTCCAACACTTCATCCAATTCATTTAATGCCGCCGGTTGAATACCATCCATAGTAGCGATACGCATCACCACATCAGGCCGCATGCTGTCCGGCAGTAATGACAACACTGCTGCCGACTGATCCGAGTCCAGATACGCAAGTACAATGGCGATAATTTGCGGATGCTCAAGACGAACCATTTCCGCTATGCCACGCGGCTCCATCCATTTCAGTGACTCAAGACCTTTGGTATTTCGGCCCAATAATATACGGTCAACGACAGCGGACGCCTTGTCATCACCCAATGCTCCGACTAGAACCTTACGAATATAATCATCATTACCAATGCCCAATGAAGTCTGATTTTCCAGCTCCTCGGTAAAGCCGCCAATGACCATGCTGACCTCATCGCGCGAGATATTCTCCATCTGCGCCATCGCACTACCAATTTTCTGCACCGCCTTGGCACCCATGTGTTTGAGCACCTGTGCAGCTTCGGCCTCACCCAAGCTCATTAGTAGAATGGCTGCTCGCTCGGCACCATTACGCTTTTGTCCTGACTGTGCCTTATTCATTATCAGACACCCAAGTCTTTACAACTTGTGCCACTCGCGCTGGATCTTGATTCACCAACGAACGTGCATCAGCGATTTGCTGCTCATATCCCTTCGGTTGTACCGGCGCAGTGCCAACTTGTGGGTTAGCCACAGATGGCTGACTCACACCCGGTGCCAGCGCTACCATGGCAGGTGACGCCATCAAGTTGCGAATCAGCGGCTTGATAACCACCAAAATAAGCACCAACAGCACGATCAGTCCGGACAACAGTTTGGCGGCATCACGTACCCATGATCGCTCCCAGATAGGTACGCTTTGCAATTCTCCTGGCTGCTGTACCTCGATAGGCCGGAAAGCAGAATTGATAACATTGACGCTATCACCACGCCTTTCATCAAAACCCACTGCATCCTTGACCAAGCGGGTCATGTTATCGAGTTGCTCCGACGTCAACGGAGTAGTCGTTACTTTTCCTTCAGCATCGGTAGACTTCAGGTTGTCAACCAACACCGCCACCGTCAGCCGCTTAAGCTGACCGGGTAATTGTTTGGTGTAAGCCAGCGTGCGATCTATTTCGTAATTACGGGTACTTTCTTTGGCAATGGGGCCCAATTCCGCAGCACTCATCTCAGCCACGCCATCAATTTGATTGGTAGCCACATTAGGCGGCTCCACAGTACCTGCCGCAGGCGGCTGATTACTCAATGCGCCCGGCACGCCCTGCGCTTCAGTACTCTTGCCAGCGGATTGCTCCGAAATCTGCTCACTACGTACCACTTGACTCTGCGGATTGTATTGCTCGCGAGTTTCTTCGGTGACTGACAACTCCACATCAGCAACCACCTGAGCACGTACATTGTCATTCCCTACCAACGGCGACAGCAATTGCTCAATACGTTGCGCATAAGTTTCTTCAAGTCGATGTGCAAACTCATACTGTTTATCACGTCGTGAAAAATCATCATCACCCTGCGGTGAAGACAGCAATCGACCTTGTTGATCAATCACAGTGACATCGGTGGAGTCCATACCTGGGACACTGGACGCAATCAAATTGATAACCGCTGTCACTTGCTCCGACTCCAAGCGTCGACCCGACTTGAGCTGCACAAATACCGAGGCGCTAGTCTTGCGCTTATCGCGAACGAACGCAGATTGATCGGGAATGGCCAGATGTACCCGCGCCGCACTCACTGACTGCAAGCTGGAAATGGTTTTTGCCAACTCCAGCTCCAATGCGTAGTGATACTTGGTAGTTTCCATTAACTGACTGGTACCGAAGCCAGTGTCCTTGGTTAGCGCCGCAAAGCCACCATCACCGGGCAAACCTTCGCCCGCCAACTTCAAGCGTGCTTCACTTAGTTGCGCCGCCGGGACACTCACCGATCCAGAACCGGTATCAGCTTTATAAGGGATTCCCGCCGATTCAAGCGACTGGACAACAGTGGCAATCTCACTGTTGCTGACCTTAGTCAGCAACATACTGTAATCGGGTTCTTTCGACCATAACACCACACCAACCCCAGCGGCTACCGCAGCCGCCACACCAACCAGCATCAGTAACGGACGTAGTCCGGCATTATTGCTGACCATCATTGGCAAAGAACTCGCTTCTGCACTCATCGTTATTAACTCTTGCCTGTCATCAAATTACTAATCAATGCTTGTCGATCGGTTTACCAATCTGTAACAAGCAGCTAAATCTGCATATTCATGATTTCCTGATAGGCACTGACCATACGGTTGCGCACCTCAGTGACTCCACGGAAAGACACACTGGCTTTCTGCATCTCCAACATCACATCAGACAGTTCCACACCGGGTACACCGCGTTCAAATTTGGTCGCCATATTGCTGGCATTTTGTTGAGTTTGATTAACCTGATTAAGGGTCTGCGTCAGTACGCTGGAAAAACCAGACTTTTCTACCGTAGCCCCAGCTGCGCCAGCGTCGATACGCGGACTGGCTACTGGCTTCACCTGTGCCGACAGCGCCCTGATCTGTGACAACACAGAATCAACACTCATATTGCTCATTTACTTTTCCCTCAACTCAAGCAGCAGGCACGGCCACGCCAGCATCACGCAGGCGTGCCAGTTTGTAACGCAGCGTGCGCTGGCTGATTCCCAGACGTTCAGCAGCAGCGCGGCGATTGCCATTACCAGCCTGCAACGCATCGATAATCAAACCGCGTTCGGTAAACTCAAGCGAATCAGACAATGCTGGAGCCGATGAGCCGACTTGGCCAGTAGCAAGTAACGGTGGAATGTCCTGCTCAAATTGGATATGTTCGGCATCAATTAATTGATCAGTTACAAAAACCAGCGCCCGCTGCATGACGTTATCCAGTTCGCGAACATTGCCCGGCCACGAATAGGTCAACAGTCGATGTGCTGCATCAGCACTCAACGCAGGAATACGGCTGCCGGGACGGCTGCGTTGATTGAGTAAACGCATAGCCAGCGGTAATACATCATCGCGGCGCAAACGCAGCGGTGAAATATGCAAAGGAAACACATTCAATCGATAATAAAGATCTTCGCGGAAGCGTCCGGCAGTGACTTCTGCACGCAGCGAACGATTGGTGGTTGCCAACACGCGGACATCCAGCGCGATGCTGTGACGACCACCCAGTCGCTCTACTTCCCGCTCCTGCAATATGCGCAACAATTTTGACTGTAGTGCCAAGGGCATTTCGCTGACTTCGTCCAGCAAGATGGTGCCATGCTGCGCCAATTCGAATTTTCCAGGATTAGCCGCATGCGCGCCGGTGAATGAGCCGCGCTCATGACCGAACAACATGGCTTCCAGCATGGTGTCAGGGATGGCCGCACAGTTAACGGCAATGAATGGCTGCTGTGCACGCGCTGAGCTGCTGTGAATGTAACGAGCCATCACCTCTTTGCCAGTACCAGATTCGCCGCTGATCAATACCGTGCAATCACTGGCGGCAACGCGCCGGGCCAGTATTACCAGTCGCTGTGACTCTGCCGCACAAGCGACTAGGTCACCGCCATTACGTAACCACGCAGGCTCAACACGCTGCGACAAAGCCGCGTCAAACTGTGATGGATCATCAACACGAGTGCTCGCATCACCAACAGACCCGTGCGCATCAGACTTGTTAACGTTTGACGAAAGACCATCAAAATCTCGTTGTTCTGTAACCATTGCAATCGCTACCCTATGTACCAGTTCGGTTACATAGGTACAGAGCAATATCCATGCCCCGGCAAGCGTGGGTGACGGTCAGGTGGTGAAGTGTTACCGCTGATCTGAGCAGTAGTTCACAAAGTAATGAGTGGTGGCGGCCAATTCTTGGCTGATTGACATTTTATGGCGGCAAGCTATTGCCACATGCGGCGACTACCCGCAACGATTACCGGTCTATTTGCCGCTCAACGACACGCTGCAACTGCGCAGACCGTCAAATCTCTGACGCCACTCGATCATCCAGTAACTCAAATTTGCGCAACTTTTCCACCAATGTGGTTCGACGTAGCTGTAACAGTCTAGCCGCCTGCGCAACGGTTCCACCAGAACGCTCCAGCGCCTGTCGAATCAAGGTGCGCTCAATGTCATATAAATGAGTGCGCAAATCTAATCCTCGTGCCGGCAGACTATCGACGCCCGTTCCATTCGAGCTATCCATCAACAGTAACGCTTGCTCATCAGGCAGTACACCCTGCTCAATTGCAGACAACTGCCATTTGAACGAAGTGTCGGCGGTTGCATCTGCTGGCTGCGTATTACTCTTCTGCGCATCGGTCGCCTCCGTCTCCGACAGCTCTGGTTGCCAATCCTTGGGCCGGTAGCGAGCCGGTAAATCAACCACATCTACTTTGCCAGTGGGACACAAGATAGATAGGCGTTCGACCAAGTTGGCCAATTCTCGCACATTGCCCGGCCAGGAATAGCCCGCCAAGGCAGCCATAGCGCGTGACTGAAACTGCAACCGTGCACGCCCGTTGGCGGCATTCATTTTAATAAAGTCATTAATCAGTAAAGGTAGATCTTCACCACGCTCACGCAATGGTGGCATTTCAATGGGAAATACATTCAAGCGATAGTACAAGTCTTCACGAAAGCTGCCTTTGCTGATGCATTCTTCAAGGTTGCGGTGGGTCGCGGCAATGATGCGCACATTGCAACGGATCGGCGTATGGCTACCGACGCGCTCAAATACCCGCTCCTGCAACACGCGCAGCAGCTTCACCTGCATGGTCATGCTCATGTCGCCAATTTCATCGAGGAACAAGGTGCCGCCCTCGGCAATCTCGAAACGACCTTTGCGGGCGGTGATCGCTCCGGTAAACGCCCCCTTCTCATGACCAAACAGCTCGCTTTCCAGCAGCTCACTGGGAATGGCACCACAGTTGATGGCAACAAACGATCGCTGCCGACGTGGACTGGCATCATGCACAGCATGCGCAACCAACTCCTTGCCACTACCAGATTCGCCAAGGATCAATACACTGGAGCCATGCACTGCAACCTGCCTGATCAGGCGATTCACTTCGCGGATAGCTGGTGATACACCAGTAGGCAAGGCCAACGGCCCAGTATCCTGCTCCGCTTGTACCAATGGATGGTGCAGCGCCTGCGCCAGCCGTTCCGCCGTAAACGGGAATCGTAAGCGGGTAATGCGCTGCGCACCGGCCACCGCCGCCAGCTCATCCGCAATATAGGTTGAGCCATAACTGATTACTGACACGTCGCACAGCGCTTCACGCAAGGCCGCTCCCAACTCAGACCAGTCAGGCAGATCAGCCACATCACCTATCATCAGCACTTGTTCTGATTTTCCAGCCTGCAAAACCGTGCTCACCAGCGCAGCATGGTCCATGACCAAGGGCTGATAGTGTAATTGACGCAACAACTCTCCCAGCTGTGCGGCTCGTTCCACATCGCAGTCGTATATTACCGCTTGCAAACTTTGGTGCTTGTCCATCATTGCCTCTCGCGCTTATCTGTGTTGTTAACGCGCGTAAATCACTACCAATGACTGTAGCGTCGCAACTTTGACACAAGCATTGCAATATGAATCATTGAGATACACGAGGTTTATAAGGCTTTAGATGTGTTTTTCAGCGAATGCCTTACAAAGCGACAGCTGCCTCATAAGGCAATCCCCTAAATATGCCCATGATTTTTTCGCAAGACCGCCTAATCCATGCCGGAGATTCTGGCGAGTGTCATCAATCTGTTGACGCTTTGCGCAAATTAAGATGAAAACTCAGCTATCGCGTCGATTATTTTCTGACGATACACACAGTCGCAACAACCAAACGATCAAATTTTGACGAACTACCACAAGTAACTTTGGCAGCGGCAAGAAGGCAACCGACTAATTATCCCGGCCCGTGCACTTTGCTACAGCGACATGACGACGATGGCGGCGAAACGCCAACTTATCGATCAAATCCGCCACAGCATCACCAAGACTTTCAAACTTGACTTTGACCAAACCGCTCGCGCTGACTGACACCAGTTGGCCAGGGAAACGCAATGGATCAAAGAGATTTTGGTGTAGGTGAATCTCCAGCACCCCCGTCGATTCAGCGGCGCCGCTAAGCGCCGCATCCTTCCACACTGCGCCCTGAGCATTAAAGCGAATGGGGAAGGCATCCGGCAATGGATGACTGGCTGAAAGCAAGTGCCCCACAAGATCCAAGAGTAGATTGACCTTCATATCCAAGCGGATAATATCGGCATGATAGGGAGAGCGCTCATCAGATTTATCTGCCTGCACATGCTCGTCCAGCAAGATGCAGGTTTGCAGCAGCTTGAGGTTGCGCTCGTGAAAACCACGCCGCATGGAGGCTGACAGTGGCTCACTGTAAGCCAGCCACCGCACCGGCATGGCCTCCTCATAGGCCAGCTCTTCAAACAACACAACGGTGTCAATGCCTTCGTACATATTGCGTCAAATATCAGTCACTAGCCACGCAGGCGTTGCTCGGCACCTGGCTCGCGAGCACTGATGATCGCATGCGCCATGATTTTGTTCATGGCACGCTCGGATTCACATACCGACTTACTCAGTGCTGCCACCACTTTGTCATCCCGATCCGTTGCCATAAGCGATAGTTGCTGCATAAGCTGGGCACGCTCGTCCATACAATCCAGCAATTCGTACCACTCTTCCTGTAAGGCCAGCTGCGCCATTTTGTTGGTTAATTCCAAGATGCGCTCCAGATAAGGCATCATCAATTGCCTGGCCGCAGCCTCTGACATGGACTCAATAGTTAAACTACGCATGATCACTGACCCTGTTTCTGGATAGTACGGAAGGCGGGTGGAATGGCCGCCCAAGCGTTACGGATATCGCTCAACAGGCGCACTACTTCATCGGTCGCAGTCACATCGTTGTTGGTGTTGGCCGTTAATATCCGCCGCGTCATATAGTCATACAAGCGCTCAAGATTCGCTGACAATTCACCGCCCACCGAATGATTGAGGCTGCAACGAAGCTCATCGAGAATGGCACCTACTCGATGTAGCAGCGTTGCTTTCTTGACGATTTCGCCACGCTCGATGCAACCCTTGGCGCTGACCAGACGATCCATGGCGCCATCCATGAGCATCAGCACCAGTTGATGGGGATCAGCCTCAAGCGCAGCTCCATGGGTTGCGACGCTTTTATATGCAGCGATACTCGACGTTTGAGGATAACCGGCCATCTTGCAGAACGCTCCACCAATCTTGTGCCACTGCCATAGTGGCCACTTGCTTAGGGAAACTATCGGCAATATTCATCCAATCTTAAGATCCAAACACCTAAGAATTACTAGCGCGATTCAGCGCATCAAGCTGCTGAGAAAGATAGGTAGAGGTGCTCTGCAGCTGTGCCAGCAAGGAATCCATGGCGTTGAATTTCAGTAAATAACGTTCTTTAACTTTCGCAGTACGCAACTCGATCAATGACTTTTCGCTGTCAATTGCAGTTTGGCGCGTCGTCAATGTCGCTTTACGCGTCGCAACCGCACCACCAGTAAGTAGTGCAGTAGTAATATTTTTATTGATTCTGGCCACCACACCGTTAGCGCCAGAAAAAACATGACTTACCGCTTTGAAATCAGCGGTCAGAGCGGCACGCAACTTGGTTTCATCCGCACTCAGGACACCGTCGATGCTGTGAGTCAAACCCAATGCGGCCAATGAATTATACGGCCCAGTAACCGCTGCTACGGAATCAGTCACTGCACGCCGGATCTGGGCTTTCAAGCTAGCGTACATCGAATCGCCGAACAAAGCGCCTTTCTCGCCCGTGCTTGAGTCATAGGCATCCAGCGATTTAACGCTGGTTTGCAGCGTATTGTATGCCGTCACGAATGATTGCACCAAGCTGACAACGTGCTCACTATCGTTGGTGATTTTAAGCGCGATATTGGTACCAGGGTCACTATCTACCAGACTCAGTGTCACACCATCAATAGCATCGGCCACCTGATTGGTAGAACTATGCCGCTCCACACCAGAAACAAACACGATCGCATCCTGCGCCGACTGTTGCTGCGTATAGTTACCGATATTATCCGTGCCATAAGTCAGTTGAGCCAAGCCACCATCACCGCCCGTAGACTCTATTGTCATCGCGGCATCAGCGCCGGTCTTCAACGAAGACAGTACCAGCTGGGCGCCGCTCTGCCCATAAACCAGTGTCGCACTAACTGACTGGTTATCGCTGGCTGAATTAATGGCATCACGAATGCCAGCCAAGGTGGAATTACTACTGTCGATGGTGACTGAGAAGTTATTTCCGTCACTACCCAGTGATAAAGTACCGGTGCCAATCACCGTGCTGGCACCACTGGCAAAATTTCCTGACAGTAATTGTTGCGATTGCGCCAGCTGCTGTACCTGCACCTGGTAGTTACCCAGTGCCGCCGAAGAGGTCGCGGTAGCGGTCATCACACTGTCATCACCGGAACTGACATTGCGTGCAGAAAAACCAGAACCACTGAGCAGTTTGCTAAGTGACGACTGAAATGTTGACAGTGCCGACTTGAGTGTTGCCATGGCAGACACTTGAGTGGTGACACTGGTTTGCGCGCGGGTGATACGCGCATTAGGCGCACTCATTTCTGCGGTAGTCAGTTCAGTTACCAGAGTGCTAATATCCAAGCCGGAACCTATACCCAGTGATTGCAGTACGCCGCCGGAATTGGATGAAGTGGAGTCAGTAACAGGCATCAATTTCCCCTATGTTATGCATTGGCATCAAGTCCTAACGAAGACAATGAGGCACCATCCTTGATAAGCCGTGCCAGTTCCACCACGCGGGTATTGGGTAGCTGATACACCACCTCCCCGGTAGACACGGAACGTACAGTCGTTACCGACAGCCCACTGAGATAATCCACACTGAGTTCCGGATTAGGAGCGCTGGAAAAAGCCGCCTGTAACTGCTGCAACGCAGCCGCCACATCTGCAGTACTGGCATCCTCTATTGGCGCAGAGTGACTGCTAACAACGGCAGTACGCGGCACCTCCGGTGCCGTTTCAATATTTACAGGAACACGACCTAGCTGCGAAGCATCAATAGCCATGACTCATCTCCTTACCGAACCAAACCCACTCAGATACCGACACAGTGTATGTTCCCCAGCAACCTGTTCTGACCCGAGGTTATTAAATAAAAATCAACGCCAAAGGCGATGAGTGTCTTACGACACCCACCGCCCCAGCTACCGAAGTAGAATTTGGGTTCATATACTCACTGCTTCATTACTGCAGCAACTTGAGAATCGACTGCTGTGACGAGTTGGCTTGCGCCAATACCGACACACCTGCCTGTTGCAGAATGTTGGCACTGGTCATCTTGGCCGTTTCCGAAGCGAAGTCAGCATCCTGAATTCGGCTACGTGCAGCGGTCAGATTTTCCGTGGTGGCATCCGTGCTGTTGATGGCTGACTGGAAGCGGTTCTGGATAGCACCCAAGGTACTGCGCAGACTGCTAACCGATGACAATGCCGCATCAACACGAGTGATGGTGGTGTTGGCATTGGCCACCGAGGTGACTGACGCGCTATTCAAGGCTGAGCTGCCCAGCGCCATCTGCTGGCTATCAGCATAACCGGCATAGGTTTCGTGAGCGCCGCCCAGAGTAATGCTTTCATTGGCTGTCAAACGGATCGTGCCCGCATACACATTGGACACAGCCGTACCAGTTGCTGTAGTAATGGCTGTCAACGCATCGTTAACCGTATTGTTATTGCCTGTCGTGGCACCAAAGCCAGCACCCACAGTTACTGCACTAGTCTGACTCAGGGTGATGTTACGACCATCAGCAGCATTTAAGGTCATGCGTGCAGTCACGCTATCATAAGAAGCGGTTACACCCGTTGCAGCCGAGTTGGAATTGATTGCCAATGCAACCGCACTGCCGGTCAGATCTGAGCCCGCACTTACCGCATTGTAAGCACTGTAAACAGCTTGACCATTGATCGACAATGAATAACCAGTTTCTGATGCCGTAGCAATATTGGTAAAGTCAAACGATACGGTAGTATCCGCCGTAGCGGTCAGTCCGGGGATGCTGGCAGAATTTATCGCCTGCAGTTTGGAGTAGGCACTGCCTGCTGTACGACCTGCATTACCAGTACCTGAGCTAAGATCGGAAGACGCACCGACCGAGATCGCCGATCCCGTACCGACTGCTATCGTCAAATCACCCGAAGCCAACGCTGTCGCAGCCACCACACCAGTTCCTTGCGCACCCACCGCCTTGGTAGAGTCATAGGCAGCAGTACCGACATAGTCAGCGGTTTTGCCAATGGCAGAAGTACGCACGCTGGTACCCAAGCCGATGGTGATGGTCTCACCAACGTTGGCACCTACTTGGAAAGTGGCATTACCGAATGAACCGTCCAGCACCTTCTGACCGTTAAACGCAGTCTGTTGGGCAGAACGATCAATTTCCTGCAAACGCTGTTGCACTTCCTGATCCAGTGCAGCGCGATCAGAAGATGAGTTGGTGGAGTTGGCAGCCTGCACCGCCAGTTCACGAATACGCTGTAAGTTGGCAGTTACTTCTGACAACGCACCTTCAGCGGTAGAGGCCAGCGAAATACCATCGTTGGCATTACGCGAAGCTTGGTTAAGACCATTGATCTGGGTTGTCATACGGCTGGAGATGGCCAGACCGGCGGCATCGTCAGCAGCTTTATTGATACGCAGACCGGATGATAGACGTTCCATCGCGTTGGACAAACTCATTTGCGATTTCGACAGATTGCGCTGCGAGTTAAGTGACGCGGTGTTGGTATTAAGCACTAATGACATGGAAATTGCTCCTCTGGGGTTACCTGGCCGCCCGGACACCCGTCCGGAGCTGTTCCAGCGCGGTCTGCGCTGTTGGGTGCAGGGCCGCTGTTCAATGGCTATATCGGAGGCTGATTAAAGAACTTTATAGGCTAAACTTGCGAATACTGATTCTGTGCGTTGAATCACTTAAATGCCGCCTTATCCACGAAATATTGGTAAACCGCCCCCTTTACAAATAATTAAACAGCGATAACTGAGCAATTTTTACATACGACTGCTGCGCCGCCTGCAGGGCAAGAGATTGCTGAGTTAGCCTGCTGACCGCCTCGGTGTAATCGGAATCGCGAATAGCAGACAATGAAGATTCTATTTGCGTTGCCGAGTCCTGCTGTGTCGAGGAAACACTTTGCAGTAGTGACAGGCGCGCACCAACACCGGTACGAACGTCAGTAATATGTGTAGCTGCCTGATCAAGCTGCTGCAATGAATTACTAATTCGATTCTGAAACTGAGCTTGGTTTGCACCATTATTAACGGCAGATGTAATCGTACTAACCAATGAGTCGATGGTAGTAAATACGTCTTCCTTACGACTACGCGCAACAATGAATGAATCGCCTGAGGCGGCGTTACCACTCACTGACACTTGAATACCATTGAAGCTAATAGCCGTCCCGGCTACATAGCCCGAGCCAGTAGCAACCACTGCGGAGCTACTATCAGTTATCCGCCAGTCGCTAGCGGAAGAGAAACTCAGCGTATAGTCATCTGCCACCCAAGCAGCAGCATTCAATACTGCGCCGGAAATGATCCCGGTTCCCGCATTAGTAGTGGCAGCACTGCTGACAAAAGTGCCATTTCCTTGTGGCACATTCATGAACACCTGTCGCCCTGAGTTACCATCCTCTACATACTGTGCAGCACCTATCTGCAAGCTGCGTGTAGCCGCATCACCGGCATAGCTAATGCTGTTAGCAGCATCACGCGCAAATGGTTGTGTGCCAGACGATAACCCCGCGAACAGAAACTCGCCATTAGCATCCTTACGATTAGCAACATCAACCAGTTGCTTATTGAGAACACCCAGCTCAGTCGCAATCGACTGTCGGTCAGACTGACTCAAGGCGGAACTGTTGGCCTGTATTGCCAATTCATAAACACGCTGCAAGACATTATTACTATCTGCCAGCGCTTGCTCTTCTTGTTCAAGGCGGGTCGTCGCCGTGCTGATATTGGTGCCATATTGGGCATTAGCAGACTTGGATTGCTCAAGCTGCAATATCTTCACTGCCGCAACCGGGTCATCTGAAGGTGTTTGCACACGCAGTCCACTAGATACTTCTGTTTGCGTTTTCGACATCTCAGTCTGCCGTTTCAGCATGGCGCTGACAGCATTACTATGAATCATGGAAGTTGATAAACGCATAGGGTTATTCCTGCTTGAGCTAACGGGCCTTAATTGAAGGCCTGCATTAACGTCTTAAACATCTCATTGGAAGTAGAAATGACCTTGGACATTGCTGCATAAGCTTGTTGATAACGAATAAGATTCGCGGCTTCTTCATCAAGATTAACGCCAGACACACTTTGCTGCACATTCAGTGAATCGCTATAGACAGCCGACTGAGTGGAATAATTGGCTTGCGCCAAGTTTGAACGCACCCCCATATCAGCAACCCACAAGCCAACTGCCGCATTAACTGATGCTGCCCCACCGTTCAAGTAAGAACGTTCAAGCGCATTAGCCAGCAACAAAGCATTACGATTGTCACCACTGCCGCCACTATTACTACCGACGGTAAATTGATCGCTCGTATCCGGTGTGCCGGTTATCTTTACCCGCCAACCATTGATATCAATGTTCTGCCCGGCGGTGTAGGCATTAGTTGTTACGCCACCATCGGTGGTGTAACTACTGGCTGATAGAAACTGGATAGTCACGGTTGTTTGCAGATTGGCGTTACTGGCATCTAGCACTTCACCAGAAGTAATGCTGGCGCTGCCAGTATTGGCTAAATTTGCGGACGCAATAATCGGCGCCGCAGCAGCAATCGCTTTAGGGTCGGTAAGTTTCAGCGACATGCCGGCAACGGCATCACGCGTTGGCTGTATCTGAAATTTATCACCAGTCACTGCACTACCGGACACGACCAATGACAGGCCATCAGCCACAAATGGATCGCCACTGGTGCCACTGCCTGTCATGGGGACAGATTGTCCAGTGAGGCTATTCTGCAACGACCAACCAGTGGCAGTACGCGTCAATATGTAGTCATTGGTGGTTAGTGCCTGCACATCACCACGCGTTACACTAATGGTGGTCGAACCAGCATTATTAGTACTTTGACGCACGCCCACGCCACCCACTGCAAACATATCCGCACCCAGCGAACCGTACAGATCAAGACCTGCATGCTGCTGATCATTCATGATCGCTGCCATGCCAACTGCAATTTGACCCAAATTATTCTGCGCGGGTACCAGCATTTGATCGCGGAACTCAATCAGGCCGCCCATTGTCCCGCCAGTAATGGCCTTGCTTATATCAATCTGCGCACCACTACCGGATTGTATTACCAGTGTTTTGTGAGTCAGATCAAACTTGTCAGGCACTGCCACAATGTTAGAAGCGATGCCACCCAGCACTAGCGGTTGCCCATTACCAATAAACACATTTACTTGTCCGTCAGTTTGAGTGACGGTACTGACATTGACATGGGTTGCCAGCTCGTCAATGTAGCGATCACGCTGATTCAGCAGATCATTGGGCACATCGCTACCCCGTACGCTGGCAGCTGCAATTTTAGTATTGAGAGTAGCAATACTGCTGGCAAGTTGCGTAACCGTGCCAGCCTCACTCTCAAGTTGCGAGTTAATCTGAACGTCTATTTGATTGAGGCGCGATGAATACGACTGCAATTGATTGACCAATGTCTGCGCCTTGGATAACAACACCTGTCGTTCCGAGCTGGAGCTCGGTGAGTTGGCTACGTTTTGGAAGGCATTAGCCAGCCCCTGTAAGGTGCTGGAAAGCCCGGTAGTTGAATCACTGAAGAGGTTATTAACCTGATCTGACAACGAGGAATACACTTCCCACTGACTTTTACCACTGGATGCCATACGCACTTGCCCAGCAACTAACTCATCATAGAAACGACGCACAGTTGCAACATTGACACCCGTGCCAACCCAACTACCACCGGAAAACTGTGGTTGGGACTCAGCCAGCACTACGCCCTGACGGTTGTAGCCGACTGTCGCTGAATTGGCGATATTATGGCTGGTGGTGTCCAGCGCAGTTTGCATGGACAACAGCCCGGACACGCCGGTAGAAAGCATGCTAGCCATGCGGACTCCTTACCCTATTGTCGATTACGAGCAGTAACGAAAGATATATTCTTGGTAGTGCACTGGTTAGCGACCGATTCTTGAATAACTTGAGCATGACTCAGCTGCCTGCGCTACCAAGCAGAGAACTGACACTGCGCACCACAGCTTGCAATTTGTCGGAATAAGCTGGATCTGTGGCATAACCACCGCGCTGTAAACTCTGCGCAAACTGTTTGGCATCGCCACCAGTGTTGATTGCTCCCTGATAGCGCGCTTTGCTACCAAGTAACTGCGCATAGTCGGCAAAGCAATCCGCCATAGAATCGTAAGACCTGAAGTGAGCTGCTTGCTGCACCGGCTTACCCTGCTCATATTCCAGTGTATTCGCTTCGGTGCTAGCTCCCTGCCAGAGACCACCGGCCTTGATGCCAAACAAGTTCATACTGCTGCTACCATCGGTATTTTCAGGAATATGCTTGCCCCACCCTGTTTCCAATGCCGCCTGCGCCACCAGCATGGCCGGGTCAACGCCCAGCTGCTTAGCAGCAGTTTGAGCATGCGGCCAAATGCAACGCACAAACTCATCGGGGGTAGTTGGAATATCAACTTTACCTGTTGTGGCGACTATTGCTGTAGGCGCTGTAGCAGATAGTGAAGATTGCCTCTGCAAAGTTGATGAGCTCGCCACATTAGGCTTGGTTACTTCTGCCGTAGTACCTGCCAATCCGGAACGGGCTAGCTGCTGTACCAGCATATCAGCCAGTCCCATGCCCTTACCTTTTGCCATTTGCAGCGATAGCTGCTGATCAAACATGCCTTGATAAAAATCCACTTCATCACTGCCGGTGAGCGAGTCGCCAAAGTTGGCAGCACGCATGCTCTTTAGCATCATTTCCGTAAACAAACTTTCAAACTGCTGCGCTGCCTGATGCAGGGCCTGTGGATTGTCGGCACGCGCATCCCGCTTCAATGCCGATAGCGCGGTAAAGTCGCCGTAAAACTCGGTGTTTGAATTAGGGGTGGAAATAGGGCCGCTCATGATTGGTGACAACCGTTAAATAACAATTAACTCGGCACGTAACGCGCCGGATTGTTTTAACGCTTCGAGTATCGCCACCAGATCGCCAGGTGCCGCACCGACTTGATTCACCGCGCGCACGATGGTGTTGAGATCGACCCCCGCGTCAAACAGGAACATGCGCGATTGCGGCTGCTCAACTGTTACAGCGGAAGACGGCGCAACTACAGTTTGCCCCGACGCCAGCGGATTAGGCTGACTGATCTCACTACGTTCGGAAATGGTGACCGTCAATGATCCATGCGACACCGCCGCCGGTAGCACGCGCACCCGTGAACCAATCACCACTGTACCAGTGCGTGAATTCACAATGACGCGTGCGGGTGCATCGCCCGGCTCTATTTCCAGCGCCTCCAAAGTCGCCAGATAGGCAATGCGCTGGCTGACATCTAGTGGCGCAGCGACTTTAATAGTGACCGAATCCAGCGCCTGCGCCGTACCTGCGCCCAGCAAGGAATTGATACCTTCCACCAATCGCGATGCGGTAGTGAAATCTGGCGTGTGCAGATTCAAAGCAACATAGGGCGTACTGCCAAAATTATTCGGTACTTCGCGCTCCACCGAAGCACCATTAGGAATGCGCCCCGAGCTGGGCACATTAACGGTGATTTTTGAACCATCTTTACCTGCCACACCAAAGCCGCCAACGATCATGTTTCCTTGAGCGATGGCATACACTTCGCCATCAATACCGCGCAGGGGTGTCATCAACAAACTGCCACCACGCAGGCTGGCAGCATTACCAATGGAAGACACGGTTACATCAATAGCCTGACCCGGTTTGGAAAAGGGCGGCAATTCTGCCGTTACGGTCACCGCCGCAACATTCTTTAACTGTGGATTGACATTGCTGGGAATGCTCACACCAAACTGCGTCAACATGTTGCGAATACTTTGAATGGTGAATGGCGCTTGCGATGTTTGATCGCCCGTCCCATCCAGGCCCACCACCAAGCCATACCCCACCAGTTGGTTACTGCGTACTCCTGCCACACTGGCCAGATCTTTGACGCGCTCGGCATGGGCTGGTATGCCACTAAAGCACGCCAGCAATATGGCGAAACTCAACTCCATCCATGTTTTTCTGGGCATCGTCATAGTGTTCTCTGCGTAACCAATTGAATGATGGAATTAGAAAGGAGTCAGTGGTGAGTCAAAGAAACGTGCTAACCAGCCTTTGGCATTAGCGTCAGCTAGTGCGCCCTGCGCACCATAGGCAATGCTGGCATCTGCAACGCGCGTGGATAACACGGTGTTATCTGGCTGTACATCCACCTGCCGCACAATGCCCTGAATCTTTACGAATTCGCGCCCCTGATTGATGGCAATCCATTTCTGACCGCGTACCAACAGGTTGCCATTGGAATAGCGTTTCGCCACGGTCACCGTGACATCACCGGCTAGACTATTGCTCTGTGCGCTGCTGCCAGCGCCAGAAAAGTCAGTGCTGTTGCTGATACCCGCATTCAACACATTGTTGCCACCTACTGTTATCGGTGCGCCCAGCACCGTGGTGCCTGCACCCAAGCTGCCATTGGTGGCCTTTGCGGTAGTAGTGCTGGATTGCTTGGAAGCGGTTGTACTCTCCACCAATCGAATGGTCAGCACATCACCAGCTCGTCTTGCTGTCGGATTTTCGAATAAAGCAATTTCATGATGAGCTTGAAACAGCGAACCATTGGCGACTTGCACATCCGGAACTTCTTCTGGCATGACTGGCGCGTAGTCGGCAGTCTCAGGTCGTAGCATTGAGCAACCAGTCATCCCCACCAGCCATGCAGCGCCAGCGAAACTGCGCAGCAGTAACCTAATGTTATGTGAATGAATCATGATTAATGGTGCCTACGTGTTTCTCAATTACAGATTTTGACTAAGGAACTGCAGCATTTGATCTGAGCTGGATATAGCCTTGGTATTCATTTCGTAGGCACGTTGCGCTTGGATCATGTTGACCATCTCTTCAACAACATTAACGTTCGATGATTCCACCGCACCTTGTTGCAGACTACCCAAACCATTCAAACCCGGTGTCGATACCTGAGCGGTGCCACTGGCAGCAGACTCCATCAGCAAGTTTTCGCCACGCGCCTGCAGGCCGGCAGAATTAACAAAGTCAGCCAACTGCAAAGTACCCACTTGCGTAGGTGATGATTCACCACTAAGTGTCGCGCTGACCGTACCATCGGCGGAGATACTTATGCTCTGCGCTCCAGAGGGAATGGTCATGCTAGGTTGGATGGCATAGCCGCTGGCAGTCACCAGCTGTCCCTGCGAATTAAGCTGCAGACTGCCATCACGGGTATACGCCAATGTGCCATCGGGTAAGGCTACTTGAAAAAAACCACGGCCTGCGATGGCGACATCCAGTGCATTACCAGTTTGATTAAAGCTGCCTTGCGTATATACCTTTTCAGTGGCTACTACGCGCACGCCGGTGCCCAACGACATGCCAGAAGGCGCTTGGGTATCCTGCGATGTAGCAGCACCCACCTGCCGCAAATTTTGATACATCAGGTCTTCGAATACCGCTCGGCCTTTCTTGAAGCCGGAGGTATTGACGTTTGCCAGATTGTTCGAGATAACGGCCATCTGCGTTTGTTGCGCATCCAGTCCGGTCTTTGCTGCCCACATTGCAGTGTTCATTATGACTCTCCAAAATTCATTGATCTTTGCGATTTAAGGTTATTCATTATTCAGTTAGTTCATTGCCAACAACTTGGCTGCCGCCGCCGCATCTTCTTCAGCGGTGCGCATTGCCTTTACTTGCAGTTCAAAGCGTCGCGACAACTCAATCATCTGCACCATGGCATCGGCGATATTCACATTGCTCGATTCCAGCGCTCCGGAGGCAAGTGTTACGCTGGCATCTGACACCGGGGCGACGCCATCGCGGCTTCTAAACAGTCCATCATCACCACGCTGCAATTCAGCATCTGGTGGATTTACCAACTTGATCCGACCCACAGCGGCCATGGTGCTAGCTTGTTGCCCTGCTGGCACAATGGATACAGTTCCATCGCGTCCCACGTTAATAGCACTGTATGCAGGCACGGTTATTGGCCCACCATCACCCATGACCGGCAACCCAGAAGCAGTGACTAATAACCCACCCGAATCCACATGCAAATCGCCAGCGCGGGTGTAGGCCTCGGTACCATCTCTTGCTTGTACGGCAAACCAACCATTACCCTGAATAGCAATGTCCAACTCCTGCCCAGTTGCATTCAACGTACCGCTACTACTATCCCAACCAGTGGCTTCAGCCGTGGCATAAACCCGTGAAGAAAAACCCGGCCCTTGTACAGCACGACTTTGGAACGCAGCCAAATCGGCCTTGAAACCATGCGTACTGGCGTTCGCCAGGTTGTGGTTATTTACTGCTTGCGCTTGCTGGGTCTCCTTGGCACCCGACATGGCAACATATAGGGACCTATCCATGCTGATTACTCACTGCTTGAATGCATAAAGGGATCATTGACGATGGCCTTATCGCGCCATATCAATGATGGTTTGCGTCAAGTTCTTTTCAGTAGAGATCATTTGCGCGTTGGACTGATAATTTCGCTGCGCCACAATCATATTGACCAGCTGCTTGGTGATATCCACATTGGAAGCCTCTAGCGCACCTGATTGCAGTACACCCAAACCTGAAGTCCCGGCAGTACCATTCATCGGCTGACCGGACGCGAATGTTTCAGCCCAGCTGGTACCGTCAAGTTTTTGCAACCCTTGAGGATTGGCAAAATTCACCATGGCCACTTGTCCTAGCGCGGTTGACTGACCATTAGTAAAATTCGCCTGCACAATGCCGGTGCTGTCCACCGAGATACCAGACAACTGACCAGTGGTGTAGCCATTCTGTGAAAGGCTGGTGGTAGAAAAAGTACTGCCATATTGAGTGGTTTGCGCCACATTAAAATCAATATTAATCGCCGCTGCGCCAGTAGCCGGGGTGTAGGTACCATAGTTAATTGTTCCCGTTGCAGGCGCCGTCAACACACCCGCATTGCTGTACGTGAGCGTTTGTGCACCACCTACCGCTGTGCCATCGATATACAAATTCGAGTGCCATTGGTTATCTGTCGCTGTCTTGGCAAAATACATAGTGGCGGTATGTGCGGCGCCGAGAGAATCAAACACTGTCAACGACGTTGCATTGTTGTAGCTAGTCGGGTCGATTGGATCAAAGGTCGTCGCCGTAGGCGGTGCAGCATTAGCTGGCAAATTGAAAATAGCGGATCCTGCTGTAGTTGCCGCAGGCGCATTCTGAGCCGTAAGCAACTGTAAATCAGTAAGCTGACTGGTATTGAACGACCCATTACCAAGGCTTGGATAAATTTGCAGACGCTGCAGCGCCGAATTCACCACATAACCATTATTGTCGGTTGCAAATGCACCAGCGCGGGTGTACTGCAAGGAACCGCCGTCACTGACCGCAAAAAAACCCGAGCCGTTAATGGCCAGATCAAGACTGTTACTGGTGTTCTGGATATTGCCCTGAGTGAACTGCTGCGCGATCTTCGCGACACGCACGCCATTGCCGGGTTGTAGCGATGATACACCCTGTAGGGAGCTGGAAAACAGTTCAGCGAACTCAGTACGTGATTGCTTAAAACCACTGGTTTCCGAGTTGGAAATGTTATTAGCGGTCACGTCCAAGTCTAATTGTGCGGCTGCCAAGCCACTAAGTGCGATACCAAATGCCATGATGATTACTCCTGAAATACTTTAAATTGGTTTTTACTGATTAATCTTTAGAACAGCTTCTTAACCGCACTCATTTCTACCGACCCTAGTGCGTCGGTATTGAGTTGCAAAACGTTGTTAACGGAATCAATCGTGACACTGGTAACTTTCGCGACCAGAGAGGTGCTCAACGACGTGCTTTTTCCTGCCACATTGGCAATCGCATCAAAACTGTATGCACCGTCAGCAACAAGCTGACCGCTGTCATTTTTACCATCCCAAGTAAAGGCAGATTCTCCACTCGTAGCAGCCACCGACATTTGCCTGACAACCTGACCACTGGCATCACTAATTACCAAGTTGATATTTGAGGTAGAAGCTGGCGTATTAACGGTACCGCTGACTGACTCTCCTGCTGCGGCGCTCAGACTGTTGGCATCAACCAGTACCGAATGCCCAACTAATGACGTGGCACTCAATGCTTGAGAACTTTTCAGCTGTGTCAGCAATGAGCCAAGCGAGGTATTCATCTCCTGCACGCCAGAAACAGTGGAAAACTGTGCCAGCTGCGCAATAAATTGCGTCGAGTCCTGCGGCTGTGTTGGATCCTGATACTTGAGCTGCGTGGTCATCAGAGTGATGAAATCATTGATGCCCAAATTGGACATTGAGTTATTACTGTCACTTTTGGTGCCGGATGCCAGCGAGCTAACTGCGGAACTAATGGTAGTCATGTGTTTACCTGCTGATTAATCGATGCTGAGTTACTGACCCATTTTCAACGTGGCCAGCATTAATTCCTTTGAGGTGTTCATTACCTCAACATTGTTCTGGTACGACCGCGAGGCAGAAATCATGTCGACCATCTCCTCAACAACATTGACGTTAGATGAGTACACATAGCCATCTGCATTCGCCATAGGATTACTTGGTTCATACCTAGCCTGTGCAGCAGTGTCGCTTTGTGAAACGCCTACCACCTGCACTTGCGAACCTGCCGAGTTATCACTTAACCCGGCATGAACTGCCTTAAACACCGGATGTCTTGCCTTGTACGCTGTGTCAGCATTGCTACTGACACTATCGGCATTGGCAAGATTGCTGGCGGTGGTGTTCAGGCGCACGGTCTGCGCACTCATGCCAGAACCTGCAATATCGAAAATGTTGAATGAAGGCATGTATTACTCCTGTGAGCAGTCAGCGGCTATTGACCAGTAATGGCCGTCATCAGCGAACGAAATTTGCCGTTCACAAAACTCAAGCTGGCCTGATAATGGATTGCGTTCTGAGCAAAATTCGCCTGCTCCACTTGAGAATCAACGGTATTGCCATCCAATGACGGTGCCAGCGGCTCTCGATACATGGTTTTCGCTTCAGCACCGCCACCCATTTTTTCCAGTGCAATATGCTTACTATTACCGGCTGTGGTTTGACGCAGTTGCAAGCCTAGGTTGGCACCAGTGGTGACCAGTGCGGTTTTGAAATCAATATCACGGGCTTTGTAATTCGGCGTATCGGCATTGGCCATGTTGGCAGCCAACAATTCGCTACGTTGCGCACTGAGCTTTAATGCCTGCGGATGAATACCAAGATATGAATCGAGTGACATCGCCATGACGACCTCCGTCAATAATTTGTCTAGAGAGGTAGTAAGCAATCCGCATGCCAAGCCGTGGTTTTAAGCCGTGCGGGGTATTTATGGCGAAAATTATTTGAAATTGTGTGAGCGGGCTCTCATAGAGTCGGCAAGCACTTGCCGGGCAGCGGCAGAATTACGGCGCATAGATAGCCAATACACCCAGCCTCATGAACAGCGGTATCATGTATCGACACACAGCTACAATAATTTACGTATCAGCAGCGAAATATATTGTGTGGCATGCCACTTGCTTGGTTATTTCCATTTGTCAGAGAACCGACACATGCACATACATAGCCAGAACTCATTTTTCTGCTTACTACTGATCAGCGTATCTTTGCACAGCATTACTGGACATGCCGCAGGCTATCAATCACTCGCTGACATACAGTATGTAGCGGAATCACATGTACGCAAACTACTACCTGGCAATGCCGGAGTGATACACCTGACCGCCACACAGCTGGATAGCCGGTTGCGTCTGGAGCAATGTGCTACTGATTTGCAAGCTTTTCTGCCCAGCGGAGCCAACCTTGGTAACCGCGCAACCGTGGGGGTGCGCTGCGATACTGGTAACACTTGGTCAGTTTACGTACCAGTAAACATCGAGACTGAGATCAAGGTGTTCAGCTTAAACAAGCCGTTGTCACGCAACGCTACTATTACTACCGCTGATGTTGATGGCCGAACCCAGAGAGTACCGGGTTTAAGCAATCAATACCTTACTAAGGTGAGTGAACTACAGGACCAACGCCTTAAGCGTGACCTGTCGGCAGGCACACTGCTCACTGCCAGTATGGTACAGCCACAGCTCGTCATACGACGGGGGCAACAAGTAACCATTTTGGCCAAGGTCGCGGGAATTGAAGTCCGCAATCAAGGCGTTGCGTTGGCAGATGGCGAAGCCGACTCCAGAGTACGGGTTAAAAACCTCAGTTCCTCTAAAGTTGTAGAAGGCGTAGTCGATAGCATGGGGTTGGTACGAATAACGCTGTAGCCCTATATTGTTGACAAGTCACTGATCAACAACCATTCGGCAAAATTTTGCTAAAGTTGCGCGCGAATCCGCCGCTACAGCGGGCAAGAACAGATGAGGAGTGACAGTCGTGTCTACAAAGATTGGTGGTCTCGATAGCAACCCAGTGCAAATCAGCACCGGCCGTGCCGTCAAACATGCAGAAACATCCGGCAATGCGTCACAGGCGGTCAGCACGGAAAGTGATGCTCCGGACACACACATCACCTCTTCCGCTCGTTCCTTAGCCGCGCTGGATCAGCTGGTACAGGGTTTGCCAGAAATAAATCAAGCACGCGTCGATCAAGTCAGCAGTCGCCTAGCCAGTGGGAGCTACCAGATCGACTCGGAACGGATTGCCGACAAGCTGCTGCTGGCAGAGCAATCGCTGAGTCGCTTGAAGTAATTGCCAGCGAACGCTCGTCACCCGACACAAGGCCACCATCATCATGGATGCATCACTTTATCGCGATCACTTGGCTTGCCTGCTGGACGAAGAAGCCACTGCACTGGCAAATCTAGAAGCGATTTTGGGCAAAGAATATCAGCACATTACCACTGAACAACTTGAAGAACTGGAACAGGTAGCCGCAGCACGCGACACTTGCATGACCAGCCTGCTGCGGATTGATGCTGAGCGTCAGTCATTGTGTCGTGCTGGCGGCTTTAGTGCTGACAAGATCGGATTATTGCAATTGATTCAGTGGTGCGATCCGTCTGGAACGATACACAAGCGCTGGCAACAAAGCACCTCGGCCATCCGCAACTGTCGAGCACTGAACGATAGAAACGGTGCACTAATCAACAATCGCCTGAAAAGAGTAGAAGGATTGTTGAATACGCTAAACGGCGCAACTCACAACAACTCAAAAATATATTCAGCTCGCGGCAATACCTATCAGAATCCACAAGCTGGGCGCGTCTGCCACATTCAAGCCTGATCTGATTCAGAGCTTTTGTTGACGCTTTTGGCAGCCAGTTTGAATTGACGCACCAGCTCGCGCTTTTGTATGTCCGCTGAACAATGACTGCATGCACCCGCACGCGGCGAAAACAGTGAATAAACTTTCAAGCCACAGCAACGAATCAGTAGCTCAAGCATGCGTCGCTTGATAGACATGGCTCCCAAGGCGTACACCACATACAAGATGCTAGCGCATACCAACATCATCATCAGCAGATAATCAACGATATGCCACATACTTATCCTCCCGACCAGGCCAGCGCCAGTCGATATGTGATAAATGAAGCTAGATATGCCATACCAAACAAATAAACCAGCATGATCAATGGATAGCGCCAGCTATTGGTTTCCCGTTTTACGGTAGCCAGCGTCGATAAACATTGCGGTGCAAACACATACCAGACCAGCAATGACAACGCGGTAGGCAAGCTCCACGATTGCGCGATCAATGGCAGCAGCGCTCCTGACATATCATCACCGCTGGCCGACAACGCATATACCGTACCCAAGGCAGCAACCGCCACTTCACGAGCAGCCAAGCCCGGTATCAAGGCAATTGAAATTTGCCAATTGAATCCAATCGGCGCAAACACTTGGGCCAACGCCACTCCCATACGACCCGCATAGCTGTATTGAATTGCCGGTCCGGTAGCGCCTTCAGGTGGAAAGGGCACACTACTCAAGAACCACAGAATCACCATTAGCGACAAAATGATGGTGCCAACGCGCATGAGAAATATCTGCACACGCTGCCATAGGCCGATAGCAATATTGCGTAGTACCGGCAAATGATATGCTGGCAGTTCTAACATCAAACTCTGACCACCATCACGACGTGTAGCGAGTTTCATGACCCAGGCAACCAGCATGGCAGCAACAATGCCACCGACATACAGGGAAAACAGCACCAGACCTTGCAACTCAACACCGCCCCATAAGCGCTGTGATGGAATAAATGCAGCAATGATCAACGCATACACCGGCAGTCTGGCCGAACAGGTCATCAACGGTGCAATCATGATCGTGATTAAACGATCACGTGGATTCTGGATCGTGCGGGTCGCCATGATGCCGGGAATGGCACAGGCAAAACTGGATAACAAGGGAATGAAGGAACGCCCGGATAGCCCGACTCCACCCATTACTTTATCCAGCAAAAATGCGGCACGTGGTAAATAGCCGGACTCTTCAAGCACCAATATGAAGAAAAACAGAATGATGATCTGCGGTAAAAACACTACAACACTTCCCGCGCCAGCGATCACGCCATCAATGAGAAGACTGCGTAACATACTGTCCGGCAGCACTTGCTGAAGGTATGCGCCCAACCATCCCACGCTTGCATTGATGCCATCCATGAGCGGCTGCGCCCAGATAAACACCGCTTGAAACATCAGAAACAGGCAACCCAACAAAATTAGCGGCCCCGCAACGGGATGTAACACCACTCGATCAATTCGATCTGAATTACGCAATGAGTCGGCATTAGCCACGCCTAATACTGAAAGCACGCGGCGCACTTCCGCGTGATCGCTAGCAATTGATTCGGGTGTGATTGTTGGCAGTTCATTAGTTACGTTGTACGGCTTCATCGCTACCGAAGTATCGATCATGCTCAATAACGAGCGAATGCCCTCACGATGTGTCCCGGTGGTACAGACCACGGGGACACCCAACTCCCGGGATAACACCGCAGCATCCAGCTGTAATCCATGCCGTAATGCCAAATCGCTCATATTTAACGCTACAATCATCGGCATGCCGAATCGACGCAAGCCGACCACTAATCGCAAATGTTGTCGCAGATTGGTGGAGTCGACGACACAGACGATTAAGTCAGGACGCTGCTCACCAGGCAAACGTCCACAGAGCACATCAAGCGTGACTTTCTCATCAGGTGTTTCCGCCTCCAGTCCGTAAGCACCAGGCAAATCGAACAAGCGAACGTGGTTGCCGGTGGCGGTAAATAGTTGTCCTTCCTTGCGCTCCACCGTGACGCCTGCGTAATTAGCGACTTTCTGACGACTACCAGTAAGCAAGTTAAACAAGGCAGTCTTGCCACAGTTCGGATTTCCAACCAAGGCAACCACTGGTGATCGTGACAACTGGGGCACACTGTTCATTTTGCAGCCATCACCCGCACTTGCACGCAACGAGCTTCTCGACGTCGCAACGCAAACGTTGAATTGCCAACCCGCACCGCCAACGGATCTCCACCGGGAACGCGAGCCAGTATCTTCACCGGCTCACCCGGCAAGAAACCAATCTCTGCCATACGTCGTAGTGAGGAGGGGTCACGCCCAGGTTCAACAAGTGCAACACATGCTACTGTTGCCATCACGTGCAGCGGCAAGTCCGCGAGCGACAAAATCGCGTCGGACAAAGGCTGTTCAATTGCTGGAATTTCCAAAATCGATTACCTACCGATGAGTTGACCTGCTTACGCGGGTGAGACGCTTGGTGGTTATTATATATGAGAACGATTCGTATTAGCGATAGAATTGACAAGATGTCCTAACTAGGACTGCCACTCTGAAAAATGACAGGCCTAGCTTCTGCCTGAGGCTATTACCCTATATAACCACGCTCACCGTGCGACGCGAGATCCAAACCTTCCGACTCTTGTTCCTCGCTCACACGTAGTCCAATGGTTACCACGATTAGCTTCAATAGTAGCCAAGTGATTACTGCGCACCAAGCCGCCACCACCAGAATCCCCACAGCCTGAACGCCTAGTTGTCGCAGGATGCTGCCTGAAACCGTAAAACCCGCGCCACCCAATAAGGGTGACGCGAAAATACCGGTGAGCAAGGTTCCCAATACACCGCCAACACCATGAACTGGCGATACATCAAGTGAGTCATCAATCTGCCACACCTGCTTGAATAGTTGCGTGGCGAAATAGCAAGTGACACCGGCCACCGCACCAATACATACCGCCGACAATGGGCTGACAAATCCGGATGCAGGGGTGATAGTGCCTAACCCGGCCACCATGCCAGTCAAAATTCCCAATACCGAAGGCTTGCCATAACGCCGCCATTCAATTGCCATCCAGCTTAATGCCCCCGCTGAAGCACCTAAATGCGTCGCAAGTATGGCTGCGGCAGCCGATGAGTTAGCTGCTAGCGCGCTGCCACCGTTAAAGCCAAACCAACCTACCCACAACATGCCGGCACCGGCAGCCGTTAACGGCAAACTGTGGGGAGGCATTGATACCAGCGGGAAGCCGCGCCGACGACCCAACACAAAGGCACACATGACTGCGGATACGCCAGCGGTGATATGCACCACTATGCCGCCAGCAAAATCCATCACGCCTAATTTAGCGAGCCATCCCCCACCCCACACCCAATGCGTCACTGGTGCGTACACCAGCAACAGCCAGGTTGCCGAAAACCACAGAACAGCGCTGAACTTCATTCGCTCAGCAAACCCGCCAATGACTAACGCCGGCGTGATGGCTGCAAAGGTGAGTTGAAACATAAAAAACAGATATTCGGGTACTTGTCCCGTGATGCTTGCAGGCGAAACGTTGTTTAGCCAGCTCTTATCAAAACCACCCATCCATGCTTGGTATTGGCCACCATCATTGAAAGCGATCGAATAACCACACGCCAACCAGACTATGGATGCTACAGAAGTAATGGCGAAACACTGCATGATGATCGACAGCACATTCTTGGAACGCACCAGCCCGGCATAAAACAAGGCCAAACCCGGCAACGTCATGAACAGTACCAGCGCTGTGGCCGTCAACAACCAAGCGGTATCACTACCGTTAATGACATCCACCGTCTGTGCAAACGTCATACAGGGCAGAAACAGCAACGCAATAAATAAGCAGATACCCCGTAAACGGCTTTTGTCGTTTGTCATCAAGCAATCCCCCTCAATTTGCATCTCACGGTGACGAGCTATCTTGGTAGCAACTATTCATCATCAAACGCGCAGAAGATTAGCACCAATTTCGCGCGGGCAATAAAAAACCCCCACCGATTTTCAGTGGGGGTTTCGTATGTAAGAGCCTGGCAGTGACCTACTCTTGCATGCCCAAAGGGCACACTACCATCGGCGCAGAGCATTTTCACTTCCGAGTTCGAAAAGGGATCGGGTGGTTCCTACTCGCTATGGCCGCCAGGCAAACCGGTTTAATCCAAACACAGGGGTATTTATGCCCCCGCCGAGGATTAACAATTCGGAGTCGTTTTGACGTTGTCACATTCAGAGTAACGTCACCACAAGATATGCCTAGTAAATAGGACAAGCTCATTGGGTGTTATATGGTCAAGTCTCACGGGCAATTAGTACTGGTTAGCTAAATGCATTACTGCATGTACACACCCAGCCTATCAACGTCGTAGTCTTCGACGGCCCTTTAGGGGAGTCAAGCTCCCAGGGAAACCTAATCTTGGGGGGGGCTTCTCGCTTAGATGCTTTCAGCGATTATCCCGTCCGTATATAGCTACCCGGCAGTGCCACTGGCGTGACAACCGGAACACCAGAGATACGTCCATCCCGGTCCTCTCGTACTAAGGACAGCTCACCCTCAAGTTTCCAACGCCCACGGTAGATAGGGACCGAACTGTCTCACGACGTTCTGAACCCAGCTCGCGTACCACTTTAAATGGCGAACAGCCATACCCTTGGGACCTGCTACAGCCCCAGGATGTGATGAGCCGACATCGAGGTGCCAAACTCCGCCGTCGATGTGGACTCTTGGGCGGAATAAGCCTGTTATCCCCGGAGTACCTTTTATCCGTTGAGCGATGGCCCTTCCATACAGAACCACCGGATCACTAAGACCTACTTTCGTATCTGTTCGACATGTCCGTCTCACAGTTAAGCACGCTTATGCCTTTGCACTCTAGAGCGCGATGACCGACCGCGCTGAGCGTACCATTGCACTCCTCCGTTACTCTTTGGGAGGAGACCGCCCCAGTCAAACTACCCACCATACATTGTCCCCAATCCGGATAACGGACCAAGGTTAGAACTCCGAACATTTCAGGGTGGTATTTCAAGGTTGGCTCCACTTGAGCTAGCGCCCAAGCTTCAAAGCCTCCCACCTATCCTACACAAAAAGGTTCAAAGTTCAATGTAAAGCTATAGTAAAGGTTCACGGGGTCTTTCCGTCTTACCGCGGGAACGCCGCATCTTCACAGCGATTTCAACTTCACTGAGTCTCTGGTTGAGACAGTGTGGCCAGCGTTACGCCATTCGTGCAGGTCGGAACTTACCCGACAAGGAATTTCGCTACCTTAGGACCGTTATAGTTACGGCCGCCGTTTACTGGGGCTTCGATCAAGAGCTTCGCTTACGCTAACCCCATCAATTAACCTTCCAGCACCGGGCAGGCGTCAGACCCTATACTTCCACTTACGTGTTCGCAGAGTCCTGTGTTTTTGATAAACAGTCGCAGCCACCGATTACCTGCGACCTTCAATAGCTCATGGAGCAAGTCCAATCACCGTCGAAGGCATACCTTCTCCCGAAGTTACGGTATTAATTTGCAGAGTTCCTTAACCAGAGTTCTCTCAAGCGCCTTGGCAGATTACCTGCTCGCCCACCAGTGTCGGTTTTCGGTACGGTCCAATATGACCTGAAGCTTAGAGGCTTTTCCTGGAAGCATGGCGTTACTCACTTCGACCAATAAAGGTCTCGTCATCACATCTCAGGATATGAGTCACCGGATTTACCTGGCGACTCTCCCTACATGCTTAAACAGGGATCCAAACCCTGCTGAGCTAGCCTTCTCCGTCACCCCATCGCAGTCATACCGGGCGCAGGAATATTAACCTGCTTTCCATCGGCTACACCTTTCGGTCTCGTCTTAGGAACCGGCTTACCCTACTCCGATTAACGTTGAGTAGGAAACCTTGGGCTTTCGGCGTGCGGGTTTTTCACCCGCATTAACGTTACTCATGTCAGCATTCGCACTTCTGATACCTCCAGCAAACCTCACAGTTCACCTTCACAGGCGTACAGAACGCTCCCCTACCACCTGCACTTACATGCAGATCCGCAGCTTCGGCTCATGGCTTGAGCCCCGTTATATCTTCCGCGCGGGCCGACTAGACCAGTGAGCTATTACGCTTTCTTTAAAGGATGGCTGCTTCTAAGCCAACCTCCTGGCTGTCTG